>CAZGEJ010000041.1:0-54633 GCA_964524885.1 uncultured Binatia bacterium (SeqCode)
AAACGACTGATCACGCTCGACCGAAATGAGTGATCACGCTGCTCCGAAATTCGCAGCTGGACCCAGAACCAGTTGTTTCTCGTGATCGTCCTCGCGAGCGCGGCAGTCTGAACTGCCCCGGCTTTCCTACCGGTGGCGCGAAGTCGCCGACGCCAGTATGGCGGAGCATCTGGAGCGACTGCTTCGCAGCGACGATCGGCCGAAGCTCATTTTCGTCGTAACCGTTGCAAATCATGCTCCGTACTGCCCGGATGGCGCAAGGCCAGCAAGATCCACGGGAGTGCGGTTTCTCAACGATCCACCGGCGCTGTCTCGCTGTGAGATCGAAAACTACCTCGATCGCCTGCGCACGACGTGCGCAGTGATCGAGGGAACGATCAGGAATATGCAGGCTGCCGCTGCTCCTTTCGTTTTCGTGCAGTTTGGCGATCACCAGCCTCCGCTTGAAGCGCTGAAGGTGGCGGATGGCAGTCTGCGTCCGGAAGGGCACTACCTCACCTACTACAGCATCAGCACGAACGCTCCGGGGGCGACGCTTCCGGAAGTGCCGGTCACCGATATTGCGTTCCTGCCAGTGCTAGCCTTCGATTCAGTGGGATTCGCACCGCCCGGTGTGTTCGATATTCAGCGACGTCTGTTTCTGGCATGCCACGGGCGCACGCTGGAGTGTCAGGACCCGCGCGCTCTGGAATCCATTCTCCAGGAGCTCAAGGGCAGCTCAATCATGAAGCAGTGGGGATCCGTGAGACGCAAGTAGAAGATCATTGGTGAGCTTCGTGATGTTCAGCGGAGCCGGTTTAGGATTTGCGGCGCAGCGGATCCTAAGGGCATACGTCCGGGGTCATTTAGGGGGCGGATCGTCAAGTCCGTACTTCTCCAGTTCGTCGATCGTGCGGGGCTGAACCATGTCCGCGATGAGCGCTAGGATGTCGGCCGTCTCGTGCGCGAAGCGTTGCATGAGTTGTAGATCGCGGGACGCTGCGATCCCGCACAACGCCGCGTTCTCGCGGAATTCGCTTTTGAGCGCTTCGAACTCCGTGTTCCAGTGCTTGGCGTGCTGGATGCGCTCGACGGACGTGCCGATCCGAACGTCGTCGAGGGCGAATACGCGGATGCGTTTTCGAAACGCTTCGTCGCTTTGCTGGCTGGTGCGCCAGATCTCGAACAGTTCGGTCATGCAGAAGGGCGAGCGCAGGTACTTGGCGCTGAGGATGACGAAGATGCGGTGGCCTTCGCCGATGCGTGCCATGAAGCGGCTGATGCTGTCGCCCGTAGCGAGTGCCTGCTTGTCGCGCATGATCTTGGTGCCGCGTTCTTCCGCACGGGCGCAGATCTGGTCGACGATGTCTTCGCGGTGCATTCCTTCGGTCGTATCGTCGCACCAAGCGTAGGAGATGAAGTACTCGGTCTTGCTCGCGGGCGATTCGACGAACGCCAAGAGCTGCTCGTTCGGGCGCTCAGGGTGGGAGAAGGCGCGGTCTGCTGCGATGCGCGCCGGACGTGCCTGTCGCGAGCGATCACGCCCCGCAACTTCCTCCGGCTGGATTCCGAGCTGCGAATTCTGATCGTCGATCCAACTCGCCAGTCGGCCGAGGAGCAGCGCCGCCCGACCGCCTTGCGTGCGTAGGCGTAAACGTGATCGCCACTCCTCGAGGGTCTCGTATTCGATGATCGCATGGCTGCGCGTCGTCGCCTCGTAGGCGCAGACACCACCTTGCCAGTAGATCGCGTTGATCCGCGCCTCGGCGCCGATCCGAGCGGTGAGCGATCGCATCAGCCCGGCGTGGGCGAACGAATACGTGTAGACGACTTCCTCGCAAGGCGCGGTGGGATCCCATTTCTCGTCGAGCTCGGTCTGTACGGCATCCCTGTCAGGGAGCAAATCCGGTGCGACGTATTGCGTCTCATCGTCCGTCTCGCCACGACCGCGATGTACGAAGCAGATGCCACACGAGCGCATCATGCTGAGAAAGAGGCGCTGCTCCTCTTCCGCGTATCCGCTCCACACGGTCGCATCGAGCAGGAGGCGGGTAAAGCGGCCGCCGCTGGCGCGGATATGCCGGTAGCACTTGGTTCGGTGAAAGATTGCGTAGATCGCGTCGAGCGCCCAGCCTTGATCGAGGATGATCCGATCGCCAAAGAGTCCGGCGCGGTAGAAGACGATGCCACAGTTGTTCAGGTAGGCGAGGAAGTGGCCGGCATCGCTGACTCCGCCGTCGGCGGCGCAGAGATCTCGGAAGATCAACTGATCGAGGGTGCGGTAACGGCGCTGGTCCGGCGGCAAGGCAGCGTCGTCATCGCGCATTTTTTGGAGTTGGCGCTGCACGCGCACCCGCCCGGCCCCGATCATCGCAACGTTCTGGCGCGTTGGGTCGTGCAGCCAGGCGACTGCGTCGCCCAACGAGTCGATTAGAGGGACCATGCCTCGGTCGTTGGCGGCACTAAGGCGAAGCTCGCGGCAGTAAGGAAGAGTATTGATCACCTCGTCCGGGATCGGGAAGCGCCGCACTTCATCCTCGGGTCTGTCGCACTTCGTCTGGACGATAAGCACGGGGCTGTTGGCGTCGCCGTGGTGGCGAACGTAACTGACCCAGTAGGCGAGGGGATGATTGCGGAACTGAATCCCGTCGCGCTCGTACAACTCCTCGTGTTCCGTATCGCGCGCCCATACGACCACGAACAGCGATCGGCTGCGGGTGAAGAGTGTATGAGTGCCGTGGTAGATGTCCTGTCCGCCGAAATCCCAGACGTGCAAGCACGCCAACTCGCTCCCGTCCGGTGCGTCGACATACGCCGAGGTGACCTGAACCCCGTGCGTGGAGTCCCATCCTGATTCGTAGGGCTCTCGACGCAATCGGCGCACCAGTTGTGTCTTGCCGGCGCGACCATTGCCGAGAACCATCATCTTCGTGTCGCGTGCCGGCTCGGCGGCTTCGTCGAGGTCGGCGTAGTGAGCCCGCAAAGCCGGCAGACAGTTTTCATCGGCAAGTACTTCGTTGGGAACCTCGGATAACACTGTCTCCCGAAGGGTGACTTGTTCGAGGGATGAGCTGAACCACAGCGCCTGAGGTACCACACCTAATTTGCAGTATGAAGCGTGGATCTTCTTGATCTCGGGTAAGGCCAGAATTGCGGTTATGTCGGCGACCTGGGTGTCCACGCAGTAAAGGGACTGGAGAGAGAATAGGGACGCGAGCGGGGAGAGGTCGGCGACTTGAGTGAACGAGCAGTTGAGGGACTGGAGGGAGGAGAGAGAGGCGAGCGGGGAGAGGTCGACGACCCGGGTGGTCCAGCAGTCGAGGGATTGGAGGGAGGAGAGAGAGGCGAGCGGTGAGAGGTCGACGACTTGGTTGTCCGAGCAGTCGAGGGACTGGAGCAAGGAGAGAGGGACGAGTGGGGAGAGGTTGGTGACCTTACTGTTCGAGCAGCTCAGGGACAGGAGGTGGGAGAGAGACGCAAGCGGGGAAAGGTCGGCGACCTGAGTGTCCGAGCAGTCGAGGAAATGGAGGGACGTGAGATAGGTGAGCGGGGACAAGTCGCCTACCCGGGTGCCCGAGCAATCGAGGAACTGGAGGGAGGTGAGAGAGGCGAGCGGCGAGAGGTCGGCGACTTGGCATCCGGAGCAGTCGAGAGACTGGAGGGAGGCGAGATGCGCGAGCGGCGTGAGGTCGGCAACCTGGCTCAACATCGATTCAAGCGGCGGAGGCCAGGTGCGAGACGCGAGCCGCGCTCTTGATGTGAAGGGATAGGAGCTCGGGAGATTGCGCAAGCTTCCCATTCTGCCAATTCGCAAGTGAACAAGGTGGGTCAATTGGCAGATCTCCGGAGGTAGCTCTTCTAGTTCTAGATCGCCGAGATCGAGTGCGCCGGTGCGATGCCCCGCTTCGAGCGTGATTCGCTCTCGGGCGATGTCCATCGGGTCTCGTTCTGTCGCCATCGGTAGTTCGCTCCGTGACCTGCTGCTTCCCCACGATTGTTCCGACTGGTCGAGCTTAGCCTCGCCGCCTCGTTGCCTGGTTCGCCTCGCGGAGAGCGGTGCCTCTGCTATCCGTGGCAGCCCATCACTGTCAACGAGTGAGGAAGGTGTTTGCGGGGTGCGCAAGACGTCGCGTTCGCGGTGCTTGCTCGGTTCGACTGGTTCAAGAGTCGCCTCGCCTTCCGCGCTCGTTGTTGCTGGAGCCAGTGGCTGCAGCGCCCCGACGATCATCGCTCGACGCCGACTACTCCATGAATAGGCCGAGGGCTGGGATGAACAATAGCATCGACGCGAAAACGCCACCGACGAATACCCAGCGACAGGATGTTCGGGACGCACCGAGATAGCGTGCAAGCGACCAGTCCGCGATCGGCTGGAGCAACAGAAGCACGGGTGCAGCCGAGAAAGGATGAAGTATCCTTGTGACAGTTATGCGGTCGGTGGCCGCGTCGGCAAGGTCTCGGGTGGCTGCCGTGGCCATATGTCGCAAGTGTGCAACAAGTCGGGGTAATGCAGCCAGGCAGACGCTCAACCCAAGATTTTCTGTATTTTGATACTATCCTCGTCGATAACTACACGGCGATCGACGATGCAGCCAGCGACGTCCCGAGCCCGGAAGGCACTATCCTGCCAGCGACCGCCGACGAGATCTTCGATCGGGTCGGCGACGATGACCCGGCTTCCGTCGCGCAGATCCTTAGGAATGAGGTAGGCGGCTATCGGCGTTTCCTGGAAGTAGGGATAGTAGCCCGTGAACGGAATCACCTCCTTCAATCGGGCATCCGCTTGTTGAGACTCCGAAGGGTATCGAACATGCACGTTTGGTCCAAAGCGCCGGCGAAAGTCCCCCGAAAGATCGATGCGACCCGATGTCGGGTCTTGTCCTATCGACAACACTTCTCGAAATGTTTGCGTATCGTACTGCACAAAACGCACGTCGGGCCAATAACCAAGCCCAACCGCTCGATTGATGTCATCGAAGGTACGCGCAGTACGAATAATGATCAGCCCAGCATCGTTGAGTTCGGGTGCCGCCCCTGGTGGTGGCGCCTTCGGGTCCTTCAGGAAGACGACGTTATCTGACGCAGACGAGGCGTAGACACATACGTCGCTGCCACGCTGCGAGCACTCATCGACGACAGCTTCGGTAGCGGCCAAATCTAGGTTGATGACCTTCGCCTCGCACTGATTGCATCCACGCCATCGGTCCTCTCCGTCTTCAACGACAAGCTGGTTCCAGCGCATCGCCCGCGGGCAGAACACCTTCTTCAGAAACGTCCCGTTGGGTGCAAAAAGGCTGCTCGTTGCTTCGTCATAAATGAATCTAGGATTCATCTTTGACTTCCTCGATCTAAAGCTGATCGACGGGCATCCCTGGCGCCTGCCGCGTGTAACCTACGGAGTCCCGATGATGGCGATGCCGCAGGTTTGGGGGGCGCCGCCTAGGTTGTGGCTTAGGGCCATCGTGGGGTTCTTGATTTGGCGCTTGTCGGCTTTGCCTTGGAGCTGTTTGTAGTTCTCGTACAGCATGCGCACGCCCGTGGCTCCCGTCGGGTGACCGAAGGTCTTCAGGCCGCCGTCGGTGTTGACCGGTAGCTCGCCCGTCAACTCGAAAGTCCCACTCTGGATGTGCTCCTTGGCGGAGCCCTTTTCGCACAGGCCGAGGTCTTCGTACGTCAACAGCTCGGTCAGCGTGAAGCAGTCGTGCACCTGCACGATATCGAGTTCCTTGGCGGGGTTGGCGATGCCGGCTTGCTTGTAGGCCTGCTCGGCGGCGTACACCGTCGGCTTCCAACGCAGGAAGTCGAAGCTCGGGTCCGACTGCGGGTTCGGTGCCAAGGCGATCGATACCGCCTTCACCAAGACGTAGTCGTCGCGATAGCTCTTCGCCAAGTCCTTGCGCGTCAACACCGCTACCGCCGCGCCGTCCGATTGCGCGCAACAATCGTACAAACCAAAAGGCCAGGAGATGATCGGGGCCTTCAAGACCTCCTCGACCGTGATCTCCTTCTTCAACATCGACTTCGGCGCCAAGGTGCCGTTGTGGTGGTTCTTCACCGCAATGCGCGCCAAGTCCTCGCGGCCGGTGTTGTAGGTCTCGAAGTAGCGCGACGCACACAGCGAGAACCACCCCGCCGGCGTCTGCGGCAGACCTCGCACGCCCGCGGTCTGCACGTTCGGGCCGGAGACACCGCGGTCCTTCGGCTTGTCGAAGCCGACCACCAACACCGTGTCGTACATGCCGCAGGCGATCGAGAAGACGCCGTACCGAAACGCGTCGGTGCCGGTGGCGCAGTAGTTCGTCACCATGCTCACCGGACGGCCGTAGAGCTTGAGCGCGTCGGCCACCTCGGCCGTGCCCTTGGACGGGTAGATGGCGCCGCAGAATACCGCCTCGATGCGCTCCTGCGGCTTGTCGATGCCGGCGTCCTCGTAGGCCTCGAACGCCGCCTCGACGATCATGTCGGCGGGCGACTTGTCCCAGTTCTCGCCGAACTTGCAGCAGCCCATGCCGACGATGGCGACCTTGTCGCGAATGGCTTCGGGATTCATGTTTTTATCCGATCAATTTTCAACGCAGAGGCGCGGAGGCGCCGAGAGGAAAAGAGAAAAAATTGGCTGCGATGGTTCTGCGTGAACCCACGGTCGCCAACGATTTCATGATTCGACTCAAGTTCTTCTCAGCGTCTCGGCGTCTCTGCGATGTAAAAGCCCCAACTCAGCGGGCGGGGGTGCACTTCCAGAAGTAGTTGGGTGTGCCGCCGTACTCGTGGATCTTGCGGAAGGTGAACTCGACCGGCAGGTCGAGCTTGGCTTCCTTGACGTTGGCGTCGGTCATCTGGAGATAGACGCGGGCGCCGCCGTCGACCTCGGTCGTCGTCACCACCAGCGGCGCGTCGGGGCTGCCGGCGAAGTTGTCGAAAGTCACCGACAATAGCTTACCGCGACGGTCGGCCAGACGGACCGGCTCGAAGTCGTCCTTGGCGAAACAGGTGAAGCAGACACGTTGGAACGGGAACTGCTCCTGGCCGCACTTGCGGCACTTGTGGCCGTGGAACGAGATGTCCTGGTCGCGCTCGCGATAGTGGATCGTCGCCGACACGCCGACCCCGCCGCGACGGTCGTTGGCCGTCGGCGCGAGGTTTCGGTAGCTCAGGTACTTGTCGTAGTTGTCGAGCTCGGTGCGGCGTCCGAGATGCCAGGTGACGCCGCGCTTGGTGCACAGGCCGGTGATGCCGTCTTGGGTGGTCAGCGCGAAGGCGTCGGCGCCGTCGCCGTAGTTGGCGAGGAAGATGCGCTCGCCGGGCTTCGACTGCTCGAGCGCCGCCACCAACAGCATCAGCGCGAAGGCCGAGCCGGTGTTGCCGAGTCGGCCGAAGAGCGGGTCCTGCACTTGGGTCTTGGGATCGAAGCCGAGAGCACGGCCGAGGCTGGCGTGGCTGCGGGCGTCGGGTCCGTAGAAGACGGCGCGCTGGAAGTCGGCCGGGCGGCTGTTGGTCTTGGCGAACAAACCCTTGGCGGCCTCGCGCATGCTGCGCAGGAAGCCGTGTTCGACGACGAAGCGATCTTCCCAGGTCTTCACCCAGGGATCGTTTTCGGTGCGCCAGACGTCGATCATCTCGTCGGTGACAGCGTGAGCGGCGTCGATGGTGACGCGGATGTCGTCGTTGGAGACGAGCAGGGCGACGGCGCCGTCGCCGAAGTTCTTTTCTTCGGCCGAGCGCGGCGCGCCGAGGCGGCAGTCGCTGACGACGATCAAGACGTTGCGGGCCGAGCCGGCGCGCACGGCGTCGAGGGCCGAGCGTAGCGCGGTGGTGCCGGCACGGGTCGAGTCGGCGAAGTCGGCGGCGACGATGTTGCGGCCGAGGTCGAGCGCCTTGGCGATGACGGTGGCCGCCTGCTTCTCGCGGTAGGGATAGGAGGTGGAGGCGAAGAGGATGCCGTCGATGAGGCTGCGATCGAAGTCGGCGATGCAGGCGGTGGCGGCGGCCACTGCCATGGTGACGCTGTCTTCGTCGTAGTAGGCGACGGCGCGTTCGCCGCTGCCGCTACCGCTCTTGCGCCCGCCGCCGCCGATGGCGCCGAGCTGCAGGCGCTGCATGGGCACGTAGGCCCCGTAGGAGCGAATGCCGGCCATGGCTCAGCCTTTGGTCTCTTCCTTGGCTTCGCGCTTGGGGCGCTCGAGGCCGACCGACTGCAGGTGCAGGCCGAAGACGGCGTCGAAGTTTTCGGCGATCTCGCCGGCGCTCAAGCCGCCCGGCTTGTACATCATGGCGACGGGGCGGGGCGTCTGGAACAGGGTGAAGCCGAAGCCGCGGCGGCCGAAGACCTGGCCGTTGACGTCCTTGGCGCGTTCCGAGGCGAGGTAGGCGACCATCGGGCCGTTGAGGTCGGGGTCCATGTCGGCGGCGGGCTTGATCTTGTCCATGCCGGGCATGCCGCTGACCATGCGGGTGAAGCCGGACGGCGCCATCGCATTGGAGGTGATGCCGTACTTGCCGAGTTCGACGGCCCACACGAGGGTGAGGCCCATGATGCCGGCTTTGGCGGCGCCGTAGTTGGACTGGCCGAAGTTGCCGCGCAGGCCGGCGGAGGAGGTGATGTTGATGATGCGGCCGTACTCTTGGTCGCGCATGTAGGGGATGGCGTGGCGGCCGCAGTTGAAGGAGCCCTTGAGGTGGACGGCGACGACGGCGTCGAAGTCTTCCTCGGTCATCTTGGCGATGGAGCGATCGCGTACGATGCCGGCGTTGTTGACGAGGATGTCGATGCGGCCGAAGGAGTCGACGGCGGTCTTGATGATGCGTTCGGCGGCGGCGAAGTCGGCGACGGAGTCGTAATTGGGGACGGCGTCGGAGCCGAGGGCTTGGATTTCCTTGACGACCTGGGCGGCGGGGTCATCTTCGGTGCCGCGGCCGTCGAGGGAGCAGCCGACGTCGTTGATCACGACTTTGGCGCCTTCTTTGGCGAGGGCGAGAGCGATGCCGCGGCCGACGCCACGGCCCGAGCCGGTAACGACGGCGACTCTACCTTCAAGGAGCATGAGCATTCCTCCGGATCAGCGGGAATCCGGATCGGCTAGCACCTCGGTTGCGGCCGGTCAAACAAACGTTCGGTCACCAGGGGGTGTTCAACGCCGAGACGCCGAGACGCAGAGAGGAGGACATCGGGGGCCGACTCTTTTCGCCTCGGCGTCTCGGTGCCTCGGCGGTGCAAACGGTCAGCTCGGCTTGCTGTCGCTGGTGGGCTTGGCCGTGTCGGCCGTTTGGTTGGGCTCGCCCGGCTTGGTCTCGTCGGTGATGCCCTCCATCGACTTGCGGAAGTCGCGGATGCCCTTGCCCAGCGCGCCGCCGATCTCCGGCAGCTTGCCGGGCCCGAAGATGATCAGGGCGACCACGAGAATGATGATGAGTTCCGTCACGCCGATGCCGAACATACGTCTTCCTCCAGCCCGCACCATAGCAGGGCGCGCGCCGAGAACGAACGTCTTAGCGCCGCAGCAGCGTGGCGCGTTTGCGGTCTTTGCAGGCCGACAGCAGTTGCGACACCGACGAACTGAGAACGGGGTGCATCAGCTGCGGCGCCAACTCGCTCAGCGGTAGCAGCACGAAGCGGCGGTTGGCGATCTCCGGGTGCGGCAGCTTCAGCGTCGGCGTGTCGACGATCTGGTTGTCGTAGAAGAGGATGTCGAGGTCGATGACCCGCGGCTCCCAGCGTTTGTTCGGGCGAGCCGGCGGCCGACCCATCGCTTTTTCGATCTCTTTGAGCCGTCGCAACAGTTTTTCCGGCAGGATCTCGGTGTCGAGCTCGATGACGGCGTTGACGTACCATTCCTTGCCGTCGCCATGCGGCTCGGTGTCGTACAAAGAGGAGAGTTTGACGACGCGAGTGCCGGGCAGGGCGCCGATGTGGGCGATCGCCGCGTGCACGTTGGCCTTGCGGTCGCCGAGGCTCGAACCGATGCCGATGAACGCTCTGCACGCCATGCGCTGCGCCACCTCTCTCCGCCGCGACGACCGATGTCGCCCACGGCTTCGCCGAATGCTTGGGTCAAGCGCAAAGTACTCTTCTGGAACGAGGTTGACAATCCGCCGCGCGGGGGGCGGCAACGGGGGGCGAGCACAGCGGAGAGGGAGGGATTCGAACCCTCGGTAGAGCTTTTAACCCTACACGCACTTAGCAGGCGCGCGCCTTCGACCACTCGGCCACCTCTCCCTGCTCGAAGCGCCGTTCCTTACTTCAGCCTCGTGCGTGTTGCAACGGTCACCCTGGGAATGGGGCGCGCGCGGACCGATTTCCTCGGACCTGGGCGTCTTCGGGGGGCGGGGTCGGAGTCGGTATCGGGATCGGGGTCGGCTTGAGAATAGTTTTGAGTGTTGGTGTTCGTGGGGGTGGGTTGGGGCAAGGGTGCTTTTCGATACCGATACCGATGCCGATACCGACTCCGACCCCGATTTCGGTGGGTGAGGTTGGGGGTGTAAGTGCGTGTTTGGGCTTTACAAACTGCGTTCGGCACTCTAATGGACAAGCATCCACCGCGACGCGTGTGGGGCAGCCGAGCGCTCCGGCGCTCTCAGGGGTTCGCGAAAGGAGTGCGTATGCGTCGTTTGGCTTCTTGGCTCGTCTTCGCCTCGCTCGTTGGTTCGCCGCTCGCCGGCGCCTTCGGCGAAAGTGGCCCGTTTCTCGGACTCGACCTCGGCGTGTCCGACCCGATCAACGGTAACTACCGCGCCCACGTCAAAACCGGCTTCGTCGTCAGCCCCTACGGCGGCTACATGTTCAACGACCTCATCGGTCTGCAGGTCCAAGGCCACGGCCTCGGTCAGCCGGCCGACGACGACGACCGCGGCTTCAAGAACGAAGAGGATTGGACCGGCATCCTCGGCATCACCGCCGGCCCGCGTTTCGTGTTGCCGACGTGGGACGTCCCCATCTTCGAAGCGATGGAGCTGTACGCCACCGCCCAGGGCGGTTTCTTCGGCGGCCTGAGCGGTCGTCTCGACGACGAGACCGGCGGCGGCGTGTCGATCGGTGGCGGCATCGACTTCTACGTCACCAAGAACGTCGCCCTGTCGGCCTTCGGCCGCTGGAACCGCCTGTTCATGGATCCCAACCCGCATTTCCTGCCCGACGACACGGTCGTGCAGTCGCCGGGCGAGCAGGGTCCGAAGGATGCGGAATACGCCACCGTCGGCATCGGGCTGAAGTACGACTTCCGCGAGCCGCCAGCGCCACCGGCCCCGCCGGCTTGCCCGGCGTGTGTTTGTCCGGAGTGTCCGGTCAGCCGCAAGATCGTGCTGCGCAACGTCTACTTCGACTTCGACCAGGCCTCGATTCGCCCGGATGCGGTGCCGGCGCTCACCGAAGCGGCCGACATCCTCAAGGGTGAGGAGGGCGAGTTCTCGCTCGTGCTCGAAGGACATACCGACAGCTACGGTCCGGAATCCTACAACCAAGGCCTCTCGGAGCGTCGGGCCGAGGCCGTGCGTACGTGGCTCACCGAAAACGGTGTGCCGGCCGAGCGCATCCGCGCCGTCGGCTTCGGCGAGTCGCGCCCGGCGGCGGACAACAAGACGCCTTCCGGTCGTGCTCTGAACCGCCGCGTCGAGCCGAAGCTCGAGGAGTGAACGCCTCGCTTCCGGGGCTCGACTCGGCGTCGCTCCATTTCGTCACCGGCGCCACTGGCTTCGTCGGCAGGGCTCTCGTCGCGCGTTTGCTCGCGACGGGAGCCCACGTCCGCGCCCTCGTTCTCCCCGACGATCCCCATCGTCCGCTGCTCGAACGTCTCTCCAACGGGCGATCCCTCGAGATCCTCGTCGGTGACGTCTGCGACGCGCACGCGCTGTCGCCGCTGCTCGACGGCGTCGATTACGTCTTCCACACGGCAGCCCTGGTGCATGCCTGGGCGCCGTACGACCGGTTCCATCGCGTCAACGTCGGCGGCACGCGCAACATCGCCGAACTGGCGCTGGCGCACGGCGTGCGGCGCTTGGTGAGTTTGAGCACCAGCGACGTCTTCGGCATGCCCGTCGGCGACGAGGTGTTCGACGAGTCGTCGCCGCTGCGTCCGTGGGGCGAGCCCTATCCGGACACCAAGATCGAGGCGGAGCGTTGGCTGTGGCGTCTGCACCGCGAGAGCGGGTTGCCGCTGTCGGTCATCTACCCGGGCTGGGTTTACGGGCCGGGCGACCTCGCCTTTTTCCCGGGGCTGGCGCACGCCATCGGCCAGGGCCAGATGATGTTCTGGTTTCACGGCGCCAAGCTGCCGTTCGTCTACATCGACAATCTGGTCGACGCCTGTTGTCTCGCCGCCGTCGCGCCGCAAGCGAACGGGCAGGGGTACATCGTGCACGATGATACCGACGGGCCGACGCTGGAGGAGTTGTGCGCCGACATCGCCCGCGCCATCGACGCGCGGCCGCCGACGCGTCACATCCCGTACGGCTTGGCCTTGCGGGCGGCGCGCCTGCTGCAAACCCTGTGGCGCTGGCGCCGCGCGACAACGCCACCGCCGTTGCTGAGCGTCGACGTCAAGGCGTTCGGCATGCAGTACCGGTTGTCGACCGCCAAGGTGCGGCGCGACCTCGGTTGGCAGCCGCGTGTCGGGCGCGAAGAAGGCATGCGCCACGCCCTCGACGATCTGCAGCGTCTGTTGCATTCCTGACACACCGCTCATGTCCGCCGCGACCGAACCCGTCCGACCCTTGGGCGTCGTTCACGTCACCGACACGCGGGCTTTCGATCGTAATCTTTGTGGGCTCGGGTTGGCGGCGCGTGCGATCGCGGCGCTGGCGCGGATCTGCGAGCGAGTCGTCGTCGTCGGTGCGATCGATCCCGTCTGGCGTGCGGCGGTCGAACGGCAGCTGGCGCCGATGTCGCGCCGGCCGACGGTGGAATGGGGCGGGGCGCTGCCGGCAGGGCGTGATCTCGTGTGGGCCGAGGGGCCGGTGTTGTTCGACGCCCGGCTCGCCGGCGATGCGATCGGCACGCCGACGCCGATCGCTTGGCAACGTGGTCCGGGCGCGCGTCTATGCTGGATCCCGACGTCGCACGCTGCGCCGATCGTCGATGCTGGAGTCTCGGGGCTCGCCGGCGTGCCCTTCGCGGTGCGCGATCCTGGTGCGGCCTTGTGTGATGCCGTCGTCGAGTCGAGTGATCTCGCGGCGCTCGAGGCCAAGCTGTTGTTTCAGGGGCGCAAAGCCTCCGACACCTGGGTGGCACGCACCATCGACCGGCCGATTTCGTTGTTCGTCACGCGGCGTCTCTTGCCGCACGCCATCACTCCCAATCAGATCACGCTGGTGTCGACGGCCGTCGGCTTGCTCGGCGCCTTGGCGCTGGCGCGTGGCACGTCGTGGGCGCAGTTCGTCGGCGGCTTGTTGCTGACGGCGAGCGTGATCATCGACGGTTGCGACGGCGAGGTGGCGCGCATCAAGTTCATGGAGTCGGAGTTCGGGCGCAAGCTCGACTTCTTCCTCGACAACGTCGTCAACGTCGCCGCCATCTTCGCGGTGGGGGCCGGGCACGCCTGGGCTGGCGGCGAGGCTTGGTATCTCTACGCGTCGCTGTTCAACGCCGGCGCCGCCGCGGCCTCGGTGTGGCCGGTGTACTCGCTGTTCTTTCGGCAGAACAAGGAAGCGGTGCGAGCCGATGCGCCGCCGCCGGCGGCCCAGGTGTGGTCGCCCGCCGATCTGGTCGAAGGTATCGCCGGACGCGATTTCGCCTACGTCGTGTTGGGGTTGGCGTGTTTCGAGCGGGCCCACTGGTTCACGCCGCTGTGCTCGGTCGGGATTCTCGCCTTCCTGTCGGCGGTGCTGTTCCTATGGCTCGCCCAGCGGCGCCGGTCGCCCGGAACCTGAGCGGTCCACCGGAGAAACGTTCGGGCTAGCGGGGGGCGCGGAGGTCGGCGACGCGGTTGTAGATCGTCGCGATCAGCCAGCCCGCCGTGCCGCCGCCGAGACTGCCGTAGGCGAGCCCGACGAGCGCGCCACCCCAGGTGACGGAATAGCCGGGCAAGAAGTAGCCGAGCAGGGACAAGTGCGGACCCACCTGCGGCCCGCCCTTGAGCAACAACCAGGCGGTCATCACGAAGATCGCCGCGCCGCCGAGGAAGGCGAAGACCATCGCTAATCCGGCGGCCTGGATGCGCAGGACCGTCGGCGGCAGACTCTCGGGCGCGGCTTGCGGAGAGGTCATCGCGCTCCTCACACCTTGTCCAACAGATCGCGCCGCGCCGCGGCTTCGGCGCGCCGGCGCAGATGACGGGCGTGTGCTTCCAGGGCGCGATTGCGCAATCCGGCAAAGGCGGCCGCGCCGAGGAAACCGAGGATCGCTGCCTCGATGGCACCGACGACGGCGCCACTCCAGCTGACGCTGTAGCCGATGAGATAATTGCCGAGCAGCGCCAGCCGCGGCCCAACCACCGGTCCACCCTCGAACAGCAAGACGGCGGTTGCGGCAAACAGCCCGAGGCCGCAGACCACGCCGACCGCCACGCCGAGAGCCAGCGGGTCGAGACGCGCCAAGCCCTCTTCGAGCACCTGGGCCGCGAGCTGCTCTTCGGGTGCCGCCGCGATACGCCCGGGAATCATGCGATCGCCGCCGCCCAACGCCGGCGAGGTCCCTTCCTCGTGGTACTCGGCTTCGACGTTGACCGACCAGATGTCGTAGTCGGCGCCGATGGCGAGGTTGCGCGCGGCGTAGATGCCGGTGAGCATCGAGTGATCCTGGTTGTTGTAGCGGTGCTGGCCGTTGCGGCCGATGAGCTGCAGGTTGTCGATCCCCGCGAGGTACGAACGGATGGTGGCCAGGTGGTCGGCGTAGACCTGGTCGTAGATCGGATACGCCTTGCGCATGCGGACGACGGTGGCGTCCTCGACGTCACGCGGGTCGATCAGCCCGATGTGGCTGCACTCGCGCGTGCCCAGCTCTCGCAGACGCTCGGTCGACCAATCCCACTCCTCGTCTTGCTCCCAGAGGAAGTACTCCAGGCCGAGCGCGGTGCGGCTGGCGTCAGGCACCATCTCGGGGCTCCAGTTCTTGTAGTTCTGGATGCGGCCGAGCTTCACCTCGGGCGAGTGGACGTAGATCCAATTGTCGGGGAACACGTCGGGCTGGCGCAGGATCAGGACGACGGTCAGGTAGTCGCGGTAGTTCAAGCCGTCGGCGGCGCGGATCACTTCGATCGGCGGCAGCGGGTCGAGGGCGTGCACCAGTTCGCGCACCGGCATCGAGGAGAGACAGGCGCTGGCGGGAATTTCGACCCGTTCGCCTTGGGCGTTGCGGGCGACGACGGCGACGACCCGGCCGCGTTCGTGGCGGATGCGTTCGACGCAGAGGCCGCGCAGCGTCGGCACGTTGCGTTCGGTGAGCAGCTCCTCGCAGCGCTCCCACATCATGCCGGGGCCGAGGCGAGGGTAGTGGAACTGCTCGATCAGCGTGGTGATGACCTCGCCCGCGGCATCCTGGCCGGAGCCGAGCAGGGCGGCGCGCACGGCCTCGATCAGCGACAGGTTCTTGATGCGCTGCGCCGCCCAGTCGGCCGAGATCTCCGAGCACGGCGTGCCCCAAACCTTCTCCGTGTACGTCTTGAAGAAGATCTCGTAGAGCCGCGTGCCGAAGCGATTGGTGACCCAAGCCTCGAAGCTGCGCTCGTCCTCGATCGGCATCAGCTTCGCCTTGCCGAAGCTCAGGCCGACCCGTACCGTCTCCAGAACCCCGAGGTTGCGCAGGGCGTTGAGCGGCTTCAGCGGGTAGTCGAAGTACTTGCCGTCGTAATAGATGCGCGACAGCCGCGGCCGCACCAGGAACTGATCGCCCAGGATCTCGTGCCAGGTTTCGTTGATCAGCGGCACCTTGGAGAAGAAGCGGTGTCCGCCGATGTCGAAGCGATAGCCGCGGTAGCAGACGGTGCGCGACAGGCCGCCGACCTGATCGTCGGCCTCGAGCACCGTCGAGCCGGCGCCGAGCTTACTCAACTCGTAGGCCGCGGTCAGTCCGGCCGGGCCGGCGCCGATGATGACGGGAGCGTCACTCATGCCGAGGCGCCTTCGTTCGGCGCCCGCCGCGCCGGTTCCCAGCCGACCACGCGCGCGGCCAAGGCCAAGACCACGCCGACGCCACAATAGAAATAGTAGAACCAATGCAGCGGGATGGACCGCAGGGCGAAGAGCACGCCGCGTTTGCGGGCGAAAAAGGCATAGACGTCCCGGTTCAGAACCAAGAGCGCGATCACGATGGCGACCGTCGCCGCAGTGGCGGCGAGCCGCAGCGGCGGGATCGCTAGCGCCAGCAGGCACAGGGGCAACAGCCACGACAGGGCGACGCAGATCCGATGCACGTGGGTGACGTTGAGGTCGGGCGGCATGCGACCGGTGCGCATCATCAGACTGAACCATGGCACGGCGCGGTCGAGGACGTCGGTTCGCACCAACGAGCGCAGGGTCCAGCGCTTGAGATGGGTGGCCTGGATCGCCGGTTCGAGGTCGATGCGATGGCCGGCCTCGGCGAGGCGGGCGCCGAGTTCGATGTCCTCGATGCAGGGGCGGGCGTAGTTCTCGTCGAAGCCGCCGGCAGCGAGGTAGACGTCGCGCCGCACCGCGCCGCAGCCGGCCCAGAAGGTCCAGGCGCGGGTGCGGCTGTGCTGGTGGATGAAGTGGTGGAAGAGGTTCTTGTACTGCGAGACGAAGCCGGGGTCGCTCGGGGTGTCGTCGTAGGAGCCCATGACGGCGACGGTTTCCGGGTGGCGCGTCAGATGTTCTTCGATGCGCTGCAGGGTGTCGGGGCGGACGCAGACGTCGGCGTCGATGAAGACGAGCACGTCGCCGGTGGCTTGGCGGGCGGCGAAGTTGCGGGCGCGCGCCGGGCCGCCGTTGCGGGGCATGACGAGCAGGGTCGCGCCGAGGGTGCGGGCGACGTCGGGGCTGTCGTCGGTCGAGGCGTCGTCGACGACGAGCAGTTCGTCGGCGGGGCGCGACGAACGTGCCAAGGCGGCGAGACAGGGTCGCAGGAAGTGGGACCCGTTGTAGACGGGCACGATGACGGTCAGGCGCATGGCGTCGCTGGGCTATACCGTAAAGTGGGTTGGAGAAGGAACCGGAAAGCGGCCGCCGCCGCCGCAGAACGCGTCACACCGGCGATTTTCATTAGAATCGATAATGCAAAGAAAAGTTTCTCAGAACTTGCTTTCATTGCCCGATGGGCTAGGGTCTCGCCGGGGTCAGGGACCAGGTCCCTGTCTGGTGGGTGATGCGGAGAGCAATCCCGGAAGGCCTTAGGAGGCCGACGCCTCGTGCGGAGCATGGCTCCGCCGGCTTGCAGCGAAACAGCCTGCAAGCGACGGCGCGCCCGACCACCCAATCCCCGAAAGCCGGCGCGGGCCCGGCGCGATTCCACCCGAACCCCGAGGAATGATGCGGAAACGATCGATCCTGCTGCTCGTCGCCTTCGTCGCTACTGCCGTGCCGGCCTCTCCGGCCCAGCGTCAGGCATCCGATTATCTGATGGGCGACACCGAAATCTGCGGCGTCGTCGACGAATGGGCGGCCGACGGCCGCGATCGCTGCCGCGACGCGCGGCGTGAGTTCGAGTCGGGCGAGGAAGTTTGCCTGCACGCCCGCTTCCAGGACCCCCGTACCCGCCACCGCCACCGGGTCGTCGCTTACCGCAACGGCGTCGAGCTCTTCGTCCGCGACGAAGCCGGCAGCCACGGCGACTCGCACCGTTCCAAAGAAGAAACCTGGTCCCATTGCGAGCCCGACCTCGCCTTGCCCGGCGACTGGCGTTTCGACGTCTACGTCGACGTCGGCCTCGGCTATGAATTGGTCGATTCCGAGCCGTTCACCATCAAGGCCGAGACGCTCTACACCTTCGCCCAGGCCGAAACCTGCGCCGAGGTCGGCATCGCCGATGAGGGCTGGCGCTACGACTGTGTCGAACCGGCCGACCGCTTCCTGGCGCAGGAGCCCGCCTACATGGTGGCCGAGTTCCGCGACGTCATCGCAGACCATCGCTTCCTGGCCAAGACGTACCGCAACGGCAGCTTGATCCACGAGGAGGAGACCGGCTGGAACCGCGTCCGCCGCCGCCTCAAGCAGACCTACTTCGTGCCGGTGGCCGTCGACACCATCCCAGGCTCGTACCGGCAAGAGGTGTTCATCGACGTCGGCGCCGGGTACGAACGGGTCGCCGAGCGCCGCTTCGTCGTCGACGTGCTGGCGCCGGTCGAGGGCGGCATCACCATGCGCTGCGATTGGCCGGAGGGCGACGAAAACTGGGCTTTCTGCAAACACGGCCGCGGCGGTCATCCGATGCGCAACGGCGTCGCCCTGGCCGACGATCGTGCGGCGTGGGACGCCAATCTCCCGAAGTTCCGCGACTCCGGTAAGGTCGTCTACCCTGTCGCACCGGGACGTGTCGTGTCGTACGGCGGCGAGCACCGTCCGGGCGGCGACGTCACCGCCGGCGTGCTCATCGAGCACACCACACCGAACGGCGACAAGTGGTGGTCGGGCTATCTGCACATGCAGCGCGACTCGATTCGTCTGCGCGAGGGGCAGCTCGTCGACATCGACACGCCGCTCGGCCGCATCGGCCGTTCGGGCGCCCGCACGGCACACCTGCACATGGTGGTCTATCGCGGCAAGAACACCCTCGGCGGCTTGAAGTCGTTCGAGGTGACCTTCCGTTCGCGCGACGACGAAAGCCGTGTCGTGCAGTATCGCAAGCGCAGCGGCGACGGTTCCAACCGCGGCTGACGCGCTTCCCTCCAAGAATCGTTTTCAACGCAGAGACGCCGAGACGCAGAGAGAATCTCCTTGCAGGGATTCTTCTCGGCGTCTCGGCGTCTCTGCGTGGTGGCTTCTCAGACCCTCTGGGCGTGATCGAACAGGACGCGTGCGACGCAGGCGGTCAGCCGTTTGCCGGTCGCCACGTGCAGGAACTCGTTCGGGCCGTGGGCATTCGACTGCGGCCCGAGCACGCCGGTGATGACGAACTGGGCTTGCGGGAACATCTCGCCCAGCATCGCCATGAACGGGATGGTGCCGCCTTCGCCCATGGCGCACGCCTCTTGGCCGAAGAAGTCGGCCGAAGCCTGGCGTAACGATTCGGCCAGCCAGGGCGCCGTCGGCGGCGCGCTCCAGCCGGAGGCGGCGAAGCCCTCGGCGCGAAATTCCACCTTGGCGCCGTAGGGCGGATCGGTCTCCAACAGACGCTTCAACACCGGTGCCGCCTGCGTTGCATCGGCGGTCGGCGGCAGGCGCAACGACAACTTGAGCGTGGTGTTGGCGCGCAGGACGTTGCCCGCCGCTTCCAAACGCGGCAGTCCGCTGGCGCCGGTGATCTCGAGTTGCGGTCGCCAAGTGCGGTTGAGGATCAACTCGACCGGGTCGTCGCTCACCGGACCGCAGCCGGGCTGGAACGGAAACTCCTCGAAGACGCCGTTGCCGAGCGCCGCGGCGGCGGCCTTGGCCTGCTCGATGCGGTCGGGCGGGATGGTGACGCTCAACTCGCTCGGCTTGATGCGGCCGGTGCCGCCGTCCTCCAACCGTTCGAGCAACTGACGTGCGATGCGAAACGACGACGGAGCGATGCCGCTGCCGTTGCCCGAGTGCACCCCCTCGCGCAGGCTCGACACCGACAAGTCGCCGGTGATCACGCCGCGCAACGAAGTCGTCACCCAGAGGCGTTCGTAGTCGCCGCAGCCGGAATCGAGACAGACCACCAAGTCGGGTTCACCGATGCGATGGCGCAAGGCGGCCAGATAGTGCGGCAAGTCGTCGCTGCCGCTTTCCTCGCAGCATTCGATGAACAAGACGCAGCGCGCGTGCGCGTGGCCGGCGGCGTGCAGGGCGGCGATGGCGGCGATCGAGGCGAAGGCGGCGTAGCCGTCGTCGGCGGCGCCACGGCCGTAGAGCTTGCCGTCGCGCAACACCGGCGTCCACGGCCCGAGTCCGTCGCGCCAGCCGTCGAGGGGCGGCTGTTTGTCGAGGTGGCCGTAGAGCACGACCGTACCGGGGGCGGTGCCGTCGATTTCGACGAAGAGCAGGGGGGTGCGTCCGGGCAGGCGCACGACTTCGAGGTGCAGGCCGCGGACGTGTTGCGCCTCGATCCAGCGCACGGCGAGGTCGACGGCGCGATCCATGTGGCCGTGTTCCTGCCATTGCGGGTCGAAGGCGGGCGATTGGTTCGGGATGGTGATGTACTCGTGCAGGGTCGGCAGGATGGCCTGCTCCCAGCACGTTTCGACGAAGCGGCGGACGGCGTCCGTAGCGAAGGTTGTCACGAGGTCGGTATCCTGTCGTTGCGTGGATCCGTCACGTATTCGGCTGAGCGGCTTCCACATGCAGGCGCAGCCCGAGGGATTGGAGGACCTTGAGCACGGTGGCGAAGGTCGGATTGCCGTCGGCGGAAAGCGCCTTGTAGAGGCCTTCGCGCGTCAGCCCGGTCGAGCGGGCGGTCTCCGTCATGCCGCGAGCCCGGGCGACGTCACCGAGAGCTTTGGCGATGAATGCCGCGTCGTCACCTGCTTCGTCGATGGCTGCTTCGATGTAGGCGGCACAATCTTCGGGAGTGGTGAGGTAGTCGTCGATTTTCCAGCGAGTGGTTTGCGTCGTCATGGGTCGATCTCTTCGAGAATGGTGCGTGCGTTGAGGATGTCCTGGCTCTGGGTCGTCTTGTCCCCGCCGATCAACAACAGGATCCAACGGTCCCGCCGCAGAGCCGCATAGACGCGATACCCTGGACCGTAGTCGATCTTCAACTCGATGATACCTCCCGCTAGGATGCGGTGCTGGCCGGGATTGCCTTCCTGCAGGCGGCGTATACGAACATTGATGCGAGCCCTGGCACGAGGGTCACGCAGACTTTCGTACCAGCGATCGTACGCCGCCGATTTCCGGATCTCGCGCACCTCTCGACTCTAGTCTTCAGCGGATTTCGCTGTCAACCATGGTTTACACCCGCCCGCGATGGCGGAGGTGCGCCGATGCCTCGTCGCGTTCGCAAAGGCAGCGAATTTCGCTAAGAGGCGAGAATGAAGCGTTGGATGCGCCCGTGGTTCGTCGTGCTCATGCTCGTGCCGCTGGCCTGCGGGGCCGGCGGGGGCTCGGCGACGTCGGCGACTCCGACGCAAGCGGTGGCGACCGCCAGCCCGACTGCGCCTCGTTTGCCGCAAGCCTTGCGGGTCGAGGTCGTCGCCACCTATCCGCACGACCCCGAGGCCTTCACCCAAGGCCTGCTGTGGCACGACGGCGTGCTCTACGAGAGCACCGGACTCAACGGACGCTCCAGCGTGCGCGAGGTAGACCTGGCGACCGGCGTCGTGCGGCGCCGGCACGATTTGGCGCAGGAGTTCTTCGGCGAAGGACTCGCCCTCGTCGGCGAGCAGCTGGTGCAACTGACCTGGCAGCACGGCGTCGCCTTCGTCTACGACCGCGCCGGTTTCGCCGAGGTGCGCCGCCACTCGTATACGGGTGAGGGTTGGGGCTTATCCTTCGACGGCACGCATCTGGTCATGAGCGACGGCAGCAGCAATCTCTTCCGGCGCGACCCGGCGACCTTTGCCGTCCAGTCGACGCTGCCGGTGCGGTTGCGCGGCAGCGCGGTGCCACGCTTGAACGAACTCGAGGTGGTCGGCGCGACGATCTACGCCAACGTGTGGCTGACCGACCGCATCTTGGCCATCGACGCGGCGACGGGCGAGGTCACTGCGGAGATCGACGCCTCCGGCTTGCTGACGGCCGCCGAGCGGGCGCGTGCCGACGTCCTCAACGGCATCGCCCACGATCCGACGACCGGTGACTTCCTCATCACCGGCAAGCTGTGGCCGAAGTTGTTTCGCGTGCGCTTCGTGCCGCGCTGAAGAGAAAGGTTCACCACGGAGATACGGAGAGACCAGTACGTCCATGAGAGGCATGGACGTCGTTCGCTGGGTGGACTCCGTGCCTCCGTGTCTCCGTGGTGAGATCTGCGGCGGAGGAGCGTCTCAGCGGCCCTGGAACTTGGGGTCGCGGCGCTGCATGAAGGCGGCCATGCCCTCGCGGGTGTCTTCCGACTGGGTCACCAGCGTTTGAGCGAGGGCCTCTTCTTCGAAGCAGGTATCGATCGACGATTCGAGCGAGCGCTGCAGCAGGCGCTTCGACAGCCCGATGGCCAGGGTGGGTCCCGCCGCCAAGCGCGTCGCCAGGGCTTGTGCCTCGGCCATGAGGTCGGCAGCCGGCACGACGCGTGAGGCGAGTCCGACCTTTACGGCATCGGCGGCGGCGAGGTCGTCGCCCAGGAACACCAACTCCTTGGCCTTGAGCAGGCCGACCAAGCGCGGCAGCAGGAAGGCGCCGCCGGCGTCGATGGCGATGCCGCGGCGGACGAAGATTTCGATGAAGCGACTGTCGTCGGCGGCGAGCACGAAGTCGCAGCAGAACGCCAAGTGTGCTCCGAGCCCGGCGGCGACGCCGTTGACCGCCGCGACCACCGGCTTCTCCAGTTCCCACAGAGCGCGGATCAGCCGCTGTGAGCTGGTCTTCATCGTCATGCGCGTGACGCCGGGGCCGCTCGGGCCTTCGCGTCGCGGACCCGACAGGTCGGCCCCGGTGCAGAAGCCCTTGCCGGCACCGGTGAGCACGACGGCGCGCACGTCGGGGTCGGTCTGAGCCTCGCCGAGGACTTGCAGCAACTCGTCGCGCATGGCGGCGTTGACGGCGTTGCGCTGCTCCGGGCGGTTCAGGGTGATGGTGAGGATCTGGTTCTCGCGTTGAACCGCGATGGCGCTGAAGTCGGACATGTTGGGTTCGGTCGGGTGGGCGGATCAGTGGCCTTCGGCGGCGAGGTTGGCGGCGTGGGCCTTGTCGGCCTGGCGCACGGCGAACTTCGGCTTCACCAGGGAGACGACGGCCGGGATGAGGATCAGCGCGCCGATCAGCTGGAAGGTCAGCAACAGCACCAACAGGAGTGCCATCTGCGCTTCGAACTTCAGCGGATGGAAAAGCCAGAACAACACGCTGACGCCGAGGGTCGTGCCGGTGAAGATGATCGCCTTACCGGTCGTCTCGAGCGCTCGCCGGTTGGCCTCGTCGAAGTCGCGGACGACCTCGAACTCTTCGACGATACGGCTGAGGACGTAATAGCCGTAGTCGATGCCGATACCGATGCCGATGGCGGCGACGGGCAGCGAGTTGATGTTGAAGTCGATGCCGGCGAGGTACATCACCGCTTCCGAGAGCGGGTGGGCGATGACCGACGGGATCATGACGATGATGGCACCGACCACCGACTGGTAGGTGATCAGGCTGAGGATGAAGACGGTGAGGAAGAGCAGCGGCACGGCGACCTTCGACGACCACTCGACCTCTTCGTTGGTGGCGGCGAGGATGCCGAACATGCCGCCGGCGAGAAGGTAGCGCACGCTGTCGTCGGGGTGGGTGTTGTCGCGGATGTAGTTCTTGGCGCGTTCGATGGCGCCGTGGATGACGCTGTTGCTGTATGACCGATAGAACACGCTGATCGTGGCGTTCGAGTAATCCGGGCTGAAGAAGCGGTCCATGTCCCCGCGTCGGGTGCCCGAGGTGACCAGGAAGAAGAGCTGGCCGACGAAGTCGTCGCGCGTCGGCAACATCTCCCACTTGGGGTCGCCTTCGCGGAAGGTGCGGAAGATCTTCTTGAGCAGCGTGGTGGCGGTGATCGAACCGCCGGCGCCGGGGCCCTGTTCCATGTAGCGTTGGAACTTGTCGAGCTGGTTCAGCGTTTCGGCACTCTTGATCGCTTCCGGCTTCTTGCCTTCGGCGATGATCACGAGCTGGCTGGCGCCGACGAACTTCTCGTTCACCTTGGCGAAGGCGACGTTGTACGGATGGCGATCGTAGAGGAGCGCCTTGCCGATCTCGGTGTCGCCGATGGACAGCTGCTGCGAGAAGTAGACGGCGAACACCATGATGCCGGAGAAGACCCCGACGATGCGCCAACGCCAAGAGCCCTGGGCGCAGACCAGCATGATCTTGGTGAAGAAGGCGTAGACCTTGTCGGAGAAGCGTGTGCCGGCGAGGGGATCGTCCTTCGGCGGATCGATGAACGTCAGGATGATCGGGTGCAGGGTGATGACGCTGATGAAGATCGATACGACCCAGAAGGCGCCGATGAAGGCGAGCTTCTGCATCAGCGGGATGCTGGCGACGGCGATCGTCAGGGTGGCCAACGAGTCACATACGATCGACACCATGGCTGGGCTGAACAGGTTCATGTACGACGCGATGATCGCCTGATCCTTGTCGCCGAGGCGGTGGTACTCCTCGTGGTAGCGTTCCATCGACTGCACCGAGTGACTCAGGGCGCGTGCCGAGATGAGCACGAAGACCACCAGCACCAGTGGGTCGACGGTGAAGCCGCAGAGGCCGGCGAAGCCGAGGCCCCAGATGGCGCTCATGACGCCGGACAGTGCCGGGATGACGACGCCGACGATGGTGCGGAAGTAGAACCACAGCAGCAGCATGATCGCGACGCTGGTGGCGATCAGCACGTAGCCCATGCTGGGGATCGACTCGTTGAAGTAAGCGTAGAGGATAGGCGGGCCGCTGACGTAGATCTTGACCTTGCCGTCGGCTTCCTCGCGGGCGACGATCTCCTGCACGGCCTTCCACATGCCGCCGAGGTCGAAGTGTTCCTCCCAGAAGCCGGCGGTGATCAGAGTGGCCGAGTCGTCTTCGGCGACGAACAGACCGCGCACACCTTCGGTGGTGTAGATTTTCTTGCGGAAGAACTCGAGTTCCTCCTGGTCGCGCGGCAGCCGTGGATAGGTCAGCGGCACGACCTTGATGCCGGAGCCGGAGGTGAGCGTCGTCTTGAGCTTCGGGTGGGTGATCGAGATCACCTGCTCGCCGTTGACGCCCGGGATGTTGCGCAGCAGGTCCTTCGTCAGACGGTCGACCTTCTGGATGATCTCGGGGTCGCTGAAGAGATCGCCGTTCGTCGCCTCCACCGCCATCAGCAGCACGTTCGAAGTACCGAACAGGCTGCGGTACTTGTAGTACATCTGGATGTACGGGTGCTTGGGCGGGTACAGGTCGATGAAGTTGGTGAAGATCGTCAGCCGGGTGGCGACGTACCAGACGAAGAACAGCGTACCGATGCTCATCAGCACGGTGACGCTGATGCGGTGACGCAGGAGGAAGCGGAGATAGCCTTCGACGATTCGGCGAGAGAGCATGCAATCCTCTAAGGTAGCAGCACGCGGTCGCCCGCGACGCGAGCCCGCATGCCCTTGGCGCCGACGATGTAGCCGTTGCCGGTGTCGCCGAGGGCGACGCCGCGGATCCACTGGAGCCCCGCTTCGCCGGAGAGTTCCTCGCGCGTCCAGGTCTGGCCGCCGTCGCGCGACACGAACAGCGCGCCGAGGTCGCCCACGGCGACGCCACGGCCGCCGCGCACGGAAATGTCGAACAGGGTCGGGTTGCCGAACGCGTCGTCGAAACCGGAGTCGTCGAAGGAGCCGAAATCGGTGGCGCCGCGCAGCGCCGTCCACGTCTGGCCGCCGTCCTGCGTGCGCAGGATCAACCCGTCCAGCCCGGCGACCCAGCCTTCGCGTTCGTTGATGAAGCTGATGCCGAAGAGGGTCTTGAAGACGCCGCTCGTCTGTTCGGCATACGTGCGGCCGCCGTCGACGGTGGCCAGGATCATGCCGCCCTCGCCGACGAGGAAGCCGCGCAGGTGGTCGATCCAATGCTGGCCGTTGAGGATGACGTCGCGCTCGAAGGATCGGTTGACCCAGTTGGCGCCGCCGTCTTCCGTCGTCAGCACCGCGCCCCAGTCGCCGATGGCGACGGCGTGTTTGGCGTCGATCGCCTCGACGTCGAACAAGTGCCGATCTTCCAGGGGCGAGGCCTGGATTTCCCAGATCGCGCCGCCGTCGCGGGTGTGCAGGATGACCCCCGTGCGGCCGACGGCCCAGCCCGACTCGCCGTTCGCGAAGTCGATGCCGAAGAGGTGTTCCTCGGTATTCGACTTCTGCGGCGTCCACGTCGTGCCGGCATCCTGGGTCGCGAGGATGGTGCCGAAGGCCCCGGCGGCCCAGGCGCGCTGCGGTTCGGGCGCGCTCACACTATAGAGGTGGTCGCGCACTTGGGCCCCAGCGGGACCGCTCCAGGCCAGCAGCCCGATCAGGCACGCCAGGATGCGGCGGCGTCGCCATACACCACGATTCATTGGTTCGACCAAGATTCGCTACTTTCTCGTGAAAATTGCGCGGCTTATAGGTCGGCGCTTCCAAACCTGTCAACCGCGCCCGGTGCGCGGGGCTCAGAGCGGACGCGGCCGAATCTGCTCGCGCACGCCGCCGTCGTCGAGGGCGATCAGCACCCGATCGGCCACCCCGAGGAACAATCCCGTCCCGACGACCCCGGGCACCGCGCGCAGGGCCTCGTCCAAGGCCCGCGCCTGGGCCAGCGGCGCGACGCCGCAGTCGATGATGTAATTGCCGTTGTCGCTGACCACGTTCGAGCCGTCGGCCTCGCGCCGCACCTGTGGCTTGCACCCGAGCGCCGCGAACCGCCGGGCACAAAAATCCACCGCGAACGGCACCACCTCGACCGGCACCAGCCCGCGACTCCCCAGCACCGGCACCAGCTTTTCCTCGCCCACCAGAATGATCTCCTGGCTCGACGCGGCGGCGACGATCTTCTCCCGCACCAGCGCTCGCCCGTAGCCCTTGATCAGGTCGAGATGCGGGTCGACTTCGTCGGCGCCGTCGACCGTGACGTCGACGCGCTCGACGTCGGCGAAGCCGACCAGCGGGATGCCGACCTCGCGCGCCACCGCGGCGGTCGGCTCGGACGTCGGCAGGCCGCGCACGGCGAGGCCCTGCTGCACGCGCGCGCCGAGGGCGCGGATGAAGGCGGTCGCGGCCCGACCCGAGCCGAGTCCGACGATCATGCCGTCGGCGACGAAGTCGAGAGCCCGTCGGGCGATGCGGTCGATGGGGTTGTCTGCGGTGTTCGTGCTCGTCATGCGCCGCAATCTAGCCCGAGTCGCGCGCCGCGGAGAAACGGCTCGCGGACTCCGGCGGACGCCTTGGTTCTCCGCGGCGGCAAATTTGGGTTAAGATCCGCGCCATGCCCGTCTCGCCCGAGTCCGAGCCGCGTCCGGACGACCGCCCGCCCGCCGGGCGTTGGCGCGAGATCGGGCTCATCGCCCTGACGGCGGTGGCCTTCCTCGGTTTCGTGGTGGTGCAGCTCTGGGCGCCGGGCGTCGCCGACAGCGCCTCGCTCGCGGCCAACGTCACCTTCTTCCTGCTCACCAACCTCAACGTCATCTTGGTGGTGCTGCTCGCCTTCCTCGTCGGCCGCAGTGTCATCCGCCTGGCCGTCGATCGCCGTCGCGGCATCTTCGGGTCGCGCTTGCGTACCCGTCTCGTGTTGCTGTTCGTCGGCATGTCGCTGGCGCCGAGCATCATCCTTTTCGCCGTGGCGCGCGGCTTCCTCAATCGTGCCATCGACACCTGGTTCGATGTGCGGGTGCGCACCTCGATCCAATCGGCCGTCGAGGTTGCCGACACGTATTATCAGGATGCCGCCGACCGGGCCGTACATTTCGCCGGCGAAATGGCGCGCCGGTTGCGTGCGGCCGACCTGGAGGCGTCGCGGCAAGCGTATCTGCAGCGGCGCATCGGTGAGGATCGACGCGTCTGGGGGCTGGCGGGTGTCGCGGTCTTCGATGCCGCGGCGACCGCGCGCGCCACGGCCGCCGATCCCGAACTGCGCCGCCGTCCGCCGGAGATCGATCCGGCCTGGGTGCGGCGGGTACTCGCCGGAGAACGCGTCGCCGACACCTTGGAACTCGGGCGCTCCGACGTCATCCGTGTCGGCGTGCCGATCCTCGCCGAGTCGGCACCGGTCGGCGCGGTCGTCGTCGACTGGTTCGTGCCGCGTGACGTCGCCAGCCAAGCCCGTGCCTTGGCCCAGACCTACGACGAGTATCGTCAGCTCGCGGGCATGGAGCAGCCGCTCGAGAATCAGTACGTGCTGACGCTGGCGCTGATCACCCTCGTCGTCGTCTTCTCCGCCAGTTGGGTCGGCCTGCGCCAGGCGCGCAGCATCACCGGCCCGCTGCTGCGTCTGGAGGAGGGCACGCGCGAGGTGGCGCAGGGCAACTGGGAACATCGCATCGACGCCGGCAACGACGAGGAGACGGCGGTGTTGGTGGAATCGTTCAACCGCATGACCGCCGACTTGCAGGCGATCAACTCGGCCCTCGAAGAGCGCCACAAGTTCGTCGAAAGCATTCTCGCCAACATCACCGCCGGTGTCGTGTCGCTCGATGGCGAGGGCCGCGTCACCACGGTCAACCGCGCCGCCGAGAGCATGCTCGGGCTGCGCGCCGCCACCGCGCGGGGCCATGCCTGGCAGGAGGCCTTGGGCCGACCGGACCTGGCGGCGATCGGCACGCTCATCGAGGAAAGCCTGCGCCGGCCGGAGAAGCTCAGCTCGCGCCAGGTGCGTCTCACCGGCGGCGAGCAGGCGATCAGTGCGCTCGTCAGCGCCACGACGCTGAGCGACGACGCCGGCGCGCCGACCGGTCTGTTGTTGTTCGTCGAAAACGTCACCGACTTGCTGCGGGTGCAGCGCATGGAGGCCTGGCGCGAAGTGGCGCGGCGTCTGGCGCACGAGATCAAGAACCCGCTGACGCCGATCCAGTTGTCGGCGCAGCGCGTGCGCAAGCGCTACCGCGATCAGATTCCGGAAAGCGATCGGGCCGTGCTCGACGAGTGCACCACGACCATCGTGACCC
Organism: uncultured Binatia bacterium (SeqCode); assembly: GCA_964524885.1. Classification (GTDB taxonomy): domain Bacteria; phylum Desulfobacterota; class Binatia; order HRBIN30; family HRBIN30; genus CALJUJ01. The sequence goes on from CAZGEJ010000041.1 coordinate 28,748, forward strand.
AAGTGGAGGCCCTCAAACACTTGGTGCAGGAGTTTTCGGCCTTCGCGCGTTTGCCCAGCACGACGCTCGAGCCGACGGACATCAATGCCGTCGTCGAGGAGGCGCTCGGGTTGTATCGCGCGGCGCATCCGCAGGTCGACTTCCGCTTCCTCGCGGGCGAGGACCTGCCCCTCGTGCCGCTCGATCGCGAGGCCATCAAGCGGGCGCTGATCAACATGCTCGACAACGCGGTGGCCGCGTGCGACGCTGTCCCCGAGCGGCCGAGCATCGTCGAAGTGAGCACCACCTACGGGCGCGCCCGCGAGGTGGTCCACCTCGTCGTGGCCGACAATGGATGCGGCATGAGTCCGGAAGCCAAGTTGCGCGTCTTCGAACCGTACTTCTCGACCAAACGAGACGGCACCGGTCTGGGCATGGCGATCGTTTCGGCCATCGTCGCCGATCACCAAGCCTACATCCGCGTCAGTGACAACGAGCCGCAGGGCACGTGTTTCACCATCAACTTCCCGATCCGCCGCGCCGCCGACGCGGACGGACTCGGCGTGGCAACCTGAGGGAGCGATGGCGACGATTCTGGTAGTCGACGACGAACGCGAGATCCGCACCTCCGTGCGCGGCATCTTGGAAGAAGAGGGGTACGACGTCATCGAGGCCGAGGACGGCGGCCAGGCGCTCGACCGTATCCGCGAGCGCACCCCCGAGCTGGTGCTGCTCGACATCTGGATGCCGAACGTCGACGGGCTCGAATTGCTGGCGTCGTTGCAGGGCCGACTGCATCCGCCCGAGGTGGTGGTCATCTCCGGCCACGGCAACATCGAAACCGCCGTGCGCGCCACCAAACTCGGCGCCTTCGACTTCATCGAGAAGCCCTTCTCCCTCGATAGCCTGCTTGCGGTGGTGCACCGCGCCCTCGATCGTTTCGCCAGCAAGCAGGGCGAGGGCGGCGCCGCCGTCGAGGACATCGCCGATGCCGCGGCACAGGCCGGCGCCGCGGCGCGCCCGTCTCGCGTGCCGCAACGCACCATCGGCAAAGGTGTCGTCGCCAGTGGTCATGGTCTGCACAGCGGCGTCAAGACGGGCCTGGTGCTACAGCCGCTGCCGCCGGGTAGCGGCGTGTTGTTCACCAGCCTGTCGGCGGAAGTCAGCGTGCCGGCGCACGTCGACTGGGTCGATTCGACGGGTTACGCCACGGCACTGCACCGCAAGGGCGTCACGGTGCAGACGATCGAGCACTTGCTGGCGACGTTGCACGCCTACGGCATCACCAACTTGCTGATCAAGTTCCAAGGCGAGATTCCGATCATGGACGGCTCGGCGATCGAGTTTTGTCAGCTGATCGAAACCGCCGGCGTCGTCGAACAGGGCGAGGACATCGACGTCGTGGTGATCGACGAGCCCATCGTCATCGAACGGCCGAAGGGCGAGTCGATCCGCATTCTTCCCTACGACGGCTTCGCCATCAGCTACCTGCTGCGCTACCCGCATCCGGTCGGCGAGCAGTACTACGAGTTCGAGTACTCGGGACCGGAGTCGTTTCGCGAACAGATCGCCCCGGCGCGCACTTTCGGCTTCCTGCGCGACATGAAGCAGCTCGCGTCGATGGGCTTGGCCACCGGCGGGCGCCTCGACAACTGCATCCTCATCGACGACGAGAAGGTAGTGAACACGACGCTGCGCTTCCCCGACGAGTTCGCGCGTCACAAGGTGCTCGACGTCGTCGGCGACAGTTATCTGTTGGGACGTCCATTGCGCGGTCGCATCGAGGCGCGCATGACCGGCCACTCCGACAACATCGCCTTGGTGAAGAGGATTCGCGAGACGTACTTGCCGTCGTAGACGGCTGCGGCGTCGTGGTTACGACGCGACGACGGTCGTTTGCAGGCGAGGGTGGTGTTTGCGCAACAGGGACTGCGTCTTCGTCGCGCTCTTGCGGTTGGGGAAGCCGCCGACCGAAACGCGGTACAGGGCTCGCCCGTTCTGGAGAATGCGGAAGACCTCGGCCGGAAAGCCGTCGCCGCGCAAGTTCGTCTTCATGCGCTGCGCGTCACGCGCGCTGCGGTAGGTGGCGACACGCACATAGTAGCGGCCGCCGGGGGCCCGCGCCGCGTCGTCATCGTCGCCGGCGGCGACGGGTGCGGCACTGGCCGGCGGGTTCGGGGTGGTGGCGCGCGCCATGCGCAGGTCGCTGCCGTGCTTCGGCTGCGGCGGCACGCCCCCTTCGAAACCGTATTCGACCAAGCGTCGCACGTCGCCCCAGAGATCGTCCGAGCCGAGGATGGCGAAGACCACTTCACGCCCGCCCGAGCTGGCCATGCCGACGAAGCATTTCTTCGCGGCACGCGTCCATCCCGTCTTGCCGATGACGCGGTAGCGGTAGTCCTTCAGCAGGCGATTCTTGCTGCGCAAGGCGATGCGCGTCTTGCCGCCGGAGGTCGGCTGGATCGTGCGCGTCGACGTCTGCAGCACCTTGCGAAACTTGGGGATCTTCAGCCCGTGGCGGAAGAGGGTGGTGAGGTCGCGCGCCGTGCTGAGGTGCCCATCGGCCGGCAGCCCGTTCGGGTTGACGAAGGAGGAGTTCTCGGCGCCGAGGTTGTAGGCGAGCATGTTCATGCGCGCGGCGAAGGCCGGCACCGATCCGGACATGCCCTCGGCGATGACGACGCTGGCGTCGTTCGCCGAGTTGAGCAGGATGGCGTAGACGAGGTCTTCGAGTTCGACTTCCCAACCGGCGCGCAGATAGACCTTCGACGGCGGTTCCTGGGCCGCATTGGGCGTGACCCGGAACGATTCGTCGAGCATGCCGCTCTGCAAGGCGAGGGTGGCGGTGACGACCTTGGTCGTGCTGGCGGGAGGCAGGGGGGTGTCGGGATTGTGTTCCCAGAGGACGCGCCCGTCGCGGTTGTCGAGCAGGATGCCGGCGCGGGCGGTGATGACCTTGGCGCGAGCGGCTGCGGCGGCCGATGACTCCCAGGCCATCAGCACGAGCACGCTCGATACGGCGATCACCCAAGATTTTCGACTTCCGTTCCTCATCCCCACCCGTTCCACGAAGCGCGCCGCAGAATGGGTCAGGATGGCGCAATTGTCAATCGAGAATTCGTCGTTCTATCGCAGGCTTCGCTGCCTTCCTTGGATGTCGTTCCGAGGCTCTTGTCGGGGTCGGGCGAGCGCGGTAGACACCATGCGAAGGGACCAGCCGCACCATCATGTTTCTCGCCGCCAATTTCATCGTCGCCGTCGCCCAGATCCTCAACCTCGTGCTGTGGGCCTACGGCTGGATCATCATCGCCCGCGCCCTCGTCACCTGGGTGAACCCCGACCCCTACAACCCCATCGTTCGCTTCCTCTACAACGCCACCGAGCCGCTGCTGTACCGCATCCGGCGCAGCGTCCCGGCCCTGGCCGGCAGCGGCATCGACCTGTCGCCGTTGCTGGTGTTGCTCGCCATCTACTTCCTCCAGGCGTTTCTGGTGCAGAGTCTGTTCGACGTCGCCCGCTCGCTGGGCTGAGCATGGCCGCGGCCGAGACCTTTCGCGTGCAGGTCCACGTCCAGCCGCGGGCCAGCCGTTCGGCCTTGGTCGGACGCCATGGCGACGCAGTCAAATTGCAGATCGCCGCGCCGCCGGTCGACGGCGCCGCCAACGACGAGGTCGTCGCGTTGATCGCCGCCATTCTCGCCGTGCCGCGCTCCCAGGTGCGTATCGCGCACGGACGCAGCGGCCGCCTCAAGACGGTCGAGGTCGGCGGTACCGACGCGGCGACCCTGCGTTTGCGTTGGGAAGTGGCGCTCGCCGAGGCCGGCGGCGTTGACAAGCGGAAGCGGCGTGCTTAGGTCGCGCCCAGTTCGCCTCCAGGAGGAACCGACGCCATGCCGATCTACGAATATCGTTGTGCCAAATGCGGCGACTTCGAGCTGATGCGCAAGTTCAGCGATCCGCCCGTGGAGAAGTGCCCGACGTGCCGGCGTAAGGTGACCAAGCTGATGTCGAACACGTCCTTTCAGCTGAAGGGCTCGGGCTGGTACGTCACCGACTACGGCAAGAGCGGCTCCGCCTCCTCGAAGAAGGGCGACGCAGCCGAGACGAAGGCCGGTGACACGTCGACCTCGACCGACTCCGGCTCCACCTCGGAATCGAAGGCCGAGTCGAAGCCGAAATCGAAGTCCAAGGTTACCAAGGCCGCCTGAACAATCTCTCCCTTGGAGGGCACGACGGCCGCCGCGGTTTTCGCGGCGGCCGTTTTGTTGTAGGGCGACGACGTGTCCCGCACGCCCGTCTTCGTCGGCATCGACACCGGCGGCACCTTCACCGATCTGATCGCCGTCGCCGGCGACCGCGTCCTCACCCACAAAATTCTCTCGACCCCGCACGACCCGGCCGAAGCCGTGCTGCGCGGTTTGGCCAACCTACTCGACGGTCGTTCCGCCGACGTCGTCACCTACGCCTCGACCGTGGCCACCAACGCTTTGCTCGAACGCCGCGGCGCGCGTGTCGTGCTGCTGACGACGGCCGGCTTCGAGGATGTTCTCGAGATCGGTCGCCAGCATCGTCCTGATCTCTACGCGCTCGAGCCGCGCAAGGTCGAGCCGCTCGTCCCCGCCGATCGTCGTCTCGGCGTCGAGGAGCGCCTGCTGCACGACGGCAGCCGCTTGCTGCCTCTGAGCCCGGCGACGATCGCCGCGACGGTGGCGCGGGTGCGCCGCTTGCGGCCCGAGTCGATCGCCGTCTGTCTGCTGCACGCCTACGCCAACCCGGAGCACGAGCTTCTCTTGGGCGAGGCCTTGGCGGAGTTGGCGGTGCCCGTGACCTTGTCGCATCAGTTGGTCAACGAGTTCCGCGAGTTCGAACGCAGCAGCACGACGGTGCTCAATGCCTACGTCGCGCCGCTCATGCGGCGCCACCTCGCCCATCTCGAAGCGCATAGCGGCGCGGCGCGCTTTCGTGTGCTCGAGTCGAACGGCGGCGCGATCCCCGCGAGCCTGGCGGCGCAGGAGGCCGTGCGTACCGTTCTGTCAGGACCAGCCGGCGGTGTCGTCGGCGCCTGGCAGGTCGGTCGCGCCGTCGGGGCCACACGCTTGATCACCTTCGACATGGGCGGCACGTCGACCGATGTCAGCTTGCTCGACGGCGCTCCGTCGCGTCGCACCTTGTGGGAGATCGGCGGCTTGCCGATCCAAGTGCCGGCGCTCGACATCCATACCGTCGGCGCCGGCGGCGGCTCGATCGCCGAGATCGACGCCGGCGGCGCGCTGCAGGTCGGTCCGCGCAGCGCCGGTGCCGATCCCGGCCCGGCGTGTTACGGGCGCGGAACCCTACCTACGGTGACCGACGCCAACTTGGTGCTGGGACGCTTGGTGGCCGGGGCGTTTCTCGGCGGCGCCATGCGTCTCGACGTCGAACGCGCGGCGCGGGCGCTGCAACCCCTGGCGCGCCGCTTGGGTGCCGATGTCGAGGGAGCGGCCGAGGGCGTCCGCCGCGTCGTGCACGCGAGCATGGAACGCGCCGTGCGCCGCATCTCGGTGGAGCGCGGCCATGATCCACGCGACTTCGCGCTCGTCGCATTCGGCGGTGCCGCCGGTCAACACGCTTGCGAACTGGCCTCGGGGCTGGGCATCGAACAGGTTCTGTTGCCGCCGCATCCCGGCCTACTCTCCGCTTGGGGGGCTCTCGCTGCCGCGAGTGAACGTGACGCCGTCGTCACGATACGACAGGTGGCGCCGTCGCCGGCGAGTCTGCGGCGCCGACTGGCGCCGCTGCGCGACCGGTTGCGTCGCGCTTTGTCGGACTCGGAGGGCAAGTCGGCGTCGATCGAAGTCGAGGCGCATGTCGATGCGCGTTACCTGGGGCAGTCCTTCGAACTGACCGTGCCGTTCGACGACGACGTCTACGAACGTTTCCATGCGGCGCACCAGGCTCTCTACGGCAATGCCGACCGGGCGCGCCCGGTGGAGGTCGTGCATCTACGGCTGCGTGCGCGGGTTGCGGGGGTGGCACCCTCGCTGCGGATCGCCGCGGAGGCGCGCGCGATGAGCGCGGCGTATGTGGCGGCGCGTTGGGACGGCAAGACGCGCCGTACGCGCCTGTTGCAGCGCGCCTCGTTGGCGCCGGGCGAGGAGGTGCGTGGTCCGGCGTTGTTGTGCGAACTGAGCGCCACGACGTCGGTGCCGCCCGAGTGGACGGCCCGCGTGCACGCGAGCGGAACCTTGGAGGTGCGGCGTGTCGCTTGATGCGGTCGATCTCGAAGTCTTTCGCCATCGTCTCAGTGCCATCGCCGAGGAAATGGGGGTGGCGCTGTGTCGCAGTGCCTTCTCCCCGAACATCAAGGAGCGTCGCGACTTCTCCTGTGCCCTGTTCGACGCGCGCGGCGAGATGGCGGCGCAGGCGGCACATATTCCCGTACATCTCGGGTCGACGCCGCTGTCGGTAAGGGCGGCCATCGAGCGACGCCAGCCCGGGCCGGGCGACGTGATCATCCTCAACGACCCGTTCGCCGGCGGTACGCATTTGCCCGACGTCACGCTGGTGGCGCCGGTGTTTCTCCCGGGTGCGACGCAGCCGTGTGGTTATGTCGCCAACCGGGCACATCATGCCGACATCGGCGGCGGTTCGCCGGGCTCGATGGCGTTGGCGACGGAGATTTACCAAGAAGGTCTGCGCTTGCCGCCGGTGCGTTTGGTGCGCGGCGGCACGCTCGCGGACGACGTGCTCGACCTCTTCCTCGCCAACACGCGCGTGGCGCACGAACGGCGTGGGGATCTGATGGCGCAGTTGGCGGCGTTACGCTTGGGGGAAGCGCGCCTGCTCGAATTGATCGCGCGGCATACGCCGGCTCGCGTCGAGGCGGCGATGCAAGCCTTGCAGGACTACTCGGAGCGTCGCTTGCGAGCGGCCTTGCGCCGCATTCCGGCGGGGACCTATGGCGCGGTCGACTGGCTCGACGACGACGGCATCGAGGCGCGCGACATCGAGTTGCGTGTCGCGGTCGGCGTCGGCCGTGGTCGAATCACGGTGGACTTCAGTGGTACGGCGGCGCAGGTGCGCGGCGGGATCAATGCCAATCATGCCGTGACGTTGGCCGCCGTGTTGTATGCCGTGCAACTCGCGGTCGGCGAGGAGATTCCGGCCAATGCCGGCTTGCTGCGACCGCTGACTTTGAAGCTACCTCGCGGCAGCGTCGTCGATGCCGACTTCCCGGCGGCGGTCGCCGGCGGCAACGTCGAGACGTCGCAGCGCATCGTCGACGTCGTCTTGCGCGCCTTGGCGACGGCGTTGCCCGAGCGCATTCCGGCGGCGAGCTGCGGCACGATGAGCAACTTCGCGCTCGGCGGCCGCGAGGCCCGTAGCGGACGCCAGGTGGCCTATTACGAAACCATCGCCGGCGGTGCCGGTGCCGGGCCACGGGGCGACGGCGCCAGCGCGGTGCAGACGCACATGACCAATACCCTCAACACTCCGGTGGAGGCGTTGGAGGCGGCGTATCCGTTGCGGGTCGTGCGTTATGCCGTGCGGCGCGGATCGGGCGGACGCGGTCGGCATCGAGGCGGCGACGGGATCGTGCGGGAGATCGAGACGTTGGCGCCATTGCGGGTGACGCTTTTGGCGGAGCGGCGGCGCCATCGACCGTACGGATTGCAGGGGGGCGAGCCCGGACGCGGCGGCGCGGCGCAGGTGGTGCGGGCGTCCGAGCCGGATCGGTGGATCGAGCTGGCGTCGAAGACGAGTTTGGATGTGGGCGCGGGCGATCGCATCCGCATCGCCACTCCGGGTGGCGGCGGTTGGGGTGCGATGGACGAGACGGTGCGGAAGAACCCGACGATGAAGAAGCGTCGGCTGGCGCGGCGTTGAGAGAGTTGGGAGGGGCGCCGGTCGGCGTTCGGCGCCCCTCCCCGTGCGGCGCCACTGCAGGGTCGGCGATTACCGAGACGTCGGGGTAGGGGCAACGCTCAGTTTGCCGATGCGCCGCTCGAGCTGATCGATGCGCTTGCGCAGGCGGTCGACGTCGGAGCGGGTCGCCACGTCGAAGCGACGGGCGACGGGCGCGACGGAGACCTCGATTTGCCGGCGGAGGGACTTGGCGAAGGCTTCGGCGCGGGCGCGAGCCTCGTGCACGGCCTTTTCGGCGCGTTTGGTGAGGTCGCGGCGGGTTTTGTCGAAGTCGGCGCGGAGTTCCTCGACGGCGAGAGCCGGCGACTCGGGCAGACGGTCGACGAGATCTTGGATCTGCTGGGCCGCGGCGTCCTGCAGGGAGCGCAGCGAGTCGGGCAGGGTGATGGCCGGAGCGGATTTCTTGGTTGCCATGATGGGCACCTCCTCCAAAGCTGAATCCTCTATAGCGCGCCGCGTCATCTTCGTCAACGCAGCGCGTCAAATTTTCTTCCGCGACTCTGTCTTGGGAACGCCGCGCCTCGGCCGGCAGGCGATGCCGTGCCCACCAGAGCCTCCCGCCGAGCCGATCAGACCTCCGATGTGTCCTCCGCGGCCGCGACTCGCGCGTGCGTCGTCGCGCGCAGCGCTTCTTTACGCAGCTCACAAGTTCGTGGCAGCGTACCTGTAACCAGGAGGTGACCATGGATGCGGAAGTTGTGGCGAAGCTTCGCTGCAAGATCGGCGAGTACGAACTCGAACTCGAAGGTCCGGCCCCCTTCGTCGTCGAGCAAATGGACCGCTGGGCCAAGCTCGCCGGCCTGACGCCGGCGACGCCGTTGGTCGAGCCCAACGCAGCGTCGCGACACGCGGTGAGTCTGCCCGCCCCGGGCACGCCTCCCAAGTTGGAGGAATTGTTCACGGTGGACGCAGCCCGGAGACTGATCGTGCCGCGGGTGTTCAGCCGCGGTCGCCGGCGCAACCCTGACGCTGCCCTGATGATCCTCTACGGCTACCGCCATCTCTTGCCCGACATGGCGATGGTGCCGCGCTCCGCCTTCCAGGCGGCGTTGGCGGCCAGCGGCTGCCGCGTGGCGCGCCTGGACAAGGTACTGCAGCGTCATCTGGACGAAGGACGAATCCGCCGCGCCGGCACGCGAGCGCGGACGTTTTTCGCCCTGACCTTACCCGGCGAGGAACGCGCCGCGGCCCTGGTACGCGAGTTCTATGTCCCGAAATAGACCGTTCGCTGCCATATCGTCGCGTAACGGCATCGCACAAAGTTTATAGCGACCCATTTCATCTCGCCACGGCACTGACAAGCTTGTGTCGAGTCCTAGAACTGAACGAATGGCAGCAAACGATGGATGCTCGGAGGCGATTTGCTTCCCGGATGGATGCAATGTCTCGAATATCGTCCCATTTTGTCCCTCGTTGGAAGCCGATCGTGCCGTTTTCGGGCACTTGAGCATGAAAAGGCAGCGAATAACGTCGTTACATGCCGCTGAAACAGATGTTGGGTGCGGCAAGCGGAATTCGCGGCAGGGTATGCCTGGGATCGTTTTCGGCGCCTTGCGCAGGCGACGCATGCAACGAGATGAGGCCCACGCAAGAGTTCGCCGCCATCGCAACGCCGGCGAGACTCTGCAGCAGTAGGCCATCGTCGCGTTCATGTGCCAGGGTCGATCTCACGGCGCGTTCCGGTCGGCGCGGGCCTGCTCGAAGTGGGTGAGTATGGGTAGCGATGTGGGGGCCGAGCACGGTCGCAGTGAGTGGTTGCCGCCGCTCACGTTGGTCGTCTGTCGTGCCGCAGTTGGCCGCTCGGTTGCATTGACGAAAAACTCGGCGCCGAATCCGAAAACTGCTTGACGAAATCACTGGGCTGGGACTAAAGCCGAGTGCGAGCATCGAGCGGGAAAGCCGCACGGTCGCCAGGGGGGACCGGGCCGTGCGAGGCGCCCGCCGAGATGACTCCGTGGGCGGAGAATCAATTCCGGGGGGAATCCATGGCGAAGATCATTCGTCGCGCAACCTATTGTGCTGATAAACTTTCTTCTCTTCTTCTTTCTCTCTCTTCTGATCTTTGACGCCCGGTCGGCCGCAGCAGCGCCGGTCGGAGCGGTCAAGGACTATCAGAAGCTAAGCGCTACTGAAGGTGGGCTTGGGGTCATCCCGAATCAGAGGAACTTTGGCGTTTCTGTAGCCGCTGCAGACATCAATGGTGATGGCATCAAAGACTACGCCGTCGGGGAACACCCTGTCCTGACAGCGATTTGTGCGACGGGACCGAAACCTGCAACGGTTCTGGGAGCTGCTTGGCCGGATCTCCGGTGAACTGCGACGATGGAGCGGTCTGCAATGGAGCGGAATCCTGCGACCCTGGATCCGGATCGTGTCTGCCTGGGATTCCTGCTCCCGCGGAAACTCCCTGCGAAGACGACGGCAATGTCTGCACGGTGAATACCTGCAACGGCTCTGGAAACTGCCAGGCCCTCGCGGGCAATGTGGGTAGCGAATGCCGCGCGAGCAACGGCCAATGCGACCTCGCGGAAGTTTGCACTGGTAGCTCGATTACGTGTCCTTCCGATACGTTCAAACCAGCCGATACCGACTGCGACGACGGTAGCGATCTTACCTGTCCGGACAAGTGTGATGGCTCGGGAACATGTGTGCCGGGGAATGACGAGTCGACCGACTGCCGCAACACCTGCTGCGACGGCGTCGACAACGATGGCGACGAGTCCACCGACATCGAAGACCCTGGCTGTGGGCTCGGGCAGGAATCGCGCACCGCGGTAGTTACGACCTCGCCGAAACGCAACGCCATCCGCATGGGCGGTCGGGTCAACATCGCCAGCCTCGACCTCGAAGTGAATCGGCCGGACTGCGACGAGCCGTATACGTACCGCACGCAAGCCGGCATCTGCGGCGAACGCATGTCGCTGCGCAAGAACGGTGAGGTCGGCTTCATCGCCACCCTTGCGACAGAAGCGGTGTCGGGCAGCGAACCGGTCGTCTTTGGCAAGGGCTTCGACATCCGCAGCCACTGGGTATCGGTTGGCATGCCCGCTGAATCACAGGAACCGCCGCCTTTGGTCGGTCCGGGTATCTGTAGCATCGGCGGTGAGACCTGCACCCAGCCCCTGACGCCGCTGGACCCGGGCGAGGCATGCCCGTCAGTATCGTTCGGTGCCTGCTGTGCGAACGCCAGCGCTGTGTGCGAAGGCAGGTTGGATTTGTTCGATCCCGCCAACCCTCACATGATCGATGACGGAAGCCACCCCGACTACGCCCGCTGCGTAGCGCTACGTACAGAGTTGGCGGCGAGTTCGGATGCTGTGGCAGCGCTGCCGCCGAACCATCCCGACTACAGCGATGTCGATGATCCCGAACGGATACGGGTGCTGCCGGCGACACCCATTCCGGCGAATTGCGACAACATCGACGAGGATCCCGCCGCCTGTACGGCTGCGTGTGCGCAGTACTGCACGGTCACGCTAGGCGCTGGGCAGCAGGTGCTCTACGTCGACTCGATCGATGTGAAGCGAGATATGCCACTGCGCCTGTGTCGTGACTTCAACCTGACCGATGCCGACCCACCGACGGTTGCGATCGTGCGCATCGAGGACAGCTTCAAGCTGTCGCCAGGGGCTCGCATCGAAGCCTGCGGCGTACCGCCCGATCGAATCCTGTGGAATGCCGAAGGGGAGAAGGGCTCGGTGAAGTTCGCCCGAGGGGCCGACCTGATCGGCACGGTGCTGGCCCCACGCCGCAAGTCGATCAAGTTCGGCGGCGACGCGACGCTGAAGGGCTCCCTGTTCGCGCCGATCGTCACCTTCAGCAAGTTCACCGAGATGTACCACTACCCGTTCTCGGGTGGGATCGACTGAAGTGGGAAGTCGCCGGTCGTGGTGCCGTCGGTCAGGAGCACGGCACCGCGACCGGCAGGATCCCCGCCATCGGGCGGACAGAGGCTATTACGGCCGGAGTCACCCGGCTGGGCCGAGGACGGCGAGCCGCGGGAAATAGCGGCGCAAATAGCCGCGGTCGATTGCAGCGATCCGATTCGCTTGTTCGATCGCGTGCGCGCCGATCAGAAAATCTGGAACAAGATGTTCGCGCGGGCCACCATGGTTCCGATACATGCGGAAGATTCGGCCTGCCAGTCGTGCTGATTCGATGGACACCGGACTGTACGAGACGCCGAGATCGCTGACGACGCGCTGGAATAGAGTGGCATCGCCGAGCAATGCCGCGAGTTCGGCGGCGACAACGTCACAGATCAGCAGGTCGCCGTCCGTCCGACAGCTTGCAAGAAGATCGACCCACGCAGCGGCATTGCGTTCACCCTTGGCGATCGCAATGAGCACCGAGGTGTCGATCGCTGTCTTCATCGGTTGCCGCGATGGTTGGGCAGATCAACGGCGCCGCGCAATTCTTCGATCCACTGTTCTGTAGTCTTGTCGCCGAGGCTGTCCGCTGCGATGCCGATCACCGTATACATTCGCTTCGTGTCGATCGCCTTCGTCGCTTCGAGATGTTCCGACGATTCGTCGAACTCGAGCACGGTTCCCGGATGGAGCGCGAGCTTCTCTCGGATTGCGAGCGGAATGGTAACTTGCCCTTTGCTCGTGACCGTCGCCTTCGCCATAGAGCCAGAGTAAGGGCCGCCGCATGGAAATCAAGTCGTTCGTCGGCGGCGGGATCGGTATTGGGATCGATCCCGAGCCTCTACTACACCAGTGCGTCTTTTCGATGCCGATTCCGATCCTGACTCGAATCGACGCGCTCAGTGCTGGTCTGCAATGGTGCCAGTAGGGCCGCCGTATCGGCACGGTCTCGGCGCGGCGAGCATTATCCCTTAGATCTGGCGCCAGAGAAGGTCGTGTAGGCCCGTGGCGCGGCGCACGGGTTGAGCGATCGCCGCTCGCAAGACCGCGGCGCTGGCGTACAACGTCACCTTCCGCCGCGCCCGCGTCATCGCGGTGTACAGCAGCTCTCGGCTCAACAGTCGCGATGGTTCCTCCGGTAGCACCACCGCTACTTCGTCGAACTCCGAGCCCTGGCTCTTGTGCACCGTCATCGCGTACACCGTGCCGTGCTCCGGCAATAGGGCCGGCGCCACCAGCCGCACACCGTCGCCGCGCGCGAACGCCGCGACCCGATCCCCCGCTTGCGGATCGAACGTCACCAAGCCAAGGTCGCCGTTGTAGAGATCGACGTCGTAGTCGTTGCGCTCGACCAGAATCGGCCTCCCGTCGTAGTCGCCCGCGACATCGTCGACGATCCCACGCTCCTGCATCGCCTGCTCCGCGAGGCGGTTGATCCCCGCCACGCCGCGGCTGCCTTCGCGATGAGCGCACAACACCTGGAACGACCCCTGCACCCGCAATTTCTCCAACGGCGTCGCGGCGCGCGCCATGTTCTCGACATGCCGCAACAGGCGCTCGCGCAGTGGTGCACTCGGTTCGTCCGGTACCCAGATTACTTCGTCCTGGTCGCGCGCCTCGAGCAACTGCATCACCTCGTCGACCGCACCCTGACGCATCGCCTCCGAAATGCGGCGAATGGCGCTCGTCGGTGCGAAGCGGTAGCTGTGCTCGAGCCGGACGATGTTGTCCCCCAGCCCGGCTTCCACCCCTTTGCCGACGCGCGCCACCTTGGCCCCGGTGAGTTTCTCGATCGTGCGCGCTAGCCCGCTGGAATGACCCCGCCGGGCGCCGAAGCAGATGTCGCCGAGGATCGTGCCGACGTCGACCGAAGCGAGCTGATGCTCGTCCCCCAACAATACCAAGCGGCCGTTCTCCGGCATCGCCCGCAACAAGCGGTCGAGCATCGGTAGGTCGATCATCGACGCTTCGTCGACGACGGCGATGTCGACCCACAAGCGTGCCGCATCCGTGTCGCGCCCGCGCCGCGCGAAGCCGAGCCCGAGGCTGCGATGCAAGGTCGCGGCTTCCGTCGGAATCGCCGCCCGCACTGCGTCCGGACAGTCCAGTGCATCGCGTGCCTTCTGCACCGATTCGGCGAGGCGTGCCGCTGCCTTGCCCGTCGGTGCCATCAACGCGATGCGGGGCAATGCACGCCCGGCCTCGTATTCGCGTTCGATCAATAGCGCCAGCAACTTCACCACGGTCGAGGTTTTGCCCGTCCCAGGCCCGCCGGTGACGACACTCAAGCGTTGCGAGGCCGCGACCACGGCGGCGGCTTTCTGTCCGTCGACCTTCCCGTCGCTGGCGCCGAAGAGCCGCAACAGGGTGGCTTGCATCCAGGCAGCGTCGATCGGCTCGCCGTATCCGGCCCAGCGGCGGATGGCGGTGGCGACCTCGTGCTCGTGCCGCCAATAGCGCTGCAGGTAGAGTCGATCGGCATCGTCGAGGACCAACGGCCGCGGCGACGCATCGGCCGTCGCGGCATGGCTCACGAGCGGACTGCGCCGGAGCGCCGCACGCCAGTCGTCGAGCTTGGGCCATGCGAGGTCGGGCAGAGGCATGAGCTCGCGTCCGGAGGTGACGCCTTGCGCATCGATGTCACGCAGTACGACACAGCTGCTGCCCTCGGCGACCGCGTGGCAAGCCAGGGCCAATCCCAGGACCACCCGCTCGTCGGTCTCGCCGGCGATCTCCGCCAGGCGGCGGGCGAGCCGTACGTCGAGCGGCTGCAGCAGCCCATTCTTTTGCAAGAGGTCCAACGTCGGCATCATCGCGCCCCTCCGCCGAACGCCGCGTCGAGAGCGTCGATCAAGTCCTTGGACGGGCGATCCCAGAACACGCCGGTGCCGGGCGCGTGGTCGGGGTGCATGCCGCGGACGAAGAGATAGAACACGCCGCCAAAGTCGCGCTCGTAGTCGAAGGCGGGGAGACGTCGTCGCAAGTGACGGACGAGAGCGAGACAGTAGAGATGGTACTGGAGGAAATAGAGGTGCTCGTGCATGGCCTCCAGCAAATGGGGCCGGGTGTAGTGGGGCGCCTGCGAACCCAGATGGTTCGACTTGTAGTCGACGATGTACCAACGGCCGCCATGGCGAAAGATCAGGTCGACGAAACCGCGCAAGAAGCCGCGCCATTCGCCCGCTCGCAGCCGCGCGATGCGATCGGGCCAGCCGCCGTCGGCGCCGCAGGCCGCGTGCTCGCGGAAGATGTCCGCAAGGTGGGACATGCGTACCGGCGCGTCGTCTTCGGCGCGCGCCGCGGGCAGGAGAAACTCGAGCTCGGCGATGCGCTCGCCAGCCGATAGTTGCGACAACCTCAAGGTGCCGAAGTCGTGCGGCAGCGGGGTATGCAACCAGTCGACGAAGGCTTGGCTCAGCGGGCCGCGCCAGCGTTCGACCGGAAAGCCGTGGTGCATCAACTGCTGGCCGATGACCTTGTCGAACTCCTCGGCGGGAGCGGTGAAGTCGAGGTTCTCGAAGATCGAATGGATCAAGTCACCGGTGCGGGCGCCGCCGGGAAGGTCGTCGAGCGCCAGTGTCCGCGTCTCGGGCGCCACTGGTGCGACCGGTACGGTGACCAGGCTCGGGTCGAGCACACCCGCATCGCGATCCGCCGCGCGTTCGTCGCCCGCGCCTTGCACGCCGGAGGCGAGGAGGGACGAAAAGCTCGTGAGGGTCGTCGCCGACGATACCTTGCGCGACAGTTGCCGTGGCTGCAGGCTCTCGGCGCGCGGGCTGGACAGCTCGACCGGATGCGAACGACGCGGGGCCAGCGGCCGGACGCCGATGGCCGGGGCATGCGTCGCCATGCGCGCGGGTAGATCGACCAGGGGTTCGGACGCCAACTCCGGACCCAATAGATGCGCCAGCGGCGATGCATCGCTGCTGTTGACGTGGCCCCAGACGACGTAGCAGCGGTGCCGTGCGCGGGTCAGCGCGACATAAGCCAAGCGCAGTTGTTCGCCCCGCGCTTCGTGATCGGCCAACTCGCGATCGCCGGGGCGGCCGCCGTCGACCGCCATCAGCAGGGCGCGCGAGTCGGGGTCGTGAAAGACGAAGGCCGGTTCCTTCGCCCGCTGCGACGATGGACCCTCCCAGAGAAAGGGACAGAACACGACGGGGTATTCGAGTCCCTTGCTCTTGTGCATGGTGACGAGACGCACGGCGTCGTCGTCGCTCTCCATGCGCAGCAAGGCGGTGTCGGCTGCACCGTCGGCGGTGGCGGGATCGCGGCGTTGTTCACCCAACCAGCGAAGCAGCCCCTCGATGCCGAGACGCTGCTCGGCCTCGGTCGTGTGCAGCAACTCGGTCAGGTGCAAGAGGTCGGTGTAGTGGCGCTCGCCGCCGGGTTGCGCGAGCAGGCGGGGGCCGACGTCGTAGGCATCGAGGATCGAGCGCAGCGCGCGGAAGATGCCCTCGTTCTCCCAGTACTGATGCCCGCGATGAAAACGGGCCACATGTGGTTCCCATCGTTCCGACTCGCTGCGCATCGCATCGAGTTCGACGGCCGATATGCCCAGCGCCGAGGAGGCCAACGCGGTACGGAGCACTGCGGCATCGCGGGGGGAAGCGAGCGCTTGCACGATGCGCTCGATGTCGCCGGCGGCGGCGGTGGCGAAGACCGAGTCGCCGCCTTGGCTGACGGCGCGGATGCCGAGGCGGCGCAACTCGCGCAGCACCAGGCGTGCTTGATCGTTGGTGCGGCAGAGGACGGCGATGTCGGCCGGGCGCAGACGGCGCGGCGGCGCATCCGCTGTGGAACGTAAGGTGGCGTCGCTCTCGAGTAGCGCCGCAATCTCGGCGGCGACACCAGCGGTGATCTGCGGCCGTGCCGTCTCCTTGTTCCAGCGCGGGCTGTCGGTCGCCTCGCTGCCGTCCGGCTTCGGCGGGGCGGGCAAGGCGAGAATCTGCAGGGCGCGATCGCCGCTCGCGTCGACGGCGTCGATGGCGTGCGGCCGTGCCTGGACTTCGTGGTAGCGGATCGCGGGCGAGGCGAAAGGATCGTCGCAGCCGGCGTAGAGCTGATTGACCCCACGAAGCAGAGCGGGGTCGGATCGTCGATTCACCGTCAGGGTATAGACTTGCGCGCCGGCGAGATCGCGGGCGCCGAGGTAGGCGTGGACGTCGGCGCCGCGGAAGGCGTAGATCGCCTGCTTCGGGTCGCCGACGAAGATCAGCGGCGGACGGGGCTCGGTGTCGGCGAAGATGCGCCGGAAGATCTCCGCTTGGCGAGGGTCGGTATCTTGGAATTCGTCGATGAGCGCGGCGCCGAAACGCGTGCGAATGGCGTTGGCGAGCGCGGCGCCCGCGACGTCGCGACGCAGCGCCGTGGCGAGGTCGTGGATGAGATCGTCGAACGACTGCACGCGGGCCTGTCGTTTGTGGCTGCGCAGCCGCGCTTCGGCGTCGTGCAGCAGGGCGCGACGCAGCAGCTCGACGTTCTGCACGAGCCGTTCGTCGGCAGCGGTTTCGGCTTGCAGCAAGTCGTCGATCGCCTCGAAGAAGGGATGTGTCGGCGCAGTACAGTTCTTCTTGGTGCCGATCGTCACCGCGGTTTGGCTGAAGCGGTGGATGTCGGCGAAGCGGTGTTGGATGCCGAGCTGCGGCACCGCGAGGGCGCGTGGCAATTCGATCGCCCAGCGAGCGATCGACGTGAGGCGATAGGTGTTGCGGTTGATGACCTCGGATCGGAGCAGCGCGACGATGTGCGCTTGATCGCGTTGCCAAAGCTCCCACGCGCGGGCGCGCAGCGACTCGACCTCGGCGGCGAGGTTCAGCCACTCCTGCGGGACTTCATCGCGAGCCGGGACGATCTCCGCCTCGGCATGGGTCGCGCGCAGACGGAGCAGCTTGGCGGTCGTGCCGGGCGAGATGCCGGCGCGTTCGACGGCGCGCAGCAGTTCGGGCTCGGCGTCGTGCAGGTGGGCGACCCAGGCGTCTTGTACGGCATCGGCGATCAAGGTGCTTTCGTCCGGGATCAACTCGACGTCGAAGTCGGCGCCGCTTTCGAAGGCGTTTTCGCGCAGAGCGCGTTGGCAGAAGCCGTGGATGGTGAAGATGGCGGCTTGGTCGAAGCCGAAGAGAGCGGCACGCAAACGGTCGCGGCTGCGATGCTCGCGGCGCGCCCGCGCGAGCCAGTCCTCTTCCTCGTCGACGGCGGGCTGTTCGAGCAGGCGCAAGGTCTCTTGCACGCGTACCCGCAAGCGGCCGCGCAGTTCGGCGGTGGCGGCGTTGGTGTAGGTGACCACCAGGATGCGATCGACGCCGAGGTCGGTCTCCAGCAGCAGGCGCAAGTACAGCGTCGCGATGGTGTAGGTCTTGCCGGTGCCGGCGCTCGCTTCGATGAGCGTGACCCCGGATAGCGGCAGGTCGCTGGCGACGAGCGGGGTCATTCGAGTTCCTCGAGGTGAACGAGCAGCGGTCCGAACACGGTGAGGGCCAGCGGAGCGAAGGCCAGGTCGGGGCGAGCCGGATCGAGCAGCGGATAGTCCGGATCGATGGGCCGTGGGTCGTCGCTACCGTAGATCTGCACCACGTTGGCGTCGTCGCCGTCGTGGTTCGGGTTGAATCCGGGGAGGAAGGCCTTTCGCGCCGCGGCGAGGGCACGCTCCGGCTGGTCCGACTTGAGCAGCTCCTTGGCGAAGGCGTACGAGGATTGGCGGAACAACGGCAGCGGTTGCTGCAGACCGATCGTTTGCAAGGCGACGAGTCGCGCGAGGATTTCGGCCGCATCGTCGACGGCGCCGAAGGTGACGCCGCCGTCGCGCGCGATCAGGATGCGCCGCGGTTCGACGCCGTCGAGCGCGGCGCATTGAAGGAAAAGATGCTCGATCCAGGCGGCGAGCAGGCGGGTGCCGTTACGGTTGCCGTAGTCGATACGGACCAGGCCGGCGGGTCGCAACTCGTCGAGCACACCGGTGAGAGCAACCTCTCCGAGAGTGAGTTCGACGGCGCGTGGTTCGAGCTTGTCGCCGGCGACGAAGGGAGCCGCGGTCTCCAGGATGTCGATGGCGGATTGCCGCAGGTCATCGAGGACACAATGACCGATGGTGCCGGGAGGCAAGCGACCCTCGGCGCGGAGGATTTCCTCGACCTGCGCGGCGCGATCGGCATCGGCAAGGCGAACCAGCACGTCGCTGCCGAGTTGCCAGGCCTCGAGGGTATCGAAGGTCAGGGGTTCCCGGTTGGGCAGGCCAGGGTCGCCGTCGCGCAGGTAGATGCCGAGACGATGCTGCAAGAAGGCACGTGTCGGATGGGAGAAGAAGCGCACCAGCCCGGCGAGCGTCGGACCTCCGGCGCGGCTCGGCGTTTGCGGTAAGGTCGTCGTGAGAAAGGGGACCGCGGTGGCTTGCGGCGCAAGAAGCCCGTGGGCGGCTTGGCAATCGCGCTGCGAGAAGCTGAAGTGGCGCGCGTCGGAACCATCGAAGTAGCGGGGGCTGAAAGGCTGCAGCGGGTGTTCGACGATCAAGCCGGCGCTGGCGGGTCGCGTGGTGTCGTCGCCGACGAAGGTCGCGTCGATGGTGTCGAGCAATTCGCTGACCACCGACGATGGGGGCAGCGGTGCGTTGTCGCGCACGCTGCGGCCGAGATAGGTGATGATGACCCGCTCTCGCGCCGCGAGCAGAGCCTCCAAGAAGAGATAACGATCATCGTCGCGCGGATTGCGATCGCCCGCCTTGGGGCGCCGCGCCATGAGGTCGAAGCCCGCGGGCGGTTGGTGGCGCGGGAAGTCGACGTCGTTCATGCCGAGGAGGCAGACGACGCGGAAGGGGATGCTGCGCATCGGCACGGGCGCACAGAAGGTGATGCCGCCGGAGAGAAAGCCGCGCCCGGGCGCGGCATGCTGCAAGGCGCTTTCGATCAGCGGTCGCAAGGCGGCGAGTTCGACCTCGCCGTCGAAACCGGCGGCCTCGGCGCGGCCGACGACGGTGTCGATGGCGCCGCGGATGGCGACGTGTTGATCGACAAGGTCGGGTGTTTCGGCGACGAAGGCGTCGAGCAAGGCGAGCAGGACGTCGCGCCAAGCGCTGACCGGTTGAGCGGTATGGATTCGGTCGCGCCAGTGGAAGAGGGCCTCGCACCACTCGGCGAAGCCGCCGAGAGCCGCGGCATGGGTTCCTTCGATACCGTCGAGCGGCAGGCGGCCGGCGTAGGTGCAGGCGCCATCGGTGCGCATGGCGTAACCCAGGAACAAGCGATCGAGACCGAAGCGCCAGGTGTTTTCGAGGAGGGAGGGTTGACCCTCGGCGACGCGATGCGCCTGGTCTGCGCCCCAGCGGATGCCGGAGTCGACGATCCAGGAGCGGATCAGGGTCAGATCGCTCGGGGATAGACCGAAGCGGGTGTGCACGGCGGGCAGTTCGAGGACGTCGACGACCTCGTCGGCCGCGAGGCGACCGCCGAGCAGCACGAGCAGGCGCAGGAATGCATCGACGGCGTCGTCGGTGCTGCGGCGCTGCAGGTCGGCGATGCGGAAGGGCAGTTGCACCCCGTCGTCGCTGCCGAACACCGCTTGTATCAGTGGGGCATAGACCTCGATGGTCGGGCAGAGCACGACGACTTCGTCGGCGTGCAAGGTGGGGTCGGCTGCGAACAAGTCGAGGAGTTGGTCGCGCAAGACTTGCACTTCGCGCACGGCGGCGTGGCAGGCATGGATGCGGATGGAGGTGTCGTGCGGCGGTAGCGGCAGCCGGTTGTCGTCGAGGCGACGGTGGTGAAGATACAGCAGATCCGATTGGATCGTGGCCAGCATCGAGTCCGTGCCGGGATCCTCGTACAGGGACACGTCGTCCTCGTGGTACTGGCACGAAGCTTCGAGGACCTCTTGGAAATCGCGCCCGACGCGGCCGAGGGAGGCGAGCAGGGGATGGCCGGCGGCGGTGTCGAGTTCCTGGGCGAGATCGATCCCGTCGGGGTCGTTGCGCCAGAGATCGCGCAGCACCTCGCGCCGCGAGCGCACCGTGCCCCAGTAGGCCTGCGACGGATTGAGCAGGAACAGGTGCACGTCGCAGTAGCGGGTGAGGGCGTCGAAGACGCGCAAGTAGAGCGGGGCGAGGGTCGACAGACCGAAGAGCGACACGCGCTGTGGCAACGGTTCGATGGGGGGCGCGTCGATGGCGGCGAACAAGGCTTGGCAGCGAGCGGCGAGGTGCGTGGTGCCGTTTCGTGTGACGATGGCGCGCCACAAGTGGGCTTGCCAGTGATCGTCCTGGCCGGTTTCCCAGCGCAGGATCATCTCGGGGCGGTAGACGACGTAGTGATCGAGAAGCGCGGCCAAGCGCTGGGCGAGAGCGAGGGTGCGCGCGGCGTCGCGCGGTTCGAGGTAGCCGCGCACCGGGGCGAAGGCCGGCTGCTCGAGCAGGGTGGGCAGTTGGGCGGCGATGCTCCACGTCAACGACTCGGGCTCGAAGGCGTCGTCGGGACCGGCGTTGGCTCCGAGAAAGGCGGCGAGGCCGCGTTGCAGGACGCGCCGCGGGAAGACGAACTCGGCATGTGCCCAGATGCCGAGGCGGTCGGCGAGTTGGCGGGAGAGCCAGCGTTCGATGCCGCGGCCTTCGACGACGATGCACTCGCGCGCCAGCGGATCGGCGAGGGGGGTTGCGACGACGTCGGCCAAGGCGTCGGCGAGGCGCTCCATGCGATTGCTGCGATGGACCCGCAGGGCGTGCATCGGCGGGAGAGTAGCCGGTCTGGCGCGAGGGGGCGAGGGCTGGAGGCCGAGGGTGGGCCGGGGCTGGAGGCCGGGTGGGAACAATCCGTCGCTTGACAGGGCCCCTGGCGCGGAGCGTTAGTCGAGGGAGCGCCGCAGGCGGCGTGGAATCGATCGACGATGTGGCAACTAAGGCGGTATTGCGCCCCCCTTTGCGTCCTCCTGGTGCTGGCCTCGGCCGCGATGGTGCCGGCACAGCTGCAGCCGCAGATCGTCAACGGCACCTACGCGCCGCAGGAGTACGCCACCGGCGCCGTGCTGCGCCAATTTGGATTCGGCCTCGGGGTGCAGTGCAGCGGCGTGCTCATCGGCTGTCGCGCCTTCCTCACCGCGGCTCATTGTGTTTGCCCCTCCGACACCTTCTGCACGCCCGATCCGAAGCCGTGGCGCGTGCTGCTGCAGCACAGCGGCATCCACACGGTCGAGTCGATCGCGGTGCATCCCGACTTCAACTTCGGTCTCGGCCACGACGTCGCGGTCCTCCATCTGACCAGCGCCGTCGAGGGCATCGTGCCGATGGCTCTCAACCGCCAGTCGACGCCGCCGCCGGCGACCCCCGCAACGATCATCGGCTTCGGGGGCACCAACGGCACGGCCGACGACGCCGGTCTCAAGCGACGCGGCAAGGTGCGGCTGACGAGTTGCAGCGAGGCGGCGCTGACGATTCCCGAACCGGAGCACCTCTGTTGGAGCTTCACGGCTCCGCTCGGGAAGCCGGGCGAGAACTCCAACACCTGTGTCGGCGACTCGGGCGGGCCGTTGTTCCTCGCAGGTACGGCCGGCAGCGACAGCGTCGTCGCCGGCGTCACGTCCGGTGGCCAGAGCGACAGTTGTCTGCCGTTGGATGTCTCCTTCGACGCCAACCTCTTCGACAACCTCGACTTCCTCGACGCCGAACTCGGCCAAGGCGGTACCACCACGGGCGCCTGCGGCCCCTACGCGCCGCTGGGGCAGGGCAGCAGCAGCGCCATCGCCGCCGGCACGGCAGTTTTGTCGAAGTCGAGCCAGATGTGCCGACGCGAGATCGGCAAGCAGCTCGCCAAGCTGCACAAGTGGATCGCGCCGTCCTTGAGCGAGTGTCTCGATGACGTCTTCGACGGGAGTCGCACGGGGCCATGCCCCGATGACGCGACGATCGCCGACTGCGACCGCGCGCGCAGCCGACTCACCGTCGAGGATTTGGCCGCCAAGTGCGGTGACGCGGTGGTCGAGTCGAGTCTCCTCGGCGGCTTCTGCCAGGGTGCGAGCGATGCGGCGGGGCTGCGTCAGTGCCTACTGAACGCCGTCGACCAAGCGGCGCAGGCGAGTGTCGATCTGGTGTATGCCGACGCCTATGGACTCGGACCGCTGCCCGTCGCGGAGGCGCGCTGCCAGGCGGAGATCGGCAAGAACGCGGCGCGCTATGCGACGACCCGGCTGCGGGCGCTCGACGGCTGCCGGACCCAGGCGGACAAAGGCAAGGTGCAGAGCTGCCCCAGCGACAAGGCGAACGCCAAGATCGCCAAGGCGGCGGAAAAGCTCGCCGTGGGAATTTCCGGACGCTGTAGCGATGCGACCGTCGGTGCGCTGTCGACGCGCGGTTTCGGCGGGGTCTGCGCCGGGGCGCGCACGATGGCGAGCCTGATCGACTGCACGATCGCCGGACTCGACGCCGTCGTCGACCAGCTGACCGCCACGCTGACGCCGGTGCAGGCGACGCGCGTGTTCACGCTCGCGGTGCCGGCCGGAACGCAGCAGCTGCGGCTGGTGCTCAACGCCGAGGACCCGACCCAGGGAACGCCCAACAACCTGAACCTGTACGCGCGCTACGGTGCGACGGCGTCGGCGACGAGTTACGACTTCGTCTCGGCGACGGGCGGCGTTTTCGAAGCGATCGACATCGTCCAACCGGCGACCGGCACCTGGTTCGTCTACGTCGACGAGGTCGAGGGCCGCTCCATCCCATTCCAGCTGAACGCTACGTTGTTGCAGCCGTGAGCCGCCGCGTGCCCGGCTGGGGGCTTGTTTAACGACCGTCGGTCCGATAGCTCCCAGGTTCGCGAGTGGCATGGTGTGAGTCATCCGAGCGCCCCGGGGCGGAGAAAGAACCCCACCTGGATCCCGGCTTTTTTCGGCCAGGTGCCCGATGTCGAACCCCGTTTGGTGACGCTGCTCGGCTTCGTATCGCTGGCGCTCTTCTTCGAGAACTACGACTTTTCCCTGCTCGGTGCGGCGCTCAAGCACGTCGCGCAGGATCTGCAGATCGCCGAAAACCAACTCGGCACGTTCACGGCGATGATTCGCCTCGGGGCACTGCCGGCCTTTCTCCTGATCCCGTTCGCCGACGTCGTCGGCCGTCGCCGGCTCTTCCTCGTGTGTGTCATGGGATTGAGCGTCGGCACCTTCCTGACGGGGTTGAGCCAGACGGCGCTGCAGTTCGTTCTGTTTCAGATCCTGACGCGCACGTTCATGTTGACGTCGGCGGCGATCGCCGTGGTCATCGTCACGGAAGAATTCCCGGCCGAGCACCGCGGTTGGGGTATCGGCATGCTGGCGGCGCTGGCCGCCGTCGGTCACGGCTTCGGAGCGCTGCTGTTCGCCGCGGTCGACGTGCTGCCGTACGGCTGGCGGGCGCTGTACTTTCTAGGAGTGCTGCCGTTGTTTCTCCTGCCACGGTTTCGCGCCGGCATCACGGAAACCCAGCGATTCGCCAACCAGGAGCGTAGCCAAGGCGGTCTCGGGCGCCGTTGGCTGGAGCCTCTCCTCGGCCTGGCGAGCGACAACCCGCGCCGGGTCGCGACGGTGTTGGGGGTGGCGTCGATCGCCTCGCTCGGGCACGCCGTGGTCTTCGCCTTCATCGGGTACTTCGTGCAGAGCTACCGCGGCTGGGAGCCGTGGCAGTATTCTACGATGGTCATTCTGTGCGGTGCCGTCGGCGTCGTCGGCAACGTGCAAGCGGGTCGCATCGCCGACCGGCTCGGGCGGCGCTGGGTCGGCTTCATCGTCTTGTCCGTCTTCCCGCTGTTCGGCTGGATGTTCTTCCGCGGCCCGGATTGGCTGCTACCACCGACCTGGATCGGTCTGGTGCTGGTGGTGATGGCGGGCAACGTCATCGTGCGCGCCTTCTCGACGGAGCTGTTTCCGACGGCACAGCGTGGCACCTCGACCGGCCTGGTGTCGCTCGCCGAGACGATGGGCGCGGGCTTCGGCCTGCTGGCCTTGTCGCTCGTCAGCGAACAGCAGGGGGATCTGTTGCAGGCCCTACCGTGGGTCGCCGCCTCGACGCTGGTGGCGGCGGTCCTGGTGCTGTCGCTCCCTGAAACCCGCCAACGCGAACTCGAGGAGATCAGCGCCTCCAAGCAGTGAGTCTGTCCTTGCACCACCTAGACGCCGAGGGGGTTGCGCCTTCTCCGCGTCTCGGTGTCTCGGCGTTGGAATCGGTCAATCCTGGACGCGGTGGTCGCGGCGTAAGGTCTCGACCCATAAGGCGGCGTGACGTTGCAGGCCGGCGGCCGAGAAGTGGCACATGTCGCGGCGCCAGAGGAAGCGGTCGAGGGTGTCGGTGTCGGGGCCGAGTCGCACCCCCGGCAGCTCGGTGAGGTCGCGCTGGGCTTGCCGCAAGGTCTCGCTGCCATGGTTCTTACAGAGCGAAACCTGGGCGACGTACACCGGCGCGTCGATGCCGGCGGCGCGCAAGCCGTCCAACATGCTGGCGAAGTGTCGTCGATACTCGGCGGCCGGCATGAGCACGTCGCTCTCACCCTGATGCCACAGCACGTGGGTGGCGCGTAGGCCGGCGTCGGCGAGCGCTTGCCGCGCCAACTCCAGCCGGGGGTAGAGGTCGCCGTCACTCGACCAACGCGTGATGCTGCTGCCGCCGACGGCGATCGGCAGCACGACGACGCGGTCGAAGAGTCCGGCGGCGATGGCGCCGTCGGCGGCGCGGGTCCACACCGAACCGCGATCGCCGGTGGTGCCGAGCAGCGGGTCGCGGGCGACGTAACACTTGCCGTCGAACGGGTTGAGATTGAAGACGCCGGCGCCGGTCGTGTAGTCGAGGTCGCCCTCGTTGGCCGCGTTCGACTGGCCGAGCGTGAGCCACACCGCCGCGCCGCGCAGGCTGCCGCAATCGACCGGCGTGCGATCGCTGGTGTCGCGGTAGCCGCGCTCGGGGCGCAACAGCCAAATGGCGCCGCGCAGGCCGCTTTCAATCTGCGGGGTCGGGAACCAGCGGTGCTCGTGCGACAGCACGCCGAAGCCATAGGCCGCCGCCGGCACGACGAACGCGAGGGCAAGGCGGAGGCGGCGAAGCATGCGGCGGTTGTGGCAAGGCGGCCAAGGGAACTCAAATGCCAAGGGCCAAGGGCCAAGGGCCAAGGGCCAAGGGCCAAGGGCCAAGGGCCAA
>CAZGEJ010000042.1:0-53936 GCA_964524885.1 uncultured Binatia bacterium (SeqCode)
GTGCTGACACGGGGGTACCCATGTTCACCGTTTTTCGCCGTTCGGCGGCAGCCGCCGCCTTCCTTTCGCTCGCCTGCATCCATTCGACGTCCGCCCAAGTGACGCCGCCCGCGGGTTACATCTACTCGACGCAACTGCTCGCCAGCCCGACGCAGAATTGCATCGCCGCCGGCCCTGGCGGCACCTTCGTCGGCGTCGGACCCGGCTTCACCGCCAACGCTCAGGCGATCGTCCTGGCGCAAGAGTCCGGCGATACCCGACTCGTCGCCTTCGGCTTCAACTCGATCGGCGATTGTCTCTATGACGCCGATGCGGACGTTCTCTATGTCAGCGACAACGCCGACGCCGCCGACGGCTTCGGCGACAACATGAAGTCCGCCCTCACCGGCGACACGGTCTTCGCCATCCCCTCGGCCTCGACCGCCGCGGCGCGCGTCGCCACCGACCTGGAGTTGCGGCCCGCCGGCAGCGTCGAGTTCGCCTCGTCGCTCGCCCTCCATGCGAGTGGCGACGTACTGGTGACCAACGCCGCCGGTGCCGGCGCCGGTACCGTCCTGCGCATCGACGACAACGGCGTGTCGACCACCTTCGCCGGCGGTTTCGACTTCACTGGTGGTGTCAGCGTCGATGCCGGCGGCAACGTCTTCGTCGCCGAGAGCCTCGCCTCCTTCGAGAACCAGATCAGATCCTTTGCCGCGAACGGCACACCCATCGCCGCACCGCTGATCGCACCGACGGTCGATGTCGGTTCGACCGACCTCCTCGCCCTTACCGATGGCACCATCCTGGCGAGCGGCGTCTTCGGCGGCGCCATCGTCCGCATCGATCCGCTCGGTCCGACCCAGACCAACTTCGCCACCGGACTCACCTTCGCTGGCGGCATGACACAGCATCCGTTCACCGGCCGCATCGAGGTGCTGTCGTCGACGTTCAGCGGCGCCGCCGAGGACAAGTCGCTGCA
This sequence comes from uncultured Binatia bacterium (SeqCode), assembly GCA_964524885.1. GTDB lineage: Bacteria > Desulfobacterota > Binatia > HRBIN30 > HRBIN30 > CALJUJ01. The sequence goes on from CAZGEJ010000042.1 coordinate 962, forward strand.
TCGCTTCACGCCGATCGCCAACCTCGTCCCCGGCGACGGCAAGGACGAAACCGAATGCCTGCACGAACTCTACGGCATCGCCCTCGTTTCCCCCGAGCCGGGCAAGCCGGCCAAGAACGCCATCTGCTTCGACGGCGACCCCTGCGACGCCGACGGTAGCGTCAACGGCAGCTGCCTGTTCCCGGTCGGCTTCTGTTTCAACGTCGACGACACCCGCTTCCTCGAATGCGGCATCGACGAGGCGCTGTCATCGGTCTCCATCAGCAGCCGCCCGGCGGACGCTTCCATCACCGAAGCGGCGCAACGCATCACCACGGCGGTGCCGCTCGCGGCCGGATCGGCGCGCTGCTTCTTCAGCGACGGGTTGCGCGTGCCGACCCGCGGCGACAAGCCGGGCAAGGCCAAACTCAGCGTGTCCGTCGAAAGCGACGGCGGGCGTAAGGACAAAGACAGCTACGGCTTTCTCTGTCAGCCCTGATTCCGTGACTCAAAAGGGGACAGTCTCCTTAACGGGACTGTCCCCTTTGCCGTCGCTCGATCTCTGCCCCGCATGACGACCATGCCTCGATTCGCCTGCACCACCCTCGTTTCGCTGTGCCTGCTCGGGCTCGCGCGCGCTGCGACCGCCGGCACCTTCATCGATACCGTCGTCCGCTTCACCCCTGGTGATGCCGCCGGCTTCGGCGCCGACGAACTGCCGCGCATCGTGCAAGGCCCGCCGCGGGGAGGCAGTCTGACCGAGGGCTCTCTCGACACCGTCGCCCTCGGCAACGGCGGCATCATCGTGTTGGGCTTCACGGCCGCCATCTGCGACGGCCCCGGGCCCGACTTCATCGTATTCGAAAACGCCTTTCACGCCGGCTCCCCCTCGGGCGCGATCTTCGTCGAGGCCGGCATCGTCGCCGTCAGCCCCGACGACGTCACCTACACCACCTTTCCCTACGACCCAGTCAGCTTCATCGGCCTGGCAGGGCGCTCGCCGGTGCTGAGCAACCCCGACAACGGTATCGACCCCTTCGATCCGCTCGCCGCCGGCGGCGACACTTTCGACCTCGCCACTCTCGGGATCGGTCGTGTGTCGTACGTCCGCATCACCGATCCGGGAGCCTCCATCGCCGACCCCGGCAACCGCGTCCCCCCCGGCAATAGCGGCGGCTTCGACCTCGACGCGATCGCCGTCATCCACCCCTGCTCGGAGCCGATCGTGACGCCGACCCCGACGATCTCGCCGACGCCCACGCCCACGCCGACCGCGACCAGCACGCCGCCGGCAACCACGTCTCCGGGGGATGCCGACGGCGATGGCAGCGTTGCCGCACCCGATCTCGTGTGGGCCGAGGGCGAGCTGTTCGATGGGGACGGCCAGGAAGCGGCCGACGTCGCCGGCGGCAGCATCCCTTCGACACGCGGCGTCGATGCCAACGACGACGGCTTCGTCACCGCCGCCGACCTGATCGGCATCGTGCTTCGCCTCGAACCGTGACCCCGCATGCGCCGCAGCCGCGATCATCGCCTTTGCCGCGCCGCGGCGTTCGCGACGGCGCTCGTCGCCGCGGTCACTCCTGCCTCGGGTCAAGACGACGAGCCGATCGAGACCGTCGAAGTCGTCGAACAAGCGCGCGACCCCATCGAGATCACCGCACCGACCATCTTCGCCACGGTCATCGACGCCGACCTCGCGGCTGACTACGTCAAGGACGTCGGCGACGCCTTGAGTGAGTCCGTCGGCGTGCAAGTGCGCCGCTTCGGCGGCCTGGGCGCCTTCAGCACCGTGTCGATTCGCGGCTCCTCCGCCAAACAGGTCGCGGTCTATCTCGACGGCATCTCGCTGTCGCGCGCCGACGACGAAACCGTCAGCCTCTCCGATCTGCCGATCGACAGCCTCGACCGCATCGAAGTCTATCGCGGGCAGACGCCGATCGGCTTCGGCAGCGGCGGCATCGGCGGCGTCGTCAACCTCGTCACGCGCCAGCCGAGCGACGTTCCGTCGACCGAGTTCAAACTCGCCTACGGCTCGTTCAACACCGCCAAGATCGTCGCATCGCACACGCGGCGCTGGCGCGGCTTCGACGTTCTCGGACACGTCAGCTACCTCGGCAGCGAAGGCGACTTCTCGTTCTACGAGCGCTCGCCCGAACCCGGGGCGCCGCCGCAACCGATCGAAATGAAGCGCCAGAACAACCAGATCGACTCCGTCGGGGCGCTACTCAAGGTCGGGCGCGATCTCGACGAGGATCTGCGGCTCGACCTGACCTCCGACTTGTTCTTCAAGGATCAAGGGCTCGCCGGAATCGGCCGCAATCAATCGGATTCCGCGTCCCTTTCCGACGTGCGCAGCATCAACGTGCTGCGTCTCCAGAGCTACGATAGCCTCGGCCTGCCTCTCGACAGCGAAGTGAAGACCTTCGTCTTGTATGACCGTTCGAACTTCGACAACCGCGACGGTGACCTCTTCGGCGTCAACCAAGACGTCATCAACGAGACGATCGCCGGAGGTGCCAGTATCGGCGCTCGCTGGCTGCAGTGGTCGACGCACGTGCCCGAGATGTTCCTGTCGATGGGCGGCGAAACCTTCGACAGTCACGATGACGTGCGCCCGCAAGACGACACGCAGAGCCAAGATCGGCTCCGCCTGTCCACCGCCCTGCAGGACCGATTCTATCTCTGGCCCGAGCGGATCACCCTCGTGCCGACGCTGCGTTACGAGCACCTGCGCGACACCTTCGGCCCGATCGACGACGAACTCGGGCGCGAGGATCTGCCGCGTCAGACGAAGAAACACGATCTGTGGAGCCCGTCGATCGGCGCCGAAGTCGACGTGCTGCCTTGGCTCCAAGTGAACGGCAACATCGGCCGCTTCGAGAGGCCGCCGAATCTGGAAGAACTGTTCGGGAGTCGCGGTTTCGTCCAGGGCAATTCACGCCTGCGCTCCGAGACCGGCATCAATCGCGACATCGGCTTGCGTGCCGGCTGGTGCGCTCTCGACTGGATCGACTCGGTGTCGTTCGAATACGCCTACTTCGACAACGACATCGACGATCTGATCGTGCTCGTCCAGTTGAGCCAACAGTACTTTCGTCCCGAAAACATCGGCAACGCCAGCATCCACGGCCACGAAATCAGCGGCCATCTGTCGGCATGGCGCCACTGGGTCGTCGACCTCAACTATACCCGCCAAGACGCTCGCAACCAGAGCGACATTCCCTCGCAAGACGGCAAGCGCCTTCCGGGTCGCCCGCAGGATGAACTCTTCTTCCGCTTGGCCTTCGAACACGAGCTGGGCAGCGTCTACTACGAGCTCAATCACATCGCCGGCAACTACCTCGATCGGGTCAACTTCCGGCGTGTCGACAGCCGCGAACTGCACGCCGCGGGCGTCGGTCTCCAACCACGGAGCGGTCTGCGCTTCGGCATCGACGTGCGCAACTTCACCAACGAACACACGGAAGACGTGGCCGGATTCCCGTTGCCGGGACGCTCGGCATTCGTCACGCTGAAATGGGAGCTGTGATGCAACCAGCACGTCTGCTGCTCGGCCTGTTGCTGTTGTCGATCGCCTTGCGCGGCGCCGCGGCAGAGGTCTGTACGGGCGACTGCGACGGCGACGGCCGCGTGCTCGTCGACGAAATCGTGCGTGGCGTCAACGTCGCCCTCGGTGGAGCCACGGTACTCGAATGCGGTGCCTTCGATCGCGACTTCAATGCGGGGATCACCGTCGACGAATTGCTGGTCGGCGTCTCGACGGCCTTGCGCGGCTGCCCGGCAGCGGCGCGCCGCGCCTTCGTCATCGCCAGCGACTTCGAGACCGGATCGTTCGGCACGTTGCGGACGCAGGACTACGGCATCGAGTTGCCCGCGAGCCCAAGCCGCCGCGTCAACGCCGATGCCGTGGCGCGAGTACAAGGCGATGCGTTGTACATCGTCAATCGCTTCGGTCTCGTGGGTGATTCACTGCAGTCGCTCGATGTCGCCGACGACTTCGCCCGACGTTGGGATTGTTCCACCGGCGCCGGCAGCAACCCGCACGACTTCATCGTCGCCGCTCCCGACAAGGGCTACGTTGCCCTCTACGAGAAGAAGGAACTGCTCATCGTCGATCCGTCCGTGCAGGCGAACTGCATCGGCTTCGTGCGCGGCAGCATCGATTTGTCGCCCTACGCCGATGCCGACGGATTCCCGGAACCCGAAGCACTGGCCATTGCCGGCGACAAACTCTATGTGACGCTGCAGCGCCTGAATCGCAACGACCTCTTCTCCCCCGCGGGTAACGGGCGCATCGCGGTCATCGACATCGCCACCGATCGGGTCGTCGACATCATCGAATTGGCGGGCGGCAATCCATTCACACGCATCGAGATCGCCGGCGACCGTCTCTGGGTGGCGACCGTCGGCTACTTCAGCGAGGACGACGGCGGCATCGAGGTCGTCGACTTGCGTTCCGGTACGAGTCTCGGCTTTCAAGTCGAAGAGTCCGAAGTGGGTGGTGACATCACCGACTTCGTCTTTGCCTCGGGCAAGCTCGGCTACGCGGTGCTGTCGGGACGCAACTTTCGCAACTCACTGGTATCGTTCGACCCGACGAGCGGCCAACCCCTGGCGACTCTGATCGGTGACAGCGGCTTCATCGCGCAGTTGCGCGTCGGCGATCGCGGTGAATTGTGGGTCGCCGACCGGAGCGTGCGGCGACCCGGCGTGCGAATCTTCGGTCTCTACGACGGCGTCGAGCGGACGCCCCAGCCGATCGACCTCGGCCTACCGCCCTTCGACATGGTCTTCCTACCGTGAACCCTGCGGTTCAGATCTCCAATTGCAGCATCAGCCCCAGCGCATCGACTTCGGTCTCGTCGAAGAACTGCGCGAACGGAAAGTGACCATGCAGCAGGGTGCCGAGGAAACGCACGAGAGTCGGGCTATCTTCGCGCGCCAGCTCGAGCCCGGCGACGGCGTTGATCGTCGGGTCCCAATCTTGTTGCTGCCACGTGCGGTAATCGACACCACAAACAGCGGTCGGCCGCAGACCGAAGACGCGCCAGCCTGGATCCCAGCCGCTGCGGTACTCCGCGCCGGCCTGGAACATCATCGGATCGAAGTCGGTCGACGAGTTGAACACCGCGCCCATGCCCGCATAGAGCCGCGCCGGCCCGAGGTCGCGCGCCAACAGTCCGTCGAACATCTCGTAACCGAAGTTGCGCACCGGGATGACGTGGTTGCGCACCAAGAATTCGTCGCCCAGATGGCTGCTCTGGTGCAGCAGTCGAACGCGCCCCGACCACGGACCACGGCGCAGACTGACCGGAATGCCGACGAGGTAGTCGGTGTTGATCAAGTCGCCGCTGGAGTAGCTCAGGTTGAACTGCGAGACGATTTGCCCGAACAGGCCGACCTGGATGCCGTCTTTGCCCTGACGACGCGTCCAAATGCCGAAGTTGTGACCGGCGCCGATGAAGCCCGAGTCCATCTCGTCGCTGGCGCTGCCCTCGGTCACGTCGCCGGTGCGAAACGTGATGCGGTAGATGCCGCCGTAGAAGCGAGGCTCCTTCGGATCGGCGAGCAGGCGGCCGAATACGTCGTCGCGCGGAAAGACCTCGTCACGCGACAGCTCTTCGGCCGAGGTCGACGGCGGCGCCATCAAGCAAAGCAGCAACCCGGCGAGCGTCGCGCCGAGACGAAACGTACAATCGCGGTGCATGCTGCTTCCAAGCACGGCGCGGCTTCGATTTCGAGAGAAGAGGGTGCTCGGCGATGGAAGTGCCCGCCGGTCTCAGCCCGGGTCGCTCAGCGCCCGGCGCAACAGGTCGAGGTCCTTGGTGTAGTGGTAGGCCAGCTGCACCGGGTCGTAGCGATACACCTTGCCGACGGGACACGCGTCGCGCACGGCGAGCCAGTCGAGCCAAGTCTGCTCGTTCAACGGTCGCTCGGCGACTCGGCGATACGCCGGCGAGCAGGCCTGCGAGCAGGTGCCGCAGGGGTCCGGCGGCACCCGTGGCCCGCCAGGTCCATCGGCATCGAGCACGACGACGGCGCGCAAACCGATCCACGGCCCAAAGGTCGGGTGAATGCTGAGATGGGTCGGCGACAGATGCGCCACACCGGCAACTTGCGCCAAGCGCTGGATGGGAATCGGGCGCGGCTCCGTCCGATGCGCCCACAGGAAGGTATGCCGGCCCAACGTCGTCGCGGCGGCGCGACGCAACTGCTCTTCGCTGTAGGTATCGAACGGGTCGCCGGCGTCGATCCGGCGTGGATCGCGGCGCAACCAGGCGAGGAAAAGCGGCCAGACGGCACGCGAATGAGCGACGAGCACGGCATAGGCGCCGTCACGATCGAAATCGGGCAAGCGCTCTTTCGGATCCGCCGCGGTGTTGAAGGAGCGGGTGTCGAAAGCGGCTGTCACGTCGAATCCCGCCGCGTGGCAGGCCGCGAGGAACGCGGCAGCGTGCGAATCTTCACCCGAAGGCATGGTGCGGCACTGTGGCGAGCAGGCGTCCGCTTGTCCAACGCACGCGCCGCGCTTGTCGCCGCGCCGCCCCCGGCGTAAGGCCCTTGCATGCCGTCGTGGAAAAGCATCGTCGCCGGGCTGGCGGCTGTCGTCGTCGCCTTCGCCGGCATCACCCTGCTGGCGCTCGAAGGTCGGGAAGTCGTCGTGCTCCACACCCGCACCGCCGCCGGCGACTGGCGCACGACGCGCGTGTGGGTCGCCGACGATCAGGGCACGCCGCTGATCGAGGTCGCCGAGCCGGAGCGCGCCTTCTACCAGGATCTTCTCGAGCACCCGGAAGTTCGGCTCGAACGCAGCGGCGTCCTGCACCCGTACCGCGTCGAGGTGCTGCCTCAACCCGACGGGCATCGGCTGATTCGCGCCAAGCTGCGCGAGAAATACGGTTGGGCCGACGTGTGGATCGGCCTGTTGGCCGATACGACTCACTCGCTCGCCATTCGCTTGACGTCCGTCGACACCCTAGGCGCGCCGACGCGGGTGGTCTCGCTGGCTCCGTCGTTGACCGAGGTCGTCTTCGCTCTGGGGCTCGGGGATCGCCTCGTCGGCGTCTCCTCTCAGTGTGACTACCCGGAAGAGGCCAAGCGTTTGCCGAAGATGGGGTCGTTCGTCGCCCCGACGGTGGAGGCGATCGTCGCGGCCCGACCGGACCTCGTGCTCGCGGTGCCGAGTCCGGGCAACCGCAATCCGGTCGAGGCGTTGCGCGCGCTGGGGATCGACGTCCTGGTCGTCGACCCGGTGACGCTGGACGACATCCGGAGCATGATGATCACGCTCGCCGCGCGCCTCGGTCGGGCCGAAGCGGGCGAGGAGCTGGCCGCGGCGCTCGATCGACGGATCGACGAAGTGCGGCGGCGGGTCGGCGACCGAGCGCCGCGTTCGGTTCTGCTGGCGGTCGGTCGTGCGCCCTTGATCGTGGCGGGAAGCGGCACGGTGCAAGATGAACTGTTGCGCTTGGCGGGAGGCGTCAACGTCGTCGCCGCCGCCGGCAAGGGTTGGCCGCGCCTATCGCTCGAGGCGGCGCTCGCGGCCGCACCGGAAGTGATCATCGACGCGACCATGGGGAGCGAAGCGGATCAAGATGCCGGCGTGGCGTTCTGGCAGGGCTTCCCGATGCTGCCGGCCGTGCGTGCTGGGCGTGTCTACGCCTATGCCGAGAACGAGCTTCTGCGCCCTGGGCCGCGGCTGGGTGTGGCACTGTCCGAGTTGGCGCGGCGCGTGCACCCCGAAGCTTACGCCGAGGTGACGGATCGCCCATGAGGAAGGTTTTGGCAGGGCGGTCGACACACCTGACGCAGCGCCGTTTCGCGCGAGCCTTGATGGCTCTTGGAGTCGGATTGATCGTCTCCATCGCCGCGGCGGCGGCGATCGGCAGCGTGCCGATCGATCTTTGGCAAGCCTTTACGGACAGCGGCGCCGGGACGGATCGCGTCATCTTGTTCGAAACGCGTTTGCCGCGGGTGCTGCTTGCGGCGATCGTCGGCGTGGCGCTCGGCACCGCCGGCGCGGCGCTGCAGGGGCTGTTGCGCAACCCGTTGGCGGAACCGCATCTCATCGGAGTCTCCGGCGGCGCGGCGCTCGGTGCGGTGGTGGCGGTGATTGCCGGTGGACAAGGCGTCTTCGTATCGGCGGCGGTATTGCCGATCGCCGCATCGCTCGGGGCGTTGCTGTCGATGTTGGTCGTCTACCGTCTGGCCTTGGTGTCCGGGCGGCTTCAACCGTACGTGCTGCTGCTGGCGGGGGTCGTCTACAATGCCTTTGCCGGGGCATTGATCATGTTCGTCAACTCGATCGCCGATCACTATCAGGCGTACGGAATCCTCTATTGGCTGATGGGGAATCTATCGACGCAAGGCTATGGATTGGTCGCGGCGATCGGCGGCTACGTCGGTGTCGGCAGTCTATGGCTGATGCGTCATGCTCGCGACTTGAACCTGCTCAGCCTCGGGGAGGAGAGCGCGCTGCAGCTGGGTGTCGACGTCGACCGCGTGCGGCGCGACACCTTCTTCGCCAGTTCGCTGCTCGTCGGCGCGGTGGTGTCGGTGAGCGGCATGATCGGCTTCGTCGGGCTGATCGTGCCGCACGTCACCCGACTCTTGCTGGGCGCCGACCACCGGCTGCTGCTGCCGGCCTCGGCGTTGGCCGGCGCCGTGTTTCTGGTGTGGGCCGATACCGTGGCGCGCACGCTGCTCGGCTCGGTCGAGATCCCCGTGGGCGTAGTCACAGCGCTGTGCGGCGGTCCATTTTTCGTCTACTTGCTGCAACGCGAGACGCGGCGCCAATTCGGGTGAACCGATGATGCAGGACGACACGGTGGGGGCGCTGCTGGCGGCACGCGACGTGGTCTTCGACTACGGCGGCAACGAGGTCGTGTGCGGAGTGACGCTGGAACTCGTGGCGGGCGAGATCCTCGGACTGATCGGGCCGAATGGATCGGGTAAGTCGACGTTGATTCGCATGTTGAGCGGCGTGCTGACGCCGACGGCGGGACGGATCGAGTTGGCGGGCCGGCCGATGCGCGAGATCGGGGCGCGGGAGCGGGCGCGGGCGATTGCGGTGGTGCCGCAGGAAACGTCGGTGGAGATGCCATTCACGGTGATGGAGGCGGTGCTGATGGGCCGCTCGCCTCATCTGGGCGGCTTCGCCTTCGAGGGCGACACGGACGTCGCCGCGGCCCGGCGGGCGATGGAGCGTACCGGGGTCGAGCACTTGGCGCGGCGCTCGCTCCATCAGCTGAGTGGGGGTGAGCGACAACGTGTGATCCTGGCGCGAGCGTTGGCGCAGGAGGCACGCGTGCTGCTGCTCGACGAGCCGGGGGCGTTCCTCGACCTGCGGCACGCGGTGGAACTTTACGACCTGCTGCAAGAATTGCGCGACGAGGGCCGCGCCATCCTGACGGTCCTGCACGACCTCAATCTGGCGGCGCTCTACTGCGATCGCATCGGCTTGATGAAGGACGGGCGGCTGGTTCGCTTCGGCACGCCCGCGGAGGTGATCACCTACACCGCGATCACCGAGGTGTACGAAACCGACGTCTATGTCGACCGCAACGACATCACCGGGGCGATCAACGTGTTGCCGCTGAGCCGGCGCTACCGGGAGATGCTGCGCGGGCGCGATTTCAGCGCGCCCACGCAGCATGCGCGCGACGACGTCGATTGACGAAGCGACTACTGCACGCGCACGACGATGTGCGCTTCGGGACCTAGGTTGCCGGCGTCATCGCGCAGGCGCACGGTGACGAGCGTGTCGCCGACGGGAAAGGCGAGAGGTACGTTGACGAAGCCGCAGTATTGCGCCGTCGAATCCTCTTCGACGAAGGAGAAGTCGCCGCTGGGAAAGCTGACACAGGAATCCGACGGGTTAGTGCGCGCCGCAGTCTCGCCGCCGCCATCGACGAAACGGCAGCCGAGGTCGTTGGCGGCGCGCCGCACGGCATCGTCGTCTTCGTCGAACGACGCCGGATCGACGGCCGGCACCCCACCAGGGGCTTCGAGAGGGTCGTCACAAACGGCGATGCTGCCGTTACCGAGAGGACGGGAGACGACGATCTGCAGATCCGGCAGTTTGGTGAGCGTCGGATCGTAGGACGAAGTGCCGACCTCGCTGCCGCTGCTGCCGGGCTTGCCCTCGACCACGATGGAGAAGCCGGAGCCCCCTTCGTTGATGGTCTTGGGTCGCACGAAGATCGGCACGCCGTCGGAAGTTTCGCCGGCCGGCTCGACGAGGCTGTCATCGGCACGCGTGACACCGATGAACGTGATCTCCGGCCCGATGGGGCGATCGGAGGAATCGTCGCCGCAGCCATGGAGGGCGACGCCGACGAGAGCCCATGAAGTAATTGTCGATAGCCACGACCGCATGCTCCACCTCCCCTTTGCCGGGTCACCGCGACGAGCGGCGACCGATGTTGGGCAACTAGCGAACAGGCGACGAAAGCGCAACCGTCGTTTGTCTTCAGCGGGGTTCGACGCGGAGGATCATGCGCGCCGGCTCGCCGACGTTGCCGAATTGGTCGCGCAGGCGGACGATCACGAGCGTGTCGCCTTCGGGAAAGCGGAAGCTGCTGTCGACTTGAGCGCAGAATTGGATCGTCGAGCCGGTTCCGGCGAAGCGGTAAAGGCCGGAATCGGTCGGAATCTGCGTGCACGCGTCATCGCTGTTGCGCCGCCCCAGCGCCGTGCCCGCACCGTTGAGGAAGCGGCACGAGAGGTCGTTCACCGCGGCGATTCGGTCCAGTTCCACGGTGAATGCCGGAGGATCGAAGCCGGGAACGCCGCCGGCGGTGCTGCCGCTGCGGTCGCAGATTTCAGAGCTGCCGTTGCCGAGCGGTTGCGACACGAGAATCTGCAAGTCGGGTAGCGAACTGACGGAAAACGAAAACGCCGAGTCGCCCGGCTCGATGCCGCTCAGTCCGGGACGGCCCTCGACGACGAGGCTGAAGCCGCTGCCGGAACTGCGCACGAAAACGGGTATGCCCTCTGGCGTCGTCGTGCTGCGGGCGACGAGGGAGTCGTCGGAGCGGGTGATGCCGAGGAACGAGATGCGCGGGCCGATCGGCCCGATGGGCGTCGCCGTGCGCGTCGGCGTCGCGGAGCGCGTGCGCGTCGCGGTGAAGGTGACCGTCGGGCTGGGGGTACGGCTGGGTGTCCAGGTCCACGTGCGGGTGGGCGTCGACGTCCGGTTGGGCGTCGGCGGGACGGTAGGCGTCGCCGACGGCTGACGCGTCGGCGTCGTCGTCGGCGTGCGGGTGATCGTCGGGCTCGGCGAGCGCGTGGGAGTGTCTGACGGTCGCGGCGTTGCCGTGGCGGCGGGGGTGGCGGTGCGCGATGGCGTCGCGGTGGCGATTGGGGTGACCGGCGTCGCGCTGCGCGTCGGTGACGGCGGCGCCGCGGTGAAGGTCGGCGGCGGCGTGGCACTGCGCACGGGTGTCGTGCTGCGCGTCGGCGTCGCGCTGGCGGGAAGTGTCGACGTTGCCGTCGCCGGTGGACGAGTCGGGGTGAACGGCAGCGACGGCGTCGCCGTCGGCAAAGCGGTCGGCGGGCGAGTCGCGGTAGGGCTCGCCGGACGGGTCGCCGTGGCGCTGCGGCTGGGACTGGCGGTCGGCGTGTGCGTCCGTGTCGGCGTGCGCGTCACGGCCGACGTCGGCGTGGGCGGCAAGCTGGGGGTAAAGGTTGGTGGCACGGCACCGCCTTCGACGCGCACCATGAACGAGCGGGTTTCGCCGAGGTTGCCGGCTTGATCGCGGAGGCGAACGCTACAGACGGTGTCGCCGGGCGGAAACTCGATGGAGCGCGACACGAGAGCGCAGAACTGCAGGCGGGTGCGGGAGTCGACGAAGCTCGGGTTGCCGAAGCGGTCGACGACGCAGCTGAAGGCGGCGGCGCTGAAGGCATCGAAGGGACACCCCAGGTCGTGCATCACGGCGGCGGTGAAGTCGGAGGTGTCGAAATGCGGCGCGGCGACGGCGGGGACGCCGCCGTCGCAGATCGTCGGGTTGGAGTCGCCGAGCGGGCGATTGCAGACGATTTGGAGGTCGGGAGGCGAGGTCGGGCGCGCCAAGTCGACGGTCAGCCGGCCGAGTGCGGCGCCACTGGCGCCGGGTGTACCCTCGACGACGATCTTGAAGCCCGAGCCGGCATTGCGGAAGAACACGGGGGTAGTGCCGATACGCCCGAGTTCGCCGAGGAGCGTACCGCTGGCGCCGGCGAGGCCGAAGTGGGTGATCAGCGGGCCGTCGCCCGCGGGTGTCGGCTGAAATCGACGTACGACCTCCGCGAGGTCGGCGGCCGAAGCGACGCGGTCGAAGTTGGCATCGCGCGCGCCACAACTCGACGGCGCTTCGAAGATCGCGCCGGCCATGGCGAGCGTGTCGCCGGCGTCGACCACGCCGTTGCAGTCGAGATCACCGGCGCGTTGTGCCGCGACAGGGCGAGCGGAGAGGGTCGCGAGAGCGGCGCAGACGAGGCCGATCGCGAGAGGGAGACGGCGCGCGCGACCTCGCATGGTAGTGGCTATGCCACAGTCCGAGGCGGCTTCGCCACCGGCATTTGGCCGGGCAACTGCCCATTTTCGTTGCGTTGCCGTACGAGACTGTACGCTAGACCGGATTTTTTGCCTCTGCTTCCGGGGCGAATTCGAGACAAATTGGAAGCAGGGCTATCGGCACATCGCTTGCTTGCGAATTTCGTGGGGCCTAAGTCGGCCCGATGGAGTGTTGAGGAGGAGGTGCCCTATGGCAGTACATTCTTCGTTGCCCGCCAAGGATGGCGAGTTTTGGGCGACGGTGAGCAACCCGCGAGCGCTGGAGGCGGAAGAGACGCTGCTTCTGGCGGTGCTCGAGCAGGCCGTGGCGGACTTGGACGACGCCAGTGCGGACGTTCGCTATGACGCGGAGCGCTACATCTTCCGCAACGGCGGCGACGGGATGTTCAGCTTCAACGCAGTGTGCGCCCATTTCCGGTTGTCGCCGGAGGCGGTGCGCGACGCCCTACGCGACCGGCGTGGACCGCACGGCCGGGTACGCGACCGGCGCTACCGCAAAGCGGCCTGAGGCGGCTCAGGCGCAGACGCGGGCCCACTCGGCCCGCACCTTGGCGTCGAGATCCGCCAGGGAACCGGAGTTTTCGATGACCACGTCGGCGCGCGCCCGGCGGGTCGCTTCGGGGACTTGAGCCCGGATGCGGGCACGGGTTTGTTCGTCCTCCATCCCCCGCTCGTGGCGCACGCGCTCGACGACATCGGTCTCGGGGGCGACGACGACCCAGACTTCATCGACGATCGCGGTCCAGCCGGCATCGACGAGGAGGGCCGCTTCGAGAACGAGCGGCACGCGGTTACCCGATTCGAGATAGAGCGAGACGCGGCGCGCGATCTCCGTGCCGATCAACGGGTGGACGATGGCATTGAGGTCGGCCAAGGCTTGCGGGTCGGCAAAGACGATGGCGCCGAGGCAGCGGCGGTCGATGGTGCCGTCCGCAGCGACGACGGCGGCACCGAAGCGGTCGCGCACCTTCTGCCAGCCGGGGGTACCGGGGGCATAGACTTCATGGCCGACGAGGTCGGCGTTGACGATGGTGGCGCCTAGACCAGCGAGGATGCGGCCGACGGTGGTTTTGCCGGTGCCGATGCCGCCGGTCAGTCCGATGACTTTGGGTCGATTCAGCATGGCGCAGCGCAACGAAAAGGAGCGCCCGGCCGAGGCGGGGCGCTCCTGAGGGAGATTCGCCGCGGCGCGGCGGCGAGGCCGCGATCAGGCGGCGATGGTGTCGGTGGTTTCGACGTCGTCGACCTTGTGGGTATCGACGCGGTGCAAGGTCACGGAGGCGCGGGAGCGCCAGCGCTGGACACCGCGGCGCAGATACTCGGGATTGATCTCGAGCGTCTCGCAAATGTTCTCGAACGAGAAGTACCAGTCGCGATCGTCGCAGCAGATCCAGGAGTCGGCGTCGGAGAAGAGCTGCCTTCCCGGGCCGTCCTTGGCGAACGCGTACTTTTGGTAGCAGTCGAGGGCGTCCTGGAGGACAGCGAGCATGAGGCGCTTTTCCCCGCGCACGGAGGAGCCGCCGCGGAACGCTGCGTAGAACTGAGCCGGAAGGAGTGCATCCGGTTCGAACAACCCTGATTGGCGATCGGTCATAAAGCCCCCAACCTCCCCGAAGAAGATTCCGAGGACGTTAGCCGCGATTGGTCAATTAGCAAAATGAAAACAAATCTGGAGAAGCATGAGAAATACTTCTATGCCCCCAGACGACGGCAGGCGACGCCCGCCGGAGGAAGAAACGGGCGGGAACACCGTCGCAACGGTGCTCCCGCCAAGTCCGATTACTTCTTCTTCTTCGCCGCGGCCGCGCCCAGGACCGTGTCCTTGAACGTCTTCGCCACCGTGAAGCGGACCTTCTTGCGAGCCGGGATCTTGATCTGCTCGCCAGTCTGCGGGTTACGTCCCATGCGCGCCTTCGTCTGCACCTTGCGGAACGTGCCCAGGCCCGGGATCTTGACGGGGTCACCCTTCTTCACCGCCGAGACGGTCGAGTTGACCAGCTCTTCGAGAACAGCGCCCGCCTGCTTCTTGGTGATCTCAGCCGCGTCAGCCAGCTTTTGGATCAACTGCGATTTCGTCATGCTCATCTCCTCCCCGCAACAGATCTTTGGGTAGATCTCTCCACGGGCACCGATCGTGCCGGAATAATTGGCGGCATTCCTGCAACATTCCGACTTTGCCTGTCAAGCCAAATGGCAAAGTCTTTTCATGACGCGAGGGTGCCATAACGCGCAACTTCCCCGCATCGTCCGCGTTGAATGGATGTCTCGAGGAGCATCGCATGAAACGCAGCATCTTCATTGCCCTGGCTTCGTCGTTGATCGTGTCGACGACGGGGCCCTCGCCGGTCGCCGCCGGTAGCGCCTTGGTCGAGGTCGGCATGCGCGCACCGCAAGCCCGCTCGCAACCGCATTACGGCGGCAGCCATCTCGGTCGCCGCCATCCTGGCGGCTGGGGCGGCGGCGGTGGCTATCCGCCGCCCCACTACTACAACCCGCCGCAAGCCGACATGCCCTACGGTTGGTACTTCGGCTGGCGATCGGCCCGCCGCTACCGCGTCCCGGCGCAACCGCGCGGCTACCACCATTGCCCCGATTACGGTTGGCACGACGACCCGCACGGGTGGAGGTGAACCATGATGACGCGACGTTCGGTCGCGAGGATGGCGCTCGCCCTCGTCGCTCTCCTCGGCTTGGCCACGCCGGCGCAGGCGTGGCGTCACCGGCACGGACCGCCGTGTCATCGCTGGCACGGCGGTCCTGTCTACCGTGTCGACGGTGATGCCCTGGCGTGGGGCATTGTCGGAGGCGTCGTCGGCGCCATCGTCCTCGACCAGGTGCTGACGCCGCCGGCCTACGCCGAGCCGCGTCGCTACGCGGATCCGTACGACCGCGGGTATGACGACGGCTACGAGCGCGGCTACCGCCGCGGCCGCGACGACCGCTACATCGACGGGCGGAACCGCGGCTATGACGACGGTTATGCCGCGGGACGCGGTTACTGATAAGGATGCCTGCAGCAAGGGAAGCGGCGCGCGAACCAGACGGCTCGCGCGCCGCTTCTCCATCGCCGCACTTGCGCGCCCTCGGCGATAGTGCTAGACGGCGCGGCTGACAAAGATCGGAGGAAAGATGGGTCTAGCTCCCCAGAGAACGCAGGAGCTGATTGGAGAGTTTCAGCGTCACGCTTCGGACACGGGTTCGCCCGAGGTCCAGATCGCTCTTCTCACTTCGCGTATCGAGTACCTCACCGAACACTTCAAGTTCCACAAGAAGGACCACCATTCCCGACGTGGGCTGTTGAAGCTGGTTTCGCAGCGGCGGGGCCTGCTCGACTACCTGAAGCGTGAAGAGTTCGACCGCTACAAGAGCGTGATCGAGCGACTCGGCATCCGCAAGTAGTCGCTGCTTTTCCGCCCACGTCGTCTTTCCCTCCCAAGATGTGGCCCGCGCCGTGGTGGCGCGAGGCCGGGAGGTAGTTATGTTCAAGAAGATCGAGGCCGACTTCCATGGTCGCCCTCTGTCCATGGAGGTCGGCCGCGTCGCCAAGCAGGCGAGCGGCTCCGTCCTCATTTCCTTTGGCGAATCGGTCGTTCTCGTCACCGTCGTCGCAGCCCGTAAAGCTGCGCCCGGGCAGGATTTTTTCCCGCTCACCTGCGACTACCAGGAACGCACCTTCGCCGCCGGCAAAATCCCCGGTGGCTTCTTCAAACGCGAAGGCCGCCCGGCCGAACGCGAGGTGTTGACGTCGCGTCTCATCGACCGACCGATCCGCCCGCTGTTCCCCGACGGCTTCCGTTGCGAGACCCAGGTCATCGCCACCGTCCTGTCGCACGACAAGGAAAACGACCCCGACGTCATCGCCCTCACCGGCGCGTCGGTGGCGCTGCACATCTCCGATATCCCCTTCCACGGGCCGATCGGCGCCGTCCGCCTCGGGCGCATCGGCGGCAAGTTCGTCGTCAACCCGACGGTCTCCCAGATGGAAGAGTCGGACCTGCAGCTCGTCGTCGCCGGCAGCCGCACGGGTATCGTCATGGTCGAGGGCGGGGCTCAGTTCATGCCCGAGGACCAGATGCTCGAGGCGCTGTTCGAAGCGCATGCGGCGATTCAGCCGTTGCTCGACATGCAAGACGAGCTGCGTGCCGCCGTCGGCCGTCCGAAGCGCGACGTGGTGCCGCCGCCGATCGACGAGAAGCTGTGGGCTCGCGTCCGTGAAGTCGCCGTCCCGGGCATCCGGGAAGCCTACCAGGTCAAGGGCAAGTTCGAGCGTGCCGCCGCCGTGCGCGCCGTCGAGCAGACCACGCAGGAGACCTTGGCCGCCGAGTTCCCCGACCGGGCGAACGAGATCGGCCACATCTTCCACGACGTCACCGGCGAGGTGATGCGCCAGGCCATCGTGCACGAGCGCCGTCGCGTCGACGGTCGCAGCCTGACCGAGATCCGCCCGATCAGCGGCGACATCGGCCTGCTGCCGCGTACGCACGGCTCGGCCCTGTTCACCCGCGGTGAAACGCAGGCCCTGGTCGTCGCCACGCTCGGCACCTCGGCCGACGAGCAGAAAATCGACGCCCTCATCGGCGAGCAGTACAAGAAGTTCATGCTGCACTACAACTTCCCTCCCTTCAGCGTCGGTGAGGTGAAGTTCCTGCGTTCGCCCGGCCGTCGTGAGATCGGCCACGGCGCTCTCGCCGAGCGCGCCGTCTCCGCCGTCATCCCCGACGAGACGAAGTTCCCCTACACGGTGCGCATCGTCTCCGAGATCCTCGAGTCGAACGGCTCGTCGTCGATGGCCACCGTCTGCGGCAGCAGCTTGGCCCTGATGGATGCCGGTGTGCCGATCAAGGCGCCCGTCGCCGGCATCGCCATGGGCCTGATCGCCGAAGGCGAGGACATCCGCATCCTCTCCGACATCCTCGGCGACGAGGACCATCTCGGCGACATGGACTTCAAGGTCGCCGGCACGCACGAGGGCATCACGGCCCTGCAGATGGACATCAAGATCGGCCAAGTGACGCGCGACATCATGCGCGACGCGCTCAACCAGGCGCGTGAAGGCCGCTTGCACATCCTCGAGCAGATGGCGAAGATCATCGCCACCACGCGCGAGGGCATCTCCGAACACGCGCCGCGCATCCACACGCTGCGCATCAACCCCGACAAGATCCGCGACATCATCGGCCCGGGCGGCAAGGTGATCCGCGGCATCATCGAGGAGACCGGCGTCAAGATCGATGTCGAGGACGACGGCACCGTGCTGATCGCCTCGGCCGATGGCACCGCCATGGATCGTGCCATCGAGATCATCGAGGGCATCGTCGCCGAGCCGGAAATCGGTCGCATCTACCAGGGGATCGTCAAGAAGATCGTCGACTTCGGCGCCTTCGTCGAAATCCTCCCGGGCACCGACGGCCTGCTGCACATCTCGCAGATCGCGTCGCACCGCGTGAACCGCGTCGCCGACGAACTCAGCGAGGGCGACTCCGTCCCCGTCAAGGTGCTCGAGGTCGAACGCGGCGGTAAGATCCGCCTCAGCCGCAAGGAAGCTCTCGCCGAACTCGCCGGGGAACCGCCGGCCGAGGGTGGTGGCGGCAGCTCCTCCGAGCGGCCGTCGGGCAAGCGCAAGCGAGACTGATGGACCGCTCCCCCGCGGTCCGCTTCTCTCGACTGGCCAACGGGCTCCGGGTCGTCTCCGAGACGATGCCCGGAGTCCCGTCGGCCAGCCTCGGCATCTGGGTCGAAAACGGTTCACGCTACGAGAGCCGCGACCAAGCCGGCATCTCCCACTACCTCGAACACCTCTTCTTCAAGGGCACCGAGCGCCGCACGGCCGCGCAGCTCGCCGAGGAACTCGACTCCGTCGGCGGCTACTTCAACGCCTTCACCGGCAAGGAAACCACCTGCTACTACGCCAAGGTCCTCGGGGAGCACCTGCCGCTGGCGCAGGACGTGCTCGGCGACATCTTCCGCCACTCGCGCTTTGCCGAGGACGAGATCGACCGCGAACGCACGGTCATCATCCAAGAGATTCTGCAGGGCGAGGATAGTCCCGACGAACACGTCCACGACCTCTTCCACCTGCACTACTGGCCGGAACACCCGCTGAGCTATCCCGTCTGCGGCCGCGTCGAGACCGTCGAGCGCCTACGCCGCGACGACTTCCTCGCCTTCCTCGATCAGCGTTACCGCCCGGACCGGATTCTCATCGCCGCCGCCGGCGCCGTCGACCACGATGCGTTGCTGGCGTGGGTCGAAAGCACCTTCGCCGACCTGGAAGGGGTGACGCCGCCGGACGTACCGGCGCCGCCGACGCCGGCGCGCGCGGTGCGCCACGTCGACAAGCCTCTCGAACAAGTGCACGTCTGTGTCGGTGCCCCGGGTATCGCACAAGCTGCGCCCGAACGCTTCGCGGCATACTTGCTCAACAGCGTCCTCGGCGGCGGCATGAGCTCGCGTTTGTTCCAAGAGATCCGCGAAAAACGCGGGCGCGCGTACTCCGTTTATTCGTTTCTATCGTCCTTCTCCGACGGCGGCTACCTCGGGGTGTACGCCGCCACCAGCCCCGAGTGGGTGAGCGAGGTGGCCGAGCTGATTCACCTCGAACTGGGCAAGCTGGCACGCGAGGGGCTCACGCCGAGTGAGCTGACGCGCGCCAAGAACCAGCTCAAGGGCAACATTCTGCTCGGCCTCGAGACGACCGACAGCCGCATGCACCGCATCGCGCGCAACCAGCTCTACTTTCAGCGCGAGATCGCCATCGCCGAACTGGCGGCCAGCATCGACGCCACCACCAACGACGACATCATCGCCGTCGCCCAACACGCGGCGCAGCCGGAAGCGATGGCGCTGACCCTGCTCGGCGACCTCAAGGGGCACGCCTTGCCGGCGGAGGCGATCGGGTGAGCGCGACGCGCGAGGGCGAGCCGGTCGTCGTGCGCCTGCAGCGTCTGCGCGCCGACGCGGAGATGCCGCGCTACATGACGCCGGGGGCGGCCGGCGCCGATCTCTGTGCCGCCATCGACACGCCGCTGACGCTGGCGCCGGGAGAGCGGCGCCTCGTGCCCACCGGTATCGCCATCGAGCTACCCGCCGGCTTCGAGGCCCAGGTCCGGCCGCGCAGCGGCTTGGCGCTGCGGCACGGCGTCGGCTTGCTCAACACGCCCGGTACCATCGATGCCGACTACCGGGGCGAGATTCAGGTGCTCTTGGTCAATTGGGGCCAGGAACCCTTTCGACTCGAGCGCGGCGATCGCATCGCCCAGCTCGTGGTCGCGCCGGTGGCGCGCGCCGCCTGGGAGGTGGTCGCGTCGCTCGCCACGACGAGCCGCGGCGCCGGCGGCTTCGGCCATACCGGTCGCGACTGACCCCCGTACCGGGAATTTCGCCGTCTGCCCCGCCCAGCTCTGGCGAAATCTCTCGAAATGAGGTTAATGGGGGGATTCGAGTGAGCCGGGCCACCGCCCTGCGGTAACGCTGCCGGCCGTTCGTAGCCAATCACACCCGTAACGAGGACACGCCCGCATGGCTCGCATCCATCTCGACCACATCCGCAATATCGGTATCTCCGCCCACATCGACTCCGGCAAGACGACGCTGACCGAACGCATCCTCTTCTACACCGGTCGCATCCACGCCATCCACGAAGTGCGCGGCAAGGACGGCGTCGGCGCCAAGATGGACTCGATGGACCTCGAGCGCGAGAAGGGCATCACCATCCAGTCGGCGGCCACCTACTGCCTCTGGAACGGCTCGCAGAAGCAGCTCGAAGAGCACAACATCAACATCATCGACACCCCCGGACACGTCGACTTCACCATTGAAGTCGAACGCGCCCTGCGCGTCCTCGACGGCGCCATCCTGGTGCTCGACTCGGGCAAGGGCGTGCAGTCCCAGTCCATCACCGTCGACCGGCAGATGAAGCGCTACCACGTGCCGCGCATCGCCTTCGTCAACAAGATGGACAACCCCGGCGCCAACTACGAGCGCGTCGCCGAAATGCTGCGCGAAAAGCTGCACCACCACCCGGTGCAGATCCAGGTGCCGATCGGTGCCGAGGACAAGTTCGCCGGCATCATCGATGCCATCACCCAGAAGGCGTACTACTTCGACGGCGACGACGGCGAGGAAATCCGCGTCGAGGATCCGCCGGCGGACCTGGTCGCCAAGGTGAAGGCCGCGCACGACAAGATCATCGAGGACGTCGCCGAAGTCGATGACCTCCTGGCCGAGAAGTTCGTCGCCGAAGAGGAAATTACCGTCGACGACATCAAGGCCGCCATCCGCCGCGCCACCATCGCGCTCAAGATGACCCCGGTCATGTGCGGCTCGGCCTTCCGCAACAAGGGCGTGCAGCTCCTGCTCGACGCCGTCTGCGCCTACCTGCCGAATCCCGCCGAGAACCACCACGAGGCCTTCGACCAGGACGGCGGCGAGCAAAAGGTCGAACTCACCGCCAACGCCGCCAAGCCGCTCGTCGGCCTCGCCTTCAAGCTGACGCAGGACAAGTACGGCCAGCTCACCTACTTCCGCATCTACCAGGGCACCGTCCGCACCGGCGACACCATCGTCAACACCTCGAACCAGCAGCGTAAGGTGCGCGTGCCGCGCATGTTCCGCATGCACTCCGACGAGCGCGAAGAGATCCAGCAGGCCGGACCGGGCGACATCGTCGCCTTCTACGGCGTCGAGTGCTCCTCCGGCGAAACCTTCACCGACGGTCAGCTCAACGTCACCCTGACCTCGATGCACGTGCCAGCCGCCGTCATCTCGCTGGCCGTCCGCCCGAAGGACCGCGCCGGCGAGAGCAACTTCTCCAAGGCGCTCAACCGCTTCACCAAGGAAGATCCGACCTTCCGCGTGCACCAGGACGAGGAGTCCGGCGAGACCATCGTCAGCGGCATGGGCGAGCTGCACCTCGACATCTACATGGAGCGCATGCGCCGCGAGTACAACTGCGAGGTCATCGCCGGCAAGCCGCAGGTGGCCTACCGCGAGACGATCACCCAGCGCGGCGAGTTCAACTACACGCACAAGAAGCAGACCGGCGGCTCCGGCCAGTACGGTAAGGTCGCCGGCTACCTCGAGCCGCTGCCTTCCGATTCGGTCGAGACGTACGAGTTCGTCGACGAGATCGTCGGCGGCGCCATCCCGCGCGAGTACATCCCCGCCTGCGACAAGGGCTTCCGCGAGGCGATCAAGAAGGGCTCGCTCGTCGGCTTCCCCGTCGTCGGCGTCCGCTGCACCATCAACGACGGTGCGTCGCACGCGGTCGACTCGTCGGAAATGGCTTTCAAGACCGCCGCACTCATGGCCTTCCGCGAGGGCTTCGAGAAGGCCAAGCCGGTGGTGCTCGAGCCGATCATGAAGGTCGAGATCGAGACGCCGAGCGAATTCCAGGGCGCCGCCGTCGGCATGATCAACCAGCGCCGCGGCATCGTCATGGAAACCCGCACCGAGGACGGCTCGTTCATCGGCGTCGCCGAGGTGCCGCTGAACAACATGTTCGGCTTCGCCACCGACCTCCGCTCGAACACGCAGGGCAAGGGCAACTTCACCATGGAGTTCGCCAAGTACGCCCCGCTGCCGTCCTCCGAGCAGGCGGAAATGATCAAGAAGTACCGCGAGAAGCTGGCGGCCGAAGCCGCCAAGAAGTAACCCGCCTTATGGCGAGTCGCGAGCGGCCCCACCCAGGGGCCGCTCGCGACTCGTCACCCTACTTCTCCCCAGTTCTATCGATCCGGCACATCGACGGATCACCGCAAACGGACAAGGGGACAGCCCCCGTGCGGGGACAGTCCCCTTTGCTTGCAACCATTCGTCCGCCGAACCAACTGGGCGGAATGTCCGGCATGTTCTTCATCGATTCCCAGCGAATCTCCAAGCATTCTTGGGCAACTCCGCGCGCTCCGTTCCTCCGTGTCGAGCAATCGGGGCTAGGACCAGCCGAACCGGATCGATCGCCCGTAACGTCACTCCCGGATGAGGACGAATCTCCCCAGCGTCGGCGCGGCGCAGTCGGAACCGTTCGAGCACGCGATGGACGACGAGCTTGGCTTCCAGATAGGCGATCGCTTCGCCCAAACAGCGCCGGGGACCGAGGCCGAACGGGATGAACGCGTCTGCTGCCAGCTGCGGTACGGCAGTCACGGCGAAGCGCTCGGGGAGAAAGCGCTCGGGCTCGGGGAAGTAGCGTTCGGTGCGGTGCAGCGTGTACGGGCAAATGTAGAGCTTGGTACCGACATCCACGGCGGCACCCGTCGGCAACCGGTCGGCCTGGGTGGCGTGGCGCACGATCAGCCAAGTGGGCGGATAGAGGCGCAACGACTCCTTGACCGTTTGCTCCAGCAAATGGCCCTTCTCCACCACAGCGCCGGGCAAATCGTTCGTCAGGTCTTGGCGGTCCCCCGACGGAGCGAGATCCGCGCGGAGTTCCTCTTGCTCGCCGGGGTTCTCGGCGAGCAACAACAACGTCCATACCAACCATTCCGCCGTCGTCTCGAATCCGGCGACCAGCAGGGCGATCACCTCGTTGAGAGCTTGCGCAGGATCGAGTCCGCTGCCGTCATCGCCCGACCCGCGCAACATCGCCGCCACCAGACCACCGGAGCCCGCTGTCCGGGCCGTAGCGATCTTCTCGCGTAGGCGAGGAACCCAAATTCGTTCTTGTTGGTGATAGCGTCGCACCGCCGGCAGCGGGAGCCTGTCGAGCGCCGGCAGCGGCAGGCCGAGTCGAAGCTCGACGTAGCGTCGACGCGCGTCGACGAACTCCATGAGTTGGTCGAACTCGCGCGCGACATCGATGCCGAACAGCACCGTCGTCGATAGCCGCTCGGCGAGATGGGTCAGCGCCGGCGCCACGTCGACGACCGTCTGGCGCGACCACGCCGCGAGCATGGCGTCGATCCAGGGCGTCGCGGTGGCGACGAGCGACTGGACGACCTCACGTTGAAAGGCAGGGCGCACGTGACGCCGCAGGCGCTGGCTCTCCTCGTGACGCATGGACAACAGCGAGCCGCGGTACAGCTGCCGTCCGGCAGCACCGATCAGGCGCGGCGACTTCTCGTAGAGAGCGGCCGACGACACCAGCACATGCCGGACATCCGCCGCCGACCGCAACAGGAGTGTTCGCCCTCCGAGGAAGAGCTCGCTCGGCTGCTCTCCTTCCGTGAAGGCGTGCTGCTGCAGCAGGCCGAGTTTGTCGCGCAGAAAGCGCGGGACGTCCGCGAATGGGAAGCGGGATCGGGGCGTCACGGTCACGGCTACGATCCCGCCGTATGCGGGCCGGTCGCTGCTTGCGTCGAAGCCACCGCCGCCAGCGCGGCGCGGGTCGCTGCGGTGCCGGCGGCGACCGGCGAGGCGACGGGGATGTGGTCACGAATGCAGGCGGCGAAGTGGCGCCATTCGTCGCGATACGAGGCCAGGTAGTCGCCACCCGGGAAATGGGCGATGCCGCGCGGCAGCTCGGCGATGAGGTTGCGCATGCGGGCCAGCGTATTGCGCCCGCCGCCGGGCGCCGTCGATCTTGGCTCCCAGACGAAGCCGTCGTAGCGCAAGCACGCCATGGTCAGCTGACCGCGCTCGGCGTGGATCTCGATGGTGATGTTGTGTTGCGTCACCTCGGAGAGCACCGCGGTCGCCACCGCACCGTCGCTCATGCGAGCCGTCACGGTCGCGGTTTCGTCCGGCCAACGCGGCGACTGCGAGTGCGCCACGACCTCGAGGATTTCACTGCCGAGGAGATGGCGCCAAAGGTCGAACACATGCACTCCCAGCTCGATGAGGGCGCCGCCGCCGCTGGCACGATCGTCGCGCCAGGCCGAGGTTTCGCGCGTGCGGGCATCGTTGGTCCAAGTCGTGCGGATGGCCAAGATACGGCCCAGGGCGCCGTCGCGGATCATGCGGCGCGCCCGCTCGACTTGGGCGTGGAACCGCATGTGGAAGCCGACCATCACGGGAACGGAAGAGCTTCCTGCCAGACTTTCGAGCGCCGCGGCCTCCGCGAGATCCAGCGTCAGCGGCTTCTCGATGAGCACCGCCTTGCCGGCTTCGATGGCCCGCCGCGCAGGTGTGAAGTGTTCGGTTACCGGCGTCAGCACGGCGACGGCATCGAGGTCCTCGCGCGCCAGCATCTCCTCGATGGATGGATATCCTCGTTCGATGCCGAAGCGCTCACGCGCCATGGCGCGCCGCGAGGCGTCGGGATCGGCAACGGCGCGCACGTCGAAGGCGTCGACCTGAGGAAGCACGACCATGTGCTTCTTCTCCATGACGATTCCGCAACCGACGAGCCCCAAGCGGATCTTCTCAGCCATGAGCGCGAAGCCTCCTCTGAGCCGGGCCGCCGCGGATCACTCGAAGCGACTGAAATCCGGCGTACGCCGTTCGGCGAATGCCGCGAAGGCTTCCTTGGCTTCCTCGGAACTCAGCCGGGCGCTGAACAGGCCGGCCTCTTCTTTCATGACACGATGCAACAGCTCGCGTTCACCCTTGCGCATCAAGTCCTTGGTGAGCCGCACCGAGGCCGGCGGCTTCGCAGCGAGACGCGCGGCGAAGGCGCGTGCCTCGGCCGCTGCATCGCCGTCGGTCACCCGGTTGATGAGACCGTAGGCGAGCGCGGTTGCCGCATCGAAAGGGTCGCCGAGCATCAACAGTTCGCAGGCACGAGCGTGGCCCATGATCTTGGGCAGGAGCACGCTCGAAGCGGCCTCGGGGCAGAGACCGAGGTTGACGAAGGGCATGGCGAAGCGGGTTCCACTGTGGGCGACGATCAGGTCGCAGTGCAACAGGATGGTCGTACCGATGCCGATGGCCGGGCCCTCGACGGCGGCGACCAACGGCTTGGCGAAGTCGAGCACGGTGCGCAGCACCCGGAACACCGGCGGCTCGCCGCTGTCGCCACCGAGGTCGCCGGCCATGAAGTCGGCCAGGTCGTTGCCGGCGGTGAAGGCGCCCCCCGAGCCCTGTAGCAGCACGACCCGCACGGCGCTGTCGGCCGAGGCGCGGTCCAGGGCATCGGCGATCGCCGTGTACATGGCCTGGGTCAGGGCATTTTTCTTTCCGGTGCGAGCGAGCGTGATGGTCAGGATTCCGTCGCGCACATCGGTCGTCACGTGGGCTTCACTCATGGGTTCCTCCGGCATGGGGTACGAACAAGCCCTCGCTCGTACCAGCGGCGCAGCCGTCAAACCAGCCCCCGGACCCAGCCATCCTTCGAATCCCGCAACGGCATGGCGTCCGGGCGGGCTCAACGTGCAGCAAGGAAAAGGACGTCGCCGCCGCGGCGACGTCCGCCGCTCATTCCCCCTGTCCCATCGAGTAGCCGGGCTGACCGTCGTAGGTGTAGAGGTTCTCGGTCTTGATCACCTCGAGCCCCTGCTGCGTCACGGATTCGAGTAAGGACAGGACGTCGGCATACGTGCACGCCCCCGCGGAGGCGACGAAGCGGCAGCGCCAATGGTCGGTGCAGAACGTTTCGGGCATGCCGTCGGGATAGACCTTGACGCCGCGGTTGGTGATCAAGGAGAGCCGAAAGGCGCCGGTGACGGCTTTGGCCAGCTTGGCGCCGAGGACATTGGCATCGCGCTGCGCTTCGTCCCAGTGCAGGAATACGTCGACGCCGACCAGCTGTTTCTTGGTAGCCGGCTCGGGCTTACGCTCGATGTGAATGGCGGCGTTGTGGTAGTGCACCGCGCGCAGCTGTTCCGGCTGCTTGCCGAGGCGGCCGATGACCGCCTCGGTGAAGAGGCGTGTGCCGACCTTCTCGTGGCTCAAGCCCTCGCGGTAGATGTCGGCGGTGTGGATGCCGTCCTCGAGCGTGCACAGCCAGGCGTTTTTGATTTTCTCGGCAATCTCACCATGGCCGAGGTGCACCAGCATCTGCGTGGCGGCGACGAGCATCCCCGACGGGTTGGCGACGTCCTTGCCGGCGATGTCGGGTGCCGAGCCGTGCACGGCCTCGAACATCGCCACCGATTGACCGATGTTGGAGGACGACGCCAAGCCGACCGAGCCCGTGAGCTGTGCGGCGATGTCGGAAAGGATGTCGCCGTAGAGGTTGAGTGTGACGATCACGTCGAACATCTCCGGCTGCGCCGCGAGCCGCGCCGCGCCGATGTCGATGATCATGTGCTCGCTCTGGATGCCGGGATACTCCCGCGCCACTTCATCGAAGACCTGATGGAAGAGTCCATCGGTGATCTTCATGATGTTGTCCTTGGTCATGCACGTGACCTTCTTGCGTCCGTAGGCACGTGCGTATTCGAAGGCGTAGCGGATGATGTTCTCGCAGCCGGGGCGGGAGATGATCTTGAGCACCTGCGTCACTTCGGGTGTCTGGCGATGTTCGATGCCCGCATAGAGGTCTTCCTCGTTCTCGCGCACGATGACGAGGTTGATGCCCGGGTGTGCCGAAGCGACGAAGGGGCTGTAGGACTTGCACGGGCGGATGTTGGCAAAGAGATTCAACGTCTTGCGGATCGTGACGTTGACGCTCTTGAACCCCTTGCCTTGGGGCGTGGTGATGGGGCCTTTCAACAGGATTCCGGTGCGGCGGATCTTGTCCCAAGCATCGTTGGGAACACCCGAAGTGACACCTTGCTTGTAGACGGCCTCTCCCACTTCGATGAAGTCGTATTCCAGCGGCGCGCCGGCCGCGTTCAGGATGTCCAATACCGACCGGGTGATTTCCGGCCCGATGCCATCACCGGGCGCGACGACGATGCGCGTCTTTTCCATGCCGCGTGTCTCCTCGAGCAACCTTCAACGATGATGGCGCGGGAGCATAACGGTTCCAGGAGGTTGGGCAAGATACCCCTCCCGCCCTGGGTCACGGCCCGCGTCCACGAGCGTGCGTCGGGCGGGGGCTGGCATCGGATTCGCTCGCGGCGCCCTGCCCGCCAGGTACGGCGAGCGCCGGCTCGGCCCTCCGCGGCGATCTGATCCCACACCCGTTGGCCCCTGCTGGCCTCGGCAGGAGCGTGCTGGTATCCAATTTGGCCATGCATCGATGGCTAGCAATGTTGTTTCTCGGTCTGGCGCAACCCTGGCCCGCGATGGGTTGCATCGGCGATTGCGAGGCACGCGGCGTGGTGACCGTCAGCGACATTCTCAAGGGCGTGGCGATCGCCCTCGGCGAAGCGCCCGCGTCGGCTTGTACGCGCATGGACGCGGACGGCGACGGGGGGGTGACGATCGACGAGATTCTCGTGGCCCTGACGAACGGGCTGGAAGGGTGCCCGCTCGAGATCGACCAGGCGTGGCAGGGGCCGGTGGGGGAGTGCGACAAGCCCAGCATCGACTACCAGATCCAGGCCGCCCAGCCGATCGCCCAGGAGTTCGTGCCGACCATGCCCCTGCTCGCCGGTATCGAGGTGTTCTTGGGGCAGGTCAACCAACCCTTCACCGACACCGTGACCGCGTCGGTCTACGAGGGTAGCCTCGAAGGCGAACTCCTCGGCACCGCCACCGCGTTCGTCCCGGTGCGCCAGAGTCAGACCTTTTGGCAGTCGCTCACCTTCCCTGCGCCGCTGCGTCTTGAACCCGGCGCCCTCTATGTGTTGCGGCTGGAGGCGAGGAATGCCACGCACGTTTGGCGCAGCGACGAGGGGACGTTCCCCTGTGACCCAGCGACGTACGAGGCTGGGCGCAGCATCGTCTTTGGGCGATTCCGCGAAGTCGACTTCTACTTTCGCAGTCTGGCCGTGGCGGAACCGTTCGCACCGGAGCCGTGACCGGGAGCCACGTGGCGACAATGGGGGCGTTGCGCGCCGGCGTGTAGCGACGACGTGGCGCGGTGTAACGCGGCCATCCTGCGAGGCGACGTCGATCGCCTCGCCAACTTTTCTTCGTTCGCTCGAAACACCGCGTAGCTGGAACGCGGGCGGACACGAGCGGCAAGGGATATGCCGACGAGTCCGTCAGCGACGTCGGTGCCCCGTATCGCTACGCCTTGAATCGGGCCCTTCGCAGCACGCGTCCGGCGCACCTCTGCCTACTTTCGCCTACAGCACCGATCCACCCTCGTAGGGATCGCTCGAATCGCCGCCACATCACGCCCTCGCGGCTCGCTACTCCGGTAGCACGGCGATGATCCGCGCCGGCGCGCCGCTGCCGCCCTCGATCTTGAGCGGCAGGGCGATGATCGTCGCCCCGGCCGGCGGCAGTCGGTCGACGTTGGCGAGATTCTCGAATGCCGGCTTGTTCGCGCCGTTGATGATCTGGTGGACGATGAAGTCGGCGGACGGCCCGTGGTCGATGCTCGCGGTGTCGACGGCGACGGCGGCGACCTGGCGTTTCTCGACGAGGAAGCGCGCTGCTTCGGCCGAAAAGCCCGGGAAATGCAGGTTGGCGACGTCGCCGCGCTTGGCGGTACCGAGGTAGCGTTCAGCGTCCGGCCAACGCGCGCCCCAGCCGCTGAACAGCACGACGATCGCCGCGGCGGGGATGCGTCCGTGGCTACGTTCCCATGCCTCGAGGTCCGCCACGGTCAGCCGGTAATCGCGGTCGGCCGCCGCCTGACGGCGTACGTCGACCACCACCGCCGGCCCGATCCCCGCGTCGAGCGGCACCTGGTCCGCCGGGATGCGTCCTTCGGCGAAGTGGATCGGCGCATCCATGTGGGTGCCGCCGTGCTCGGCCATGCAGAGGTTGTACGCCGAGTAGAAAAATCCAGCCTCGGTGTGACCGTGGGCGACCTCCTCCAATTCGAACCGTTTCGCCGTCGGCCAAAAGATCGTGTCGGGTCCAAGCCCATAAGTGAGGTCGACGATGCGCTCGACGGGGACGTCGAAGACCGCGCGCGGCGTGCTGGCGGAGCAGCCGGCGAGCAGGAGAGCGGCACCGGTGACGATAGCCACGAACCAGGGTTGCATGCCTGGGTTGTAGACGTGTTGCCTGAACAGGCCAAGGAAAAGAACCGGCGCCAACGGAGATGGGGACGGACCGAAACCCATCGCCGATCCTCGCCCAACGGCACGCTCGTGGATGCGGCTGGTGACTCGAGGCGCTCGCACCTTCGATTGGCCGGGAAGTCACGCAGCCACATCCAGCCCTTCTCCATGGCCACCCGCGTGCCTGCTTCGCTCGACCCATTGGCAGCGGAAAGGCGCGTGCTTGAGCAAAAAATCTCGAGGAGCGCTGAACGCTCCGTCCGTGTTCAGAGAGACGTTCGTTCAGTGACCAGTGGTGCAGCGCTCAGCCGTTCACGATAGGGGACGCACAACTCACTCGGAAACCGAAGAGGCCAATGCGGTCGCCCGGGCGAGCCCCGTTCCGGAAGGCGAAGGCGGCGCCGTCCAGGAGGCTGAACCACGACCCGCCGCGCAGCGCCCGCGGCGCCTTCGAGTCCCCATGCACGCGTTTCGGCTGCTCGTAGACGTTCAGACACCACTCCCAGACGTTGCCAGCCATGTCCATCGCGCCCGTTGGCGATGCACCGGAGGGATAGGCGCCCACGGCTGTTGTCCGCTCCAGCCCGCTCTCCTTCGTGTTGGCTCTCCGGGGATCGAACGTCCCCTCCCGCGGCGGTCCCGGCCCCAGCTCGGTACACCAGTCCGGCGCGCGGAGCGTCTCCACGGCTGGATGTTGCCTCGCGCTCCTCTATCGCCCGGCTGCGCGGGGCGTCAAGTTGTGGGTCCCGCGCCAGCAGGACGATTTTCCGACGAAAATCCAAATAGGAGGGAGTCCTGTGAAGATCCGCCAGGCGACCCTTGCGGCAGTTGTGTGAGGACAGAGAATCAGCGACCATCACCTTCGGAGCGAAAGGCGATGCCAAACAACGACATTCAAGAGCACGCGGGGGCGATCATCGACCTTGCGCGCAGCCACGGCGCGAGTGAGGTGCGGATCTTCGGCTCGCACGCTCGCTTCGAGACGACGTCCGAGAGCGATGTCGATCTACTCGTCTGCCTCGAACCTGGCCGGGACCTGCTCGATCTCGTCGCGCTCAAGCAAGACGTCGAGGAGCTTCTGAATCGCCCGGTCGATGTCGTCGAGGAAGAGGGCCTCAGTCCGTACCTCCGGGACGAGATTCTTCGACAAGCCCGTCCGTTATGAAGGACGACCGCGTCTACCTGTTGCACATCCGCGACGCGATCGAGCGGATCGCATCGTACACGGCCGCGGGGCGCGACGAGTTTCTGGCCTAGGCGATGGTCCAGGACGCCGTCATTCGGAACCTCGAGATCATCGGCGAAGCCGTGAAGAACCTTTCCAGAGAAACCCGGGAGCAGTGCCCTGAGATCCCATGGCGACAGATTGCCGGCATGCGCGATGTACTGATCCACGAGTACTTCGGGGTGCGAGTCGAAACGGTGTGGAACGTCGTCGAGAATCGACTTCCGGTGCTGAAGCAAGCGATCGCGCAGGTTCTCACGGCCGGGTCATGAGCCGATCGCTGCAATGACTTGGCGACGTGAAAAAGGATTCGGAAAATTGCGCTCAGCCGCCCAGGCAAAGTAGAATTTTCGACTCTTAGCTACGTCCCAGCCCCACCAGGCCGACGCTGCCAGGTACAGTCGGGGAAACGAAGTTGCGGCGGCGCTTGCTGCAGCCCGCCGACCGCGCAGGTAGCGAAGGGACACCCATGAAAATGAAGGGCTTGGATTCGTTCGACAGCGTTTGGGATGCGCTTGCCGATACGCCGGAGCAGGCAGCCAACTTGCGGCTTCGCGCCGAGCTGATGCGGACGATCGCGACGATCGTGCAGGCGAGCGGCTGGACGCAAACCGACGCCGCCCAGCGCTGCGGCGTCACGCAGCCACGCAGGAACGATCTACTCCGCGGCCGCGTTTCCTGCTTCTGGCTGGACGCCCTGGTCAACATCGCGACCGCCATCGGCCGCAAGGTCCGCATCGACCTGGAAGCCGCCTGACCAACCGACCATGACCCACGGTCGGATGTTGGCAAACCAACATCAACCCCGGTCAATCTGAATATTTCCGCAAGGCCTTTTCCGCGCGCGGTGAACACCGTTGGTTCGTCGCTATCCAGCCGCTTTGGTACGCGTGTCCGCACTCGGGATCCAAGGCGAGCTTCGTACCGCATCCTGTGAGAATCGCGTTCCGAATTTGGCTGGCTAGCTCATCCAGTCTCTCGGCTGTCGTTTTGTTCTGTGGCCTCGGTTCCTGCCACCTAGTGGATACATAGAGCCAACTCGTTTCCTGGCCGGCGTAGTAGATATGGCTTACCACGAACCTGCTTGAACCTTCCGTGGCTCCGGGCGTGCCTGGAGGCGTGGGAAGATGAACCTCATAGCCGCTGTACCAGTGCATGCCGTCGGCGCTGCGATTGGAGTACCAAGGTTTCGGATCAGCGCTGCGCCAAGCACCTGGAAATTCGAGGAGCACCTTTTGCACGCAGGTCTGATCGAGTTGCCCCTTGACGCGATCCTGGATGCGAATGCGATTCCGGTGGCTGAAGCAGCCCCACGCGCAGGTGCTCAGTATCGAAAGTAGGAGCACAAGGGCCTTCGATCTTTGCGTCATGAACCTTGATCCTTTCTCTCGGGTCGTCCTCAACAGGGAGATCGGCGCTGGTGGGTGTCCTCAATCGAAGCCGCCCCTACAAACTCCTTGATTATTTTGCTTGTCATATCACTTCTATCACCTTACTAGCTCGTAGCATGGTAACGCCGCCTCGGAGACCGTTTCGCTTGACACTACCAATCCTGCGCCAAGGTCTCCTCATCCTCGCCGCATTGACCATGGTGACGGCAGCATGGGCCGCCCCCCAGGACCCCAACGATATCCTCTCGCAGTACCGGGTGTTCCGACTCAACACCGAAGAGGGAGCGATCTACGTGCGGCGACTCGATCAGCTGACCGAACATCTCTGGATGAACCGCAGCCAGATCGACGAACTCGACACCGAGTCTCCTGATTACATCGGATTCGACCGGAGCAACCGATTCCTCTGGCTGACCGACTACTCCTGGTATACTCAATCCACGGTCATAGACCTGACCAACGGACGGCACCGAACCCTCCCGTATTCCTTCAGGCCAAGTACGGTGATGGCAAATTCGACCGGAGACCAATTCATCGTAAGCGGCTACAACGACTATCGCACTTTGACGCCTCGCCTCTTCGATTGGACCTCCGACTGGAACCGCGAGGGAACGGAAGTCGCTTGGTTCAGCGACATCGTGGCGTCGCGATTTGACCCTGAGGCGCGCGTCTCCACCTATGTAACCGACAATGACCTAGTCGTCGTCACGGACATCAGGCATGTGCGCGGGCAGAGCTCGTTCCCGATGGTCATCGCCGATATGCGCAGCGGTTCGATCGTTTCTGAGTTCGAACCGGAGGGCCTGATCAACCCCTGCTTGGTGATCGACGTGCGGGATGGGGAGATCTTCTGTCGGAATGGCGCCAACGTCGTGCGGATCGACGCCGAGACCGGAGCGCTTCATGCATCGTACGCAGCCCCACTCAGTGCTTGGTGGTGGCATACCGGGTTGTTTCCCAGCCGCGATATGCTCATCGCCGTCTCGAGTGACTGGGGCCGGATCGAGGTGCGATCCTTGGATCGAAACGACGGAACCGTTTTCGACTCGACGATGCTCGACGGCTGGATCGAACTCGACCGAGTCGACGTTCCGCCGCCTGGGGATGTTGCCTTTTTCCACATGACCGACGGGAATGGGAAACCCACGGGGATCCAACCCGTCCTGTTGGATTCGCTACAGCTCGCTACATTCATCGCGCAAGACCCGAACGGGTACGACACCTTCGCCGTCGGCAGAGCTGCGCCAGAGTGGACCCCACCGGCACCGGCGACCCGCACGCCAACGATGACACCGATGCCGACGCCGACTCCCTGCAAGTCGGATGTCACGATTGGAATCCATCCGCGGACCGCTCGCCCCGGGGAGGCGATCGAACTGCGCATCGACGTGGCGAGTGCCCCCGGCTGCCTCCAAGGTTTTGGGGTCGACTTTGCGCCGCGTGAGGGTGTGCGTCTCGAAACCGGCGGGCAAGTCGCGCCGCCTTGCACGAGTGCGGGTAACGAGGATCCCAGCCTATTTTCGAGCTTCCCCACCGCTTGCGATGCCAGAGGCCTAGGCTGCACGGCCGGCACCTCATTGCTCAAGGCAGGATACAGCAGGAAGACCGATCGGATGCATCCGATGCCCGAGCGTTTCTCCGTCCTCTGTCGAGCCACCGTACCGCTCGATGCCACGCCAGTGGAAGGAAGCATTGGCGTTACGCTGGTCGAGTTCGACCGGCTCGGCCGTCGGCCCGCGGAGCAGCGGTCGGTGTCGTTGCGTGTCGCCGGTGAGGCGTTCACCCCGACCCCAACCGCGACGACCACACCCACGCGCACGGCAACGCCAACCCGGACGCGGCCGCCAGCGCCGACACCGTGCTCTACCTGCCCGGCGCTGCTTCTGAAGCCCATCCAGGCGGTAGCTGGGGGAGTCGCCGTCGTCGACGTGCGATTGAGGTCAGCCGGACAGGGAATCGTCGGCTTACAGACCGACCTCACGGTCCCCGCGGATCTTGCCACTGACGGTGCAGCGACGTGGCGCTGCCGAGGCAACCCGTTCCTGCGCCAGCGAGTCTCCTTCCGGCCTTCCGCATGCGACGGCGACTCCTGCCGCTCGCTGCGCGTCCTGGTCTATGACCTCGAGTCCGGCTCGCCGCCGCTGCCCGACGACATGACCTTGTTCACCTGCCGAGTCGCCGTCTCGCGCACAGCGCTGCCAGGCATCCGCCAACTCGTTCTATCGAAAGCGCTCGGCAGCGACGCGCACGGCCGGAGCATCCCACTCTCGGCCGACGCAACACTCCTGACCATCCGCTAGCAGGAATTGCCACTTCGTCGCGCCGCATCCGATCGTCTATTGCGTGTGCGGATGGCGACTTTTCCAGGTGGTTTCCCACCTGTCCAAAGCCAGCAGCATGCGCTCGAGGCTCCGGCAGCGAGAGGCGGCGTGCTGGGGCATCCAATGCTGGTCGACAAAGCCGGAAAGTGTCGAAGTGTAGGCTGGTCCTTGGCGGAGCACGCCATTTGTGTCGCGGCGGGCAATTGCATCGCGAATATCGCGCTTGGTGCTGCGTTCGGCGAGATTGAGCAGCTCCATCTTCGGATCGTTCAGTTCCTCGGGATTGGGAAACGAGCGAACCGTGCGTGTCGCCAGAAACTTCCGAAGTGCTTCGTCGCAAGCGAGCAACCACGCCTCGACCTCCCGCACCGCCACGCGAAATAGGAAATCCGGTTGCTTCGGCTGGTTCAGCCAATCCGCGATCATTTCCGGCGCGCAGGGGCGCCGATCCAAGTCCGTCAGCAGTATTACCGGAGATGCCTTGGCCATGTTGTTGAAGGCCGCTGAATTCCTTTTCAGATAGCCGAATCCTCCCTTCATGAAGACCTTGTCGATCGCGTAGGGCAACGGTCGCTCTCGCAACAATCTGCGTAGTACGATCTCGCTCAGGTCGTCCTCGACAGCCAGATGGATGCTGATCGGTATCATCAATCGAATAAGGCCAGTTGCGATACTTGGCTCGGAGCGGTCATCGGCAAAACGGCTTCGGCGATGGTCATGCCTTCCTCCAGCAGAAGGCGGATGCTTTCCGTCTCCGAAGCCCTCGCCACCTCCGTTCCCTCGCTCCCATGCGGCTTCAGCAGGGCAACCTCTTCCGCCAAGATGCCGCGGTCGCTGAATAGCTCTACACTGTGGGTGGAGACGAAGACTTGCCGCTTCCTGGCCCGCTGCATGCGCCAGATCACTACAGGCAACTTGGCGACGATCGACGTGTGCAGCGATAGCTCCGGCTCCTCCAGTAGAAGAAGACTGTCGCCGTCCAAGAGGGTCCACAACAATCCGATTAGCCGCAGAGTGCCGTCGGAGAATTGATCCTCTCGCTGCCTTCCGGCGTTGGGGCGCCAATGCTGGTACACCGCCTCGAGGTGGGGGAAACCCTTTTCGTCCCGGACGTCTCGCAGTTCTTGCAGCTCCGGCACGGCGAGCCGCAGCGCCGCCTCGATCTTCTTGAGGCGCGATCGGCGGGTCTTCTCCGGAGTCTCCATCATTCGATCCAGGAACTTGATGCCGAAGGGGTCCTCTCCCGCCGCCTCCCGGTTCGCAAGCTGGGGGAACTTCAGCAGTTGGGGCACAAGATGGAGGTACAGAATCTTTTGGAAAACCTCGGCGAGCGGGCGGAACTCCCGGTTGGCGGTAATCTGCTCCAGGTGGGTCTCGGTGAGGCGCAGATCATCGGACTTGTCCGGCTTGTCCGGCCGATCGAGGATCAAGTCTCCGTTCTTCCAGACCTTCTCGTGGTGCAGCAGGACCCGGCGCAATCCGCGCGCTTCTTGCCGCAGGCAGATCCCGTAGCGCCAATGGGTGGAATCCTCAGCCTGCCCGTCCTTCAGCTCGACTTCGATTTCGACGAGAGGGTCTTGTCGCGCCGCCAGACAGCGGAGCTTGGTGAGGCCGCCACGCAGCGCGACCGCTTCTTGCAGGCCGCCGCCGGATTTCGCGATGTCCCGGAGAAACCGGAAGGCGTCCAGCAGATTCGATTTGCCACTCGCGTTCGGACCCGTGATGAAGAGCCGCTCCCCGAGCACCAAGTCCACCTGCCGGAAGTTCCGCCAGTTCTTGAGCTTCAGCCGCGTGAAGTGCATGCGGAAAGAGTGCTGGTTCTGGGTTTCACAATCAAACGCCGATTCATAGGAACCTTGGGACCCAGCGAAGATCCGGAAAACAGCGCTCAGCCGTCCACGGGGAGTAGAACATGCGAATCTTGGCGGCGTCCCAGCCCCCCACGCCGACGCTGCCCGACTCCGCCGAGGAAATGGGGCGTCGGCGGCCCTTCCCAGCCGCCGCGCGCACGCTCGTGGACGCGGCTCGTGACCCGGGGCGGGATGTCGGGTATACGCCCTCTTTCCCCGCCGGCGGCGCCGGCGATCCTGCGGCGAGAGGTGGTCATGATCGAACGCTATACCCGCCCCGAAATGGGCCGGATCTGGACCGAAGAGGCCAAACTCGGCATCTGGTTCGAGGTCGAATTGCTCGCTCTCGAAGCCCTCGTCGCCCGCGGCGACGTGCCCGCCGGCGTCCCCGAGGCCATCCGCGCCAAGGCCAAGATCAACGTCGCCCGCATGCAGGAAATCGAGCGCGAGGTGTCGCACGACATCATCGCCTTCGTCTCCTCCATCACCGAACAATGCGGCCCCGAAGGCCGCTACATGCACCTCGGTCTCACCTCCTCCGACGTCCTCGACACCGCCTTCGCCGTGCAACTGGTGCGGGCCATGGACCTCCTCATCGACGAGGCCCAGACCCTCGCCGGCGCCATCCGCGCCCAGGCCGAGAAGTACCGCGGCGTGCCCATGGTCGGCCGCACCCACGGCATCCACGCCGAACCGACCACCTTCGGCCTCAAGCTCGCCGGCTGGTACGCCGAAATGCGCCGCAACCTCGAACGCCTGCGCACCGCCCGCGAGAACATCCGCTACGGCTCGATCTCCGGCGCCGTCGGCACCTTCGCCCACTCCGGCCCCGACATCGAAGCCTACGTCTGCGAGCGCCTCGGCCTGAAACACGAGCCCATCGCCACCCAGGTCATCCCGCGCGACCGCCACGCCGAACTGTTCACCACCCTCGCCGTCGTCGCCGGCTCCCTCGAACGCTTCGCCGTCGAAATCCGCCACCTCCAGCGCACCGAGGTCGCCGAGGCGCAAGAGCCCTTCTCCGCCAAGCAGAAGGGCTCCTCGGCCATGCCCCACAAGCGCAACCCCATCCTCACCGAAAACGTCACCGGCCAGGCCCGCCTCGTCCGCTCCTACGCCCAGGCCGCCCTCGAAAACATCGCCCTCTGGCACGAACGCGACATCAGCCACTCGGCCGTCGAACGCGTCATCGGCCCCGACGCCACCACCGCCCTGCACTTCATGCTCTACCGCATGACCCGCGTCGTCGCCGACCTCGTCGTCCACCCCGAGCGCATGGCCCACAACCTCGAACTCTGGCGCGGCGCCGTCTTCTCCGAAGCCCTGCTGCTCGCCCTCGTCCGCCAGGGCATCGCCCGCGAGGAAGCCTACCGCTGGGTGCAACGCTGCGGCTTGCGGGCCCAGGAAGGGGCCGACTTCCGCGCCGAAGTGGCGCGCGACCCCGACATCACGGCCCACCTCGACGCCGCTGCCATCGCCCGTCTCTTCGACCTGAAGCACCAGTTGCGCTATGAGGATGAGCTATTCCGACGCGCCCTCGGGGAATCTTGATGGAAAAACGCGAGCTGCTGTACGAAGGCAAGGCCAAGCGCCTTTACGCCACCGACGATCCCAACCTGCTCATCCAGTATTTCAAGGATGACGCGACGGCGTTCGACGGCACCAAGAAGAGCACCATCGAGTCGAAAGGCGTCGTCAACAACCGCTGCACCGAGATCTTCTTCCGCCACCTCGAGGCCAACGGCGTTGCCACCCATTTCGTCGAGCGCCTCAACGACCGCGAGATGCTGGTGCGCAAGCTCGACATCGTCCCGGTCGAGATGATCGTCCGCAACCTCATGGCCGGCAGCCTGGCGCGCCGCCTCGGCCGCGAGGAAGGCGGCGCCCTCTCCGAGCCGATCGTCGAGTACTGCTACAAGAGCGACGCCCTGCACGACCCGCTCGTCAATCGCTGGCACGTCACCGTGCTCGGCTTCGCCAGCGGCGCCGAAATCGACGAGATGACCCGCCTGACCCTGCAGGTGAACGCCCTCCTGAAGCCGTTCCTCGCCGAGCGGAAGCTCATCCTCGTCGACATGAAGCTCGAGTTCGGCCGTTACCAAGGCAAGATCCTGCTCGGCGACGAGATCTGCCCCGACACCTGCCGCTTGTGGGATCTCGACACCCGCAAGAAGCTCGACAAAGACCGCTTCCGCCACGATCTCGGCGACGTCGCCGAGGCGTACCACGAGGTCGCCCGCCGCCTGGGCGCCGCCTGAACGGAGTTTTCGACCATGCGCGCCCGCGTTTTCATCACTCCCAAACAAGGTGTCCTCGACCCGCAGGGCAAGGCGATCGAACACTCGCTGCGCTCCCTCGGCTTTGGCGAGGCGCACGACGTCCGCATGGGCAAGTACATCGAGTTGTTCGTCGACGAGAGCGATCGCGCCCGCGCCGAACAGCGCGTCACCGAGATGTGCCGCAAGCTGCTGGCCAACGGCGTCGTCGAAGACTTCCGCTTCGAGCTCGAGGCATGAGCCGCACCATGCGCTGGGGTGTCGTCACCTTCCCCGGCTCGAACGACGACCACGACACCGTGCACGCCCTCGGCACGGTGCTCGGCGAAGCGGTGGTGCCGCTGTGGCACCAAGACCGTGACCTGCAAGGCGTCGACTGCGTCGTCTTGCCGGGCGGCTTCTCCTACGGCGATTACCTGCGCCCCGGTGCGGTGGCGCGCTTTTCGCCGATCCTCGACAGCATCATCACCTTCGCCGCCAACGGCGGCTACGTGCTCGGCATCTGCAATGGCTTTCAGGTCCTCTGCGAAGCCGGCTTGCTGCCCGGCGCGCTGCTGCGCAACCGCGACCTGCGCTTCGTCTGCCGCCGCCAATGGCTGCGCGTCGAGGAGAACGACACCGCCTTCACCTGCCTCTACCCGCACGGCGAGCGCATCTCGATCCCGATCAAGCACGGCGACGGCTGCTACGTCGCCGACGCCGCCACCCTCGCCACCCTCGAGCATCACCGCCAAATCATCTTCCGCTACGTCGACGACGAGGGCGCGGCCAGCGAAGCCGCCAACCCCAACGGCTCGCTCGACAACATCGCCGGCATCTGCAACGCCGAACGCAACGTCCTCGGCCTGATGCCGCACCCCGAACACGCCGTCGAGCACCTCGTCGGCGGCGACCACGGCTTGCCGCTCTTCCGTTCCATCTCCACCACCGTGCGCGAGGGCCTGCCGCGGCGGCAAGCCTCGGCCATCTCCGAGCGTTGATCATGAGTCACGAGCAGACACGCGCCACGACACTCCAGGATGCCCTGGAGCACGGCCTGAACCAGGAAGAGTACGAACGCATCCAGCAGGGCATGGGCCGCACGCCCAACCTCGTCGAACTCGCCGTCTTCTCCGTCATGTGGTCGGAGCACTGCAGCTACAAGTCGTCGCGCGTCCACTTGCGCCACCTGCCCAGCCAAGGCCCGCGCGTGTTGCAGGGGCCGGGCGAAAACGCCGGCGTCATCGACATCGGCGACGGCCTCGCCGTCTGCTTCAAGATCGAGAGCCACAATCACCCGTCGTTCGTCGAGCCCTTCCAAGGCGCCGCCACCGGCGTCGGCGGCATCCTGCGCGACGTCTTCACCATGGGCGCGCGCCCCATCGCCAATCTCAACTCGCTGCGCTTCGGCAGCTTCGATCACCCGCGCACGCCCTATCTCGTCGACGGCGTCGTGCGCGGCATCGGCACCTACGGCAATTGCGTCGGCGTGCCCACCGTCGCCGGCGAGGTCTATTTCGACGAGCGCTACAACGGCAACATCCTCGTCAATGCCATGACCGTAGGCATCCTGCGCTCGGACCGCATCTTCCGCGCCGCCGCCGCCGGCATCGGCAACCCCGTGCTCTACGTCGGCTCGAAGACCGGACGCGACGGCATCCACGGCGCCAGCTTACTGGCCTCGGCCGAGTTCACCGGCGAGGAAGAACAGAAACGCCCGACCGTGCAGGTCGGCGATCCGTTCACCGAAAAGCTGCTCATCGAGGCCTGCCTCGAGTTGATGGAGAAGGACGCCATCGTCGCCATCCAAGACATGGGCGCGGCCGGCCTCACCAGCTCCAGCGTCGAGATGGCCGGACGCGGCGGCACCGGGTTGCGCCTCGACCTCGACCAGATCCCGCGGCGCGAGCCGGGCATGACCCCGTACGAGATCCTGCTCTCGGAGTCGCAGGAGCGCATGCTCATCGTCGCCCGCGCCGGTGCCGAACACATCGTGCAGGAAGTCTTCGCCCGCTGGCAGCTCGACGCCGCCGTCGTCGGCGAGGTCACCGACACCGGCTTGCTCGACGTCATCTTCGATGGCGCCTCGGTCGCCAAGATCCCGGTGGTGATGTTGACCGACGAAGCACCGGCCTACGCGCGCGAAATGCGCGAGCCGAGCGACTTCAACGAGCAGCAGGAACTCGACGTCGACCGCCTGCCGCTGCCGGACGACTACAACCACACCCTGCTCGACCTGCTCGCCAGCCCGAACCTGGCATCGAAGCAGTGGATCTATCGCCAATACGACCACTACGTGCGCGCCAATACCTTGGTCGCACCGGGCTCCGACGCCGCCGTGCTGCGCGTCAAAGGAAGTGACAAGGGCTTGGCGGTGAGCGTCGACTGCAACAGCCGCTATTGTCTGCTCGACCCCTACGTCGGCTCGATGATCGCCGTCGCCGAATCGGCGCGTAACGTCGTCTGCGCCGGCGCCACGCCACTCGGCATCACCGATTGTCTGAACTTCGGCAACCCCGAGAAGCCGGAGATCATGTGGCAGTTCGCCCAAGCGGTGCAGGGCATCCGCGACGCCTGCATCGCGCTCGACATCCCCGTGATCGGCGGCAACGTCAGCTTCTACAACGAGACCGACGGCAGCGCGATTCCGCCGACGCCGACGATCGGCATGGTCGGCCTGCTCGACAATGCGGCCCATCACGCGACCCAATGGTTCAAGAACGAGGGCGACATCGTCGTACTGCTCGGACGCGGCCGCGAGGAGTTGGGCGGCAGCGAGTACCTCGCGCACGTCCACGGCCTGGTCGCCGGCACGCCGCCGTGGATCGACCTGTCGCTCGAGAAGAAGCTGCACCGCGTCGTCTTGCGCGCCATTCAGGAAGGGCTCGTCGCCTCGGTGCACGACGTCGCCGAAGGCGGCTTGGCCGTGGCGCTGGCGGAGTGCTGCATCTCGGCGCCCGAACGCCGGCTGGGTGTAACGATCGAATCGGAGGTGGCGATGCGTCCCGACGCGTTCCTGTTCGGCGAAAGCCAGTCGCGCGCGCTCCTCAGCGTACCGCGACGCAATCTCAATCGTGTCCGCGAAATCGCGCTCGCCGAGGAATGGGACCTTGCCGTGCTCGGCGAGGTCGGCGGCAAACGCCTGCGCATCCATCCGTACATCGACGTCGACGTTCAAGACCTGCACGCGAGCTGGGCGAATTCGCTCGAACGTCGCATGAGTCGAGACGCGGGATGACCGAGATCGATCTGAGCCTCGACCGCTTCCACGAGGAGTGCGGTGTCGTCGGCATCTTCGGCCATCCCGAAGCGGCCAACCTCACCTACCTGAGCCTCTACGCGCTGCAACACCGCGGCCAAGAGGGCGCCGGCATCGTCTCGGCGCACGACGACATCCTGATCTCGCACCGCGGCCTGGGCCTGGTGGCCGACGTCTTCAACGTCGAGATCATCCGCAAGCTCGAAGGCTCGGTGGCCATCGGCCACAACCGCTATTCGACGACCGGCCAGACCCTGCTCAAGAATACCCAACCGTTCGTCGTCGAGTTCGAACGCGGCGGCCTCGCCATCGCTCACAACGGCAACCTGGTCAACGTCCACGAAATCCGCGACCGCCTGCGGCGTCAGGGCTCGATCTTCCAGTCGACTACCGACTCCGAGGTGCTCATCCATCTCATCGCCACGTCGCGCGGCGAGCGCACCATCGACCGAGTCATCGAAGCGCTGCACCAAGTGCGCGGCGCCTACTCGCTCGTCTTCCTGAGGCCGCACGAATTGATCGCGGCGCGCGACCCGCACGGCTTTCGTCCGTTGGTGCTCGGCCGCCTCGACGACACCGGCGGCCACGTGGTCGTCTCGGAGACGTGCGCCCTCGACTTGATCGGCGCCACCTACGTGCGCGAGGTCGAGCCGGGCGAGGTCATCCGCATCTCCGAAGCCGGCGTCGAGAGCTTCCGGCCGTTCGCGCCGGCGCCGCGCGCCAGCTGCATCTTCGAGTACATCTACTTCGCCCGCCCCGACAGTTTCGTCTACCAGCGCAGCGTCTACGAGGTGCGCAAGGAACTCGGCCGCCAGCTGGCGCGCGAGTGTCCGGTGGACGCCGATTGTGTCATTGCCGTGCCCGACTCGGGCATGCCGGCCGCTCTCGGTTACGCCGAGGAGTCCGGGCTGCCGTTCGAACTCGGCCTCATCCGCAATCACTACGTCGGCCGCACGTTCATCGAGCCGCAGGCGGCCATCCGCCACTTCGGCGTCAAGGTGAAGCTCAATGCCCAGTCGCGCGTGCTCGCCGGCAAGCGGGTGATCGTCGTCGACGACTCGGTCGTGCGCGGCACCACCAGCCGCAAGATCGTGCAGATGCTGCGCCAAGCCGGGGCCAGCGAGGTGCACATGCGCATCAGCTCGCCACCCACCAAGGGCTCGTGCTTCTACGGCATCGACACCCCGACGAGCGAGGAGCTGATCGCCTCGTCGCATACGGTCGAGGAGATCCGCGAATTCATCACCGCCGATACCCTCGGCTATCTCTCGGAAGAGGGCATGCTCGCCTTCCTGAAGCCGGGCGAAAACCGCGGATTTTGCTCCGCTTGTTTCTCCAAGAACTACCCCGTGGCGGTCGACGACTTCGGCCGCACGATGCAGTTGCGTCTGTTCGACGCCGGCGAACGCTGAGCCTCACGGTCTATCGTCGATCCTGCTCCGGCTGTGGTAAGCCTCACCCCATGGAACCGGCATCGCGACAGGCCACCTACCAGGACGTACTCGACGCGCCGGAGCACGTCGTCGCCGAACTGATCGACGGGACCCTGTATACCTCGCCACGTCCGGCGCCGCGGCATTCCGTCGCCAGTTCGATCATCGGTGGAGACCTCACCGGACCATTTCATCGGCGAGGAGGGGATCCCAACTGGCCCGGTGGATGGTGGATCCTGGATGAACCCGAGCTGCACCTCGGGGGGGACGTCATGGTCCCCGACCTCGCCGGTTGGCGGCGCGAGCGACTGCCGAGCATCCCGAACGAGGCGGCCTTCACCCTCGCTCCCGACTGGTTGTGCGAGGTGGTGTCTCCTTCGACGGCGCGCATCGATCGGGTGCTCAAGATGCCGATCTACGCACGCGAGGGCGTCGAGTTCGTTTGGATCGTCGACCCACGACTGAAAACCCTCGAGGTATTTCAGCGTTCCACGACGGCGTGGATCCTCCTCTCCTCGCACGTCGGCGACGAACTCTGTCGTGCCGCACCCTTTGCCGAAGTCGAGTTGGACATGACGCGCTGGTGGGGTGAGTGACGGCGCAGGCGAAGCTCGAAGCATGAAGTGTCCCTTTTGTGATGTGCCCGATAGCCGCGTCATCGACTCGCGCCTGAGCAAGGAGGGCGACGTCGTGCGGCGGCGGCGCGCCTGCGAGTCGTGCCGCAAGCGCTTCACCACCTACGAACGCGTCGAGGAGACGCTGCCGACGATCGTCAAGAAGGACGGCGCCCGCGCTTCCTTCGATCGCCGCAAGGTCATCGCCGGCCTCAAGAAGGCTTGCGAGAAGCGCCCCGTCAGCATCGACGCCATCGAGGCCATCGCCGACCGTATCGAGCAGCGTCTGCTGGAGACCGGCGAGAAGGAAGTTCCGAGTTCGTTCATCGGCGAGGCCATCATGACCGAACTGCACGCCCTCGATCAGGTCGCCTACGTGCGTTTCGCCTCGGTCTATCGCGACTTCAAGGACGCCGAGGAGTTCATGCGCGAGATCGAAGAACTGTTGCGCTCGCGCCGGGCTTCGACGCGCAAGAAGAAGGGCGACACGCCATCGACGTGAGCCGTGGCCTCCGACGACGAACGCTTCATGCGGCTGGCCCTGCGAGCCGGCCGCCGCGGCCTCGGCCGCACCAGTCCCAACCCGGCGGTCGGTGCCGTCGTCGTCCGCCGCGGCAAGGTCGTCGCCAGCGGCTACCATCATCGCGCCGGCCTGCCACACGCCGAAGTCGAGGCTCTCCGCCTCGCCGGCACGCAGGCGCGCGGCGCGACGATCTACGTCACCCTCGAACCGTGTGCCCATCAGGGACGCACGGGACCGTGCACCGCGGCGCTGCTGCAAGCAGGGGTGCGCCGCGTCGTCATCGGCTCGCTCGATCCCAACCCGCGCGTCGCCGGCGGCGGCGCCGAGTTGCTGCGGGCCGCCGGTCTCGAGGTGGTCACCGGCGTGCTGCGCCACGAGTGCGACGCGCTGCTGGAGTTCTTTCGCAAACACGTGACGACAGGGCTCCCTTTCGTCACGCTCAAGCTGGCCTCGACGCTGGACGGCCGCATCGCCACCGCCAGCGGCGCCTCGCGCTGGATCACCAGTGAAGCGAGCCGCCGCCTGGTGCATGGCTGGCGCGACGAACACGACGCCGTGCTCGTCGGCGCCGCCACGGTGCTGCACGACGATCCGGAACTGACCTGCCGCCGGCGCGGCGGTCGCGATCCCGTGCGCCTCGTGGTCGATGGTCGTCTGCGTCTGCCCCTCGACCGCAAGCTGG
Source organism: uncultured Binatia bacterium (SeqCode) (assembly GCA_964524885.1). Classification (GTDB taxonomy): domain Bacteria; phylum Desulfobacterota; class Binatia; order HRBIN30; family HRBIN30; genus CALJUJ01. The sequence continues at coordinate 45,939 of CAZGEJ010000042.1, forward strand.
TGCGTTCGGCGGCAGCAACCCCGACGTGGGTGCTGACGGCGCGCGGCAGCGACGCCACGCGCCAACGGCAGCTGCGCGACGCGGGCGTCGAGATGATCACCCTACCCGGACGCGACGGTCGCCTCGCTTGGCCGCGTTTGCTGGCGGAGTTGGGGCGACGCGACATCGCGTCGGTGCTCGTCGAAGGCGGCGCCGAAGTGGCCGCCGGGCTGCTGCGGGCCGGTTGTGTCGACCGCCTCGCCCTCTTTCTCGCGCCGAAGCTGATCGGCGGCGACGGACGCCCGCTGCTCGGCAGCCTCGGCGTCGACACGATGGCCCAGGCCCTGAACCTCGGCGCACCGCGTCTTCGTCGCGTCGGCGACGATCTCCTCTGTAGCTTCGATCTGCCGCCGACGTGAGTACGCGGCAGCCGGCCACCGACTTCTCCAAGGTGATGCGCGGCAACCAAGCGGGGGACATCGACGACACCCCTCGGACCTCCGACCTGCACATCGAGAACGCAGCTCGCACGGATCGTCTCGACCTCGTCGATGCGGATTCACTTGCGGGATTCATCCACGTTCAGGCGTTGGTCGAAGGACTCGAATGCAATACAGCCCGCGGCGGCGAGTTCGGGGGCGCTCCGGCTGACGACACGGACGTCGTCAGTCCTGTGGTGGAACGCTGCGTCATGACGCAGCACTGGCGGGCGTGCCAACACCGAGGCAACCCATAGCCGAATGCGCGGCAATCCCTCCTTGTCAGAGTGTTATCCGTAAGACGAACATTTTACTTGTCATGAACGTATGGCTGTGTTAGCTCGGCACAACACTGGGTGCGCGAGCTAGTCGCAGCGTGCGTGTCTTCTTTCGTTGGACAACACGCGCACGCACCCAGTGCGTAACGATTCGAGCAACGGCACGGCAGACGCCGTGTCGCCCACGGGGGGCTGCGGGATGTTCGGACTCGAAACACTCGACGTGCTGTTCGCGGTTCTTGGCGGGCTCTTCTCCATCTATCTCGTGTTCGGGCTGGCCGTGACGGCCATCGTCGAGGCGGTGGGCACCCTCCTTCAGCTGAGACAGCGCAATCTCAGGGTGGCGATCCAAGAGATCCTGGCTGGGAAGAGCCCCGCGGGAACGGCCTTCGTCGAAGACTTCTACCAACACCCGTTGGTGCAATCCCTGAGCAAAGGAGATGGCGGACGTCCCTCGGCCATCGACAAGGACACCTTTGCTCGGGCCGTCGTGGCGATCCTGCAGATCAACGAATCGACAAAGGACGTACGTGCGGCGCTGGGAGAGCTTCCCGACGGGTCCGCCAATCGTATCGCGCAAACCCTGCGGATTCTCGAGGCGCAAGGAGCGAAAGACGTTGCCCAGCTTCGAGCGGCACTCGAGGTGCGTTTCGACGCGACGATGGCGCGCGCCACAGGGTGGTTCAAGCGCAAGACGCAGCTCATCTCGTTCTTGGCGGCGAGCACGTTGGTGGTTGCGGGCAATATCGACAGCATCCAGTTGATCGGTGATCTGACGAACAACCCGGAAGCGCGTCTCGCCCTGTTGCGGATCGCCGAAGACCGTCTTGCCGAGGTGAAGAAGGAACCGACCGCCGCTGCTGCATCGGAGGAGCGGGGCGACGGCGATGGAGCGCAATCGCCCGAGGTCGAAGCGGCACATGCCGCGGTGGTGCACGCCCGAGCCGAAGTCTCAAAGGCCAAAGCGGCGCTTGCCGACGGCGGCCTGTCGTTCGGGTGGACGACGACACCACAGAACGCCGCCGAGGTTCTCAAGAAATCAGCCGGGCTAGCCGTGAGCATCTTCGCCATCATGCTCGGCGCGCCCTTCTGGTTCGACGTGCTCGAGAAGTTCATGAACGTCCGCAACGGCGGAGGGAAGGCGCAAGCCGCATCTGCTTCAAAGGAAACATGAGCGTCTTACAAATGAATCGACACTTGTCCTTCCCAAGAGAGCTGCCAAGTCACTCAGGCAAGGTGCCATCAAATGTCTGATGCCAATCGACCACATAGGGGGTCCGCCTCAAAGGCGATTCAACTCCGCTCGCGGCGCTTGGTCATCGCGGCCATCGCTCTCTCCTGCGCTTCATTGGGACAATCCTGTAGCTTCGTTCACTACGATGAAGATTCGAACACCACGCATGTCTGGGGTTTCGGGCACTTGGCGATTCGAGCCACGCCGGCGAGCGAGGACGTACGCGGCATCGTCTCCAGCGTCGAAAACGCAGGGTTTACGATGGGCTCGTGGCGTTCGAGTCAGTTTGTCTCCGTGGGATGGAGCCGCCAACAAGCAGTTGAGGTAATCGACGACGATACTCAGTTCCGAATCGATGCTCCGCGCACGAATCTGCTCTCGATCGATGTCGGCACAAAACTCCTTCCTGGCGAGCATGAAAGGCCATGACCATGAGGTTCCGGAAACTTGCACGCATCATTGAGCTCAACCTCGCGCTCACTCTCGTGAGTGGCTGCGGACTCGGCTACAATCGAATGCTCTTCTTCACCAAGACCAATCTCGGCATCGACGTCGACAGCACGCCACCTACTGCAGAAATCTCCGTAGCGAGGCGAGAGGCTGTAGTGGCTCCCACATTCGAGTCCGGCAAGACTCCGGCGGTACTGGGTGGATACCGCTTCGAGGGCGACAACTTTCTCAACCCTCGTGTGTCCGCGGTCTTCAGTGGAGGCAGGGCGGCAGTAATCACCTCCCGCCTGTTGTTCACCGACCCGACTCAAACGTCGGCTGAATCAGGCCAGGCGCAGGAAAGTGATGGGGCACTCTGTGTCGACCAGCCACCGAAGTCCGGTTTGCTCGCGACAATCTCCAAGATTCCGGGACTACGGTTGCTTACGGAAGAACACGACTCCGCAAGGCCGTTCATTTTCGCGACCGACACCACTACGGGAATCAAGGTGGCCTGGTCGGGTGCAACACAAGCGATCCCGGACACGTTCAGGTTCGGATACAACCGAAAAGAATTCGCGTGGGCGCCCGTTTATGGGAAAAAGGTCGACTGCCAAAGAGACGCCTCCCAGCGAACGACTGGCGATGGAAGCAGCTCGGATCCGCAGATGCGACCGGATCAGCCGGACACTCTCCTGATTCAGGTTCCCTCCTTCCTGGCAACTCTGAGTCAGAGAAACACAACGATCGATCCGAACGATCCGAACGAACCGAATCAGGCGGACTACGAGTACTCCCAGTTCTTTGCAACTGGCGAAGCGGCGGATGCGCTGGCGAGGAAGCCCGAGGTTCGCAAGATCCTTGCCTCGCGGATCTCCTCTGCGTTCGAGAAGGCGCAGGAAGCGATCGACACAGCACGGCGCGACGGCCCCGCGCTACAGAAGCAGGCGGAGAACTTGATCAACTCGTTGACGACCGACGACGAAGCTTCGGTGATGAGGCTTCAAATGATCGCGGCGAAACTCGTCTCAAAGTCGGATCAGTTTCCCGACGATTCCGACATCGAAGCAAAGAAGAAGTGGCTAAGGATTCGCTCGCAACCTGCCGACGACGAAGTAGACGAGCTTCGAGGCTTTGTTGAACTGGCAACACCGTCTAGCGAGCCTGAGGAGAATCAACCATGACGACACGTAAGGTACTGTTCGTTCTGAGTCAGGAAAGCGACAGCAGCTTCTCGCAGGCTCTGGAGAGGAAGAAGGCGCTTGATGACGATTGGCGCATCGTCGACATTTTGAGGGAGGAAAGGATTGTTGATGGCGTCAACGTGCCGCATGGGGTGATCGTACTCAGTCCGAAGATCTGATCAGGGTCGAAAGGGAATGGCGAGGGCGGAATAGGACGAGACCATGTCAAAAACTTGTTTCATTACCATTGGACATGTAGGCAGACCCAGCAGACCGAATGATGTAGGCGCGTCGTACGAAGCGTTCGTCGAATCGGAAGGGGTTCGTCTCTACGTCGCAGGAATCCGTGCTCATCTCGACTCTCAGGGATGGGTGGTAATGATCAGTGACAAGGGAGAGTATGCGACCCAGAAGGCTGCCGCCGATCAGGCGAACGCGACCGTTTACCTGAACTGTCATTTGAACGCGGGGATGGGTGGTCGCGACGTCGGATCGAATCGTGGCGAGTACTTCTACGATCACCAGAGCGCGCCACAGAATGGGCCCGCCTTGTGTCGCTCCATTGCCAGCAGTGTAACGAAAGACCTCGGCATTCCATCCGCTGCGAAGCGGTGCAGACCGGATACGAATGGCGTACCCCGAGACGATGATTTCGCCGAGGCCTACAACTGCATCAGAAACGTCCGTGCGATCGCTTGCTGCAGCGAGCCGTTCTTCATAGATGGTCCCGACCGCGAGAGACTTCGAAGCCCCGCGACGCTCCATCGTATCGGGTTAGCCATCGGAGCGGGAATCGAGTCGTGGTACGCCGGACGAATGGATTAAGTGTCGCTCTCCATTTCGTTCGCCGACAATCGATTGATCCGGCAAGTTGATGCATCAGCGCAAACGGAGAAGGTGACAGTCCCCGTCTTTCGCGGAGAGCGCCGAGTGCGAAGTTCCGGGTTAGGTCCGTCCTTCGGCACATGGGTGCGGCTCATTGACCCACTGGCTCGTCTTCCCAAACTGTGGCGGGAAAGCTTGGCTCCGGCGGGACGCGGTCGAGTTCGCGGCATAGTAGGCGCTGGTGGCCCTGCTCTTCTTCGCGGAGTTCCTCGAACAGGGACTTTACTGCGACGTCGGTGACCGTCGTCAGCGCCGACGCGAAGAAGCGCTCGGCCTTCACCTCGGAGCGCATGGCCGCTTCCAAGGCCTGCCGCACGGTCATCGAGGCGCGCGCTTCGTCATATTCCGGCGCCTCGATGTCGAACAACATCGCTCGCTCCACTCGTATCGGTGCGCTGCCGAAAGTCTCCGCCCGGCGGCTCGCCAACGCCACCCGGTGCTTCTCCTCGTTGTCCGCCATGAATCGGAAGAACCCCGCCGCCGCCGGCGTGTGGTGCACCTCCATCTGCTCCGCCAACTCGATGTACCGGTCGCGCGCCTCCTCTTCGATCAATACCGCCAAGTCGAGTGCGTCACACAAGCCCAAGCGCGCGAAGTCGATGCCGCGTACGTTGTCCATCTCCGCCTCTCTCATTGCTGCAGGAATCGGTCGAGCACGCGCGCCCGCGGCGTCGCCGCCTGTCTGCTCTCTTCCTGCCGCCGGCGCACCAACGCATCGTACGTCGGCGCCGGGTCGGGGTCTTGGTAGTAGATGCCGGTCCACAACTCGCTGCCGTACGCCTGCGCCCGCACCAACGCCTGCGTCCGATCGGCCGTGTCGTGCCCGACCTGCGCCAGCGACTGCATCACCAGCTTCTGCGCCTTGATCTGTTGGTTGTCCTCGCCGTAGGTGACACACGGCGACTGGATGTTGACGAAGGCGAAGCCCGGAAAGCGAATCGCGGCCTCGATCAATTCGCTCAGCTCGGGAAGATTCGCCGGCGTCCCTTGCGCGACGAACGGCGCTCCGTAAGCCAGCACGTAGAGCAGCGGGTTGACGGGATTTTCCAGACTGCCGAGATCCGAGGTGACCGTGTGCCGACCGCGCGTACTCGTCGGCGACAACTGGCCCTTGGTCAGGCCGTAGATTTGGTTGTCCATGACCAAGTAGGTGAGGTCGAGATTGCGCCGGATGGCGTGCGGCACGTGGCCGCCGCCGATCGAGAAGCCGTCGCCGTCGCCGCCCGCGACCAACACCAAGAGATCCGGATTGGCCAGCTTCAAGCCTTGAGCGATCGGTAGGGCGCGGCCGTGCACGCTGTTGAAACCGTACGCCGTCGTGTAGCCGGGAATGCGCGACGAACAGCCGATGCCCGAGATGAACGCCACCTCGTGCGGCGGCCGCCCGATCGCCGCAAGCGCGCGGTAGATCGCCTGCAAGACGCCGAAGTCACCACATCCCGGACACCAAATCGGCTTGAGCGGGCTCTTGAAATCCTTGGGCGCCAACGCCCGTGCGTCGAGGTTCATGGACATCACTCCCGCGCCTGACGTGCCTCTGAGACGCGGCCCTGCAATTGACGCGCATGCTCTTGGAGGGCGGCGACGATCTCTTCGGGTCGAAAGGGATTGGAGCCGGAGCGGCAAAACGGAACCACGCCGGCGGGCACGTCGACGTACATCCGCATCACCCGGTAGAACTGCCCGAGGTGCGATTGCTCGACGACGAGTCCGGCTTCGACACCGGTGAAGAAGCCGCGGAAGATGTCCTCGGCGATCGGGAACAGCAGCTTCGGCACCAGCAACTTCACCTGCAACCCGGCAGCGGCGGCGCGGGCACAGGCCTCGCGGCAGACGCCGGCGGACGAACCCCAGCTGACCAACGCCAGCGGCGCGCGCGGGTCGCCGACGACCTCGAACAGATCCTCGCGCCGCAACAACGGCTCGAGCTTGCGGCGCCGCTTCTCGTTCATGAGCGCGTGCACCCGGCCGCTGGCACTGGGGTTGCCGTGCGCGTCGTGCTCGATGCCGGCGCCGAGGTAGTTGCCGCCGGGCATGCCGGGATGCGAAATCGGGCTGACGCCACTTTCGGTGAGGCGGAAGCGCTCGTAGCTCTCCAGCTCGGTGGCATCCGGAAGCCGCCGCTCGTGCACGACGTACGACGCGGTGTCGATCGGATCGATCACCTCCTTGCGCTGGGCGATCTCCTGATCCGACAACAGGATGACCGGCGTCTGGTACTGCTCGGCGAGATTGAAGGCCTCGACGGTCAGGTCGAAGGTGTCCGCCACGCAGGTCGGCGCCAGCACCGGCCGGACGACGTCGCCGTGTGACGAGAAGATCGCCTGGAAGAGGTCGGCCTGTTCCGACTTGGTCGGCAAGCCGGTGGAGGGCCCGCCGCGTTGGACGTTGACGATGACCAGCGGCAGCTCGGCGATGGTGGCGAGTCCGAGCATTTCGGTCTTGAGCGACATCCCCGGGCCGGAGGTGGCGGTCATCGACTTCTTGCCGCCGAAGGAGGCGCCGAGCGCGGCGCCGATGCCGGCGATCTCGTCTTCCGCCTGCAGCGCGGCGCCGCCGTACTGCCAGATGTGGCGGGTGAGATCGTGCATGATCTCGCTCGACGGGGTGATCGGGTAGCCGCCGAAGAACTCGCAGCCGGCGAACAAGGCGGCGGCGGCGCACATTTGGTTGCCGTCGAGCAGCAGCCGCGGGCCGCGCGCCGCGGGCGTGGCCAGGCGGCGTTCCACCGCGAGCGGGTGCTCGGCGGTGTAGTCGATCCCGAGCTGCAGCGCGGCCTGGTTGGCGGCGACGAGTTCGTCGCCCTTGCGGCCGAACTTGGCGCGCAGCCCTTGGCGCAGCACCTCGGCGTCGAGCCCGAACCATCCCGCGAGCAGGCCGAGGACGACGCTGTTCTTGGCTTTGTCGGTGCCGGCGGCGCGGCGCGCCAGTTCGCCGATGGGCACGGCGAAGACCTCGGCCGGGCGCACGCCGCCGAGAGGCAGGGCGTCCTGGGCGACGTTGGTGGCGCTGTCGTAGATGACGACGGTCGAGCCGGTGACCGGCAACTCGGCGCCGAAGCGCAGGAAGTCGTCCCAGTTGAGGGCGACGGCGACGTCGAGCGCGCCGCCGGGGTTGAAGACGGGCCCGGGGGCGAGGCGAACGCGGCAGGAGGACTCGCCGCCGCGAATTTGCGGCCCGAAGCTTTTCGACATCATGGCGTGAAAGCCGAGTCGGGCGCAGGCGGCGACGAGGGACTCGCCGGCGCTGACGATACCGTCGCCGCCGGAGCCGGCCATGCCGATCACGAGATCCGCTTGCATGAGTGGAGCACCATCCCTTCTTCCGCCGGAACGTCGGTGGATCGGAGGCCGAGGAAGCAAGAGCAGCGCCAGCCGGGGAAGCGACGGCGGTGCGAGCGGATCGGCGGCGCGGTTGTTGGAATTGGGGCGAACGGGGAGTCACGAAAGCGAAGGCCAAGAGCCCAGCGGGGGCGCGACGCTTCCTTCTTGCCGGCGCAACGCCGTCCTATCCCGCACCAGGCCCGCCGA
>CAZGEJ010000043.1:0-53459 GCA_964524885.1 uncultured Binatia bacterium (SeqCode)
TGTGGCGACCACCCGCGCCTTCGTCGAGGTCGCCGCGTCGGGTCGGTCCAATGTGATGACGGTCGAGGTTTCGCTCATGGCACCGTCGGCGCCGGCGAAGCGGATCCACGGCGAACTGCCGGCCTGGAAGCCGAGCGTCACCTGCGGACCGCGCGGCACCGGGATTTCGTTGCCGGCGTCGTCGAAGGCGACCACCGAAAGAGCGAGTTCGTCGCAGGCGCGCAGGCGCAGTTCCTGAGCAGCGACGGGCAGAGCAACGGCGCCAAGGGCGACCCAAACCAGGCAACGAGACAACGACGGCATGCAGTTCCTCCTGCGCCAGTGGCGCGACCATCCGAGCGCACCTTCCTACACCAAACGGCCGCCGGCCGCACCTGGATCGGCGCCGGGGCGCGCCACCGGCACACGCCGCACGGCAGCGTCGCCGCGGCGCACACCTCGGGGGGCCAACCGAGCCCGCGCCTAGCCGCCCTCGCCTCAATCGGCTATCCCTGCCCAAGAGGAACGTCCATGAGCCGACGCATGCTCCCCCTGGCACGCCTGCACGGCATGGACGATGCCGGTCTGCGCGCCGCCGAAGTCGCCGCGCGCCGCCGCACCTACGGCGCCAACGACATCGTCGAATCGGTTTCCCGCCCCTGGTGGCAGCTGGCCCGCGACACCGCCGCCGACCCCATGCTGTGGTTCCTCGCCGGCACCGCCTCGCTCTACGGCATCCTCGGCGATGTCGCCGAATCCGTCACCCTGCTGCTGGCGGCCGTGCCGCTCATCGGCATGGACGCCCTACTGCACCGGCGCACCCAGGCATCGACCGCCGGCTTGCGCAGTCACCTGGCGGCGCAGGCGCGCGTCCGCCGCGACGGCGTCGAAACCATCGTCGCCGCCGCCGAGGTCGTCCCCGGCGACCTCGTCCTGGTCCGCTCGGGCGAAGCCTTCCCCGCCGACGGCCTGCTGGTGGCGGCCCACGACGTACAAGTCGAGGAAGCCACCCTCACGGGCGAGTCCTTCCCCGTGCGCAAAAGCGCGCTGGCCCTGCCGGCGGGCGACGGCGACCTCGCGGTCGACGCCGAACACTGGGGACTCGCCGGCACCCGCGTGCTCACCGGCGACGCGACCGTGCGCGTCGTCTTCACCGGCGGCGAGACGCTGTACGGCGAAATCGTCCGCTCGGCACGCGGCGACGAGCACGAGCGCACGCCGCTGCAGCGGGCCATCGCCGACCTCGTCCGGGTTCTCGTCGTCGCCGCCGCGATCGTCTGCTCGATCCTGGCCGGCGTGCGCTACGCCCAGGGCCACGGCTGGGCCGATGCCGTCGTCAGCGCCCTCACCCTCGCCGTCGCCGCCTTGCCCGAGGAGTTCCCCGTCGTCTTCACCTTCTTTCTCGGGGTCGGCGTCTACCGCCTGGCGCGGCGCCAAGCGTTGGTGCGGCGCGCCGTCTCGGTCGAAAACATCGGCCGCGTCTCGTGCATCTGCACCGACAAGACCGGCACCCTCACGGGCGGCCAACTGGAATTGACCCACCTGCTGCCGGCGGACGGCATCGACGAAGCGCGACTCATGGCGCTGGCACTGGCCGCCTCGCGCCGCGAGGGCGACGACCCGCTCGACGCGGCGCTGTTCCGCGCTGCTGCGGCGCGCGGGCTCGACATCGACGGCAGCGAAGACATCGAGCGGGTGCCGTTTTCCGAGGACACGCGGCAGGAAAGCGCCGTCGTGCGCCGCCGCGACGGTGAACTGTTGGCGGCGATGAAGGGGTCCGCCGAAGTCGTCCTCGATGCCTGCGCGCCGCCGCCCGAGCTGCGTCTCGCGTGGGAACGTCACATTGACGAACTCGCCGCCGGCGGCCACAAGGTCATCGCCTGCGCCGGCCGCGAACTCGCCGAGGGCGGGCGCATCATCGACTCCGCCTGGACCATGGCGGGCCTCCTCGCCTTCGAGGATCCGCCGCGCGACGGTGTCGCCGCCGCCGTCGCCACCTGTCGCGAGGCCGGCATCCACGTGCTCATGGTGACGGGGGATCACCCGCTGACCGCTACCGCCGTGGCGCGCGAGATCGGACTGGGCGACGGCTCCCCGCACGTGCTCACCGCCGCCACCATGCAGGAATGGATCGACACCGGTCGCGAGGCCGAGCTGCGCCAAGTCGACGTCGTCGCCCGCGCCGTGCCGACGCAGAAGCTCGAGCTGGTGCGCGCCATGCAACGCCAAGGGGAGTTGGTGGCGGTGACCGGCGACGGCGTCAACGACGTGCCGGCGCTGCAAGCGGCCGACGTCGGCATCGCCATGGGCGAGCGCGGCACGCGCAGCGCCCGCGAGATCGCCTCGATCGTGCTGCTCGACGACAACTTCCGCACCATCGTCGGTGCCATCGCCGAGGGCCGGCAGCTCTTCGGCAATCTCCGCCTGAGCTTCGCCTACCTGTTGATGGTGCACATTCCCCTGGTGATCACCGCCGCGGTCATTCCCCTGCTGGGGTATCCGGTGCTCTACCTGCCGATCCACATCGTCTGGCTCGAATTGATCATCCACCCCACCGCCCTGCTGGTCTTCCAGGATCTGCCGGCTGGAGAACGGCTGGCGGCCGTGCGCCGCCGGCGCGAAACGCGTTTCTTCGAGCCGGCGGAGTGGGCGCGCATTCTGTTCGTCGGCATCGGCCTGGCGGTCGGCATCGTCGCCGCCTACCAACACGCGCAAGCCACCGGCGGCAGCGTCGCCCACGCCCGCGCCGTCGCCCTGGCCGGCCTCAGCCTCGGCAGCGCCGCGATCACCATGGGCCTGAGCGGGCTGCGTACGGCCATGGCACGCTGGGTGACCGGCATCACCGCCGGTGGCTCGGCCCTCTTGATCCAGGTGCCGGCCTTGGCCACACGCCTGCACCTCGACCCGCTACACGCCGAGGACTGGCTCTTCGCCGGGCTCGGCGTCGCCTGGATCGCCCTGCCGCTGTTGCCGTGGATCCACCGCCGTCGCGCCGCCGTCCGGCGCACCCCCTAGCGCCGTCGGTCCGCACCAACGAGCCCACGATGCAGCTGGCTCAGGCCACTTCGTGCGCGCCAGGTGCCTTGGGTCGTGGCACTTGCTACTCTGCCGCCATGGTCGATGCCGATCTCAGCCCCGAACCCGAAGCCGTCGCCGAGCCGGTACGCGTCCCCGTCTATTGCTGGGCCTGCGACTCCGTCTTTGCCGTGCGCCGTAGCGCCTATCGCGTCGGTGGCGTGTTGCGCTGCGCGCGCTGCCGCACCTCGTTCGTCGTCCAAAGCCGCGCCGAGGAAATGGTGCACGCCCGCCTGGCCGCATTCGACGCCGGGCCCGATACTCCGGAAACGCGCGCCGCCCTGACGCGCGACCTCGAGAAAGTCGCCCGCGAGGTATGGGCGCCCGGCCGGCCGCGCAAGCCTGCCGGCATCTTCGGCTGACCATGGCCCACGATTCACGCCTACGTAAGCCCGCGCCCCTGGCTCCGGGCGATGCGGTCGCCGTGCTCGCCCCTGGGGCCGCCGTCGACCGCGTTCGCGTCGAAAGCGGCATGGCTCGCCTCGAACGAGCCGGCCTGCGTGTGCGCCCCGGGGCGCACCTTTTCGACCGTCACGGTTATCTCGCCGGCAGCGACTCGGCCCGCCTCGCCGATCTACACGCCGCCTTCGCCGACTCCGAAATCAAGGCGATCTTCTGCGCCCGCGGCGGCTACGGCTGCGGCCGCCTCCTGCCGCACCTCGACCGACAGCTGCTCCGCGACAACCCGAAGGTCTTCGTCGGCCACAGCGACCTCACCTTCCTGCTGACCGACCTGATGCAGGGCGCCGGCCTCGTCGCCTTCCACGGGCCGCTGGTCGCGGCGCTCGACGAACTCGCCACCTCGGCCATGTTGGCGACCGTCACCGGCGATCGCGCGCCGTGGCTGCTCACCGCGCCGACGGTCGTCCAGCCCGGCACCGCCGAGGGCCCGCTCGTCGGCGGCTGCCTGTCGATCGTCACGGCCATGCTCGGCACCCCCTACGCCCTCGACACCCGCGGCCGCATCCTCTTCCTCGAAGACGTCGGCGAGAAGCCCTACCGCGTCGATCGCATGCTCACCCAGCTGCGCCAGGCCGGCGTCTTCGATGGCATCGCCGGCGTCGTCTTCGGCGAGATGATCGACTGCAGCGCCGGCCGCGACGAAACCGTCCGCGTCCTCGACGTCGTGCGCGAAGCCTTCGCCGGGGCGCCCTTCCCCGTGGCGTACGGTCTGCCGAGCGGCCACGGCCACGGCACCGTGACCCTGCCCTTCGGCATCCACGCCCGCCTCTCCGGCGAGCGCCTCGTCTTGCTCGAGTCGCCGCTGGCCACATGACGGCCGCGAGCTTCACCGCCGTCGAACGGGAGATCGACGACGCCATCGGGGCAGGCATCTTCCCCGGCGCGGTGTTGCTCGTGCGCGACGCCGAACGCGCCTTCTATCGCCGCGCCTTCGGCTCGCGCACCCTTCTCCCCGAACCGAGCCCCATGTACGAGACGACGTCGTTCGACGTCTCCTCCCTCACCAAACCGGTGGCGACGACCGCCGCCGTAATCACCCTCGTGCGGGACGGTCGCCTCGACCTGGACGAACGCGTGGCGCGCCTGTTCCCCACGTTCGGTACCCACGGCAAGGGGAACATCACCTACCGGCAACTGCTCAGCCACGCCTCCGGACTGCCCGCTTGGCGCCCGTTCTTCGAAGAGATTCGCGACCTCGAGGCGCAAGGGCGCGTCAACTTCCTCGGCAGCAGCGCCGCCAAACAACACGTCGTCGACGCCATCCTCGACAGCGCGCCCGACGCCCCCAGCGGTACCCGCGCCGTGTACTCCGACCTCGGCTTCATCCTCCTCGGCGCCGCCGTCGAAACTCTCACCGGCCAACCCCTCGATCGCTACTGCCAGTCGCGGGTCTTCGACCCCATCGGCCTGCGGCAGACGCGCTTCCGTCCGCGTGCCGACGAGGCGGACACGATCGCCGCCACCGAGAACTGTCCCTGGCGTGGCGAGGTGTTGTGCGGTGTCGTGCACGACGACAATTGCTTCGCCATGGGCGGCATCGCCGGACACGCTGGCCTGTTCACCACGGCCGCCGACCTCGACCGCTTCCTCGTGCACCTGCGCGACAGCTACTTCGGCCGGACCGACGGCATCGCGCCGCCGGCTCTGCTGCAAGAATTCTGGAGCCCGGCGCGCACCGCGCCCGAGTCGACGTGGTGTCTCGGCTGGGACACGCCTTCACCGGTCGGCTCCAGCGCTGGGCGCTTCTTTCCGCCGCACTCCGTCGGCCATCTCGGCTTTACCGGGGTGTCGATGTGGCTCGACCTCGAGCGCGAGCGCCACGTCATCTTTCTCACCAACCGCGTCCACCCGACACGCCGCAACGAAGCGATCAAGGCCTTCCGCCCGATCCTGCACGACCGCATCCACGCGGCGCTGCGTTAGCCGCAACGCAAGGAATCGTGCCGCGAGATCTCGGCGCCTCGGCGCCTCCGCGTTGCCATGACTTGGCCGACGAATCCGGCTAAGAGCCCGCCCATGTCCGACATCGACCTGCGCCACAACCGCGTGCCCGAGGCTTTACGCCACGGCACCGGGCACGTGCACCTCATCGCCATCTGCGGCGTCGCCATGGCGGCGCTCGCCGGTATGCTCAAGAGCCGCGGGCACCGCGTCAGCGGCTCCGACGAGGGCATCTATCCGCCGATGAGTACGCTACTCGAACGACTCGGCATCGAGATCATGCCGGGCTATCGGGCCGAGAATCTCGCGGCACGTCCCGACCTCGTCGTCGTCGGCAACAAGGTTTCGCGCGGCAATCCCGAGGTGCAGGCGCTGCTCGCCAGCGAGCTTCCGTTCGTCTCGTTGCCGCAGGCATTGGCGGAACTCTTCCTGCGCCGCCAGCAGTCGGTCGTCGTCGCCGGCACCCACGGCAAGACGACCACCACGGCGCTGCTGGCGTGGATCCTCGCCTGCGCCGGGCGCGACCCGAGCGTCCTGGTCGGCGGGCACGCTCTCGACTTCGACGGCAACTACAAGTTGGGCGACGGCGAGCATTTCGTCTTGGAGGGCGACGAGTACGACACGGCCTTCTTCGACAAGGGTCCGAAGTTCCTGCACTACCGGCCGCGCGCCGTATTGCTGAACGCAGTCGAGTTCGACCACGCCGACATCTACCGCGACCTCGACCACGTGAAGAGCGCCTTTCGCTCGCTGGTCGCCATCCTGCCGGACGACGCGCCGGCGGTCGTCGCGGCCGACTTCCCGCACGCCGTCGAGGTTTTTGGTACGCGCCCGCATACGACGTTCGGGTTGGTCGACGGCGCCGAATGGCGCGCGGTCGGCCTGCACGACGACGGCGTGGCACAGCATTTCGAAGTGCAGCGCCATGGCCGCCTCGAAGCGCGCGTGCAGCTTGGTCTGCCCGGCGGCATCAACGCACGCAACGCGCTCGGGGCCTACGTCATGGCGCGGCAACTCGGCCTCGGCAGCGACGAGATCCTGCCGGGCCTCGCCAGTTTCCGTGGCGTCGCACGGCGCCAGCAGGTGTTGTCGCAGGCCGACGGCGTGACCTTGATCGACGACTTCGCGCATCACCCGACGGCCGTCGCCGGCACCATCGAGGCATTGCGCAGTCGCTACGCCGACCGGCGTTTGTGGGCTGTCTTCGAGCCGCGTTCGAACACCAGCCGCCGCAAGGTGTTTCAACGTGAGTACGTCGCCGCCTTCGCTCGCGCCGACGAGGTGATCATCGGCGGCGTGCTGCGCAAGCCGACCGATCAAGTCGCCGATGACGAGCTGTTCTCGCCCGAGCAACTCGCCGAGGATCTACGCCGGCAGGGCAAGGCCGCGCGCGCCATCGACGACCCCGAGAGTATCGCGGCGACGATCCGCGCCGAAGCGAGGCCAGGGGATGTCGTCGTGCTGATGTCGAACGGCAGCTTCGGCGGCCTGGCGGCAAAGCTGACCCGCTAGCCCGGATTCCTCACCACGGAGTGGCCATGACCCGCCGTCGCCCGAGAGTGGACGAAGACGGGCACGCAGCGCGTCGGAGCGCCGAGTTGTACTCGGCGGCCCCGACGCGGGTCATGGAGCGTGTCGCGAGGATTTCAGTGGCGTAGGCTGAGAGGATCGTTGGCCCGGCACGGGCAGACTGAGGCGGGGGGGCGCCCGGCGCAGGGCCGCCGGGCGGTGTCGAGTGCAACTCTACACTCCGGGTGGACGAGCGATTCTCGATGGATGCATGACTCACGCTGAACCGAGCCCGCCACCGGGCGTGGATCAATCGTAGAGCAGGCGGTACTCGACGTAGTTGCCGATGACCTTCTTCACGTAATCGCGGGTCTCGCGGAAACTGATCGCCTCGACCCACTCGTCGGCTTCGGCCGTGGGCCAGCGCTGTTCCCACTTGCTCACCGCCGCTTCGCCACCATTGTAGGCGGCTACTGCCTTGAAGGCGTCGCCGCCGTAGAGATCCACCAGCTGGCCGAGGTAGGCGACACCCAGAGTGATGTTCAGGCGCGGCTGCACCAGCGAGGCGGCATCGACGCCCGAGGTGCCGAGTTCGCTGCCGATGCGACGCGCCGTCGCCGGCAGCAGCTGCATCAATCCGATCGCATTCGCCGGCGAGTGGGCGCGCGGATCGAACAGACTTTCCTGGCGCATCAACGCCAGCACCAACAGCGGATCGACTTGGCGCGCGTGCGCCTGGTCGCGCACGTCGTCCCAATAGGCCAAGGGATAGAGCAACTCCTGCCGCTCGGCGGCATCGAGCCCGGCGCTGCCGACCGAGCGCTGCAACCGCATGGCATCGCCGTGGCGATCGATGCTGCGGTACGCCCGCAACAGGAATCGCTTCACCTCGGGATCGGAGCCGACGGCATCCTCGATCGCCGTCAGTTCGCCGTGCGCCAGTTCGTACGTGCCGGCGGCTGCCAGCTCGTGGAACCGATCGGCATGGTAGGGCTGAACCAAGTCGGGCACCGGACCGGCGCCGCGCTGCTGGCGTACGGTGGAGCCGCCGGCGATCCGCCGCACGCTGTACGCCGGCAAGCTGCCGCCATCGAGTTGCTGCAGACGACGCCGCGACCACATGCCGTAGTAGCTGCGTCCGCGCTGCAGTTCGGCGAAGAACATGCGGGCGCGGTCGCGATTGCCGAGCTTCTGGTGACATCGACCGCGCCAGTACGTCGCTGCCTCGCGATCGCGGCCGGTCGAGCGTTCGGCGAGAGCGGCGAACGACTCGGCGGCCTTCATCCAATCCTTGGCCCGGTAATCGAGCCAGCCGAGGCGCCAGCGCGCCTCGCCCGCCAGGGCGTGGCGCGGGAAACCGCGCAGCAGAGCGGCATAGTTGTCCCGCGCTTCGCCGATACGGCCGGCGGCTTCGTGGATGCGGCCGATGGCGTAGATGGCATCCACCACTTTGGGATGGCGGGGGTAACTCTCGCGGAAGCGGGTGAAGGCTTGCAGCGCCGCCGCGTCGCGGTCGCGGTTCCACAACAACGTCGCCACCCGGTGCAACGCCAGGGCGGCGTCGCTCGAGCGCGGCTCGAGATCGACGACACGCCACAACGCGCCGAAGGCTTCGTCGAGTTCACCGAGGCCGAACAGGGCCTCGGCCCGCTTGCGCAGCAGCGTCGGCCGCAGCTCGGGGGCCGTGCGCGCCAACGAGTCGGCGAGGAACATGGCGGTGGCGTAGTCGCTTTCGGCGAGCAGCAGATCGATCTCTTCGAGCGCCGCCCGGCCGCGCGGCGCCAACGACGGATCCTGCGTGCGCAAGGTGAGCAGGTACTCTTTCGCCAATCGCGCCACGTCGCTGCCCTTGGCGGCGCGGCGGACGCGGCTGAAGCGCTCGTAGGCACTGATCACGTCGCCGGAACGGAAGGCCACCTCGCCCAGCGCCAGCGTGGCGGCGTTGGCGACGGCCGGATCGTCGGCGACGGCGGCCCGCTCCAGCAGCCGCTCGGCATCGGCGAATTGGCGCTCGGCGAGATGGATGCGGCCGAGGCGAAGCGCCGCCGAGGGCACGTGCACACTGCGCGGCTGTTCGGCGAGCAAACGCGCCAAAGCGCGTTTGGCCTCGCTGCGGCGCGAGGCACGCAGGTGCAGGTCGGCGAGAAAGTGCAGGTGGTAGTCGGCGAGTTGCGGATAACTCCGCAGCAGCTTCTCGAAGGCGCGGCGCGCCGCCTCGTCCTTTCCGGTCTCGAAATGCGCTACCGCCGTGGCAAAGGCGCGCCGGCGATCCCCGGCACCGCCGTCGGACTCATCGGCCCGACAGGGCACGACGGTCGAGACGGCGGACACGAGCAGCACGAGAAGAGCACTGCGAACGACGAACGACGGACGAGACATGCGCGAACGACTCCTCAACCACGACCCCTGGGGCAATACGGTTTCGTCCGGGTGGGTAGCATATCCCTGCCCATGCGGCATCCCGACGGATCGACTTGACTTGCCGGAGGCGGTCGAGAACTGTTCGCGGCGATCGATCATGTCCGCTTCTTTACTCCTGGCCTCCGCTTCGCCTCGTCGGCGCGAATTGCTCGCTCGCTGCGCGCTTCCCTTCGAAGTCGTTCCAGCCGACGTCGACGAAACCCCCGAGCCGGGCGAGACGCCAGCGCAGCTCGTGCGGCGGCTGGCGCTGGCCAAGGCCGCGGCGGTCGCCGCACGCCATCCCGGAGCCGTCGTCCTGGCCGCCGACACCATCGTCGCGCGCGACGGCGTGATCTTCGGCAAGCCGATCGACCCTGCCGACGCGTGCCGTATGTTGCGGCGACTCGCCGGCGGAGCGCACGACGTGCTCACCGGATTCTGCGTCGTCGGCCCGCGCGGCGAGGTCGACGATGGAGTCGTCGTCAGCCATGTCGAGTTCCGTCCGCTGAGCGATGAGGAGATCAAGGCCTACGTCGACAGCGGCGAGCCGCTCGACAAAGCGGGCGCCTATGCGATTCAGGGAGGGGCTGCCGCCTTCGTGACCCGCATCGAGGGCTCCTACAGCAACATCGTCGGTTTGCCACTGCGCGCGGTGGCGAGCCAGTTGGCACAGTATCTACCGGTGACGCCGGAGGCGTTCGAGGTGAACGCATGAGCGAGATGCTGCAGCGCTGGCAGGCGATCCGGGCGCGGGTCGAGGCCGCGGCGCGGCGTGCCGGGCGCGACCCGACGAGCGTGCGCGTGGTCGCCGCGAGCAAGACCAAGAGCGTCGGCGTCGTCGCCGAAGCGCATGCTGCCGGGATCACCGATTTCGGTGAAAACTACGTGCAGGAGGCGCTCGGCAAAATCGCCGCGGCGCCGGCCGGCATCCGCTGGCATTTCATCGGCCACCTGCAGCGCAACAAGGCCAAGCGAGCGGTGGAGGCTTTCGCCGTCGTGCACACGGTCGACGACCTCGAGTTGGGTCGAGCCCTCGAGCGCCACGCCGCGGCGCTCGGCAAGGTGTTGCCGGTGCTGATCGAGGTCAACATCGCTGGCGAGGCGAGCAAGAGCGGCGTCGCGCCGGAGGCCGTCGCCGAATTGTTGGAGGGGCTCGGCGCCTGCGCCCATCTGCGGATCGACGGATTGATGACGATGCCGCCGCCGGGTCCGGACGCCGAAGCGGCGCGGCCTCATTTTCATCGTCTACGCGAACTGGCGGAAGAACTGCGCCGGCAAGCGCCGGCGAACGCGCCGCTGGGTGAGTTGTCGATGGGCATGTCGGGAGACTTCGAGGTGGCCATCGAAGAGGGAGCGACGCTGGTGCGCATCGGCCGGGCCTTGCTCGGCGAGCGCGACTAGGGTTCTTCGATCGGGCGAAGTCGGCGCTGCTGGGTCAGGTTCTCGCGATGGCAGCCCGCGAGCGACCCGACGGGGAGCGGCCCGTAGAAGATATGCTGGGCGCAGCCCGCTAGGGTTCTTCGATCGGGCACAGTCGGCGCTGCTGGACCGAGTTCTCGCGATGGCAGCCCGCGAGCGACCCGACGGGGAGCGGCCCGTAGAAAATATGCTGGGCGCAGCCCGCTGGTGCAGCGACGGATGTCGCGCGGCGGCAGGAGGAGGACGAAACATGGCAGGCAAGCGAGCGGGTGCGAAGGTGGGCGTCGGCTTCGTCGGCGGCGGCAACATGGCGGGGGCGCTGATCCACGGGCTGCTGCAAGCGGGGCTGTATGCCCCGGAGCAGATTCTCGCCAGCGACGTCGACGCCAAACGCCTCGCCGACTTGAAGCGGCGCTACGGCATTGGCGTGACGGACGACAACCTCGCCCTGACGCGGGCGGCGAAGGTGATCGTGCTGGCGGTGAAGCCGCAGATTCTCGATGCCGTGCTCGACCAACTTCGACCGGAAGTGACGGCGCGTAAACTGTTCTTGTCGATCGCCGCCGGGGCGACGACGAAGCGCATCGAGAAGCGGCTCGGCGGCGCGGCGCGGGTGCTGCGTTCGATGCCGAACACACCCGCCCTGCTCGGCAAGGGCATGTCGGTGCTGGTGCGCGGCAAGCACGCGACGGCGGCGGACGAGAAGCTGGGGTTGAAGCTGTTGCGCGCGGTCGGCGACGCCATCGCCGTACCGAAGGAGAGCCTGCTCGATCCGGTCACCGGGCTCAGCGGCAGCGGGCCGGCGTACGTCTACCGCTTCGCCGAGGGTCTGATCGCCGGCGGCATCGCGGCCGGACTGAGTGCCGAGGTGGCCGAGCGTTTGGCGTTGGCGACGATCGCCGGCGCCGCGGCGATGTTGCTGGAGGCGGGCGAGAGTCCGGAGACGTTACGAGCGCGGGTGACGTCGCCCGGGGGCACGACGTTGGCGGGCCTGACGGAGATGGACCGCCGCGGTTTCACCGACGCCGTGACTGCCGGCGTGGTGGCGGCTACGGCGCGGTCGCGCGAACTCGGCAAGGCCGGCTGAAGCAGGCCTCAGCGGCTGCGGCGCGCCGGCGGCGGTTTGCGGGATTTGTCGCGCAGCCCGACCTTACTCTCGTGTTCGAGAACGTACACGTTGAGCATGCGCCGGAGCGAGGCGAGTTCCTTGCGGTGATGGGCGGCGAGGGCCTGCATCGCCTCGCGCCCGGCGTCGGTGAGGTGGACGGCCACTTCGCGCGGCGCCGACGGGCTCGGCCGGCGTTCGACGAGGCCGGCGGCAGCGGCGCGGTCGACGAGACCGACGGCGGTGTGGTGGCGGACCTGGAGGAACTCGGCGAGTTCGCCGACGCTGGCCCAGCCCTGGCCCGTATGCCCGGCGATGCCGAGGAGCAATTGGTGCTGCTGGGGCGTCAGACCGGCGGCGCGCGCGGCGGCGTCGGACTCGTGCAGGAGCTTGCGAAAGGCGTAACGGAGGCGCGCCAGGTTACGGGTATCCGACGGGCGCAGGGGCGCGACCTCGTCGCCCGGAAGACGCGAAGCGGAGCGGGCCACGTCAGAGCTTGAAGTCGGGGTCGCCCCGCTTGGACGTGCTCTCGGCCGTATCGAGTTGCGACAGCTTGCGAAAGACCATGTCGATGACACGATCGAGGCGTCGGTACTCGCCCGAGCTCGCAGCGGCGCGGGCGACGCTGACGGCGAGGCGGAGTTTCTCGTCGGTGGTCATGCGGAATCCTCTCGTGCGGGCGGTCGCGAACCGCCGGAGTTATAGGCGCGCGACGGCGCCAGGACAACCGAGCCGAGCGTCGTAATTGCGACCCAGGAACCTCTTTGCTAGGTTGCGCTTCCAGCGCATCGTGAGCAGTGGCAGCGCGATCGGCGCTGAGCCGAAAGGAGCACGCACATGGCAGGTGGCAAAACGTTCAAGCGTGACCAAAAGCGCCGCAAGGAGATGGCGCGCAAGCTGAAGCAGGAAGAGAAGGCTCGCAAGAAGTTGGAGAAGAGGGAATTGAATCGTCCCGATGGCGGGGACGAGGACAATCCGGGCGGTCTGATCATCCTCGATCCCAACGTTCCCATCTGAGGATCGACGGGGTCGCCGTAAGGCAGACCGACGAAAAAGGGGGGCTCCTCACGGAGCCCCCCTTTTTTTATGCCTCGGGTTCGGGCGTGGCGGTTGCCGTCGCGGTCGGCAACTCGACGATGCCGGCGCCGCCGCCAGTGGCGGCGGTCGAAGTGGGCGTCGGCGTCGGGGTGCGTGTCGGCGTCGACGTCGGCGTCGAAGTCGGACCTCCCGGAGCCGTGGTGCGGGTGCGGGTCGCGGTGACGGTCGCCGTGGGCTCGACCGTCGGCGTCATCACCGGCGTCGGCGTGTCGACGCCGTTCGGGTAATGGTAGCCGAGGTCGACCGGCGGGATGTCGCGCACACTGTCCTGGCGGGTGGTCCGGGCGCGCAGCGACTCGACGAAAAACGCTTCGGTACTCGGATCGCCGCGGTCGAAAGCCGGGCTACCGCCGGGTCCGACGGTATCCTGCAAGCGGAAGTCGCCGCGCGGCGGGAAGATGAACAAGGGGTCGGCGGAGAGATCGCGGCGGCCTGGGTCGACGCCGTCGTAGCCGTCGTTGTTGAGGTTGTAGTTGCCGGAGTAGCCGAAGGTCGAATCGGCATCGACCTGGATGCCGAAGGCGGCATTGTTGTCGATGATGTTGTTGAGCAAGAAGCCGAAAGGCGAGCCGGCGAGCGGGCTGCCCGAGGTCGTGCGGCGCAACGCGACGCCGCCGCCGTTGCCGTAGATCGTATTGTTGACCACCTCGATGGTGTTGAGGCCGACGCCGAGGATGCCGACGCCGAAGTGGTCGTAGATCACGTTGTTGAAGGCGAGGATGGCGCTCGACCGCTCGATCCGGATGCCGTCGCCGCGGGCGCCGCGGATCGTGTTGTGCTGCAACACGTACTGCTCGCCGTTCTGGATGAGGAGCGACGCATCGGTGCCGCCGATGAGCGTGAAGCCGCTCAAGATGACGTCATCGATGCCGTTGAACTTGATCGCCGAACCCTTGTCCGAGGCGACGATCGTGACCCGCCCAGCCCGACCGGTGACGCCACCCGTCTCGTCGGCCTCGAGGGTAACCGGGCCGTTGACGTCGCCTTCGTTGAGTTCGAAGGGCGGGTAGCTGCCCGGGGCGACGATGACGCGGGCCCCGTTCGGATACTGTTTGATGACCTCGCCCAGATTCGTTCCGGAATTCTGGATGACGACTTGCTGTGTCGGCGGCGGAGCCGTGGTCGGCACCGGCGTCGGAGTGGCGGAGCTGCCTCCTCCCGACCCGGAGCTGCTCCGGCTGCAGCCCGTCTGCAGGGCAGCAACGCCGCACAGCAATACCAACGCCAATCCTGTATTCAGGTGAAATCGCCTCATTCCAAGCCGTCCTCGGTAGATAACAGCGTGCATTTACGCATTGTTGTCCACCATTGTCCACTCAATTCACCAGGCGATCGACGCCTCGGCTTGCACCGGCCGCACCCACGTCGCTATTCCCTATGGGGCGCATGAACTGGGCCACGCTGCGGGAGGACCTGCGACTCCTCCCCACTTTCGCACGACTGCTGCCCTCTCTCCATCGTATGGCCCGCGAAGACGGCGGCAGCGCCGCGACGCGCCTCGGCGACCTGGCCCAGCACCACCCCGAGAGCCCGTGTCTGCGATTCGAACACGCCGCCCTCACCTACGCCGACTTCAACGGCCTCGTCAACGCGTTTGCCGCCGTGCTGCGCCAAGCCGGTGTCGGGCGCGAACCGTTCGCCTTGGTGATGGAAAACGGCCCCAACCTGTTGGCGGCACAGCTCGCCGCGGCCAAGACCGGCGCGGTCGCGGCGCTGATTCCGCCGCAACTCTCGGGCGCCGCGCTGAGCCTGGCCCTGCGCCAATCCGCGGCACGCCACGTCTTCACCGACGCCACCTGCCTGGCGCGCGTGGTCGCGCCGCCGGAGAGCGCCAGCCTGACGATCTGGGGCCAGGGTGACCCCGCGCTCATTCCGCCGCACGTCGAGCCGCTCGACGCCGCCCTGGCCGCCGCGCCGCGACACGAGCCGCCGGCTGTAGCCGTCCGCCCCGACGACGTCTTTCTCTACCTCTATTCCGCCGCTGCGGGCGGAGTCGCCAAGCCCGCCCTCATCCAGCACCGGCGGTTTCGCCTCGTCGGCGCGGGGCTGAGTCGCCTGCTCGGTCTGCATGCCGAGGATGTCGTCTACGCCCCGCTGCCGCTCTACGAGGGCGACGGCAATTTGCTCGGCTTCAACCTCGCCCTGCACGCCGGTGCCTGCTTCGCCTCGCGCCGCATGCCCCAGGCCGACATCGGGCTCGCCGAGGCCCAACGACACGGGGCCACCGTGCTGGTCTATACGGGTGACCTCTGCCGGCGCTGGCTGCGCCAGCCCACCGGCCTGGGTGAACGCGACCATCGACTTCGCCTCGCCGTCGGCTCCGGCTTGCGGGCCGACCTCTGGCAACCCTTCGTCGAGCGTTTCGCCATCCCGCGCATCGTCGAGACCTACGGTATCGCCGAGGGCAACCTGCAACTGATCAACCTCGCCGGCCGGCTGGGCGCGGTCGGTCGCCCGCTGCCGCTGTGCCACGGCGCCGTGCGGCTGGCACGCTGCGACGTCGACAGCGGCCGTCTCGAGCGCGACCAACACGGCTTCGCCATCGCCTGCGCCGACGGCGAAGTCGGCGAACTCCTCGGCCGCATCACGCCGCGCGAGTGGCTGCCGTACATGGGCTACGTCGATCGCCAGGCCACCGAGGCGCGGATCGCGCGCAACGTCTTCCGCCACGGCGACGCCTACTTCCGCAGCGGCGACCGCATGCGGCGCGATGCCGACGGCTACTTCACCTTCGTCGATCGCGCCGGCGACAGTCTGCGTTGGCATGGCGCATCCGTCTCCTCGGAAGAGGTCGGCGAAGTCCTGCGCAACCTCCCCGGGATCGCCGAGGTGCACGTGTACGGCGTCGAAGTCGCCGGCTGCGACGGCCGCGCCGGCATGGCGGCCCTGGTCTTGGCCGACGGTGGGTTCGATGCCGACGCCTGCTACCGCGCCGTGCAGTTGCTCGCCCCCTACGCGCAGCCCGCCTTCCTCCGACTGGTGCCGGCCGGCGAGGCCGGCGACGAAGGGGCGTCGCGCAAACGGCTGTGGCAACGCGAGGGCTACGACCTCGATCGTGTCGCCGATCCCATCTACGTGCGCGACGACCGCGGCAAATCGTTCGTGCAGCTGACCCGCGCCATCGCCGCCGTCGTCGGCGGCCCCCAATGGCCGCTGTGACGGCGCGCACGCCAGCGACCCGTCAGCCGGCGGCGTGACGGGGTTTCGCCGCGCCGCGGCGGCGGCTACAGTGCAGCCCGTGCATCACCGGGCTCGACCCGCAACGGAGGATTCCATGAAGAAGCTCGTCTCCATCGCCCTCACCTTGTTCGTGCTGGCGGTCGTCCACGCGTCACCGGTGTTCGCCTGCGGCAACCAGGCGGCCGCGGCCACGGCCGACGAGGCCGCCCCGGATGCAGCCGCCCCGGCCGCGGCGGCCGATACGACCGGCGGCGGCGCGGCCCCCTGTGCCGGCGACGGCTCTTGCTGCGGCGCCGCCGAATGCATGCACGCCCAAAAGCGCGAACGCGCCCGCGACGGCTCCGGTGGAGGCAACGCCGACTGCCCGTGCAAGAGGAATAAACCTCAGAAGTCCGAGTAGTCGGACTCGTCGGACAGGTCGGACGGGTCGGACGGGTCGGACTATTTTCTCCTGCGGCGCACGAACGAGTGCTCGGTGAGTACGGGCCCGAATCCCAGCTTGCCCAGCAGGCGCGGCAAGGCCGCGAGCTCCGCCTCGATCAGCGCGACCTGCGCCGGCGTCAAGCGCCGACTCCAGCGCAGACGAATCTCGGCCACCGTCACCCCCTCGGGTTCGGCCATCTGCCACTTCGACTCGGCTTCACCCTCGGCCCGCGGCGGGCGCCGCTTCGGCGCCGGCCGCGCCAGGCTGCGCTGCTCCACCTCACCGAACAACGCCCCCTGAACCCCTTGGTGCGGGTCGGCTTTCGCTTTCCTCTTGGCCATCGTCCGCCGGGCCGCGTCTCAGCCGCAAACCTTTTCGTACAACTGGCTCAGCTTCTGGCGCAGATCGTCGTCCTGCAGTCCCGGCATGGCGGGACGCAGTTCGGTCAGCTGGGTGCAGGCCGTCGCGGCATCCCCCTTGGCGTCGAGCAGACGCGCCACCTCGTAGCGGCTCTCGTACCAGGGTAGGTCGCCCGGCCGCACCAATCCCATGAGACGCTGCCAATCGGCGATGGCGGCATCGATCTGCCCACGCTTCTCGGCGATACGCGCCAAGCCGCGCAGCGCCGACGGCGCGCTACGTTCGACCCCGGCGGCTTCGCGATACAGAGCTTCCGCCGCATCGAGGTCGCCGGAGTTCTCACGCAGTCGCGCTCGGGTCAGTTGTGTCGAGCTGCCCGGCGCCCCGCCGACCAAATCGTACAACGCCAACGCCACCTGCTGCGCCGGTGCGTTGGCTAGCTTGTCGCCGTCGCCCGAGCGACGCGCGCCGGCGCGGACGAACGACACCGCCAGATCCTCGACGCCGCCGGCCCCGAGGGTCTCGAGCAACACCGCGCCGTGCCGCTGCACTTGCGCCAAGGCTCCGGCGAAATCACCGCCGTCGAGCATCGCCTCCAGGCGCAACTTCACCACCTGCGGCAACAGCTCCTTCTCGTCCGGATGACGATCCTCGAAGCCGTCCAGTGCCGCGACGATGGCCGCCGGATCACTTTGCGGTTGGAGCTTATGATAAACGGCCCGCAGGATGGCGACCTTCGCCTGCATCGCCGGCAACGCGATCTTCTCCGCCTGCGCCGCCGCCAGCGCCGCGACGTGCTTGTCGTAGGTCTGCAAGTCGGCGCCGATCGCCGTCAGCTGCGTTTGGCGGGCTTCGACACTCTCGGCGGTCTGCAACAACTCGAAGCGACACTGCAGCGAGGCGAACGCGGCTTGGGTTTCGAGCTCGGCGTCGCCCTTGACCTTGGCGTACGAGTCGATCGCCGCGGCGACGTCGCCGCGCGCGTGCTCGATTTCGGCGACCCGAAAGCGGGCTTCGACGGCGTGCGGGTTGTCGGGATAGGTATCGGCAAAGGCGCGGGCCGCCGCTTCGAGCGGCGCCAAGTCGGCCTCCGCACCAGCGGCGGCAGCCACCGCTTCGCGTGCCTTGAACAGCAGATAGGCACGATCCGCGGAAGCGGACTCGCCCGCCGGCTCGCCGAGAATGGCGGCGGCGCCGGCGAAGTCGCTCAACTTGAAGCGCGCCAAGCCGAGCAAGTACGACGCCTCGCCGCGCACCGCATCGAGGCCGGGATCCTTGGCTGCCACGACGTCGGTCAGCAGCGGCGCGGCGCCGGCGTAGTCCTGCTTTTGGACGAAGGCCTTGGCCAGCTCCCACTTGGCGTAGGGTGTCGTCGCTTGCGCCTTCCACGCGGCGGCGTCGGCGAAGGCCTTCTGCGCCAGGGCATCGACCTGCTCCTGCCAAGCCGGGCCGGCGCGCCGCAAGCGATCCATCAACACGATGGCTTCGGCACGCTGCTTGGCGGCGTCGGGTCCGCCTTTCTCCGCCGCCCGCAGCAGTGCTTGCAGGCGCATGAAGCGGATCCAGTCGCCCTCTTGAGGTCGTTCCTGGCGGAGTAACTCATCGGAGAGGTCGAGTACCGCGCGGGTGTTACCGGCGCGGGCGGAGGCATCGAGCAGCGCCAGGCGCGCCTTGTGCCGTCGTTCGCCCGAAGCCTCGGGGGCGTCGGCGACGGCTTGCAGATCGGCGATGGCCGCCTTCCATTCGCTCAAGTCGAGTTCCGCCAAGCCGCGACCGAGGCGACTCTCGAGGGCGAGTTCGGCGGATTCGGCGAGGGCCAGTTCGGCAAAGCCGTCGCGCGCCTGTTCGAGGAGCTTCTTCTTGGGCGCGCCGTCGAAGGTGCGGGCGCCGTAGTAGCGCAACCAGTTCAGGTAATAGAGCGCGTTGGCGGCCATGGCCTGCGAGCGCTGGTAGGCGGGCGATTCGTACAACGCCTCGAGATCGCCGTCGGCGGCGATGATCTCGTCGACCGCGCCTTCGCTGGAGGCGAGGTGTCGGTCGTAGAGCTTGGTGAGCGGGGCGTGAATGGCCTCGAAGGCGGTGCGCAAAGGCGCCTTGTCGCGTCCGCCGCCGAGTTGCGCCGCGTCGGCGGCAGCGAGATAGGCGACGGAGAGAGCGCCGAGTTCGCTCAGCAGTTTCTGCTCGGCGGCCTCATCGCCCCCCGCGGCATCGACTCGCTGGGCCAGCGATTTCGCCTTGGCGGCCAAGGCGGCGGGCGACTCGGCGGCGCGCACCGGCAGCGCCAAGGCGGCGAGCAGGCCGCACACCATCCACCAGCTTCGCGGGTTCACTGAATCTCCTCGAGGAACTTGGCCATTTCCTTCTTCCAACGCGAGCCGAAGGTCAGCTGCAACACGTCACGCAGCAACGCCTCGTCCTGCCCGAGTTCGAGCATTTCGCCGCCGCCGGCCTTGGCGATGGCGGCGAGCGACGCGGCCGTGTCCTTCATGTAGTCGGGCAGGGGCGAAGCCTTGTACTCTTCCTTGCCGTGGATGGCGCGCCACATCGCCAAGTCGTGACGATAGTGCGCCTGCTTGGTGACGTCGATGGCATGCACGCGGCTGCGATCGTCGGCGAAGTCGCCGGCCAGCTGATGCACGGCGTCGACCTCCCACGCATGCGGTGGCGACCCGCCGACCAAGACCAACACGCGCTTCGACTTCTTGCGCCAGCTGAGATCTTGCATGGCGACTTCGAAGGCCTCGCGCACCGCCTCTTCGAAGTCGCCGCCGCCGGCGGCGGTGATGGTGGCGAGAAAGTCGCTGAGCTTCTTGGTGTGGAAGCTGAGGTCGGTCCACTTGGTGACGAAATCGTCGCCTTGGTCGCGATAGACGACGATGCCGACGCGCGCCGCCGGCACCAAGCGTTGCAGGGTGGCGACGAACTGGTTGAGGCTCTCGCGCACGTCGTCGAGGACGAACTGCATGCTCGAGGTCGCGTCGATCACCAAGACGACGTCGAGCCCGGCTTTGCGCAGGCCGCCGACGTAACTGCCGAAGCTGCCGCCGAGACTGCCGACGGCGCCGCCGCCGAAGGCCACGGCGCCACTGGCGACGGGCGGCAAGTCGGGGTTGGTGCCGAGCTTCGGCCCGACGGCGCCGAGATCGGGGCGCGGCAGCACCGGGGCGCGCGGGTTGCGGATCGTCGGACCCTTCGGCGCGGCGCGCTCGGGGAGGGTCTTCTCCATCTTGAGCACGCCGGCGAGTTCGTTGAGCGAGGAGTCGGCAGCCTCGGCGATGTCGGTGCCGTCGACGATGCTGACGCGCACTTCCTCGTTCTTGCGCAGAACCGTCAGCGTGATGGTGGCGAATAAGACCAGGAGGCCGACGTGGATCACGGCCGACACGGTGAACCAGCGCAGACCGCCGTAGCGGTTGCCGGACCACGGGTCGAAGCGCGACGGATCGGGAGCGCGCGGTTCTTCAGACATCGGCGGCGCGGCCGGAGGGCCTACGGTGCCTTGCGTTCGGCCGCAATGGCGATCTGCGTCGCGCCGGCCTTCTGCGCCAGCGACAGGATCTTGACGGCGTTGCCGAACAGCACTTCGCGGTCACCCTCGAGGACGACGGGCAGATCGGGCTTGTTGGCGATGAGCGCCCGCAGCACCGGCTCCAGTTCCTCGTAGGGGGTGAGCTGAGCGTTGACGTAGACGTCGTTCTCGGGAGTGACGGTGATCGTGATCTCCTTCGACTGCGACTGCGTGCTGTCGACCTCGGGCAAGGCGATGTTGGCGCCGGACTCGACCATGGCGGCGCTGGTGACCATGAAGATGATCAGCAGCACGAGGAAGATGTCGGTCAGCGGCGTGATGTTGATCTCGGCGACGATCGGCGATCGCGCCCGTTTGTTGAGACTACCGAGCGCCATGGCGTCGACCGAGGTGGATGGCGTCGAGGACGCGGTTCGAGGCGATGGTCAGGGCCGACTCGATGCGCTCGATGCGGGTTTGGAAGTAGTTGTAGAAGATGACGGCGACGATGGCGACGCCGAGGCCGAGGGCGGTGGCGATGAGCGCCTCCGAGATGCCGGCGGCGACGACGGAGAAGCCGCCGCTGCCCATCAGCGCCATGTTGTGGAAGGCCTTGATGATGCCGACCACCGTGCCGAAGAGGCCGATGAACGGGGCGCTGCTACCGACGGTAGCCAAGACCCACAGCGGGCCCTTGAGCGCCTCGAGTTCCTCGAAACGCTTCTCCTCCGTGAGGTCGGCGAGATACTCAAGCGAGTCGTGGCTGTGCCGCTCGAGGACGTCGGCGAAGATGCGCCCGGCCGGCCGCTGCAGGTTCTGTTTGGCGGTCGCCAGGGCGGCGTCGATCTCGCCGCGTTCGAGGCTCGGGCACAGCGTGCTGGTCAGCGACAGGGTGTCGCCGATCAGGTTGCGCAGGGACCAGGCGCGCTCGCAGATGATGCTGATGGTCACCACCGAAAAGGCGATCAGCGGGTAGTTCGAGATCCAACCCGCGTGAATCATTTCGAGAACGCTCAATCCTTCCACCGTGTGGCTCCTCCGTGCATCGATGCTCCGAGCGCCATAGCCGAGCCGAGCATCCGTTTCTAGCGGGCTCCATCACGCCGCCGGGCGAGGCGGGCGCGCGTCATACGCTCGCGCAACCCGCCTTCCTGCAAGAAGGATCGCTCCAACTGCCGGATTTGACGGTCGAGAAGATAGGTCGCGACCTTGATCAGCCCGGCGATGGCGTTGGCCGAGATCGCCGGGTCGGGGTGCTCGACCGCCTTACGGAAGGTCTCGTAGTTGGCGTTGGGGGTGCGCACCAACTCCGCCAAACGGCGGGCGTAGGGATGCTCCTTGGGCCATTCGGCCAGGCCGCGCAGGCGCAGGAAGTCGCGGTAGTCGGCCAGCAGCTCCTCCAGGCTGGCACGCGCGACGTTCGTCAGCTTGATCTCCATCTCCTTCGAGGTCCCCGAGGCCATGCTCGCCTCGATGATGTTCTGCTTGCCCGAGCGCGCCGCCTGTACCATCTGGTCGACGGTCCGGTCGCGGCGCTCGAAGTAGCGGGCACAGAACCTCACGGTCGCATCGTAGACGACCTCGGCGCGCTGGTAAGAGAGAAGATTGCGATAGCCGCCATGCGGCGGGATGAAGCCCCGGGCCATCACCGAACAGTGGGCCACGGAGCGACGGGTGAGGCAAGAGGATTGTAGTAAAAAACCTAAATAACCAACTAAAAGGACCAAAGAGACGACAGGGACGGAAGCGACGACCCCTGACGTCGCTTCCGTCCCTTGGGTCCCTACCCCGATCCCGGACCCGACTGGGCGCCGATCCAGATCTCGCCACCCTCGTAGTGCTCCTTCTTCCAGATCGGCACGACCTGCTTCAGACGATCGATGACGAAGCGACACGCCGTGAACGCGGCGTCGCGGTGCGCCGCCGACACGGCAATCACGACACTCGCCTCCCCCACCGGTACGACGCCGATGCGGTGCACTACCGCCACCGCTTCGACCGGCCACTGCTCGCGCGCCGTCACTGCAATCCGCTCCAACTCGCGCAGCGCCATGGGCACGAAGGCCTCATACTCGAGCCGGGTGACCCGACGCCCCTCATGGTGATCACGGGTCGTGCCGACGAAGGTCACCACCGCGCCGCTGGCGGCGCGACCGACACTGGCCGCCACAGCCGACGCGTCGATCGCATGCTCGACGATCTCGATCACCTCAGCCCCCGCTCACCGGCGGAATGAACGCCACTTCGTCGCGCTCGAGCACGACATGCTCCGCATCGACATATTCGCGGTTGACCGCGAACGAGGTCGATGCCGCATACGGCTCGAGCGCCGGATACTGCGCGACGATCGCCCGCCACAACTGCCCGACGCGGGTGCCGGGTTCGACCGTCCACTCCAGCGAAGCGAGGCCGACCCGCTCCCGCAGTACGGCGAACAACAGCACCTCCACCTGCATCAGCGGCTCCCCCGCACCAAGCCCACCATGTGCCCCAATTGCGGCAGGATCAGTTCGGTCATGGCGAGTTCGACGGCCTTGCTGGAACCCGGCAGCGCGAACAACAGCCGATCGCCGGCCACGCCGGCGACGGCGCGACTCAGCATCGCCGCCGCGCCGACCTGGGCATAACTGAGATGGCGGAACAACTCGCCAAAACCAGCGATCTCTTTATCGAGAAGTCCGTGCACCACCTCGTAGGTGACGTCGCGTGGACTGAGGCCGGTGCCGCCGGTGAGGATGACGGCAGCGGCCTGCCGCGGCGCGCTGTGCACGGCCCAGCGGATCTGGACCTCCTCGTCGGGAACGATGGCCGCATGCACCACGTGATGCCCGGCTGCACCCAAAAGCTCGCGGATACGCGCCCCACTCCGGTCGTCGGCCTCGCGCCGCGTGTCGCTGACCGTCAGCACGGCACAGTCGACCCGCCGCGCGTCTTTCGCGTGATGAGAATGCATGACGGGGCGAGCATCGGGATTCGCGCGCCGGCTTGCAACCCCCGCCTACGGCGCCGCTGCCGCCGCGGCCTGCACCAGGGGCGTCCAGGCGTTGCGGAAGCGGGCGTACTTGCCGCTGTACGGTCGCTGCGAGTCGGGCAGATAGAACGTCTTGCCCGTCCGCCACTCCCACGGAATCACGTACGCCGCCGACAGGTCGATCTTGCCCTCCCCGAGAGGCACACAGACGAAGAAGTCGCAGTAGACTTGGTCGATCTTGCCGCGATGGTGAAAATTGAAGTTCCAGGCGCGGTAGACGTAGCTGTACACGCGTTCATGCAGCTGCACGTTGCGCCGATACGAACTGGGGAACGCCGTGCGCAACGCGACGCGCACCTTCCCATTGACCAGGAAGTCATAACGTTGCAGCGGATGCACGGGCTCGACTTCCAAGCCTAGGCTCTTGAGCTTGGCCCGCACACGCGCCTTGGGGATGTCATGGATCCCAGGTCGATCCATCTGCCCCAGCATGGCAAGCGAAGGGCCCCTGTTCAACCACTCTCTTGGCTCGCCGCGCCCGGCCCGTCGCGGCATCGCCTCCCATCAACCAGGGCTGTCGCCGTAGGCTTCGGCGAGGATCTCCACCGGGTGCAACACCGGGCGCGGATGACCGATCCTCGTCAGCATACTGCGAATCTGCAGGACACATCCCGGATTGCCCGCGGCGACCACGTCGGCCCCCGAATCAAGCACATGCTGTGCCTTGCGCCACCCGAGCCGGTCGGCGAGTTCGGGCTGCGTCAAATTGTAGCTTCCCGCGCTGCCGCAACAGACCTCCGACTCGCTCAACGCGACGAGCTCCAGCCCGGGAATCCCCGCCAGCAGGGCGCGTGGTTGCGCTCGGATCCCCTGCCCGTGCGCCAGGTGACAAGCATCGTGGTAGGCGACGCGGCGCGCGACGGGTCGCGGCGGCGGCACCAGCCCCAGCTGCATCAGCCACTCGCTGACGTCGCGCACGCGACCGGCAAACCGCTGCGCCGCATCGACCAGCGACGGCGTCTGTGCCAGCAACTCGCCGTATTCTTTCAGCAGTGCACCGCAGCCCGCCGTGTTGACGACGATGGCATCGACGTCGCCGGCAAAAGCAGCGAGATTGTGACGCGCCCGCGCACAGGCTCCATCGTGGTCGCCGCCATGCAGTTGCAGCGCGCCGCAACATCCTTGCCGCGGCGGCACCCAAACCTCGCAGCCATTGCGCAACAGCACCCGTAGCGTCGCCTGGTTCAATTGCGGAAACATCGTCTGCGTCACACAGCCGACGAAAAGAGCGACCCGCGCGCGTGGCTTGCCCTCCGGCAGGTATCGTTCGGCGAACGATGCCGGTGCCGCCGGCGCCGCCGGCAACATCCGCACCCAACGACTGAGCCGATCGAGAGGCGCCCGCAGCCCTGCTTTCTCCATCCAACGCACGGGCGCCAAGGCGAGGCGCAAGCGCGAGGGGTGCGGCATCAGACTCACGATCACGCGGCGGCGGAGCCGCACGCGCAACGAACCCGGTGCCTGTTGCCGCAACGCGTGCCGCGTCGCTTCGAGCACGCTCCCGTAGCGCACCCCCGACGGACAGGCACTTTCACACGCCCGGCAGCCGAGACAGGCGTCGAGGTGCTGCACCACTTCGGCCGTCGGCGCGACATCCCCGCGCGCCAGCATCTGCATCAACTGGATGCGCCCGCGTGGTGAGTCGGCCTCGTTCGCCAACTCCAGATAGGTCGGACACGCGGTCAGACACAGCCCGCAATGGACGCAGTCGTCGAGTCGCTCGCGATGCGCGATTGCCAGCCCCGCCGGTTCGGCCGTGCTCATCGTCATAGCCCTCCGATGCAACGGCCGGGGCTCAAGCGCCGCTGCGGATCGAGCGCCTGCTTGATCCCTTGCATCAGGGCCCAACCCTGAACCTCGCCCCATGGGTCGAGCCGATCGCGCAGCCGCTCCGGCACCGCCTCGAAAATCACGTGCCCGCCCGCTTGCACGGCGCGCAGCCGCAAGGCCTCGGCCCAAGCGAGCGCCGTCGGCGTGCTCTCGCCCTGGAGATCGCGTCGCACGAAGGCCGCGCCGCTATCGAAGTCGGCCACGACCGCGGCGGGATCGTGTGTCGCCAGGACGGTGCCCAGCTGCTTCGGCGTGACACTGACCCGCGCCACGAGCGGCTCGACGGCATCCGCCGCGGGCTCCTGCAAACCGCGCAAGCCGTCGAGTACCGATTCGCCCTCGTCTTCTTCCCACCAACCGACCCGCGGCTCCGCCACTTCCAAAGTTCGCCGCTGCGCCTCGATCTCACCTTCGCTCCCCGCAAACGACACGACGAGCGCCGCCGCGTCGATCCCCACGGCCGCGCCGGCACGCGCGTCGACGGCGCGCCAGAGCACCGGTTCGAGCGGTAGAGGACGCAGCCGTTCGGCCGCCTCCAGCGCCGCACCTAGATCCGCCGCAGCCAACCAGCCGAGACGTCGCCGCGGCGGGCGCGGCCTGACCTTGAAGCAGGCCTCCGTGATCACTGCCAGCGATCCGAACGAACCGATGAGCAGCTTCATCAGATCGTAGCCGGCGACGTTCTTGACGACGCGCCCGCCGCCGCGCACGGCGGTGCCGTCGACGAGATACGCCTGCACGCCGATCACCTGATCGCGCACCTTGCCGTCGCCGCGACGCAACGGCCCGAAGGCATCCGTCGCCATCCAACCACCGATACTGGTGCGCTCGGGACGCGGCGGATCGCCGGCGAGGCGTTGCCCACAACTGGCCAAATGCCGATCGACCGCAGCAAGGGTCGCGCCGGCCTGGACGACGAGCGTCATGTCCGCGGCTTCATGCGCCACGATGCGGTCCCAACGACGCGTCGTCACGATCAGGTCGCAAGCCCGCGGACGATGCCCCCAACCCAGACGCGCCCCCCAGCCGACGGGCACGACGTAGGCCGTGTGCTCGGCGGCGAGTCGCAGACACGTGGCGAGTTGATCGACATCGGCGGGGGCACACACGGGTGCCGCTGGCAGTCCGGCGAGGTCGGCCGCTTCCGCGGGCGACAACCACAACTCGGCGCCGAGAGCGCGCTCGAGGTGACCAACCAGCTCGCTCATACCGGCACCTTGCGCCGCGGCCGGAAGGTCTCGACGCAACTGCCGGGCGTCGGGAAGATCTTGCCCGGATTGCATCGCTCGCCGGGATCGAAGACGCGCCGCAGCCGTCGCATCAGCTCGAGATCCGCCTCGCCGAACAACTCCGCCATGTGCGCGATCTTCTCGACGCCGATGCCGTGTTCGCCGGTGACGCTGCCGCCCAGCTCGACACACGCACGCAGGATCTCGTCACCCGCGGCATGGACGCGGCGGACTTGGTCGGCGTCACTCTCGTCGAAGAGCAGGATGGGATGAATGTTGCCGTCGCCGGCATGGAAGACGTTGCCGATGCGCAACTCGTAACGCTGCGCCGCCGCCTGGATGCGGGCGAGAATCTCCGGAACCTTGGTGCGCGGCACGACGCCGTCCTGGGTGCAGTAGCTCGGCGCCAGACGGCCGACGGCACCGAAGGCGCGCTTGCGGCTCTTCCACAGCAACTGGCGTTCGGCTTCGTCGCGCGCCACGTCGACCTGACGTGCACCACCGTGGCGACATAGTTCACTCACGGCGTCGGCCTGCGCTTCGACCGCGGCGGCGAGCCCGTCGAGTTCGACGATGAGCACGGCCCCGGCGTCGGCCGGGAACCCGAAGTGGAAGGCGGCCTCGACGGCGTCGACGATGAGGCGATCCATCAGTTCGAGGGCGGCGGGAACGATGCCGGCGCGGATGATGGCGGAAACGCTGGCGCTGGCATCGGCGATCGAGTCGAAGATCGCCAGCAACGTCTTCACCGCCGGCGCGATCGGCACCAAGCGCAGGGTCGCGGTGGTGACGATGCCGAAAGTCCCCTCGGAGCCGACCAGCAAGCCGGTGAGGTCGTAGCCCGGAGCATCTTCGCCGGCACCGCCGAGTTCGACGATTTCGCCGTCGGGGAGCACGAGCGTGACGCCGAGCACGTGATTGGTGGTGACGCCGTATTTGAGCGTATGCGGCCCGCCGGAGTTCTCGGCGACGTTGCCGCCGATGGTGCACGCCTGCTGACTCGATGGATCGGGGGCGTAACACAGGCCATACGGCGCGGCGGCCTTGGAGACGGAGAGATTGACGACACCCGCCTCGACGACGGCACGCCGATCGATCGGGTCGAGTTGCAGGATGCGGTTCATGCGTCCGGTACCGACGAGAACCTTCGCCTCGCGCGCCAGACAGCCGCCGCTCAGACCCGTGCCGGCGCCGCGCGGCACGAAGGCGATGCCGCGCCGATGCAACAAGCGACAAACGGCCGCCACCTGCTCCGTCGACCCCGGCAAGACGACCGCATCGGGCACGGCCCGCTCCAGGGTGTAGCCATCACACTCGTAGACACGTCGTGTCGCTGCTTCGACGAGCACGGCGTCGTCGCCGACGACGGCGCGCAGATCGGCGAGGACGGATGCAGGCAGAGACGACGTCAGCGCGGCCACGCGGGCTACCGATTCGGCTCAGCCGAGGTCGAGGGTTCGAAGCACTCGTTCGACGCTCACCTCGTCGAGATGGCGCAAGACGGCGGCCGCGAGGGAGAAGTCGTTGCCGGCGGTCCACTCGTTGGGAACGGCGAGCACGGCGATACCGGCACGGTGCGCCGCGAGCACACCCTTGTGGGCGTCCTCGATGACGACACACTGGTGCGGCGGCAAGCCGAGGCGCGACGCGGCGGTGAGGAAGGCGTCGGGATCAGGCTTGGCGCGCGTGTAGTCTTCGCGCGTCACCACGGCATCGAACCACGGGCGCAGTGCGAAGCGATCGAGCACGAAGTCGACGTCGCGCCGATTCGAGTTGGTGGCGACGGCGAGAGCGAAATGCGGTCGCAAGCGCTCCAGCGCTTGCTGTACGCCCGGCATGAGCGTCACTTCGGCGCGCAGGATCTCGTGGTAGACGGGATGCTTCAGGTCGCGCAGGCCGTCCGGGGTGACGGGCAAACCGTACTTGGCGACGGCGTACTCCGGGCCGCGACCGGCGGCGATCCAGTGTTCGGCGTACTCGGCGGGGGTGACGCACACGTCCCACTGCTCGAGGACACGCGAGTACGACTTGTACTGCAGACCTTCGGAGTCGATCAGGACACCGTCGAGGTCGAAGAGGATACCGGGCATGCGCTTCGCACAGGCTGAGGCTGAGGCAAAGGCTGAGGCTGAGGCTCAGCCTTTGCCTTCCCCGCCGCTTACTCCACGACCTTGATCGAACGGATGACGACCGGTTCGACCGGCACGTCGGCGTGGCCGCCACGCGAGGTGGTGGCGACCTTTTCGATCTTCTGGACCACGTCGAGACCTTCGACGACCTTGCCGAAGACGGCATAGCCGAAGCCCTGCGGATCGGGGCTGCGGTGATTGAGGAAGTCGTTGTTCTTGGCGTTGATGAAGAACTGCGCCGTGGCGCTGTCGACGACGCCGGTGCGCGCCATGGCGATGGTGCCGAGGTCGTTCTTGAGGCCGTTGGCGGCTTCGTTCTTGATCGGCGCCTTGGTCGGCTTCTGCTTCATGTCGGCGGTGAAGCCACCGCCCTGGATCATGAAGGCGGGGATGACGCGGTGGAAGATGGTGCCGTCGTAGAAGCCTTCCTTCACGTAAGCGAGGAAGTTGTCGACCGTGATCGGCGCCTTTTCCTTGTCGAGAGCGATTTTCACGTCGCCCATCGAGGTGCTCATCAGGACCATCGTCATTTTCTTTTCCTCCTGGGCATACGCGCTCGACACGCAAGCCAACATCAGGGCCACGATCGCCAGTCGACGGATCGTCATCGCCTCATTCCTTTCCGCGAAAATTCGATTTCGGCGGCGAAGCCGAGCGGCCGACATAGCCGGAATCGGCGAGACTGTCACCTAGGAGGCGGGGGAGCAGCCGGTCAGGGCGCGGGTCAGGGCGGCGACGATTTCGTCGACGGTGATGCTACCGCTGGCGTCGACGTCGCCGGCGACACATGCAAGAGGCGCGGCGCCGAGAGAGACGGCAACGAGCGTGACGATCTCGTCCACCGTGATGACGCGGTCGCCGTCGCAATCGCCGACACAGGCTTCCGGCGTCGGCCGTGTCGGCGTCGCCGGCACGGGCTGGGTCGCGGTCATCACGGCGGTGGGAGTGCGGGTCGGCTGCGGCGTCGGCGTCGCCGGCACCGAAGTAGCGGTCTGGGTCGGCGGCACCGGGGTCGCCGTCGGCAGCGGGGGGCAAGCCGGCGCGTCCTGATCGTCCGTCCTTCCATCGCCGTCGTTGTCGAGGCCGTCGGCACAAACGTCCGCCCCTGCCAACAAGCTGCGCGGCACCAATCGATGTTCGGGAACACTGGCCCCGCCGATGCCGTCCGGCAACGGGCGCGGGTCCGAACCGAGACGACGCTCGACGACATCGCTCCAGCCGTCGTTGTCGCTATCGAGGTGGGGCGTCGCGGCCCACGGTTTGGCGCAACGAATCGCGCCGCGGGTGATGGCGAAGCCGCCGACGGCCTGCTCGTCGACGCCGTCGCCGTCGAGGTCGAGGAACACGCCATCGAAGTCGAGCGTCGCCGCTGCCACAACCTCGTCGAGAGGCAGCCGTTGGGCGCCAAAGCGGCCCGTATCGGCCACCGACAGTTCCAGCGGCACATGCAGCCGGTCGAGGCTGAGGTCGGGGCAGGTGACGTCACGCGCATCGAGCGAGGCAATGCCGTCGGGGTCGCGTTCGATCCAGAAGGCGGCGCCCGCCGAATGGCGACCGGCGTAACTCGTCGGCGGCACCGGGACGAGAGGCGACTGGCTCAAGCAGCTCGCATCGGCGGCATCGGCCACCCCGTCGGCGTCGTTGTCGTCGGCGTCGAGGCAGACGCCGGGTCCGAACAACGTCGTTCCTGGAAGAGTGCCGCTTTCGGGCAGGCTCGCGGGTGAGTCCGGATCGGCGCCGAGGCGGCGCTCGGCGATGTCGTTCCAGCCGTCGAGATCGGCGTCGGTTCCATTGGTGGCGACCCACTGGAAGACGCAGACACCGCCATCGGTGGCGAGCTTGATGCCGCCGAAGGCCTGGTCGGGGGCGCCGTCGCCGTCGCCGTCGAAGACGTAGCCGTCGAGGGACATTTGGGCCGTGCCCTCCCCGGACGGTGGGTCGACCGCGATCGCGGCGACCGAGAAGGCGCCGTCGGCGGTCGGCACCCCGA
This sequence comes from uncultured Binatia bacterium (SeqCode), assembly GCA_964524885.1. Taxonomy (GTDB): domain Bacteria; phylum Desulfobacterota; class Binatia; order HRBIN30; family HRBIN30; genus CALJUJ01. Next base: position 30,670 of record CAZGEJ010000043.1, read on the forward strand.
GCGGGCTGCGGAAATCGGCGAGGGAGGCGAAGCTGCATTGCAGGCCTGCACCGGCGACGCGTTCGACGCGCTCTCCGTCGGCGCTGATGGCGATCTCGAACGTCTCGCCGGCGGAGTGAAAGCCGCGCAACAGGAGCGGCGGACAGTCGTCGTCGGTATCCCAGCGCAAGCTGTAATTGCCGGTGCCATAGCCGAAGCAGGCGTTGGCGAGCACGGTGTAGGTGCCGAGCTTGGGGGTGGCGAAGGTGCGGCGCACGCCGCAGCCGTCGGCTTCGGCGAGCGGTAGGCCATCGGGGTCGAAGACACGCACCTCCATGCCGCCGCGGCTGTCGAGGAGTCCGGGAAAGTCGAGCGTGACGATCTCGTCGCGGCGGGCCGCGAAGCGGAAGGAGTCGACCTCGCCCGGAGCGGAAATCGCCGCTTGCAGCGACTCGTCGCACGGCGCGGTGCGGCCACAGGTGCGCGCCGATCCGGACAGCAGGTTGAGAGTGACGGCGTACTCGACGCTGGCGTCCTCGCGGCAGTCGGAGATTTCGAGCGTGTAGCGGCCGCCCGCCAGAGTCGCCATGGCGGGCCGCTCCATGGTCGGCTGCAAGCGGCCGGTGCAGGTATTGAGGCGCAGGTCGGGCCCGTCGAGGCGCAGCTGAAGGAGTTCTTGGTTGCCGGAGACGTCGACCGCTTCGATGGCGATCGCCTCCCCCGGCAGGGCGTCGAAATAGAACAGCGCCGACTCCCCAGGAGCCAAGGCACCGCTCGCGGTTTCGCCGCAGACGAGTTCCGTGGCGCCAGGCGCAGCCATGGCGGGCCGCGCCAGCGCCAACGAGGCGCTACAGCCGAGCAAAGCGGCAACCGCCGACCATCGGCGTCCGCGCCTCGCCGTCGAGGATCTACTCAAGAGCCCCTTGCTCCATCCAGCCTGCCGTTCCATCACCGCATTCGACCTTTACCCAAGCGTCACGCCGATCCAATAGGACGACCGAGGCCCCGCGGTCGAGCCGCGCCACGACGCGCGCCGCGGCGGCCGGCTCGGCATGCACCGTAGCCTCCGCCGTGAGGCGGGCGGACTGACGCACGGCGACGTCGCGCGTGCGCTCCGCCGGCGCTACGACCTCTCCTTGGCGCGGCAGGCCGACGGCGAGCACGACAGCCACGGCGGCGGCGGCCGGGGCGAGCACCGGCAAGCGCAGGCTGCCGACGAAACGGCGCCAAGCGACGCGCCAGGCGGCCGGCGGTGCGGCGACGGCGGACGACGACTGAACTTGCGCGAGCACCGACGCAGGGACCGTCGCCATGACCGCATCCTGCAAGCTCAGCCGGCGGCTGGCCCGTTGCAGGTCCAGCACACACGCATCGCAAGCATCGAGATGGCGGGCCACCTCGGCGTGGCGGGACATCTGACTGGCGTCGGCCATCAGGTAGGCCAGCAGCGATTCGCTGCTCGGGCAGGAGGACGGGCTGTCAATATCGTGTTGCGGGTCGTGGTTCATCGATCGACTCCTTTCCCAAGCTCAACCCGAGGCTGCCGCCGCGGCGCGCCAGTTCGTCGCGCAAACGAGCGATCTGCGAGCCGACGTTGCCGACGCTGGTATTGAGCACGGCGGCGATCTCCTTGTACGGCGCCGTCACCTTGCGGCGCCGTACCTGCTCCGCCAATTTTTCGCGCTGCTGGCGGCGTTTCCCCAGCTTGCGCTCGAGTTCGTCTCGTTCCTCGCGCAGCCGCTGCGCCTTCGTCGTGCGCGGCGGCAGCAGCTCCAAATCCTCGCCGATGCGGGCGACGCGCCGCTCGTAGAGCTGGATCCACGCCTGCACCGAATCGAGGTTGTCCTCGACTTCGCGCGCCGCGGTCTCACGCTCGCGGATACGCCCCCGCAGCTCCTCGACGGCGGCGATCGCCCCGGCGAGATTGCGCCCCGACGATTGCGCCAGATGCCGCAGTTCCTCCGCCGTCAGGTCGTAGTCCTCGGCGTGCAAGAGCTTGAAGACCACGCTCTTACCCGGTTCGAGCCCTGCGATCAGGCGCCCGATCGCAGCAGCTTCGCCCTCGCCGCCCGAGGCGGCCTCCGTCTCGCCGCCAACCTCGGCGACATCGTCGAGGGAGACGGTATCGACGGCGCGCTGGCTGCGGCGCCATTCGAGCACCAAGTCGTCGAGGACGAAGCCGAGCAGGTAGGCCCGCAGCGGCACCCGCCCTTCGAACGTCCGCAGGCGGCGGTACAGCCGCCCTCCCTGGAAAGCAAAGACGTAGAAGTCGCCGGCTTCGTCCGCCGGCGTGCGGTACACGCGCAGCGGGTAGCCGTAGACCAATTCACCGTACAACTCCTGAAACCGGCGTGAGGCGTCGGCGTCGCCGGCGCCACAGCGCGCGATGAGCTGCAGCGTCTCGTCGTTTTCGCCTGGCGCCTCCACGCTCATGTTCCGGACTTCTTCGTGGCGCCGCCCTCGGCGTCACGCGGGGGGACGCGACGAATCGTCATTTTGCTGCACACCTCGGCACCACCGACGGCGGCTCAGGCCAAGAAGATCGCCGCCACGGCGTCGCGCCGGCGATAAGCGGCGTCCCAGCGGCCGACGTGGGGATACGCTTCGGCGAGGTCGACGTGGCCGAAGCGCCCGAACTGCAGTGCCGCCGCGAGGGTGGCGTCGGCGACGGACGGCCGCGCGCCGGCGACGAAGGGGCGTCCGTCGCTCAGGATGGCTTCCAGGACCGCCATGTTGCGGTCGAGCGACCGGCGCGCCGCGGCGGCGACCTCGGGGTTCGACGGCAGGCCGAGGGGGGAGCGGGTGGCATGGACGAGATTGGCCAGGGGGACGAGGACACCCGTATCCGCGAGGCGCTCGAGTTCGCGTGCCCGCACGCGCTCGACGGGTGTGGTGCCCCACAGCGACGGCTCGGGGTAGAGTTCTTCGAGGAATTCGATGATCGGCAGGGACTCGCCGACGAAGCTGCCGTCGTCCAATTCGAGCACCGGCAGCAGGCCGCGCGGATTGCGGCGGCGGTGTTCGGGCTGATGCTGCTCGCCCTTGGTGAAGTCGACCAGCACGAGTTCGAGCGGCAGCGGCACGCCGCCGGCGGCCTTTTCGGCGAGGTAGAGTCGGACCTTGGTCGGGTTGGGAGCGACGGGAAAGTAGTACAGGCGCATCGACGGTCGCCTCGAGGATTTCGCGCAGCAGGGCCGCGGCCGGCGCCGTCAGACCTGGTCGGATTCGAGCTTGCGGCTGAGGACGGCGGCGAGCACGGCGCGGTTGATGTTGGCCGGGTCGCGCGTCGACTGCTCGAAGTTGGCGATGCGCTCCTTCTTCTCGAGTAGGTTGGCGATGTCGACGGCCAGGCGATTGGCCTCTTCGAGAAGTGCCTGGAACTTGACCATGGCGGCGATGGAGGACGGCGCCCCGAGCCGATCGAGACTGGCGCGGGCGGCGTCGAACTCCTCGAGCCAGCGCTGCAGGTTGTTCTCCATCTGCAGGTAGCCCTCGGCGTCGCCGATGACCCACAGGCGGACCAGGGCGAGGTCGTCGGCGCTGATCTCCTGCTCCGCGCGCAGCTTGCGGATGACCGTCGAGATCTCCGGCGCCGTCTTCATCTGAATCAGCTCACGCAGGCGCGCCTTCTCTTCGCCGAGCAGACTGCTGGTCTGGCGGAAGGCCGTGTCGCTCAGAGCGCGGCGCGCATTGTCCATGGCTTTGAGAACTGCGTCGTGATCCATCCGTTCCTCCGTTGGCGCAGGCTGCCTTGTGCCGCAGGTTGCACCCGATCGACGCCCGGTTGCAACCCGGCGGCACCGCGAGTTGCGCCCTCGGCGCGCGTGTTGAAAGATGCCGTCCGCGAAAGCGAGAGACGATGATGATGAAGCGCGACGAATGTGTTCTCTACAGCGGCGGCTTGCACGGGGCCGAGGCGGCGTTCGGCGCCGCCGCCGAGCGCCACGGGGTCGAGGAGGTCAATTTCACCTTCGACGGCCACGAAATCGAACGGTCGCGCGGCGTGCGCACCCTCAGCCATGAGGAACTGAAGCACGGCGACGTCAGCCTCGAGTACGTCGGCAAACTGATGAACCGGCACTTTCCGCGTACCGACTACTTTCGCCGCGTGCTGCAGACCATCTGGCACCAGGTGAACAGCGCCCAGGAGATCTACGTCGTCGGCAAGATCCTCGCCGACGGCACCGTCAAGGGCGGCACCGGCTGGGGCGCCGAATTCGGCAAACTCTGCAACAAGCCGTTGTTCGTCTTCGACCAGGAACGCGACGGCTGGCGGCGCTGGACCGGCAGCGACTGGGAGACGATCGCCGCGCCGCGCATCGGCCACACCCATTTCACCGGCACCGGCACCCGCAAACTCGCCGACAACGGCCGCGCCGCCATCGACCGCCTCTTCACCGACACCTTCGGCGCCTGATTCCACCACGCCGAAGCCCCGCGTGGCACGCGGGGGGGGGCCGGTTCGTGCATCCTCGCGCCACGCCATGATCATCGCTTCGTCGAGCGCGGAAGCGAGCCTGGCGCTCCCGCGAAGTCGAGTACAAGTCGACACTCCAGGCCCGGGAGTGAGAACCGATCGAGAGTTTTGAGCCGACGGTCCGACCCGATTCGACTGGCCCACGGGTTGCAGTCCTGGAGGGCATGAACTGGAACCGACACACCTCTGTTCCCTCTCGCCGGCAGCACCGGCGCGCCCGGGTCTGCGGCATCGTCTTGACCACTCTTGTGCTCGCCGGTTGTGACGACGGCGGCGGCGGCTCCGGCCTCGATGCCTCGCAGCCGACCCGTACCTACTCCGCCGAGGTCTCGACCGCCTGGTTCGACGAACTCTATGCCCTCGTCAAAGCCAACAGGACCACCCCGCCGCGGGCGGCGCGGCAGTTCGGCTACACCGGCGTCGCCCTCTACGAATCCGTCGTCCCCGGCATGCCCGGGCAGCGATCTCTCGTCGGCCAGCTGAACGACCTGACCGAACTGCCTGCCCCCGAGGATGCCGAGCACTCCTGGCCGATCGTCGCCAATGCCGCCCTGGCACGCCTCATCGGCGGCTTCCACCCCGGCAACCTGCCCGACATCGACGCCCTCGAGGCCGAATTGCTCGCCACCCTCGACGACGACGTCGGCGCGGACGTCGAACGCCGTTCGGTGGACTTCGGCCGGACCCTCGGCGCCGCCGTCCTCGCCTGGGCCCAAAACGACGGCATTTCCGAATTGTCCGCCTGCAGCGACCGCTTCACGCCGCCGCGCGCGCCGGCCGCAGGCGGCTGGACGCCGACCGGCGCCGGACCGGCCAACGGACTCGAGCCCTGTTGGGGCAAGTTGCGTCCGATCGCCCTGGCCGACGTCGACGATTGCGCCGCACCGGAACCACCAGCGTACTCCACCGCCACGAATTCGGCCTTCTACGCGCACGCCCTCGCCGTCTACAACACGACCGGCGACGCCGGTGCAGCGCTGACCTCCGACGAGGTCGCGATCGCCCGCTTCTGGGCCGACGACGCCGGCCGCACCGGCACCCCACCCGGACATTGGATCGGACTCGTCGGCGGCTTGTTGCAACGCGACGGACTCCCCCTCGACGTCGCCGCCGAAGTCTATGCCCGCGTCGGCATGGCGGTGGCGGACGCCTTCATCGTCTGCTGGGACACCAAGTACGCGCACTACCTGCTACGGCCGATCAGCTACATCCGCGCCAACATCGACGCCGCCTGGGATCCGCTGCTGGCGACACCGCCCTTCCCGACCTACACCTCGGGCCATTCGACTCAGTCGGGCGCGGCCGCCGCGACACTGACGAACTACTTCGGTCCGCTGCCGTTCACCGACACGACCCATGAGCGGCTCAACCCGGAACTCGGCCTCGGCACGCGTGAATTCCGCGACTTCTACGACGCCGGCAGCGAAGCGGCGGTGTCGCGTCTGTACGGCGGCATCCACTACATCTTCGACAACGACGCCGGCTTCGACCAAGGCCTGTGCATCGCCGCGGCACACGATGCACGCGTCGCATTCCGTGAATGAACCCCAGCCGCGGCGTGCCGCCGCGGCAGCTCACTGCTTTGGCAAGGCCGCTTCGATCGCAGCGACGAGAGCCGGATCGTCGGGCTCGGTGCGCGGACGGAACCGAGCCACCTGGGTGCCGTCGGCCGAGACGACGAACTTCTCGAAGTTCCACTGGATGTCGCCCGCCGTGCCGCCGGCGTCCGGGACTGCGGTCAGCGTCCCATAGATCGGATGGCGGCCGCTGCCGTTCACCTCGATCTTCTCGAAGAGCGGGAAGCTGACGCCGTACTTGACGCTGCAAAACGTCTGGATCTCGCTCGCCGTGCCCGGCTCTTGGCCGCCGAACTGGTTGCACGGGAAGCCGAGCACGGTGAAACCGCGCGGGCCGTATTCGTCCTGCAACTTTTCGAGCCCGGTGTACTGCGGCGTGAGGCCGCACTTCGAGGCGACGTTGACCAGCAGCAGGGCCTTGCCGCGATGGGCGGCCAGGCTGGATGGCTTGCCGTCGAGAGTGGCGATCGGGCTGGCGAAGAGTCGTTCGCGGGTGGCGTCGTCGAGGGGTTGGAACATGGCGGTTGTCTCCTGGTTCGATGCGGCGAGCGCCTGCCGGCCGAGCGGGGCGACGATGAGCCCCAAGACGGCGGCGAGCACGCGGGCGAGTGAAATTGGCCGACGAGTCATGCTTCCTCCAAAACGCGACACACCGACGGTGCCGCTCGCCTGGTGGTAGCATGCCGATGCTCCGGTGGTAGAGGGCGTCGCCGTTTCGACGCCCATGGGGAACGGTTGCGCCGCCGGAGGCGGCTGGGTAGCTTCCCGGCATGAGCGACCTTGCCCTGTCCCAGATCGAGCCCGAGAACCGCGAACGCCCGTCGGTGTTGCAGACCGAAGCATCGCGCGCCGTCGCCGCCGACGCCGAGATCCAAAGCCTCAGCCAGGCCGAACTGATCGAGCGCATCCAGGTGCTGCGCCGGGAACGTGACGCCGTCATCCTGGCGCACAACTACGAACTCGGGGCGATTCAGGACATCGCCGACTTCGTCGGCGACTCGCTCCAATTGTCGCAACAGGCCGCCGCCACCGACGCCAAGCGCATCGTCTTCTGCGGCGTCCACTTCATGGCCGAAACCGCGGCCATCCTCTCCCCCACCAAGCAGGTGCTGATTCCCGACTCCGAGGCCGGTTGCTCGCTGGCGGCGCAGGTGACCGCCGACGAGGTCCGCCGCTGGCGGGCCAAGCACCCCGACGCGCTGGTCGTGGCCTACGTCAACACCACCGCCGAGGTGAAGGCGGAGGTCGACTACTGCTGCACCTCGGCCAACGCGGTGAAGGTGGTGGCGTCGCTGCCGAAGGACCGCGAGGTCCTGTTCCTGCCGGACTTCTTCCTCGGGCTCTACATCCAGCGCATGACCGGGCGGAAGCTGCACTTGTGGATGGGCGAGTGCCACGTGCACGCCGGCATCAAGCCGGACGACATCAACCAGATGATGCGGAAGCACCCGCAGGCGGAGCTGGTGCTGCACCCCGAATGCGGCTGCGTCAGCCAGTGCATGCTGGCGATCGCCGACGGCGACCTGCCGGGCGACCGGACGCACGTGCTCAGCACCGGCGGCATGGTGCAGTTCGCGCGCGAGACGAAGGCGAAGACGACCTTGGTCGGCACCGAGGTGGGCATGCTGCACCGCATGCGCAAGGAGAACCCGAACACCGAGTTCCTGCCGCTCAAGCGTGACGCCATCTGCGAGTACATGAAGACGATCACGCTGCCGAAGCTGTACCGTTCGTTGCGCGACCTGACCTACGAGGTGAGCGTGCCCGAGCCGACGGCGACGCGCGCGCGCGGCGCCATCGAACGCATGATGCAACACGTCTGACGCAGCGCGCCACAGGCGGTGGCGGCTTCCTAAAGATGGCGCAAACGCGCCACCCGGACTCGCGCGTTTGCGCCACGGCACATTCGTGGAAGGGAAGTTTCGGCGGCAATCGAAGAAATGTAGGGTTGGCGCGTCGTTTGCGTTCGACGGATGCAGACTACGTTATCATTGCGCGAGAGGAACCCGATGGACGCCGCCGACAACCCCCGCCAAGAGCAACCCACGAACACACCCGGCCCGAGCCTGGAAATCTGGCCGCGGGCCCGCCCGTTCAATGAATGCCTCGCCGGCGGCTGGGTCGGCGGAATGGCCTTCGCCAACCTCAACACGCCGATCGCCTGCCCGAGCCAGTGGAGCCGCTGAGCCATTCAGGCAACAGCCCCCTGGCATCCGGCGAACAGCAGCCCGCGGTGCGCGACCAACGTTCGGCGCATCGCCCGATCCGCGCCTGACTCGCCAGCGCCCACTCCCCCCTAACCCGCATGGTTCACCACGGCGGAAGGGAGCGCACGGAGTTGCCCAGGAATGCTTGGAGATTCGTCCGGAATCGGTGAAAAGCATGCCGGACATTCTGCCGCAGCTGATCCTGGCCCGGTCCATGCCGAGCGCGATCACTTTCTCCGCACCGATTCTCTGTTTCCCTATCTCCGTGCCGCCGCGCCTCCGTGGTGCAGTTTTCGGGTGAAATTTCCGGGCGAAGCCCCGCGCCCCGCGGGGGTCTCTCGCCCGGGGGCACATCTGTGACGCTGTAGGTCACACCCTTCCTCATCGAGGAGGATCCATTTTGGGATCGTCCTCGGAAGAGGAGACCGCAGCCATGATCCCCCGATCCCTAGCGATGGCCCTAGCCGGCGTCGCGCTTCTTTCTTGTATCGCGCCACCCGCCGGCGCCCAGACGCCCGAATGCGGCAACGGCAAGGTCGAAGCCGGCGAGGTTTGCGACGACGGCAACCTCAGCGACGACGACTGCTGTTCGAGTGCGTGTACGCCGCTTTCTTCCGGCGATTCCTGCGACGACGGCCAGGCGTGCACGGTCGGCGACGCCTGCCGGCGCGGGACTTGTGTCGGAATCCCGACCGACGCGCTGTGCGGCCTCCAAGTCGAGGCCCTCGCCTGTTACGGCACCCGCAGCGTCCCCAAAGCCGCGGCACCATTTGCGAAGCGGACCGGCGAGAACGTCCGGGACGAGTTCTCCGCCGTGGCGGACGCCCCGCCTTCGTTGGACCTGCTCAAGCCGGGGCGAATGTGTTTCCCGGCCGGCTTGGACGGCGACACTCCCCCCGATTCGGCCGCGTTCGAGGCCTACAACACGCGCGCCGACAGGGGTTCTCGGCCGTTCACGAAGCGCCCTGCCACCACCAACGACGCCTTTGGGCCGTTGAACTTCGTCATGAGCCGCGCCAAGCGGATTCTCGTCGAATCCGGAGTCGGCTTCGATAGCTCGGGAACGCCCGCGGCCGACGGCGACCGGCGCTATGCCTGCTATCAAGTCGCCACCGAAGACCGACTACCCGCTCGCCAGTTGACGATCAGCGACGCCTACGGCGGTCAGCGCCCGATCAGCGCCGGGCGGGCGGAGACCATCTGCGTCCCCGAGTTGACCGAAGCGCCGGCGGCGCACGGCGGTTACCTCACCTGTTATCGCGCCAAGCCGACCGACAGCCGGGTCGCGGCGCGGACGGCCTACACCGCCAATCGTTATGGCAACGAGACACTGCGTCTCGGGCCGCTACGCGAAATCTGCCTGCCGTCCGCCTTGGCGCCGGAAGATCCGGCCCAGCCGCCGTTTCCCTTCCTGAACAAGACCGGGGCCTCGAACCAGGCACTGAAGGGACTGTTCGACTTGGCGGCCGACGTGCCGCGCACCGCCGAGGCCGCCGAGGCCGCGCGCCAGGCCAGGAACGACTTCCGCGCGACCATCGCCGGGAACCTGCCGAGCGCCAGCGCCGAACTCCTGGCAGCGATGGCGAACCTGGCCGACGACGACGTCGAAGGCTACACCCGCCTCGTCAGTCTCCTGGAGGTCGCCGGCGACACCCCCGAGATCCTCGACCACCTGCGCAACCTATTGCTGCGCCCCGCCATGCACGCGGAAGTGCACCAGGGGATCCCAGGCGACGACACGGTGCGGCACATCGCCGTATCGCTGCTCGTCCACCACGCCAAGAAGGGCAGTAGCGCCGCGCAGGAGCGGCTCCTCGCCAGCCTCGCCAGCCCGCATCCGAGCGTGCAGGGCGTCGCGATCTCCGCTCTCTACGCGCTCAACCCCAACCGCCGGCGCATTCAGGGACAGATGCGCCAGCTCCTGACGCCCGAGAGCCAGTACCTCCTCTACACCGAGTAAGCGGACTGCCCAGCGAGAACATGCCATGAAACGACTCTCACGTGCCCTCTTCTCTTTCGTGCTCCTACTCCAACTGCAGGCTCCGGGTCGGGTTGGGGCCATCGAGACCTCCGACCCCATCTGCTCCATCCCCCCCGACAACGCCATCGATACGGTCACGTCCGACGATCTCACGTATCTCCCCATGTGGATGAACGACTCCGCGGTCTTCGACGACCTTTGGGGAGGTCTGGAGTCCGACGCGGACGATTGGGACGACGGCTGGGGGTGGAACGACCGCAACAACCTCGACCGCATGCTGCCACGCTTGATCAACGGTGCCCAGCTCATCTGGATGGTCGAGCAGTACACCAAGCATCCCGGCTTCGGCTTCTGGCGTCCGGTGAGCGACGCGCCCGACGACCTACCGGTCAAGGGAGAGTGGTGGGACTTCATGACCGCCTTCGCCGAGGACGAATGGGAGCCGGGGTGTTCGAGCGACACGGCGAATGCGGCGCATTTCACCGTCCCGTTCGACGAGTTCAATACGCTCCAGCTCAACGGCGCCTATCGCATCAGCGTCATCAGCCGTGCCAGCTCGATGGTTCACGAGATCGTCCATCAAGACGTCGACCACCTCATCTTCGACGACAACTGCAACCCACCCACGGAGTCGTGCGACGACGTCTACGGCACGTACAACTCGAATACGATCCACATCAACTTCTTGGACGATGCCGCGGCGGCCTTCCAGACCCAGGACATCGGCGGCAATTCGATTCGTCGCGTTTCCGTCTCCGCCGCCAATCAAACCTGCTCGTGGCTTCCCTTGTTCTCGACCAACGAGATCGCGGCGGCAACCACGCGTTCCAGCCAGGTGGCCGCGCGCTTCGAGAAGGACGCCTACAGCGGCTGGCGTAACGCCCTGGCACAGGAAGTCACCAATCGCCAGGCGGAGGGCACGTGGGCCTGCGCCACCTGCGACCCCAACGACTGGACCTGGAGCAACGTCAGCGCGAGATGTGACCAGACCGCGTGCAACGAGTCGGTGAACTCGGCGAACGCCTTCATCAACGCCAACAACGCCACCGCCTGCAACGACTACAACGCGGCGGTGGCGGCGAGCATCGGCCCCGAAACGGTGGGGCTAGCCCGCGAAACCCAAACGAAACAGACGAAGCCGTGCCTGCCCGCGAGCGAGGCCGATGCTCGCAACTTCTGCGACAGGGAGAAATTGATCGCCAGCGACGTGCGCGAGATCGATGCCTGCGGCTGGCTCGACTCCGTCAACTTCCCCAGCGTCTCCAAGGTCGGCTGCATCAAGGAGTATTGCCACCAGGAGTACAACATCCCGGGTGAGGTGCCGTTCGACTGGTACGGCTGCCTCGACTACTTTTGTGGCGAAACCTCTTCCTGCAGCACCGGCGAGGACTTCGGCACGTGCAGCGACTGGTTCAAGGCGGTCAAGGGTGATCCGGCGTACTACGTCGACGGATGCGAGTGGAACCGCTGCAAGGAAACCAAGGTGCAATGCCTCAAGGAAGCCTACGCCGAGGGCACGTGGACCTATGGGGATCCGATACCGGCCCAGTGCAGCTCGGCCGAAGAACTGTGCAATCTGATGTCCCGCCTTGCCGTCGAAGCGTTCATCAACCTGAACCCCTTCCTCGAACGCCATCCGATGGCGGAGGTGTTCGAGGGCGTCGGCAACCTGAATCCTGGGAAGAACGTGTACAGGTTCGCCGAGCGGATCCGCCAAGCCTCGCTCGATGGCGACCGTGTGACGGTCGAAGCCATGGCGTTGGAGCTGACCTCCAGCCCCGAGATGATCGCCGCACTGTTCCACGCCGCTCCGGAACAATTCGTCGGCCTCTTCGGCAAAGAGGGCTTCGAAACCCTGTTGGGTCCGAAACTCAGATCGATCACCGGGCAGGTGATCCGCCCGGACCAGCTGACCCCGGCCGGCCGGGCTGCGTTCAACCAGCTGCAAGAGCAACTCGAATTGGTCGGTGGATCATACAAGGGCGCCATCGGCACCCTCACCTACTCACACTGATCACCGACGGGACTGGGGCGGCGCTGCGGCAACGGCCCGCAGCGCCGCCCCGATTCGCCGCCCTTGCGCCTTGGCACCTATCCCCAGCTCAACGTTCAGGACGCCTAGGCCGTTGGCCTAGGCTGGTATCACCTCGGGCCGTTGGCCCTCCCCCCGTGTTCGCGGCACCATCGTAGCCTGGGGTGTCAGCACGGGTGTACCTTCGCCAGCGCCAACGGCGCGGCACCATATCAGCCTGGGGCATCGCCCCAGATACTTGAACCCAACTCCCAGGGAGGGCTGAAGGCCCGACCGATCCAACCCGTATCGTCATCCCCCAGTCGCTATCTCCACGCCTATCTGGCGACCGTCGCTCGCAACGCCGATGGCGCCTACATACGCGTCGGCAGCCTCGCCGAGCACGTCCACCTTGCCCTTCGCCTCGGCCGCACCGTGAGAACCGCCGCACTCGTCGAGGAGCTGCAGACGACATCCTCGCGGTGGAGGGAAGGAAGGGGGCCGTCCCCGCATGGGGACGGTCCCCTTCTCGCGCAGCCGGGTCACGCGGCGGCCTTGTCGTCGGACGCCGGTGCCTCCGGGGTCGCTTCGCTGGTCTTGCGTTGGTGGGTTGCCTCGTCGGCGCCGAAGAGGATCTCGTAGAGATGGGTGGCACCTTCGTCGGCGGCGATGCGGGCGCCGCGGCGCAGGGCGCGTAGCGCCTGATCCCACTCCTCGGCGACTGCGTCGCGCAGCCCCCGCAACCGCTGCAGCTCAGCCTCCAGCGACGTCAGGCCGTCGAGTTGCGGGGCCAGAACCTGCGCCGCCGCGCGCAGTGCCTCGGCCTTTTCGCGCGTCTTGGCCGAGACCGCGCCATCGGCCAGTACGGCGGGAACGAGGGCGGCCACCGCCGCCAGCTTGAAAGCGGTGGTCTTGGTCAGCAGCCGGGCCGGAGCGTTGACACCGTACTCGGCGATCGGATTGGTGCGCGGCTTACCGTCGGTGAGCAGCGCGATGAGGAGTTGCTCGAAGGCTTGGTCGTGGATCGCCTCGTCGGCAGCGATCTGCTCGTTCGCGACGTCGACCCGGCGTTGCATCGCGTCGACCGCGCTTTGCGCCTCGACGAAACGCCGGTGCGTCGCGGCGAAATTCTCGAAACGGTTGGCGATGATGCGAGTATCGGCGACCGCCGCGGCTTCGAGGATGGTGGCGCCGAGCTTGAGTCGGCGATTGTTGCTCCGGTGGCTCTTCGGTGTGGCCATGGTTCTTCTCCTTCCATGATTGTGGTTGCGGTGAATGGGGAACGTCGTGTGAACCTCACGCATCGCTAGCGCCGGCGGGGCGCGGGCACCGTCGAGGTCGGCGTCACTTCGAGTGGGATGCTCATGTCGGCCATGGTTCATGCCCTCCGCATGAGCTAGATGCGTGCCAACGTGTCGACCGACGTAGTTGCAGCGCTGGCGGGGTCGGATGCGGGGCTGCGGCGGGTGGGGGTGGGTCCGTACGGTACCACCCTGGGTCCATACGGACCCACCTCGGGTGTTGCGATGCCCCATGGTGGGTCGCCTTGGTCGCGCCGCGAAGCGGGGGAGGTGTTGCGCTAGCAGGCGGAGGGGGTCGTGACACCGGCGAGGTGGCGACGTCGATCACCAAGGGGAGTCGCCGATTCCGCGGACCCCCTTGGCGACCCGCAACGACCATCCCGGAGACGCAAGGAGGGCCACTTTCGACCAGTAGCAAGGGGGTCGCGGTGCGCGGAGGCATCCTCGACGGTCGTCCGAACCACCTGTGCGCGGCGAAAACCGCTCCTGGAGGGCGGCTGACGGGGGTCGCGGGCGCGGCGACCTGCCGCGGCGACCGGCAACGGGGGGTCGCCGTGTTGGCGGATACGCCTCGACGACCGTCAAGAGCACGCGGCGAAGCCACGATCCCCAGGGACGATCCGTGAGGAGGGGTCGTCACTCGGGGAAAGCGCCATTTCGAGCGCGGGAGAGAGAACCGCCAGTGGTCGCCGCTTACGCCCGGAGGCAAAGTCCTACAGCTTACGCGGACTAAGCGAACCCGAATTTTGACATGCGGGGATGTCGATGGGCGCGCCTCGGCAATGCGGGTGCCCCTCCGATGCTTGGCCCTTGCACCTTGGCTCTTGGCCCTGGCTCAACCTTCAGCCCATCTTCTCCAAGAGCTGCCGCATGCGTTCGTGCAGCAGGTGGATCGCCTTGAGCGGGCGGATCATCACCTTGAAGTCCTCGATCTCGCCGGCGTCGTTCCAGCGGATCATGTCGACGCCGTTCACCTGGATGCCGTCGACCGTCGCCTGAAATTCCAGCACCGCGTCGCGCTCGCCGACCACTTCACGCACGTAGTGGAAGCTGTCGTTGGCCAGCAGGTGAAAGGCCGCCGTCAGGTACATCTTCACCAAGGCGCGCCCACGCTGCGGCGTGTGCACGATCGGTGAGTGGAAGACGGCATCCTCCGCCAACAGGCCGTCGAGACGATCGACGGCGCGCGCCGCCAACAACTCGTGCCAGCGCTGTAGCACGACCGGCTGGGTCGACGACATGGCGGCTCAGGCGGCGCCGACCCGTGCGCCCGGACGGAAGCGGATGCGCATCTCCTTGACGCCGTTGATGAAGGTCGAGCGCAGACGGCGCGGCGGCGCGGCCGGCTCGACGTCGTGCAGCCGGTCGACGAGGCCGCGGAACACCTCGTTCAGCTCCAGCCGCGCCAAGTTGGCGCCGAGACAATAATGCTCGCCGAAGCCGAAGGCGATGTGATCGTTCGGCGTGCGGCGGATGTCGAAGGTGTCGGGGTTGGCGAAGACGTCCTCGTCGCGATTCGCCGACGGGTACCACAACATCACCTTCTGATTGGCGTCGATCTTCTGGCCGCGCAGCTCCGTCGGCTGCGTCGTCTGGCGCCGGAAGCAGTGCACCGCCGGAGCGAAACGCAGGATCTCCTCGACGGCACTCGGCACCAGCTGCGGATTCTGGCGCAGGTCGCGGTACTGGTCGGGGTGATCGAGCAACGCCTGCATGCCGTTGCTGGTGACCGTGCGCGTCGTCTCGTTGCCGGCGATCAACAACAATAGGAAGAAGAAGTTGAAGTCCTGCTCGGTCAAACGTTCGCCGTCGACTTCAGCTTGCACCAGGGCACAGGCGAGGTTGTCGGTGGGGTTGGCGATGGCGAGTTCGCGCAGCTTGGTGGCGTAGACGAACATCTCGGCGAAGGCTTCCTCGGCCCCCTTTTCGGTGACCGAATGGCCGTCCTCGAAGAAGTCGGGATCATCGAAGCCGACCATCTTGTTGCCGATTTCGTAGACGGTGCGGCGATCCTCTTCCGGCACGCCCATCATCTCGCAGATGACCTCGAGCGGCAGCTTGGCGGCGACGTCTTCGACGAAATCGCATTCGCCGCGTTCGATGACGTCGTCGATGATCCGGGTGACCATGCTGCGGATGCTCGGCTGCAGCGCCGCGACGATGCGCGGGGTGAAGGCCTTGCTGACCAGCGCGCGGTAGTGGCGGTGCTTGGGCGGATCCATGTTCAACATGATGAGCTGCACGTAAGCGAGCTCCTGCGGATCCGGGTCGCGCAACAGAGTGCCTTGCATCTGCGACGAGAAAACCTGCGGCAGGCGCGACACCAACTTCAGGTCGTCGTACTTGGTGACGGCCCAGAAGCCGGGGCCGCTCTTTTCCTCGTGCCAGAAGACCGGGGCCTCGTGGCGGAGGGTGCGGAACATTTCATGCGGCGTGCCGCGCTGGAAAATGTCGGGATTGGTCAAGTCGACGTCGCTGAGCTGCATGGGGTTCCTCCGCTGGATTCCAAACGAACGTTTGTGTAAGCCGCGGATGGCGGCGCAGTCAAGGGTAGACCGCCGCGCCGAACCGGCGCAGGATGGAGACGAAGGGGAGATGGGGCGCCAAGGGCGCCGGAGAGATGGCATGACGATCCCTCGACTCGCGAGCCTCTGGCTCGACTACGGCCGCGCTTTCGGCCCGACCCGCTACGGCGCCCGCACCCGTGACGGCTGGACCATCGCGGTCTACCGCTTCCCCTCGGGAGCCCACAGCCACCGCACCCCGGTCATCCTCTGCCACGGCATGGGCTCGAACCGGCACAACATGGACGGCCCCGGCCGGCTGTCTTTGGCGCGCTTCCTCGCCCGCCGCGGCTACGACGTTTGGAACATCGAACTGCGCGGCGCCGGCAACTCCACCCGGCCCAGCTGGTGGAACGGCAAGTCCTACGGCTGGACCTTCGAAGATTACGTCCAACACGACGCGCCCGCCGCACTGCGGCTGGTGCTGCGCGAGACCGGCGCCAGCAAGGTGCATTGGGTCGGCCACTCGATGGGCGGCATGATCGCCTACGCCATGCTGATCGGGCCGGTGCAGGAAAAGCTCGCCAGCGTCGTCACCCTCGGCTCGCCGACCATGAGCCAGGTGGGCCATCCGATGCTCGATTTCGGCATCCCCTTCGCCTCGCTGCTGCGCTACCTGCCGCAGCGCCTGCCGATGGGAACCCTCGCCAGCCTGGCCGCGCCGGCGGCGCCGATCCTGCCGCTCGTCGCCGGTCGCACCATCGCCGACCTCGGCTTCCATCCCGGCAATACCGACTGGCGCCACCTGCAGACCTTGATGATGACCGCGGTCGAGGACCTGCCGGCGTCGCTGCTGCGCGAGTTCGCCCGCTGGTACGAGACCAAACGCATGAGCGACCGCTACACGATGTTCGACTTCACCGAGCACCTGGAGCGCATCAAGACCCCGATGCTGGTCATCGCCGGCAGCCGCGACGGGCTGACGCCGGCACGCGACCTGCGCGCCGTGTACGAACGCATCTCGTCGCCCGACAAGGAATTCCGCATCATGGGCCAGGGGCACGGCTGCAAACGCGACTACAGCCACGCCGACCTGATCCTCGGCTTGCACGCCCCGGACGACGTCTTTCCGCACATCTACCGCTGGCTCGAGGACCACCGCGACCGCAGCGCCGACCGCGCGCCGGCGGAGGAACACCCGCATCTGCGCGTCGTCCCCAAACCGGCCTGACGTCGGCGCACATCACCTCCCTTCACCCGCGACTCGCAGGTTCATCCGCGTTCCCGCCGCGCCGTACGATGTTCTCGCTCCGCCACCCGACACCGCCCGAGTGGGCCGCCGTCGCCGTCGCCGACCTCGACGCCTTCCTGCGCGACCACGCCGCCAACGAGCGCAAAGTCTCCGGCGCCGCCCTCTGGCTGGCGGTGCACTTCCCCGACCACGACGAGTTGGTCGAGGCGATGATCGCCCTGGCGCGCGAGGAACTCGAGCACTTCCAACAGGTCTACGAACGACTGCGGCAGCGCGGCGCCGGACTCGGCCAGGACGCGCCCGATCCGTACATGACGCGCATGCACGAGCTCATCCGCAAGCGCGTGACACGGCACCACCTGCTCGATCGGTTGCTGGTGTTCGGCGTCGTCGAGGCGCGCGGCTGCGAGCGCTTCCGGCTGCTCGAAGAGGCTCTGCCCGAGGGCGAATTGCGCCGCTTCTACGCCGAGTTGGTGCGCGGCGAGGCGCGCCACCACGCCCTCTTCCTACGGCTGGCGCGGCGCTACTACCCGGCGGACGTGGTCAGCCAGCGGCTCGAGGAAATCGTCGCGGCCGAAGCCGACATCGCCCGCACCCTGCCGTTGCGCCCGGCGCTGCACTGACACGACGGAAGCGCGGCGCATGGCCCCGCGACACGCCCTGGCGGTCCTGCACCTGACTCGCGACTACCCTCCGCCCGGCCGGGGCGGACTCTCGACGGCGGTACACGGACTCGTGCGCAGCGCTCCGCCGGAGATGCGCCAGGCCGTCGTGTCGCTCGAGCGCGAACGGCGCGGCAGCGTCGCCGAACCGGGGACGGTGCCGGTGCTGCGGGTGGGTCCGGACGTGCCGGTGCCTGAGTGGATCGATTGGGCGGCGGCACAGGGCCCGAACGTCGTCCACTTACACGAAAGCCTGCTGTGGCCGGCGGCGGAGATGCTGGCCGCGCGCCATCGCGCGCGCCTGGTGTACTCGGTGCATGTCGACCATACGGCGCTGGCGGCGCGCCGGCGGCCGCCAGCGGGCGACGCGACGGGGGCGCCTTCGGCAAGCCAACGGGCCCACGCAGCAGCGCTGCACGGAGCGGCGGCACTGATCTGTCCCAGCCACCAGGCGGCCGCGGCGTTGCTGGCGGCCGCGCCCGCTTCCGCCGCCAAGGTCCACGTCGTCCCCCACGGCATCGATCCGGTCGCGCCCGGGCCGCCTCGCGCCACGGGTGGGCCGCTGGTCTACGTCGGACGCTACGACGAGTTGAAGGGAACGTCGGACCTCTTTGCGGTGCTGCCGGAATTGTTGCAGCCGCGGCCTTGGCTGCGCGCGGTCATCGGCGGCGGCCTGCCGGCATCGCCACGCTCCGAACGCCGCTGGCACGAGCGCTGGCTGCGTCTGTGGCCAGAAGAAGTGCGGCCACGCATCGAGTTGCGCGGCTGGCTCGATGCGGCGGAGGTGTCGCGGCTCTTTACCCGCGCCGCCGTGGTCGCGGTACCGAGCCACGTCGAGAGTTTCGGACTGGTTGCGATGGAGGCGATGGCGCACGCCGCGCCGGTGGTGGGGTCGGCGGTGGGGGCCATGGCCGACCTGATCGAGGACGGTAGTACGGGGCTGAGCTTCGCGGCGGGAGACCGACCGGGGTTGGCGCGGCAGCTGGCCCGGCTGATCGACGACCCGGAACTGGCGCGGCGGCTCGGGCAAGCCGGGGCCGAGCGCGTCCGCTCCTTGCTTACCTGGCAGAGAACGTGGCATGCGCTCTGCCATGTCTACCGCCTCTCGTGATGGTCGCGCTCGTCCGCCTCGGCTGAAATCAGCCGGTTCAGCCAGGCCGAGTTGGCGCAAACCACCCAGTGCGCGCATCGGCGGGCTCCGTAACTTTTCGATTGCACGACCCCGGCGCACTCCCGATATTGGCACGCGTCGTGCCTACGGTTGATGCAAGGAAACGGAATGGCGCACCGTTCCTTCATCGATCGTAACGACTTGGGCGCCTGAGGGAGTAGTCATCATGTGGAAAATTGTCGGAATTTCGATTTGGGCCGTCGCCTTCCTGAGCGGGATGTCTCTCGCCGGCGGCTTCTGAGGCGCGCCGCGATCCCCCTCACTGCCCGCCGTTGCCACGGCCTGGCCCGCGTAAGATCGATACGATCGGCCACTGCACCAGGCCCGGCCGACCCCGCTGCACGCCATCGTCCGTCCGCCAAGAATTCGCACCCCCTGGGCACCGGCGGGTGCGAATTCTTGCTTTGCAAACACGTGGGCAATCCCCTAGGGTGCCTCTGAGGCGCGCCCGTGCGAGCACGGGCCGGTCCTGACATCGTCCACAGAGAGGCTGAGTCGGATATGGTGATGCCGGGGAATCTTCGTGCCCGAGATCTGCTTCTAAAAACGACCCGCGTGTCGATCCTGGCGTTGCTCGCCAGCACCGCGGCGTTGGCCCAAACCGCCACGCCTACGGCCTCGCCGACACAGACGCCGACGGTCACGCCCACGGTCACCGCCACGCCGACGATCACCCCGACGACGACCCCGGTGCCGACCTTCAACCCCGGTGTCTGCTACGCCGTCCCCGATTCCACCGACAATCTGGTCTCCGTCAATCCCGCAACCGGCGTCGCCTCGGTGCTCGGGCCGACCGGTGCAGGCACCACGATTCAAGGTCTGGCGGCAGCCCCGACGGGAGGTACGCTTTACGCCGCGACCCGCTCGCAGCTCGGCTCCGTCAACATCGGTACGGGCGCTTACACCGCCATTGGCTCTTTCGGCACGCCGCAGAACGGCTTGCTCGGACCCATTACCCTCGACGGCATCGTCAGCCTCACCTTCAGCGGTGCCAACGGCAACCTCTACGGCGTCCACCGCACCAGCCTCGACCCCGACCTCTGTTACGCCTACGAGGCGACGACCAACCGGCTCGTCACCATCGACCGTACCACCGGCGACGACACCAACATCGGCGTCAGCAGCAACGGCATCGAGGCCCTGGCCCTCGTCGGCAGCACCCTCTATGCCGCCATCGGCGACCAACTCGGCGTCGTGCAGCGCACCACCGGTACCTTCTCCGCCCGTGCCGCCACCTTCGGCCAAGGCGATCCTGGGCCGGTCGGCTTCGACGACATCCGCGGCCTGACCTTCGACCCCGTCAATTTCGTCCTCTACGCCAGCCACCGCGAGGCCGGCGGCGACGACTTGTTGTTCATCGTCGACATGGTCACCGGCGCCCATGTGCCGCTGCAGTTCAACGGCGGCACCGACGACTACGCCACCATCTCCGGCGGCACCTGTGTCTCTCCGGTCGACATCGAAGACATCGCCATCGACCCCACGGGCTCGACCCTTTACGGCAGCAACGGCACGGACCTCGTCGAGATCGATCCGGCGACGGGCGCCTGCAACGTGATCGGCGACTTCGCCAATGGCGGCCCGCCGATCACCATCGCCGGCCTCGGCTTCGACACCGACGGTGTCCTCTACGGCACCGACGACGACGAGGACGTCTACGAAATCGACACCGCCACCGGCGAGGCCACCCCGATCGGCAGCGGTCTCTCCGTCGGCACCGACTACCGCGCCCTCGACTGCCCCGTGGCGGTGCCCGACATCCTCGTGCGCATCAACCCGAGCACCGGCGCCTACGTGCCGCTGCAATTCTCGTCGCAGACCTACGACTACGCCCTCATCGACGACGGCGCCGGCGGCTGCGGCACCGAAGTCGGCGGCCTCGCCTACAATCGCCAAGACGACACCCTCTACGCCATCGACGAAACCAACGGCGAGCTGCTCGACGTCGACGAGGAAAGCGGCTTCTGCTTCGCCAACTTCGTCAACCCCCTCGGCTTCGGCGACTTGCGTTCGCTGACCTACTCGCCGTCGACCAACCGGCTTCTCGCCGGCGGCAACAGCAACCTCTACGTGGTCGACACCCTCACCGGTGCGGCCAGCGTCGTCGGACCCTTCGGCGCCGGCACCAACTATGAGGCACTCGAGTGCCCGACCACCGGCTG
The DNA here is from genome assembly GCA_964524885.1 of uncultured Binatia bacterium (SeqCode). GTDB lineage: Bacteria > Desulfobacterota > Binatia > HRBIN30 > HRBIN30 > CALJUJ01. The sequence continues at coordinate 51,954 of CAZGEJ010000043.1, forward strand.
CAACGTCGTCGTGCGCAAGCGTCACACCGGCATTCCCTACTCCGGCAGCAACATCACCTACCGTCTGTTCTGGCTGAACCCCTGCCAGGGCATCAGCTTCAGCAATGTCGTGTTGCAGGACGCGCTGCCGACCGGCCTCAGCCTGGTATCGGCGACCTCGACCGCGGCGACGGTGCAGACGTTCGGCAACAGCGTCACCCTCACCGACGCCCTGCTCACCAACGGCCCGGCCCAGTTCGCCACCATCCGCGCCAACATCACCGCGGCGGCCGGCAGCAAGGTCACCAACACCCTGTCGGCGCGCGACAACTTCGGCCGCGTCTTCAGCGCCGCCGACACCATCAAGGTGCGCGAGCCTCGCACCAACGGCGAACTCGACCTCGACGGACAGTCGAAGTCGGCCCCCGGCAAGTCGGTGACCTATACCGCCCGCTATCGCGAGATCGCCGCCGGCAATACTCTCGTGCTCACCGTCCCGGCAGCGATGGAAGTGGTCAAGATCGCTCCCGATCCCTCGTCCATCGCCGGCAACGTCATCACCTGGAACAACCTGCCTACCCCGGCGGGCGGAGTGCGGGTGCGAACGCGCGTGCTGGAAAGCCTCAGCGCCGCAACCGTTGCGACGGCAACGGCGACGCTCACCGACGCCAACGGCGCCGATCTCGAAGACGGCGTCGACACGGTGATCACCCTACCGCCACCGACCGAGTCGACCCCGGCGGCGGCGGCACTCGACGTCGAATTCTCGGTGCCCAAGCAGGTAACGGCCGGCCTGGTGACGACGCTGCGACTGAAGTACTCCGGGCTACAGGCTGCAGGTAGCCTCGCGACCGTCCTGCCGGCGGAGCTGACGGTGCAGCAAACGGTCCCCGAGGCCAGCGTCGCCGGCAATACCGTCACATGGTCGAACCTGACCGCCGCCAGCGGCACCGTGCAGATCAAAGCCTTGGTCGCAGCCGACGCCGGCGACGGCCGTCTGCTCTCCCTATCGGCAACCCTGTCGTCGGGCAGCAACAGCGCCAACGACGCGGCCCAAATGTTCGTCCGACCTTGAGGATTGGGCCGATCGCGGCCCCGAGCGGCCGGCCGCTCGGGATCTAGTCCGCATCTCGCACCAAGGAGATACGGAGTCGCCCGGGAAGCCTGGGAGATCCGTAGTCTCCGCGCCTCCTCGACTCCCTAGAACATTCCTGGGCCAACCGGAGTGTCGAGTTGCACTCGACACCGCCCGGCGCCCGGCGCCGGGCGCGCCCCGCCTCCATCCTCCCCGCGATCCGTAGGTAAGCACCTCAGATCTCGGTGCGGGAATGCTTGCGACGCGTCTCCGTCCGCCCGCGACGGACCCGCCGAGTACAACTCGGCGCTCCAGGGCGCTGCGCGCCCCTTCTCATCCATCTTCGGACGACGGACGGCCCTGACCACTAGAACAATCTTGGGCCAAACTGGGCCAACCGGAGTGTCGAGTTGCACTCGACACCGCCCGGCGCCCGGCGCCGGGCGCGCCCC
>CAZGEJ010000044.1:0-52480 GCA_964524885.1 uncultured Binatia bacterium (SeqCode)
AACAACAGCTTCGGAGCGCCTCCGTCGCCGAACTCGACACCTACGCCGAACGCATCCTCGACGCCGCAACCCTCGACGAAGTCTTCACCTCCGGCGGAGGCGGCTAAGTCAACAAGGGCCAAGGTTCAAGGTTCAAGGGCCAAGCGGGGTGGCACAAGGCTGAAGGCAAAAAGCACAATACGTATACCGAGGTGCATGCATTCGGAACGAATACCTTACGCTTTTCGCCTTCAGCCTTCAGCCTTCCGCCCCCCTCTTGGCCCTTGCACCTTGGCCCTGCCACGCGGCGCCACTCCTGGATCGATGGTCAGTCGTAGCTCATCGACGCTGGACGCACCGTATCGACGATCGCCAGCTGCCGGTATCAGGCCCGCGGTGCGTGACGCCAGGCGCCTTCGAGGATGGCGTCGGGCAGATTGAAGGTGCCGCCGACGTTCGAATAGGGGAAGTGGCGCGCGTTGACGTGCGCGTGCAATGGCATCCCTGGGCCGTCGTGGATCTCGTAGTCGAGCGGCAGCGGCCCCAGCAGCCGCAACACCTCGTGCAGCAGCTGGGCGAAGACGCGCCGGCGACGCGCCGGCAATTGTGTCAGTCGCACCCAATCGTCGAGCATGACGATGTCGAAACTGCGAGGGAAAGCCCCAAACGGACTGAAGTACGCCACCACTCCGTCGAGTTCACGCAGCAAGAACCCGTAGTCGCGCGCCAATTGCACCATGGCCTGCCAGATTTTCGGGTCGGCCGCCGTCGTCGACCGTTCGATGTCGAGAATGGGGAAGTCGATGTCGGAGCCAATCACCTGGTTGTGCACATGCGGCTGCGAAGCGCCCGAGCCGGGTCCCTGATTCTTGCGCACCAGCACGCTGCGCACCTCCGGGTTGCGGTAGGCCTGCCGCGCGGCCTCGACATCCGCCGCCAGCAGCGCCTGAAAATGGGCCTCGTCGAGGGCCCCCGAGTAGAGCAACTCGTCGCCGCGGGTCGCATCGAGGAAGTGACGCGCATCCTCGATGACGACGTACGACTCGTTGCGCCCGTCGGTGCAGGTTTCCGGAATGCGAGCGACGAGATTGCGCACGACGCGGATGAGCCAGTCGCCCGCGGCCTGGCCGCCCGGCACCGCGGCAGGCGCCACCCGCAGGATCTCGTCCGAGCATGCGGCTTCGTTGCCTGGACAGAAAGGGCAGACCCGGTGCGCCAAGGCGATGCGCTCGGCAACCGTCGCCGGGTCGGCCGGCGCAGCCGGGGGGGGCGGCGGCGTGGTAGCACGAAACCCGTTCGACTTGCGGTGGATCTGGGTGAAGTACGTCACCGTCCGCAAGAACGGGTCGCGCACCCAGACCAATCGGTCGCCCTCGGCGCGAAACTCGAGACTCACGCGTCTTCTCCCTGTCCTACCGAGTGGCGGCGCGGCACCGTTTCGACGATCGACGTCGACGCTTGAACCGACCCAGGGCCGTGGTTAGCGTCGAGGCAGCGAAGGAGGTCGCATGACCGGAAGAGACGCAATGTTGTTCGCCTTCGATCGATTGTTCGAGCGGGCTGCCGCCAAGTTGCACGTCGAGTGCGACGAGATGGAGCGGCTCGCGGCGCGACTTCAGTTCGAGGAACGATTCTCCGTAGCCCTCGACTCGGCCCAGGGCATCGAGCTGGAAGCCCTCCCGGAAGAAATCCTGCACGCGATGGAGGGTTCCATCGACCAAATCTCGCCGGCTCAATTGGCTGGCCATCTGGCGGCGATCCCGATCGCGCATCAGGCCGTGCGGGTACTGCAAATGGTCGCCTTCCGCAATGCCGAGCAGCAGCTCATGCGGCGCATGATCGAACAAGCCGACGACCGTTGGGGAGGCAACTGAGCCACGGCCACCACCAAGTTCCCGAATCAGTCATCGCCATAAAGAACGTGACGCGCGTCCACCCCGACGTCCCGGCCATTCAGCCGCACGCAGCGCGGGTTGAAGTCGGCATGGTGTAGCGTCACGACGATTTGATCGAGCGGCGCGTCGGCGGGAATGGCGAATCCCGCGACGCCGGCCAGGTTCGTCCGTAAGCGCGCCAGACTCACCCCGCCGCCACTCGCCGCGCCCCGCTCGGCTTCGCCGAACAACGTCACCGTCACTTCCACATCCGACAGCGGACGCGGCTCGTCCCGATCGACCGTGTCGCCATCGACGACGACGACCCGGGCCGTGCGCCGGTCACCCGCCGGCTCGACGGAAACCGCCATGTCGCGCAACCACAGCATCGGCTCGCTGGTGATCACGCTCATGCCGATGCGTTCGAGATGGCGGGCGGGATTCGCCGCCAAAGCCGTATTCTGCGGCGCCATACCGTGGTCGCTGGTAAAGACGAACAACGTCGATGCGAGTTGGCCGCGCTCTTCGAGCGCGTCGAGCACCCGCCCCAGCCGTCGATCGGTTTCGGCGACCACGGCGCGCAATCCCTCGCCGTGCGGTCCGTAGTCGTGTCCGGCGCCGTCGGTCATGGCGAACTCGTGCGCCACGAAGACCGGCCAGGCCGACGGGTCCTCCTCGAACAATGCCAGCACCTGCGCCACCCCGCGGGCGTCGAGCAGCCCTTCCCGGTGCACGTTGTCCTTGCCCGCCGCCGCGTGCCGCGGGTCGATTTCGGCCACCAGCGCGGGCGTCAGCGCCTTCAGGCGGGATCGGTTGGCGAGGTTGCGATTCTCCAGCGGCGCGTGGTCGGCGCCGCGCCCCTGCGGCTCGTGGATCGCCGCGGTGCGGGCGGCCTCGCCGTAGACTCGATGGAAGGCCTCGTACAGCGTCTCCACGCCGTCCCCCAAGAAGCCTTCCGTGAGAATCGACTGCGCCTGAGGCGCTGCCATCTCCCCCTTGGACCGCAGGTAGTAGCTCGGATTGACGATGTCGTGGTGGCCGCACCAAGCGCCGGTCAGGATCGTCGCGTGGCTCGGCCAGGTGATGCTCGGAAAGTTCACCGTCGAGCCGTGCGCGAATAGCGCCGCACGGTCGAGAATCCGCCGTAGATGGCGCACCGAGGGGTCTCCACGCTCGAGCAGGTGCAGCAGTTCGCTGTGGCTGAGTCCGTCGAAGACGACGAGATAAGCCCGCTCCGCCGCTTCCCCCCGCGCGTCCTCCTCGAGAACCGCCTCCAGCACCCTTCCATCTTGGCGCCGCAAGTAGACGTCGGGCTCGACGCCGCGCTCGCTCGAGGTGCGGCCGCTCGCATCGCGCCCGTCACACAGGGGAAAGCCCATCAGTCGGCAGAGCGTCGGCGCGATGTCGACGTGGCGCGCCGCCGTGTCGACCCGACCGGGCCGCACGCCGGGACCGGCAAACGCCAGCGGGGCACGGCTTTGGACACAGTCGAGCGCGCCGTGCTGTCCCGGCTGCAGTCCAAAGGCGTAGCATTTCGGGCTGAGCACGAGATCCGGGGCGTGCGGGCTGTCGAAGAGTTGGGCGATGCGCTCGTAGGCGAAGGGGTAACTGAGGACCTCCGGCTCCAGGAAGGCCTGATTGGCATCCTCGGTGGGGTGACCGGAAGCGTGAGCGGCGTGCAATTCGGCGGCGAGACTGTCGACGGCACGCGGGTCCTGCGCCTCGATCGGGTTGAGCCCGACCTGTTCGAGGATCTCGAAGTCCAGCCGACCACCACGCAGGAGCCGACGGAAGCGGACCATGCCGCGCTGGGCCCAGACCTCATAGGCCCCGGCGCGCTGGGTGATGACGAGGTCGACGTGTTCCGCGACACCGGGATCGCGCAACAAGGCGACGATGGCGCGGTCTCCCGAAGCCCATTGGTGCGGCTGGAGGCCCTGACCCGCGGGCCGTTCCGGGCCGAATTCCTGACTCATCGCGCCATTCCTCCTGGTCGATCTTGCGAACCGTGCCGGTCTCCGCCACCCGATCCGAAGGGCGACCACGACCGGCAAGCATCGTGCATAGAACGCCCTGTCTCCTTGTGCTAGGGAAGCGCGAACATGCTCCGTTCCAGGGCTCATCGACTGTATCGCCTCGGTCTCGCCGCGGCGCTCGCCACCACCGCCGGCTGTGCCGCGGCCCGGGCTCCGGTTTCGCCCTTCCGCGAGTTTCCGTGGGCCAACGAGATCGGCGCCTCCGAGGTTCGTGACACCGCGCTGCCGCCAGAAGCTTCGGCGGTGGGCCACTTCGTCGCGGCGCAGATCGCCCTCACGGACGACGACGAAGCCACTGCGGTGCTCGAACTCGAACGGGCCGTCGAAGCCGATCCCAGTTCGGCTTTCCTGCGGCGCCGCCTCGCCCGTCTGTATGTACAAGGGAAGGACCGGCGTCTCGACGACGCACGCGCCCAGCTCGACAAGGTCGTCGAACTCGATCCGGACGACGTCGAATCCCGCCTCGATCTGGCCGGCATCCTGTCGTCCCTCGGCGACGACGAGAAGGCGATCGAAGCCTATCGCGAAGTGCTCGACCGCGATCCCGACAATCGCGACGCGAACCTCTACCTCGGTGCCCTCTTCGGCAAGATGGGCGACTACGACCAGGCGATTTCCATCCTGACGCGGCTCACCGAGCAGAGACCGCGTTCCGTGCTCGGCCACTTCTTCCTCGGTCGCGTGCAAATCGCCGCCGGCAACGTGCCTGCCGCCATCGCGTCGTACGAACGCGCCGTCGAGTTGCGCCCCGAGTCGGAACAGATCCTGATCAATCTCGCCGTCGCCTACGAGGCGAACGGCGACATGCCGCGCGCCATCGCGACCTACAATCGCGTCCTCGAAGTGAACCCGGGCAACGCCAACGTGCGCAAGCGACTGGGCCGACTCTACGTCGACGAGGACCAACTCGACGCGGCGCTCGACCAGTTCCGCGAACTCGAGAAGACCGAGCCCGACCCGGGCGAGGCACGCACCAAGATCGGCGCGATCTACTTGGAGCGCGGCGACTTCGCCAACGCGATCTCCGAGTTCACCTTGGTCTTGGCAGGGGATCCCGACAACCAGCGGGTGCGCTACTACCTGGGCTTGGCATACGCCAAGACGGGCAACGACGAGCGTGCCCTCGAAACGCTGCGGCAGATTCCGCCCGACAGCGAAATGTTCACCCAGGCCGCGACGTACATCGCTTTCCTGTTGCGCCAGAAGCGCGCTTACGACGAAGCCATCGAGACGGTACGCATCGCGGTCGAGCGCGATCCGCACAACGGCGAACTAGGCATCCTGTACGCCACCTTGTTCCGCGAGAACGGCGACCTCCCAGGTGCGATCGCCGAGATGCAGAAGCTGCTCGAACGCGACCCCAACAACGACCAATACCATTTCACCATCGGGGCCTGGTACGACGAGGCCAAGGACAAGGATCGCTCGATCGCCTCGATGAAGCGCGCCATCGAGATCAACCCCGACAACGCGCCCGCGCTCAACTACCTCGGCTACACCTACGCCGACATGGGCATCAACCTGGACGAAGCCGAGGACCTCGTCCGCCGAGCGCTCGTCATCAGCCCGGAAGACGGCTTCTACATCGACAGCCTGGGCTGGGTTCATTACCAGCGCGGCGACTACACCGCCGCCGTCGAACAACTCGAGCGCGCCCACGACATCGTCAGCGACGATCCGACCATCGCCGAACACCTGGCCGACGCCTACGTCAAGGTCGGCAAGATTCGCAAGGCGCTCGCCGTGTACGAACACGCCCTCGGGGAAGCCGACGATAACGCCCAGGTCAAGCGCTTGAAGGGCAAGATCGAAGCCCTGCGTCGGGAACACTCGGAGATCGCCGAATGACCGGTCGCCCGCGGCGCTCCGCCGCCGGACGGTTGTGGCTCACCGGCCTCCTCTCTTTCAGCCTCGCCGCCTGTACGGCGCAAAAGCCGCCGCAGCCGGGCCCTCCCCCGGAACACTTACCGACGGCCGAGGAGTTGCTCGGCAACCTGTCGGCACGCCGCGAAGCCGTGCGTTCGCTGCGCGCCCTAGCCAAGCTGCGGTACCGCCACCCCGACGGTTCGAGCACCTCCAATGAAGCGCTCGTCGTCTCCCGCCCGGACCGTCTGCGGGTCGAGGTGCTGTCGATGTTCGGCGCCGTCTTCGTCCTCACCACCGAAGAGGGCAACTTCACCGCCTATGTGCGCGACGAGAACACCGTGTACCGCGGCGAAGCCTCGCCCGAAAACATGTGGCGCTACGCCCGCATCGGCCTGCCCGTGGTCGACCTCATCGACCTGATGCTCGGCACGCCGCCGCAGCGACAGGCCGAGTGGAACCACGTCTCCTACGACGGCGGCAGCGGCTGGCTTCAATTGACCCAGGAACTCGACCCCGACCTGCAGGTCGTCTGGCTCGACCAAGGGTTGCCGCAAGCGGCCGAGTATCGCGACGCCTACGGCGACGTGACTTGGCGGGTCATGTTCGAGGAATACGAAATCGTCGACGACGTGCCCATCGCCACCCACATTCGCCTGGAGGTTCCCGACGCCGAGCACTCGGTCGAAATCTCCCTCTCGGACGTCGACTTGAACCCCGAGTTGGCGATCGAAACCTTCCGCTTCGCCGATCCGCCGGGTAGTCGCGTCGAGCCGATCGATTGAACCGCATGCCGCTCCGCCCCCACTTCGTGCGCGGTCTCGCCGCCATCACGCTCTCCCTCGGTCTCGTCGTCTCCGCCTGCAGCCGCGACCGCGACGACAGCTCGGCGCCGCAGGCGCCGGGGCCCGACAACCTGCGGGTCGCGATGATCAGCGACCCCAAGACCTTCAACCCCCTGCTCGTCACCGATGCCGGCTCGCGCGAGGCCATCGAACCGATGTTCGAGAGCCTGCTGCGCCTCGATCCCGTCAGCCTCGAAGTCGAGCCCGTGCTCGCGGAACGCTGGGAGCGCGACGCCAGCGGTCGGGAGTGGACGTTCCACCTCCGTCGCGACGTGCGCTGGCACGACGGCAAGCCGTTCACCGCACGTGACGTCGTCTTCACCTTCGAGACCGTGTTCGACGACAACGTTCCGAACAGCGCCAAACACATCCTGACCGTCGACGGCGAGCCGGCGCGGGCCGAGGCTCTCGACGAGCATACGGTGCGCTTCCGCATGGCGCAGCCGTTCGCCCCGTTCCTGCTGGCTGCCGGCGGCCTCGACATTCTCCCGGTGCACCGCCTCGGGCCGCATCGGGCCGCCGGCAAGTTCGCTCAGTCTTGGGGTGTGAACACGCCACCCAACGAGATCATCGGCACCGGGCCGTACGAGTTCATCGAGTATTCCGCGGCTCAATACCTGCGTTACCAGCGCAACGACGATTACTGGCGCCGCGACGGCGACGGCAGCGCCTTGCCGCACATCGGTCAACGCACGATGTTGATCGTGCCCGACCAGAACACGGCCTTTCTCAAGTTCCTCGGGCGCGAAGTCGACGTCCACCTGCCGCGCCCGGAGGAAATCGTCCAGATCGAGGGCCAGACGGATCGGCTCGGAGTCACCTTGCACGAGATGGGCCTCGACTCGGCCTCGGTCTTCGTCACCTTCAACCGCAACCCGCAGCATTACGTGCGTGACGGCAAGACCGACCCGCGCTACCGCTGGTTCAGCGACAAACGCTTCGTCCGCGCCCTGGCCCAAGCCGTCGACAAGCAGTCGATCGTGCTCAACTGCCTCTCCGGCTTCGGCGAGCCGGCGGTCGCCAAGATCACGCCGGCCGACAAAGTGTTTCACCACCCGGGGCTCAAAGACTATCCCTACGATCTGGCCGCGGCACGTGCGCTCTTGACCGAGGCCGGCTTCCAATGGCGCGACGGGCTCCTGCACGACGCCGAGGGCAATCGGGTGGAGTTTTCGCTGACGACCAACGCCGGCAACCAGGTACGTGAAAAGATGTGCTCCATCCTCAAGCAGGACTGGACCGCCCTCGGCATTCAGGTGAACTTTCGCCCGCTCGACTTCACCACTCTCGTCGAGAAGCTCGATCAGACCTTCGACTGGGACGTGATGATCATGGGCTTCACCGCCACCACCGAGCCGCATCTGAGCGCCAACCTGTTGCGCTCGAACGGCAACCTGCATCTCTGGCACCCGAACCAGAAGGAGCCGGCGACCGCCTGGGAAGCCGAGATCGACAGCCTCGTCGAACGCGGCGCACACGCACTCGAAATCGCCGAAAGACAGCGCGTCTACCGGCGCATCCAGGAAATCCTGCACGAAGAGTTGCCGATGGTCGAGTTGGTGCACACCACGCGTTTCGTCGCCTACGACCGGCGCCTGCATCCGTTCGAACGCACCGTCTGGGGTCAACGGCGGCCCGAAGCTCTGCGTTTCGTACCCTGACCGCGTCGCACCCCGACCATGCTCGGCTTCGTCGGACGCCGCCTGCTGCACATGGTACCGGTACTGCTGGGCGTCAGCTTCATCACCTTCGTGGTCATCGATCTGGCGCCAGGTGACTACTTCGGCGCTCTGCGCATGAATCCGGCTTTCTCGCCGGAATTCGTCGCTGAGCTCGAACGCGAGTTCGGCTTCGGCGAACCGCTCGTGGTGCGCTACGCCAAGTGGCTGTGGCGCGTGCTGCACTTCGATCTCGGGGTATCGATGGCGTATCGCGTCGACGTCGCCGAACTCATTGCGGCACGCGCCCTCAACACGCTGCTGCTCGCCGTGTCGACGCTGCTGTTCACGTGGTCCTTGGCCATTCCCATCGGCGTGCTGGTCGCCCTGCGCCCCGGATCGTGGATCGACCGTACCCTGTCCTTCGCCGCGTTCTTCGGCATGTCGTTGCCGAACTTCTTTCTGGCCTTTCTGCTGTTGTTCGTGGCCCTGCAGACGGGGTGGTTTCCCATCGGCGGCTCGGCTTCGGTCGCGGCGGCGAGCCTGCCGTGGCCCGAGCAAGTCCTCGATCGCCTGCACCACCTGGTACTGCCGACGCTGGTGCTCGGCACCAGCGGGATGGCCGGCCTGATGCGACTCATGCGCTCGAACATTCTCGAGTTGAAGGAGCAAGAGTTCGTCCGCAGCGCCCGCGCCAAGGGCCTACCGGAGCGCGTCGTCGTCGGCAAACACATCCTGCGCAACGCCCTCAACCCCTTCGTCACGCTGGCCGGATACGAGTTGGGGACGCTGCTCAGCGGCGCGGCACTGGTCGAGGCCGTCATGCAACTGCAGGGGCTGGGGTCGTTGATGCTCGAGGCCGTGCGCTCCCTCGACGTGTATCTCGTCATGGGCTCGGTGCTCATGGGATCGGTCCTGCTGCTCGCGGGGAATTTGATCGCCGACATCGCCCTCGCTTGGGTCGACCCGCGGATCGACTTCCGGCGGCGCGGGGAAGCCTGACGTCGACGCGAACATGAACGCTCCACGCCGCCCCGATGCGATCGTCGTCGTCAGCGCCCTGCTGCTGGCGCTGTTGTATGCCGGCGCCGTCGCCGCACCGTGGGTGGCACCGTATGACCCTGCCGAGCAAAACCGCGGACAGCCGCATTGTCCGCCGTCACACATCCGCCTCCAGCCGCCGTCACGTTGGCACGAGAGTCTGCTGTACGGCCATCCCTCGGTGCTGATCGATCCGAGTCGGCGCACCTATCGCGAGGACGAGTCGGTGCGCGTGCCGCTGCTGTTTTTTCACGAGGGCCGCTTACTGACGACGCCGACGGGAGCACCCCGACTGTTTCTGCTCGGCACGGACGGCATCGGGCGCGACCTGCTGTCGCGTATCCTGCACGGTGGGCGCGTCAGCCTCTTCGTCGGCGTCGTCGGCGTGGCCATCAGCTTCAGTCTCGGTATCCTTCTCGGCAGCCTGGCCGGCTATCTCGGCGGCTGGGTCGACGACGTCGTGATGCGCGTGGTCGAGATCGAGATGTCGCTGCCGTCCTTTTATCTTCTGTTGGCTCTGGCCGCGGCCCTGCCCGACGGCCTGTCCTCGGCCGCGACGTTTTTCGTCATCGTCGCCATGATGAGTTTCATCCGCTGGGCCGGCCTGGCGCGCGTCGTGCGCGGTATGGCGGCGACGCTGCGCGAACAGGAATATGTCCAAGCCGCGCGGGCCCTCGGCGCGAGCCGTTGGCGCATTCTGACGCGCCACGTGATCCCGGGGACCTACGGCTACACCATCGTCGCTGCGACCTTGAGCATTCCAGGGTTCATCCTCGGGGAAAGCGCCCTGTCGCTGCTCGGGCTGGGGATCCAAGAACCCAGTGCCAGCTGGGGCAATCTCCTGAGCGACGCCCAGAACATGCAGAATCTCGTGCGTTACCCGTGGATCCTGACGCCTGGACTGTTCATCTTCGTCACCATCATGGCGTTCAATTTCCTCGGCGATCATCTGCGCGATCGACTCGACCCGCGCAGCTCGGCGTGAACCGACGGCAGGATCGACGACGGCCGCACGGCGGTCATTTCGCCCCCCCGCGGATTCTGACATAGGCATGCTCATGCAAGGCTCGTCTCAGGCACCCGTGCCGACGACCGGGTTCGTCGGACGCACCGCGGAATTGGCGCGCCTGCATCGTGCCGTCGACGACGTCGTCGCGGGACGCGGTCGCATCCTGATGCTCGTCGGCGAGCCCGGCATCGGGAAGTCGCGGACGGCGGAGGAACTGGCCGGCCTCGCCCTGGCGCGCGGCGCCCAGGTGCTCAACGGACGCTGCCATGAGGGTGGCGCCGCGCCGCCGTTTTGGCCGTGGCGGCAGATCGTGCGCACGCATGTGCAGCGCAGCGAGCGGGCGCAGCTGCTCGAGGATCTCGGCCCCGACGCACCTGAAGTCGCCCGCATCGCCGAGGAACTTCGGCGCGTCTTTCCCGATCTCCCGCGCAGCGAGCCGGGTGACGCCGCCGACGACGCGCGCTTTCGCCAGTTCGATGCCTTGGCTCGGTTTCTCGGACAGGTCGCCCGACGGCGCCCGTTGGTGCTCATCCTCGACGATCTGCACTGGGCCGACCCGTCGTCGTTGATGCTGCTGCAGTTCGTCGCCCGCGACACCCTAGAAGCGCCGATCCTGATCTGCGGTACCTATCGCGAAGTCGAGATCCAACGCGACACGGTGCGCGCCAACTTGCTCGCCTCGCTCAGTCGCGAAAGGGCCTACGAGCGGATCGCCTTGAGTGGCCTCTCCGAGGCCGAATCGCGCCTCTTGCTGGAGCGCGACCTCGGCACGGCTGCCTCCTCCGAGCTGGTGCTGGCCCTGGTCGAGCGCACCGAGGGCAACCCCTTCTTTCTCCAAGAGATGGTGCGGCACATGCGCGAGCGCGGCTTGCTCGACCGCGGCGAGGGCGCCAGGGTCGCCGAGTCGGCACCCTCCGTGCCGCACAGCGTGCGCGCCGTCATCGAACAGCGACTGCAGCGTCTCGCCGACTCGACACGCCATTCGCTCGAACTCGCCGCGGTCGTCGGTCGTGATTTCGAGCTGGCGGTCGTCGCCGCCCTCGAAGACTCCACCACGGCGACGATCCTGACGCGCCTGGCCGAAGCGGCGGCAGCCGGACTGCTGCAACCCCTGCCCCGCGCCGCCACGAGCGGGCGATTCATCCATGCGCTCGTGCGGGACGTGTTGTACGACGGACTGCCCGCCGACGAACGCGCCGCGCTGCACCGGCGCGTCGGCCTGGCGCTCGAATCGCATTGGCAACACGAGGTCGACGAACACATCGCCGAGCTGGCACATCACTTTCACCTCGCTGCCTCACTCGGCGACACCGACCGCGCCCTGCGCTACTGCGTGCTCGCGGCGCACCGGGCCGACATGCATTTGGCCTACGAGGATGCGATCGAGGCCTACCAACGCGCCCTCGAGATCGCCGGCTTCGACGCCAACGTCGACGCCGAGACGCGCTGCCGCCTGCTGCTCGGGCTCGGGGCGGCCGAGGCAGCGTCGGCCGACGTGCAGCGCATGCGGGTCACCTTTCGGCGCGCCGCCGACATCGCGCGATCCCTCGAGAACCCGGAGTACCTGGCGCGCGCCGCGCTCGGATACGCACGCGCCCCCGCCCTGGGCGGCAACGTCGACACGCCCGCGGTGACCTTGCTCGAAGAGGCTCTGCAGCGTATGCCCACGACGGATAGCGGCCTGCGGGCGGCGCTGCTGTCGATTCTGGCGGATGCTCTGCACCACGAGCCGTCATCCTACGAGCGGCGGCTCGAACTCTGCACCGAAGCTAGCGCCATGGCACGGCGGGTCGCCGACTGGCACACGCTGGCGCGAACGATTTACGACCGCCACAACGCCCTCTTCGGCCCGGACAGCCTCGACGACCGCATCGCCACCTCCGAGGAGCTGCTGCAGCTGGCGCAACGCACGGGCGATCGGGCCATGCTCCTGCGCGCCCGATTCTGGCGCGTCGTCAATCACTTCGAGGCCGGCGAGGTCGCCGTCGCCGTGGCGGAGACGGACGCGCTCGAGTCGCTGGCGCACGAGCTGCGCGAACCGTGGCACCACTGGTATGCCTTGTGGTTGCGCGCGGCCCACGCTCTGATGACGGGTCGCTTCGAGGAGGGAGAACGCCTGGCCCACGAGGCCTACGGCCACGGGGAACGCGTGGCGCGCGACAACGCACTGCAGGCGCTCGGCGCCCAAATCGCCATGTTGCGCGCCCTGCAAGGTCGATGGTCGGAGATGTTGCCGGCGATCCGCGATCTGCTGGAGCAGTTTCCCGCGATGGCCGCGTGGCGCTGTTCCCTCGCCTATCATTACGCCGAACTCGGTGAGACCAGCGAGGCACGCCAGCACTTCGAAATTCTTGCACGTGACGAGTTCGTGTCGATTCCGCGCGATGGCTCCTGGATGGCCGCCATCTCCCAACTCGTCGACGTGTGCTGCACCCTCGCCGACCGCGAACGTGCCGTGTTCCTGTACGACATGCTCGCTCCGTTCGCGAACAGGCTCGCGGTCATCGACCGCGCCCTCGCCTGCTCCGGAGTCGGCCATCGCTACCTGGGTGTCTTGGCAACGTTGATGCAGCGCTGGTCCGACGCCGAACGTCACCTCGACGAAGCGCTCACCTTCCATCGCCGCAGCGGCATGCGTCCGTGGGTTGCCTTGACCCAACTCGATCGCGCCGCTCTTCTCGTCGACCACCCGACACCCGCTCCACAAGCCGCCGCAGAAGCACTGGCCGAAGCGATCGCTCTCGCCAGCGAATTGGGCATGGAAGGACTACTCGCGAAAGCGACACAGCTACGAACTCGGGTCGAGTCCGCGGCGACCCAGAGCGCACCAACTTCACCGCTGCCGCCCGTCAGCGTAGCCTCCCCGACGATCGACACCGCCACGCACGTCTTTCTCAAGGAAGGAGATTACTGGACGGTCAGCTTCGGCGGCACCACCCACCGCTTCAAGGACATGCTCGGCCTCCAGTACCTGGCCTACCTGCTGCGCCACCCCGGACGGTCGTTCCACGTCACCGAACTGGTGCAATTGGTCGGCGGCGCCGAAACCAAGAATACCCGCGTCGACGACGGCGAATTGTCCGTCGGCCGCCGCAGTGATGCCGCGCCGACGCTCGACCAGCGCGCCCGCGCCGCCTACCGTCAACGGGTCAGCGAGCTGCAGGAAGAGCTCGCCGAAGCGCGCGAGAACAACGACCCCGGCGCCGCCGAGCGAGCCGAAAACGAGATGGACGCGTTGATGCGCGAACTCACCGGCATCGCGCGCGGCAGCACCAGCGGCGAGCGCGCCCGGGTCAGCGTCACCAAGCGCCTCAAGGCAGCCCTGACCCGCATCCGCGAGTCCCAGCCCGACCTCGCCCGCCATCTCGATGCCACCGTGAAGAGCGGTTACTTCTGCAGCTACAACCCCGACGAACGCCTGCCGATCGAGTGGCGGACTTGAGCGCGCCCATCGATCGACGTCTCCATCAACGCGGCGGCGGCCGATAGCCCGCCATCACGCTCCACTGCTTGCCGTCATTGCTCCACGAAAGGCGCAAGCGCCACACGGCAATCGGATCCTCGGCACGCACGGCCCGCACCAGCAGCGGCACACGCCCACGCATCGCCGGCAACACCACCTCGACCGGCCGCTCGGGTTCGCGTCCATCGGCAAAGGCGACCCGCTCCCCGCCGAGAAAGACCTCGGCCGGTGCGCTGCTCTCGAGCCGCAGCAAACGCGGCGCCGCTTCCCCCACATCGACCGTACCGGTCCACTCCATCGTACCCGGACGCGCAGCGAACCAATCCGCCGGTTTCTCGTCGTCGTAGTAACCCCACTCGAACGCCAACACCGACTCCAGCCGTTCGAACAGCGCCGGCCTCGGACTCGGCAGGGCACCGGCGGCGCCGAAGGTCTCGCCGAAGTAGCGCCCGAGCAGTCCACCGACCCATGACTGGGTCGACAAGTGCGTGCGCGGCACGACGACCCAGGCCTCGGCGGCGTCGCGCCGCCATTCCAACAACCGGCGCTCAGGCGGCCCACCCTGCCCTTCGACTTCGATCGGCCACCAGCCTGCAGCCAACTCCCAAGCGCCGTCCGCTTCGGCGTCGCGCCCATCGATGCGCACCACCGTCGCCGTCGCGCGCAACTGCCAACGTCCAGGAAGTGGCACGTACACTTGCCCACGCCAGGTCAGCGGCGTGCCGGCGTTTGCCTCCGACGGCACCAGTAGGCCGGGCGGCTCATCCGGCGGGGGGTAGGGGTTGGGTCGCGGCCCGAGGCGCCAGCTGCCGTCCGCCATGCGATACGTCGCCCGTAAGCCCCGCGTCTCCTCGACTTGCGCCCGTGTCAGCCGGACGAGATCGAGATCCAACGCACCGCCGGGGCCCCGCAGAATGTCGTACTGGGCCTGCGGGTAAACGGTTCGCAACAACGGCATCAGAGCGGCGTGGTGCGGCGCCACGGTGATCAGCGCGTGACCCACGTGCGTTGGCGGTAGGGGCAAGATGGCGTGATCGTCGGCCGGATTGAAAATCGTCCGCTCGGGGTCGGCCGGCAAGATGCAATCCTTCTGGATCAGACGCGCGTTGGTGCTCGGATTGGCGCCCAGCGAATAGATGACGAACGGCCGCTCCGACTCCGTCATGGCGCGGCAGACGTTCGTCATCACGTCGGCCTTCTGCCGATGCGGCATGAGGACGAAATGCGTCTGCCAGCTCTGGTACAATGCCGCATTGAGCCACAACAGGCATGCCAGGAAGACGGCGGCCTCGGCGTAGCGCGGCGTCGCGGTGCGTACCAAGACCCGCACCTGGCCGACAAAGACCGCCAACACCACGGCCACCACCGGCAACATGCCGACCATGCGCTGCTTGCTCGGCGGGAAGCTGGTCATCATGCCGCCCGCAACGAGAATGCCGAACAGCCACAGCAGCGTGATCACGTGGCGCGGGTCGCGCCACCGCCACAACATCCAACCGAGCGCCAACAGAAACGGCACCGCCGTCGCACCGCGCAACACCGTGCCGCCCTGCGGCACGCTCACGAAGACGTACAACGTATCGAGCACGTGCCGCGCGACGTGTTCGCGCACATAGGCGAAGTCGCCGCGCGCGTAAGCCTCGAGAGCCAAGTGAACATCGTTGCGGTTGGTCGTATCGATGACGTACGACCCCCACTGCTCGTACATCGCGAAGAACTGCGGGCCGAGCGCCAGCAGCAAGGCGACGACCGCCACACCCAAACCGGCGAGGTGCCGCCGCACGAAGCCACGGACGCCGACGGCATAGAAGAAAACCGCCGCCGCCAGCAGCACCGGATAGAGCTTGGCTGCGTGATAGCTGTAGAAACCGAGTCCGGCGACCACGCCGACCCAGGCCCAGTCGAGAGGCCGTGCCGTGCGCAGGGCGCGGGCGAAGAGGGCAAGCAGCGCCGTCGCCGTCAGCACCGCGTCGATGTTGTTGAAGCCGACGCGGCTCCAATAGAGATGTTCGACGTTGACCAGCAGCAAGGCCAAGGCGACCAACGCGACGAAGTTCCCCCACCAGCCGCGCACCCAGAAGTAGAAGGGGATCAGACTCACCACCCCGAGGATGGCGGACACGATGCGGGCGTTGACGTGCGAGGCCCCCAGCAGTTGGATTCCCAAGTAGTGCAGCGCGTACGACAGATTGCCGAAGCTGTTCCAACCGAAAGCGAACACGTCAGGGAAGCCTCCCTCCCACATGCTTCGCGCCCAGCCGGCCAGGCGGCCCTCGTCGGAATCGATGAGAGCCGGCACCGCGTCGATGGCCCACAAACGCAGGCTGACGGCCAGCACCATGAGCGTGACGAAGGCGAGCTTTTCGATCGTCGCATCGACGCCGGGACCCACCTGGGCAGGAGAAAGCGACACTGGCGCGGCCGCCTTGCCACGCCACTGCGACGCACCGACGATGAGCACCACCAACCCGGCGACCCAAGTCGCCAGCGCCAGTTCGTTCGCCGTGCCCTTGAAGTGACAAGCGACACCGACGAGCCCAGTAGCGACGGCGATGAGCACGAAGGACAGGCCGACACGACGGGCCGGCGGATCGTCGGAGGCGAACACGCCGGCGACGGCATCGGTTTCGAAGGGCAGCCAACGTGCCATGAAGAAGAAGCCGAGCAGCGCGACGACGGCGATGGCTGCCTCGCGCTCACTCCCGACACGCGGCGCAAAGTGCAGCAGCGCCAAGAACGCGAGCAGCACACCCGCGGCGCATGACCAGCGCACGGCCCGCCGCAACCCCGCCTCGGCAACCGGCCGGCGGTGCGGCAGCGCCAGCAGTACCAGGACGATGCCGCCGAAAACCTCGAGCAGCCACTGCCACCAAGGGAGAACCTCGGGGAAGAAGTGATCGTGAAAGCCGCGTGTCGCCAAGCCCAAGGCGACGCCTACCGCCAACAAGCGCGGCCAAGCCCAGCGCTCCCCGTCACGATCGTCTCGCAGCTCGCCCGCCATGCAACTCTCCCCGCAAAAGCCGCGGGAAGGTAGCACGACCACCGCCGTTCCGCACCAACCTGCAACCTGCCCCGCGCTCCATTCTGCTTCCCGTGGCTTTCTCCTGGGCGGTGCGGTTGCTACACAGCGCGGGCATGGCGTTGCTCGAAATCGACGATCTCGTCACCGTCTTCGACGGCCCGCGCGGCAGTGTCGCCGCCGTCGACGGCGTGTCGCTGCGCGTCGATGCCGGCGAGACCGTCTGCCTCGTGGGTGAATCCGGCTGCGGCAAGACGCTGACCGCACTCTCCATTCTTCGCCTGCTGCCGTCGGGGGCGCGCATCGCCGGCGGCGTGGTGCGCTTCGACGGACGCGACCTCGCTTCCCTTTCCGAAGGCGAGCTGCGCCGCGTCCGCGGCGCCCGCATCGCCATGATCTTCCAAGAGCCGATGGCCTCGCTCAATCCGGTGTTCCCGATCGGCGACCAGATCGGCGAATCGCTGCGGGTGCATCGCGGACTCGATCGGCGGCAGGCGCGCCGGCGCGCTACCGAGCTGCTCGAACTCGTCGAGATCCCCGAGCCTGAAGCGCGCCTCGACGCCTACCCGCACCAGCTCAGCGGCGGCATGCGCCAGCGGGTCATGATCGCCAGCGCCCTCGCCTGCGAACCCCATCTGCTCATCGCCGACGAACCGACGACGGCCCTCGACGTCACCATCCAAGCGCAGATCCTCGACCTCCTCGGGCAACTGCAACGGCGCTTCGGCATGGCCATCCTGCTGGTGACACACGACCTCGGCATCGTCGCCGAACGCGCCGAGCGTGCAGCGGTCATGTACGCCGGCCGCATCGTCGAAGAGGCCGACGCCTCCATCCTCTTCACCCAACCGCGGCATCCCTACACCCAAGGCCTGTTGCGGGCGCTGCCCAGCGGCGCGACGAAGCGTCGTGGTCGCCTCGAAACCATCGGCGGCATCGTGCCCGAGCCGTGGAACCGCCCGAGCGGTTGTCGCTTCCGCGACCGTTGCCCGAGCGCCGACGCGGAGTGCGCCACGCACGAGCCGGGCCTCGAGGCGCGCACGCCGTCCCACCGCGTCGCCTGCTGGCACGTGTGAAGGAACCCATGGCACTGCTGGAAGCGCGCGGCCTGAGCAAACACTTTCCCGTCGGCGGCGGCTGGCGCACCCCCGCCCGCTGGGTGCGTGCCGTCGACGGCGTCGACCTCACTCTCGACGCGGGCGAGACGCTCGGCATCGCCGGCGAGTCGGGTTGCGGCAAATCGACGCTGGCGCGGCTGCTGTTACGACTCATCGAGCCGACGAGCGGATCGCTTCTCTTCGAAGGCGAGGACTGGCTCCGCCTCGATCGACGCGAGCTGCGGCGACGTCGGCGTCACATCCAGATGATCTTCCAAGACCCCTACGGATCGCTCAACCCGCGCCTGCGCGTCGGCGACATCGTCGGCGAGGGCTTGGAGATCCACGGGCTCGCCCGCGGCGCCGCCCAACGCCGCCGGGTGATGGAACTGCTCGAACGCGTCGGGCTGCGGGCCGAGGCCTTCGACCGCTACCCGCATCAGTTCAGTGGCGGGCAACGGCAACGCATCGGCATCGCCCGCGCCCTGGCCGTCGAGCCGAAGGTGATCATCGCCGACGAACCGGTGTCGGCCCTCGACGTGTCGATCCAGGCGCAGATCGTCAATCTGCTGCAGGACCTGCAGCGCGAACGCGGCTTGGCGTACATCTTCATCGCCCACGACCTGCGCGTCGTCGAACACGTCAGCGATCGTATCGCCATCATGTACCTCGGCCGATTCGTCGAGTTGGCGGATGCCGAGCGGCTGGGCAGCGCACCACACCATCCGTACACCCGGGCGCTGCTGTCGGCGGTGCCGTCGATCGACCCGAGCCAACAGCGCAATCGTATCCTGCTGCCCGGCGAACCGCCGAGTCCGATCGATCCGCCGCCGGGCTGTCGCTTTCATCCGCGATGCCCGGACGCCGTCGACGCGTGCCGCATCGAGGTCCCCGACCTGCAAGGCACGGCACAGCATGCGGTAGCCTGTCCGCTGCATCCGATCGTCCGACCCTAAATCGTTCGCCAAGGCCCACCCGCGATGGAGGGCGTGGCTCCGTCCGCGCCGAGGGGCGTCGGGGATGAGTGCGTTGCGCCGCGGTGTTGCCGTTGCGTCCGATGGCCGGGACCGTGCCCTGCCCTCCTGGGTGGTCCGCTTGGGGTTGGCTGCTTCGCTTGTGTTGGCGACCGCGTGGTGTAGGCTCCCGTCGCCACGAGCGGCATGGGGAGGTGGGATGGCATTTTGGAACCGCGATTCGTCGAAGCAGAACCAGCGCGACAACAAACCCGCGCCTCCTGCACCCAAGCCGGCCGCGACGCCGGCTCCGGCGGCCGCGCCCGCGGCGGCCCCGACCCCGAACGGCGCCGGCAGTCCGGCCCAAGACGCCACCAAGAACCCCGCTGATCCGACGTTCCTGCGCTCCAGTCTGAGCGCCGACACCTCGGTCACCGGCAAACTGAGCTTCGCGGCGCCGACGCGTATCGACGGCAAACTCAAGGGCGAAGTCCGCGCCGACGACCTTCTGCTGGTCGGCGAAAAAGGCAGCGTCGAGGGCAAAGTCTTCGCCAAGGCCCTCATCCTGCAAGGCTCCGTGCGCGGCGACGTCATCGGCACCGAATGGGTCCAAGTCGAGGCGACGGCGCTCCTCGTCGGCAGCGTGCAATCGCACCGCATCGACATCCAGAAGGGCGCCAAGGTGCAGGCACACTTGAGCATCGCGCCGGCCAAGGGCAGCACCTCGGGCGCCGGTTCCTGAGCGCGCCGAAACGCGCCGACCACGGTCGACAGTTGCGCCACCGCCGCCGAGCCGCTTGATTCGCATTCGCCGAGCCCGCAGGCTCGGCATTGGAAGGAACAGACTCATGGCCGACGGCAACGAACCGAAGAACGCCTCCATCTCGATTCAGATCGACCCGCAACAAGCGTCGGGCGTCTACTCGAACCTGATGATGGTGACGCACCGCAAAGAGGAGTTCGTGCTCGACTTCCTCTTCGTCCAACCACAAAAGGGACCGCAGGGTCAGCAGCTGGCGAACCTGCGCAGCCGCGTCGTCACCTCGCCGGAACACGCCAAGCGCATCCTGCGCGCCATGCAGGAGAACCTGGCGCGCTACGAACGCGCCTTCGGCCCCATCGAGGAAGCCACCGACCTGCCGCATCCGGTACACTGACTCCCGTGCGCGCCCCTCTTCTCGCCGCCCTTCTCTTTTTCGGCGCCGTCGCCGCCGTCACCCTCCAGGTAGTGCGGCAACTGCCGCCGCCGCGGCAACCGACTGCGGCGCATCTCGAAGTGCCGCGGACGACCCGTTCCTGGCGAAGCGAGCCGCTCGCGGCCATCGGCACCAGCGAGTTGCACTTCGACACCGAGGTCGCCGCGTCGTCCCTGTCCGACGACCTGCTGCGACTCAATGCCGAAGCCGTCGGTCTGGCTCAGCAAGGCGACTTCGCCACGGCCATCGACATGCTGCGCGCCGCCGTCACCGAGGCGCCCGACGCCGATCTCCTGCAGCGCAACTTGCGTGAAATGCTGATTGGCGCCGGCTACCGCGCCCACGAAGCGCGCGACTACGCCGCCGCCGCCGGCTGGCTCGCCGAAGCCCAACCCATGCAGCCGAGCCGCGCCGACTTGGCCCTGGCCCTGGCCGACGCCTACGTCCAGCTCGACCAACGCGACCTCGCCCTCGACGCCCTGCTGCGCGCCCGCGACGCCGGCGTACGGCACGGCGAAATCGAGGCATGGATCGAACGACTCCAGCGCGAGGTCGATGCCGAATGGGAGTTCGTGCGTATCGCGGCGGGTGACTTCGACCTCGACTTCGACGAGTCCGTGCCGAGCGCTACGGTCGATGCCGTCGCCGAGGCCCTCGTCGAGGCCCAGCGCGAGGTCGACGCCAAACTCGGTTTCCGGCCGCAAGAGCGCGTGCGCGCCGTGCTCTATGCCCAGCAGGACTTCCACCGTCTGACGCAAACACCCGACTGGACCCAAGGCGTCTTCGACGGGCGCATCAAGATCCCGCTACGCGGCTTCACCGCCGGCGATCCGGCACTACCGAGCGTGTTGCGACACGAGTATGCGCACTACGTCGTCGCCCAATTGGCGGCCAAGCGCTGTCCGGTGTGGCTCAACGAGGGGATCGCCATGTGGGCCGAGGAGTTCGACGACGAGCGCCTGGCATGGAGCGAAGGGCGCATCGTCGATCGCCGATTGCTGCGTTTCTCTCAACTCGAGGGTTCGTTCGCCCGCCTCTCGGCCCATGTCGCCGAGGGGGCCTACGCCCAGAGCTATTTCGCCGTGCGCGACCTCGTCGATCGTCACGGCGCGCGGGTACTCTTGGCGCTGCTGCGCGAGTTGGC
Organism: uncultured Binatia bacterium (SeqCode); assembly: GCA_964524885.1. Lineage (GTDB taxonomy): Bacteria > Desulfobacterota > Binatia > HRBIN30 > HRBIN30 > CALJUJ01. Next base: position 21,178 of record CAZGEJ010000044.1, read on the forward strand.
CAAGGGGCAGGCCTTCGCCACCTCGTTCCGGCGCGTCTACGGCCTCGACGTCGAACGCTTCGAGTCGATGCTGTTCGATGACCTGGCGCGCGACTACGGCGCCATCCCCCCGTGAAGAGCGTATCGCTTCAACGCGGAGACGCAGAGACACAGAGCAGGGACAGTTCCTTCGGCAGGACGGTCTCTGCGTCTCCGCTCTGCGTTGGACAATCGACCGGTCAGTCTTTGCTGGCGACCGGCATCGGCGACGGCTTGCCGCGGTGGCGCAGGTACTCGATCACCGGGGGCAACAGCGACAAGAAGATGATGGTGAAGATGACGATGTGAAAGTTGCGCTTCACCACCGGGATCTCGCCGAAGTAGAAGCCCGCCAAGGTGAAGGACACGACCCAGACGACGCCGCCGACGACGTTGAAGATGGCGAAGTTGGCGTAACTCATCTTGCCGATGCCGGCGACGAACGGCGCGAAGGTGCGGATGATCGGCATGAAGCGGGCGATGATGATCGTCTTGCCGCCATGCTTCTCGTAGAAATGTTGTGTTTTCAGTAGGTGCTCGCGGTTGAGTAGACGCGAGGTCTCGCTGGCAAAGACCTTCGGTCCGACGAAGGAGCCGACGGTGTAATTGACGGCGTCACCCAGGATCGCCGCGACGATCAGCAGCGCGATGACCCATTCGACGCGGATCGGCGAACCGTCGATCGACGCCAGGGCGCCGACGGCGAAGAGCAGCGAGTCGCCGGGCAGGAACGGCATGACGACCAGGCCGGTTTCGCAGAACACGATGAGGAAGAGGATCACGTACAACCACGGACCGAACATGCCGGCCCATTCGTTGAGGTGTTGATCGAGGTGCAGGAAAACGTCGACGAACTGCCCGAGAGACTCCATACCGGGTGGCTAACACCTCGGGCGGCGGGGTTCAATGAGCGGGAGGCTGGGGCTAGGGGCGGGGAGGGAGGCTTGACTCCGCGGGCCCGGGCGTCGAGCATCGGCGGCCACCGCCATGAATCGCGTCGTCGTTCACTACCACGAGATCGCCCTCAAGCGCGGCAACCGGCGCGCCTTCGCCCAAAGGCTGGCGGACAACGTCGCCTACGCCCTGCGCGGCACCGGCGTGCGCAAGGTCCGCTCCGGGCCGGCGCGCATCGTCGTCAGCCTGCGCGCCGACGCCGATTGGCCGGCCATCCAGCAGCGGCTGGCGCGCGTCTACGGCGCCGTCGGGTTCGCCCCCGGCTGGCACGCCAGCCACGACCTCGACGACATCGTCGCCACCGCCCGCACCGCCGTCGCCGGCCTCGGCGCCCGCACCTTCGGGGTCAAGTGCAAGCGCAGCGACAAACGCTACCCGACCCCGTCGATGGAGGTGGCCCGCCAGGTCGGCTCCGCCATCCAGGCCGCCACCGGCTGGGCGGTCGACCTCGAGCGGCCCGACGTCTGGGTCCACGTCGAGATCGTACCGCGGCGGACGTACATTCTGCTCGACCCCCTGCCCGGCCCCGGCGGGCTGCCGGTCGGGTCGAGCGGCAAGGTGCTGGCGCTCTTGTCGGGCGGCATCGATTCGCCGGTGGCGGCGGCGCGGCTGATGCGACGCGGCTGCAGCGTCGACTTGATCCACTTTCACGGCGCGCCGCTGCAGAACCGCTCGAGTCTCGAAAAGGCCGAGGCCCTCGCCGAGGTACTCGCCACCTACCAGCGGCGCCAGCGGCTGCATCTCGTCGCCTTCGGTGAGATCCAGCGGCAAATCGTCGCCAGTGTCCGCCGGCCGTTTCGCGTCGTCCTCTACCGCCGCATGATGCTGCGCATCGCCGAGGCGGTGGCCCGCCGCAGCGAGGCCGGCGCTCTGGTGACCGGCGACAGCCTGGGCCAGGTCGCGTCGCAAACGCTCGACAACCTCGCCGCCATCGGCGCCGCCACGACGCTGCCGCTGTTGCGCCCGTTGATCGCCATGGACAAGGCCGAAATCATGGCCGAGGCGGAGAAGCTGGGCACCTTCGCCATCTCCATTCGGCCCGACGAGGACTGCTGCCAGCTTTTCGTGCCGCGTCACCCATCGACGGGGATGCCGCGCGAGTTGACCGAGGAGGTCGAGGCGCCGCTCGACATCGACGGACTGGTGCAGCAGGCTCTCGCCGGACTCGAGGTGCGGGACTACGGCGACGCGCGGCCGCTTCCTCCGGTCGGGCGCGGCAGCCGACGCCCGCGGCGCCCGGCCGCCGACCTGAGGCCGGCCGAAGCGAGCGACCCCTGACCTTTGTCCCGCCGGCCGGCATGTGATTGTATCGGCCGTCTTTTCCGCAACCCATTCGAGTGAACGGAGCCATGGCGTTTCTGACATTGAAAGAATTCGAGCGGTCGATTCAGTTGCTCGCCGAAGAGCAAGGCCTCGATCGTCTACGCGACAAGTTTTTCAAGCTGCGCGGGCTGGTGACGCGGCGCGGCTTCAAGTCGGCCGACAACTTGGCGGCGCAAATCTACCAACTGAGCGGCGGCCTGCGCCGCGAGGTGCCCTCGAACTACGCCTTCCAGGCGATCTGGAGCGAGCACATCGGCACCAAGGTCGGCGAGGGCGCCGAAGAGCGCTTCGAGAAACTCGCCGAAGCGGTCAACGTCTGCCTCGCCGGCGACGAAACCATCCTCGCCGACAAGCGCGACGAGCTCGCCGCCGCGCTGCACGCCTACGAGTCCGCCCTCACCGAGACCATCGGCCAGGAGATGGCGCGGCTCGACATGATCCTCAAGGCGGTGCCCGAGATCGCCGAATTGCTGCGCCAGCGCCCGCTGTCCGAGCCGTTGCCGGCGCCGGCCAACGCCGGCGCCCCCGCCGCCGAGTCGACGCCGCCCGCCGCCGAGTAGCACCCGCCGCACTGCCGCATGACACTCGCCGAGTTGCTGGCCGGGGTCGCCGCCGACGTCGTCTACGGCGACCCGGCGGTGCCGGTGACCGGCGTGCGCACCGACGCCCGCCAAGTACAGCCGGGTGAGGTCTTCGTCGCCCTGCCCGGCTACCGCACCGAGGGCGGCGAATCACGCGCCGACCGCCACGCTTTCGTCGAACAAGCCCTCGACCACGGCGCCGCCGCCGTGGTCGTCGAGCGCCTCCCCGAGCGCAGCCTACCGACGACCGTCGTACAGGTGAGCGACGGCTGGAGCGCCGCCGCCGCACTCGCCGCCGCTTTCCACGGCCATCCGTCGCGCCAGCTGACGATGATCGGGGTCACCGGCACCAGCGGCAAGACGTCGACGACCTACTTCATCGAAGCCGTGCTCGCGGCGGCGGGCCGCAAGGTGGCGCGTCTCGGCACCATCGAGTACCGCTTCGGCACGACCCTGCTGCCGGCACTGCAGACCACCCCCGAGGCCGATGAACTGCAACGGCTGCTGCGCCAGGCGGTCGACTCCGGGCTCGATACTTGCGTGATGGAAGTCTCTTCGCACGCCCTCGAGCTGCGGCGGGTCGGCGCCGTCGCCTTCGACGTCGCCGTGTTCACCAACCTGAGCCAAGACCACCTCAACTTCCATCCGGACATGCACGCCTACCTGCGCGCCAAAGGCCGGCTGTTCGAGGAGCTCGCGTCGGGCGGCAAGGCGGCGACGGCAGTGGTCAACCTCGACGACCCACACAGCCAGTACATCCTCGGTATCAACAGCGGTCGACTCCTCGGCTACGGTCGCGCCCCCGAGGCACAGGTGCGCGCCATCGCCACGACGACCGGGCTCGACGGCACCCGGCTGACCCTACTGACGCCGGAGGGAAGCGCCGACGTGCGCCTGCAGCAGCTCGGCGACTATCAACTGCACAACGGTTTGGCCGCCGCCGCCGTCGGCACGGCTCTCGCCATCCCGCTGCCGACGATCGTCCAGGGGCTGAGCCAAGCCACCGAAATACCCGGGCGCTTCGAGTTGATCGACGAAGGGCAGGAGTTCCGCGTCGCCGTCGACTACGCCCACAAACCCGATGCTCTCGAGCGACTGTTGCGCAGCGGACGCGCCCTCGGCCCGCGGCGCCTGATCGTCGTGTTCGGCTGCGGCGGCGACCGCGACCGCGGCAAGCGCCCGCAGATGGGCCGCATCGCGACCGCCTTGGCGGACGTGGTGGTGGTGACGTCGGACAACCCGCGTAGCGAGGACCCGCGCGCCATCGTCGACGAGATCGTGGCGGGCTGCGAAGCGCGACCGGGGGTGGTGGTGGAGACGATCGTCGATCGCGCCGAAGCCATCCGCCGTGCCATCGAGTTGGCCGAGGCGCGCGACCTCGTGCTGATCGCCGGCAAAGGCCACGAGACCTACCAGATCCTCGGCGAGCGCCGCATCCACTTCGACGACCGCGAACAAGCCCGGCAAGCCTTGCGCCGGCGCTGATCCCCTGGCTCGGGCCGAGCCAGCTCCTGCTTCAGGTAGGGGTGGCGACTCAATCGCAGTTCGGCGCGTCGGTCGTTTCCGGCGTGCCGGTGCGCAGCAATGCGCGGGCGGCGTCGATCGCTTCATGGCTGCCGGCCACCGCGAGGATATCACCCGCCTGCAGCACGTCGCGCGCCGTCGGCACCAGCGAGGTCTGGTCCGCACGCACGATCACCAACACCGTCGCCCCCGTGGCGCAGCGCAGATTGAGATCCGCCAGCGTGCGACCGATCACCGGGCTGTCGTGTGCCAACCGCACCGCCGTCGGCTCGCCGAGCCCGGGGAGCAACTCGTGCACCTGCTGCAAGGCCGGCTCCGGCGACACCATGTCCTTGCCGGCCATCCCGCGGTGCGCCTGTGCCAGCACCGCCTCGACCACCGCCTGCGAACCGGCGCGCACATGTCCTTCCAGCTCCGTGGCCCCGCGCCAAAAGCCATAGGCGAGATACGCGACCAGCGCGCCGAACAGGATCGGCACGTACACACCACCGAGTGTCGGTTGCGTCACCCCGAGCAGCAACAATCCGATCGGCAGCAGAATCGCCAACTGCAGTCCGTGGACGAACATCTGCCGCGGCGCCGCGGCTAGATCCGGTCGCCCGCGCACGCCGCCCGGCATCGCCATTTGCGCCAGCACCCGTGCCAAGCTGCGGCTGACCCGCAGAATGCCCAGGCCCATCGGCAACGACAGCAGCGCCGCGAGGCCGAACACCATCGCTTGCGCCCAGGACTCGCTCCCGACATCAGCACCGACCCATGTGGCCATGCGCGCACGACCGAAGCCGATGGCGATCGCCACGCCGATGAGCAACACGACGTCCATCGCCAACAAACGCACCAGCCGCCGGATCCGCGCGCCGCGTGTCATCGCCGGTGGCGCCTGGCGCAAGTCTTCCAGCCAGCTGGCGTACAACACGACGAAGGTCTGCAAACGCTTGGGCAGCTTGCGCTCGACCCAGTCGGCCGTCGGCTCGGACGCGCGGATCAACCACGGCGTCGTCAGCGTCGTGATCGCCGAGACGGCGACCGCCACCGGGTAGAGAAACGCGTCGGTCACCTGCAGCGACAGGCCGAGAGCGGCGATGATGAAGGAGAACTCACCGATCTGCGCCAGGCTCATCCCCGCCCGCACCGAGGTGCGCACACCGTTTCCCGTCAACAAGGCGCCGAGGCTGACCCCGACGACCTTGCCCAGGATCACCACCAGCGTCAGCACCACGATCGGCAGATGGTACTCGACCACCAGCGCCGGCTCGATCAGCAACCCGACGGAAACGAAAAACACCGCGGCGAAGATGTCGCGCACCGGCGCCACCAGGTGCTCGATTTCCTCCGCTTCGCCCGACTCGGCGATCAGCGAGCCGGCGATGAAGGCGCCCAAGGCGACGGAGTAACCGAGTTGGTGGGCCAACAACGACACGGCGAAGCAGAAGCCGACGCTGGCGACGAGTGTCGTTTCCGGGCGCCCCAGACGACGCACCGCCCGCACCGTCGGCGGCACGATGAGCAAGCCGACCAAGACCAACAAGACCAAGAACAACGTCAGCTTGCCCACCGTCGCCGCCATCTCGGCCGCCGACAGGCCGACGCCGCTCGCCACCGCAGTCAGCGTCGCCATGAGCAAGATGGCGATCAGATCCTCCACCACGAGGATGCCGACGACCAGCTGGCGCAGCGATCCCTTCACCTGCTGCTCTTCGAACGCCTTGGCGATGATGGTCGTGCTCGAGATGGCGATGATGGCGCCGGTGAAGACGCTCTCCGTCGTGCTCCATCCGAACCACTGCCCGACGACGAAGCCCAGCCAGAGCATCAGGCTCGACTGCAGCAACGCCGTGAGCATCGCCGTCGGTCCGAGACGCACGAGGGTGCCCAGACTGAACTCCAGCCCTAGCGAGAACATCAGCAAGATGACGCCCAACTCGGAGAGGGTTTGGACGGTCGCACGGTCGGCGACGAGAGGGAACGGCACGTGCGGGCCGACGAGAAGACCCGCGAGGATGTATCCGAGAACGACCGGCTGGCGCAGGTACTGGAAGACGACGGTGGTCACCGCCGCCACCCCGAGTACCGTCGTCAGTGAGACGAGAAATTCATGCGCATTCATCCGCCGGGTCGTGTTTCACCCGGGGTCAGCGCAGCATCATGCCGAAGCGTTCCCAGCGCGGCAGCCAGCTGCTGTCGGCTCGCGACCAGTAAATGAACGTCGCCCGCCCTTTGACGTCCTCGACGTTGGCGAAGCCCCAAAACCGGCTGTCGTGGCTCTGATCGCGGTTGTCACCCATCATGAAGAGCTTGCCCGGCGGCACCTTGGTCGGCCCGAAATCGTCACGCGTCGGCACGTTGCCGCGCCGCGGGTCCATGAAGTGAGCGTGCTCGTCGGCAACCGGCTCGCCGTTGACGTAAAGCTTCTTGGCGCGAATCTCGACGGTATCGCCGGCGACGGCGACGACCCGCTTGATCAAGTCGATGCGCGAACCGCTGCCTGGCGGATTCTCCTGCGGCGACAGGAAGACGATGATCTCGCCGCGCTGCACCTCGGCCCAGTGCGCCACTTCGTAGCCGATGAACGGGACCTTGAGTCCGTAGGCGAGTTTGTTGACGAAGAGGTGGTCGCCGATCTGAATCGTCGGCAACATCGAACCGGAAGGCACCCAGAAGGCCTCGACGATCGACGAGCGCACCAGCAAGGCGAAAAACACGGCCATGCCGAGCGACTCGACGTTCTGTCGAAGCCGCGACTTTTCTTCGGTCTTCATCATGACGTAGGCGCGCAGTCGGTCGAACGCCGACGCCGAGGAGGGGGAAGTTCCGGGCAGTTGAGACATGTCGTCGGATGATGAAGCGAGCTGCCGCCCCGGTCAAGGCTGACAAGTCTGACAGGTCGGACGAGTCTGACAGGTCGGACGGGTCGGACGGGTCGGACGGGTCAGACTCTCAGAACCTGTGCTAGTTGCTCGGGGGCGAAGCGGATGCCGATGTAGAATGGCCCGAACAGGCCGTACTTGGCGCTCGCCAGGTCGTAGCGCAGCTCGTAGACGATGTCGCGGAAGGCGCGTAGGTCCTTCGAAAACAGCGTCACGCCCCACTCCCAGTCGTCGAGTCCGGTCGCGGTGGTGATCAGCTGCGTGATGCGGCTGGCGAAACGGCGGCCGGAGTTGCCGTGGCCGAGCATCAGCTCCTTACGCTCGGCGAAGGGCAGCGTGTACCAGTTGTCCTGGTCGCGGCGTGCCTTCGCCATCGGATAGAAGCACAGCAGCGGGTAGTCGTCGGGCAGCTTCGGGTGGATGCGCGACTCGGCGTAGGCCTGCGTGCGCTTGCGCAGCGCGGCGATGCGCTGGCCGAACTCGGGTTGCGCCGGGTCGAGCTTTTCCTCCTCCATGAGCATCTTCGTCCAGTCGAGTTCGTCGGTGATGTACTCGCTGGCCTCGGTGAGCGACAGGAAGGCGTAGACCGGCTCCAGACACGACCCGAGGGCCGTGGCGGCGATCTCTTGCAGGATCTGCTGGACCCGCCAAACGTCGGCGTGCACGGCGACGATGCCGAAGTCGAACTTGGTGACGCCCCCCATGGGAATGAACTGCAGGCCGGGCTCGGCGCCGACCTGCGCCAGCCAGGTGCGGAATTCCGTCACGGCGGCGTCGCGATCGGCGGCCGGCAACGCCCGCCAGCGGGTCCGGTCGAGGCGGTAGAATTGGTGGACGACGGCCCAACCCGCCGTCGGCTGCAATCCCTGAAGTGGTTCGCTCACTCTCGTCTCCTCACGGCTTTGTAACGCGGGCCATTCTGTGGTCTGCACGCCCACGGACGGCGATTTCCGAAACTTGACTCACCGGCATCCACGCGGCCCAATCACTGGTCTCTAGCTAGAGCACGACGCCCACAGGCGCAACCGACCCGTCATGCCACCCGCCGCCTCCGACGATCTCGTCCACATCGACGCCCTCGCCTACGGCGCCCACGGCGTCGGCCGACTCGACGGCAAGGTCGTCTTCGTGCGCGGCGTCGCCGCCGGCGAGGACGTGCGGGTGATCGTGCGCGAGGATCGCGGCCGCTACGCCTATGCCGATCTGGTCGAGGTGGTGCGGGCGGCACCAGCCCGGCGCCAACCGCCCTGCCCCTACCTGCCGCAATGCGGCGGCTGCCCGTGGCAGCATCTCGACTACGCCTCCCAGCTGTCCGCCAAGGAGTCCAACCTGCGCCAGGCCCTGATGCGAACGGCGCATCTCGACGACCCGCCGCTGCGGCCGGTCGTCGCCGCCGTCGGCGAGTTCGGCTACCGCCATCGGCTGAGCCTGCGGACGGATCGGCGCCGCCTGGGCTTCTACGCCGCCGCGAGCCACGACCTCATCGAAATCGAACACTGCCTGCTGGCGGCAGCCCACGTCGATCAGGCGATTGCCGCCGCGGCGGACTGGGTGGCGACCTCGCCCGACCCCATCCGCCGCGTCGAGATCGCCACCGGCGACGACGGCGCCGCTACCGTCTTGGTGTGCGAGGTCGAAGGCCAAGCACGGCCCGACGGCCGCCGGGCCGCCGAACAATTTCTCGCGCAAAACCAGGGTCTTACGGGGCTGGTACAGCACGGACGCGGGTGGCGGCAGGAGTTCGGCTCGACCTCCTTGGCGGTGCTGCCGGAGGAGGATCTGCGGTTGCAGGCGACCGCCGGCGCCTTCACCCAGGTCAACCCGGCGGCCAACCGGCAGCTCGTGCGCACCGCTATCGAACTCGGCGCGTTCGGCGCCGGCGACGAGGTGCTCGAGCTGTACGCCGGCATCGGCAACCTGACCTTTCCCATCGCCCGCCGCGCGGCCAAGGTCGTCGCCGTCGAGCAGAACCCGCTCGCGACGCGCGACGCCGAGGCCAACGCGCATCGCCTCGGCATACGCCACGTCGAGGTGATGCAAGGCGCGGCGCACCGCGTTTTGGAGAAACTCCTGCGCCAGGGACGGCGCTTCTCGGTGGTCGTTTTGGACCCGCCCCGCAGCGGCGCCGCCGAAGCGATCGAGGCGATCCTGCGGCTGGCCCCGGCACGGATCGTTTACGTGTCGTGCAACCCGGCCACCCTGGCCCGCGATCTCGGCCAGCTGGCGCGCGACTTCGAGATCACGGCGGTGCAGCCCTTGGACCTGTTTCCCCAGACATACCACCTCGAGGCGGTGGTGCAGGCGGTTCGGCGGAATCGCGGGACCGCAGGAAGGTAGCGCCGACGACCTTGTGCCAAACTCGGGCGTGTGGCATCTCCTCAGGCACTTTTCTCTCGTGGGAGCCGCCGGCATGCCCAAGGCAACATCGTCGAAATCAGCCAAGTCGAACATCACCATCATCCCGGGCAAAGGCGTCGGCCAAACGATCAACTATTTGATCGAGGATCGGGACCAGCTCGATTGGCTGGTCGCCGTCGGTCGCAACAAAAACGGCGAAATCTTCTTCTACGACACCGGGGGCGACATCATCGAGGACCTGGGCGCCCTGGAGTACCTGAAGGAACGCATCGTCCGCTCCCATCTCGGAGAAGATCCCGAGTAATGCGACGCCAGCGCCCGCTCGCGGCGGCGCTGCTTGTCCTCTCCTGCCTGGTCGGCGCAGCCGCGCCCGGTCTCGCGGCGCAGGGCAAACACGGTGCCGTCGCCGCCGACCACCTCCTCGCTTCTCGAGTCGGAGTCGACATCCTGCGCTCCGGCGGCAATGCCGTCGACGCCGCGGTCGCCACCTCGTTCGCCGTGTGCGTCGTCAACCCGACCTCGTGCGGCATCGGCGGCGGCGGCTTCGCCCTCGTCTACCTCGCGACCGAACGTCGCACGGTGGCCCTCGATTACCGTGAGACCGCACCCGCCGCCGCCGGCCGCGACATGTTCGTGCGCGACGGCAAGGCCATCCCCGACCTGAGCCGCAAGGGCGGGCTCGCCGTCGGCATCCCCGGCGATGTCCGCGGCATGGCCGCCTTGCTCGCCAAGTTCGGTTCGCGCCCGCTCGCCGAGGTGCTGGCTCCGGCGATTCGTCTGGCGGCGGAAGGCTTCCCCGCCGGTGACCACCTGGCGCGTTCGATCGCCGAAAACCGAGCCGCCATCGCCGCCGTACCCGGCCTCGCCCGCAATCTGCTCCACCCCGACGGCACCCCGAAGCGCGCCGGCGAAACCATCACCTTCCCCGAACTCGCCCGCACCCTGCGCCGCATCGCCGCCGAGGGTCCGGACGCCTTCTACACCGGTGCGATCGCCGAGCAGATCGTCGCCGCCGCCCGCAAGGCGGGGGGCGTGCTCAGCCTCGCCGATCTCGCCGGCTACCAACCGGTGTGGCGCGAGCCGATCGCGCTCGACTTCGAGGGCTACCGCGTCATCGGCATGCCGCCGCCGAGTTCCGCCGGCGTCGTGCTGCAGGTGCTCGGCATGCTCGACGGCGACGACCTGGCGCAACTCGGCCACGACTCCGCCGCCTACGGCCATCTGCTGGCCGAGGCGATGAAACACGGCTTCGCCGACCGCGCCAAGGTGTACGGCGACACCGAAGTGCCCCTGGCGACCCTGCTCGCGCCGGCGACCCTCGGGCGCTTACGGCAGAAGATCCGCCCCCACGGCGTGCTGCCGATCGACCAATACGGCTCGTTCACGACGACCCCCGGCAACGGGGTCGACGACTCGGGGACCTCGCACCTGTCCGTGATGGACGGCGCCGGCAATGCCGTGGCGCTGACCACGACCATCAACACCACCTTCGGCGCCTACCTCGTCGCCGGCGACACCGGCATCCTGCTCAACAACGAGATGGACGACTTCTCGGCGCAACCGGGCGTGCCCAACGCCTTCGGGCTCATCGGCGCCGAGGCCAATGCCATCGCCCCCGGCAAACGCCCGTTGAGCAGCATGAGCCCGACCATCGTGACGCGCGACGACCGCGCCATCCTCGCGCTCGGCGGCTCCGGCGGCCCGCTCATCCTGACCGGCACGCTGCAGGTGCTGCTGAACCAACTCGTCTTCGGCATGAGCCCCGACGAATCCGTCGCCGCGCCGCGCCTGCACCACCAGTGGGCGCCGCCCGTGCTGGCGGTGGAGACCGAAGTGGCCGACGCCCAACGGCGCCAACTCGCGGCACTCGGCCACACGGTGCGGCCGTTCGGCCCGATGGCGGCGATCCAGAGCGTGCGACGCACGGCCGACGGCTTCGATGCCGCCGCGGACCCGCGCAAGGGCGGAAAGGCGGCGGCCTGGTGAAGGAGCAGCTCAAGGCGCTGTTCGAGTCGCGCTGGCTCAAGATCGGCCTCAGCCTCGCCATGGTCGGCTTGCTGGTGCACTACACCGACCTGCACGAAGTGCGCGCCGCGCTGCGCACGGCGCAGCCGCTGTACCTCGTCGCGGCGTTCCTCTCGATTCTCGCCAGCCACTTGGTATGCGTCGAACGCTGGCGCCAGCTGGCACGGCCACTGGGATTCGACCAGCCCTGGGGCTTGTTCTTCGGCTCGTACTTCACCGGCATGTTCATGAATCTGTTCGCCCCGAGCACCGTCGCCGGCGACCTCGGGCGGACACTGTTCCTCGCCGGCGGCAGTGGCCGCAAGTCGCTGGCGCTGACGACGGTCGTCGCTGAACGCGGCGTCGGCTTCATCGTGCTCGCCTCGATCGGCGCCATCGCCATCGTCTTACAGCCGCAATACGACGTGCCGCCGCTCGGCCGACTGGCGGCATGGTTGGTCATTCCCCTCTTCGTGCTTGGCTGGCGCTTCGGCCCGGCGCTCGTCGTGCGCCTGTTCAGCCGCACCGGACGCTTGCGCCGTCTCATCGAAATCGACTTGGCTCCGTATTGGCACGACCTGCCGATGCTCGGGCGGGCGCTGACGATCTCGATCGTCTTCCACATCCTGCAAATCTACGGCTACGTCTTCGTCGCCCAAGCTCTGGGCCTCAACGTGCCGACCGGCTTCTTCTTTCTGCTGGCGCCGGTGGTCAACATCGTCAGCATGGCGCCCATCACGTTCAGTGGCGTCGGCATCCGCGAAGCCGGCATGCTCTTCTTCCTGCGCCAAGTCGGGGTTCCCGAAGCCAGCGCCGTCGCCGTCGGCATCCTCGCCAGCGCCCTCACCCTGGCCAACGGCGTCGTCGGCGGCATCGTCTACATGCTCTGGCAGATGCGCCGCAAAGCCCGCGCCTGACCCGCCGCGCAAAATCCGCTTGAGAAAGTACGCCGGCGATGGTGTCGTCGACGCTGCAACGCGTGGACGTGAACCGCATGCAGCCGGACGCAGGACACATCGACCCGACCTTGCAACGCTGGACCGTCGAGGTGCGCAACCTCAACGTCGAGCCGTCGAAGAAACTCATGCTGGCCGTGCTCCAGGACGCAGTGATGGTGCTGCTCGATCCCAGCCCGCGCCGCTCGCTGCCGGAACAGCGCATCCGTACCGACGCCGAGCGTTGGGTCGCCAGCAACGACAGCATCCATCCCTTCGCCTTCTGCTCGATCTGCGAGGCGCTCGGCATCGATCCGCAATACCTGCGGCGCGCCATCCGCACCTGGCGCGGCTCGCACGAGGATTGCTGACGCGATACGGTCCCCACATGAGCGAATGGACCCGCGGTCGCGTCACCGTCCTCTTGGGCCGGCAAAATGGTAAGTATCCCGAAGGTAATTCGATCCTCGTGCGCGGCGACGCCGCGAGCCTGCTCATCGACCCGTCGCTGCGGGTGGCGCGCGGCGAGGGTCCGCCGCACGTCGATCTGATCGCGCTCAGCCACGTCCACGAAGACCACGTCGCCGGCGTCAGCCGGCATCCCCAAGCACAAGTGTGGGCCCACGCCGAAGACACCCTCGGCCTGCAAAGCCTGACCGGCCTGATGCGCATGTACGGCTACGAAGGCATCGACGCCGCGATGCGCGACTTCGTCGTCGACGGCTTCCATTACGCCGAACGGCCCGACGTGCACGGCTTCGTCGACGGCCACGTGTTCGACCTCGGCGGCGTCACGGTGCGGGCGGTGCACCTGCCCGGGCACACGCGCGGCCACAGCGCCTTGCTCATCGAACCGGAAGGGGTGCTGTTCCTGGGCGACATCGACCTGAGCAGCTTCGGCCCGTATTACGGCGATGCTTGGTCGAACCTGGAGGACTTCGAAAGGTCGCTGCTCCGGGTGCGCGAGATCCCTGCTTCGGCGTGGGTTTCGTTTCACCACGTAGGCGTCATCGACGAGCGGGCGACCTTCGACGAACGATTGACTCGTTTCAGCGACAAGATCGCCGCCCGCGAAGCGGCCTTGCTGACGGCCTTGGAGGCGCCGCAGACCCTCGAGGCCCTGGTCCGACAGCGCTTCCTCTACCCGCCGCAGGCCCAGTTGCCGTTCATCGACATGGTCGAGCGACGCACGATCCAACAGCACCTCGACCGCCTCCTCACCGCCGGCCGCATCGTGGCCGAAGGCCCAACCTTCCGGCGCGTAGCGTGAGCCGCCAAGGCCAGGCGCCTCGAGCATCCAGCTTTCAGCCTTCCGCTTTCAGCCATCCCCCTTGAGCCCCAACCGGTAAGCCTCCTTCGCCGGTACACCCCAGGTGCGTGCCACTTCGCGCGAGGCGTCCTTCAAGCTCATGCCCAAGCCGCGGAGCCGTTCGACCTCGGCGGCGACATCGTCGGGGCTGCGCTCCGGCATCGTCTCGTCGGCGCCGCTCACCACGAGGGTGATCTCGCCGGGAATCTCGCGGCCGACGTAGGCCTCGCGCACGTGCGCCTCGACTTCGCTGATGCCGCCGCGCCACAGGTCCTCGTGCAACTTGGTCAGCTCGCGCGCCACGACGATGCGTCGATCGCCCCAAGCTTCGCGCATCGCCGCCAACGTCTTCTCCAAACGGCGCGCCGCTTCGAGAAAGACCAACGTCCGCGTCTCGCGCGCCAACGACGCGAAGCGCTGCTGCCGTGCCGTCTCTTTCGCCGGCACGAAGCCCTCGAAGACGAAGCGGTCGGTCGGCAAGCCGGAGATGCTCAAGGCGGCGGTCACCGACGACGGACCGGGCACCACCTCGACCCGCACGCCGGCCTCGACGGCGGCCTTGACCAGACGATACCCGGGGTCGGCGATGCACGGCGTGCCGGCATCCGAGATCAGCGCCAGCGAGCGCCCCGACAGCAGCACGTCGACGAGTCCGCCGGCTTTCTGCTGCTCGACGTGATCGTGGTAGCTCGTCATGCGTGTGGCGATGCCGAAGCGTTCGAGCAACTTGCGGCTGTGGCGCGTGTCCTCGGCCGCGATGAGATCGACTTCCTTCAGCACGCGCAGGGCGCGCAGGGTGATGTCTTCGAGGTTGCCGAGCGGCGTGGCGACGACGAACAGCGTGCCGGCGGACGACATCGACGGCGGCCTCAACGACCCCAGTCGCGGGCGTAGCGGAAGTCGCGGTCGATGGTGCGGGCCGACACTTTGGCGATCACCGGCAGGCGGCGTTTGAACTGCGAGTTGCGCACGAGGGTCGCGACGCGCTCGATGAACGGCGCGGCGAATCCATCCGCCAGCAACTCCTCCTCGCTGTAACGCAGATCCACCATGCGGTAGAGCAGATCGTCGACCTCGCGGTAGGAGAACCCGAGTTCGGCCTCGTCGGTTTGGCCGGCCCATAGATCGGCCGACGGTTGTTTGTCGACGACCGACTCGGGCACGCCGACATGTGCCGAAAGAGCCCACACCTGGGTCTTGTACAGATCGCCGATCGGGTTGAGCGCCGACGCCATGTCGCCGTGCAGCGTGCCGTAGCCCAGCAGCAGCTCCGTCTTGTTGCTGGTGCCGAGCACCAAGGCACGCCAGCGAGCCGAATGGTCGTACAGGATGGTCATGCGCTCGCGCGCCATCTTGTTGCCACGCCGCATGCGGTCGGCGTCGACGAAGCGCTCGAAGTAGGCATCGACCTGGGGCGAGATGTCGACGGTAAGCATCTCGAAGCCGAAACGCTGGGCCACGGCTTCGGCATGTTCCAGGCTTTCGGCACTCGAGGTGCGGTACGGCATGCGGATGCCGAGGACGTTCTGCGGCCCCAGGGCTTCCGCCGCCAAGGCGGCGCTGAGGGCCGAGTCGACGCCGCCGGAGAGCCCGACGACGACACGTTCGACACCGACCTTACGCACCTCGTTGGCGATGAAGGCCGTCAGAATGCGCCGCAAGAGCGGCGGGTTCGTCGGCAGCGACGCGCGCGTCATGCGTCGCTCGACTCGCCGTTCGCGCCGCGGCCGCGCAGGCGCAGGAGTTCGTTGATCGTCAGGTCGACGTCTTCGTCGCGCAACATCGGCGCGGCGATGCGTTGGCGTCGCGCGGTGCCGGGCGCGACTTCGGCGCAGACGAGATCCTCGGCGTAATAGGCCGCCTTGGCCAACGTGTTGCCCGCGGCATCGACGAGTTCCGAGCCGCCCCAGAAGCCGACGCCGTCCTCGAAGCCGACGCGATTGGCGTGGGCCACCGTCAGGGCATAGGTGCGCGCGTGCATCCGATTGAGCGACTCCCAGTAGCGCGCGTTGTCGTCCTGCTCGACGTCGTCGCTGATGCCGCGGATCGGGCTGGCCGACGGGCACAACACCGACAAGGCGCCGTCGAGGGTCGCGATGTAGACCGTCGACGGGTGCCACAGGTCCTCGCACACCAAGAGTGCCGTGCGCCCCAGCTTGGTGTCGAAGGCGCGGATCTTGTCGCCGCGGGCGAAATAACGCCCTTCGTCGAACAGACCGTAGGTGGGCAAGTAGACCTTGCGGTGCACGTGGCGGATGGCGCCGTCTTCGAAGTAGACGGCGCTATTGAAGAAGCGGTGTTCGGGAGATTCCTCGACGATGCCGGCGACCAGCGCGGTGCCGCGACTGAGTTCGGCGAGGCGGCGGATCTCCGGCGCATCGAGACGGCGCGCCACCGTCGACACCATGTCCTTGAGAAAGTAGCCGGTGAGCGACAACTCGGGGAAGATCACGACGTCGGCGCCGAGGCCACGCGCCTCCTGCATGCGTCGTTCGTAGAGCGCCAGGTTGGCGTCAACGTCGCCCAAGCGGGGGTCGACCTGGGCCAGCGCGTAGATCGGATGCGCCATCGCCACGCCCCGCTCTCACTCGTAGACGATGACCGAACGCGCCACGGCGCCCTGGCGCATCGCCTCGAAGGCGTCGTTGACTTCGTCGAGACGGATGCGGCGCGAAATCAGTTCGTCGATCTTGAGGGCCTTGCGCATGTAGAGATCGAGCAGGCGCGGCATGTCGAAACGCATGTTGGCCGAGCCGTAGAGCGAGCCGCGCAGCGACTTCTCCTCGAGCGCCAACATGAACGCCGGCACCACGGCCTCGTCGAGGAACGACGGCACGCCGACGATGACGGCACTGCCGCCGCGACGAATCGACAGGAACGACTGGCGGATCACCGTCGACAAGCCGGTCACTTCGAAGGCGTAGTCGACGCCGAGGCCGCCGGTGAGTTCACGAATCGCCGCCGGCACGTCGCCCACCTGGCTCGCGTCGATCGCATCGGTGGCGCCGAAGGAACGGGCCAGTTCGAGCTTCGAGGCGACTCGGTCGACGGCGATGATCTTCGAAGGCGCGGACAGCGCCGCGCCTTGGATGACGTTGAGGCCGACGCCGCCGCAACCGAACACGGCGATCGTCTGCCCCGCTTCGATGCGCACGGTGTTGATCGCCGCGCCGACGCCGGTCATGACGCCGCAACCGACGAGACAGGCGATGTCGAGCGGGATGTCCTTGGCGATCTTCACCGCGGCACTGGCCTTGACCACCGACTTCGAGGCGAACGAACCGACGCCGGCGAGGCGGCCGACGGGCGCGCCGTCTTTCTCGAAGACGAAATCCTGTCCGGTCATGGCATCGAGGATGGCCCCTTCACAGAGGTGCACCTTGCCGGCGACGCAGAAGGCGCACTTGCCGCAGTTGCGCACCCACGACAGGACGACGTGATCGCCGGGAGCGAGCTCGCTGACACCGCTGCCGACACTTTCGACGACGCCGGCGCCTTCGTGCCCGAGGATGCACGGCGGCGGCAGCGGCATCTTGCCTTCGAAGACGGAGAGATCCGTGTGGCACACGCCGCTGGTGGCCATGCGCACGACGACCTCGTCCGGACGCGGCGGCTTGATCTCGACGTCTTCGATGCGCAGCGGCTGGTTGTAATCGTAGAGTACGGCGGCACGGACCATGGGACTCACCTCGGGGCAACTCGCTGGCGGCTTCGTAGCGAGTTCCGCGGCGCAGGTAAACCTGGAAGGCAGCGACTGGGGCGGCGATCCCGCGCCCTAGCCGCTGCCGTGCCTCACTTACCGTCGCCCTTGGGGAAATACTGTTCGCGGTAGAAGCGCAGCTCCTCGATCGACTCGCGGATGTCGTCGAGAGCCAGGTGGGCGTGCTTCTTCTCTGGAGGCTTGGCGCCGTTAGGATACCAGCGACGCACCAGTTCCTTGATCGTGCTGACGTCGATGTTGCGGTAGTGCAGGAAGTTCTCCAGCTCCGGCATGTAATGCGCCAGGAAGCGGCGATCCTGATACACCGAGTTGCCGCAGAGCGGCGACTTGCGCTTGAGACAGAACTTGCGAACGAACGTCAGCGTCTGATGCTCGGCCTCGGTCGCGGTGATTTCCGACTCCAGCACGCGTTTCACCAGGCCCGAGGCGTTGTGGTGCTCGGTGTTCCAGCGATCCATGCGATCGAGGATGCGCTTCGGCTGACGCACCGCGAAGACGGGCCCCTCGGCGATGAGTTGCAGCTGGTCGTCGGTAATCAGCGTCGCGATTTCGAGAATGACGTCGCGGTCGGGGTCGAGACCCGACATTTCCATGTCGATCCAGACGAGATAATCGGCAGAACGTTTCGGCATCAATGGCACCTTGGCCGCTAGCGGCGGGCCCCGTTTGTATCCCAGTCATTCCGCGCGACACAACCGCGCCCCCCTCTTTTCAACGCCGAGTCGGCGAGAAAATCGCGAACGGACGCCGGTCTTCGTTCACCCTCGGCGCCTCTACGTTGGATCTCAGGGCCAGAATCGACGGCGCGCCGTCGCCGCCAGCTCCGGGCGAAAGTCGGGATGCGCCAGCTCGATCAACGCCTCGCTGCGCTGGCGCTGGGTCAACCCCTGCAAGTTCGCCATGCCGAATTCGGTGATGACCGTATCGACACACGTCCGCGGCACCGTGACGATCGTCCCCGGCGCCAGCTCGGGCACGATGCGCGACACCGTTGCCTGGCGCGCCGTCGACGGCAGCACCAACACCGACCGCCCGCCCGGAGCGTAGAGCGCTCCCATCATCCAGTTGAGCTGGCCACCCGGGCCAGTGAACATCGCCGGGCCGATCGACTCCGACGCGACTTGCCCGGTCAGGTCGATCATCGAGGCCTGATTGATGGCGATGAGATTGCGGATGCCGGCGATGCGCGTGACGTCGTTGCACCACTGGATGTCGTGCAGCTCGATCGCCGGGTTGCGATCGCAAAAGGCGAAGTCGGCCCCCGGCACGATGAATGCCCCCGTCGCCACCCCGGGCCGATACGTCTTGTACTTGCCGCTGGCGACGCCGCTCTTGACCAGCTCGATGGTCGACGCCACCAAAATCTCGGCATCCAGGCCCAGGTCGTTCTTCTCGGCCAAGTAACTGCCCATGCACGACGACAACGTCCCGGTGCCGACTTGGATGGTGTCGCCATCCTCGACCAGCGTCGAGACGTAGGCGCCGATGACTTCCGTCACCTCGATGCGCTCTTCGGACAGCACCGGAGGCGTCACCAGCACGGGCGCCTTTTCCTGGTCGACCAGCAGATCGAACTCCGAGAGATGAAAACGAGTCGCGCCGCACGGGGCGATCATGCCACGACCGATTTCGGCGACCTTGAGGTGCGCGGCCTGCAAGAGAGCCCGCGTGTGCCAGAGGCTGTAGCCGAAGGTGACGTAGCCGTCGGCGTCGGGCTCGGTGACGAGCCCGAGGAACACGTGGGCGCGGAACGAATCATGCCGCCCGCTCTCACGCACCTTCTCGGCGAGGGCGTAGTCGGTGACGGCGAAGTCGGTGGTGCGCGCGTCCATACCGGGCCGCAGCAGCGGCGACAGGAAGTCCGAGACGAACTGCACCTGCCCTTCCCACGATCGGTCGCCCGAGCTCCACGGATGCGGCGTCCGACAGGAGCCTTGCCAGACGGTCACGTCGCGCAGCTCGGCGCGCCGCGCCGCGAGCGCTTCGATGAGCGTCAGGGGCACCGGCCCCATGGGCAGCCGAACGCGATCGCCCGAGCGAACGCGGGCGACGGCCTCGGCGGCGGACACACGACGCGCCGCCAGCTCGGCGGGCCAGACGAAAGCGGAGTCGGCGGCAGACATGCGCCCCCCGTAGCAGAGCAGCCGCACCACGAACAACGCGCCCGCCGTCCGACGTCTTGGCCCTTGGCCCTTGCACCTTGGCCCTCCAAAACGTAGGCGTCGTGCATGCATCGCGAACCCACCGCCGAAGAACACGAACACGACCACGCCGATTGTCCCGACTGCGTCGCGACCCCCTACGTGCGCGAAGCACCCAAGGTCGGCCGCAACGATCCCTGCCCTTGCGGCAGCGGCCGCAAGTTCAAGAAATGCTGCGGCGCCTGATCGCGCCGCCACTTACGACCGGCCACCGCCGTGCCTGAACCGTTCAAGAACCTCCTCGGGCCGTCCGTCGTCGAGTCCGCCGCGCGCCACCTAAAGCGGGCCTGGCCCGATTTCGACGCACGCGGCTTCCGCCGCCACGCCCTCGCCGATCTCGAAGCGCTCGAGATGAAGGCGCGCGCCATGCAGATCGCCGCCGCCCTCGAAGCGACCCTGCCGGCCGACTTCGGCGCGGCCGCGGACGTCTTGGAGGCGGCCCTCGCCCCGATGCCCGGGCACCGTTACACCGGCACCTCCGCTTCGAGTGAGCACGGCCTCGCCGGCTGGGTGATTTGGCCGGTCGGCGAATTCGTCGCCCGCCGCGGACTCGACTCCCCCGAACGCGCCTTACGCACCCTGCACGCCATCACCCAGCGGCTCACCGCCGAGTGGGCCATCCGCCCTTTTCTCCTCCAGCACCCAGACACGACCTTCGCCACTCTACGACGCTGGACCAAGGACCCGAGCGATCACGTGCGTCGCCTGGTGAGCGAAGGCAGCCGCCCGCGTCTGCCCTGGGGCCTGCAGCTCAAGCCGTTGATCGCCGACCCGTCCCCGACCCTGCCGTTGTTGGAGCGACTTCAAGACGACCCGAGCGAGTACGTCCGTCGCAGCGTCGCCAACCACCTCAACGACATCGCCAAGGATCATCCCGACGTGGTGGCCGCTTGGATCGAACGCTACCTTCCCGGTGCGCCGCCCGAGCGCGAGGCGCTGCTGCGCCACGCCGGACGGACACTGGTGAAGCGGGGCCATGCGCGCGTGCTCCACGCCTTCGGCAGCGGTGACGCCTTCCACGGCAGTGCGCGAATGCAGGTCAGTCCGCAGCGCATCGCGCTGGGCCAAGAGATTCGCCTCGACATCGAGCTCACGTCGCAGGCGCGCGGCACGCAGAAGCTGACGATCGACTACGTCGTGCATCACGTCCGCGCCAACGGCACCACCTCCCCCAAGGTGTTCAAGGGGTGGCGTCTCGAACTCGCCCCAGGCGCCGGCAAGAGCCTGAGCAAGCGCCATGCGGTGAAGCCGATCACGACGCGCACCTATTACCCCGGCGAACACGCGATCGACCTGCAGATCAACGGCCAGCCGGCGGCGCGGGCCTCGTTCATCTTGTCCGTGCCCGATTGAACGGCGCGGCCCCATGGGTTGCAAAAGATTCGATTCAGTCGCATTTTTCGCGCATGTGGATCGAGCGCGACATGGAAGCCCAGCTCCGCCGGGCGGCGAGAACACGTCCGGTCGTCGTCCTCACCGGGGCGCGCCAGACGGGCAAGACTTCATCGCTGCGGCGCCTCTTTCCGCGTCACTCCTTCGTCTCGCTCGACCTGCCCACGGAGGCCGAACAAGCGGAGAAGGAGCCGGATCTCTTTCTTCGCCGCTACCCGCCTCCAGTGATCATCGACGAGGTCCAATACGCACCCGCCCTGTTCCGCCATCTCAAGGTCGCCGTCGATGCCCAACGCCAGCGCAACGGCGCGTTCCTCCTCACCGGCTCGCAAAAGTTCACCCTGATGCAAGGTGTCTCCGAGTCGCTCGCCGGACGCGCCGAGATCATCGAACTCGAAACCTTGTCTCTACGCGAAATCGAAGCCACCACCCCAGGGCGCCCGCTCGCCGAAATGATCCTCCGCGGCGGCTTTCCCGAATTGCACGCCAACGCCGAAATCGACGCCGTCGCCTTCTACAACTCGTACCTCGCGACCTACCTCGAACGCGACGTCCGTTCCCTCGTCCAGGTCGGTAGCCTGCGTGACTTCGAACGCTTCCTGCGCGCCATCGCCTTGCGCTCGGCCAATCTCCTCAATCGCGCCGACCTGGCGCGCGACATCGGCATCGCGCCATCGACCGCGAATCAATGGCTTTCCGTGCTCGAAGCCTCCGGGCAAATCGTTCTGCTCGAACCCTGGTTCTCCAATCGCACCAAGTCCATCATCAAGAGCCCCAAGTTGTATGTCGCCGACACTGGACTCCTGTGCGCGCTCTTGAACATTCGGGATGTTGCACAGCTCGTTCAGTCACCGTTCGTTGGCGCCATTTGGGAGACCTTCGTCTGTGCTCAGTTGCGACACCGGGAACAACGACGCGGCAACCGGCGTAGCCTGTTCTTCTGGCGCGACCGTAGCCGGGAAGTCGACTTCGTCGTCGATCAGGGCGGAACCATCGAGGCGTTCGAGGCGAAGTGGACCGAGTTACCGCAACCTCAGGACGCCGCCAACCTCAACCATCTACGCTCCCTGCTGGGAGCCGATATCGTCGAGCGGTGTCTCGTCGTATGTCGCACCCCCAACCCATTCCCGCTCAGTCCAGGTATTCGCGCGGTCCATCCGCTCGATCTGAGCTAGGCGACGCGTCTCGTCCGGCTTGCCAGTCGTCAAGCCGGGTGTCGGCGAGTCGAGCGGTAGCGCTCGACGTGTGCCGCAACGACGGGCGACAGCACGTAGAGTCCCACCAGGTTCGGCACACAGATCAGGAAGACCAGCGCATCGGAGAAGTCGAGCACGGCATCGAGATCGAGGATGCAGCCGAGAGCGACGAAAAGACAGAAGACGAAGTTGAAGCCGTCACGCGCCCGTCGGCTTTCACCGGCGAGATAGGTCCAGCCTTTGAGGCCGTAATACGACCACGAAATCATCGTCGACAAAGCGAATAACGCCGCGGCCAGGGAGAGAATCGGCGGCGACCACGCTAGAGCCCGGGCGAAAGCCGCCGACGTGATCTCGATGCCCCCCAGGCCGGCGGCGAAGTTGGGCTCGAAGTACATCGTGGTCAGCACCACGAGCGCCGAGGCGTGGCAGATGATCACGGTATCGATGAAAGGTTCGAGCAAGGCGACGATGCCCTCGGTGAGCGGCTCATCGGTATGCACGGCGGCGTGCGCGATCGAAGCCGAGCCGATGCCCGCCTCGTTCGAGAACAAGGCGCGCTGGAAGCCGACGATCATCGCGCCGAGCGCCCCGCCGGCCACACCCTCGCCGGTGAACGCGTCGCTCAGCATCCGTGAGTATACCCAAGGCAGCGCCTCGGCGTTGAGGATCACCACCATCGCCGCGGCGACGAGGTAGAGCAGCGCCATGAACGGCACCAAGCGTTCAGTTACGGCGGCGATGCTCTTGATGCCGCCGAGCACGACGAACCCGACCAGCACGGCCATCGCCCCGCCGACGAGCCAGCCCTTGTCGGCGAACCAGCTGCTGTCGCCACCGGTGACACCGACCAACTGCGCGAACACCTGGTTCGACTGGAACATGTTGCCGATGCCCATGCAGCCGATGACGATGCCGACGGCGTAGAAGCGCCCCAGCAGGCGACCGAGGCGCCAGCGGCCACGCTCGGCGAAGCCGCGTTCGAGGTAATACATCGGACCACCCGAAACGCTGCCGTCGCGATTCTCGCGGCGGTAGAGGACGCTCAGGGTGCATTCGACGAACTTGGTCGCCATGCCGAGGAAGCCGGCGAAGATCATCCAAAAGGCCGCGCCCGGCCCGCCGACGGAGATGGCAACGGCGACGCCGCCGATGTTACCGACGCCGACCGTGCCCGAGAGCGCCGCGGAAAGGGCCTGGAAATGCGACACCTCGCCGGGGTGATGTGACGCCAGCGGCCGCCGCACCAAGCGCAGGGCCTCGCCGAACCAGCGCACGTTGGGGAAGCGGAAGCGCACGGTGCAGAACACCGAGCCAGCGACCAACCACAGCACGACCGCCGGCAATTGGGCGCCGAAGAGGGGCAGCTTGAAGAACACCACGCCGGCCAAGGTGTCGGCGACCGGCCGCACCCAGGCATCCACCGTCGCGTCGAAGCCGCTCATGCGGCTCGGGCACCGAATCGAGTGTCATGCATGGCGCCACGCTGCCAGCGGCCCGCCGCCGCCGTCAACCGCTCGCCCAAGCGCGACCGGATCGCCGCCTCAGGCTTCGCCAAGGAGATGCAGCTGCAGCTCGCGCGTATGGCCGCTCGCCCGGTGCTCGAAGAGGTACACCGCCTGCCAAGTGCCCAACGTCAGGCGTCCGTCGACGACGGGGATCGACAGTTGGGTCAGCGTCAGTGCCGAGCGAATGTGCGCCGGCATGTCGTCCGGACCCTCGAGGCTGTGGCGGTAGATCCCGCGATCCTCGGGCACGAGGCGGCGGAGGAAGTCGTCGAGATCGCGCAAGACGTCGGGGTCGGCGTTTTCCTGCACCGTCAACGAGGCGGAGGTGTGGCGCAGGAAGACCGTCAACAACCCCGTACGCAAGCCGCTGCCGGCGACGAAGCTGCGCAAAGCAGCCGTCACGTCGACCAAGCCGGCACCCTGCGTGCGCACACGAATCCGCTCCGTCACCTGCGACAACATGCCCGCCTTTTGCGCGTCGCCGCCGGTGGCGTCAACGCGGGCCCACGCAAAGGCCGGTGGACGAGACTCACGGCGCGAGCTCGCAGGTGACGTTCGTCCGCGCGCTGCACGAATCCTTGAACTGCCCCGCACCGTTGCGTTTCGCCTCGGCGGAAAATCGGGCACCGAAACAAGCTCCGGGGTTCTCGGTCGACAGTTGCACGACGACGCTGGGCGCCTGCTCGGCGTACCGCTGCGCACTGACGGGCCCGGCCAGTTCGAGGAAGTCGCCCTTGGCCTTGACGGAGACTTTCGCCTTACCCGCCTCGCCCGCCGCGAGTGCGACTTCGACCAGCCCTTCTGGGCTGCCATCGCGTCGCCCAAAGCGCCACGCTCGCGGCGCATCGGCGCTACCGATGCGGCGCCACGGAGAGTCGGCGGCGAAGGTGGCGGCGTCCGGGGTCCGAGCCTGCACCAGCAACCGATCGCCCGCGGGCGCTTGGTCCCACACGCAGAGGGTAAGTCGGTTGCCGGGGACGTCCGGCGCGCCGAAGTCGGCGAACGCCGTCGCCTCGCCGCGCTCCCACTTCCAGGCGAGTGCGTCCTTTGCGCCCAGGGGCGCGTCGGTGATCGTCACGGACGACTTTCCGGCGACGCGACAATCCGGACGCGGCTGCAGCGGGCAAAGGGCATCCGGGGTGGGGCTCGCCGTCGGCGTGCGCGTCGAAGTGGCGGTCGGCGCCGCCGAGGGGGTCGGGGTAGGTTCGGTAGTCGGGGTCGTCGTGGGCGTCGGTGTATCCGTCGCTGACGGCGTGAGCGTCGGCGTATCGGTCGGCTCCGGCGTCGCTGTCGCGCTCGGCGTTGCCGTTCGAGTAGGCGTCGGGGTCGGCGCCGGCACACCGCTGTGTGGGTGGGCCTGGACGACTTCCCAGGCGATGCGTTGCAGTTCCGCAGCGAGGGTCGGATCGATGGCGACGCTACCGTCATCGATCCAGTCGGCGTCGATCCCCGTGGCCGGCAGCCCGATCGGACTGACTCGATGCAGCACCGCGTAGTGCACGAGAGACGCCAGGTAGTAGCCAACGTCACTGGGGTGCTTTTCGTCCTGGTAGAGGTCTTGTCGTGTGATTCCCGTCAGCGTCCCCGCCTGGACTTCTTCCGCCACGCGTCGAAACGCGGTGCCGACGGGAATGATGCGTACGTCCATGCCGTCCGCGGCCAGCGCCGCCCGAACCTGCTCGAAGCCGGCGTCGATCGCGTCCTGCGTCGCCACTGGCTCGGTGCTGTAGGGCCAGTAGACGTACAGATAGATGGACGTGCCGGCGGCATCGGCGAGGGCATCGAAGTTCTCGGCGGCGGCAAGAAAGGCGCCGAGGTTCGCGCTTTGCCATTCCCTCGATTGTGGCTGGAGCACGAGTGCATCCCAGGACTGCGTCGGCAACTCCGCACGCGAGGCGGTACCACGCCCGATGCTGCCTCCCGGAAGGCCCTGGTTCCAGTGGTAGGCAAGCGTTTGGTCGTCGGTCAGCTGATCACCACGAGCATGTGCTCGACCGGCGGCTGCCGCCGCGTTCTCGACTTGCCGGGGCACGTCCCCCCAACGCGTGAAGCTGTTGCCGACGTGAAACACGCTGACCCCGCCCGCGAGCGCGACCGGCCCGCGCCACGCGGACGCCACCGGCGTCCCCGGCGACGTGCCGGATGCGGCTCTCGGGGTGACGACGATGCGCAACCATCGGCCGACGTCATCGCCGGACAACGTGTACGTCGAGCCATTGGCCCCGGCGATGGGGGTGGCGGGGCCGCCGCTGCTCTCGGCGCGTTCCCAGACGATGGTCGTCCCCGTCTCCACGTCGCCATCGAGATCGCCGAAGACGTAGTGGGCCGTCGCCGTGGTGCCGACACGTGGTGCGCCGTACCAGGCGACTTGGGCTGCCGTCGGCGCCTGGTTCGAACCGACGGTGCCGGTTCGTTCGAGTTGCAGCGCCCCGAGATAGCCGAAGGACCCTTGATCCACCTGCACGAGCAGGTTCAGCTGGCCGGTGATGCTCGGGCGAACGTCCGCAAGCACGGCAACGTCCACACGATTGGCATCGCCGCGGGGGGGCAGTCCGATGCCGGCGCCGGACGTCGTGACGCTGTCGGCGACGCTGCCGTTGCCGTTGGCGGTAAACCGAGTGATGCGCGTATCGCTTGCGTGGCGCGAACCGAACAGAGTG
Organism: uncultured Binatia bacterium (SeqCode); assembly: GCA_964524885.1. Lineage (GTDB taxonomy): Bacteria > Desulfobacterota > Binatia > HRBIN30 > HRBIN30 > CALJUJ01. The sequence goes on from CAZGEJ010000044.1 coordinate 47,729, forward strand.
AGGCGGTACAGGCCCTGCGGGTCCATACCGGTGAAGACGAGCTGCGCGGTATGGCCACTGCTGACGAAGAAACCGTCTTCACACGCGCTCCCTTGCGCCAAGGCGCCCAGGGCCGTCGCATCGGGTGCCGTGGTACCTTCGACGTTGGCGCCGGCGCCGAAGCCGGCGACCGTATAGGCGATCCCCGTCGACGTCCCGAACTCGGTCACCAGGTTGCTGCTCCCGCCGGACGGAGGGGCCGCGGACGTGGTGCTGTGATTGTTCCACGTTCGACCGGCCGTATCGGGGCTGGCGGTCGTCATGTCGTTGCGTCCGAAGTCGACGAGAACACGACCGGACAATGCCGTTGCCTCGCGGCCGGGGAACGCGACGACCGCGAAGGCCAGCAGAACGGCGATGAGCCATGACGTCATGCGACGACTCCTCGGCGACCGCGTCGGCGGGTGCCGCTCACTTCTCGACACCAGGGCATGTTCGCATCATCCAGTCGTACCAGGTGATGTCCAGTGGCACCTGAACATGGCTCAGGGTTGCCAACTGGCATCGACGTCGCCGAGCAGGATCGCGTCGAAGTCCTGCTGCGCGCCGTCGCCGTCGATGGTGTCGAAGATCGCCGCGCCGCGCTGACAGCCGTTGGCCAACTGCGCCGTATGACCCGCGCCGTCGCCCCCGGCGGCGGCCTGGTACACGGTCGTCACCCCACAGCTCGCGGCGACCGGGAACGGAGCCGTCGCGCCCGTGCTGCGCAGCAGCACGAGTGCCGCGTCGTAACTGGAAATGGTGCCGTTGCCGCTGACTTCGGCGGCGAGGACCTGCAGCGGGCTCGGCGCCGCGTTGCCCACCGCCAACGCGAGGATCGCCTGCGCGTCGGCGGCGGTGATGGCGTCGTTCGCCGGTAAGTCGGTCCGTGGTTCGACGTGCCATACCCCGCCGGCGAGGGCGAGATGGTAAGCGCCGTCCGCCCCGCTCAGCGTGCTTTGGCTGCCCGGCGTCCCGCTCGCCTGCAGCAGGACGCCGCTCAGCACGCTGCCCGAACCGCCGTAGCGAACGACACCGCTCACGCCGGCAATCGTCGGGGTCGGGGTGGGCGTGGCACTCGGCAAGGGGGTGGATGTCGCGGTGGGCGATGCCGTCATCGTGGCCGTGGGAATCGGCGTGGGGGTACGGGTCGGGGTCTGGGTCGCGCTCGGCGTCGGCGTCGCCGTGAGCGTCCGCGTCACGGAGGGCGTGGCCGTCGGCGTCGCGGTCCGGGTGAAGGTCGGCGTGCGGGTCGGCGTCGGCGTCGCGGTATCGGTCGGGGTGGGCGTCGCGGTGCGCGTCCACGTGGGGGTACGCGTCGGTGTCGCGGTCGCGGTCGCGGTAGGCGTGCGCGTCGGGGTGCGCGTGGGCGTCGCGCTCGGGGTGGCCGTCGGCGTACGCGTCGGTGTGATCGTCGGGGTCGGCGTGATGGTGGGCGTGTGCGTCGGTGTCCCAGTTGGGCCGACGGGGTCACAATCGGCGGGGCGCGCACTGTCCCAATCGGGGCACGCGGCACCGCTGCCGATCGCCAGCGAACCGGTGGTCGGGAAGGTGACCTCGACGCCGTCGCTGTCGCGGAAGGTGAAGAAGTAGCGATGGCATCCCGTGCCGACGCCGCCGACGTTGGCGTGGTAGGCGCCGTTGGTCGCCGTGCCGCGCTCCAGGGTCATCGTGTGGCAGGTACCCGCGACGTTGACGCGGGCCGACGTCGGCGGCGCGGCGTCGTACCAGTTGGTCCACAGATCGACGCTGGTGGCCTGCTGCGGGTAATGCGCACCGGACGGCAATTGCGTAGGGCTGCCGCCGTTGCCGAAGTCACCGACGGCCGGGCCGGAGGAACCCATGCCGACGGAGCCGCCGGCCTGCAGAATGAGCCAGCGGTGGCCGTTGGCGGAATTGAAGGAGCAGGCCGAGCTGGCGGAGGGTTCGTACAGCCAGAGGTAGAAGGCCGCGTTGGGATCGGTGGGCGAGGCGATGATCTCGCCCGCGGCGCTGGCGCCGAACAAGGCGATGCGTTGCCACCAGGCGGTGCAGCAGCCCGCCGCGCAGGCGCACGACGCGGCGCCGTTGCAGGTCTCCGGGTAGAGGGCATCGATGTTGGCGACGACGTTGCAGGCCGAATCGTGGGCGAAGTAGCCCTGGCGCAGGAGTTCGTCGGAGTGGAAGCGGGCGGCCCGGTTGAGGGCCAGGTCCCACGGCAGGGGCGGCTTCGGTGTGTGGCAAGCGGCTTCGCCGCAGTTGGCGCCGCACAGGGCCATTTCGAATTGCGGGTCGCAGCGGGCTCGGTTGAGCCACTGATGCAGCACCCGCTCGCGCCAATTGGGAAAGCCGTTGACGGCCTCGCCGACACCCAAGCTGACGCCGGGCGCAGCCAGGATGTCGGCGATGACGAAGGCAAGCATCCAGGGCAAGGTGCGGCGGCGCCGATACATCACACCTTCCTTCGTGCAGCGCCGGGAAGCGAAATACAACGCCCGAATTGCCGCTCGCACCGGGTCAACGACCGCAGCCGCGCGCGGTGCCCCTCGACGCTTCAGAGGATACGTGCGCCGCGCATCTTGCGTAATCTTCGCCCGAAGCGACGGTTGCTGCCCTCGGTGCTGAAGACGACGACCTCCCCAGGAATGGTCACGGTGTCGACGATGCGCTGCTGCACCGTCTCAGCGAGCGTCGCCCGGTGCCGCCGCCACCATGGCGTGATACCAAAGCCGATCAGATAGAGCGGCGCATCAGGGAAATGCTGCACGCGCTTGCGGACCAAATAGACCGCGCGCAGCTCCGGAATCGACTGTAGTTGCGACCGTATACCGTCGATCGTCTCGGTCGGCAGCCCGTGTTCGACGAAGACATCGGTGAGACGGACCTCCGCCCGTTCCAGAGCGGCAAGCCGCAGCTGCTCACAGCGCTGCGCGAAGCGAGAATCCCAGGCCAGCGCCTCGTCCTGGCGGCCAGCGCGCCAATGAAAGTTGCGTAAGGCTTCGCACCCCGGAGCGATGGCAGCTTCGTCCCGTCGCATGGCGTTCTCGACGAGTGCCACGCCCGCCGCATCATCCCGTGCCAAGAGGGCCTCGCCGAGGGTGAACTCGTACTGCACCGTATGCGGAGAGCGGGAGTACACTCGACGATACTGCTCCAACGCTGCCTCGGCCCCGGCGCCGAACGCCGCCGTCAGGTTCGCCCGCTCGAAGGCTGCGTCCAGCTCCAACTCGCCGGAGGCAGCGGCTCGATCGAGATCCGCAAGCCGCGCCCGGCCGCTCTGAACCTCGGCATGACGTTGTTCCCACGACGAGCGAATCGCATCGTGCCAACGACGATCGAATTCGCCCGTCAACTCCGCTTGCGCAGCTCCCAGCAAACGGTCCGCTCCGGCACCAGGCTGTGGAAGTGCTAACGTGGGGCTCGCCCGGAGGGCGGCGAGCCGATCCTTCAGACTTGGATGGGTATCGGCCACGCCGGTGCGTTCATCCATCGCTCGCGCCAGCCAGGCCTCAGCGGACGCCGGATCCAAGTCGGCGACCAAGCGACCCGTCAGCCGTGCGTAAGGATCCGCGACAGGATGCGGCTCGTCGTCCGCTCGGCGGTGAATCTCGGGCCAGTATTTCTGATGAAGATACCCCGAGACGACACTGACCGCCGTAAGTGCTTCCGCTGCCGCCGTGGGGGAAACGATGCTTGCCGCCGCGGCGTCGGCTTCGTACTCCTGCTTGCGCGCCAACGGGAACGAATAGGCATTGAAGTACGGTTCGTACCACCGAAAGAACGGCAAGAAGAGAAACTTCCCCCAACTCTCTTGGCGCTCGAGCGCCGTGACCAGTCGCAGCCAACGCGTGCGCAGGCGGTAAATCCAACTCGCGGCCGCAGCGTGCCCGCCAGCGAGGTGACCGAACTCATGGGCCAACACCGCCGAAAACTGCTCTGGCGTCAGCACCTTCATCAGCGGTAGCCCGATGAGGAGGAAGTTGCGAGGCCAGCCGAACAACCCGAGGCGCGGGACCTGGACGACTGCCGCATTGAAATCCTCGGTCAACAGGACGTGATGCAGTCGTGGCGCATCCAGGTGCCGCCGCACGGAGTCGATCCTTTCGAACAAAGGAGCCGCCTCACGCCGCTGCAACTCGCGACCCACGGGTACCTCCTGCGGCACCCACATCGACTTCACCACGAGCCAGAGGAAAACCAGCGTACCGAGCGCCAGCTTGACTCCGACTGCCTTGAGGTAAACCACCGATGCACCGGCAGCTACCGTCAGTCCCACCAGCAGCAGGAGCGCCAGTCCGAGATAGCCGTACGCCAACAACGCGAGGAGCAGGACTCGTCGTCGATAGCCCGCGGGATCGCGACGCGCGTCCTCCTCCAGTCTACCGACCAGTGACTCGAACTGAGCAGCATCCAGAGCCATAGACATCTTGTGCCACAGCAGCCCTGAAGGAGAAACCCTTTCGAACACAGGAATTCGACACGGTAGTGGGACAGTCCCCCCAAGGGGGCTGTCCCCTTCGTCGATCCATGCAGCCATCCCCAGGGTAGCCGCGCCGCGGCAACCCCAGAAAATGCAACACCACGCCTCCAGCTTCGGAGTGTGGCTGCGTCGATTATCGTTCGATTGCGCCCGTGCTCAACGCCGAAGGCGTTGCGCATCACAGCCCAGGGTTGGCGCGCCGCGCCTACCCTGGGTCCATCGCCCCACCTGAATCCAACCCTGACGGGGTTGTGCCTGCCACGTGCGATCCACCC
>CAZGEJ010000045.1:0-42775 GCA_964524885.1 uncultured Binatia bacterium (SeqCode)
CGCCGACGGTCACCGATACGCCGACCGAGACGCCGACGGCGACCGAGACGGCGACGGATACGCCGACCCGCACGTCGACCCCGACGCGTACGCCGACGCCGACGAATACGGCGACGCCGACGCAAACCCGCACCCCGACGCGCACCCCGACCAACACCCCGACGTCGACGAGCACGGCGACGCCGACGATCACCGCGACGCCGACCATCACGCCGACGCCGACGATCACCGCGACGCCAACTCAAACCTTCACCCCGAGTTTGACCGCGACGGTGACGCCGACGCCGACCAACACGGCGACGCCGACCATCACGCCGACGCCGACCATCACCAACACGCCGACGATCACGCCGACCGTGACGCCGACCTCGACGCCGACCTCGACGCCGACGGAAACCGCCACGCAAACGCCGACGCTGACGCCGACGCTGACGCCGACGGTCACCAATACGCCGACCCAGACGGCAACCCCGACGCTGACGCCGACGCCGACCTACACCTTCACCCCGCGGCCGCCGCCCGAGCCGGCCAGGGTGCGCCTGCGCTTGTCGAATACCCGCGGCACGCTGCTGATCGTCGAACTCTCCGGCCGCTACATCGACGTCCCCGTCCAGCCGGGCGGCTACGCCGAAACCTACGGTCCGTTCCTCCAGGCGGTGCCCAACGGCACCTTCGACGTGTCGGTCAATACGACCCTCAACGCCGGCCTGTGGGAGCACAAGCTCAAGGTGGTGAGCACCCTCGAGGAGTTCACCCAGCAGTCCGTGCTGCAGCCGACACCGACGACGAATACCGTGCTATGGGGGCTGGCGCCGTAACCCGGCGCCGCCCCTGTTCGTCCGCCGCCATGGCTCCGCCGCGCCTGCGCATCGTCGTCCTCGACGGCTACACCCTCAATCCGGGCGACAACCCGTGGACCGAGCTCGCCCAGCTGGGCGAGCTCGTCGTCCACGACCGCAGCGCCCCGGAAGAGGTGCTCGAACGTGCCGCCGGGGCCCACATCGTCATCACCAACAAGACCGTCCTCGACGGCAAGACGCTCGCGGCCTTGCCCGACCTCCGCTTCATCAGCGTCCTCGCCACCGGCTACAACGTCGTCGACACCATCACCGCCGCACGCCTCGGCGTCCCCGTCGCCAACGTGCCCGAATACGGCACCGACTCCGTGGCGCAGCACACCTTCGCTCTGCTGTTCGAACTGACCAATCAGGTCGGAGCGCACCACCGCGCCGTGCAAGAAGGCGCCTGGCAGGCGAGTCCCGACTTCTGCTTCTGGCACGGCCGCTTGGTCGAACTGCGCGGCCTGACGATGGGCATCGTTGGCTTCGGGCGCATCGGGCGCCGCGTCGGCGAAATCGCCCACGTCTTCGGCATGAACGTGCTGGCGACCCGCAGCACCAGCCAGCCCGAGCCGCCCGGCTACCAGCCGTTCGCCTGGTCCGGCATCGAAGGCATCTTCGCCCAGGCCGACGTCGTCTCGCTGCATTGCCCCTTGTCCGGCTTCAACGAGCGCTTCGTCGACGCCACGTTGTTGCGCGGCATGAAGCGGCACGCGTTCCTGATCAACACCGCCCGCGGCGGCTTGATCGACGAAGCCGCCCTCGCCGAGGCGTTGCGCGCCGGACGCCTCGCCGGTGCGGCGCTCGACGTCATCTCGCGCGAGCCGATGCCCGCGGACCATCCGCTGCGCAACCTACCGAACTGCATCCTGACGCCGCACCTCGCCTGGGCCACGCTGGCGGCGCGTAAGCGGATGATGGCGACGACCGTCGACAACGTGCGCGCCTTTCTCGCCGGCGAGCCGATCCACATCGTCAACCGGATCGGACAAGTCGGACATGTCGGACATGTCGGACAGGTCTGACAGGTCTGACAGGTCTGACAGGTCTGACTTGTCGGAGCGCCTGCTGCTCGCGGGCGACATCGGCGCGACCAAGACCAACCTCGGCCTCTACACGTGCGCCGATGGGGTTCCAGCGCGGCGCGTTGCCGAGGCGAGCTTCCGCAACGCCGACTTCCCGCATCTCGACGACATTCTCGATCAGTGGCCCGGACACGACGTGCGCTTAGTGGCTGCCGGCTTCGGTATCGCCGGGCCCGTCGTCGACCAAGAGGTGCGCGCCACCAACCTGCCATGGTTCGTCTCCGGCTCTCGCCTGAGCGCCCGGCTGGGCTGTCCGGTGCGCCTGCTCAATGATCTCGAGGCGACCGCCTGGGCGACGACGTGTCTCACTCCTGAAGACGAACGCGTCCTCCAAGAGGGCACGACCACGGCGGGCCATCGCTGCGTCATCGCTGCCGGGACCGGCCTCGGGCAGGCCATGCTGCTGCAGACGGGCGAGTCGTATGTGCCGCTGGCGACCGAAGGCGGCCACGTCGACTTCGGACCGACCGATGAGGTCGAGTTGGAGCTGGCGCGCTTTCTCCTGCGGAAGTTCGGCCGCGCGTCGTACGAGAGAGTGCTGTCGGGACGTGGTCTGGCGAACCTCTTCGAGTTCGTGACGCAAGTGCAGGGGGTGGCGGCGACGCCAGCGGTGGCGGCGCGCGTGCAAGGGGAACACGCCGGCGCCGCGGTCGGGGCAGCGGCGTTGGCCGGCGAGTGTCCCGCCAGTCGCGCCGCCGTCGGCTTGTTCTCGCGCATCTATGGCGCGCAGGCGGGGAACCTGGCGCTGGCGAGCATGGCCCTGGGTGGGGTCTACGTCGCGGGGGGCGTCGTCTTGCGCCTCGGCGACGCGTTCGATGCGACGGCGTTCCTGAATGCCTTTCGGGCCAAGGCGCCGTTCACCGACTTGATGCAGCGCATGCGTGTTACCGTGCTGCTGGATGAACGCGCGCCGGAGCGCGGCGCCGGCATCGCGGCGCTCCGCTGGGCAACTCGGCACTAGCTGACGTCACTAGCTGACGTAACCAGATCATATCACCACGGAGGCCCGAAGACACGGAGAACACTGATTTTCGGGGAGAACGTGATTCCACGGGATGGGTCGAGTACGTTTTCCCCATCGACCGAGTGACACGCATTCTCGTCGTCGTTACCCGAGAATCTTCATGGATTCCGGGGTAACTCCGCGCCTCCGTGGTGAAAAGATCCGATTTATCCGCAGGATTCCTCAGTAGCGGGGGATCGAGGGATCGACTTCGGCCGACCAAGCGTCGATGCCGCCGGCGACGTTGATCACATCCTTGAAGCCCAGACGGCGGAAATGCTCGGCCGCCTGCTGGCTGCGACCGCCGTGGTGGCAATGGAAGACGAGGGTCGTGTCGCGCGGCAAGGCTTCGAGCTCGTGTGCCACGTCGGCGTCGAGCAGGCGCGTGCCCGGGATGCTGGCGGTGGCCCGTTCGTCGGGCGAGCGCACGTCGAGGAACTCGAACTTGGCGCCGGCGTCGATCATCTGCTTGACCTCGCGCGGCGACAGCTGGCGCACTGGCTTGGGGGCGTTCGGGTTGTCGACCTTGAACGACGCTCCACCGAGCCCCTCGACCATGTCGATGACCACGCCTTCGGCGCGTTCGGCGGTCATCGCGTCCATGATCACGGTGATGCCGTTGCTTTCGACGGCGATCTCGTGGCCCTGGCGCGGACGCAAGCCGAGCGTCGGCTCGTAGTTGTTGTCGATGCCGAGGAAGAGGACGGCGCCCGGGTTGTTGTCGAGATGGCCCTGCAGCGCCTTGGCGGCCGCCGGGGTGACGGTGAGCTTGGGAATTTTGCGTTCCGGCACCGGCTTGCCCAGCATCTGATGCAGCTCGCCCGAGCCGTACATTTCGGTGACGATGTCGCAGCCGCCGACGAATTCACCGTCGATGTAAACCTGCGGGATGGTCGGCCAGTTGGAGAATTCCTTGATGCCCTCGCGGACTTCGTGATCGGCGAGGACGTCGACCGTCTCGTAGGTGTCGACGACGCTGTCGAGGATCTGCACGACGCGGGCGGAGAAGCCGCATTGCGGTTGCGACCGGTTGCCCTTCATGAAGAGCACCACGCCCTTGGACGGGATGAGAGAGACGATGCGTTGCCGCGTGGCTTCGTGGAGCGCCATATAAGACCTCTTTGGTAGGATTTGTCGTATACAAGCGGAATCGCGCGCCCGGTGCAATCGGTCCGCCTGCGGCGGAGGCTTAGGCTTAGACCTAGACTGAGCCTAAGCCTCCGCCAGCAACGGGCACGCCTTGGCGCAGCGGCAGTCCGGCCTCGTGGTAGACCGCGTCGATGACGCGCATGTTGGCGATGCCGTGTTCCGGCGAGGTCGGCACCGGCGCGCCGCCGATGGCCTGCCGGAAAGCCTCCAGCTGCCCTGTGTACGATGCCGGCCCCGGTACCCGCTCGCGGCGTTTGCCGCTGGCGGTGACGACGGTCAAGCGATGGGCGACCTGCGGTGCCACCGGATTGAAGACGTCCATCATCCCGAGATCGCCGTGGACCCGGGCCCGCGCCCGCAGGATCGTCGACGAGAACAAGGAGCAGGTGATGCGCCCGGTGCGCCCGTCGGGGAAGACGAAGTCGGCCTGCATGGCACGGTCGACCTTGGGGCCGCTGAGTTGCGCCCGGGCGCGGCGCACCGTCGGTTCGGCACCGGCGAGGAAGCGCAGGATGCTGATGGCGTAACAGCCGGTATCCATGAGCGCCCCGCCGGCGAGGTCCCAGCGGTAGCGAATGTCGCCCGGAATCCACAGGGGCACGGCGAAGTGTGCCTCGACGTGGCGCGTCGTGCCGAGTTCCCCCGAGTCGAGGATGGCCCGCATGCGCGCCGCGAGCGGATGGTAGCGCCAGTGGAAGGCTTCCATCAGGACACGACCGTTGCGGCGCGCCGCTGCGGCCATGGCCTCGGCCTCGTCGGCGTTGGCGGCGAGGGGTTTTTCGCAGAGGACGTGTTTGCCGGCGTCGAGGGCGCGGATGGTCCACAGCCCGTGGTGGCTGTTGGGCAGTGGATTGTAGACGGCGTCGACTTCGGGGTCGGCGAGCAGCGCTTCGTAGGAGTCGTGCGTGCGCGCGATGCCGTGCTTGCGAGCGAAGGCACCGGCGCGCTCACGATCGCGGGCCGCGACGGCGACGACCTCGACGCCCGGCACCAGGCGTGCCGGGCGCAGGAGGGCCATCGGGGTGATGCGAGCGGCGCCCAAGACGCCGATGCGCAACGTCGCGTGCATGCTCACGCCAGCGGCGGATGGTAGAGCACGAGCATCGTGTAGAGCAGGGCGGGGCGGTCGTTGCCGACGACGTGCACCGCCAGCTCGGTCGTCACTTGGGTGCCTTTGGGCTTGGCTTCGGCGGCGACGAGACGCGAGCGGGCGTGGATCTTGGCGCCGGCCGGCACGGGGCTGACGAAGCGCAGCTTGTCGGCGCCGTAGTTGGTAGCGTTGCCGTAGCCGACGAGTTGGTAGCCGGCCTTGGGGCGCAGGGTCGGCACCAGGCTCAGGGTGAGGAAGCCGTGGGCGATCGGACGCTTGAACGGGCTCTCGCGCTTGGCGCGTTCGACGTCGACGTGAATCCACTGATGATCGCCGGTCAGGTCGGCGAACTGGTTGATCATCTCCTGGGTGACCTCGATTTCGGGCCCCCACTCGCCGAACTCTTCACTGACCAGAGTCTGCAACTTGGCGATGTCGTCGAAGCGAATTTGCTCCATGAAGCGGCTGTCCTCCGTGCTGATTTCGGGCCCGGGCGCGTCGGCGCGCCCAAGCGAGGCCCTTCTCTAGTACGAGGTCTGGCGTCGGTCTACCGCCGCGGCGTCGGCCCGCGCCGGGTGTCGGACGCGGCGCGGTTGCGGCTACCGATAGGGACGCGTAGGATCGCCGCAAATGCCAGGAGGTGACGGCCGATGACCCAGCTCGAAGCGGCGCGACGGGGGCAGATTACGCCCGAAATGCGCCGGGTGGCGCAACGCGAGAACTGCGCACCCGAGTTCATTCGCGACGAGGTCGCCCTCGGGCGTCTCGTCATCCCCGCCAACCGGCGCCACCTCGCCGGCAGCGCCGGCGAAGAGCCGACACGTCACCCCGACTTCGAGGGCTTGCCGAGTGTCGGTCATCCATCTGCCCGCGCCGAGGCGCGGTATTGGACCAACCAGACGGCCGTGCAGCGGCGCGAGGCCATCCAGGATCCCGACTACATGCGCGGCGAACGCGCCCCGAAACGCCTCGACCCGGTCGGCATCGGGCGCATGATCACGACCAAGATCAACGCCAACATCGGCGCCTCGCCCGTCTCCAGCACCACCGACGAAGAGGTCGAGAAGCTGCTCTGGGCCCAGCGCTTCGGCGCCGATACCCTGATGGACCTCTCCACGGGCGGCAACCTGCGCGAATGCCGCCAGGCGATCATCGACCACAGCACCATCCCGATCGGCACCGTGCCCATCTACAGCATGATCGTCGGCCGCCGCATCGAGGATCTGACCTACGACGACATCCTGCTCGAGGTCGAACGCCAGGCGCGCCAAGGCGTCGACTACTTCACCCTGCACGCCGGCGTGCTGCGCGAACACTTGCCTCTCGTCGGCAACCGCATCACCGGCATCGTCTCGCGCGGCGGTTCGCTGCTGGCCAAGTGGATGATCCACCACGGCCGCCAGAACCCGATGTACGAGATGTTCGACGAGATCAGCGCCATCATGCGCGAGTACGACGTCACCTACTCGCTCGGCGACGGCCTACGCCCGGGCTGTCTCGCCGACGCTACCGACGCGGCGCAGCTGGCCGAACTGCAGACCCTCGGCGAACTCGTCCAGCGTGCGCGCGAGCACGGCGTGCAAGCGATGGTCGAAGGCCCCGGCCACGTTCCCCTCGACCAAATCGCCGTCAACATGCAGCTGCAGCAGCGCGTCTGCGACGACGCGCCGTTCTACGTCCTCGGCCCGCTCGTCACCGACGTCTTCCCGGGGTACGACCACATCACCAGTGCCATCGGCGCCACCGAAGCGGCCCGCGCCGGTGCCGCCATGTTGTGTTACGTCACCCCCAAGGAGCACGTCGGCTTGCCGAAAGCCGACGACGTGCGTGCCGGTTGCGTCGCCTACAAGATCGCCGCCCACGCCGGCGACATCGCCCGCGGCATCCGCGGCGCGCGCCAGTGGGACGACGACATGTCGCGCGCCCGCGCCGCGCTCAACTGGCCCAAGCAATTCGAGATCGCCTTCGACGGCGAGACCGCGCGTGCCCTGCATGACGAGGATCTCAAGGTCGATACCGACTTCTGCGCCATGTGCGGCCACGATTGGTGTAGCATGCGCATTTCGAAGGAGATCACCGCCTTTGCCAGCGGCAAGGATCCGAACTTCCAGCCCGAGCGCCGCGCCACGCCGAGCCCGGGCCTGACCGCCGACGCGCGCGAGTTGCTGCGCCGTCGGGAACAGGCGCTCCCCGTGGTCGGCGACCGCCACGCCTGCCACAGCGACGTCACGCCGCAAGCCGACGACGCCGCCGCGCTGCAGCGTGCCGCGTCCTGAACCAACATCCTCACGAACCACGAATCACGGACCACCGAAGAGGCACCATGCTCAAGAATCTGCTGCTCACCCTGTCCTTTGCCGCTCTCACCCTCGCCGCGCCGGCGACGTCGTTCGCCGGCGGCGATTGGAATGATGCCGGCATCCAATGGATGAACTACGAAGACGGCCTCGCCAAGGCCAAGGCGGACGGCAAGCCCGTCTGCCTCATCTTCTACACGGAGTGGTGCCCCCACTGCACCAATTACTCGAAGATGTTCCACGACCCCAAGGTCGTCGAAAAGGCCAAGTCGTTCGTCATGGTCCGGCTCGACTCCGACAAGAACAAGGACAAGAGCGGACTCTACAAGCCCGACGGCGAGTACATCCCGCGCACGTTCTTCCTCGCGCCGGACGGCAAGCTCGAGCCGGCACTGACGGTGCCGGGCCGCAGCAACTACAAGTACTTCTATGCCGAGAACGACCCCAGCTCGATTCTCGGCGGCATGGACGCCGCCCTCGCCAAGCTGAAGTGAAGGGTCGGCGCGCTTGCGCGTGACCACGCGCCACGGCGGGCGCCGGCGCCTCGGCCCGGCGCTCGCGGCGCTTCTCCTTCTGCCGGCGGTCACGACGCCGGCGCATGCCTGTATCGGCGACTGCAACGCCGACGCAGTCATCACGGTCGACGAGATTCTACGCGGCGTCGCCATCGCCATCGGCGAGGCGGATCGCGCTGCCTGCCCGGCGTTCGACGCCGATGCCGACGGCGCCGTCACCGTCGACGAGATCGTGGCCGCGGTGCGGGCGGCACTCGCCGGCTGCCTTCCCGTGGACTGCGACCTACAGCCGATCGAGGCGGTGCCGCGTTGCTGTGCGACGGCACCCGCTCCCGCAACCGAATTGCCGTCGCCTCGCTGCGGCATCGAGCCGCAGTTGTTGCTCGGGCGCAACAGCGACGGCTTCGGTCGCATCGATCCTTGCGAGGTCGTACCTCTCCTGCAGTTCGCCCAAGGCGGCGTGGCGCTGCGTCTTCACGTCTGGGCGGCGTGTCTCGACGCCGCAGCGCCGATACGGATCGACGTGTCGCTGCGCACGGCGGACGAGAGCTTGCTCGACGTCACGCGTTTCGCGCGTTTCCAGATTCGCGGCGATGGCTGGCGCGAGGAGCGCAGCCTCGTCTTCGAGTTGCCGTTCCCGACCGAGCCCGATCAGTACGAAGGTGTCGAAGCCGAGTTGCGCCTGCAAGTCACGGACGTGAGCGGAACAACCGGCGCGACGACGACGACGCGCGTGGTGCTGACGATGGAGCCGGTGCCCGACGAGCCCGACCCGAACTGAAAGGGGGAGAGTCCCCTTCACGGGACTGTTCCCTACGTTGGCTTGACCGACAGGGGGACTGTCCCCTTATACGGACTGTCCCCGTCGTTGCTGGCACGATCAGCGTCGATCGATCTCGACGTAGTCGCGCGCCGCCGGTCCGACGTAGGCCTGGCGCGGGCGGTAGGTGTATTGGCTCGGGTCGGCCGACATCTCTTCCCACTGTGCCGCCCAGCCGACGAAGCGGGGAATGGCGAAGAGCACCGGGAACATGTTGGGGCGGAAGCCCATGGCCGCGTACATCACCGCCTCGTAGTAATCGACCACCGGGTACAGCGCGTGGTCGATGAAGTAGGCGTCGCGCGAAGCGAGATCGTCGAGCTGCAAGGCGATGTCGAAGATGACCGGCCGCTCGACGGCATCGAACAGCTTCTCCGCCTCAGCCCGCAGGATGCGCGCACGCGGATCGTAGGTGCGATAGAGACGATGGCCGAAGCCGGCGGGTTCGCTGCGCTGTGCCTTCACCTTTTCGATGAAGGCGGGGACGTTTTCGGGGCTGCCGATCCCTTGCAGCATCGCCAGCACCTCGCCCAGACCTTCGTCGCGAAAGCGTCCGGAAAGGGCGGCCGCCGCGGCTGCCGCCGACAGGTACGGGTCGGTATGAGCGCTGCCGACACAGCGCATCGTCGTCGCCGAGCACGACTGGCCGTGATCGATGTGCAATAGAAACAACACGTCGAGTGCCCGCTCGATGATCGGATCGGGCTCGTAGCGCAGTTCCGTAGCCCGGAACATCATGCTGAGAAAGTTGCCGATGTAGGACAAGCTGGCGTCGGGGTACACGTACGGCCGACCCAAGCGGCGCCGGTGGGCGAACGCCGCCAGCGTCGGCACTTGTGCGATCAGGCGGATGACGTTGCGCCGTCGCACCGCCGGATCGGTGACATCGCGCGACTCCGGATAGAAGGTCGACAAGGCCGCCACGGTGCTGATCAGCACGCTCATCGGGTCGGCGTCGTGCAGGAAGCCGTCCAGGAAGCGGGTCACCGACTCGCGCACGACGTACTGGTCGGCGATGTCGTCGCGCCAGCGGGCGAATTCCTCCGCCGTCGGCAAGTCGCCGTGAAACACGAGGTACGCCGTTTCGAGAAAGGTCGAATGCCGCGCCAGCTGTTCGATCGGGTAGCCGCGGTGCCAGAGGAGTCCGGCACGTGCGTCTTGGAAGGTGATCGCCGAACGACAGGTCGCCGTATGGCGCAGCGCCGGATCGAAGGAGATCAGACCGGCGCCGTGGCGTGTCTCGCGGATCTGATCGAGGTCGGCCGCGGCGATGGTGCCGTTGTCGATGGCGACCTCGTAGGTCTGGCCGGTACGGTTGTCGGTGATGCTGAGGGTGTCCTTGGTCATGTTCGTCACGGGAGCTGAGGGTCGACGAGAACCCCGGGATTGAGAATGCCGGCGGGATCGAGGGCGCGCTTGGCGCCGCGCAGCGCGGCGGCGAACGGTTCGGGACGTTGGCGGTCGTACCATGGGCGGTGATCACGGCCGACGGCATGGTGATGGGTGATGGTGCCGCCGTGGGCGAGCAACGCCTCCGAGGCGGCGGCCTTGATCTCGTCCCACTGCTGCACCAGGCCGTCATGGCGGCTCGGGGCGATGACGCTGAAATACGGCGCCGGCCCGTCGGGGTAGGCGTGGGTGAAGCGGCAGGTGATGCTGCCGCCGCCGCAGATGCGTTGCAGCGCGTCCTGCACCGCGGTGACGACGCCATGATGCAGGGCCGGAAACTGGTCCCACGTGGTGGCGGTCTCGAAGGTCTCGACGACCATGCCGAGGCAGACGAGGGCGTCCCGCAAGTAGGGCATGCCGAGGAACGACTGGCGCCAGGCGCCGGCGGAGCCTTCGCGATCACCGGCGCCGTCGTGGCGGGTCGCCCCGGCACCGTCGGGCACTTCGCCGCCATGGTCGCGACAACATTGCAGTGCGCGTTGCATGCGCGCCGCCGGGTCGTGGTCGGCACTCTCGAACGCCAGCAGCAGGATGTTGGCACTGCCGTCGCCGGCACCGGCGGTCTGAGCCTCGCCCGCATCGAGCAGACGGCAGTTCGAGGGGAACAAGCCGGCCTGGGCGATCTGGCGCACGGCGGCGACGCCGGCGTGGAATTCGGCGAAGCGCACGCTGGTGGCGGCGCGGTACGTCGGTCGATCCTGCAAGCGCATCCACGCCTGGGTGATGATGCCGAGGGCGCCCTCGGAGCCGAGAAACAGGCGATCCGGGCTCGGTCCGGCCCCCGAGCCAGGCAGCCTGCGAGTGGCGACGATGCCGCTCGGTGTGACGACACGCATCGACTCGACGAAGTCGTCGATGTGCGTGTACAGCGTCGCGTAGTGACCGCCGGAACGGGTCGCCAGCCAGCCGCCGAGGGTCGAGAACTCGAAAGACTGCGGGAAGTGGCGCAGGGTCAGGCCGGCCGGCCGCAAGGCGTCTTCCAGCGCCGGGCCGAAGATGCCGGCTTGGATGCGGGCGGCACGCGACGTCCGGTCGATTTCTTCGACGCGATCGAGGCGGCGCAGGTCGATCGACACGGCGGCGCGGTAGGGCCCGTCGAGACGCGCTTCGACCCCGCCGACGACACTGCTGCCGCCGCCGTAGGGAATGGCGGCCACGCCCTGGTCGCCGCACCAATCGAGCAGCGCGACGATGTCGGCCTCGTGGCGGGGCAGGGCGACCCAGTCGGGCGCGGCGGCGAAGTCGCGCCGCAGGGCGCGGGCGATGTCGCGAAATGCCTTGCCGTAGGTGTGGCCGGCGCGTTCGTCCGGCGCGTCGGTGAGAATGTCGGCGAGGGCCGCCGGTGCGGCGCACCGCGGTTGGGCGAGTTCGATCTCGTCGAGACGAGGGGGTGCAATCGGCTCCGGCGCCGCGCCGCCGAAGCGCGCCGCCAGCAGCGATCCGAGGCCTTTCTGCTCCTCCGCGCTGGGCCCTTCGCCCTCCCAGCCCCAGCCCCAGAACTTACGTCGTCTCATGCGTCTGCCTCGTCGCCTCGCGGGTCCCGCTGCGTCATGTCGTGATCCTCGCCCAGGACCTCCGCCGTCGCATCCGGAGACAGCGGTATCCATACGCGGAAGGTCGAGCCCTTGCCAACTTCGCTGTCGAGCGTGATCCGCCCCTGCAGCACTTCGAGCAACTGGCGCACGATGTAGAGGCCGAGGCCGGCACCGCCGAAACGGCGGGTGATCGAGCTGTCGAGCTGCCGAAAGGCTTCGAAAATCGCGTCACGCTCCGTCGGAGGGATGCCCGGTCCGGTATCCGTAACGGTGAAGCGAAGACTCCCGCCGTCGACTTCGGCGCGCACGTCGACCGCGCCGCGTTCGGTGAACTTGAGCGCGTTGCGCACGAGATTCTTCAAGACGACCTTCAGCTTCGGACCATCCGTGCGCGGCGTCGGTAGGCCCGCAGCGAGCTGTATGTGGAATTCGACCTGACCAGCGGCCCGCAGGTCGCGTGTTTCGACGTCGATCTGACTGAGCAACTCCGCCACGTCGACTTCGCTGACGGCGAGTGCCATGCGGCCGGCGGCCATGCGGCTCAGATCGAGGGTCGTGTTGATCAGTTCCAACAGTTCCCAGGCGCGCCGCTGGGTGCGTTGCAGGGTGTCGATCTGTTCGGGTGACAGAGGGCCGAATACGCCGTCGAGGAGCAAGTCGTTGTAGCCGATGATCACGTTCAGGGGCGAGCGCAACTCGTGCGACATCGTCGCGACGAAATCCGACTTGACCCGGTTGGCGCGGTCGAGTTCGTCGAGGAGTTGGGTGTTGGCGACGGCGAACGAGCCGAGCTGGGCGAGGGTGCCGGCCGTCCGCCGCCGCGGTTCGAGGATCGTCGCATCGCCGGTGAACCACGCGGCGTGGACTGCGACGACGCGACTGTCGCGACGCAGCGGCAGATAGAGGATCGAATGCACGCCGAGCTCGGCGGCCCGACGGCTGATCGAGTCGGCGGCGCACGAGCTGTCGGCGACTTCGACGAAGGACTCGGACTCGAGTCGCTCGAGCACGTTCGCGAAACTGTCACGCGGCACGGCAATGTCGCGCAGCGCATCCCATGCTTCGGCGCCCGCGCCGCCGCTGTGGACGAGCTGTAGCTGCATGTCGTCGCCGTCGACGAGGAACGTACAGGTGCCGTGGGCGCCGATCATCGTACGTGACGCAGCATCGAGGTGGGTGCAAAGCTCTTCCAACTCGCGCGTGGCGAGCAGGGCACGGCTGAGCCGCGCCAACTGCTGCTGCGAGCGAGCCTCATGCGCCTGCAATCTGTAAAGGTCCGCCGCCTCGAGCGCGACCGCGAGGTGGCGCGCGATGCCCTCGAACAGCGTGCGATCGAGTGTCGTGTAGGGCTCACCTCGGCGCAGCGCGACGAAACGTCCACTATTCGATCCGCCGACGATGAGGGGGGTCGCGATGAGGGCGCGCAGGCCGGTCGCCTTCAGCATGTCGACGGGCAGGCCTGGCCACGCTTCGAGGTCATCGACGACCACCGTTTCGCCGGCGCTCAATCGCCCGCCGAACGGTTCGCGCATGGAGAACGTCAGGTTTGCGACGAAAGCGCGCAGGTCCGGCGGGATTCCGTGGTGTGCCGTGACGTAGAACCGCCGTTGCACCGGGTCGAGGTTGAAGTTGAGCACGATGTCGGCGTGCAACGCTTCGGCCGTGCGTTCCTGGATGCGGCGCGTGATGAAGCCGCGGTCCAGAGTGCCGGTCGTTTCGCTGACGATGTCGACCAACAGCGCCATCTGCTGTTCGGCGCGGCGGCGATCGGCGATCTCGGCTGCCAGCTGCGCGGTGCGGCGCTGACCGTCATCCCAGCCGCGCCGTCGATCGCGTGCGATGAAGACCGACAACACCAGCGTGAGGAATACCGTGGCGCATTCGACCGGCGTAATCTGTGGCACATCGATCAGCCACGCGCTCCCACCGATCAGCAGCGCAACGCTGGAGGCGAGGACCGCCTGCGACCGGGCGCCCCATGGTACCATCGCCGAGGCGACGACGACGCTGGTCGCAACGAGAAAGGCCGAGACGCGTAGACGTCCCGAGGAAACGCCGTTCAGGAGGGAAGAGCTGGCCATTGCCAACAGCAAGGCGACGCCGATCGCCGACGCATGCCGCTGCAGGGAAGGGGCGCGCTCAGCGAATCGAAACGCCAGCGCCACGCCAAGGTTGAAGAGGCGGAATGGAAGTGTCTGGGGGACGATCGGCGGGGTCAGGATCAGATCGAGCAGACACACGCCGATCGTCGCGTAGGCGACGGCCCGACTCGCGAAGGCGAAGCGGGCGAGGACCGCTTGCTCGACGTCATGAGGCTCGTCGATCGGTTCCCCGGCGCGCATCGCCTAGCGCAGCCTCCGCGGAGGTACTCGCGGGCGTTATTCGTGGGCGGCGGCGAGTTCTTCGTCGAGCGGCAGCGGCAGCGACTTGCGCAGCAGGAAGTCGATGAAGGCGAAGACGAAGGACGCGCCGCCGATGGCCAGCATCGGCCCGGCGGTGAAATGGTCGATCTTCAGCATGCCGGTGCTGAGGACGAAGACGAGGTCGAACACCGTCGAAGCGATCGCAATACCGACCAAGGTGTTGATCGACGTCTTGATGCGGGTGACCCGCGTCAGCAGCACGAGCAACGTCAGCACGGCCAGCGTGCCGAAGAAGTAGTAGGGAATCAGAATGAGCCAGTGCAGGTTGCCCACGCGCGATCTCCTCGAACGATGATGGCCGGACCGTGGCAGATCGCACGGCCGAACACAACCCAAAGCGCCTACCAACCCCCGAGGTCGGCAGCCCGCGCCCGATGGTACGTCGCCTCGCCGAGGTAACCGCGGTCGAAGATCGCCCGGCGGAACCACAGCTGCAGGTCGTACTCCCAGGTGAAGCCGATGCCGCCGTGCAATTCGGTGGTGGCCCGGGCCACCTGGTCGAACACGTCGCTCAGGTGCGCCTTCGCCAAGGCCGCATGACGCTCGCTCTTGTCGCGGATGTGGTCGAAGGCGTGCGCCGCATACCACCACAACGACAGCGACGGCTCGAGTTCGGTGATCAGATCGGCAAGTTGGTGCTTCACCGCCTGGAACGCCCCGATGATCTGGCCGAACTGCTCGCGCTGCTGGACGTAGGTCAGCGTCATGTCGAATGCGCGCTTAGCCCCGCCGTAGGCGTCCGCCGCCAGCAGGATGCAGCCGGCGTCGAGGCCGCGCTGCAGGGTCGCCAGGCCGCCGATACGCTGCGCCGGGACGTCGCGGAACGTCACGGCGTCGAGCCGCCGCGTCAGGTCGACGACTTGTAGTGGTCGACACTCGATGCCCGCGGCGCCGCGATCGACCAAGAAGACGCCCGGGCCCGCTTCGTCCTGGGCCGCAACGAGCATCAGGTCGGCGACGCCGGCGTACGGCACCATGTTCTTGTGGCCGTCGAGGCGGCCGCCGACGACCTTGGTCTGCAGTTCGCGCGGGCGCCATTCGCCGTCGGCCTCGGCCACGGCGAATGTCGCCACGACCTCGCCGGCAGCCAGGCGCGGCAGCCACGCGGCGCGCGCCGCTGAATCGTCGCCTTCGAGCAGCACCACCGTCGCCATGGCATGCGTCAGAAACGGCCCGGGCGTCGCCGCATAGCCGAGTTCCTCCGCCGCGAGGGCGACGTCGAGTAACTCGAGGCCGGAGCCGCCCCACTCGACGGGCACGTTCAGGCCGGCGACGCCGAGTTCGCCGAGGCTCTGCCACAGCGCCGCGTCGTGCCCGGCGTCGCTTTCCATGATGTTGCGCACGCGCGTCGTCGGGCATTGCTCGGCGAGGAAGCGACGCAGCGTCTGCTGCAGTTGTTCTTGTTCTTGCGAGAGTCCGAAGTCCATGCGCTTTCCTCAGCGACGGCTGGCGGCCGAGTCGCGCGGCAGCCCGAGGCCCCGCTCGCCGATGACGTTGCGCTGGATGTTGGCCGTGCCGCCGGCGATGAGCACGCCGAGCGACCACATGTACGCGTTGAGAAACATGCCTTCGGCCGGTGCGCTCTTTTCGCCCGGCGCCAGCACGCCGCGGTCGCCGAGCAGATCCATCGCCAGCTTGCCGGTCTCGTAGCTGAGCTGCGTGCCGTAGAGCTTGGTCACCATCGAGGCGACGCCGGGATCCTTTTGCTTCGAGGACAGGGTGAGCAAACGGAAGCCGTGGTATTCGCTGGCCAAGACCTTGCATTCGGCGCGCACGATGGCGTCGCGCAGGACCGGATCCTGGATCGCCGGCCGGCCGCGGGTCTGCGTCGCCATGGCCATGAACAGCACGCCGTCGAGGGTGCGGCGGCTGAAGACGGCGTTGCCGATGAGGGCGCGCTCGTGCTTGAGGGTCGAGCGGCTGACCTGCCAGCCCTTGCCGCGTTCGCCGACGATGTTGCCGACGGGCACGCGCACGTTGTCGAGGAACACTTCGTTGAAGTCGGCGTCGCCGGTCATCTGGCGCAGCGGGCGGACGGTGAGGCCGGGGCTCTTCATGTCGATGAGCAGGTAGCTGATGCCGTCGTGCTTGGCGGCGTCGGGCTCGGTGCGTACGAGGCAAAACATCCAATCCGAGGTGTCGGCGTTGGAGGTCCAGATCTTCTGGCCGTTGACGACCCAGAAGTCGCCGTCGAGTTCGGCGCGGGTGCGCAGCGAAGCGAGGTCGCTGCCGGAGCCGGGTTCGCTGTAGCCTTGGCACCAGGTGATGCGGCCGAGGAGGGTGTCGCGCACGAACTGCTGGCGCTGCTCCTCGGTGCCGTGTTCGACGAGGGTCGGGGCGAGCATGCTCGGACCTTGGCCCATGAGTTCGTGCGGCGCGCGGGCGCGGCGGAATTCGTCGAAGATGATGGTGCTCTTGAGGGCGTCGGGGGCTTGTTCGCCACCGCCGTAGCGGCGCGGGATGTGGCGGTAGAGGTAGCCGCGTTCGATGGCCTGGATGCGGAACTCGGTGGCCCGGTCGTCGGTGCGGATGACGCCGCCGAAGGCCTGCGCCGCGGGGCTGCCGGCGGGTCCGGCGTTGGCATCGTCTTCCGACCAGTGTTCGGCCAGGAAGGCGCGCACTTCGCTGCGGAACTGTTCGTATTCGGCGCTGTACTCGAGATTCATCGGGCCTCGCTCAAGGGTCGACAAACGTCCGTTTGGGGCAAGGCGGAGGCCATAGCGCAGGCAGGCAAGGCGGGCAAGCGGCGAATGTCCGAGGCAGGCGGGCAGGTCGGCTGGTTGGTGGCGCTACGGTTCCAACTTGCCGCTGCGGGGGCGCAGTAGTACAAGCCTGACGTTGGTCAGCCCCAGTCCTTTGGCACGATGATGTCTGCTTGCTTGCGGTTTCTTGCTCTCCTCGGATGCGTCGTGCTCCTCGCTGCCGGTGTCTTGCTCGCGCAAGGGCCGGCCTGCGTCGGCGACTGCAACGGCGATACGGCCATCACCGTCGACGAGATCCTCTTGGGCGTCAACATCGCCCTCGGCGTCACGCCGATGTCCGCCTGCGCGCCCTTCGATACCGACGCCAGCGGCACCCTTACGGTCGACGAGTTGGTCGCTTCCGTCGATGGGGCGCTGCGGGGGTGCACGGCGGCGCCGACGCCTACGCCTACGCCTGATCCGATCGGTCCCGACATCGTCGCGTTGGCTCTCGCCGATTCGGCCCTCAGTCCGATCGCGCCGAGCGGTGTCGACGACCAAGGCCGTCAGATCTACACTCGCCTCTTCGGCAACGGCAGCTGGATCATCGTCGAGGCCGCCCCCGGCATCAGCGGCCGGCGCGTCGGCGCGCGGGTATTCGACCGCGCCCCCGTCGATCCCACCGAACGTCCCGACATCCAGGTCCTCGTCTCGCGCCCTCTGGGCAACGGCAGCGCCGTCGTGTGCGACGTCAGCGGCGAAGCGTTGGGCGGCGTGCCGGCCGCCGACGGGCTCGATTTCGGCCCGCGCCAGTTGCTCACCGACGTGATCAACGAGATGTCGTGCCGCGTCGACGGCGGCGTGCGCACGGGCAGTGGCGATGCCTGCACCACGGGCGACGAGGGTTTCGGCTTCGCCTTCATCAACCCGGCGGCCAAGGCGCAATTCTGCATCGAACCGTCGCGCGCCTGGGCTTTCCCCGTCGGCGACACCATCGTCGCCGCACGCGTGCTCGACGTCGCCGGCAATCCCGGTCCGTCGCGCGAAATCGTCGTGCGCATCGCGCAATAGCGAGTCTCGTATGCGTCTCTGGTGCGTCGATGATCGCGTGCCGGAGATCACCCTCCATCTGCTCGATCGCGCCTGCGCGGCGCGTGCCGTCGAGTTCGTGTGCGTGCGACCAGGCGACGTCGACCCGACCCGCCTCGCTCCACTCGATCCGGGCAGCCTGCTGTATCGGCCGGCGGTATCGGCGGCGGCGATCCGCCTGGAGCAGTCCTTGTTCGGTCCGGGCGTGGCGACCTTCTACGCCGACGCCGACGGTCCGCATTTCGCCCCCGTCGCTTCGCTGCCGCTGTTCGAGCGGGCCGGCCTGGCGGTGCCGCGTTACGTTCCCTGCTTCGGCACGCGGCGCGATGGGCTGCGGCAGGCGGTCGAGGTGTTGGGCGGCTTACCGGTGGTGATCAAGCTCGCCGGCGGCGAGGGTGGGGTCGGCGTGTTGCGCGTCGATTCGTGGGCGGCGCTGTTTTCGACGGTCGATTATCTGTTGGCGACCCAGGCGTTGCCGATGTTGTTGGCCTATGTCGCCGACGCCGTGCCCTGGCGCGTCGTGGTGGTCGGCGAGCGCGCTGTGGCGTCGTACCCGCTGCCGCTGGCGGCGGATGATTTCCGCAGTACCGGAGTGCTCGATGCGGCCAGCGTGCAGGCGGGTGCCCCCGAGCCTTTGGAGTCGATGGCGGTGGCGGCGACGCGTGCCCTGCGTCTGGAATGCGCCGGGGTCGACCTCCTGTGGCATGCCAGCGGTCGCGTGTACCTGCTCGAGGCGAATTTTCCCTGTTATTTTGCCCCGGCCCAGGAACTCGGCGGCATCGACGTCGCCGGCAAGATGATCGACCACCTGGCGGTGAAGTCTAAGTCTAAGTCTTAGCCTCAGCCTCAGCCTCAGCCTCAGCCTTAGCCTCAGCCTCAGCCATCTCCCATCTCCCATCTACCTTCGTTCCAGCAGCTTGTCGTAGCGTTCTTGGTCGCGTTTGACGGTTTGTTCTTGGCGGCGGTCGATGCCGTCGCCGGAGATGGGCGGCAAGGTGGGTTGGGCTTCCGTGTCGGCTGCGGTTTCGCCGTGGTAGCCGCCGCTCGGCTGGCCGGCAGAGCGCGGGGTGGGGGTACCTTTCCCAGGTGGTGCGGCGGTGCGCCCGTCGGCCTGCTTGCGCTCTTCGAAGCGTTTTCGGCTTTCGCGAAACTCGGGCCGCATCTCGCCCCATTCGGGTGTCGGGCTCGGCTCGGGCAGGGTCTGCGCCTGGGCCGTGGCGAGGCTGAGGCCGGCGAGGCCGGCGGCAGCGCCGCGCCACACCAGACGACGACTGAAGGCCAGGCTGCCGCCCGGCGGCGTGGCGCGGCGTTCGACCAGCCCGAGGTCGGCGAGGGCATCGAGAACCCGGTGGACGTTTTCCCGCTCGACGCCACAGCGCACGGCGACGAGCGCGGCGATTTCGGCCACCGAGCGAGAACCGTCGGCGAGGGCGAGGGTCGCCGCGGCGATCGGCGCGAGGGCGTCCGTCGTCGGGACCTGGGCGACACGTCGGGGGTAGTGGGGCGAGGGCATGGCGGACGTCATAGGTCGACGCGGGCGAGAAGCAAAGGGGCGTCAGAGACGGGGCAGCAGGGCGGCGAGGTCGGCGGCGGTTGTGCGGCCGTCGCGGTTGACGTCGCTTGGGGCGAGCGGGTTGCGCGCGAAGAGCGAGCGGGTCAGCAGTCGGAGGTCGTCGGCGTCGACGTCGCGGTCGCCGTCGAGGTCGCCGCTGACCGGAGTCGGCGAAGGACTCGGGGTGGGGGAATCGGTGCGGGTGACGCTTGGGCTGGGGGTCGGCGACGGCGAGGGGGAAGGCGAAGCGGTGTCGGTGGCGGATGCCGTCGGCTCGGGGCTAGGGGTGTGGCTCGGCGTCACCGTCTCCGTCGCTGTCTCGGTCTCCGTCGGTGTGGCTGTTGGGGTCTCGATCGGTGTCTCCGTGGGCGTAGCCGTCTCGGTGGGTGTCTCGGTCGGCGTTACCGTCTCGGTTGGCGTCGGCGAATCGGTGGCTGGCGGTGTGGGTGTCTCGGAAGGAACTGCGGTCGGCGTAGCGCTCGGTTCGACGGTCGCCGTCGGACTCGGTTCGGGGGAGGGGGTTGGGCTCGGGCTGGCGGTATGGGTCGGGGTTTCCGAAGGGGTGGCGGTTGCGGTCGTCGTCGGGCTCGGCGAGTCGGTCGGGCGTGGCGTCGGTGTCGGGCTGCGCGGCAGGCACAGACCCGTATCCGGGTCGCAGCTCGCTCCGAAGATCGGCACGCAGCCGCTGCCGCAGGCGCCGCGACTCGCCGGACCGCAGGCGGGCAGGGGGCATTGGCAGCAATCTTGAGAGCCTGGAGTCTGGGTCGGTGTGCGCGTTGGCGTGATCGTCGACGTGTCGGTGGCCGTCGGGGTGGGCGTCACCGTGGCGGTGGCGGTGATCGTCGGTGTTGGGGTGCGGGTGGGGGTATCCGTGCGTGTCGGCGTCGCGGAGAACGTCGCGGTGTGTGTCGGCGTCGGGGTCCGCGTCGGCGTACCGGTGAACGTCGGCGTCGGCGCGAAGGTGCGCGTCAGCGTACGGGTGGGAAAGGCCGTCGGGGTATGTGTCGGGGTGGCGGTGACGGTGCGGGTCGAGGTGGCGGTGAAGCTCGGGCGCGGCGAGGCGGTCGGCGTGAAGCTCGGCGTCGCGCTGGGCGCTAGGGTCGGTGTGCTGCTGGCGGTGGCCGACGGGCTTGGCGTCATGGTTTCGCTCGGGGTCACCGACGGGCTGGGCGTCGTGGTGGCGGTGCGGGTGACCGTGGGCGTAGGCGTGTCGGTCCGGGTCGGCGTCGGGGTGCGGCTTTCGGTGGGGGTACCGGTGGCGCTCGGGGTGGCGGTGACGGTGCCGGTGGGGGTGGGGGTGAAGAGCGCGTCGGGGAAGGCGTAGTTGGCGATCCAGGTACCCCAGGTGTCTTCCGGGCTGGCGGCGTATTCGCCGAAGAGCCAGATCGAATTGTCGGCGGGATCGAGGGCGGTCGAGTTGTAGTCGCCCCAGCGGTTGCGCCGGGCGGAGTCGAGGAGTTGGTAGGTCGTCTCGCCCTCCTTGACGGTGACGACGTCGAGTGGCGTGCCGCGCGGCGCGGTGGCGCTCTGGAAGCCGGCGAAAAGACCGGCGAATTCCGTCGGGCCGGAGCGGTTGAAGGCGACGGCGAGGTTGCCGCGGCTGTCGACCGCGACGCCGGGGTAGAAGGCGTCCGACGGGGCGTAGTTTTGGATGAGGTCTTGCGCCAACTGCACGGAGGGAAAGCCGTTGGTCCGCACTTGGAAAATGCGCAGGGCGGCGTTGGCGCCGCTGCCGAACGCGGTGGCGCCCCAGAGCGAGCCGTCGCGCCAGACGGCATTCAGGATGCGTGCGCCGCCGGTTTCGATGCGCCGGGCGCCGTCGGGCTGCGCCGCATTGGGCGGCAAGGCGCAGCTGCCGAGAAGCGGCACGGCGGTGCGGTTGAGCAAGGGGGATGAGCCGGGTGGATGGACGATGCGCCAGACGTCGAGCACGCATTCCTGAGGGAAGCGCAGGCTGAGGAAGTAGCCGGCTGGGGCGGCACCGAAGTGTTGCGCCGCGATGACGTGCACCGCCAAGCGGTCGCCGGCGCTGAGACTGGGGAAGTCGTGAAACGTAGCCGGTTGGCCGGCGAGCAGCGTCGCCTTGGGAACGACGCGGATCTTGGGGCCGCGGTAGGCGAAGTTGGTGCGGTCGAACATATTGGCCGTCAGGTAGACGGCGTTGTCGTCGACACCGAGGGAGGGGATGTCGGCGAAGTTGGTGGTTGGGGTCTGGTTGTCGAGGGCGGCGTCGAGGGCGTAGCGGTACCACTCGCCATTGGGGTCGCTGGTGGCGGAAACGGCGAGCAGGAAAAATGACCCCGGCGGTTCTTGGCGCAGGGCGGCGGCGGCGACGAAGAAGCGTCCCGAGTCGTAGAGGGCCCGCGGATCGGTGATGAAGTCGCCCGGCTGGCTCGCCGGATCGAAGAAATCTTCGATCGATTGGGCGCTTTGGATTTCACCCGCTTTGTCGAGGACCCGCATCTCGCCGTTGGTCAGCACGACCAACTGCTCCAAGCCGGCGGCAATGGCGGGGTTGGGCGGGATGAGGTCGTTGTACTCGATGCCCGGGAAGGCGGCGAGCGCCAGAGGCGGTGCCGGCGCGGCCGCGAGTGGCAGGGGAAGGACAAGGAGGGTGCAGACGATGCCGATGCGGCGCAGGGTCGTCGGCACCGAGGCCAGACGGTTCACGCGCGGTGCCGTCCTCGGGTCAGTTGGATCGATGCGGTCACCTGGACTGCATACGCGCTCGGGTGGCTTCCGTCGACAGGGATGGGGACACGGCGGAAGGCTCGAGGCTGAAGGCGGAAGGCAGGGCTCAGATCGATACGGTGATGCGCCAGGTGGCGGTGAAGGTGGCTCCCGGGGGGATCAGGCGGAGGCCGTCGCCGGAGAGCAGGGCGTTGGTCGGTGCGGTCATCGGCTCGAAGCAGATGAAGTCGCGACCGGCGGGGGCGTACACCTGGGCATGGGTGTAACCTGCGTCGCAGTAGACCCGCAGCGTGCGCCGTGCGCCGGCCAGCACGAACGGTTCCCCGGGCATCAACTCGGCGAAGCCGTCGTCGAAGGTCCGGGCGCCCAATGCTTCGAGAGGAAACTCGACCGGGTGCGATGTTCCGGTGGGAATCATCCGGTCGT
Organism: uncultured Binatia bacterium (SeqCode); assembly: GCA_964524885.1. Lineage (GTDB taxonomy): Bacteria > Desulfobacterota > Binatia > HRBIN30 > HRBIN30 > CALJUJ01. The sequence continues at coordinate 22,645 of CAZGEJ010000045.1, forward strand.
CGAGCTGCAGGTGGCGGCGGACGGGCAGGGCGACGCGCCACGTCGCGCGGGCTTCTCCGGGCAGGAGAAAGTAGGGGTGGAAGCCGAAGGAAACCGGAACGGCATCCGCCGCGGTGGGCGTGAGCGTCGTGCGCAAGCTCAAGCCTTGCGCATCGAGCCGCACCAACAATTGCAGGCGATGGGCGAAGGGAAAGGCGGCGAACAAGGGTGACGTCTCATCCAGGGTGAACCCCGCCTGTAACGTCGCCTGCTCTGCGGTGGCGCTGCGCTCTTCGACGTCCCAGGCATGGCTGCCGCCGAGGAGCCCGTGGATGGCGAGTCCGTTGCCGTCGACGTGTACGCCAGGGCTGTCGCGCGCGAACGTCACGTCCACCGTGCCGATGCGGTAGCGCATCTCCGCCAGGCGGTTGGCCCACGGATGCAGCAGCGGGATGCCGCGCGTCTTGCCGGCGCGGGCGTAGGCTTCGAGGCCATTGTCGAGGTGCAGCAATTCCTCCCCGTGGTGACGCAGCGAGCAACCGAGAATGGCGAGCCCGGGCGCGAAGGATGCGGTCAGGCTGCCGTCCGGTGTGCGCAGAGTGAGGGTGGGAAAGCCGTCCTGCTGGTCGTCGTCGATCCGGTACATGCTTACTCCCTGACACAAGAGTCGATGGGACGGCAATTCGGTTGGTTGTTCGCGAGCGGGACTGGCGTCAACGGGTTTCAGGCGGCTAACTGACTCGTACGGCCGATGCGGATCGTGCCGGACAAGGACGCGCCGCACGCGCGGCTTGTATTGCGTGAGCGGCCCAAACGGCGGTGCCCCGCGACTCGTTTCGCGGGGCACCTTGGGCGGCGATTCTGTCTTGCCTGGCTCGGGTCAGCGGCTACTCGTCCCGAGTAAATCCGCGATCTCGTCGGGTTCGTGGCAGTTTTGACAAGGTCGCGTCCCGACGCGCGATGCCCCAGGATGAAGATCGGGATTCTTCAGCTCGTCGAGCGTCACCTGACCTCCGGGTTGGAATACCCGAGTCGCGAAGGCGGGGATGACGGACCAATCCGTCGAGGCCACGTCGACGACTTGGTTTGCTTGGATGTCATTTTCAGAACCGGATCCGAGCTTGTAGGGGAAAGAGATGTGGTGGGAGTTAGCCCCGCCTCCGACGTCGTGCAGGGCGAATGCCAGACTATAGGAGGAGCCGCTCTTGAGGCCGGTGAGATCGGTGTCGTTGATTCGCTCTGTGCTCAGCTTGCGGAAGAGCGTGACGATCCAGGTGCCCTGATCCGTGTCGAAGCGGCGCAGAGTGGTCACGTCGTGCTGGTCGGAATCGTAGACGAAGCCGACCGATCGTGTCACGAGCGCCTGACGTCCCGACTCGACGTCCCACTCGGTATGGATCTCGGTCAGCATGTCTTCGGCAGCGGCAGCAGCCGCCCGTTCGCTCGGGTTGGCCGCGATGCCGAGGTCTGCCTCCCAGAAAGAGGTCCATGTGAGGAATGCGGGAGTTCCGGCGGTCTGGAGATGCGCCGGAAGGTGCAGGGTGCCGCCGGCCGCGACGTACACGAGGTACCCGACGTCGACCGCATTCACCTTGTCGATTGGATCGAATCCGCGATCCTGGAAGACGACGAGCAGGCTGCGGTTGTCGGTCAGATCGTGAATCTGCGGCAGCTCGACCCATGGGTCGGTAACCAGTGCGCCGTCCAGGTCGGCGATGAAGAAATGCGGGACGGCGAAGCTGTCCGGCAGGCTCTTTCCTTTGTTGAACACGAAGCGCGGCATGCCTTCGGCGAGAGGGTGCTGGGTATTGCTCAGAGCGCCCTGATCCTCGCGTAGGCGGTCGCCTGCAGCGCGGAGCCAGGCTGAAGGTGGAGTTCCAGCGGCGTCGCGTTCGCGGCCGGTCGGACTCACCCACGCGTCCTCGGCGTAGCCCATCGGGCCGCTACGACCTCCGCGCCAGTGAATGTGGTCGAGGAAGGTCGAGGGTTCGATGACATGGTGGTCGGCACCGGACTTCATGTCCGCGTGGCAGGCCATGTAACACCCCGCTGCGCCAAACCCATCCGCGGGGCGACCCGGATCTTCGATCATGAAGCTGACACGATCCTCCTGGAGACGGGTGGCGGAGGGCAATTGGTCGAACTTGGTCCCATCGTGGCGTAACAGGTCGTGAAAATGGCCGGGGTAGACCTGCCCGGCGCTGGCCTGTCCGGTCGGCAGCGTCTTGGCGTGGCTGCCCCACGATACACGGAAAGCGACCATCTCCTCGTCAAACGCTGCTCGTACGACCAAGTCCCCTGGGGAGAGCTGTTCCGAGAACCCGCTGGTGGGAGTAGGTGTCGGGGTTGGTTCGGGTTCGGTGGGGGTTGCCGTCGCCGTTGCCGTCGGGGTTGGCTCCGGTTGCGTGGGGGTTTCCGTCGCAGCGACCGTTGGCGTTGCCGGCGGTTCGGTTGGCGTCTCGGTCGCCGCGAGGGTCGGCGTCGACGTAGGGATGACGGTCGGTTCGGTCGTCGCCGTAGGTACAGGCTGCGTCGAAGTTGGCGGCGGGGTATGCGTCCTCGTGGCGGTGGAGGCCAGCGTCGGTGTGCGTGTGGGTGTCGTCGTGGCAACCACGACTGCGGTTGCGGTCCTGGTTGCTGTCGCTGGGGGAGAGTCTCCGGAACCATCGTTGTCGCATCCTGCGAGCCCCATGAAGGCAACTGCTCCGAGTGCTCCGAGTCTAAACGTTAGCGCTGTCATTCGAGATTCCTTCTGGTCCTGTCCCTGTCCTGGGTTAACAGAAGGAATAACAGTGCAATTCAGAGGCCATCCTGCGAGCTAAACATGAGGCGATACGGGGTGCTCGTCGATTCCAAGTGCCGGGAATCGACGAGTCGCGCGGCGAGGGCGCGTCCGTCAGCAACAGCCGCTCCGCCTGACTCGTTGGGCTGTTGGTGCTGATGGTCTAATGGGTCTACTCCGTGACCCTTGACCTGTTGCCGCCAAGCGCGCGCGAAATGGCTCCCTCGAGGCGCCGAGCGATGCGCCCCGAACTACGCCTGAAACGCGGCTGCGCGGGTGATATGCAGCTTCCATCACCGACGCGCCGGGACGCAGCGGCCTGATGCCGAACGACAGTTCGTACGTCGTCTTCGCCCGTCGCAAGGGAGAGCCCATGAGCACCAATCGAACCATGCGTCACCTGCCACCTCGAGCGAGTCGCCTCGTTGCCGCGACCTTCGCGGCCTCTCTGCTGCTGTGCACCCTTTCGGCCTGCTCGCCGTACCGCCTCCTCAGCTATGCCGTTGCGCCCGATGCGCCCGAGTTCGCCGACGGCGACGAACTCACTCTCGACGGCCTCGATGCTCCGGTGGCGGTGGCACAACGTGAGGACGGCATCTACCGCATCCGCGCCGCCGGCGAACACGACCTCGCCGTGGCCATGGGCTATCTGATGGCGCGCGACCGGATGGCGCAGATGGACATCTTCCGTCACCTCGCCCGCGGCGAACTCGCGTCGCTTCTCGGCGATCGCCCGTTCGGCGAGCGCAGCAGCGTCGAGATGGACGTGCTCAACCGTTTCCTCGGTTTCACCGAACAGGCGCAGCAACTCCTCGAGGCGACCTCGCCGGAGGAACTCGCTCTCGGGGAGGCGTTTGTCGTAGGCGTCAACCGCTGGATCGAAGCCGGGCACCTGTCGCTCGAGCACCGCCTGCTCGGCGTCGAGACCATCCGGCCGTGGACGCTGACCGACTCGCTGGCGATCTACGCGATGTTCATGCACGGCCTCAGTGCCGACGCCGATCGCGAAATCCGTCGCCTCGCCGTCGCCTGCCGCGTCGGACTCGCGGCGATGGAGCGCGTCTTTCCGACGGCGATCGAGTTCCCGGAGCATATCCTCCCCGACGCCGATCTGCGCTCCGAGCGCTACCCGGTGGCGCCGGCGGTCACGCCGGAGATGGCGACAGCTCTCGCAGAACTGTGCCCGGACGGGGCGGCGAGCGAAGACCGGCGCGCCCAAGCGAGCCTCGGCGACCGGCTCTACGATGGCTGGTCGGCCAGCAACAGCTGGGTCGTCGCATCGTTCCTGACCGCGTCGGGAAAGCCGATCTTGTCGAGCGACCCGCACCTGCCGCACATGAACCCGCCGATCGTCTGGGCGGTCGAGTTCGAGATCCCCGGCGAGCACGTCGTCGGCTTCGTTCTGCCCGGTCTCCCGCGCATCGCCTTCGGCCACAACGGCCATGTCGCCTGGGGCGTCACGACGAATCACGTCGACCGCCAGGATCTCGTCGTTTACCGGCCGCGCACGCAGGAGCGCGACGGTCGAATGATCGAAGGCTACGAATACGAGGGACGCTTCGTGCCCTTCGAGCAGCGCAGCGAGACGTTCGTCGTCAAGGACGGCGACCCGGTGACGTTGACGGCGCGCATCACTCCCGACGGCCCGTTGCTCAACGACATCGATGTCGTGCTGCGCGGCCGCATTCCGCTGACGGCGATGCGCCGCACTTCGATCGTCGCCGGGCGCGACATCGATGCGGCACGCGAGATGAACGCGGCGCGCAGTTTCGCCGCTTTGGCCGCGGGGATCGCCGGACTCGACCACGGCTGCTCCAGCTACCTGCTCGCCGACACGGCCGGGTCGATCGGCTATCGAACGCCGTGCGTCGTGCCGCGGCGCCGCGGCTTCAGCGGCGCCTTCCCGGTGCCCGGATGGGTGGACGGTTACGGCTGGGACGGATTCTACGACAAGGCCGAACTTCCGGCGTCGACGAACCCGGCGCGCGGCTGGCTGGCGACGGCGAACAACCAGATCGTGCCGTCGGATCGCTTCCCCTCGACCTTCAACGCCGGAGCGCCGGGCCCGAACCGCTACCTACGGATCGCCGAGCGGCTTGCGGCGGCAACCGCCGACCGGGCGCTGACCCTCTCCGCTTCGTCCGCGATCCAGGTCGACCGCCTCGATCCGACGTGGCGCTCGATCCGGTCCATGCTCGACGACAGCGTCTGCCGCCGCGCCGCCGGTTCGCTCGACGCCGAGCGGGAACGGCTCTGCACCTGGGATGGTGATCACGCTCCCGACTCGACGGCGGCGACCCTATTCGTGCTGCTGACGAATGCGCTGCTCGATCGTGCCATCGCCGACGAATTCCCCCAGGGGGCCGAGGATCCCCTGTGGCACTTCGTGCAGACCTTGCCGCAGTTCGAGGCGCGGGTGCAGTGGCTGTGGACCGAAGCGGCGTCGGCCACGGTCTGGGACGACGCACGGACGGAGGAGGTCGAGACGCGGCCGGAGATTCTGGAGTTGGCGTTTGCCGACGCGGTGGCCGAGGCCGAGGAACGGTTTGGCGGCGACGTCGACGACTGGGCCTGGGGCGAGGTGCGGCCGTTCGTACTGCGGCACTCGTTCGCGACGAATGACGGCGTGCTCGGCTGGTTCCTGAACGAAGAGCCGCTGCTGGTCGGCGGCGGGCCAGAGACGGTGTTCAAGAACCAGTTCCCGCGTTCGGATCGTGCCCGGTTGAACCCGGCGATTGGGCCCGTCTTCCGCTTCACCGTCGACATGGCCGATCCGTGGTCGGCGCGCTACACGCTCGCCGGCGGCCAGAGCGGTTGGCCAATGTCGCCGCACTACGGCGACTTGCTCGAAGACTGGGCTGCGGGGCGCGGCCGTCCGTTGTCGCCGCCACCGGCGGCGACGGATGTCGAGGTCAGCCTCGTCCCGGCGCGCTGAGACGGAACTTCACGCGTTGCGGTGTGCCGACGTCGGTCATGCAGTTGTCTGTTGGCGCATCCAGGTGCGGAGCTTCTCGATGTCGCGCGGCACGCTGCGGGCGGCGAAGAGCATACAGACGGTGAGCGCCAGGTTCAGCGCCGGGATGACGTACATCGCCCGCTGCAGGCCGATCCCCTTGAACGGCTCGAGGGCAGCACCCGTGGTTTCCGTCACGCCGGCGGCGGCCGCGGCGGCGTGCATGAAGTGGTCGCTCAGCTGGCCCATGACGATCGGTCCGAGCGAGGCGCCGAGCAGGTACATGGCGCAGAAGTAGGTCGCCATCGCGATGCCGCGCAGCGACGGTTCAACCAGATCTTGGATCGTCGAATAGGTCGTCGAGTAGTACACGTACATGGCGGCCACTCCGAGGGCCATCGGCACGGCGAAGGCCATCGGGTTGCCCGGGCCGGCGTCGATGGCGACGTAGGTGAGTGGCGCGGCGACGAGGAACATCGCCGCCGCGAGCAGCATGCGGCCGCCGAGCCAACGCCGTGTGAGTTGGTCGGCCAAGCGGCCGCCGAAGATCAAGCCGGGGATCCCGGAAAGGCCGAAGACGACGGTCGAGTAATAACCCGCCTGGGCGATGTCGACTTCGTGGTAGCGGATCATCAAGGGCGCCAGGAAGGCGCCGATGGCGTACATGTTGAAGTTGTGCAGCGCCCCGGAGAGGACGATCGGCCACATGCTCGGGATCGACAGGACGATGCGGATCGGCGAGCCGGCGCGCGTGCCGGCGCCGATGGCGTGTTCCTCGGTGGCGCCGCGTTCCGGCTCGTGCAGGAGGGTGAAGGCGGCGAGCGCGCAGAGGATGCCGGGAAGCGCGGCGAGGACGAACGCGGTCTGCCAGCCGTAGGTCTTGGCGAGGTAGCCGCCGAGCAGGTAGCTCAGCGCGACTCCGAGCGGCAGGCCGAGCATGAACACCGACAGTGCCTGCGATCGCTTGTGCGCCGGGAACAGATCGCCGATCAGCGACGAGGCGGCGGGGGCGCACGAGGCCTCGCCGAGTCCGACCCCGAGCCGGACGACGAAGAGCTGGGCGAAGCTGGTGCAGGCGCCGGAGAGCGCCGTCAGCAGGCTCCAGATGAAGACGCCGGCCCCGAGAATGTGGGTGCGGTTGAAGCGGTCGGCGAGTCGCCCGAGAGGCAAGCCGACGATGGCGTAAACCAGGGTGAAGGCCGTCCCGAGGGTGCCGAGGGCGGTATCGCTCAAGCTCCACTCGATGCGGATCTGCTCGCCGACCGCACCGAGGATCTGGCGGTCGAAGAAGTTCATCAGGTTGATGGCGAAGAGGATCGCCAACGCCAGCCGCGGCCGCCTATCGATCATGCGACCGGGCTCTACGACAGCCCCGCAATGGTGGCAACACGAACTTCCTGGGTTCGTCGCGGGTTCTACGTCGTTCGCGAGAGAAGCCTGGTGGACCACGGAAGCCTGAGATTGGTCATGATCTTCCGTCCCCCCACAGTGGTGAAAAGGGGTGAGCAGCCCCCTGGAGCGCCGAATTGTACTCGGCGGGCCCGTGGCGATGCTCAACCGCCTCGCGGACGCGTGCCGCGGAACCTACTTCGTCGAACCGTTCTCCAGTTGCGCTCGCAGCTCGCTGGTGTGCCCGTGCCACAACGGATCGCGTGATAGATCGACCCGGGTGCCGCGGGCCAATGCCTGCCGCCACGGCATCGGGCTCGGCAACAGGCACAAGGTTAGGACCACGCGATCACCGGTGCTCGGCGTGATGCCGCTGTGCATGACCCTCGAAGGCTGGAACAGCACGGCGTCACCGGCGTGCGGCAAGTGCTCGTAGGCGTGCAGTTCCCGCCCGGCCATGGCGGACAGCTCCGCGAGACTTCCGGTGCGCTTTCGTCCCCTGGCGAAAAGGTATCCGGTACGCGCCACGGCTTGCGTGTCGTCGAGTCCGACGAAGGCGGTGCCGCCGCCGTGGGCTTCGACGCCGTTCAAGTACACCAGCAGCTTGAGATGGGAGGTGGGCCCTTTGTCGCAGTGCCAACGAAAGGACACCGAGGCCGGTTCGCGGCTCGGGGCGGTCACCGACAGCGCGAACCAGTGCACCAGATACTCGCTCCGAAAGTAGCGCCGGCACAGGGCGTCCACCGCTGGCGTCAAGGCATGCGAAAACAGCAAGTCGATCCATGCCTGGTCTTCGAGGTGGTAGCCTTTGAGCTTGCCGCTGTCGCGTTTCAGCAGAGCGAGGGAACTCTCGGCACTGGCTCTCGCGACGAGTTCGGCGGCGACGGCTGGGTCGACGACATCGAGCGTTTGGAAGCCTCGGTGCAGCAGCGCGTCCGCGTCCACGTCCGGCAGTTCGCGAACATACTGCTCGCGGCACCAAGCAGCATAGGCGTCGTAGCCGCGTGTCACGTCGAACTCGTGAAACACGCGTTGCACGCGCGACGGGTCGAGGGCCGGCTGAAACAGCTTGCGAATCTTGTCGGCGAGGATGGGCAGGGTGAAGCGAGACAATGGGATCATGGCAGTGTCGAATGGATGAGATGGCGCGATCAGCGCAGGGGAAGGGGATGCTGTGTGGCGCGAGGGATGGGGCGCCGTATCGTTCCTGGATGACGCACCAACGACCGGGGCGATGAGCCGACTTGCATGGCGCGAGGTTACGCTCGCAGCCGGGGATCGGGCAAGAGTATCGCGCCGGGGCGGTTGGCGAAGACGTGATGACTCGTAGCGTCGTTGCCCTGAGGGCGCGTCCGCGGACGGTGTCCTAGGCTCGCGGCGGTCCGATAGGATGCGCATCGATGTCGTGGGGGCGGGGTGCAACGCCGTAGGCGTAGGCGACCTCCCTTGGACGCGCGGCCGAGCGGCGGATAGTGATTGGCGTTAGTGTTGGTGTTGGTGGGACCGCCCACGCACCAACATCAACACTAACACCAACACGATTCACTATTCGCATGCCCATTTCGGAGAAAACGCGCCGCCGGCACCCAAATCTCGTACATCAATGACGACCATCGACGGAGCCACACCCCAACGCCAAAGGCGTTGCGTTGCATAACCCAGGGTTGCCGCGGCTGCGGCTACCCTGGGGATGGTGGCGGACCTTCGGGTACGTGCGCGCGTCGCTCGGACGGACCGGACCATGCGCGGTCCCCGGCTTGGGGTGTGGCCGCCGCGGGTGGATCGCACGTGCGAGGCACAACCCCTTCAGGGTTGAGCTCATGTGGGGCGGTGGGACCCAGGGTAGGCGCGCCGCGCCAACCCTGGGCTACGATGCCCAACGCCTTCGGCGTTGGGCTCGGGCGCAATCTATGAGTTCGGGGGACCAATGGCTGCACAGAAAGGGGGACTGTCCGCGCTCGGGGGCTTGCCCTCTTCTACGACGTAGGTACCGCCACCGCACCTATGGATCCCGACTTTACTCGCGCCCCGCGTCGGTTAGCGTACCGGCATGAGTCCTGTCCCGGTTGCGCGAGAGTCTGCGGCGTGGCTTGCACCGATCTGGTCGGCGGCGATTCGTCTGGTCGAAGGCGGCTGGGTGCCCGACGTCTTGGTGCGCGCCGGCGTCCGCCGCATGGCGGCCGATCGCCTGGCGGAACGACCCCTGTGGGACGGCGACGAACTCGCCGACCGACTTGCCGCCGGACCGATCGCGCTGCGCACTGACGCCGCCAACGAGCAGCATTACGAAGTGCCGGCGGAGTTCTTTCGTCTCGTCCTCGGACCGCGCTTGAAGTACAGCGCCTGCCTCTGGGAACCTGGTACCACGACCCTCGCCGACGCCGAAGACGCGATGCTGCGCCTCACCTGCGAGCGCGCCGGTGTCGTCGACGGCATGCGCATCCTCGACCTCGGCTGCGGCTGGGGCTCGCTGACCCTGTGGATCGCCGAGCACTTCCCATCGTGCCGCATCGTCGCCGTGTCGAACTCGGCCGGACAACGCCGGTTCATCGAGCAGCGCTGCGCCGAGCGCGGCTTTGCCAACGTCACCGTTGTGACGGCCGACATCAACGACTTCCGCCCCGACCTGTCGTTCGACCGGGTGCTGTCGATCGAGATGTTCGAGCACGTGCGCAACCACGCCCTGCTGCTCGAGCGCATCGCCGGCTGGCTCAATCCCGAGGGACGGCTCTTCGTGCACATCTTTACCCACCGCGACTTCGCCTACACCTACGAGGCGGAGAGCGAGGACGACTGGATGGCGCGATGGTTCTTCACCGGCGGCATGATGCCGTCGCGCGATTGGCTCGAGCGGTTCGCCGAGCACCTCGTGGTCGAGCGCGACTGGCACCTGTCCGGAACCCACTACCAACGCACCCTCGATGCCTGGCTGGAGAAACTCGACGCGCAGCGGTCCGTCGTCCGAAAGCTCTTCGCGGCGACCTACGGTGCGGACGCAGCGGACCTCTGGTACCAACGCTGGCGCCTGTTCTTCCTCGGCTCGGCCGAGACCTTCGGCTACTCCGGCGGCAGCGAATGGGGCATCAGCCACTACCTCTTCGCCCCGCGCCTGCAATCAAGACCCAGCGCGTGACCACCCGATCGGCCGGGTAAGGTAGAGGCAATCATGACGAACTTGCGCTCTCGCAGGGGCGTCCGAGCAAGGCTTCGCCGGGTCTCTTCGACCGCGTGAGCCGGTTCGAGCGAGGTCTGGCCCTCGTGTCCCCGGTCGTGCGAGTATCCCCGGCGAAATCCGAAACACGCACGGGAGGTCCGGGATGCGAAGTTGGGCTCTTGCGGTTCTCATCATGACGGGGGTCGTCGCGGCAAGTGGGTGCTCCGACGGCGATATCGAGCGGCCGATGCCGAGCCCCACCATCGCGGCTACGGCGACCCGTACCTTCACCGCCATCCCGGCTACGGCGACACCCACCAATCCGCCGGCCGCCACCGCCACGTCGACCTCACCTCCCGCCCCGACGGCGACCTCGACACAGCCCCCGGCGCCGACGGCCACCCCGACCTTCACCCACTCGCCCGTGCCGCCCACCGCGACCTCGGTTCCGACCGAGACGCCGACCCCCGCACCCACCGACACACCGACCGCGACCGCTACTCCCACCGGCCCGATCACCGAGGACCTCGCCATCAGCGGCCTGCCAGATGACGTGCAGGTCCTCTTCGACGACTACGGCTTCCCGCACGTCTACGCCCCCACCGTGCAGGCCGCCATCTTCACCCAAGGCTATCTCACCGCCAGCACCCGCTTCTGGGAAATGGATGCCTTCCGCCGCGTCGCCGAGGGACGCTTGAGCGAAATCCTCGGCCGCCTGACTCTGGAAACGGATGTCAGCATGCGGACCATGTTCACCACCCGCGACGGCCGGCGCATCGAAGAAGCCCTCTGGGAGCACATCTCGGCCGTCGATCCCGAGGTCGCGAGCGTGCTGCAAGCCTACAGCGACGGCGTCAACGCTTGGCTTGCCGATCTGCGCGCCGGCCGCAACGGCGCCAGCATGCCGCCCGAATACACCGACGGCGTGCTGCTCAACGAAACGCCGATGAGCCTGGCCGATTGGCGGCCGCAAGACTCCATGGCCATCGCGCGCCTGCAGGCGCAGCAACTCTCCGACTCGATGGGCGACGAGATCTCCTTCGCCCGCGTCATCGCCTCACTGCCCGAGGCCATCGTGCGCGACGTCTACCGCTCCGCCCCGGCCGCGCCGGCGACCGTGCTGCCGCCGCCCGCCGGCGGCGCCGGCGCCGCTACCTCCAATGGTCCGCCACTGCCACCCGCTGAGGCGATGCCCAATCCGGATCTCCTGGCGCAAGTCGAGGCCTTGCTGCGCCAGACCGCCGCGGCGCGTCCGTTCGGCGACGCCACCAAGGGCGTCGGCAGCAACAACTGGATCGTCGCCCCCGAGCAATCGGCCAACGGCTTCGCCATGCTCGCCAACGACCCACACTTGGCCCTGTTCAACCCGCCGGTGTGGCACGTCATCCAACTCGACGGCGGCAACGACGCCAACGGCCGCCGCTACCGCGTCAACGGCGTGATCTTCCCCGGCTTGCCGGGCGTCATCCTCGGCCACAACGACACCGTCGCCTGGGGGGCGACGACCGCCGGCTACGACGTCACCGACGTCTACGTCGAAGAGGTCACCACTCCCGTCGATTACCCGGCATCGCCGCGCACCGTCACCTTCAAGGGAGAGCAGGTGCCCGTGCTGCGCGTCGAAGAGCCCTTCCGCGTCAAGGGTCGCGCCAATCCCGTCATCCAGATCATCGAAGTCGTGCCGCACCATGGCCCGATGGTTCCCGACCCGGTGATCAACGACTCCACCGTCGGGTTGGCCGCGACCGGCCTGAGCTTCCGCTGGACGGGACACGAGATCACCAACGACGCCCGCTTCCTCTTCGACCTGACGCTGATGCGCACGGTGGAGGAGTTCCAGGACGCGTTGAAGAACTTCGCCGTCGGCGCGCAGAACTGGATCTACGCCGATACCGACGGCAACATCGCCTACTCGTCGCGCACCCTCATCCCGCAAAGACCGGCAGGGGTGATCCCCTACCTGCCGGTGTCGGGCAAGGGTGATGCCGAGTGGCTGACGGACGAGCAGGGCAACGTGCAGTGGTTGCCGGTCGACAAGATCCCCGCCGCGGTCAACCCGCCCGAGGGCTATCTCGCCTCTGCCAACAACGATCAGAACGGCAACACCCTCGACAACGATCCGCTCAACGACGAGGTCTACCTCGCCTACAGCGCCGCCATGGGTTTTCGCCAGCAACGCATCCTCGACTTGCTCTCGAATGCCGCCGGGGTGCGCGACGACGGTGCACGCATGACCGCCGAGGACATGTCGCGTTACCAGTACGATCACCAGAGCCTCGAGGCGGCGCGCCTGCTGCCATTCCTGTTCGATGCGGCCGAGGCACGTTCCGACTTGGTCGATGCGACGATGCAGGCGGCCCTCGAGCGCTTGCAGGCTTGGGCTGTCGACAAGCCGGGTTCACCCGCTTTCGACATGGTGAGTGGCCTCGACCCGCACGACCTGCGCCCCGACATCGCCCCGCGACAGCAACCGGTTGGTGACGAAGAGCGCATCGACGCGGTGGCGGCGTCGATCTACGCGGTGTGGAGCAGTCGCTTACCGCGCCTGGTCTTCCCCGACGACTATGCCGGCAGCGGCATCGGCAGCCCGGGCGGAGAGGATGCGACGAAGGCCTTGCTCCACCTGCTCGAGGACGTGGAACGGGAAGAGCCTGCCTTCGCGGTGCACACCCTGGGTGACAACGGCGAGAGCACCTTGTGGGACGACAAGTTGACCGAGGGCCTAGAGACGCGCGACGAGATTCTGCTCACCGCGCTGGCGCGGGCGGTCGACTTCCTCGAAGACCGCTTCGACACGGCCGACATGAGCCAGTGGCTCTGGGGCTCGCTGCACCAGGTGACCTTCCAGCACTTCGTCGGCCAGGCCGGGATTTCGTCGTTCGACCTTGGCGGCTTTCCGGCACCTGGTGCGCGCGATACCGTCAACCCCGGCGGCTACAGTCTCAACAGCAACAACTTCGGCTTCTCGGGCGGACCGTCGAAGCGCTTCGTCGCCATTCTCGACCCGGCGGGGATTCGCGCCGTCAACAACCTGCCTGGCGGCATCAACGGCAATCCCGGCCGTCCGGCATCCGGCCCGGCGGCGGCGTACTTCAATACGATCAACCCTGCCATCCACTATGGCGATCAGGTTGCCGGCTGGATCAATGGCGAGCCGTTCGAGTATCGGATCACGCGCGCCGACGTCGAGGCGAACCTCGAACGCACCTGGAACCTGACGCCGCTCTCCGGCGTCGACGCGGCGGCGCGCTGACGGGGCGGGTCAGACGTGGGCGAGGGCCTGATCGAGATCGGCGATCAGGTCCTCGCAATCCTCGATGCCGACGGCAAAGCGGATCAGGCTGTCCTTGATGCCGACCTGCAGGCGTTCCTCGGTGGTCAGTTCGTAGAAGCTCATCAGCGCCGGCTGTTCGATCAGGCTTTCGACTCCGCCGAGCGACGGCGCGATACGCGGGATGCGGCAGGCGTCGACGAGGCGGCTGCCGGCGTCGATGTCGCCCTTGATCTCGAACGAGATGACACCGCCGAAGCCGCGCATCTGGCGTTTGGCGAGTTCGTGCTCGGGGTGGCTCGGCAGACCGGCGTAGTGCACCCGCTCGACCTTGGGGTGACTCTCCAGGAACTCGGCGATGCGCTGCGAGCTGGCGTTCTGCTGCGCGATGCGCAGCGACAGGGTCTTCAAGCCGCGGATCAACAGATACGAGCCGAACGGATCGGCGACGGCGCCCATGATGCCGTGCAGCTCGCGCACCGCCGACACCAGCGCTTCAGAGCCGGCGACGACACCGGCGAGCAGGTCGTTGTGGCCGCCGAGGTACTTCGTCGCCGAATGGATCACCAGGTCGATGCCGAACTCCAGAGGGCGCTGGTTGACCGGGGTGGCGAAGGTCGAGTCGATGATCGTCTTGACGCGATGGCGGCGGCCGATGTCGACGACGCGATCGAGGTCGAGGATGCGGTTGTAGGGGTTGGTCGGCGACTCGGAGAAGATCAGCCGGGTATTCGGCTTGATCGCCTCCTCCATGCGCTCGTAGTCGCCGGCGGGCACGGTCGACACCTCGATGCCGAAGCGGCGTAGCACCTGGTTGAGGAACTGGCGCGTGCGGCGGTAGGCGTCGTCGGTGACGACCACGTGCGCGCCCTTCGACAGCATGGCGAAGAGGGTGGTGGTCACCGCGGCCATGCCGGAGGAACAGAGCAGGGCGGCCTCGGCGCCTTCGAGGGCGGCGAGTTTACGTTCGGCGGTGCGCTGGGTCGGGTTGCCGTAGCGCCCGTATTCGTCGCGCTCGACGCGTCCCTCGAACAGGTCGCGCACCTCGTCGGTGTTGGCGAAGGTGAAGGTCGCTGTCTGCCAGATCGGTGTCGTCAGCGAGTGCCCTTCCTTCTTGCGCGGCTCGCCGCCGTGCACGGCGAGGGTGGAGGCACCCAACTCGCGGGGATTGTGCGTGGCCACTCAGCTCTCCAGGAGGCGGACTTTGTCCGCGAAGCGCTTGATCGAATCGATGACGTGGCCGAGATCGGCGGGAATCTCGACGGGCATGTTGGCGTGTTTCGACTGGATGCCTTCGAGGCGGCCGAGGTGGTAGCCGATCTTCTGTTCGGCGAACTTGAGGCCGTGCGCCGTCGAGATGACGACGACCCGCTCGTGCGAGCGGATGACCTTGCGTTCGACGAGCTTGCGCAGGGCGGCGAGGGCGACGCCGGTGTGCGGGCAGTTGAACATACCGGTGCGGTCGGCCAGAGCGGCCTCGTCGGCGAGTTCGGCCTCGGTGGCCTCTTCGACGACCCCATCGAATTGCTGCAGCACCCGCACGGCGCGGTCGTAGCTCACCGGATTACCGATCTGGATGGCGCTGGCGAGCGTTTTCTTCGCCTGGATGGGGGCGAAGGTCTGAAAGCCGGTCTGGTACGCCCGGTAGAGCGGGTTGGCGTGGGCGGCCTGGGCGACGGCGATGCGCGGCAGCTTCTGGATGAGCCCAAGTTCGTGCATCAGGGTGAAGCCCTTGCCGAGGGCGCTGACGTTGCCGAGGTTGCCGCCGGGGATGATGACCCAGTCGGGCACTTCCCAGTCGAACTGCTGCACCAGCTCGATGGCGACGGTCTTTTGCCCCTCGAGGCGCAGGCTGTTCATCGAGTTGGCGAGGTAGACGGTGCGTTCCTTGGTGATCTCCTGCACCAGCGCCATGCAACCGTCGAAGTCGGTGTCGAGGCTGAGCACGAGGGCGCCGTTGGCGAGCGGTTGGACGAGCTGGGCCGGCGAGACCTTGTTGCGCGGCAGCAGCACGACGGCAGGGATGCCGGCGGCGCCGCAGTAGTTGGCCAGGGCCGCCGAGGTGTCGCCGGTCGAGGCGCAGGCGATGGCGTGAATCGTCTCGCCCTCGGCCATCATTTGCTTGACCACCGATACCAGCACCGTCATGCCGAGGTCTTTGAAGGAACCGGTGTGGGAATTGCCGCACTGTTTGACCCAGAGGTCTTCGACTCCGAGCATTTTGCCGTAGCGCTCGGCCCACAGGAGATTGGTGCAGCCCTCGTAGGTCGAGACGACGTTTTCGTCGGCGAGGAAGGGGATGACCCATTCCTTCTTGCCCCAGACTCCGGAGCCGTAGGGGAACTTGTTGCGGCGGTAGCGGTCGTCGAAGAGCTGCATCCATGCCGCGGCCGAGCGGCGCCGCAGGGCGTCGAGGTCGTGCCGGACGTCGAGCAGCCCGCCGCAGTCAGGGCAGCGGTAGATGACCTCGAACAGGCTGAACCGATTCGGACAGCCATTGATGCATTCGAACCAAGCGCCGTACTCACTCATGAATCACCCCGCAACCACAGTGACCCGATGCTCTGGCGCAGCCGCCGAATGAAGTCAACGGCGCGTCCAACGGCCCGGAAATTCGGTTGACTTTCAAGCGTCCGGCACCGTATGGAACACCTCGGGTGAACCGACTTGGAGAAGTCGTGAACGGAAGAGCCGATCTCGTCGTGGCACGCGGCGCTGGCGGGGTCTGGGGTGGTGCCGGAGCGGAGGGTTTTCAGTTGACTAAAGCCTGGAAAAAAAGGAAAGAATCGTCCGTGAACAAGGTTCCATCCGTGTACCTCGGGCGTTCGTTTCGCACCCTCAGCGTCGCGCTGGTACTGGCGCTCACCGCAGCGGTGGGTCCAGCGCTAGCCCAGGGCACGGGCGAGTTCCTGTGCTCCGCGGGGACGCGGGACGGTCAATCTTGCCAAGCCTTTTCCGACTGCCCGGGCGGCGTGTGCGTCATCGCCCAAGGTGTCTGCGGCGACGGCTCTTTTTGCGATTGTCCGGGCGGCACCTGCACCAACGGCGAATTGTGCAGCGTCAACTCGAGTTTCGGAACATGCGTCGGCGGAGTCGGCGAAAACACCGAACTCTGTTGTAACGTCAGCAGCAACTGTCCTTCGGGCCAAAGCTGCACCGGCACTTCCAAGGTTTGTCTGAACGGCCAAGACAAAGGTCTGCCGTGTGTCAATTCGAGCCAATGCGCCAACGGCACCTGCGGCTCGACCGGCGCTTACTGCGACGGCGGGGACTTCGACTTCTATCCCTGCGTCGACAACGCGGACTGTCCGGGCGGTACCTGCGACACTTCGTTCGTCAATCAGCCGACCAATACCCCGGGTCGTACCAACACGCCGACTCAGCCCGTTCGAACCAATACACCCTCGGGACCGACCGCGACGGTTCCGCCGCGACTGACGCCGACGCCCGGAACGCCGGCGCCGACCATCGCGGCGCCGACGGCGACGCGCACGCAGCCCGCGGGGAACACCGCTACTCCCGTGCCTCCCACGGCCACGTCCACGCCGGACGTTGGTGTTGGTGCGACCACAGTCGGCGCTGCGGCAGCAGGCGCCAACCGCCTCGATCTAGCGATCGATCCGGCGAGCGGCTTCCCTGTTCAGGGGCATGTACGAGTCTGCAACACGCTGGTGCCGTTCACCCGGCGCCGCAGCAGCACCGAGCTCGACCTACGCGCTGAATTCGGATTGCCCTGCGCCGTGGCGGCGGGCACCGAGGTACGGGTCATCGAGTACACGCCCACCCCGGGTCGCTGGGGTGAAGAAGAGACCATCGTCGAAGAAGGCGACGGTTGCGCCGTTTCGACTCGTGGCAGTGCGTCGCCGGCCTGGATTCTCCTTGTCGGGCTCGCGGCCCTGCGTCGGCTACGACGTCGCGGCTAGATCCTTCGGATCGAATCGCCGCGTGCCCTCGGAGGCACCGACCTGATTGCGCTACGTCGAAGGGCCGCAGACACATCGTCTGCGGCCCTTTTCGCGTTGGATCATCGAGGTTCGACGACCGGTCGAGTCGTCTCCCGAGTTCGGTCGGCCGAAGCGAACCCTTGGCACGATCGTCATCGTGCGCCTGGATCGACTTCGGCACGGCGGGCCTGCTTCGCCGCGACGCGACATGCCAGGAGCCTGGGTCGGAGACGATCGAGCTGCATGCCCGTGGGGTATCGTCGGCTCAGGGCGCCAGGCGAGCGTGAGTACGACGCGACACAGCAGGCCGAGTTTCCTCAGACCAAGGAGCACGACCCGCCCGCGTAGAGGCGATCGCCATCCTCGATGGAGCCCGAGAGGTTCAGGCCATGTGGCTCGGGACCTATGACGAAGCGGCAGGTGAGGATCGGGCGGTACCGCCGATTACTTCGTCTCGTCCTTGCTCTCGGCGGGCGCCGGCGTAGGCCCCGGTGCTGCCTCGGAGGGGGCGACGTCTTTGAGTTTCCCGCCGATGGCCCGCTCGAGCTCGAGGAGCGACATGGCGTACGACCGTTGCGCACTCAGGAGCTCGCGGCGCGCGTAGATGAGGTCCATCTCCGTCGTCACCAGGTCCCACAGTCCGGCCTTGCCTGCGTCGAATGCGGCATTCTGCAAGGCGAGGTTCTCTTCGGCCCGCGGCACGATTTCGTCGCGGACGCGGACCATGGCGCGGGCGGCGTTGGCGCAGGTAAAGCGGGCGAGGCGAACCTGGCGTTCGGCTAGGCTGAGGGCATCTTCCACTTCGGCGGCGGCCCGATCCCGCTCGGCGACGGCGGCGCGGACTTCCGGGAGGCCTGTCTGGAACGAAGGCACGGGGAAGCTGACGCTGCCCCCGTACTGGAATTCGTCTTGTCCCGGTTCCTCGGAGTGGGTGAGGAAGCCTGACAACGTCAGGCTCGGTACGATCGATCGACGGACGAGGGACACATACGCATCGCTGCTGGCCAAGGCACTGCGATGAGCGGCTAGGTCGCTGCGGTGCGACCGGGCGAAGACCAGCAGGGTTTCCAGGTCGGGCAGCGCGACGATTTCCTCCGGCAGTTCCCCGACCAGAGTCAGGTTCTCCTCCGCAGGCAGAGCCGTCAGGCGCCGCAGCTCGGTTTGCTGCTCGTAGAGGTTGCTCTGCTCGTCGGCATACGTGGACTCGGCGCGAGCGATGCGCATGCGGGAGTCGTTCTGTACGGTCCGTTTGGAGTTGGCGTAGGCGGTATCGAGCTGACGCTGCCAGTGCAGCAACTCGTAGGCGAACCTGGCTCGTTCGCGCGCTTCGATGGTGGCGTAGAAGGCTTCGCGAGTCGCGTACTCGACGCTGAGTTGGGACGACGCGGCTCCGGCCGCGGCCACGGCGTGGTTGTTGCGCGCCAAGTCGATGCGCTTGCCTCGCTGACCGGCGACCTCGAAGGTCTGGGACAGTGAGAAGTTCAGGCTCGGCTCGATGTCCTGCTCGGAGTCGTTGATGAAGCGGGTATCGGTCGTATCGAATACGCTGATGCTGAAAAAGGGGTTGCTGTTGAACAGGGCGGAACTCTCGTCAATGCGCGCCTCGGCGGCGTCGACGCGGGCCTTGGAGGCGGCGAGGTCGTGACTGTTTTCGAGGGCGCGAGAGACGGCCTGCTCGAGGGAAAGTTCCAACGCGGTGGCGCGTGGGGTGGGGGCGAGGATCGCCGCAAGGGAGAGACCCATGGCGAGGGGACGAAACGTCGGAGTCATCGTGGCGAAGCGGGAATCGACAGCAGCGTTCGGATGAGAGTGGGGAGCTAGAAAAGGAAAGGCCGGCCGTCGGAGTGACGGCCGGCCCTTCGAGGGGTTGGGTCCGGGGAAAGGACCCGAGTGCTCGGACTCAGAGTCCCGGATTCACGGGATTGTCGACGTCCTTGTGCGGCTTCTTGACGTCCAGGCCAGGGTTGTCCGGCTGATCCGGGCGAACGGGCTGGTCCGGGGTGTTGGGCCGCGGCGGCTGATTCGGCTGGTCCGGGGTATTCGGCCGCGGCGGCTGATTCGGCCGATCCGGCTGCGGCGGATTGCCGCCACCCGGGGAACCGTCGCCGGGGACATCGGTGCCGGGAGCCGGACGGTCGGGACGCGGCGGATTGCTCACGTCCTTGTGCGGCTTCTTGGGCTTCTTGATGTCCAGGCCAGGGTTATCGGGCTGGTCCGGGGTATCCGGCTGATCCGGCTTGTCCGGCTGGTCAGGCTTATCCGGCTGATCCGGTTGGTCCGGCTTGTCGGGCTGATCCGGCTTATCGGGCTTGTCCGGTTGATCCGGCTTGTCGGGTTGCGGCGGGTTACCACCACCCGGCGTGCCATCGCCCGGCTTGTCCGGCGGGGTCAGCGGCGGATTCTCGACGTCGACGTGCGGCTTGTGAGGCTTCTTGGGCTTCTTCACACGCAGCGCCGGGTTATCCGGACGATCCGGCTGATCGGGCTTGTCCGGCTGGTCGGGCTGATCCGGCTTATCGGGTTGATCCGGCTGGTCCGGCTTGTCGGGCTTGTCCGGCTGCGGCGGATTGCCGCCACCCGGGGAGCCGTCGCCGGGAACGTCGGTGCCGGGATCCGGGCGATCCGGGCGCGGCGGATTCTCGACGTCGACATGCGGCTT
>CAZGEJ010000045.1:42875-52123 GCA_964524885.1 uncultured Binatia bacterium (SeqCode)
CGCGGCGGATTCTCGACGTCGACATGCGGCTTATGCGGCTTCTTGACGCGCAGCGACGGATTGTCCGGACGCGCCGGCTGGTCCGGCTTGTCCGGCTGACCCGGATTGCCAGGCTGGCCAGGATTACCCGGCTGGTCCGGCTTCGCGGGCTGATCGGGCTTGTCCGGCTGGGGCGGATTGCCGCCACCGGGCGTGCCGTCTCCAGGAACGTCGGTACCCGGTGCCGGGCGATCCGGACGCGGCGGATTCTCGACGTCGACGTGCGGCTTGTGCGGCTTGTGGATCCGCAGTGCCGGATTGTCTGGGCGTTCGGGGCGCTGTGCCGTCGCCGGCAGCGCCGCCATTCCCAGGCAGGCGGCAACCGCAATCACCGGTCGCATCCCCTGCTGTAGCCATTTGATGGCTGGCATATAGACCTCCCCTCGCAGAGCGCCCTATCGGCGCTTCAATCCTCAAACTACTCAGGCTCGTAAGAGCGTAGGACGTAGCTATCCCTTTTGGGCAATTTCTGTCAACAAAATTCCGGTGGATTTCATGCCGGCACGGCTACTTTTTTTTCGTCGGCGGCCGCCTCCATGTCTTCCTCGACCCAGAGGAAGTGGGCGCCGCAGTGGAGGCAGAGGGCGTCGAGGTGGATCACGCCCCGGACGCTACCCAGGGCAAGGCGCTGGCGGTGGGTGATGCCGTTTTCGTCATCGCAGGCATGCCGCAGGATGCAGCCGTTGCCGCTCACCGTCGTCCACACCGGGCTCTGCAGTGGCGTGTAGGTGATGATCTTCGCCATCCGGCTCAACCGCGCAGCCGCTCGACGATGGCACGCGTCGCCGTCGAACGGTTCAATGTATAGAAGTGGATCCCCGGTGCCCCCTGCGCCAGCAGTTCGCGGCACTGGGCGGTGGCGTATTCGATGCCGATCTCGCGTACCGCTGCATGGTCGTCGCGCACCGGCTCGAGCTGCTGCCGCAGCGTCGCCGGGATGCGCGCCCCGCACAGGGCGGCCAGCCGCTCGATCTGTCCGTAATCGGTAATCGGCATGATGCCCGGCAGAATCGGCGTGCCGATGCCGGCGGCCTGGGTGCGGCGCAGGAAATCGGCGTAATCGACGTTGTCGAAGAACAGCTGCGTAATGATGAAGTCGACCCCTCGGTCGACCTTTTCCTTCAGAAAGGCCACGTCGCGGTCGCGATCACGGCATTCCGGATGGCCCTCGGGGTAACCCGCGGCGGCGACACAGAAGCGGTCGTCCTGCTCGCGGATGAAGCGCACCAATTCTGAGGCGTGGGCGAAGCCCCCCGCCGGCGGGACGAAATGCGGCTGATCGCGCGGCGGGTCACCGCGCAAGGCCAGCACGTTTTCGATGCCGGCGTCGCGCAACTGGCGCAGCACGTCGCCGATCTCCTCGCGCGTCGCCCCGACGCAGGTGAGGTGCGCCATCGATTCGAGGCCGATGTCGTGCTTGATGTGCGCCACCCATTCGACCGTTTTCGCCCGCGTGCTGCCGCCGGCGCCGTAGGTCACCGACACGAAGCCGGGTCGCAGCGGTTGCAGGTGCTCGATGGTCGCGTACAACTCCTCCTCGCCTTTGGCCGTCTTCGGCGGGAAGAACTCGAACGAGAATAGCGGCTCGGGCTGCGCCAGCCGTTCCAAAATGCGCATGCCGCGCGACCGTACCCGATGCTTTCGCCGCGGGCAAATCCGTTCGGCGGTTGCGCAGATTCAGGGGCCGCCGTATGACTGAGGCGTCACCTCGACGACGCGGAGGCGGGGCGGAGGGGCGGGAAGGATCGCAATTCATGTCGAAATTGATGCTGATCAACGTGACGCACGCGGAGGAAAGCCGCGTCGGCATCGTCACGAACGGGGTTCTCACCGCGTTCGAGATCGAGTCGTTCAGTCGCGAACATCTCAAAGGCAACATTTACCGCGGTGTCGTGCACCGCATTCATCCGGCCCTCGAGGCCGCTTTCGTCGATATCGGCGCCGACCGCGACGCGTTTCTGCCGCTCGATGAGATTTGCTTTCGCAATCTGCCGTCGCCGCCGGATCGCCACAGCAACGGCGACGGTCGCAGCCGGGTGCGCATCCAAGAGATTCTCAAACCCGGCGACGAGATCCTCGTCCAGATCGTCAAAGAGCAGTTCGGCAACAAGCCGCCGACGCTCTCCACCTTCTACTCCCTGCCGGGCCGCTACCTCGTCCTGCTCCCCGGCTCTGACGAATCCGGCATCTCCCGCCGCATCGAAGGTGACGAGCGCCAGCGCATCCGCGAGCTCGTCGAACAGGTGAAAGCCCCCGAAGGCTTCGGCATCATCGTCCGCACCGTCGCCGGCTTCGACCAAGGCGTGCGCGAACTCGAACGCGACATGTCGTACCTGCTGCGGCTGTGGGAAAGCGTGCGCCAGAGCGCCTCGCACCACCGCGCCCCGGCCCTCGTCTACCGCGAGCACGATCTCGTGCTGCGCAACATCCGCGACTACTTCACGCCCGACGTCGACGAAATCTGGGTCGACAACGAAGAGGTCTTCGAACGCGCCCGCGACTTCCTGCGCGAGGTCATGCCCGGCAAAGAGTCCGTGCTGCGCCTCTACGACGGCGACAAGCCGCTGTTCTCGCAGTTCGATGTCGAGTCGCAGATCGAATCCATCTACAAGCGGCGCGTGCCGCTGCGCTCGGGCGGCAGCATCGTACTCGACGGCACCGAGGCGCTGACGGCGATCGACGTCAACTCCGGCCGTTCGACCCGCGGCACCAATCAGGAAGAAACCGCCTTCCGTACCAACCGCGAGGCGGCGCTCGAAATCGCCCGCCAGCTGCGCTTGCGCGACGTCGGCGGCCTGATCGTCATCGACTTCATCGACATGCGGAGCCCGCAGCACATCGCCGAGGTCGAGCGCACCCTGCGCTCCGCCATGCGCGAGGACAAGGCGCGCCACGAGATCGGCCGCATCTCCCAGTTCGGCTTGATCGAAGTCTCGCGCCAACGCCTGCGTCCCGCCGCCAGTGCGACGTCGTACGTCTCCTGTTCCATGTGCGAAGGCTACGGCCTCGTCCGCACCACCGAGTCGGCCGCCCTCGTCGGCTTGCGCAAGATCCACAACCGCATCGCCAAAGGCGACGTGGCGTACTTGCGCGCCACCTTCCCGACCGAAGTCGGCCTCTATCTGCTGAATCAAAAGCGCGACGACTTGGCCCAACTCGAACGCCGCTACGCCGCCAAGATTCAGGTGGCCTTCAGCGACGCGCTGATGCCGCACCAGTACGAATCCGAGGTGCGCCTGCGTAGCGAAGGCGAGCAGCAAGAGCAAAAACCCCTGCGCCTCGGCGGCCTGACGATGAGCGATGCGCCGGCCCGTCCGGCGCCCGCCGCACGCTCCGCCGCGTCGCGTGGTGCCAACGGCAAACCGGCGCCGGCGGGACGTCCCGACTCCCCCACGCGTCCGGACACACGCGCCGAAACGCGCCCCGAAGGACGGCCAGAGGGGCGCGCCGAAGGGCGCCCGGACGCTCGCCCCGACGCGCGTCCGGAAAGCCGCCCCGAAGCAGCGGCCGAGGATCGTTCGGGTAAACGCTCGCGGCGCCGGCGCGGTCGCCGCCGCGGTCGCGGCAACGGTACCCAAGCCGCTCAGTCGATCGTGGAGGCGTTGCTCGCCCTCGGTGCGGCAAGCTCACTCGCCGAGGAACAGGCCGCCAATCTCGCCGCCGCGGCGCCTGCCCCGGCCGACGAGATGTTCGACGAGTGGGAAGGCGACGAGGATGAGGGGCCTGACACGGCGGCCGAAAGCGAATTCTCCGAAGAGCTGGTCCGGATCGTGGACGAGTCCTTCGAACCCCAGGTCGAGGCCGGCGCGGCGCTCGATGAGGTCGAGCTCGACACCCCGGCAGACGTGACCGAAACCGCCAGTCTGTGGGATGCGGCTGAGACGGCGGAAGGCGAGCCGGCCTCCGAGGTCGGGTTCACCGAGCGGGCACCCGTCGAGTCGCGGGATGAGTCCGGGGCCGCCCTCGATCGCGCTACCTCGGCGGCGGCTGAAGAAGGCGAGGGCGAGACCGGCACGGTGTCGGAAACCGGGGCGGCCGACGCGCCGAGTCCACGGCGCCGGGGTCGCCGCGGCGGCGCCGGGCGCAGCGCCAAGAAGTCCTCGGCGCGGAAGCGTGCCGCGGCGGCGCCGGTGCCGGCGACCGATGTCGAATCTCCGGTGGCGGAAGCCGGCGAACCGGTGGCTGCCTCCGCAACGCCGGCCCCCCGTGCCGGCCGCAAGAAGTCGGGGGCGAGCCGGAGCCGCAAGCGGACGAGCCGGACAGCCGCCGCGAGCAGCGATTCCGAGCCCTCCGGACCCGTATCCTGAGCCGGCCGGGGAGCCGTCGCGGCCACGGCCCGACGGCTCCCCGGCTCGCAGTTTTTCCTTGTCGGTCGCGCACTTGCGCTTTTCGGGTTGAGTGAGCCGGACGTCGGTGGTATCGCCAAGACAGCCGTTCGCCGACACCGGAGGTATATGCCGTGAGTCCTTGGCTCCTGACCCTCACTCTTCTCGCAGCGTTCGCCGTTCCCGCGGTGGCCCACGTCAATCCGATCACCCACCCGACCTTGCCGACGTGCGCCGCCGGTGATCCGCGGCTGCTGCTGCCGGACCTCGTTCCCGACGCCCCGACGAAGGACCGCACCAACCGTCGCAACGGTCGCCGGATCCAGGAGTTCACCACGGCGGTCGGCAACGTCGGCGACGGACCCTTGCTCGTCGAAGGCAAGACCATCGACACGCCGGACGGCGAGATGACCGCCGCCTGGCAGCTGATCGAACGGCGCGGCACTGGTCGCTGTGCGCGGTTCGCCGGTACCTTCACCTACCACCCGACCCACCTGCATTGGCATTTCGAACGCTTCGTCTCTTACGAACTACGCGCCGACGACCCGCATATCGGCCGCTTCGTCGCCGAGGGCTCGAAAGCTTCGTTCTGTTTGCTCGACCTCGACATCGTCGACGGATTCCCGGGCGGCGTGCCGCCGCGCCAGACGAATCAGATGACGTGCGAGTCGTCCGAGGGGATTCAGGCGATCTCGGTCGGTTGGAAGGACGTCTACGACCGCACCCTCGACGAGCAGTTCATCGAACTCGACGGCAATCCGCCCGTGCCGGCCGGGTCGTATTATCTCGTCAACGCCGTCGACCCCGACGGAATGCTCTGGGAGAAGGACGTCTCCAACAACGTCTCCTTCGTTCGCACGACGATTCTCCTCGAAGCACCGCCCAATCCGATCGCGACGCCGACGCGAGTACCGACGCCGATCATGACACCGCGACCCGGCGGCAACGACAACATACGGCCAGGACGGCCGCCGCGCCCCAATCGCCCGTCGCGTCCACCGCGAGCGACCCCGGCGATCAATCGCACCCCGGCGACCGCCACCCGGGCGGCGGCCACTCCGACACGCGTGCCGGCGACGGCCACCCGGGCCATCCCGCCGACCATGGCGCCGACCATCTTCGTGCCGCCGACGTCGACGCCACGTGCGCCGCGGCCGACGCGCCCGTCGTTCCCGACCATGGCGCCGACGCAGCCGCGGCCTACCGCGACGCCGACCACGCCGCCGAGCGGCGGCGGCGATCCCAGTTTCGCTCGCTGTGCCACGGCGTGTCCGTATGAATTCTCGCAGGCACGCTTGAACTGGCGGGCTACGGGCCTGGACCTCGGTTTCGCCATGCGGGCTCGCAACTGCCCAGCCTTCGACTTCCAATCGGGAGAAAAGGGCGCCGTCTACATGACCAACTGGATCACCACCGACGGCGAGGATACCGGCAAGTACTACAGCTCGACCTTCACGCTCGCTAACCAAAGCGGCGCCACCAGCGATGCCGGGATGGTTCGATACACCTATTTCGCCGGCGGCATGGTCAACTTCACCTACACCTCGCCCGCGGCGCCGGTGTCCGGCTTGTGGGATGGTTACGACTTCCCGGTCGCCGTGGACATCTGCCTCGTCGTCGGCGACCAGGCCATGAAGACCCGCCTCGTGTGTCAACCCAAGTCCGACGGCGCCCTCTGCCACGAGGGCTGAGCCCGTCTCTCGCCGAACAGACTCGACGGGGGGTACCGGAAACGGTGCCCCCCGTTGCATTTGGGGCGACCTCCCTGGTTGCCCGGGTAACGGAATTTCCTTATCGTCCGGCGCGCTCGCCGCGCTGTCGTTCACGGCGCGGTGCGGGCGCATGAGGTTCAACGCAGAGGGCCGGCATCGCCGGTGGATCGGGGGTTCGGGTGGCGCAGCGTAGTGTCGGAGTGGGTCTCATCGGGTTCGGTACCATCGGAGCCGGCGTCGTGCGGCTCCTCCAAGAGAATCGGCAGCAGATTCGCGATCGCCTCGGCGCGCCGCTCGAGCTGGTGCGCATCGCCGACATCGATCTGAAGCGCGACCGCGGCGTATCGGTGCCGGCCGAGATCCTCACCACCGACGCCCAGGCTCTCATCGACGATCCGCGCGTCGACATCGTCATCGAACTCATGGGCGGTTACGGCCTGGCCCGGACGTTCGTCTTGCGCGCCATCGAACGCGGCAAAAGCGTCGTCACCGCCAACAAAGCCTTGCTGGCGGTGCACGGCCAGGAGATCTTCCGCGCCGTCGAGCAGGCAGGCGTCGATCTCGGCTACGAAGCGAGCGTCGGCGGCGGCATTCCGATCCTGCGGACTCTCAAGGAGGCGCTCGCGGGCGACCGCAACACCGCCGTTTACGGCATCGTCAACGGCACCTCGAACTACATCCTCAGCACCATGGCCGACGCCGGCGGCGAGTTCGACGTCGTCCTCGCTGCGGCGCAAGCGCAAGGCCTGGCGGAGGCCGATCCGAGCTTCGACGTCGACGGCATCGACTCGGCGCACAAGCTCGTGCTGCTCATGCAACTCGCCTTCGGCTGCAGCGTGCGTTGCGAAGATCTGTCGGTCGAAGGCATCCGCTCGATCACCCAACTCGACATCGAGCTGGCGCGCGAGTTCGGCTACGTCATCAAGCTGCTCGCCATCGCCAAGCGCGACGGTCGCCGCGTCGAAGCACGCGTCCATCCGACCATGGTGCCGCGACGCCACCTGTTGGCCGACGTCGGCGGCGCCTACAACGGCATCGCGGTCGAGGGTGAAGCCCTCGGCTCGAGCTTCTACTACGGCTTGGGGGCGGGGATGATGCCGACGGCGACCGCCGTGGTCGCCGACTTGGTCGACGCCGGGCGCAATCTGCTGGCGGGCACGCGCGGCCGGCTGGCGCCGCTCGGCTATCCGATCGCCAAGCAGAAGACCTTGACGATCAAGCCCATCGACGACCTGACGACCGAGTACTACCTGCGCTTCGTCGTCGCCGACCGGCCGAACGTGCTGGCCAAGATTGCCGGCATCCTCGGCGACCACGGCATCTCCATCGCCTCGGTGATCCAGCGCGAACGCGAGCCCGGCGCGGCGGTGCCGATCGTCATGCACACCCACCAGGCGCGCGAGAAGGATCTGCGCGCGGCGCTCGGCGAGATCGCGCGGCTCGCCGCCGTGAAGGCGAAGCCGGTTTTCGTGCGCATCGAGAACCAACTCGGTCGCTGAAGACGATGCCCTCGCCGCGCCGTCGCTTGGCAAGCCGCGCCGTTCTTCGCTAGACAAAGGAAATATCCCGGAAAGGTGGGCTCATGGACCGCAACCTCGCCCTCGAAGCCGTTCGCATTACCGAGGCTGCCGCCTTGGCCTCGGCCCGCCTCATGGGCCGCGGCGATGTCTCCGGGTGTGATACCGCCGCGGCGCGCGCCATGGCCAAGGCATTCACCTCGATCGGCATCCGCGGCACCATCGTCGTCGGCGATTCGAGCAGCGACGTCGAATCGCTGCAGGATGGCGATGTCGTCGGCGCCGGCAGCGGACCCGACATCGACGTGGCGCTCGACCCGGTCGAAGGTGCCGCCATCTGCGCCACCGGCGGGCTGAACGCGCTCGCCATCATCGCTCTGGCGCAAAGCGGTGGCTTCCTGCGCTGCCCCGACTCGTGGATGGAAAAGATCGTCGTCGGTCCGGAAGGGGCAGGGTGCATCGATCTCGACCGGTCGCCGAGCGACAACCTGCGCGCCCTCGCCGAAGCCAAAGGGGTCTACGTCGCCGACCTGACCGTCGCCATGCTCGACCGGCCGCGGCACGAGGATTTGATCCGCGAAGTACGGCGGGCCGGTGCGCGCATCCGGTTGTTGTCGGATGGCGATGTCGCCCCGGCGATCGCCACCGCCAAGCCCGACGCGGGCATCGACATGCTCCTCGGCACCGGCGGATCGTCGCAAGGCATTCTGACCGCCGCCGCCGTGCGTTGTACCGGTGGCGACATGCAGGCCCGCATTCGTCCGCGTAGCGAGGATGAGGCGCGCCGTTTGCGTGATGCCGGCATCGAAGACGTCGGCAAGACGCTGACGCTGGAAGAGATGGCCTCTGGAAGCGTCATGTTCGCCGCCACCGGCGTCACCAACGGCGATCTCGTGCGCGGCGTCCGCTTCTTCAAAGGCGGCGCGACGACCAACTCGGTGGTCATGCGATCACGCACCCACACCCTGCGCTTCATCGAAGCCATCCACCGCTTCGATCTCAAGCCCGAATACTGAGCCCCCCGGCTGGAGAGAGACATCATGAGCAGTCGCAAGGCCGATTGGCTGGAACGGTCGTACCCCAAGGCGGCCGACCGTTTGCCCAGCTTCACGTCGTTGTCGGACGTCGAGATCGAGCCGTTGTACGGCCCGGAAGACGTCGCCGAGGGCAGCTACGCCGACAAGCTCGGCCACCCGGGCGAGTTCCCGTTCACCCGCGGCGTCTACGCCAGCATGTACCGCGGCAAGCTGTGGACGATGCGGCAGTTCGCCGGCTTCGGCACGGCGGAGGACACCAACGAGCGCTTCAAGTTCTTGTTGGCCCAGGGCCAGACCGGCTTGTCGACTGCCTTCGATATGCCGACCCTGATGGGCTACGACGCCGACCACCCGCGGTCATTGGGCGAGGTCGGGCGCGAGGGGGTCGCGGTGTCGAGCTTGGCCGACATGGAGGCGCTCTTTGATGGCGTGCCGCTCGACCAGGTGACGACGTCGATGACGGTGAACTGCACCGCCAGCATCTTGTTGGCGATGTACTTCGCCGTGGCCGAGCGGCGCGGCATCGGCTTCGATCGCCTCGGCGGCACCATCCAGAACGACATGCTCAAGGAGTTCATCGCGCAGAAGGAGTGGATCTGCCCGCCCGAGCCGTCGGTG
>CAZGEJ010000046.1:0-51334 GCA_964524885.1 uncultured Binatia bacterium (SeqCode)
AGGGCCAAGGGCCAAGGGCCAAGGGCCAAGGGCCAAGACAGTTTCGAGGATCAGAACCCCGCGCCGACTGCAAGCCGCGCCGTCATGGAGTTCTTGGCCCTTGGCCCTTGAACCTTGGCCCTCCCTCTACCTAGCCCCCACCTACACCGCCATCGCCAACCCCAGTACCTCCTCGATGCGCTCGACGAAGTGGAACTGCATCTCCTGCCGGATGTGCGGCGGAATGTCGTCGAGGTCCTTTTCGTTGCGCTTCGGCAGGATCACCGTGGTGATGCCGGCGCGACGGGCGCCCAGCACCTTTTCCTTGATGCCGCCGACCGGCAGGACCTTGCCGCGTAAGGTGATCTCGCCGGTCATGGCGATGTCGTGCCGCACCGGCCGATGGGTCAGTAGCGACGTCATCGCGACCGCCAGCGTGATGCCGGCGGACGGTCCGTCCTTCGGTACTGCCCCCGCCGGGACGTGTACGTGCAGGTCGGTGGCGTCGAAGAAGTCCGGCGCGATGCCGAGCGTTTCGGCGTGGCTGCGGATGTAGCTCAACGCCGCCTGGGCGGATTCCTTCATCACGTCGCCGAGATGGCCGGTCAGGGTCAGCCCCTTCTTGCCGGCCATGCGGGTGGCCTCGATGAACATGATGTCGCCGCCCATCGGCGTCCACGCCAGGCCGACGGCGACGCCCGGTTCGCCGGCCCGTTCGGCCACTTCGGAGAAGTACCGTTCCTGACCGAGCAGCTCGCGCACCTTGGCGGCGTCGACGCACACCTTCTCGTTGCGTCCCTCGCTGACGCCGCGGGCGACCTTGCGGCAGAGGGTGCCGATCTCGCGCTCGAGGTTCCGCAGACCCGCCTCGCGGGTATACGAGCGGATGACCGCGCGCAGGCCGTCTTCGCTGAATTCGATGTGCTCCGGGGTCAGGCCGTTCTCGGCGATTTGTTTCGGCACGACGTGGCGACGGGCGATCTCGAGCTTGTCCTCTTCCGTGTAGCCGGCGAGTTCGATGATCTCCATGCGGTCCCGCAGCGGCGGCGGGATGGTGTCGAGGACGTTGGCGGTGGTGACGAACATGACCTTCGACAGGTCGAACGGCACGTCGAGGTAGTGATCCTGGAAGCTGAAGTTCTGTTCCGGGTCGAGCACTTCGAGCAGGGCCGACGCCGGGTCGCCGCGGAAGTCGTTGCCGAGCTTGTCGATTTCGTCGAGCACGAACAGCGGGTTGTTGGCACCGGCTGTGCGCAGGTTCTGGATCAAGCGGCCGGGCAACGAGCCGACGTAGGTGCGGCGGTGGCCGCGGATCTCGGCCTCGTCGCGCGTGCCGCCGAGCGACAGACGCACGAACTTGCGTCCCATGGCGCGGGCGATCGAGCGGCCGAGAGAGGTCTTGCCGGTGCCCGGAGGGCCGACGAAGCAGAGGATCGGGCCGCGCGAGTCGCTCTTCAGCTTGCGTACCGCGAGAAACTCGAGGATGCGATCCTTGATCTTGGTCAGGTCGTAGTGGTCCTCGTCCAGCACCTTGCGGGCGTGCTCGATGTCGAGGTTGTCGGTGGTCGACACGGCCCAGGGCAGGTTGACGAGCCACTCGATGTAGGTGCGCACGACGGAGTGCTCGGCCGACTCCGGCGGAATCATGCGCAAGCGGTCGAGTTCGCGTTCGGCCGCCTCGCGCGCCTTCTCCGGCAGCTTCGCTTCCTCCATCTTGGTGCGCAGTTCGTCGAGTTCGGCGTTGCGCCCGTCGCCCTCGCCGAGCTCCTTCTGGATCGCCCGCAATTGCTGGCGCAAATAGAACTCGCGCTGGTTCTTCGACAGTTCGCTCTGCACGTCGGACTGGATCTTGTTGCCCAACTCGAGCAGCTCGAGCTCGCGTGCGACCAGCGTGACCAGACGCTCGAGCCGATCCTTGACGCGGACTTGGGCCAACAACTCCTGCTTCTCGCTCTGCTGCAGATTGAGGTTGGAGGCGACGAGATCCGCCAGGCGGCCCGGGTCTTCGATGTTGATGACCACCATCTGCAGCTCGTCCGGCAGGTGTGGGCTCAGGGAAACGAAGCGCGTGAACTGGCCGGCGAGATTGGCCTGCACCGGCGCCAGTTCCGACTTGGGTCCGCCGACCTCGGCCAATTCGACCACGTCGGCCTCGAGGTAGGGCTTGGCGAGATGGAAGGAGCCGACCTCGATGCGGCGCACGCCCTGCACGAGCAGGCGCAGCGAGCCGTCCGGGTAGCGTAGCATCTTGATGATGCGACCGGCGGTGCCGCGACGGTGTAGGCGTTCGGGCGTCGGTTCGTCGTCCTCGGGGTTCTGCTGCGCCACGAGGGCGAGCATACGGTTGCCGCTGATGGCGTGTTCGACGGCGGCGATGGACGCGGGCCGCGAGACGAGCAACGGGGCGATGGCCGACGGGAAGACGACGACACCGCGGAGCGGCAGGACCGGCAGGGTCGTCGGTACGGCGACTCCGCTCAGGTCCTCGTCGAAACCGAGGGGGGCGCGCGACGACGCGCCTTCGTCGTCGGCTTCGCTGCGAGATTCGGATGTCCGATTGGATTCGCTCATGGCTCCATTCCCGTCTGGGCTTCGTCGACGCGTGCCGCCGGCCTCAACGGCTGTGGCCGAAGATCACGCGGAGCACGAGCTAAGAAGCGTCTGGCGGCAATCTAATCCGGCGGGGGGTACCGTCAAGGGAGAGATTCGTTGACAGTGCTCTGGGCGGTCGCTACCACCCCCGTCGAGGTGCCACGATGGCCATACAGGACAGGGTTTTCACGCTCGATGAGGCGAACGCGCTGATTCCACGATTGTCGTACTTGATGAGCCGCTTGCAGCCGGCGCTGGCCGTGTTGCGTGCCGCGGCGGAGCAGATCGCCGCAAAGGTTCCGGCCGGCACTTCTATCGAACTATCGATCGAGCAAGATGCGGAAGTGCGGGAACACGCCGTCGTCGTGCGCGACCTGCTCGTCGAATTGCAGTCGTACGGCGTGCAGATGAAGGGTTTGGAGTTGGGCCTGATCGATTTTCCGGCCGACATCGACGGCAAACGTGTGTTGTTGTGTTGGCAGTATGGAGAAGACGAAGTGAGCTACTACCATGCGCCCGACGAGGGCTTCGCCGGGCGCAAGCCTCTCGATCCGCGCGGCGCGTCGCGTCGAGTTCTGCAATGACGGAGGCGCGCCGTCCGATGTCGTGGTTGGCCAACCTCGTGTACCTATCGAGTCTCGTTTTGTGGGTGGGCAGCACGCTGTTTTTCACCCTGTGCGTCGCCCCGGCGTTGTTTTCGCAACTGCCGATCGACGCCGCCGGCGCCGCGGTGAGCGTGGTGTTTCCTTTCTATTACGCCGTGGCCGCGATAGCCGGCTTGCTGCTGCTCGGGCTGGAGACGGCTCGCTGGCGGCGCACCGGTGAAAAGTTGGCGCTGGCGGTCGTGGCGATCGCTTGGGTGTGCTCGCTGTACGCCGGCGGCGTGGTGCAACCGCGGGCCGCGGCGCTCAAGGCCGTGCGCAACGCCGGCGGCGAGGGCGCCATCGCTGCCGCTGCCGAGTTTCAACAAGTGCATCGCCTCGCCATGGGCCTGAACACCGTCGTCCTGCTCGGCGGACTCGTGCTCCTGGGAACGACGGCGCGCCGTCTGCAAGACGCGGGGCATTGAGATGAAAGCAACGGCGATCCTCTTCGACCTGTTCGACACCGTCGTGCGCTTCTCCGACCGCATGCCCACCCTGGCGACGGGAGCTGGGGAGAGGCGTTCGGCGTTGGCTTGGATCGAGGACGTCAGCGCCCGGCTTTGCCCCGAAGTGGCGTTCGCCGACCTACTGGCCGCTGTGCTCGCGGTGAGTCAGGAGATCGCTCGCGGCATGCCGCCGGAGTACGTCGAGGTGTCGTCGCGTGAGCGGTTCCGCCGCGCCCTGGAGCGCGTCGGCATCGAGGCCGGCCGCGCCGGCGATGCGGCGGCGGAGATCTCGGCCGTGCACATGGCCCACATCGACTCGCTGACTTATCTGCCCGAGGGGTTCGGCGAGACGTTGGCGACCTTGTCGCGACGCTACCGGCTCGGCTTGGTGTCGAATTTCGACGACGACGCGACGGCGCGGCGCATTCTCGAGCGGCACGGCGTCGCCGGGTACTTCGACTCGATCCTGGTGTCGGAAGGCTTCGGCCGGCGCAAGCCGCACCCGTCGATCTTCGAGGCGAGCCTAGGGGAGTTGGGAGTGACGGCGGCGGACGCGGTCTTCGTCGGCGACAGCTACGCGCTCGACGTGATCGGAGCGCGGGGAGTCGGGATGCGGGTGGTGCAGATCAGCCACAAGGAGCCGGATCCGACGTGGGATCCGCAACCGGACGCACGCATCCGCGAGTTGCCGGAGTTGTTGGCGATCCTAGGGTGAGCCGCGGTCGCGGCTCAGGAGCGTGGGAAGAAGGCGAAGGGCACACGGCACACGGCAAAAGGCGAAAGGCGAAAGGTATTAGCCTTTCGCTTTAAGCCTTAAGCCTTGTGCCGAGTTGCCTTGGCGTTCGCGGTCGTCGCCTATCGCGGGGCGATGTGGCAGCCGCCGAGCCAGCCGGCGGAGGCGCCTTCGCTGGGCGTCGGGGTGGCGGCCGGAGCGGTGGCGGTGGCTGCCGGTTGTGCTTGGGCTTGTTTGGTGGCGACTGGCGTTGCGGCAGCGGCAGCGGCCGTGGTCGCGGGTGTCGCCGTGGTCGCGGCAGCCCCCGTTGCCTTGGGGGTCGGGGTTTGGACCGCTGCCGTCTTGGCGGCAATGGCCGCAGCGTTCAGGGCTTCACCGAGCGCCGCATAGCCCGAAGCCGGTTCGGCGGCGGGAGCCGCTGCCTCGCCTGCTTGGGCCGGGGCTTGGCCGGCGGCTGCTTGGGCTCCGCCGGCGGGGACATTGCCCGCGGCATCGGCCGCGGCGGCAGGTTGCGCGCCAGGGGCGTTGCCGACACCCGTCGGCGCACCGCCACCGGCGGGCGCGCCTTTGCCGGCGGCATCGCCGCTCGGTGCCGCATCGGCGGCGGCAGGAGCACTATCGGCGGCGGCTACCTGGGCCGGCGCGTTGCCGCCAGCTGCCGGCGGTTGGCCTCCGGCCGGAGCGCCCGAGTCGCGCGCCTGCGGCGCTTCGACTTGCGGCGCAGCCGGGACGGGCGCGCCGCCCGCCATCGGTGGCACCGGACGCGGGGCATTGCCGCGGACGTTCGCCGTCGTACGTTGCCCTTGCGGGGTCGAGGCGATGAGGTTGGTGATCGACACGTCGCAGGCGCTGCCGCTGGCGAGGTTGAAGCCGCAGCAGAAGAGCTCACCGTCCGGAATCGGGTCGACGTTGTCGAACGACAGCATGATGGCGCGCAGCGTCGACCCACCGCGGCTGGCGCTCTGGACTGTCTTGCCGGTATCCGAGTTGGCCCGGCACTTGGCGCCGGCGCTCATGCAGGCGCCGTCCCAGGTCAGGTCCATCTGGACGCCGGCGACCTGGTCGCCGCTATCGGTCATGTAGATGCAGACATTGGCGGCACCGCCGGTGCCGCTGCTCATTTGAGCGAAGAAGTTCGCCGCCTGGGCGGCAGAGGCGCTGAAGACGAGGGCGACGGCGCAGGGCAGGGCGATGAGGCCGCGACGCGACGGCGCGGGCGAAACTGACGACGGCATGAACTACCTCCGTGGTGAATCTGCTGACCTCGAACCATAGCACGCCCGAAACGCCCTGCCACGTCGACTTCGCGGTGCCGCTTTGGCATGGTCGCGGTCGAAGGAGATCCCCATGCATTTCGGCTTGACGATGTTCGCCACCGATTACGCCATCCGCGTCGACGAGCTGGCGCGGGCCGCCGAGGAGCGCGGTTTCGAGTCGCTTTGGCTGCCGGAGCACACCCACATCCCCGCCAGCCGCCGCAGCCCGTGGCCCGGCGGAGCCGACCTGCCGAAGGAGTACTGGCATACGCTCGACCCGTTCGTCGCCTTGGCGACGGCCGCGGCGGTGACGACACGCTTGAAGATCGCCACCGGCATCTGTCTGCTCATCGAGCGCGACACCATCGTCACCGCCAAGGAGGTCGCCAGCCTCGACCACCTCTCGAACGGGCGGGTGATTTTCGGCATCGGCGGCGGGTGGAATGCCGAGGAGATGGAGCACCACGGCACGGTGTTCAAGACGCGCTGGAAGAAGCTGCGCGAGCAGGTGTTGGCGCTGAAGAAGATTTGGAGCGAGGACGCGCCCGAGTTCCATGGCGAGTTCGTCAACTTCGACGCGCTTTGGTCATGGCCCAAGCCGGTGCAGCGGCCGCACCCGCCGATCCTGCTGGGGGGCCACTCGCCGCAGGTGTTGCAGCGTGTCGTCGACTATTGCGATGGCTGGATGCCGATCGGGGCACGGGCGGGCAAGCTGAGCGAGGGCATGCAGGCGTTGCGGCAGCTGGCCGAGGCGAGCGGGCGCGAACCGCGGTCGATCTCGGTGACGGTCTTCGGTGCCCCGGCCGAGCCGTCGGAGTTGGAGGCCTATGCCAAGCTCGGCGTCGAGCGCTGCGCTTTCCCGCTACCCCCGGCACCGGCGGAGAAGATCCTACCGCTGCTCGATCGCTACGCCGCCGTCGTCGCCAAACTCGCCTGAACGGGCTACCCCATCGCGGAGCCTTCAGACGTCTTGGCCCTTGGCCCTTGCCCCTTGGCCCTCAGTGCATCACGTCCCCGTGCCGGCGAGCCGCGGGGCGAGGATGTCGATGAGCTCCGCGTGGATGATGCCGTTGGTGGCGAGTAGGCTGCCGGCGTAGAGGTCGAGCCGGTCGTGGCCGCGGCAGTCGCTGACGCGGCCGCCGGCTTGGCGCACGATGGCGACGCCGGCGGCGATGTCCCAAGGCTTGAGCTTGAACTCCCAGAATCCGTCGAGCCGGCCGCAGGCGACCCAACACAGGTCGAGCGCCGCGGTACCGGCGCGCCGAATGCCCTGCGCCCGTCGCATGACGTCGGCGACGTAGGCGAGGTAGACCTAGGGTCGTTCGCGGCGATCGTAGGGGAAACCGGTGCCGATCAGCGCCGCGTCGACGCCAGCCGTCTGCGACACGGCGATCGGCGCGCCGTTCAAGGTCGCCCCCGATCCGTCGCACGCGGCGAAGGTCTCGCGTCGCATCGGGTCGTGCACCACCCCCAGCACGGGTACTCCGTCGATCGCCAAGCCCATCGACACGGCCACATGCGGATAGCCGTGGGCGAAGTTGGTGGTGCCGTCGACCGGATCGATGAACCACGTCGGCGTCGGGCCCTGGCTCGACGCCTCGGGAGATCCTTCTTCGGCGACGATGCGATGCTCGGGAAAACGCTCCCGCAAGGCCGCGACCACTTGCGCCTCGACGGCGCGATCGGTGTCGGTGACGAGGTCGACCGCCCCTTTGTGCTCGACGATGCGCGGCTGCGCCCAGACTTGTCGAATGTAGTCGCCGGCCGCTTCGGCGATCTGATGGGCGGCGTGCAGAACCTCTTGCATGCGGATGCACTTCCATGCACCGCCTGGCGGTGCAAGTCGCTGCGCGGCTTTACCCCGGCGTCGCGTCGGCAGTAGGAATCGGCGGCGATGCCGACCACCTCCAACCCGGCGACCGCGCTCGCCGTACCGCGCACCCGGATCCGCAATCTCGTGTTGCGCGGCATCGGTGTGTGGGTCGCCGTCGCCTTCCTCTCTCTCTACGCGCAGGTCTTGCTCCTCTACGGCGCCGACGGCCTGACGCCGGTGCGCGACTACCTCGATACGTTGGCGCCACGCGCGACCTGGTGGCAGGTGCCGACGCTGTTCTGGTTCGACGCCAGTGATCGAGCGCTGCAATCTCTCAGCCTGGCGGGGGCCGCGGCCGGTGCGGGTTTGGCGATGGGCGTGTGGCCGCGACTGCTGCTCGTCGTCGCCTGGGTCTTGTACCTTTCGTTCGTCACCGTCGGGCAGGATTTTCTCCAATTTCAGTGGGACAACCTTCTCCTCGAAAGCCTCTTCTTCGCGCTGTTCGTAGCGCCGCGCGGTCTGCGTTTGTCGCGCGGCGCAC
Organism: uncultured Binatia bacterium (SeqCode); assembly: GCA_964524885.1. Lineage (GTDB taxonomy): Bacteria > Desulfobacterota > Binatia > HRBIN30 > HRBIN30 > CALJUJ01. The sequence continues at coordinate 8,005 of CAZGEJ010000046.1, forward strand.
CGCCTTCGAGCCTCGGCGTCTTTCTCGTCTTGTGGTTGGTCTTCCGCCTGCATGTCGAGTCGGGGTTGGCCAAGCTGCTGTCCGGCGATCCGACTTGGCGCGACCTGACGGCGATGGTGAGCTATTACGAAACGGCGCCGTTGCCGACTTGGCTCGCATGGTATGCGCACCAGTTGCCGGAATGGGCACACCGCGCGTCGTCGGCGTGGACTTTCGTCGTCGAGCTGGGCGCGCCGCTGCTGTTGTGGGCGGGGCCACGGCTGCGTGGTTTCGCGTTCGTGCTGATGGCGAGTTTGCAGATCGTGGTGATCGCCACCGCCAACTACACGTTCTTCAACTACCTGACTCTGACGCTGTGCCTGTTCGTCCTCGATGATCGGCACTTGGCGTGGCTGACACGCGGTCGATGGGTCGTGGTCGAGACGGCACCGCGCGCCGCGGGGCGGCGTCGCTGGCTGGTGGGCAGCGTCGGTTTGGTGTTGGTGTTGGTGTCGCTGGTGCCGTTCGCGCCCTTCGTGCGCCCGCTGCCGGCGCTCGAACCGCTGCGTGGCTGGTTGGCTACCTATCGCACGATCAACGCCTACCACCTCTTCGCCAGCATGACCTTGATCCGGCGCGAGGCGGTGATCGAGGGCTCGCGCGACGGCAATGAATGGCAGCCCTACGAGTTTCGCTACAAACCCGGCGATCCGCTGCGGGCGCCGAGTTTCGTGGCGCCGCATCAGCCGCGTGTCGACTTTCGCCTCTGGTTCCTGTTGCTCGGGTCGCGTTGGGGCGCACCGTACTTCGACGTCCTGCTCGATCGCCTGCAACACCGGCCTTGGGCGGTGGCGCCGCTGTTCTCGGAGGATCCCTTTGCGCCCGAGGGGCCGCCGTACTTGCGCGTGGCGATCTACCGCTACCGCTTCACCGACTTCGCGACGCGTGCGGCGACCGGGGCGTGGTGGCAGCGCGAGCGGATCGGCTACTCCCCGGTGCGGCGTCGCGAAGGCGGCTGAACCGACTCGATCGCAGGTTGCGTTGCTGGCGGGGGCTTCGTAGGGTCGCCGCAGGAGGAGCATGCATGTCCGTCGAGCGTCTCGATTTCGGAATTTTCCTGGCCCCCTTTCATCCGTTGCGCGAGAACCCGAGCGTGTCGCTGCGGCGCGATTTCGCCTTGGTCGAGTGGCTCGACGAGCTGGGTTACGACGAGGCGTGGATCGGCGAGCATCACTCCGGCGGCTACGAAATCATCGCCAGCCCGGAGATCTTCGTCGCCGCCGCGGCCGAACGCACGCGCCACATTCGCCTGGGAACCGGCGTCGTGTCGTTGCCGTACCATCATCCGCTGATGGTCGCCGACCGCATGATGCAGCTCGATCACCAAACGCGGGGCAGGGTCATGTTCGGTGTGGGGCCGGGCGCGTTGCCCTCCGACGCCTACATGATGGGTATCGACCCGATTCGCCAACGCGAGATGATGGACGAGGCGATCGCCGCCATCGTGCCGCTGCTGCGCGGCGAAGAAGTGACGATGGAGACGGACTGGTTCAAGTTGCGCAACGCCAGGCTGCAATTGCGCGGCTACCGCAAGCCGCACCTCGAAGTGGCGGTCGCTTCGCAGGTGTCGCCGGCCGGAGCACGGGCCGCGGGCAAATACGGGCTCAGCCTGTTGTCGATCGGCGCCACCAGTACGGGCGGCTTCAACGCGCTGGCGACGAACTGGGGCATCTGCGAGCAGAAGGCGGCGGAACACGGGCAGACGGTGCGGCGTGACGGTTGGCGCTTGGTAGCGCCGATGCACATCGCCGAATCGCGTGAACAGGCACGGCGCGACGTGCATTTCGGCCTCGAGTCGTGGCTCGACTACTTCCGCAACGTCGCGGCGCTGCCGCTGGCGCCGCAGGGTTCGATCGACGATGCCGTCGAAGCGATGAACGCCAGCGGTCTTTCGGTGATCGGCACACCGGATGACGCCGTGGCGCAGATCGAGCGCTTGCAGCAACAGTCGGGCGGCTTCGGCTGCCTGTTGCTGATGGCACACGAGTGGGCCGACCGCGAGGCGACGCGCCGTAGTTATGAGCTGATCGCCCGCTACGTCATGCCCAAGTTCCAAGGTGCCTTGGTCGGTACCAAGATCTCGCACGACTGGGCGGCGGAGAACCGGCCGCAGTTCATCAATCGGGCCATGGAAGCGATCATGACCGAGATCTCCAAACACGCGGCGGAACAGACGCCGCCGTCGACCTGAACGGGAGCATCGCATCGACGATCGGCGAATCGAGGTTGTGCCCCGGTCGGGTGTGGCCTAGGCGCTTTCCATGGAACATCCCATCACGCAGGCCGTCACCCTGAGCGGTACGCACGCGACGCTCGTGCCGCTGTCGTTCGATCACCTCGAAGGCCTGCGTCAGGCGACGCGCGACGGCGAGCTGTGGCAGCTTTGGTACACCTCGGTGCCGTCGCCCGAGGAAATGGAGGCGGAGATCGAACGTCGCCTCGGCTTGCAGCGGGCGCACGCCATGCTGCCGTTCACCGTCCTCGACGCCGCCGGGCGCGTCAGCGGCATGACCACGTTCATGAACGTCGATCATCTTTCGCCGCGCGTCGAGATCGGTTCGACCTGGTATGCCCGCCGGGTGCAGCGCACGCCCCTCAACACCGAGTGCAAGCTGATGCTGTTGCGGCACGCGTTCGACACGCTCGGCTGCATCGCCGTGGAACTGCGCACCCATCGGCTCAACACGGCGAGCCGGCGGGCCATCGAGCGCATCGGAGCGCAACTCGACGGCATCCTGCGGTCGCACCAAATCGCCCGTAACGGCACGGTGCGCGACACCGCAGTCTACAGCATCATTTCCTCCGAGTGGCCGACCGTGCGCGGCCACCTGGAGTTCCAGTTGAGCCGCGATCGCTGATCCCGTGCCGGCCTCACGACAGGGCGGCGATCATGGTCACCGACTTGAGCGGCCGGGGTAGGTGCTGACGCAACAACTCGCCCAGCACGTGGGCCCCGATCGCCGCATCGGCGCCGGCCCAGCGCAACGACTGCACCTCCGTCGGGCGCTGCAGATTCAGATGTCGCAAGCGTTGCAGCACCGCCAGCGGCACCGTGATCAACATCACGCGGTCGCCGACACACGCCTCGCACGTCAACGTCCCGTGCCGCGGGTCGAGGAAGGACTCCGCCCCGTCCAGCTCCCGGTCGCAACCGGCGCAGCGGTCGAGACGCGGCTCGAAGCCGGCGCCGCGCAGCACCCCCAGCTCGAAACAGCGCAGGAACGACGACGTCGCCGGGCCGCTGCGCAGGCCCTCCAATCCCTCCTCGAGCAGATGGAAGAGTTCGGGGACGGCGAGGCCTTCTTCGGTCAGTAGGTCGATCAGCTCGATCAGATAACCGGCATAGGCCAACTTGAGGGGTTCGACGAGAGCTCCCGGCAGCACCAGCAGGTCGCAGCTGTCCATGAACACCAGGCCCGCCGACTGGCGGCTGCGGAAGTGGACCCGGACCAGCGTCGTCGGGTTGAGGCAATTGGCGAAGCGCCGGCGCGAGTTGCGCGCCCCCTTGGCGATACCGGTGAGCTTGCCGAAGTCCTCGCTGAGGAAGCAGACGATGCGGTCCGATTCGCCGTAAGCGCGCGTGCGCAGGATGAGCGCCCGGCTGGATTGTGGCGGACCCATGCGCCGGCGAGAAAACCACCGCCTCGCTACCTTGACAAGGTGGTAGGCCGCTCTTAGCTTCGCCGCACTTTTTTGCCCAAAAAAATTCACGCAATTTCAGGGAGTTGAAGCAGCATGGCGGATATCGACGTAGACCCCGCGGCGGCGGCACCGGCGGCCGACAGCCCGACCGAGGCCGCACCGGCAGCTGCCGAAGGCCCCACCGCGGCGCCCGACCCCGCGAGCGAAATCACGCGGTTGACGGGCGAGGTCGCCAGGCTCGAAGACGAACTGCGCCTGCAACGCGAGGACTTCCTGCGCAACCGCGCCGAGGTCGACAACTTCAAGAAACGCATGCAGCGCGAGCAGGCCGACGCCCTGCGCTTCGCCAGCGAGCCCTTGCTGCGCGGGTTGCTGCCGATCCTCGACAACCTCGAACGCGCCTTGGCGCATGCCGATACCCCGTCGGTGCGCGAGGGTCTCGAACTGGTGGTCAAGGGACTCGTCGACGTCGTCAGTCGCCATGGGGTGGTGCCCATCGTGGCCGTGGGGCAGCCCTTCGACCCGGCGCGCCATGAGGCGCTGGCCCAGGTCGATTCGGCGGAGCACCCCCCCGGCGCAGTCGTCGACCAGCACCAGGTCGGCTACCTGCTGCACGATCGGCTGCTGCGTCCGGCGTTGGTGACGGTGAATGCACGTCGTGCCGAGGCGCCGGTTGAAAGTGCGCCGGAGCGTGGTTAACCGGGCAACATTCGCGAGATTCGCGGGCTTTCGGGTGAGACGGATCGGCGCGCAAGGAGAATCATCAAGATGAGCAAAGTGATCGGAATCGATTTGGGAACGACGAACTCGTGCGTCGCCATCATGGAGGGCGGCGATCCGAAGGTGATCGCCAACGCCGAAGGTGGCCGCACCACTCCCTCCGTCGTCGCCTTCACCGAGGCCGGCGAGCGGCTCGTCGGTCAGATCGCGCGACGTCAGGCGATCACCAACCCCGACAACACCGTCTTCGCCGTCAAGCGCCTCATGGGTCGACGCTTCGACGACCCCGCCGTGCAGCGCGTCAGCGGCCTGCTGCCGTACCGAGTCGTCAAGGCCGACAATGGCGACGCCTGGGTCGAACTCAAGGGCAAGAGCTACAGCCCGCCGGAGATCTCGGCCTTCATCCTGCAAAAAATGAAACAGACCGCCGAGGACTATCTCGGCGAAAAGGTCGAAGACGCGGTCATCACCGTGCCGGCCTACTTCAACGACAGCCAGCGCCAGGCCACCAAGGATGCCGGCCGGGTCGCCGGCCTCAACGTCCTGCGCATCATCAACGAGCCCACCGCCGCCTCGCTGGCCTACGGTTTGGGCAAGAAGAAAGACGAGAAGATCGCCGTCTTCGACCTCGGCGGCGGCACCTTCGACATCTCCATTCTCGAACTCGGCGACGGTGTCTTCGAGGTCAAGTCGACCAACGGCGACACCTTCCTCGGCGGCGAGGACTTCGACCAGCGCGTCATCGACTACCTGGCGGACGAGTTCAAGAAGGACCAGGGGATCGACCTGCGCAACGACCGCATGGCGCTGCAGCGGCTCAAGGAAGCCGCCGAGAAGGCCAAGTGCGAACTCTCGGGCGCGACCGAAACCGACATCAACCTGCCGTTCATCACCGCCGACCAGTCGGGCCCGAAGCACCTCAACATCAAGCTGACCCGCTCGAAGTTGGAGGCCCTCTGCGCCGACTTGATCGACCGCCTCGAAGGCCCGTGCAAGGTGGCGCTGCGCGACGCCGGTCTGAGCGCCAGCGACATCGACGAGGTCGTGCTCGTCGGCGGCATGTCGCGCATGCCGGCGGTGCAGGAGCGCGTGCGCAAGCTCTTCGGCAAGGAGCCGCACAAGGGCGTCAACCCCGACGAGGTCGTCGCCATCGGCGCCGCCATCCAGGGCGGCGTGCTGCGTGGCGAGGTCAAGGACGTCCTGCTGCTCGACGTGACGCCGCTGTCCCTCGGCATCGAGACCCTGGGCGGCGTGTTCACCAAGCTGATCGAGAAGAACACCACCATCCCGACCAAGAAGTCGCAGATCTTCTCGACGGCCGCCGACAACCAAACCGCCGTGACCATCCGCGTCTTTCAGGGCGAACGCGAGATGGCGGCCGACAACAAACTGCTCGGTCAGTTCGATCTCATGGGCATTCCGCCGGCGCCGCGGGGCGTGCCGCAGGTCGAGGTCGGTTTCGACATCGACTCGAACGGCATCGTCCACGTGTCGGCCAAGGACAAGGCCACCGGCAAGGAGCAGTCGATCCGCATCACGGCGTCGAGCGGTCTGAGCGAGGAAGAGATCAAGCAGATGGTGCGCGACGCCGAGTCGCACGCCGAAGAAGACCACAAGCGGCGTGAAGCGGCGGAGACGCGCAACCAGCTCGACTCCCTCGTGTACCAGGCGGAAAAGACACTGGCGGAAGCCGGCGAGGTCGAGGCCAGCGTCAAGACGCCCATCGAAGACGCCTTGGCCGAGGCGAAGAAGGCGCTCGAAAGCAACGATGCCGCGGCGATGAAGGCGGCGATCGAACGGGTGACGCAGGCGTCGCACAAGTTGGCCGAGGCGATGTACGCCCGGGCCGCGGCCCAGGCGGCGAAGGACGGCGAGACGCCGAATCCCGGCGCGGGCGAAGGTGGCGGCGGCGGCGGCAAGGACGACGCGGTCGATGCCGACTTCGAAGAAGTGAAGGGGTGAGCCGCGGGCTCGTGCTCGCGAGTTTCGTGCGAAGCCCCCACCGGCCATGGCCGGTGGGGGCTTCCGTGTTTTTGGTCGCGCGCGCCGAGGCTCCATTGTATGCCTGGGCGGCGGGCGCGACGACGGTGCAATCCAGTTTTCAGGGCGGAGGGTGAGCGGTGGCGAGCAAGCGCGACTACTACGAACTCCTCGGCATCGAACGCGGTGCGAGCGAGGACGAGATCAAGAAGGCCTACCGCAAGCAGGCCATGCAATATCACCCGGATCGCAACCCCGGCGACAAGGTCGCCGAGGAGCGGTTCAAGGAAGTGGCCGAGGCCTACCAGGTGCTCGGCGATCCCGAGCGGCGGGCCCAATACGACCGTTACGGACACGCCGCCTTCGAACAAAACGCCGGCCCCGGCGGCTTCGATTTCGGCGGCGGCTTCGCCGACGATCTCTTCGGCGACCTGTTCGGCGACTTCTTCGGGGGGCGCCGCAGTCGCTCGCGCAGCCGCGCCCGCCGCGGCGAGGACCTGCGCTACGACCTCGAGATCGACTTCGAAGAGGCGGCCGAAGGAGCCGAAAAGGTCATCCAGGTGCCGCGTCTGGCGACCTGCGACGATTGCTCCGGCAGCGGCTCGCGCGACGCCGGCGGCCGCACCACCTGCAACGCCTGCCAAGGCTCGGGTCAGGTCCGTTTCCAGCAAGGCTTCTTCACCGTCGCCAAGACCTGCGGCCAATGCGGCGGCCAAGGCTCGGTGGTGAAGGACCCCTGCCGCTCGTGCGGCGGCTCGGGCGTGCGTCAGAAGACCTCGTCGCTCAACATCAAGATTCCCGCCGGCGTCGACACCGGCTCGCGCCTCAAACTGCGCAACGAGGGCGAGTCCGGACAGAACGGCGGACCCAACGGCGACCTCTACGTCGTGCTTTCGGTGCGGCCGCATCCGCTGTTCTCGCGCGACGGCAACAACGTCGTCTGCGAGATGCCGATCACTTTTCCGGAAGCCGCCCTCGGCAGCGAGATCGAAGTGCCGACCCTCGGCGGCAAGGTGAAGATGAAGATTCCCGCCGGCACGCAGTCGGGCAGCGTCTTCCGCCTCAAGAACAAAGGTGTCCCCGACCTGCGCGGCTACGGTCGCGGCGACCAGATGGTGCGCGTCCTCGTCGAGGTGCCGCGCAATCTCACCGCCCGCCAACGCGAGCTGCTGGAAGAGTTTGCGCGTGATACGCGGAAAGAGGTAAACCCGCTGTCGAAGGGCTTTTTCGAGAAGGTAAAGGAGATGTTCGGGTGATGCTCCGCTCACTTCGACGGCAGACGTTTGCCGCCATCAGCTTGCTTCTGGCAGGCCTGGTCGGCGCCCCGGGGTGCTCCCATAAGGTCGCCGCGCCGCCCGAGCCGCCCGAGTCGGTGCGCCTCGGCGACGACGCCTTCATTCATGAAGAGTACGAGGCGGCGATCCGCCACTACGGCGACTACATCGAGGTCGTCGAACACGGCGAGTACACGCCGCGCGCCTACTACAAGTCGGCGCACGCTTCGTACCGTCTCGGCGACTATCCCGAGACCATCGCGACCCTCGATCAGCTCGAAAGCCGCTACCCCGGCACCCACTGGGTCCAGGTCGACGCCCTGCGCGGCGACGCCCAACGCGAGATGCGGCATTACGTCGAGGCCATCGTCGCCTGGGACGCCGGCCTCGAAATCGCCACCGACACGGATCGCCCCAAGCTGCGCCAGCGCATGGCCGCCATCGTCGGTGATCTCGATGGAGTCGACCTGACACGGGCGCGCCAAGAAGCGACCTCGCCGATCACCTTGGCCTTGCTGGAGCAGGAGATCGCCGCGCGTCAGCCTGCCGGCGCCCCCGATACGGCGGTCGCGGCGGTCGAAGATGTTGAGCCGGCTGCAGAGGAAGCGGCCGAGGCCGATGCCGACGACACCCCCGTCGTCGGTCTCCGGCCGATCGCCAGCGAACCCGGCACGACGGCGCGGCCGGGCTACGGCGCGGCGCAATACCAACGCGGCCCGAATCGCCGCTCGAACTACCGTGTCTCCGCCGCCGAACCCGCCGATGGTGGTGGCGAGGCCGGCACTGGCGAGGTCGTCGAACTCGATGCGCAGCCGGTCGCCGCCGGTGAACCTGCCGCCGACGCCAGCGTCGACGCGGAAGAGGCCGCCCCGACGGCGGCCGTCGACGGGGCGGCGCCCGTCCGCTTGGTGCCGGTCGATGCCGCCACCGGCGAGCCCGAACCCAAACCTGTCGCCGCGGTCGAGTCCGCACCGGCTGCGGCGAAGCTCGTCAAGATCGACAGCGTCGCGAGCGCTCCGGCCGCCGAGCCGAGTGTCGTCGTCGTCGAAGACGCCGAGGTCCCGCCCGCGCCGCAGCCGGCGCGTTTGGTCCGCATCGAGCCGGCCGGTGATGGCTCGGGTGAAATCGCTCCGGCGTCGCGTCCGGTGGCCGCCCCGGCTGCCGCCCCGCAAGCCGAGGTGATTCCCGCCGAGCCCGCTCCTCTCGACGGACTCGAAAAGCTCGACGTTCCCGACATCGGCGAGCCGTTGCCGTGAAGCCGCGGCGCTCGGGTGACCGGGCGCCCGCGGCATCGGCCCGCGCCCGCCGTACCGTCCGCGAAGCCTCCCCGCGCAGCCTCGCCGAGGTCGGTGAGTTCGGTTTCCTCGCCTCGTTTCTCCCCAGTATCCCGGCGGGCTCCACGGTCCGCGTCGGCCCCGGCGACGACGCGGCCGTGCTCCGTCCGCCCGGCCACGATTTGGTTCTCACCACCGATGCACTCGTCGAAGGCACCCACTTTCGCCGCGAGTGGCTGTCGCCTTACGAACTCGGCCGCAAGGCCTTGATCGTCAACGCCAGCGACGTCGCGGCGATGGGGGCGCGGCCGTTGTGGTGTGTCGTCAGTGTCGGCGTACCGGCGACGACGGCGGAACGCGATCTCACCGATCTGCAACGTGGCTTGCGCGATGCCTGTGTCGCGTACGGAGCCGACCTCGTGGGCGGTAACCTGGCGCGTAGCCCGCAGTGGTTCGTTTCGGTGACGCTGGCGGGGCGTCTCTCGGCCGCGCCGCCGCTGTTGCGCCGCGGCGCGCGCGTCGGTGATGCCGTTTACGTCAGCGGCACGCTCGGCGACGCGGCGTTGGCGGTATCGCTGTGGCAGGCGACTCCGGCGCAGACGCCGCCGGCCGCCGTGCGGCGGCGGTTCGTCGCTCCCACGGCGCGGGTCGACCTGGGTTGCGCCCTGGCCCGGGCCGGCTTGGCGACCGCCGCCATCGATGTCAGCGACGGTCTGCTGCAGGACCTGGGGCACCTATGCGCCGCCAGCGGGGTCGGCGCCGAGGTGGAGGTCGAGCGGTTGCCGGTGTCACGCGCCCTGCGTCGCCACCCGGAGGCGTTTCCCAAACTGGCCCTGATGGGCGGCGAAGACTACGAACTGTTGTGGACCGCACCCGCGGCGGCCGAGCGTCGCCTGGCGGGGCTGGCGGCGCGTGGCAACCATCCCGTGCGCCGCATCGGCCGGATCGTCGCCGGCTCGGGGGTGGGGGTACTCGATGGCGCCGGTCGGCCCGTGTATGTCGCGGGGGGAGGGCACGATCATTTCGCGCCCTCGCCACTACGCCGTACCCGGAGGAAGTCCTGATGGATCCGCAGCATCTACGCCGACTGCTCGAAGCCGTGCGCGCCGGAGAAACCAGCCCCGACGACGCCATGCAGACCTTGAAGGGTCTGCCGTTCGACGATCTGGGGTTCGCCAAGGTCGACCATCACCGGCAGTTGCGCACCGGCTTCCCCGAAGTGATCTTCGGCGCCGGCAAAACGGTGGAGCAGATCGTCGCCATCGCCGAGTCGATCCGCGGGCGTGGGCAAAACGTGCTGGTGACGCGGGTCGAACCGGAAAAGGGAGCGGCCTTGGAGGTGGCGCTGCCCGAACTCGAGTACGTCGCCTTGGCGCGTTGCTCGCGTCTGATCGTGACGCCGCCGCGGATCGCGACGCGCGGGACGGTGTTGGTGGTGGCGGCCGGGACGTCGGATTTGGGGGTCGCCGAGGAGGCGGCGCTGACGGCGGAATTGGCGGGCAACCCGGTAAAGAGAATTCACGATGTCGGCGTCGCCGGCATCCACCGTCTGTTCGCCCATCGCGAGGCACTGCAGGCGGCCACGGTGCTGATCGTCGTCGCCGGCATGGAAGGGGCGCTACCGAGTGTCGTCGCCGGCCTGGTCGACCGTCCGGTGATCGCGGTGCCGACGAGTATCGGCTACGGCGCCAGCTTCAACGGACTGGCGGCCTTGCTGGCCATGCTCAACTCGTGCGCCGCGGGAGTGACCGTCGTCAACATCGACAACGGCTTCGGCGCCGGCGTCGCCGCGAGCCTGATCAATCGGGAGTGAGGCTATCCCGGATTTCTCACCACGGAGGAACGGAGACGCGGAGTTGTCGAGGAACGTAGAGGAACGCGAAGGGGATCGAGGAGAAAGATGCCGGACCCTCTGTCTTGGCTGAACCTGGCCTGATCCATGCCGAAGAAAACTCCTGGGCTACCCGGAGTGTCGAGTTGCACTCGACACCGCCCGGCGCAGCGCCGGGCGCGGCCCGCCACCATCCTCCCCGCGAGCCGCACGAGAGCACCTCCGATCTCGGAGCGAGAATGCTCGCGATACGTTTCCGTCCACCCGCGGCGGGCCCGCCGAGTACAACTCGGCGCTCCAGGGCGCTGCGCGCCCCTCTTCATCAACCTTCGGGCGACGGACGGTCATGACCACTCCGTGGTGAGAAACCCTAGCGGGGGACGATGGCGACGGGGCTGGTGGTCCAACCGTTGTACCGAGGTGGTACAGCGGTTGTACCGGGGGCGACGCCACGCGAGCCCTTGCGGCGGCTGCAACGGGGGGTGACGCGCCTGCAACGGGTGTTTTGTCGTTCGCAATGGCCGTTTTGCGATTTGCAATGGGTGTTTTGCGATTTGCAACGGCCATTTCGCCGTTTGCAACGGGTGTTTGGTCGTTTGCAACGGGTGTTTGGTCATTCGCAATGGCCATTTTGCGGTTTGCAATGGGTGTTTCGCGGTTTGCAACGGGTGTTGGGAGGTTTGCAATGGCCTCGTACGCGTCTGCAACGCCTGCCGGCGCGGCGGCAAACGGCTGGGCAAGGTTCGCGGCGCGTTGTTGTCGCCCGCTCGTCAATTGCCACCTGCTTCTCGGACTCGGATCGGTGCGGGCGCGGCCGAAGCTGGAACTCGAGGGTGGCGGCGTGCGCCGTTGTCGCGGGGATCTGCTGCGAGTCGACCCATTCGATCGAGGCCGAGTGGGATGGGCGTTCAACCTTGCCTTCGAAAAGACGTAGGCTACCCGGAGTGTCGAGTTGCACTCGACACCGCCCGGCGCAGCGCCGGGCGCGGCCCGCCACCATCCTCCCCGCGAGGCGCAGGAGAGCACCTGCGAACTTGGAGCGAGGTTGCTCGCGGTAGGTCTCCGTCAACCCGCAACGGGCCCGCCGAGTACAACTCGGCGCTCCAGGGCGCTGCGCGCCCGTTTTCATCCACGCTCGGGCGACGGCAGGTCATGACCACGCCGTGGCGAACGGTTGCGCTGAAGTCTCCGAACTAGGGCAGCAGGCTGGCGACCGCGGCTTGGGCGATGGCTTGGCCCCACTCTTGGACGAAGTGGCCGCCGTCGGCAATCTCCATCGGCGCCGGGCAGCCGCGGATCGTGCGTCGTACCTCGGCCATCACGTCGGGGCCCAAGACCGGATCCTGCATGCCGACAGCCATGAACGACGGTCCGTGCCACTCGCTGCTGAACCAGTCGGCGGCGCGACGCGAGGTCTCGGCTCCCGGCATGTCCGGCTCGACCATCACCAACTCGGGAAAGCGGCGCACGCCCGCCTTGTAGCGCACGTCGGGGAAGGGTGCGGCGTAGGCCTCGGCTTCCGCTGGCGTGAGCACCGGCGCGCTACGACGCATGAGTCCGGCGACGTTCAGATCCGGGTTTGCCTTGACGTAGGCCTTCCACGCGTCGAAGCCCGGGCTCGGCGACTTGCCGACGGCAAAAGCCGTGTTCATCACGAGCAAGGCGCGGAAGCGTTCCGGCATTTCCATCGGCAACGTCAGCCCGAGAATGCCGCCCCAGTCTTGCACCACCAGCACGATGTCGCGCAGGTCGAGGCGCTCGATGAAACGCAGCAGCGCCTCGCGGTGGAAGTCGAAGGTGTAGACCGCGTCGTCGATGGGCTTGTCGGACTTACCGAAACCGAAGAGGTCCGGCGCCACGGCACGATGGCCGGCGGCGACGAACGTCGGGATCATTTTGCGGTAGAGGTACGACCAAGTCGGCTCGCCGTGCAGGCAGAGAAAGGTCGGCGCGCTCGCGGCCGAGGCTCGCGCCGGCTCATCCAGATAGTGCAGGCGCAACCCCTCGTACCCCGGCAAGTCGTCGAGGTAATGCGGGGCGAAGGGGTAGCCGGGCAGGTCGAGGAAGCGATCCTCGGGGGTGCGCAGGGCCTCGACGCGGGCGCGCATCGGCTTACGAGAGGACGGCGTTGGGCGCGCCCTTGCGCCCTTGCTCCCACGCCGCGCGCGGCTGGTAGGCGCTCGCCGCCTCGAGCACCGCGACCGGCCAGGTCTGCGGGCCGTGGACGTGTTCCGCGGCGCAACGCGGATCGCCGCAATGGACTTGGCCGACCCGCACCTGACCGTCATCCTCGAGGGCGATGACGCGACCGTAGCGCGGGTAGGGCTTGAAATCGGGCAGGGTGACCAGGGTTCCGACGGCGACGTTCATGCTTCCGGTTTATGCAGCGGCGCCGGCGGGAATTCAACGCCGACAGCGCGTTGAAAGGGCGTGCGCCAGGGGCTAGAACCCAGCTTCGGCGCAAGCTCGACGCAGGATGCGAGCGACGACCGCGGAGGATCGAATCGTATGGGCAGCAGTTTCGCCGCGGTAGGACACCACCTGCCGCCATTCGTCGAACGGGCCGGCGTGCTTCGGCCGATCGCCGTCGACCCGGTCGGTCCATCGCACCTGGCGGCGCAGGCGAGCCGCGCGGCTTTGGAGCGCGCCGGCTGGGGCATCGAGGAACTGGAGTTCATTCTGTTCGCGACGTCGACGCCGGACGTCGATTTCCCCGGCGCCGCCTGTTTTCTGCAAGCCGCTCTCGAGTGCGGCACGATCGGCGCGCTCGACGTGCGCGGCCAGTGCTGCGGCTTTCTCTATGGGTTGCTGATCGCCGACCGCCTGCAGCGCGGCGGCATGTACCGCCGGGTGCTCGTCGCCGCCGGCGAGGTTCATTCCTCGGGGCTCGATTACGGCCCGACCGGCGCCGAGGTGGCGCGCCTCTTCGGTGACGGCGCCGGCGTGGCGCTCCTAGGCGAGTCCGGCGCGGTGCGCAGTGTCGTCGTGCACGCCGACGGCCGCCCACATCAAGCCTACTGGACCGAGGCGCCGGCGAGTCGCCAGCACCCGGTCCGCATGACCATCGAAGATTACCAGGCCGGACGCCATTTGCCGCGCCTCGATCACGCCGCCCTCGCGGCATTCGGCGTCGACGCCATCGCCGGAGCCGTGGACGAAGCGCTGCGGCAGGCCGACACCTCGGCGGCGAAGATCGACCACTGGATCGTGTCGCACGTGTTCCCCGACGTCGCCGAGGCAGCACGCCAACGACTCGATGTGCCCAAAGAACGTTGGGTGATTCCGTCGGAACGCTACGGCCATCTGACCGCGGCGGCGTTGCCCGTGGCACTGTCCGCAGACGTCGAGGCCGGCCGGATCGGGGCGGGCCAGACCGTGTGTCTCGCCGCTGCCGGCGCCGGCTTCACCTGGGGCGCCGCCGTCGTCGAGCTGTGAGGGAGAGCACCATGCGCAACGCGAGAATTCTCGGTGCCGGGCGCTACTTGCCCGAGCGCGTCGTCACCAACGACGATCTCAGCCAACTGATGGAGACCGACGACGAGTGGATCCAGCAGCGTACGGGGATCCGCCAGCGCCGCTACAGCGACGGCAACACCGGTGCCTCCGACATGGGCGCCATCGCCGCGCGCCAGGCGCTGGACAAGGCGGGACTGCAGGCGAAGGACGTCGACTGCATCATCCTGGCGACCCTCAGTCCGGACATCGCCATGCCGGCCTCCGCCTGTCTGCTGCAGACGCACCTCGGGCTCGCCGGCATTCCGGCATTCGACGTGCGCAACCAGTGTTCGGGCTTCCTCTACAGCTTGGCGATCGCCGACAACTTCGTTCGCACCGGAACCTTCGAGCACGTGCTCATCGTCGGCGCCGAGGTGCATTCGACCTGTCTCGACCTGACGACGCGTGGGCGCGACGTTGCGGTGCTCTTCGGCGACGGGGCCGGCGCCGTCGTCGTCGGTCCCGAGCCCGATCTCCAACGAGGCATCTTGGCGACGCGACTGCATGCCGACGGCAGCTTCGCCGAGAAGCTCTGGCTCGAAGGCCCGGCGAGCCGCGATCGGCCGAAGCTGTCCGCCGCGATGTTCGACGACGAGCGGGCGCCACTGTTCCCCAAGATGGAGGGGCGCTACGTTTTCAAACACGCTTCGACGCGCATGCCGCAGGTGATTCGCGAGGTGCTCGACGTCGCCGGTCTGACGCCGGAGGATCTCGATCTCTTGGTGCCGCACCAGGCGAACTTGCGCATCAACCAAGCGGCGGCCGCGGCGTTGGGGCTGCCGGAAGAGAAGGTCGTGCACAACATCGACCGCTACGGCAACACGACGGCTGGCTCGATCCCGATCGCCCTTTCCGAGGCGATCGACGACGGTCGTGTGAACGAGGGTGATCTCGTGTGCATGGCGGCCTTCGGCGCGGGCTTCACCTGGGCTGCGGCGTTGATGCGGTGGTGATGGACGCCTTACCCGAAACCACTCGCCTCGGCCCGCCCCTCGACGCCGACTGGCCCGCGATCCTGGCGATCGAGCGCGTGTCGTTCACGCGCCCGTGGAGCGAGGAGTCGTTTCGCCGGGAGCTGCAACTCGACTACTCGCGCATCTGGGTGGCCCGTGTCGGTGCATCGGGCGCCGTGGCCGGGTACATCTGCCGCTGGTCGGTGGCCGGTGAGGTGCAACTGCTCAACGTTGCGGTGCATCCGCGACATCGCCGTTCGGGCGTCGGACGGTTGCTGGTGCAAGCCGTACTCGAGGAAGCCCGGGCGGAGGCTGCACCCGTATGGCTCGAAGTGGAACGCGGCAACGCCGGCGCGGTGCAGCTCTACATCGAGCTAGGCTTCAGCATCGTCGGTGAGCGCAAGAACTACTACGGCCGTGGCCGCGACGCGTGGATCATGGCCGTGCCCGGTTGAGCCGCGCTCGGTCGGCCCGGTCGACCGCGACACCGCGCGGGGGCGGTCGTTCCGGCGCTCTGGTCGAGGTTTGATGGTGGGTCGAGGATTTCGTCGCGCTAAGTCTTGAACGCCGCGGCCCTGTCATGGGAGGGTCCGTCGACCCATGGATGCCCCGCGCGATCCTGCTTCCCTTGGCCTTCGCTTCGTCGTCGTCGGCGCCGGCATGGCCGGCCTGCTCAGCGTCATCGAACTGAAGCGCTTGGGATTCGACGTCGTCGTCTACGAAAAGGCCGACCGCCTCGGCGGGACTTGGCGCGAGAACACCTACCCCGGCATCGCCTGCGACGTGCCGTCCCACTTCTACACCTATTCCTTCGCCCTCAACCCCGAATGGAGCCGGCGCTACGCCCCCGGGGGCGAGATCCAGGCCTACTTCGAGTCGGTGGCCGAACGGTTCGGCGTTCTGCCCCACATTCGCTACGGCAAGGAGGTCGTGCGCTGTGTGCACGCCGACGGTCGCTGGCGCCTCGAACTCGACGACGGAACGAGCGACGAGGCCGACGTCGTCATCGCCGCTACCGGCGTGTTGCACCATCCCGCAATCCCCGATTTCCCCGGCATCGAATCGTTCGCCGGCAACGTCTTCCACAGCGCTCGCTGGGACCATGCCGTCCTGCTTGCCGGACGACGTCTCGGCGTCGTCGGCACCGGGTCGAGCTCGGTACAGATCGTCACGTCGCTCATCGACGAGGTGCAAGAACTGCGTCTCTTTCAAAGAACGCCGCAGTGGATCACGCCGATCGAAAACCTGCCGTTCACCGAGGAAGAGAAGGAGCGCTTCCGGCGCGACCCGCAGGCGATTCTCGCCGTGCGCGAAGAAGTTGCGACGATGTACATCGACGGCTTCTCGAACCACCTCTCCGACATGAACTCGCCGGCACTGCAAGTGATTCAGGAGTTCTGTCAGGCGTACCTCGAAGCCAGCGTCGCCGATCCCGTGCTGCGAGCCAAACTGCGCCCCGACTATCGCGCCGGCTGCAAGAGAATGGTGCTTTCCGGCGGCTTCTACGACGCCATCCAGCGGCCGCATGCGCACCTCGTCACCGAGCCCATCGAACGCATCGAGCCGGAAGGGGTGCGGACACGGGATGGGGTGTTGCATCCGCTCGACGTCCTCGTGCTGGCGACCGGCTTTCGCGTCGACCGTTTCTTGCGGCCGATCGAAGTCGTCGGGCGCGGTGGGCGCCGGCTCGAAGAGGTGTGGCGTGATGGTCCGACCGCCTATCTCGCCGTGTCGGTGCCGGAGTTTCCCAACCTTTTCCTTTTGAACGGGCCGCACGCGCCCGTCGGCAACTTCTCGCTGATCGAGGTCGTCGAATTGCAGTTCGCCTACATCATGCAGTTGATCGATACGCTACGACGCGCCGGCGCGCGTGAAATTTGCGCCCGGCAAGAGGCGTGGGAGCGTTTCGACCGCGAACGGCGGGAAGCCGCACGGCACACGATCTGGGCCAGCGGTTGTCGCAGTTGGTACCTCGACTCCGACGAAGTGCCGACGGCGTGGCCGTGGACCTACGATCGCTTCCGCGACGAGATGCGGGCACCCAGGCTGGCGGATTATGAGTGGCGCTGAAGGTTGCGTTTCAATGCAAAGGCGCCGAGACGCAGAGGACAGGATTCTTGTGGCTGATGCTGCGTCGGTCTTGATTGCAGGAGAATGGAGGAAGGTCGCATGAAGGCTGCTGTATTGCGAAACTATCATACGCCGCTGACGATCGAGGACATTCACATCGATCAGCCCGGGCCGGGTGAGGTGTTGGTGAAGACGGTCGCCACTGGCATCTGTCACAGCGACTTGCACGTCATCGAGGGCGGCTTGCCCATGCCGCCGCCTTGCGTGCTCGGCCATGAGCCGGCGGGCATCGTCGAAGCGGTCGGGCCGGGAGTCACCGACTTCAAGGCGGGTGACCATGTGATCGGCTGCCTCACCTCCTGGTGCGGCGTGTGCACCTTCTGCACCCAAGGTCGGCCGTATCTGTGTCTGTCGCAATACCTCGGGCGGCCTGCCGAAATGCCGTCGCGACTCACCGACGCCAACGGCGGCATGCTGTTCCAGTTCGCCAATCTCTCGTCGTTCGCCGAGAAGATGCTGTGCCCGGAACGCTCGCTGGTGAAGATCCGCGACGACATGCCGCTCGACCGCGCCTCCTTGATCGGCTGCGGCGTCACCACCGGACTCGGCGCCGTCATCAACACCGCGCGCGTGCCGGCTGGGGCGAGTGTGGCGGTGATCGGCTGCGGCGGCGTCGGATTGTCGGCGATCCAGGGCGCCCGCATCGTCGGAGCGAGCAAGATCATCGCGCTCGATACGCAGCCCTGGAAGCTGGAACTCGCCGGCACGCTCGGCGCCACCGATTGCGTCAACGTCAAGGACGGCGACCCGGTCGCGGCCGTGCAAGGCCTCACCGGCGGCGGTGCCGATTTCGTCTTCGAGTGCATCGGGCTCGTCGGCGCCGTGCAGCAGGGCATCGCCATGACGGCGCGCGGTGGAACGACCTTGATGGTGGGTGTGGTGCCGATGACCGAGCTGGTACCGATCCCAGCGGCCGACATCACCTTGCAGGAGAAGCGTCTGATCGGTTCGTTCATGGGCTCGAATCGGTTCCGCTTCGACATGCCCAAGTACATCGAGTTCTACCTCGACGGGCGGCTGCGGCTGGACGAGATGATCTCCGAGCGGTTGCCGCTGGCCGACGTCAATCGAGCCTTCGATCAGATGCGCCAAGGCAGCGCCGCGCGCCAGGTGATCATGTTCGATTGACGTCGCGCACCAGGTAGACACGGCGGCGCGGAGAGCCCCGCGTCTCGATTCGTTGAGCGGACAAACGGATGCACAGCAATGGGGACAGTCCCTGAAGGCGACTGTCCCCGTCTCATAGGACCAGGTGATGCGAACGATTCTGGAAGCGCAGAAGCAGGCTTTTCTCGAGGAGGGTCCGGTGTCGGCGGCGACACGTGTCGACCGGATGCAGCGCTTGGCGCGTATGGTGGTCGATCACCAAGACGCGATCATCGAGGCGTGTCGTGTCGACTTCGGCAATCGCTCGCGGCACCAGTCGCGCATGTCCGAAGTGCTCGCCGTGCTCATGGGTCTGAAGCACGCCTGCGCCAATGTGCACCGATGGATGAAGAGCGATCGGCGCAAGGTGGGTTTTCCTCTCAATCTCTTCGGTGCGCGGGCTCGCGTCGAGCTGCAGCCCAAGGGTGTCATCGGCATTCTCGGGACCTGGAACTTTCCCGTCTACACCGTGCTGTCGCCGCTGACCGGTGCGTTGGCGGCCGGCAACCGCGCCATGCTCAAGCTGTCGGAGGTGACCCCGGCGACTTCGACGTTGTTGCACGATCTCGTCGCCCGGAGTTTCGACCCGAAGGAATGCGCCGCGATCCTCGGTGGCCCGGACGTCGGAGCTGAATTCGCTGCGCTGCCGTTCGACCACATCCTGTTCACCGGTGGGGGCAGCATCGGGCGCCACATCCTGCGGGCGGCGGTCGAGAACATGACGCCGGTGACGCTGGAGCTGGGGGGCAAGTCGCCGGTGATCGTCGGCCGGTCGTACGACCTCACGGAAGCGGCCGAGCGCATCATGATCGGCAAATCGCTCAATCTCGGCCAAGCGTGTCTGGCGCCGGATTACTGCTTCGTGCCGAAGGAGAAACTCGAGGACTTCGTCGGCGCGGCGAGCCGGTGTTTCGCCGGGCTGTTCCCGACCATCCTCGACAACCCGGACTACACCTCGGTGATCAACGCGCGGCACCACGCCCGGTTGAGCGGCATGCTGCGCGACGCCCGCGACAAAGGGGGCGACCTGCGCGAGATCAATCCGGCGGGCGAGGACTTCACGCGCCAAGCCGAGGGCTCGTACAAGATGCCGATGACCTTGGTGGTCGAACCGCGCGACGACATGCAGGTGATGCAGGACGAGCTGTTCGGCCCGATTCTGTGCATCAAGAGCTACAGCTCGGTCGACGAGTGCATCCGCTTCATCAACGCCCGACCGCGCCCCTTGGGATTGTATTACTTCGGCAACGACGCCGAGGAAGAACGGCGCGTGCTCGAGCGCACCATCAGCGGCGGTATGACGGTCAACGACGTCATGGCTCACACCAGCTGCGAGGATTTGCCGTTCGGCGGCATCGGCGCTTCGGGCATGGGGCATTACCACGGACGCGACGGCTTCCTGACCTTCAGCCACCAGCGTGCGGTATACCGCCAGACCAAGCTCAACCTGATGAAGCTCGGCGGCATGGTGCCGCCGTACGGACCGAAGTGCGACAAGCAGCTCGATCGATTGTGCAAGGTGAAGTGAGCCTCACGGCAGCAGCCGTCCGAGCATGGTTGGAACGGCGTGCTCCACACGCAGCATGCGCGTGCCGAGGTGCACCGGATCGCAGCCCTGCGCCGCCAGGAGGTCGAGTTCGTAACGGTTGAAGCCGGCGTCCGGTCCGATGACCACGGTCAGGTTGCCCGCGACTGCGTGCGGGCAGGCCATCGCTGCTTCCGGGTCGCCGACGAAGGCCGAGGATCCGGCGGCGATGTGCAGCAATTCGTCCTCGACGAACGGTTTGAACCGCGGCCGCAACTCGATGCGAGGTAGATTCGTGCCGCCGCCTTGTTCGAGCCCGAGAAGGAGGTCGGCGCGGATCGCCTCGGGCTGCAGCCACGGACTATCCCAATAGCTCTTCTCGACGCGCCAGGCGCCGACCAGAATCACTCTCGGTAGGCCCGCGGCGGCGACATAGGCCAGCATCCGGCGCAGGACCTTCGGGCGCGGCAAGGCCAAGACCAGCGTCACCGGCAGGGGAGGTGGCGCGGGCTCGTCGAGTTCGACTTGCAACACGATCTCGTCGGCCTCGAGGGCGACCACGGTGGCGTGGCCGCGATTGCCGTCGAGGACACCGGCGGGCCGGCGGTCGCCGAGTTGGAGACGCAGGACCCGGTGCAGGTGGTCGGCCCGTCGTCCGGTGAGACGAAGGTGCCGTCCGTCGGGGGCGAGTTCGTCGGCGGCGAAAAGGATGAAGTTCATACGGCCGGGCGTGCCGTCGGGTCGTGCGTGGGTTCAGTCGTGTGCCGTGGAGGCGAGGAGGCGCTGCAGGCATTCGCTGACTTCGGCGAGGGTGAGCGGCTTGCTGAGGTACGCGTCGGCGCCGGCTTCGAGGCAGCGAGCGCTATCGCCGCTCATGGCTAGAGCGGTGACGGCGATGATCGGCACGCGCGGAACCTGGCTGGTTTCGCGGATGGCGCGGATCGCCTGTAACCCGTCCATCCCGGGCATCTGGATGTCCATCAGCACGCATGCCGGCCGCAGCCCGTCGACGAGCGCGAGCCCTTCGGTGCCGCTGTGGGCGATGCGTGCGCGATACCCGATCGCTTCGAGGAAGTCGGAGAGCACCTGCGCGTTGGCTCGGTTGTCGTCGACGACGAGCACCAGGGGCGGGGAGTCGGAATCTGCGGCGGCGCCAGGCTTGGTTTCCATCGTCGTCGGGTGGATTCGAGGTCCACTTCAGCGTATGCGCTTCGGTTGCCGGTAGTAGTACGCCGGCGCGAATTTTCCAACGCGAGGTCCGCCCATGCGACGAGAAATCTTCAGCCCCGAGCACGAACTCTTCCGCGACCAGTTCCGCCGTTTCGCCGACAAGGAAATCGTTCCCAAGATCCCGCTGTGGAACGAAACCGGACGCAGCGACCGCGAAAGCTGGCGACGCATGGGCGAGGCCGGGTTCTTGGGCGCGCATGCTCCAGTGGAATACGGCGGCGCCGGGGGCGACTTCCTCTACGACGCCATCGTCATGGAGGAGATGGCTTACCTGCGGGCGCATGGGCTGATGATGTCGCTGCACTCGGACATCTGCATGCCTTACCTGACCACCTACGGCAGCGAGGCGCAAAAGCAACGCTACCTGCCAGGGACGATCAGCGGCGAGATCTTGCTCGGTATCGCCATGACCGAGCCGGGCACGGGTTCGGACCTGGCCAACGTGCAGACGCGCGCCGTGCGCGACGGTGACCGTTGGGTGATCAACGGCTCCAAGACGTTCATTTCGAACGGCCAGGTGGGCGACCTGTTCATCGTCGTCGC
The DNA here is from genome assembly GCA_964524885.1 of uncultured Binatia bacterium (SeqCode). Lineage (GTDB taxonomy): Bacteria > Desulfobacterota > Binatia > HRBIN30 > HRBIN30 > CALJUJ01. The sequence goes on from CAZGEJ010000046.1 coordinate 29,787, forward strand.
CAAGACCGATCCGACAGCCAACCCGCCGCACAAGGGAATCAGCTTGATTCTGGTGGAGGCGGACACTCCTGGTTTCGTGCGCGGGCGCAAGCTCGACAAGCTGGGGCTGCCGGGGCAGGACACCAGCGAGTTGGCCTTCGAGGATTGCGCCGTGCCGGCGGAGAACCTGCTCGGGCGCGAGGGCCAGGGGTTCACCATGTTGATGCAGCAGCTGCAGCAGGAGAGGCTGACGATCGCGGTGGCCTCGATCGCGTCGTGCCGCCGCGCCCTCGACGACACGATCGTTTACTGCAAGCAACGTCAGGCCTTCGGGCAACCGATTGCGCGATTCCAGAATACGCAGTTCAAGTTGGCGGAGCTGGCCACCGAGGTGGAAGTGGGGCAATCCTTCGTCGATCGGTTGTTGGCGGCACACGTGCGGGGCGAGGACATCGTCACCGAGGTCAGCATGGCCAAGTGGTGGACGACCGACTTGCAGAAGCGGCTGACGAGCGAGTGTCTGCAGTTGCACGGCGGTTACGGCTTCATGCGCGAGTATCCCATCTCGGGCGACTATGCCGACGCGGCGGTGCAGTCGATCTACGCCGGTACCAACGAAATCATGAAGGTGATCATTTCGCGCCGCCTCGGCTTGGGCTGACCGCCGCGAGTGTCCGTGGGAAGTCCGAGCCGGAGATCGGCTCGGGCTCGGGAGAGCATGGCGCGCCGGCGACTACGGCGCGTCATGTTACCAACCTCAGCCGCCGGTGGCGCCTGCAGCCGGGGCTGGGGCTTGCGCCGCTTCCGCGGCGGGGGCGTTGGGGTCGGGTGCCGGCGGCGGCGGCACCGGGTCTTGGACGGCGAGTTCGCTCGGTAGCGCCAGCTTCTCGGCGATGCGCTCCGCGGCACGCCACGGCGGCTTCTTGCCGAACTCGTATTGTCCGTGCACCAGCACCGGCGTGCCATGCGACAGGACGGTCTGTTGCTCGTCCATACGCCACTGCTCGCCCCAGCCGTACAGCCAGCGTGCGTCGCGCTCCAGGAGGCGAATGCAGGCGTGGCTGGCGGGCTCGCCGGGGAGGGCGAAGACGTGGAACGAGATGCCACGCAAGCTGTGGAAGTTGAAGTACCACTCGAGGTGCCAATCCTCGTTTTCGGTGCTCGTCCGGGCGCGCGACTTCCAGTTGAGATAGTAGGTGCCGGGCGGTGTCGCGGTTTCGCGTCGTCCGGAGCTGATCGGCCCCCAACGGACGAGGGTGCCGTGCTCGTAGGCACCGAAGACCTGAGCCGGCTGGTGCACGATGAGGAACTTGCGCAACTTCGCCGCCGCTTCGTAACGTTCCGGCAAGGGACTGTAGGCCCGCTCGTCCAAACCCCAGGGCTCGGGCACGACCAGAGCGTCGAGCCGGCCGAGGTGCTCGCGGTCGGCGCGGTTGATCTTTTCCAGCAACTCGAGCTGCTCCGTCGAGAAGCGGCGCGCCGGCGGTTCGGCGCTGCGTGCTTCGATGTGGAAGGATGGGTTGGCCCAGGCGGTGCCCAGCGGCAGCGACAGAACGACGGTGACCCACGTCAATAGGAAACGTCGTTGCGTCAGGCGAGCCGGGTCCATCGTCCGCGACGCGTGTAGCATGGCCAAGGGCCAAGGGCCAAGGGCCAAGGGCCAAGGGCCAAGGGCCAAGGGCCAAGGTGGTTTGGGATCAGAATCGAGCGCCGGCCGCAAGCCGCGACGTCTTGGAGGCCTTGGCCCTTGGCCCTTGCACCTTGGCCCTCCCCCCACCTATGCCCCACCACTCCTTGACCCCTCCCGTTCCGGTTGCCAGGCTGCCACGTATGAGCCGCCTGCGCCGATCCTTGCTCTTCGTGCCCGGCGACGACGAGCGCAAAGGCGAACGAGCCGCCGCCAGCGGCGCCGACACCCTGTTGTTCGACCTCGAAGATGCCGTCGTCCCCGAGCGCAAGGGCATCGCCCGCGACCTCGTCTGCCGTCTGTTGCGCCATCGCCCGGCCGGTGGACCCGAGTGCGCCGTTCGGATCAATGCCACGAGCACCCCCTTCTTTGCCGATGATCTCGCGGCCGTGGTCGAGGCCGGTGCCCAGGCTTTGCTGCTGCCCAAAGTCGCCGGTGCCACCGACCTCATCGCTCTCGACCACCGTCTCGCGGCGGCGCCGTCGGTCGCGCTGCTGGGATTGATCGAGTCGCCCGCCGCGGTTCTCGCCGCCGCCGGCATGGCGTCGTTGCCGGCGCGGGTCGAGGCTCTGTGTTTCGGGCATGTCGACTTTTGCCGCGAAATGGGTCTGGCGGCGGTCGACGCGTCGCAGGGCATCGCCTTGCACGCCCGCCAACAGGTGGCCCTGGCGGCGCGTGCCCTGCGCCTGGCGCCGATCGATAGTGTCTCGCTCGCGGTGCGCGATTTCGAGGCCTTCCGCCGCGATGCGGAACTCGGACGCGACCTCGGTTACGACGGTAAGTTCTGTCTGCATCCACAGCAGGTCGCGATAGCCAACGAGGTGTACACGCCGAGTCCAGAGCAGGAAGCGCGGGCGCTCGAAATCCTGCACGAGTGGGCGGAGGCGTTGCGGCAGGGTCGCGGGGTTGCGGTGGTGCAAGGGAAAATGATCGATGCTCCGGTGGCCGCCGCGCAGCAACGCATCGTCGAACGGGCGCGGGCGGCACGCAGCGAAACGAGGCAAGACGTATGACGCGGCTGGCGATACCCGTAGCTTTGGTGCTCTTGCTCGCGGTGTGGGTCGTCTTCGGGCGCAACCAGGAGCCACCTGCCGACGAGGGCGATCGCTTCGCACCGGTGGCGGTGCAGCGCGAAGCCCCCAAGTGGGCGGGGGCGAAGAAGCCGGCGAGCCTCGGGGGGGGCGACGACGCGCCGCAGGTGGCCCGGCGCCTGCGCGAGGTCGAGAGCCAGCAGCGACCGGAGCGTGCCGACAAGGGGCGTCGCGTCGACGCCGAGCCGACGCCCGCCGGGGAGTATGCCGATCGCCCCGAACTCGACGGTGGCGAATTGTTCCGCGCCCAACTCGAAGACGAGGATCTGCGTGGCCAAGACATGCAAGGCGCCAACCTGCAGGAGGCCAACCTCAAACGGGCGCAGCTGGACGACGCCAACCTGAGCAAGGCCAACCTCGCCGGGGCCGACCTGACCGGTGCCAATTTGGTCAACACCGACCTCTCCGAAGCCGAGTTGCGCGGGGCCAATCTGGAAGAGGCCTACATCGGCGCCAACCTGCGTTCGGCCGACCTGCGTGGCGCCAACCTTCGTGCCGCGGCGCTGCAAGGAGCGCATCTCAACCACGCCGACTTACGCGCCGCCAACATGCAGGGCGCCGAGATCAAGGGTGACTTGCATCAGGCGGACCTGCGCAGCGCCGACCTGCGCTGGGCCAACCTCGCCGAGGCCAACCTCTTCGAAGCCGATCTCGACGGCGCCAATCTTTTCGAAGCCGCGAACCTGAGTTGCGACAACCTGATGGTGGCGCGCAATTGGCAGAACGCCTACCGCCATCCCGACCTCGCCTGCGGCGCGCCGATCCCCGACCCGCCGGCGGAAGCTCCTGGGCCGGAGTGAACTCCGCGCCTTCGCCGGGTGCCGTTCGTCCGCCGTGGACGACGCGCCTGTTCACTCCCGTCGACGGAGCCTCTCTCGCCGTCGCCCGCATCGCCTTCGGCGTATTCGTCGCCATCGACGCCTGGCGCTACCTCGGCTACGGCTGGGTGCGCCAGTATTACATCGAGCCCGAGGTCCACTTCACCTACCTGTACCTCGACTTCGTTCGGCCGTGGCCGGGCGAGGGCATGTTGGTGCATTACGGGGTCACGAGCTTACTCGGGTTGTTCGCCGCGGCGGGATGGTACTACCGGCTGACGGCGCCGCTGCTGTTCCTGGCGTACCTGTACATCTTCCTGCTCGAGCAGTCGGTCTACATGAACCATCACTATCTGATGGTCTTGCTCGCTGGCTTATTGGCGTGCATGCCGGCCGAGAGGGTCGCCTCGCTCGATCGCCGCCGCCATCCGGAGTGGCCGCAGACGGTGCCGTTTTGGTGCGTGGGCTTGCTGCGCTTTCAGCTGGCTCTCGTCTACGGCTACGGCACGATCGCCAAGCTCAACGCCGACTGGTTGGCGGGGGAGCCGATGCTGTCGTCGATCCGCGACGGCTCGGCGTACGTGCCTCCGATGGCGGCGTGGATTCCGCCCGAGCTCATCGCGTACTTCATCGCGTATTCCGGCATCGCGGTCGACGCGAGCTTGCCCATTCTGCTGCTGTGGCCGCGCTGGCGCTGGCTCGGTTTCGGCCTGGCGATCGCGTTCCATCTCCTCAACGCGATCTTCCTCCACATCGGCGTGTTCTCGTGGTTGATGATGGTGCTGGTGACCATCTTCTTTGCTCCGGACTGGCCACGTCGTTGGCTGCCGGTGTCGGCGGCCATGGGCGGCGAAGCGCCGCGAAGTCGCCCGCGGGTGGTCGCGCTGCTCGGGCTCTACGTCACGCTGCAACTCATCGTGCCGCTACGGCACTGGCTCTTTCCCGGCGACGTCGCCTGGACGGAGGAGGGGCATCGTTTCGCTTGGCGCATGAAGTTGCGCGGCAAGGAGTCGGAACTGCACATCCGGGCGCGTGATCCGCGATCGGGCCGCGAGTGGGAGATCGACCCTGCCGACGACCTGATCCCCCGGCAACGCGCCAAGTTGGGGACCTTTCCGGACATCCTGCTGCAATACGTTCATCATCACCGCGACCGACTGAGAGCGGAGGGTATCGAGGCGCAGATCTTCGTCGATTGGCGCTGTTCATTGAATGGCGCGCCGGCATTGCCGTTGGTCGATCCGAGCGTCGACTTGGCACGTGTCGAACGCTCGTGGCGACCGGCTACGTGGTTGTTGCCGCGTCCGGTGGATGAGGCGCGCTGACATGAGGCGATGGCGTTGGTGCGCGGGCTTCGTAGCTCTCTCGGTCCTTACGGCACTGGTGGTGTCGCGTCCGATCGTGCTGCGTGCCATCGGCGACTTCCCCATCGTCGTCGACGCACCGGTTCCGGCCGACGTGATCGTCGTGCTTGCGGGTTCGGTGCCGGATCGGATGATGGGAGCGGCCGATTTGTATCTACAGGGATGGGCCGAGCGCATCGTCGTCGTCGAAGAGACGACGCGACCGGGCATCGAGGCGTTGCGGGCGCGCGGGGCCGACATCCCGGCAACCCATGATCTCAACCGTTCGGTCGCCGAACAGCTCGGCGTGCCGCCCACGGCGATCGAGGTCCTCGGCGGTGCCGCCAACAGCACGATGTCGGAAGCGCAGATCGTGCTCGCCGACCTGCGCCGGCGGCAGGCGCGCGAGATCCTGCTGGTGACCTCGAAGATTCACTCGTACCGGGCCCAGCACATCTACCAGCGCCTGGCCGGCCCGACGATGCACTTCACCTCGTGCCCGACCCCGTACGATCCGTACGATCCCGACACCTGGTGGCGCTCACGCGGGCAGGCGCGTCGGTTGTTCTTCGAGTACCAGAAGATCCTCTTCTTCTGGTTGCGCGACTTTTGGTGGGGTGTCGGCCCCACATCCGACGTGCATCCCTGACCTGGGAGGACGGGCCCACCCGCCATCGGCTTGGTGGCGCGAGTGGCCGACACGGAGTTCGGCATCTCCGCACCTCCTCAAGAAACGGCTGGGCCACCCGGAGTGTCGAGTTGCACTCGACACCGCCCGGCGCCTGGCGCGCCCCGCCTCCATCCTCCCCGCGATGCGGAGGAGAGCACCTCAGACCTCGGTGCAAGGTTGCTGGCGATGGGTCTCCGTCCACGCGCAACGGGCCCGCCGAGTACTACGCGGCGCTCCAGGGCGCTGCGGGCCAATTCTCATCCAGCTTCGGTGACCACTCCGTGGTGTATCTTCGACTAACCCAGCAAGCGCCGGGCCTGGACGACGTCGACCGAAGCGATTTCGTCGTCGAACTCGGCGCAGATGGTGGCGAGCTGTTGGCGCGCTTTTTTGGTGTGGCGCAGGCGGACGAGCGCCGTGGCGGCGCGCAGTTCCCACAGCTTGCCGCCTTGCTCGCGTGCCAGGTCGATGGCGGTGTCGAGGAGCGCCTCGACTTCGGTTTTGGGTGCGTCGTCGCGGCGCAGACATTCCGCCAACAGGCGGCGGTTCTCCCCGAGGAAGGCGACCTCGCCGGTGGCGAGAGCATGTGCTTCGGCGGTCGCCAAGGCAGCTCGCGCGGCGCCGACATCGTCGCACGCGAGTTCGACTTCGGCGAGCATGTTGAAGTGCATCGTCGTCGCCAGGCGCGCGCCGGTGCCGCGCCATCGCTCGATTCCTTGGCGGACGAGCGATCGTCCTTGCCGTGGATCGCCGGCGAACGTCAGCGCGTGACCGTGGAAGATCTGCGCCACGCCCTCCCAGAAGGGGATCTCGTAGGTTTGGGTGATTTCGATGGCCTCGCGCGCCAGGTCGATGGCGCGATCGAGACGGCCCATGGTGCCCTCGAAGAGCGAGGCGTAACTGTCGGCATAGGCGAGGTTGAACGGGTGGTGCAGTTCGTGTGCGAGAGCCAAGGAGCGTTCGATCGACTCGGCGGCGAGATGGAGGCGGCCACAGCCGACGGCGACGGCGGCGTGTTGGCAGTGCAGCAGAATGCGTGGATCGGCCCAGATCGCGGGGCGGCTGTCCGGCGGGGTCGGCGGCAGGGGCATGATTGCCGACCCCGCGACCGCTGCCTCGGAGAGAGCGAGGGACTCGCGCAAGTCGCCGCGATGCATCCGCACCTGGCTCAATGGATTGCGCAGCTGCGCTACCAACGGTTCAGGAAGGCACAGCGCTTGTGCGACGCGGATCAATTCGAGGGCGTAGCGCTCGCCTTCGTCCAATTCGGCGCGCGTTTGGTGGCAGATCGACAAGGCGAGCAGGCAACTGATCTGGCCCATCGGATTTTCGAGAGCCTGGGCGAGAGTCAGTGCCTGACGGTAGTTTTCGAGCACCGCCACCGAGCCGTAGCCCGAAGCCGCCAGCACCGAGGGACCACGACCCATCAGCAGGCCGAGGCGGCGCTCGTTGCGCTGCGGCGTGTCGGCGCTCCGCGCGAGCAATGCCAGGGCGTGGTCGAAGTAGCCGATGGCCTCGCGATTCGAGCCGCGCGCCGCGGCGCCGACGGCGGCCTTGTCGTAGAACTCGACGGCGCGAGCGGGATCGGCGCCACGTTCGAAGTGCGTGGCCAACGCCGCGGCGATTTCGGCGGCCCGGTTGCCCCAGGCGGCGACGAGTGCGCGACCGATGGCGGCGTGCAGGCGCTGCCGTCGCGATGGCTCGACGCGCTCGTAGAGCACTTGCTGGCAAAGGGCGTGGCTGAAGCGGTAGCTGCCGCCGCTTTCGGGATGAAGCGGGTCGTCGAGGGTTCCGGGGACGAGGAATCCGTGGCGCCGTACGAGTTGCGCACAGAGAGTCTCGACGTCCTCGATCGATTGCTCCAGGGCTGCCGCCACCGTCGCGGCGGAGAATGCGAGGCCGGCGACGCTGCCGACCTCGAGCACCTGCCGCTCCGCTTCCGACAAGGCGTCGGCGCGTTGCTCGATCAGGGCGCGCAGATTCGGCGGGACGTGTTGGCCGACGTCGGTGGTACGCAGTTCCAGGGCTCCCGAGTCATGGTCGCGCAGCAGCACGCCATCCTCCAGGAGTTGATCGACCAGACGGGTCAAGAAGAGCGGGTTGCCCTCCGTGCAGGCGTGCAGGGTGGCGCCGAGTCCCGGCGGTACGGTGAACCCATCGAAGCGATCCGTCAGGTAGGCCGACACCGCGTCGCACGTGAGCGGCGATAGGGTGATCTCCTCGCACTGGCGATGCAGCGCCAGCTGCTGTTTGAGGCTGGCGAACGCCGCCGAGCGGTCGAATTCCTCCCCGCTGCGGAAGGTGCCGAGGATGAGCAAATGGGCGGTACCACGCCGTAGCGCGAGAGCGGCGAGAAGTTCCAATGTCGCCGGGTCGCTGGCGTGCAGGTCCTCGAGCAGCAGCACGAGCACGTAGGACTGACTGAGCGCCTCGATGCCGTCGGCGATCAGCCGCAGCATGTGTTCCTGGGTCTCTGCCGGCAACTCGCGCCGCAGTGCCGCGCGCTCGTCGGGCGGCAACAAACCGGGAATCTGGACCAGCCACGTCGGCGCATGGCGACGCAGGGTGTCGGCGACGAAGGCGTCGTCTCGTTCGCGGCCCAGCCTGCCGATGGCCTCGAAGATCGGCATGTACGGCTCGCCCGCGCCGTACTGTTCGATGCATTGACCGCGGGCGACGACACTCGGCAGGCGGTCGGGATCGTCGCCCGCGAACGTCTGGGTCGCGTCGAGTGTGAGCGGCCGCAGGAACTCGTCGGCGAGGGTGGTCTTGCCGATGCCCATCTCGCCCGTGAGAAAGACGATCTGCCGTCGTCCGGCGCGGGCTTGCTGGAGGGCGGCGTGCAGGCGCGCCAACTCTTGGTCGCGACCGACGACGGGGGAAGACCTCGCCGTCGCGTTGGGCAAGGCGATCACCTCGTCGAGATGCCGCACATCGGCGAGCAACTGGTAGCCCGTGCGATGCACGGTCTTGAGAAAATGGGGCTGCTTGGGTGTTTCGCCGAGGGCGGTGCGCAGCTCCGAGATACAGGTGGTCAGGACGTATTCGCTGACGGCCAGGCCCTCCCAAACCGTCGTCAGGATCTCTTCCTTGGAAACGACCTCACCGGCGTGGCGCAGCAGCAGCAGCAGCACCTCCAGGGTCTTGGGGCGGAGGGCAATCGTGCCTTCGGGGCGTAGTAAGACGCGCCGCGCCGTGTCGAGACGATACGGACCGAATAGGACGGTACGCGGTGTCTCTGCTTCGAGTCCCACAGCCAACGCGATAGCACGTCCGCACGGTTGGCCAAACCATCGCGCCGCCGGCAGGGGCGCGCGGTAGCGACTAGAGGACGTATTCGATCTGGAACAGGACGTTGTCGCGGTCGCGTAGGATGCTGATGCCGCTGGCGCCCTTGACCTTCGAGGCTTCGATGGCGCTGTACGCGACGGTGAAGCGCACGGGGTCGCGGCTGAAGGTGACCTGCGGCTGGGCGAGGAACGCGCCGTACCAGTCGTAAAAGAGGATCAGCGTCGGCGTCACCTGGCCACTCATGTACGAGGTGGTGGCGATGAAGGTCTGCAGGTACTGGTCGACCGGGTTGCGGGCCATGTCGAACTGCAACGTGGGCGTGTAGAGATAGTTGGGAACCGGGGCGATTTCTCCGTCGAGCAGGCCGTCGAGGTCGCGGAAGCGGGCCGGGGGTAGGGGTTGGCGCTTGGCCGCGGCGATCAGGTGTTTGTAGAAGAACTGGGTCGAGAAGATGAAGCTCTGATTGGGGTTGAGCCAGCGGATGTACTGGTTGATGTCGACGCCGACGACGATGTTCCACGAATCGCCGACGCGCCGGTTGCCGCTGCAGATTTCGCCGGGCTTGGCGGCGCGGCAGGCTTCGCTATTGAGCACGCGCAGCGGTTCGAAGTCGAGTTGGCGATAGCGCGGCTCGTCGTGAAAGTAGGCGGCTTCGAGGCGGATGATGGGTTCGCTGCTGATGCCGACGAAGTGCGCCGCCTCCAGCGGTAGGGCGAAGGTCGCGCTCAGTCCGGTGATCTGCGTCAGCTCGGGGTCGGCGACGAGCTTGGCGATGGCGCCGACGCTGCGGTCTGGGATGCCGTCGCCGTCGGGGTCGTCGGTAGGGAAGCCGGCCCCGTCGGGATCGTCGTCGGGAAAGAACGCGGGCAAGCCCGGCAATGCCCCGCGGGCGAGCTGCATCTGCGCCGCCGGCAGGTCGAGATAGGTGTAAAAGTGCGCCAGGCCGAAGGTGACGTCGCCGACGACGGGCAGCTCGTGGTTCAACTTGAGCTGGGCACCGCCCCGCGCGTCCTCGAAGTTGGCGTTGGGTTCGTCGAGGACGGGGTACACGAGAGTGTTGGGCAGGCCGAGGGTCGGTAGGCCCCAGGGCGAGCCGGCCGGAATGCCAGGGTTCCAGGTGACCTCGTCGTCGATCGCGACATAGCCTTCGAGGTAGACCTCGGAAGCGCTGCCGATGCGGCCGAGGTAGTAACTCAAGCGCAACATGTCGAGCGGCACGCGCCGCTCATCGAGGGCGAGCAGGAACCCGCCGAAGCTGAAGTCGAGAGGGTTGATGTTGTCGAGCACGCGGAAGCCGTCGGTTTCGCCCCAAGCGAGGATTTGGCGGCCGAAGCGCGCGTGCACGTCGCCGATGCGCGCTTCGACGTAGGCTTGGAAGAGACGCTCGCGGTGCGACGCGATGTTGCGCAGGTCGCGCCGCTGTCGCGCAATCGCGTCCTCGGGCATGCGTCCCGACAAGGGGAAGACGAGGGCGCGGTTGGCGTCGGCGGTGCTGAAGTCGTTCGGGCCGAAGTCGTAGATGCCCTCGTACTCGCCGCGGAAGGTGAGGTGGTAGCCGACGCGGTCGACGCGGACCGGCAGATGGCGCAGCAGGGACAGCGGCCCGAAGCCTTTCTGAATGAGGCGATCGAGTTTGTGGTCCAAGCTGGCTTCGACGAAACCGCGCATCTGGCGCACGTTGCCGGCAGGAGAGGCGGGGAAGGTGCCGCCGAGTTCCTCCTCCGTCTGGATGAAGTCGTGCGCCTCGGTGCCGATGCGTGTCGCGGCGTAGGTGCGCAATCCGAGCCGCAGATCGCCTTCTTTGTCGAGCGGCGCTGCCGCGGCACCCGTGGCAAGCACCAGGGGCAGGGCGACGAGACAGACGACGCGGAACGAAGTCGACGTAGGCATGCACTTCTCCTCGGTTGTGTTGGCCGGCGCGAACTTGGCCCAGAACCCCGGCGTCTGTCGAGAGCAAAGCATCCATACCCGGCGGCCACAGGCGGGGGCCGTTGTGGCGCGGCGGTGAACTGATATAGGCGAGCGCCATGGCGGAAGGGACCCAGGCGCCGAACCTGCACCTCTATCGCATGACGTGGCCGCGGATGCTGCGTTTCGTCCGCTCGATGGTGCATTCGGCGGCCGGGCGGAAGGGCCTGACCCTCGCCGCCGTGTTGCTGACGCTGATGCTCGGCATGAACGGCCTCAACGTCGTCAACAGCTACGTCGCGCGCGACTTCATGACCGCCATCGCCGATCGGCGCATGAACGACTTCGTCGCCATGGCTTTCCTCTATCTCGGCGTCTTCGGCGTCTCGACGGTGGTCGCGTCGATCCTGCGCTTCTGCGAGGAGCGGCTGGGTCTGCTCTGGCGCGAGTGGCTGACCATGCGCCTGGTCGGCCTCTACTTCGAACACGCGACCTACTATCGCCTGAGCGACGGGCGCTCCGTCGACGGTGAAATCGAGAACCCCGACCAGCGCATCGCCGACGACGTGCGGACCTTCACGACGACGACGATCTCGTTCGTGCTGATGTTCTTGAACGGCACCTTCACCGCCTTGGCGTTCTCCGGGGTCATGTGGTCGATCAGTCCGCAATTGTTCGGCATCGCCGTCGCCTACGCCATCGTCGGCTCGGTGCTGACGTACCTGTTGGGGCGACCGTTGATCGGGCTCAACTACGCGCAGTTCGACAAGGAAGCCGCTTTTCGTGCCGACTTGATCCACGTGCGCGAACACGCCGAGTCGGTGGCGGTGTTGGGCTACGAGGGGCCGCTGCACACCCAGGTGGGGCAGCGGCTGGCGGCGCTGATCGACAACATGCGGCGCATCATCTCGATCAACCGTAACCTGGCCTTCTTCACCAACGGCTACAACTACCTGATCCAGATCATCCCGGCGCTGATCGTGGCGCCGCTGTACATGCGCGGCGAGGTCGAGTTCGGCGTCATCCCGCAGTCGGCCATGGCGTTCAGCCAACTGGTCGGCGCCTTCTCGCTGATCGTCACGCAGTTCCAGTCGCTCTCGTCGTTCGCCGCCGTGGCGGCGCGCCTCAATTCCCTGTCGGAAGCTCTCGAACGAGCCGATGCCACGGCACGGGCGTCGATGGAGATGTGCAGGCACAACCGGCGCACGCGTGAGTGCACCATTTGCCTGCAACACCCGCCGCACGTGCTGGCGGCGCCGGCGATGACGGTGCGGGAACAGAACGAATGTGTCGCCTACGAGGGGTTGACCCTGCGTTCGCTGCACGAGGGAAGGTTGCTCGTCGATCGACTGTCGGTGACCATTCCCATCGGTCTGCGGACGATGATCACCGGTCCGAACGAGACGGCCAAGGTCGCCCTGTTTCGCGCCACGGCCGGGATCTGGGGGGCACGCGAAGGGCTCATCGTGCGACCGGAGGCGGGCCGCATCCTGTTCGTTCCCGAAAAGCCATACCTGCCGCCGACGACGCTGCGCGAGTTGCTGGTCGGCGCCCGGCACTCGCGCAGCGTCAACGACGAGGCGGTCGAACAGGCGCTGCAGGCGTGCGGGCTGGAAGGAGTGTCGCGGCGCGCCGGCGGCCTCGATGCGGCACGCGATTGGCGCGCCGTGCTGTCGCTCAGCGAGCAACAGCTGTTGGTCTGCGCCCGATTGCTCGTTTTGGTGCCGGAGTTCGCTTTTCTCGACCGCATCACCACGGTGCTCAATCCGGAGCAGGTCGACCGGGTCCTGCGGCTTCTGGGCGAACGTTCGATCACGTACATCGTCGGCTGCGAGGACGGTGCAGCCATCGAGCCGTACGATGCGATTCTCGAGATTCGCATGGACGGCGGTTGGAGCTGGCGACCGCATTGACGCCAGGCGCCGCGGCCTCTCCCCGACCGCGGAATTCGCTTGACGTAACAAGTTTTGTTGCGTATCCGAACAACTGCCGCCAGCGTCGGCGCGCACGGAATGCGAGGGAAGGGGAGTCGAATGAAGGCCTTAGTACGACGGTTCGGTTGCCTGGTCGTGGCACTTGCCCTGGCCGGCTGCGAAGGATCCGGCACGCGTGTCGCCACCAACAGTCTCGATCGCGACGAAGCCGCCTGCTCCGGCGCGGCCTGCGATCCCGGACGGCCGGCGCCTCCCGCTCTGTGTGGCGGCATCGCCGGCGTCGCCTGCGCCGACGGCATGGAGTGCGTCGATATCGCCGACGAATGTGATCCCGCCGTCGGCGCCGATTGCCCCGGTCGCTGCGAGCCCAGCCGCGACGCCGAATGCACCGTCGACGCCGATTGTCTCGGCGATCTCCGCTGCGTCGTCTGTCCCGATGGCCAAGAAGTCTGCCCCCTCGCCGAATGCGCCGAAGGCCGCTGCTTCATCGCCATGCCGACCTGCGCCCCGCCGCGCCCGGAAGAAGGTTGTGGCGGGTTGCTCGGGATCCCTTGCCCCGATGGCTACGTCTGTGTCGACCATCCCACCCCCGATTGTCCGGGCGGCATGGCCGCCGATTGCCCCGGCCAATGTGTCCCGGATGTCCAAAAGCCGGAGTGTGTCACCGGCGACGACTGCCTCGCCGACTACCGTTGCTACACGTGCCCGGACGGACAGGAGCTGTGCCCCTCGGCGGAATGTGTCGAGGGCCAGTGCCTCGTTGCCATCCCCGACTGCGCCCCACTTCCCCCCGATCGCTGCGGTGGTTTGCTCGGCATTCCCTGTCCCGCAGGGTTCACCTGCGTCGACGCGCCCACCGAAGAGTGCCCCGGCGGCATGGCGGCCGATTGCCCCGGACAGTGCGTTCCGGAACTCGAGCAGAAGTGTAACGACGATTGGGACTGCCCGCAGTTCCGTGTCCGCTGCACGCAATGCCCCGATGGTTCCTATACCTGCCCGACGTCGAGCTGTGTCGAAGGCCTGTGCCGGGTCGACATGGGTATGTGCCCCGACGCGGTTTCCTGTGCCCAAGATGCGGATTGCCCCAAGGGGTCCATCTGTAATCTCGATGTCGGCGACGGATGCGTCGCCAACCCGGAGGGCACCGACTGCGGTGGTCTATGCGTTCCCGATGATCGTCCGGTGACCTGCGGCGGCATCGCCGGCATCGAGTGCCCGGCCGATCACGAATGTCTCGACGACCCGAGCGACGATTGTGATCCCGATACCGGCGGCGCCGATTGTGGCGGCGTGTGCCGACCCGTCTTCGTTCCCGAGTGCAAGACCGACGAGGAGTGCCCGCAGTTGCGGGCGCCGTGCGCCATCTGTCCCGACGGTAGCGCCGCATGTCCGGCATCTTCCTGTGACGACGGACACTGTACGGTGAACTTCCCCGCCTGTCCGTTGCCCGACGACTGTCGCGCCGACGGCGACTGCAAGCCGGGCCTCCACTGCGGCTACGACCCGCGGGCCGACTGCATGCCGCGTCCCGACGGTTGGTGCCCGCGGGTATGTCTGCCTGACGAAAGGCCGCGTGGCTGTGGTGGCTTTGCCGGCACGGCGTGTCCCGACGGATTCGTCTGCAACGATGATCCGAACGACGAGTGCGACCCCAACGCCGGCGGCGCCGATTGTCCGGGTGTCTGCGAATGGGAACAGTCGCCGCAGTGCCGCACCGAGGCCGACTGCCCGCAGATCATGGCCATGTGCGCCATGTGTGCCGACGGTTCGTACGCGTGCCCGACGACCTTCTGCAAGGATGGGCAATGTGGGGTATCGGTGGAGGCATGCCCGGAGGCGCCGCGTTGTGGCGGCATCGCCGGCTTCGAGTGCAAGCCGGGTTACGCCTGCGTCGACGATCCGGCCGACGACTGCGATCCGGCCAACGGCGGCGCCGATTGCGGCGGCATCTGCGTGATCGAGGAGAAGCCGCCGCAGTGCCAGGCCGATTCGGACTGCATGCAAATCATGGCGCCCTGTCAGCTGTGCGCCGACGGTAGTGCCGCCTGCCCGCGTTCCTTCTGTGAAGCGGGCGAATGCCGCGGCGAATTCCCGAGTTGCGCCGAACCGGCGCGCCCCTGACGGAGCGCCCGAAGGGAACCTCGGGATACACGGACCACACGCAAAAGCCGGCGCGCCTTCGGCAATCGAGGGCGCGCCGGCTTCCGTTCGTCCATGGGTGGCCTCAACTGCCCAGCAGCAACACGACCGAGCCGCCCAAGCCCCAATCGGTGGCACCTTCGGTCAAGCCGAACAGCGCCGTCGGGCGCAGCAGTAGCGTCGCGGTGCCCACCGGCACGGTCACGTCGACACCCGGCTCGATCACCCATTGATCTTCGGCGCCGATACCGGTGAACTTTTCCCCGAGAATCTCGGTGCGCAGGCCGAACATCGCATTGAGCCGTGCGAAACCGCCGAAGCCGAAGAGGTGTGCCTGGGGCGGGGCGTACGAACCGGCTTCGGTGTAGGCACGGTAGGAGTAGTGCGCTCGCAGGTCGAGCAGATCGAGGCGTAGGTTGCCGCTGAGGAACGGGGCGAAGCCGGTTTCGCCCGCGCCCAGCAACTCGTCCTCGTCGCCCGTCGGGAAGGACACCACCATGCCGACGCCGAGGTCGGCGCGTTCGCTGCGCAGCGGTACCGCCTTGCTGTAGATGCTCAGATCGCCGATGCCATCGCTGTGCAAGTCGAAGGGGCCGTACTCGGCATCCAGATCGATGTACGGCAAGGTCAAGCCGACCTCGTACAAGTGTGTACCGTAGACGAAGCGGACGTCGGTCGTCACCTGATCGATCTGCAGCCCCGAGGTGTCGGTACTGCCGTAGGCGACGGCGAGTTCGCTCCACATGCCCTCGACGGTCGCCGCGTCGAACTCGAAGCGATCGAAGCTGCGCATGGGCGTGGTGCTGGTTCCGTCTTGTGCCGAGGCTACGGTGCCGCAGAGCAGCATGGCCGACAGGCTGGCGGCAATACCTTTCATGAGATGTCTCCTTCTTCCGCCGCCCATGGCGGCGCCCTACCGCTTGCCTAGCCGACTCGCACCGGCGCGACAACAGCGAAAGACGGCGGCGCGCGCCGGCGCAGTGGAGAATGGCGCCAACCTCTGGCATGAGCAGCCGCCATGACCTCGTCCGTCCCCCCATCCGACGCGGCACGCGCCGCAGCTCTCGCCACCCGCATCGCCGCCGAACTCACGGTCCAGCCGCGCCAGGTCCAGGCTGCCGTCGATCTGCTCGACGGCGGCGCGACGGTGCCGTTCATCGCGCGCTACCGCAAAGAGGCGACGGGAGGTCTGGACGACACGCAGTTGCGGCAGCTCGAAAAGCGCTTGGTCTATCTGCGCGAACTCGAGGACCGGCGGGCCACGGTGCTGCGCAGCATCGAAGAGCAGGGCAAGTTGGACGAGGGGTTGCGCCGCGCCATCGAAGCTGCCGAAACGCACACGGCGCTCGAAGACCTCTATCTTCCCTACCGCCCGAAGCGCCGCACCAAGGCGCAGATCGCCCGTGAGCGCGGCCTCGAGCCGTTGGCTCGCCGGCTGATGGCGCAGCCGACTCTCGTGCCGGAGCAGGTTGCCGTCGCGTTCGTCGATCCAGCCAAGGGCGTCGACGACGTCGCCGCGGCGCTCGACGGGGCGCAACACATCGTCATCGAAATTCTTGCGGAAGATCCGACCTTGGTCGGACGTCTGCGCGAGCGCTTGTGGGACAAGGGCCTGATCGAATCCAAAGTGGCCAAGGGCAAGGAGAGCGACGGCATCAAGTTCTCCGATTACTTCGAGCATCAAGAGCCGCTGCGCCAGGTGCCGTCGCATCGGGCCTTGGCCTTGTTCCGCGGCCAGGCACAGGAGGTGCTCAAGTTGCGCATCGTCCTGCCCGAGGACGAACGCCTGGCGCGGGGGCAGCTCGGCGCCTGCGAACTCAGCATCGCGGCGCACGCTCGCATCCGCGACCAAGGCCGCCCGGCAGATGGGTGGCTGCTGGAAGCCGTGCGCCAAGCATGGCGTAGCCGTCTGGCTGCGAGCCTCGAGAGCGATTTGTTCAAACGGTTGCGCCTGCGCGCCGAGGAGGAGGCCATTCGCGTCTTTGCCGACAACTTGCGCGATCTGCTGCTGGCAGCACCCGCCGGCGCACGCGTCACCATGGGGCTCGATCCGGGCCTGCGCACCGGCGTCAAGGTGGCAGTGGTCGACGCCACCGGCAAGGTTCTCGCCACCGACACCATCTACCCGCACGTGCCGCACCAACGCCATGCCGAAGCGCTGGCGACGTTGGCGCACTTGGCCAAGCGGCATGCCGTGGAGTTGGTCAGTATCGGCAACGGTACGGCGTCGCGCGAAACCGACCGCTTGGTGGCGGATCTGCAGCGGCAGCATCCCGAGTTGGGCTTGCGCAAGGTGGTGGTGAGCGAGGCAGGGGCCTCCGTGTATTCGGCCTCCGAACTCGCCGCCAACGAATTGCCGCAGCTCGATGTCTCGTTGCGCGGTGCGGTGTCGATCGCGCGACGGTTGCAGGACCCCTTAGCCGAATTGGTCAAAATCGAACCCAAGGCGATCGGCGTCGGCCAGTACCAGCACGACGTCAACCAGGCCGACCTCGGACGCGGCTTGGAGGCCGTCGTCGAGGATTGTGTCAACGCCGTCGGCGTCGACGTCAACACCGCCTCGGCGGCGTTGCTGAGCCGGGTGTCGGGGCTCGGTGCGGCGCTGGCGTCGAACATCGTGCAGTACCGGGAGAGCGTCGGCGCTTTCGGCGACCGCCGGCAACTGATGAAGGTGCCGCGTCTCGGCGCCAAGGCCTTCGAACAGTGTGCCGGGTTCCTGCGGATCACCGGTGGTGCCAACCCGCTCGACGCCTCGGCCGTGCATCCGGAGGCGTATCCGGTGGTGCAGCGTATCCTGGCGCACGCCGGCCGAACCTTGGCGCAGATCATCGGCGATACCCAATACCTGCGCGGCTTGCGTCCGAACGACTTCGTCGACGCCACGTTCGGCGAACCGACGGTGCGCGACATCCTCGCCGAGTTGGAGAAACCCGGGCGCGACCCACGACCGGAGTTCCGCACGGCGAGCTTTCGCGACGGGGTCGAAACCCTCGCCGACCTGCAGCCGGACATGCAACTGGAGGGGGTGGTGACCAACGTCACCAACTTCGGCGCCTTCGTCGACATCGGCGTGCACCAAGACGGTTTGGTGCACATCTCCCAGCTGGCGGACCGCTTCGTGCGCGACCCGCGCGAGGTGGTGAAGGCAGGCGACGTGGTACGAGTGCGCGTCGTCGAGGTCGACCTGGCGCGCAAGCGAGTCGCCCTGACGATGCGGACGGTGCGCTAGCCCAAGGTCGTGCGTGCCTCCCTAAAACGTTCCTAGACCACCCGGAGTGTCGAGTTGTACTCGACACCGCCCGGCGCCAGGCGCCGGGCGCGGCCCGCCACCATTCTCCCCGCGATGCGCAGGAGATGCCTCAGAATCGCGTGCGAGAATCCTCGCGACACCTCTCCGTCAACCCGCGGCGGGCCCGCCGCGTACAACGCGGCGCTCCAGGGCGCTGCGCGCCCCATTCTCACTCACCTTCGCATGACCGTAGCTCATGACCACGCCGTGGTGAGATCCGGGCTAGTGCAGCAGAGCCTGGAGCGTGACGGGCAGCCCATCGAGAGGCTTGGAGATCGGTGCCTGCTGCACCGGCATGCTGTAGCCCTCGGGGATGCTCCAACGGAATCGGCGTACCATCTGGTGCAGGATGGCCTTCACCTGCACCTCGGCGAAGCGGTAGCCGATACACAGGTGCGCGCCGCCGCCGAACGGCACCCAGGAGTGGGTGTGGCGTTCGTCCTCGGCGCGCCCGGGTGCGAAGCGCTCCGGGTCGAAGCGCGTCGGCTCACTCCACCACTCCTCCATGTAATGCGTGTGGATCGGCGACACGACCACCATGGTGCTCTCGGGGATGACGTAGCCGTTCCATTCGAAGTCGCGTAGGGTCACACGTGGGATCACCGGCAGCGGCGGATAGCGCCGCAGGGTTTCCTTCATGACCAAGGTCAGGGCTTCGAGCTTCTCGATGTCGTCGAAGTCGATGTGTTCCTTGCCGAGGGCCAGGCTTTCGTCGCGCACCCGCTGCTGCCACTCGGGGTGGCGTGCCAGCTCATAGGTCATCGAGGTGAGGGTGCTGGTCGTGGTGTCGTGCGCCGCCATCATCAAGAAGATCATGTGATCGATGATGTCGTCGTCGCTGAAACGCGCGCCGTCTTCACTCTGGGCCCGACACAGGCGGCTGAACATGTCGTCGGTGTGCGAGGCGCGCCGCTGCGGGATGCGCTCGCGAAAGTAGTCGACCATGAAGTCGCGACCGGTCAAGCCGCGATAGAACTCCAGGCCGGGAATCCGCAGGCGAATCTTCGACATCGAGGCGGCGACGAGGTCCTCGAAGATCCCGTTCATGCGTGTCGTCTCGGGGCCGAGTTCGACGCCGACGAAGATCGATGCCGCGATGTCGAGGGTCAGCTCCTTGAAGGCGCGAAAGGCCTGCATGGTCGAGCCGTGGCGCGACCACCCCGTGACGCCGTGCTCGATCATCGGATTCATCCGTTCGAGATAGTTGCGCAAGGCGGGCCGGGTGAAGGCCTCGTGCATGATCTTGCGGTGCTGCTTGTGCTCGTCGCCGTCGCGCAGCAGCAATCCGTTGGGGAAGATGCGGCCCATGATCTGCATCCACGGGATACGCGACGAAAACACCTTCTCCTTGTCGAGGAGAACCTGGCGATTGGCGTCGGGTCCGAAGAGATTCACCATGCGCAGCGGCCCGAGGCTCTGGCCGACGACGGGCCCGAGGCTGTCGAATTGCCGTTGCAGGCGTGAGCGCATGTCGATGCGCTGATCGTGGTCCGACAGCAGCGTACGCAGGGTTTCGTACCAGGGCGGTTGGGGGACCTCGTTCCAGGAGCGCAGCGTGTCGGGGGCGACGGTTGAATTCATGGCGTCTGTTCTTGATCGTCGCATGGCGGCGGGTCAAGGCGGCCCCCGCGTTGCGTGAGGGGAGCCGGTCGGCTACGCGAGGCACATGCCGGAGCGAACGCCTGCCGATGCCGCGGTTCACTCGCTGGCGGAAGACCTGAAGCGCTTGGACCAGTTGCATCGCTCGGGTCGACCGGTGGCCGTCGGGGAGATCCTCGACGCGCTCGGGGATCGCGGCCACGGGATGCTGGCGTTGTTGCTGGGGGCGCCGATGTTGGTGTTGCCGATTCCCGGACCGGGGGTCTTGATCGGCTCGGTGATCGCCCTGCTGTCGCTGGCGATCGGGCTGAACCAGCCGCCGTGGCTACCGCGGCGGATCCGTCGACGCGAGCTGCCGGCGGTGATGGTGCACCGCTTCGTGCAAGCGACGATGACGGTGTTGCAGCGCAGTGAGAGATACGTGCGACCGCGCTATCTCTGGGTGACGAGCGGCGTCTGGCACCGGCTAGCGGGGGTGTCGTTGTGTCTGGCGGGCATCGCCTTGGCCTTGCCGATCCCCATTCCCGGGAACAACGTGCCGCCCGCCTTGGGCGTCGTGGTGTTGGCGCTGGGCCTGCTCGAGCGCGACGGCGGCTTCGTGCTCGTCGGCCACGTGTACGTCGTCGCCTTGTGGCTGGTGCTCGCCGTGTTGGCGGCCTCGGCCTGGAATCTCGTCGCCTGAGCCGCGTCGCCGGCGATACGCCTGGCGACGACGCACTCACTCCGCCAAGGCGCGTTGGCGCAGGAGATGATCCACCAGCACTAGGCAGGCCATCGCTTCGACCATCGGCACGGCGCGCGGCAGCACGCACGGGTCGTGGCGGCCCTTGGCCTCCAGCGTCACGGCCTCGCCGGCAGCGTTGACCGTTTCCTGCGCTTGCCGGATCGTCGCCGTCGGCTTGAAGGCGACGCGGAAGACGATGTCCTCGCCATTGCTGATGCCACCTTGGACGCCGCCGGAACGATTGGTGCGGGTGCGCACGCGTCCGGTCTCGTCCCGATAAAAGGGATCGTTGTGCTCGATGCCGGTGAGTTCGACGCCGGCGAAGCCGCTGCCGATCTCGAAGCCTTTCGACGCGGGGAGCGACAGCATGGCCTTGCCGAGGTCGGCTTCCAGGCGGTCGAACACCGGCTCGCCCAAGCCGGGCGGGACGTTGCGGCAAATGCATTCGAGCCAACCGCCGAGCGAGTCGCCGGCGCGGCGCGCCGCGTCGATGCGCTCGATCATCGCTTCCGCCGCGGCGGCGTCGGGGCAGCGGACGATGTTCGCTTCCACCTGGTCGAAGGTGACCGTCGCCGGGTCGATGGCGGCGGTGATCTGGTGCACGCGGGTGACGTACGACAGCACCTCGACGCCGCAGTGTTGGCGCAGGATCTTGCGGGCGATGGCGCCGGCGGCGACGCGGCCGATCGTCTCGCGGGCCGAGGCGCGGCCGCCGCCTTGCCAGTTGCGAATGCCGTACTTGGCCTCGTAGGTGTAGTCGGCGTGTGACGGTCGGTAGACGTCCTGGAAGTCGGCGTAGGCATGCGGGCGAGCATCGGTATTGCGCACGAGCACGGCGATCGGCGTGCCCAACGTCTTGCCCTCGAACACCCCGGAGAGGATTTCCGCCTGGTCGGCCTCTTGGCGTGGCGTGGTGATCTTGCTTTGGCCCGGCCGGCGGCGGTCGAGGTCGCGTTGGATCTCGGCGACGTCGAGGTCGAGGCGGGGCGGGCAGCCGTCGACGACGACGCCGACGCCGCCACCGTGCGACTCGCCCCAGGTGGCGATGCGGAAGAGATGTCCGAAAGTCGATCCCA
>CAZGEJ010000047.1:0-50474 GCA_964524885.1 uncultured Binatia bacterium (SeqCode)
ACGATCTCGCACCTCTCAGACCGGTCGTACAGACGGGCTACGGCGAGCACTTACATACGCTACCCATGCCCTAGCGGGCCATAATTCACAGCACGACAGACGTAGCGGTTGTCGGCTGGGAACGATTTTGAACGAAATGGCATTCGCGCAAGCAACATTTGCCGTTCGCATAAGGCTGCGGCGAGGCGCGCGAGGTCAGGCACGTTGGGGTACTACATTCGCACCAGACGCCGAACACGCATAGTCAAATGGTTTCTGCTCGGAGCTATTTAGGTTGGTGGCTCCCACGTTACAACGACACGGGGAGTTGCCAGTCCGCTCGGCCCAAATTCATCGCGATGCGAATCCTCGACGATGAGGGGACCCTCGAACGAGAGTCCCCTCATCGCATCGGCGTTCGTTAGTCGTCGTAGCCAGTGACGCGACCGGCCTCCGAGGTCATGTTTGTCATCCTCGGATCGCTTGCGATCGACTTCTCGTCGATCTCAGCTCGGAACTGAATTGCCAGGGGCACGACCGGTGCATTGCCCTCAGATTCAATCATGCGCATACTCCTCCTTGCACTTAGTCTTCTACTCACCTAGTCAACAGCTTTTGTTACCTCTCGGCACCTCCTTTTTCGTTCGAGTCTCCCTCTGAAAGAGCGAGACGAGTGATTCTGTTATTCTAAGGCGGGTCAAGTCTTCGATCCACAGCCATTGACCATTGGGATTACATTCAACAAAGACATACTCACCGCTGGGTGTC
Source organism: uncultured Binatia bacterium (SeqCode) (assembly GCA_964524885.1). Classification (GTDB taxonomy): domain Bacteria; phylum Desulfobacterota; class Binatia; order HRBIN30; family HRBIN30; genus CALJUJ01. The sequence continues at coordinate 748 of CAZGEJ010000047.1, forward strand.
CGAATAAAATCAAAGGCACCGAATCGGAGGTTAAATCTCTTGAGGAATAGTATGCAGCCTTCCGAAACTTGGGGCGGAAGTTCGGTAGGCACATGTTTCAGGTCCCAAACATGCCGGGGGTGTCTCCAGTCGTGCTTTGTTTCCTTACGTTCTTGAGAGTAAATGGCACAACTGAACACTTCCTCTTCCACAACGGTGACCCGCAACTCAATCTCTTTTTCAATATAGCGTTGAACGAAGATCGGACAGTACGCAACGGAGCCTGCCGTCTTCAGGTCCCCGACTCCAATGCGCTTAGTGTAAAGCCCTCTAATTTCAACCTGTTCATTCGCATTGGCGGCGTATGCAGGTGGTCCCAGCGTCTTGATCGCCAGATCGGAGCGCAACGCTTTCTGGAAATCGAGCAAAGCCTCCGGCTCGTTGGTGATGAGAGTTTCGGGCGTGACGAACCCTAGCTTGGCTGCCTCGACAAGTTGCCGAATTTTAGAGCTTGCACGGTAGATATCGTCCGGATGATTCAGCCACATACGATCAGCCAATGCCTGGTAGAGCCACTGCAAGGTTGTCTGTGATTCTTGCAAGGCAAATGCGCGATGGCCTGCATCCTTCATTTCTTGAGCAATCGTGGGAGTTGAAGGTTTTCGATACCATACCGCACTTACTGCCGAGAGGTCGACAGTCTTTTCCCCATCTACGATACGTCCGTTGAGCCTACGATCAACGCAGCGCAGATCAAGCGAGATCGCCTGCGGGAAACACTCTGTATTCAGTCTGTAGTATGGGACGCGGCGTTCTCGAAGTAACTGCTCAGCTTTGGTTGAGTGAGCATCGTCCTGAGAAGTGACTATGAGCAGCATGCTCATACCCCCCGCGTTTAGGAATCAAGTAGCGGATAGCCCGGATAAGCCGAGATGTCTACTCCAGATTGAAAGGAAGTGCTCGCCGTAGCCCGTCTGGCTGGGGCTGGGTGCGGCCTGCAGGGAACTTAAACGAGGCAGCACTATGCCAACCACCGGATTGCCTTCGGGAAACGTGCGTCTCGGGTCTCGCATTTGCGCTTGGGAGAGCGATTTCGGTGGCGAAAATCGGGGTGGAAGGCCCGCAGGGCTCCCGCAGGATGGAGGCGTCGTCGATGCTGCGGTGACGGCCACGGGTGCCGAGGTAGGCGCCTTCGGCGAATGCGCGACTGCCCACTGCCCTACTCGCGCTCCACCGCTGGTCGCCTTGCAGCTGACCCTCGCGCTGTGCGTGCTCCATCCACTCGCCATGCGCCGCCGCAAAATCCTCTAGGTCGACGGCGCGGACTTCCGCCAATGCCGCCCGGTCGACGGTACGGAAGCGCGTCAGCGACGACTGGGTCTCCGCGTAGCCGCCGACCTCCCACTGAGCACACAAGGCCATAGCACTTGCGTGTCTCGAACAGCCAGGAACGCCAGAGTCGCCGACACACACCCACACACCCACCGAGGGGGACGTAGAGACAATTCGGACAATTCTCCGCTGCACGGGTGTCAGCGTCGTTCGGTCGCACCGGATCCTAGGTTCGGGGAGCTTGAGACTCTGGAGGTCGTGGCGAATCGCCCGCACAGGCTAAACACATTTGCGAACTGGGTGGCACCTCTGAAGTGGACCCTGAACCGCGACCAGTGCCTTCCAACCCCGTTCGCGAAGGTCGTCTTTACACAGTGCTTTAGCTCTCGCCATTGGCCGTCCCCTAGCGCTACCACAGGCGTGAGACACCGTACTGGTCGAACGTATCTTCATTGGCAACGAGCGGTATCTTCTCCGCCATCGCCTGCGCGATCAGCATGCGGTCGAACGGATCACGGTGATACCCGGGCAGCCGCGCCTGCACGTCGGCATGCTCCACAGTGATCGGCAGGATCGTCGACCGCAGATCTGTGATCGCTCGATCCATCCACTCGCGATATGGGACGGACAGGGTCAACTTCCCGAGACCAGTCTTGATCGCAATCTCCCAGATCGTCGCCGCACTGATCACCACCTCGTTCGCCTCATCTTCGAGCGCTGGCCGCGCTCGCGAACCGAGTCGGTCGGGTTGATCAACCGCCCAGATGAGGGCGTGGGTATCCAGCAACAACCTCATTCCATGTAATCCTTGAAGTCCTCGAGCGGAGCATCGAACTCAGGCGCAACGTATTTCACCGTCCCGCGAAGCGTGCCGAGTTGTCGCGCTTTACGCGCTGGCGCGGGGGCGGGAAGGAGACGCGCCACGGGCCGCTCGCCGTCGGTGATCACGACCTCATCGCCAGGATGCAGCTCGTGGATCAGCTCGGACAACTTCGCACGTGCTTCCTCAATCGAAACGCTCGACATAATATCCTCCAATTGACTCATTAGCATATAGCACGGTCGGCGCTCGATGGCCGCCAACGATCGTAGGGTCGACCTTACTGGCCTGCAGGTACACTGTACGGGGACGCAGCGACAATTCGGACGATGCGACGGGCAGCTGTCCTCGGGCGCCTCCCCTGCCCAGGGGCTCGACTCACCGGCACGTTGGACCGTTGAATGCGACAGCACGCGAAGGTACGTTGAACCTAGAGGAATGATGCGTGCCGATTCTCTCGATCTTCTTCGGGATCGTGGTCAAGATGTTTCACGACGACCACAACCCACCCCATGTACACATCTAGTACGGGGAGCACCACGACATCATGGAGATCGGGTCGGGGAAGCTACTGGCAGGTAAGTTGCCGGCCAGAGCTCTGCGCCTGGCCAGAGAGTGGCGCCGGCTGCATGTCGACGAGCTCAGGCGTGCCTGGGCGGATGCGCAGCTGGGGCGGCAGCCCCAGCGCATTCCTCCGCTGGACTAAAGCGAGAACAAGAGCATGCAACTGGGAACACAACTGAAGAAGGTCAAAGGAGCCGATGCGGAGCGGTTTCGCGTCACCTTGGAATACGAGGATGGCTTCACGGGACGAGTCGACCCCAGCTCAATCTTCGGCAACCCGGCGGGGAAGCCCCTGGTCGCCGAAATTCTTCGCGGCCATCTGTTCGGCGATTGCTTCGTCGAGTCCGGTGCACTCGCCTGGCCCAACGGCTACGAGCTCTGTCCCGACGCCTTGCGGCGCTGGGTGGAGGAGCAACGCGGCCGCAGCGTTGCCTGAAACCGGACGTGGACCACAGCCCGCCGGCGTAGGATTCCGACACAGTCCGGGATTGCGGGACATGCCGACGCCAGAGTGCGACGAGTCCTGCGCGAACTCGTCGAGGAGGGAATCCTATGAAGATTCGCAAGGTCGCCAGCAACCGTCGACGCCGCATGTTCGAGATCGTCACCTACGCCGGCCACCGCTATGCCTTTCCCTTCGCCAAGTCGGAGCCGACCCCGACCGTGGAGGATCCGGTCGCCAGCGTCTACCCGGACCCGGAGTTCGGGCAAGAGGCCTTCACGTACACCCTCGCCTCCGGAGCCGAGGGGTGCGTCCATATCGATCACGTCCTGGAGTACAACGAGGATCCGGGAACGATCCGCCATCTGCTCGTGCACAAACTCGGCGTCGAGGCGAAAGCGCGGCTGGAGCAGTCGCCGTTGTCGGTGCGGGAGATCGCTCGCCGGCTAGGGACGTCACCGGCGCAGGTGTACCGGCTGGTCGCCCTGGAGAACTCGCGCAAGTCGCTCGACAAGCTGGTCGAGTTGCTCACCGTCCTCGACTGCGACGTCGACCTCGTGATCAAGCCGAAGGCGGCATGACAGGGGGACAGGTCAGCCGTTTGCGTCGCCGAAACGAACTCGCTCCTGCGCTGGCTCGCACCCGCAATCCGTCCGGCGAGACCCGGTATAGGTCGATCAGCTTCTTCTCCATCAGGACCGCGAGGATCTGCGTCAGCAGCTGGTCGAGTTCTTCGTTGCGCTCCGAACGGAAGTCGCTCAGCGTGAAGTTCGTTGTGGGTGGCGAGGCGCGCGGCGAGGTCAGGTCGTGACCCGCGGCTGAGGTGATGGCGCTGGGTGAACGGGGGCTTTCCTTTGAAGCGGCAGCGCGCGGATGCCTGATCGCCTTGCTTACGCCCCACCCGTTGGCTCACGGAGAGCCGCGACGGAACCTTGGCGCACCACGCGCAGATCGCCCGTGAACGCACCGGAGGCAGGCATGAAATTCCCCGATCCCAAGTCGTGCGGCGGCGCGACCGTCCTCCTCCTCGCGGTCTCGATCCCGAGCCGCGCCCTCGCCGCCGATCCCCAGATCGAGGAACTGAAAGCCCAGATCCGCGTGCTCACGCAGCGCGTGGAAGAGCCGACCGCTCGTTCGCTACCAGCAGCCACTCGGCGAAGAGTGGCTGCTCAACCTCGGGATCGAACAGCCCGAGTCCGAGATCGACACCACCGGCGTCGATCCGGACGCTTCCGGCCGCAACGAGGCGCCGTCCGGCGGACTCAACGTGCGCTGGGAGCGCGACGGAGTCGGCCACGTGCAGGCTGCCACCATGCTGCGGGACATCGGCGTCGACGGGCCGGTCACCGGCGACCAGAACGTGCTCGGGTGGGGCGTAAACCTGTCCACCAGCCTCCAGGTCCTCGCGCGGGACTCGGCGCAAGCGCAGTTGACGTATGGCGAGGGGATCTTCCGCTTCGTCAATGACAACTTCCAGAACCTCGACGCGGCCGGGAACCTCGAAGCCTTGCCGTACTTCGGGCTCATGCTCGGCTACACGCACCACTGGAACGACGCCTTCCGGTCCACCGCGAGCTACGGCTTCGTCACCGTCGACAACGCCTGGTCCCAGGCCGGCGACGCCTATCACCGGACCCACTACGCGAGCCTCAACCTGATGTGGCAGGTTCGCAAGTACCTCTCGGTCGGGCTCGAGGAGATCTACGGCTCGAAGGAGACAGTGGACGGCTCCGACGGGGAGGCCTTTCGCAGCCAGCTCGGCCTGGCGTATTCCATCTTCGACTGACACCCCGCCGGGGCTTCGCGCCACGGCGAAACGGAGACACCCATGAAACTTCCTCCCGCAACCCTCCGGCTCGCCCCACTCCTACTCGTCGCGTGCGCCTTCACCGCGCACGCGCAAGGGCTCGACGACGCCAGTATCCGCAAGGCCCTCGAGGAGGCCCATGCGAAGTACGCTGCGCTCGAGGAGGGGGCCAACGCGGACTACATCCCGGCCCTTGCGAAGGTGGACCCGAAGCTCTACGGCCTGGCTCTCGTGACCACGGACGGTCGCGTCTTCACCGGCGGCGACGTGAAATCGGAGGTCTCGATCCAGTCCATCTCCAAGGTTTTCACCATGGCAAGGGTCATCGAGGAGCGCGGACCCGACGCCATCGTGGACACCATGGGGGTCGATGCCACGGGGCAGGTGTTCAACTCGATCGTGGCGGTGGAACAGTACAAGGGCGGCGAGATGAACCCCATGGTGAACCCCGGCGCCATCACCGCCACCAGCATGGTGTCGGGTCGCTCTCGCGCTGAGATCTGGAAGAAGCTCCTCGGCTGGTACGGCGAGTTCGCCGGGCGCACGCTCTCGGTGAACCAGGAGGTGTTCCGGTCGGAGTCGGAGACCAACCAGCGCAACCAGGCCATCGCCCGCTTGATGCACGCCTACGGGCGCATCCAGAGCGACCCCGACCGCGCGACCGACATCTACACCGAGCAGTGCTCCGTGAGCGTGAACGCGAAGGATCTCGCCATCATGGCCGCGACGCTGGCCGCGGGAGGCCGCAACCCCGTCACGGGCAAGCAAGTGATGCAGGCCGGCCACGTACCCTACGTCCTGGCCGTCATGGCAACGGCGGGCCTCTACGACGACTCGGGCAAGTGGCTCTACCGCTCCGGGCTGCCCGCCAAGAGCGGCGTGGGCGGCGGCATCCTCGCCGTGTCGCCGGGCAGGTTCGGCATCGCGGTGATCTCGCCGCCGCTGGACGCGGCCGGCAACAGCGTCCGGGCCCAGAAGGCGATCATCGACGTGTCGGCCGCCCTGGGTGGCAACCCTTACGCCGTCGGTTCCGGGTCGCGCTGACCCCGCGCCCACCGCCCGGCGTGGCCAGCCGATCGGCGCACTGTGCCTAAACGGGGTGGCACCATTCCAAGTGCCGGATTGGCTTCGGGAAACGTGTGTCTCGGGGATCCAATTTCAGCTTGGGGGCGCGATTTTGGTGGCGAAAATCAGGGGGTAAGTCCCGTAGGAGGGAGGCGTCGTCGACGTCGTCCATACTGCGGTGACCCTCGGGGGACACTCAAGACCGGCCGGTTGTGGGCACCAGAAAGCGGCCAGTCGGATAGAGGGTGCGAGACGTTGACGAGGGGGCGGAGCGAAGGCTTCGCGCCCAACATGGCAACGTCTCGAGCGAACAGAACAGACAGCAGGTCATCACCCTGGGTCGGTTGCCGTGGCCGCTGCGACGGATCGAACGGGAGACCGGAGCCCGGCGCGAGACGGCGAGCACGTACCTGAAGGCTGCGGGCATCGAGGTTCGCCGCCAGCGTGGCCGGAGGCTGGAGCCAAAAGCGGCCCCCACCGAGCCGGTCGAGCTGAGCGGCAGGCCGGCGGTGCGCGCCGTCATCCCGACCACCACCGGCGCGGAAGCTCAGGCCGACGAAGGTAAAGAACCGATCGTGCGCGACCCGGAGGTGGGGGGCAGATCACGCCGCCCCGCCACAACCATCACGGTTGACGTTAATCACGCGCCACGTTAATAGAGGATTCGATGATCGTGTCGTTTCGCTGCGCGGACACGGAGGCACTGGCACACGGACAAACAGTGCGTCGATTCCGAAACATCGCAACGGTTGCGCGACGGAAGTTGCTGCAGTTGCAGATCGCAGGGACTTTGAACGACCTGCGGATTCCTCCTGGAAACAGGCTGGAGCCACTGAAGGGCAATCGGTCCGGGCAATACAGCATCCGCATCAACGATCAGTTCCGCCTGTGTTTTCGCTGGACAGCAGCAGGACCAACTGACGTCGAAATCATCGACTACCACTGAGGAATGAGACCATGTCACGACTCGACCCAGTAACTCCGGGGGAACTCCTCCTTGAAGAGTTTCTCGCTCCCATGGGGATCTCGCAGTATCGGCTCGCCAAGGAAATCGGTGTCCCTCCCCAGAGGATCGGCGAGATCGTCGCAGGCAAGCGAGCCATTACGGCGGACACGGACTTGCGGCTCTGCCGCTTCTTCGGCCTCTCGAACGGCTATTGGCTGCGCGCCCAGGCGGCCTACGACACCGAGGTAGCGGCCGAGCGACTCGCCGACGTACTGCGGGGGATCCGCCCCTGGAAGGACATCGTCGACGACACAACGGCGTGAAGAAATCCCCTCTGCCGCGGGTACCGCGAGAGGGGCGTGAACGGGGTGGCGAGGGGCTTGAACGCAATGGCATTCGCTTAAGGAACGATCGCCGTTCGCTCGAGGCCGCGACGGGGCGAATGAGCTCAGGCACGTACTAGAGCGAGGAGGGCTTGGGGGGCGTAGTTCTCGTTGATCCTGGGTTGCCACTGGGGATTGGCGCGAAAGGACCGACGCCGCGGCGCGGCGGCACGCGTGGCGCCACGGCAAAAGGGGTGATAGCCCCAAGCGTATGCCGCGCGTACTGGGGATCGACGTAGCCAGCCGCTCATGGGCCGACAACGGCAGCGCCGTACTGGAGTTCCATGCGGACGCGGTGACGCAGGTAACGGCGGGGGCCATTGCATGGCCGGCCGCGGCGCTGACGCCGAATGCCCTGGCAGCGGCGATCGACGCCTACGCGCGTACCCATCAGATCTGCGCGGTGGCGCTCGACGGACCGCAAGGATGGCGCGATCCGGAGACCCCGGCAGGAACGCCGGGAGTCGGCCGACGCTGCGAACTCGCCTGTCGCACGCAGGGCAAGACCGGAACCTTCGGCGTGACCTTTCCGGGAACGCAGCGGCCCTGGATCGAGTTCGCGATCGCGCTGTTCGACGCCTTGCTGCTGCGGGATGGCGTGGTGCTCGCCAATGCGCTTCCGGACGCCCTGCCGCGCCGCGGCTATGTGGTGCTCGAGTGCTTTCCCACCTCAGCATGGCGGTCAAGCGGCCTGCCGCCGCTACCGGGAAAGGGGAAGCGGCCGCGGCTCGGGCCTTACATCGCAGCGCTGCAGGAGGCCTATGCGCTGCCGCCGTTCGCCGTGACGAGCCACGACGATTTGCAAGCGGTGGTCGCCGCCCTGAGCGCCGCGTCCGTCGCCGGCGGGCCATTCACGCCGCTGCCCCGCGGCGTGCCGGCCGTCGAGGCGGCGCATGTCGACGGTGTGCGTCGACGGGTCGAAGGAATCATTTGGGACGTCGAACCGCGCCTTGGTCCGGCGGCAACTGCCCCGTTTGCCCGCGGCGAGGAAATGTCCGGGGCGTTCGCGTCGGCACCTGCAACGGTACGCCCCCGGGCAGCAACGATAGACGCATCGCCTCGCCCACCGCGCCTGCGGAGGGGCGCCGTACCCGGACCCGCGGTACGTGTCACCCGGGGAGTGCTTGATCAGGTACAACGCTCGAAGAATGCCCGCGCGATGCTGATCGCACTGTATGGCGTTCCCGGCGGGTCGAAAATCGATCGACGGCAGGTGATGCTCCGCATCGGCGACGACTCCTACGAGCTGATCGTCGGCGACAGCCACGCAGCGTGGTACTCGCACCAGAACGCTGTGACGCTACCGCAGTTCGAGGCCCTGTTTGCGCGCTTGGCCGAACGCCCGGACGTTCCCGTCGCGGTAACGGTCGCCACGATGGGAACTTGATGAAGCGATATGCCGACGCCAGAGTGCGGCGAGTCCTGCGCGAACTCGTCGAGGAGGGAATCCTGTGAAGATTCGCAAGGTCGCCAGCAACCGCAGGCATCGCATGTTCGAGATCGTCACCTACGCCGGCGACCGCTATGCCTTTCCCTTCGCCAAGTCCGAGCCGACCCCGACCGTGGGGGATCCAGTCGCCAGCGTCTACCCGGACCCGGAGTTCGGGCAAGAGGCCTTCACGGGCGAAGATCGGGGTGTATAGGCCATAGGGCTCGCGTAGGACCGAGCTGTCGACGTCATCGATGCTGCGGTGACAGACCTGCCGAGGTCGGCGCGGACGCCTTCGACGAACGTACGACGGCCCACGGCGCTGCTCTCACTCCACTGCCTGGCAACGGCGCCAAATCTCCCGCGCCGACCGCCCGCGACGACGGGACGAGCGCTGAATCCGTCGTTGCATGTGCGCTGCTGGCCCCGGAACCTTTGCCCGTGGGCCCTTGAGCGTAACGCCAACGGCCAAAATCCGTGTTTTGGGCTGATGTGATCACCACATGGCCCCGATTGGCACGTCATCGGGCCCATGTTGCAACAACATGCTCACAAAAACAGCACTTTGGGCCGATGTTGTAACAACATGACCCCGATGAACAGAACTTTGGGGCTATGTTGCAACAACATGCCCACAGAAACAGCATATTTCGGCCATGTTGTCCGTGCCCGGCCTCGGCGCGCGCCCAATCCCTCGATGGCACACCCGAATCGATGCCGGAACCGGAGTCGGAGTCGGCATCGAGATCGACCGCGACCCGCCGCCGCATCAGAACCAGCCGAACCCGATTCCGACGCCGAGGCTCGGTCGGGGTTGCCGGCTACCACCATTCACGTCGATCCGGGAGGTCCTGAACGGAGTGGCATCACCCCAAGTGCCTGATCAGCTTCGGGAAACGTGCGTCTCGGGGCTTGCTTGCGTTGGAAGCGGGGCGCGCTTTCGACTGCGAAATTCGCGGCGCAAGGTGCACGGCGGTGGCGGTGGATTCGCCGTGTCGGTGATCAGCAGCACGGGCGAGGACGAGGCGGGTGCGTTCGACCATTGCGCTGCTGACAGCGGCGAAGTTCTGCGAAGCGCGGTGCCATGCGGGGACCTAGCCGCAATTTCGAGCGTTCGACTGGCGGCGATCGTGGGCGCCTCCCCTGCCCTTGGGCTCGACACATCGACTCGTTGCGCCGTGCAATGCGACAGCACGCGGCTTGCGCAGTGGCGCGACGGACTCGGACTGTCCTGGGCGCTGACGTGTGCGAAAGGAGTCGCCCTCGATGACGACCCGCCGCGGCACGCCGCCGAAGTACTCCCAGACGTCCTCGAGGCCCGCGATGAGATTGCCGAGCTTCTGGCTGAAAGTAATGTGCACATACTGGTGGCGGCTATGCGCCAGCGTGACCAGAAGCGCCCAGGCGACTCGTCGCCAGCGGCTGGGTGGCCGCAGCGGCCCAGACGGTTTCGTTGGAGGGCAAGGGCACTCCTGCTTCCGCGTCGCGACGCTGGTCGCGAACAACGACGGCAAGCTGAAGTTCACGACCGCGACTCTCGATCCGTTCGCATCGATCGCCGACGGGTCGCGGGAATCGCTGCCGATAGCTCAACCCTACCACGAGAACCTCGTGCACCAAGCCGTCTTCCTCGGCCCCGGCACCCCGCAAGCACAGCATCACACATGGTGGAGATAGGGCAACTCGGTCGACGGCGACGGCAACCGCTTCAAAATCCCCGGCGACCGGCGCCCCGACCCCGACGTCCAACGCGCCGGCACCGAGCTGCCCGGCCTTGGCGATGCCAACCTGTGGCAACTGCGACAGCCCGGTGGCTTGGTGGCGGGTGGTCCACCCGCCGCAACCGACCACCACACGCGTCACACACCCAAAGGTCCATTCCACGCTGCAGTTTCAAGGATGCTGCCCACGGCTGCTACCGAGAACGACGGAAGGGTGGCAGCGCACGCGATTCCGCAGGCGGCGCCGGCGCCGTCGCACTCGCCTCTGGCGCCGCAGCGATCACTCCCGTGAATCGATCCCTGACTGTGGCCGGACTTCGAGGCGAAACGCGGCGAATGCGGTCAAGGCGGCGATCAGGCCGAGAATTCCCCACCCATATGCCGCAGGCGCGGCCTGCGCCTGCAGTGCGGCGAGGCCACCCGGATCGACGATGACGTTCGGAACTCCCGAAGCGTCACCGAGTTGATTGTCGACCAGCGTGAAGGTCGCTGTCGTGACAACGGGCCCGGTATCCGCCGGAATCCGCACTGCGCCGAACTCGACGCCCGGCAGGGTATAGAACATCGGCGGCGCGGCAAAATCCGGGGCCACAGGACCGAACTTCCGGTACGCCCGTGAGACCGACCGACCGCCGTCGCCATGGAAGTACACGGTAATGGTCACCGCGCGACAGTCCTGCAGGGCGAAGCGAACCAGCCCGAACGGATAATCGAAGGCGTCATCGCCGCCGCCAATCGCTTCGGTGACGGCGCTGACGCTCCGAAGGTCGCCACAGCCGTCGCCCTGCCCCGCCGACGCGACCAACGTGATGTAGCCGGCGCCGGTAGCGGCAGGAACCGACGCCACATGCGCCTGAGAACCATCGGGGGTGCCGTCGTCGTTGCCGTCGCCGCCACCGGGCGCGCCCGACTCCGTTGCATCCGGAACGCCGTCCTGGTCGTCATCGGCGAGCAGATCGACCGGCGTCAGCGTGGCGCTCGGTGAATTCGTCGGCGTTTGCGTGGCCGTCATGGTGGGTGAGCTCGTCGGCGATGCGGTGGGCGTTGCCGTGGCCGTTTCCGTGGGCGAACTCGTCGGCGATGCGGTGGGCGAGTTCGTCGGGGTATCGGTCGCGGTCTCGGTCGGAGTGGCGCTGGGCACATTCGTCGGGGTTGCGGTGGGCGGCACCGCGCCACCGACCTCCACCGAGCCGACGTCGCAAGCGGCGCCGGCTGGACGAATGAAACCGCGCTGGTCGAGGTTGTTGACGAGCGACCCTTCACAGACGCTGGGGTCACCCGCATCGTGCAAGGCACTTCCGGTAGCCGGCGCCATGGTCAACGTCGGGCCGCCGTTGTCCGCCAGCGCGGAGAGGTTGATCGCGGCGCGGGTCTGGACCGTGGCGCCACCACAGGAGCCGTCGTCGGAGACGTTGAAGGCATCCGAAGTGAATCCGCCGCCGCCTTCGCGGCGACAGTTCACGTTGGCGCTGCCGTCGAGCTTCAGGAAGACGTTGTTCTGCAAGACGATCTGGTTGCTGTTGAAGCCGTTGGTGCCGATGAGGAAGGCGGTAGGGTAGTTGGCGCCGAACGAGGCCACATTGTCGACGAAGGTACTGTTGACGATGGTGGAGTACGTGAAGCTCGCCCCGCCGTTGCAGATGCCGCCACCATTGGTTCCTTCATTGCCGACGAAAGTACTGTTGATCACCGTAATGTCGCGGTTTTCGGCGCGAATGGCCGGTCCGCAGCCGTTGAGATAATTGTTCTTGAAGGTGCAGTTCTGCACCCAAAGCGGGGCGAACCCCGTGAAGATCGCCCCCCCGTTCGCATCGACGAAGTTCAGCGCGTTCACGGTCAGGTTGCTCGCGAAGACATCGAGGATACGGACGCCGCCCAGCTTGCCGTTGCCGCCGTCAATCGTGATCTTCGCCCCGTTCGGCGCACCGTCGATCGTCAGGTTCGTGTCACCGTTCCTGAAGAGCCCGTTGATCGACAGTGTCGATCCGAGAAGGATCGTGCAGACGTTCGGCGCCGAACAGCCCGGACCGCCGGGGATGGCGAAGGCGATCGTGTTGTGGCCGGCGATCGCGTCCGCCGCCACCATGGCCTCACGCAACGTGCAGTCCTGATTGCCGGTACCGCTGCCGAGCAGGTCGCAGGCGCCGTCATTGGTATCGGCGGCGCTGTTGACCACCAGATTCGCACCGCCCTGGGACGCCGTCGGCGTCGCGGTCGGATCGACCGGCGTGTCCGTAGGCGTCGGCGTCTCGGTCGGTGTCGCTGTCGGCGGCGCCGGCGCTACGTTGGTGCCCAGAATCACGGTGCTGGCGCCGGCCGTAATGCATTGTTGGCTCCCCGCCGTGCAGCTCACACCGTACAGGGCGAAGCGATTCGGGCTCGTGTCCGCCGTCCACGTGCTGCCGTCCCACCCAACGATCGTACCGCCATCACCCACCGCCTTGCAGCGGGCCACCGTCGGGCAATCGATGTCCTCCAGGCCGGCACCGGCCGATGGCACCTCGACACTCCAGGTACTGCCGCTCCACGTCCGCACGGCGCCACCCGAGTCGGCCGTCTTGCAGAGGTTCGCCGCCGGGCAGCTCACGCCGTTCAGGATGCTGGTCGTGCCGCTCGTCTCCACCGACCAGGCGGAGCCGTTCCACGACCGGATGACCCCCTGATTGCCGACGGCCTTACAGAGCGACGGGGAAGCGCAATCGACGTCGAGGAACTGGCTCGACGCCCCACCGGTCTCGGACGCCCAGCCGTTGCCGTCCCAGGTGAGCAGCGTCCCGCTGTCGCCGACGGCCTTGCAGAACGTCGCCGACGTGCAGTCGACCCCATTGATGTTGAAGGCCGTGCCACTGACGTCGTTCGACCAGACCGAGCCGTTCCACGAGATGATCACGCCGTTGAAGCCGACGGCCTTGCAGAAGCCTGCCGTCGGACAGGAGATGTCCGACATCAGGACACCGCCGGGGGCGGAACGCTCGGTGGTCCAACCCAGCCCGTTCCACGCGAGAACCGATCCGCTCGAGAGAAGCGTCTTGCAGGCACCGGTCTGCGGACAGGCGATGGCCGTGGCGCCGATGCGAAAATTGTCGCCAAAGGGTAGCTGTCGAGTCCAGGTCGAGCCGTCCCAGCTGATGACGGTTCCGACGACACCAACGGCCTTGCAGGAGGTCGCCGAAGGGCAACTGATCCCGTTGAATCGGGTCCCGCCGAGGCTCGTGCCGAACCCCCACGTCGTGCCGTTCCATGTGCGCGTCTGGCCGTTGTCGCTGATCGCCATGCACATCGAAGGCGAGGCGCAACTCACGGCGAGCAGGGTGCTCGAGGATTCGTTGTCGTCGGTCCAGGCGCTGCCGTTCCACGAAACGATGTCGCCGAAGAGGCCGACGGCCTTGCAGCTCGAATCGGAGGCGCAGCTGACGGAATAGAGTTGGTTCACGTCGGGCGCCGCATCGGCACCCCACGTTGCGCCGTTCCAGGCGAGCGCGAAACCGCTGTCGACGAAGATGCCGTCGTGCCCGACCGCTTTGCACATTCCGGTCGTCGGGCAGGAGACGCCGGTCAGAGGGTCCGTCGTACCGCTCGCTTCGCCGCTCCAGGCCGTACCGTTCCAGGAACGGATCGTACCGGCGGAGCCGACGGCCTTGCACAGATTCGCCGAAGGGCAGGAGACGGCGGTGAGAGTCGTCGCGTCGGCGTTGGTGTCGGCCGTCCACGCCGAACCGTCCCAGGAAATGATGGTGCCGCCGTCGCCGACCGCCTTGCATGCCGTCGTCGAGGAGCAGGACACGCCACGCAGGGCCGCGGTCGTGGGCGTGGCTTCGATACTCCAGGCCGAGCCGTCCCATGACAGGAGCAGGCCACCGTCGCCGACCGCCTTGCAGACGTTCGCCGCAGGGCACGAGATCGACGTCACGTTGTTGCCTTGGGGCAAAGGGTTCTGCCACGACCAAACATCGGCGAACGCCGCAGACGGCAGGATGTCGCCAAGGACGACCAACCAGAGCCAGGTCATCGCCGAGATCACGGCACGAAGGGAAGTATGGGAATGCATCGTTTCTCCGTTGACCTGGGTTGGCCGTTATCCGCTGCAAAAGGACCCGCGACGGGATACCACTTCGAGCTCATCGAAGCCGCGGCAGATTCCTTCAGTTTTCCTTCAGATCCACCCGCCTAGAGCCGCCGGCCCTGCTCGGACCAGTACAAGTTCCGGGAAATTCGACAGATCCACCAAACTCCGAGGCTTGGAATCGCGCCCCTCGCCCTTTTTCGGGCAGCAAGATGGGCAGGAGGCTTGCAGAGCACCTGATCGCCTCCCACTTTCTCGATTCGGCGATGGCGTGCGCCGATGCCGAGATCGTCGCGGACTCTCTGGGAAGGCGAGTTGCGGGAACGGGGCTTGAACGGGGTGGCACCAGCTCAACGGCCGGATCGGCTTTGGGAACGTCCGTCTCGGGGCTCGCATTCGGCCTGGGGCCTCCCTGCCGCACCTCGAGCGTAGAGCAAGGTGCGGAAGGCAGTGGATTCAGGCTGATGTCGAGGCACCCGATAACGGGCCTGGGCCAAAGCCATCCTATCGAACCTGTGAATCCTGTCCTTTCCCGCAGTGTCCACTGCGGGAAAGGATTGTGGGCGGGCAGGTGAGCTTCGCGGGGCCCGTCGCGGACGGCGCAGATCGAGTCGTCGCAGCAGAAACTCAGGCTGCGGCGATCGGCGGCGAGCACGAGGAAGAGATAGAGGCGCAGCTCGTCGGGGCGCAGGGTGTGAAGACTCTGTCTCACAGCTCGTGATGCCACCGGAAGGTGAAGCTGCCGGCGGCGGTCGAGCCTGGGCGCGCGGGACGGATGGGCGGGAGTACTTCCA
This sequence comes from uncultured Binatia bacterium (SeqCode), assembly GCA_964524885.1. Taxonomy (GTDB): domain Bacteria; phylum Desulfobacterota; class Binatia; order HRBIN30; family HRBIN30; genus CALJUJ01. The sequence continues at coordinate 16,093 of CAZGEJ010000047.1, forward strand.
AGACAGCCAGGTTGCCGTCGGACGGACGAAACGGCGGCCCTCCTCGACACTGGTCTTCCCGGAACGCGCCGCCGCGCCGCTTACGCCGATTGTACGACTGCGCCTTGCAACCCTCGACGACCAGCGCCAGCGAGTCGTCGTCGAGCACCGCTTCGGGCAGGTATTCCGAAAGGCATAGGATTGCGAAGAAACGGCACAGCGGGCGCCATGCCGTGCCGGCGCCGGCAGTTCACGTGCAACGGCCGTGTGCCCGAGCAGGCGAGGCTCGGCATGCGCACCGCAGGCTGGCGGAAAAAGGGAACCGTCGTGCGGCGCAGCAGAATCACGTCGGCGGTGCGCCGTTGTCATCAACCGCGCCGACCTGTTTCTCGCCCGCCCCCGTGCGGGTCAGCGAGCGCAACGAAAGCCGATCTGTCGGATCGAGCGCGACGGCTCGTTGAGACCGATGATCGCCAGCGGACCGTCCGGGTTGGTAACGTTGTGATCGAAGCTGCCGCCGCGGATCAGCGCACCAGGTCCGCCGGTCGTGGCCGCGCCGGCAAAGCATTGGTCATCTCCGTCGGGGCTGACGCTCGGCGCCCAGCTCCCACACGTCGTCGAGCGCGGCACCCAATCGGCCACCCACTCGTAGAGGTTTCCGACCATATCGAACGCGCCGTCGGTCGACACGCAACTGCTGCGCGAACCCGTGGCCGACACCGCGTAGGTGCTGTTGGTGTTGCAGTCGGTCGTACCATTGTCGGGCCCGGGGTCTGGCGAACCTGCCACAGCGCCCTGCCATTCCACATTCAAGGCCAGTCGCTTGCCAGCATTCTTGCACGCCTGCTCGGCTTGGAACCAGGTGATGTAGCTCGAGGGAATCACCGCCGGGAGGCTGACGGCATAGACAGATGTTCGTCCCGGAGCCAGCGAGCCCGAACGATCGACGACATCTTGGCGAAAAACGCGAAGGCGAAAGGTTTGGTGATCTGCCCCGTATTCTGAGGTTCAACGGTTCAAGTCGACCGAGTTGCGGGTTCTGAGCGCAGTCGGCCGGATGCGAGACTCCGCAGGTCCGATGGCTTCCCCTGATTGGTCGAACGGGTTGGCACCACTTCCCACTTGACGCGGGGAAGTGGCCACTTCCAAGGACGCCCCCCCCGAATCTCCTGATCTTTTGCTGCTCTCACCGGCTCGAAATTCTTCAAGTTCCCAAGCCCGCGCCGAGTCTGTATGGTCGCGCTTTCGTGCACAGGAGAGGGAAGCATCCCATGCGAAATCCGTTGGTTCAGGGAAGTGCGAACGCCGTCGGCGTGGCCTTGGCGTGCTGGATCGCCCTCTCGCCCGGAGTCGCCACCGGCGCCTGCGCCGGCGACTGCGGCGCCGATGGCAACGTGTCGGTCGACGAAGTCATCACCCTCGTCAACCTGGCGCTGAGCGGCGGCAGCGTTGCCCCGTGCGTGTCAGGCGATGGCGACGGCAACGGCTCGATCACGGTCGACGAGATCGTCCTCGCCGTGACCCACGCGCTCACCGGATGCCCGGCCGAGACGACCCCCACCGCGACACCCACCGCTTCGACGACGCCGACGGTGACACCCACCGCCGACCCGCAACAGGCCTTCATGCCCGACGCGGAGTTCGAAAGCCGCAAGACCACCATGCTCGAGGCCGCCACGGTGCGCCTGCGCCCGGACAGCATGACCAGCGTCCTGGCGCATCTCGAACGCGACGCGACCGACCCCGTATGGGAAGCGCCCGTCGGGGCCGTGCCGGCGGACGCCTGGGACGCCGTCTTCACCAAAGTCGCCAACCTCAAGGACACCAGCGACTTCGACGTCCTGATGCTGATCAACGCGCTCTACCGCTTCGACGGCCACCCCATGGTGCATCCCGACATCTGGCGGCGCGCCGAAGAAGCCGTGCTCGGCTTCAAATACTGGTACACCCAGACCGGCCCCGCAGGCGTCATCGATCACATGTGGTACTGGACCGAGAACCACTTGATCATGTTCCACACGATCGAGTACCTCGCCGGCCAGCGCTATCCCGAGCGCCGCTTCACGCACACCGGCATGACCGGCGCCGAGCACAAGGCGGCCGCGCGCGAGCGGCTGCTCGACTGGTTCGACCTGCGCGCGCGCTTCGGCTTCTCGGAGTTCCTCTCCAACACCTACTATGCCTTCGACATACGACCGCTGCTCACCCTGGCCGAATTCGCCGACGACGAGGAACTGGTGCGCCGGGCGCAGATGACGCTCGACCTGCTGGCCTACGACCTGGCGATCCACACCTTCCGCGGCGCGTTCGGCTCGCCGCACGGGCGCGCCTTCAAGAGCAACAAGACCTATGCGACACGCGAAAGCACCTTCGAGGCGGTGAAGTTCCTCTACGACACGACCGCTCTCGACTACCCCGACGCCGACGACGGCACGGCCTTGCTGTTCGCGCTGTCGAGCCGCTACCGGGTACCGCGCGTCCTGCAGGAGATCGCCGCCGCCCCCGGCCCGTTCGCCCATCGCCAGCGCATGGGGATCTACTTCGACGAGTTCGAACGCGACGCCGCAGCACCGCATCCCGACGGCTTCCGCTACGATACCGTCGAGGACCTGATCGTCTGGTGGTCGATGTCGAACCTCACCGCCTGGCAAGTGATCCCCAAGACGCTCGAACTGATCAATACTTACAATTTGTGGGAGACGGACGGGTTCCGGCCGTTCCGCTCGGTGCGCGACCTGACGGCGGTGCCCGGGATCGCCCAGCAGGTCGCGCTCAACCTGGCGCATGCGATCTCGATGCCGCTGCTCGAGCAGGTCAACATCTATACCTACCGCACCGCCGACTACATGCTCTCGAGCGCCCAGAACTACCGCATCGGTTCGCGCTCCAACGAAGGCCACTTCTGGCAGGCGACGTTGGACCACGAGGCAATCGTGTTCACCCAGCACCCCGGCATCCCGCCGGTCGAGAGCAGCAGCTGGAGCGCCGACGGCGAGCCGGGGCAGTGGACGGGAAGCGCGTCGATCCCGCGCTCCGGGCAGTTCGCCAACGTGGCGATCCACATCTACGCGCCGCAGTACCGCGTCAACCCGAGTCCGCCCTTCGACCAGATCACGGCGTTCGAGAACTACACCCACGCGTACTTCCCCCAGGATCGCTTCGACGAGGTCATCCGCGACGGGCACTGGACCTTCGGGCGCAAGGGCGACGGCTACATCGGCCTGTACTCGTGGCGGGAGCCGGAGTTCGTCGTCTACCCGCCGAATACCGTCGCCACCGACGGCATGAAGAAGCCGTTCGATCTGCGCGCCGAGGGCGGTGCCCACAACGTGTGGATCGTGGAGATGGGCAGCGCCGGCGAGTCCGGCAGCTTCGCCGCCTTCCGCGAAGCGGTCCGCAACGCGACCATCGAGGTGACACAGGTCAACGACGTGGCCGGGCTGCCGCCGCGCACGCGCGTGCCGGTGTTCACGGTTCGCTACCAGTCGCCGAGCCAGGGCACGATCGAGTACGGCTGGACGGGCAACCTGCGCGTCAACGGGCGCGAGGAGCCGGTCGGCGACTACCGGCGCTACGACAACCCGTGGAGTCAAGACGAGTTCGGCAGTCGTCACAACCGCGTTGCTCGCGACGAACGCGAGTTGCTGCTCGACTTCAACGCCATCGTCCGCCAGGTGCGGTGAGTGCGGCATCGGCCTGTTCCATCCTCACGCCGTCCATCAGGGCATCGCCGCGTCACGTATCGCCGCGTCACGTATCGCCGACCGCTCCAAGGTCCTCACCAACGCCGGGCGCTCAGCGCCCTTCCGTCGCCGGCGCGCTGAGCGCCCGGCGACGGAAGGGGCACGGGTCGCCGTTCGCCGGCCGTCTCGCCGGCGAGGCGGCCGGGCGCTCGACGCTCCAGCGGCTCAGGAGAGGGGGCTTCCCTCGACGAAGGCCGCGAGGTCGTGCGCGAAGCGCTCGGGTTCCTCCCAGTTCGGGGAGTGGCCGGCGTCCTCGTAGACCAGCAGGGTGGAGCCGGGGATCACGCGCAGCAGCTCGTCTTGGCCCGCGCGCCCGAACATCCCGTCGCGGGCGCCCCACACGAGTAACGTGGGGCGCGCGATCACGCCGTCGAGTTCATGGGCGAGCAGGCCGTCGAGCAGGGCGTGCCAGACGCGCGCGGGCAGCTTGCAGCTTTCGGCGACGGCGCGCTCGAACACGGCGGCGGGAAGCGGTCGATGCAGTGCGCTCGACTGGAAGGCGCGCACGAAGGCGGCGGGCACCGGGTCGCGCAGCGCGCGGATCTCGTCGAGCAGGGGGCTCAGGGTCGACAGGTCCAAGCGCGGCCCGCTGCCGACGAGGACGAGGCGCGCCACGCGCTCGGGATGGGCGAGCGCGAGCCGCTGGGCGACGAAGCTGCCCATCGAGTGCCCGACCATGGTGACGGCGCCCGTCGCGCCGACGGCGTCGAGCAGCGCCGCGGCGTCGGCGGCGAGATCGCTCATCGCGTAGCCGCCGGCCGGGCGCTCGGAGTCGCCGTGGCCGCGCTGGTCGGGGGCAAGCACGCGCCAGTCGGGCGGCAGGGACGGCAGCAGCGGCTCGAAGGAGCGGCCGGAGTCGCTGTAGCCGTGCAACAGCAGGACGGTCTCTCCGTCGCCCGGCCGCTCGCTGCAGCGCAGGTCGACGCCGGTGCGCAGGCGCACGCGGTGCTCGTGGATCTTCGTGGTGGTGGTCATGGGTTTCTCCTCGTTGCGCGCGATGGCGCGTGGCTGGCACGATGATGGCGATGCCGGCGATCTCGACTTTCGTGGGGCGCGAGGCCGAGCGCGCCCGCCTGGCGGAGCGCGTCGCCTCGCACCGGCTCGTCACGGTCGTCGGGCCGGGCGGGATTGGAAAGACGCGGCTCGTCGCAGAGCTGCTCGCGGGCGGCGTGCCGCCCTTCGCGGGCGGCGTGCACGGCGTCGAGCTGGCGGCGATCGGCCCGCGTGAAGAGATCGGCTCCGAGGTGGCGGGCCAGCTCGGGCTCCCCTCGCTGGACGCACTGCTGCTGCGCCTCGGCGACGCGCCGGCGTTGCTCGTGCTCGACAACTGCGAGCACCTGCTCGGCGCCGCGGCGCGCCTGTGCGCACACCTGCTCGAGGCCACGCCGGCGCTCCACCTGCTCGCGACGAGCCGCGCGCCGCTCGGCCTCGACGGCGAGGAGCTGCTGGTGCTGGGCCCGCTCGCACTGCCGGCCTCCGCCGATCCGGCCGAACTCGAAGCGGCGCCCGCGACGCGCCTGTTCGAGGACCGCGCACGCGCGGCCGGGGCGCGGCCCGAGGCGACGGCGGTCGAGCGGGCCGCCGTCGTCGAGCTGTGTCGCCGCCTGGACGGCGTGCCGCTGGCGATCGAGCTGGCGGCGGCGCGGGCGCGCGCGCTCACCGCGGTCGAGCTGCTCGCGCACCTCGACCGGCGCTTCGACCTGCTGCAGCGCGCGACGCCGGTCGGCCGCGCCCGCCACCGCAGCCTGCGCGCCGCGATCGACGCGTCCTACGAACTGCTCGAGCCCGCAGAGCGGGCCTTCTTCCGCGCGCTCGGCGTCTTCGTGGGTCCCTTCGACGCCGAGCGGGCCCACGCCGTGGCGGCACCCCCCGGCACCGATCGCCTCGCGACGGTGGACGCGCTCGCGCGGCTCGTCGACCGCTCGCTGCTCACGGCCGAGCCGCGGCACGGCGTCACGCACTACGCGCTGCTCGAGTCGCTGCGCCATTACGCCGCCGAGCAGGCCGTCGCCGAGTGCGAGTGGGAGCCGGCGGTGGGGCGCTTCGTCGACGCGATGGCGGCGCAAGCCGACGCGGTGGTGGCGGCGGGCGCGCGGCGCTGGTCGGCGGAGAGCCTCGCGGTGCTGTTCGCGGAGTTCGGCAACCTCGTGGCGGCGATCGAGCGCTGCATCGAAAGCGACGCCGATGCCACGCGCGCCTTCCGGCTGCTCCTGCCGCTGTGGGGCGCGGTGCACCAGGGGCGCGCCTCGGAGGTGGCGGAGATCGGCGAGCGCGTGTTCGAGCGCTGGCCCGCGGGGGAGGAGCCGCTGCGGGCCGAGGCGCTCGCCGTCGCCGCCAGTGCCTCGCTGCCGGCGGGGCGCGCTGCGCGCGCCGACGCACTGGCCGCGCGGGCGCTGGCCGTGCCGTCGCGGTTCGGCATCGCGCCGGTGATCGCCTGGCGCGCCCGCGGCATCGCGGCCCGACACCGAGGCGACGTCGCCGGAGCGGCCGACTGCTTCGGGCGCGGCGTGGCCGCGGCCGAGGCCGCCGGCCTCGCGCCCTTCGCCCGCGAGATCGCAGTATGCCGGGCGGCCGCGAACGGCGCGGCCGGTGCGGTCGAGCGCGCGCTCGCCGATCTGGTCCGCGTGCGCGACGAAGCGGCCGGAGCCGGCGACTCGATCGGCGTCGTGTGGGCCGAGGTGGGTCGCACCCACCTGCTGGTACGGACCGGCCGGCTCGCCGAGGGGCGCGCTGCGCTGGCCGCCGCGCAGCGCGCCCGGCAGGGCTTCGCGTACCCCTACGGTGCGATGGTGACGGCCCGGCTCGAAGCGGCGCTGGTCGCGCTCGAGCGAGGCTGGGCTGCGTCGGGCGCGGCTTGGCGCGCCGCGCTCGACACGGTGGCCGCCGCCGGCGAGCTGGCCGAGTTGGCGCTCACACTGCGCGCCGCCGCCGTCCTGGCCTGGCGCGCCGGCGACGAGGAGTCGGCCACCCTGCTGCTCGCCGCGGTGCCGCCCGGTATTCACGCCTCGGTCAACGGCGACCTCTTCGAAGACCCGCTGCCGGCGACGCCGGGCACGGGCGGCGCCGCCGCCCTGCGCCACGTGCGCGAGCGACTGGCGATGTTGTCGGTGGAACAGGAGGTGCCACGCGCCGCTGCGCCACCCGCGGCCCTCTCCGGCGCGCTCCTGCGCGAGGGCGAAGACTGGGTCGTGCACTTCGCCGGCCGCAGTGCGCGGCTCCGGCACCGCAAGGGGCTCGACGACCTGGCGGCGCTGCTCGCGCGACCGGACGAGGAGTTGCACTGCCTGCAGCTCGTCGGCGGCGCGGCGCTCGCGGGCGACGCCGGGCCGCTCCTCGACGACGCCGCGCGCCGTGCCTACCAGGAGCGGATCCGGGAGCTGCAGGCCGAGGCCGACGCCGCCCACGACGCGAACGACCCTGGGCGCGCCGAGCGCGCCGAGGCGGAGCTCGACGCGCTCGTCGAGCAGCTCTCGGCGGCCTTCGGCCTGGGCGGCCGCGCCCGCGCCGCCGGCGCGAGCGCCGAGCGCGCCCGCTCGACCGTCGCCTGGCGCCTGCGCAGCGCCGTCAGGCAGATCGGGGCGGTGCACCCGGAGCTCGGCCGGCACCTCGAGAACGCGCTCCGCACCGGCACCTTCTGCGCGTACCGGCCGGAAACGCCGGTGGCGTGGGAGGTGCGCGCCGCGCCGAATCACGACCGCCCTCCGGGCGCGCCGTCGCAGCGCAGCTCGTAGAGGCGGAAGAAGCCGCCGTCGACGTCGAGCACGCGCACCTCGGTGAAGCCCGCCTCGGCCGCGAGCGCGCGCAGGGTGTCCTCGCGCAGCACCGTGCCGAGCGCGGCGGACGGCGATTCGGCCATCTGCGTCGGCAGGCAGTGCACGATGCTCCAGCCGTACATCATCCGCTCGAGCAGATCGCCCGGCGCCGCGAAGGCAGGCGCGACCTTCTCGTCGGCGACCAGCAGCGCGCCGCCTGGGGCGAGCGCGCGGCGCGCGGCTGCGAGCGCTTCGACCGGGCGCGCCAGGTCGTGCAGCACCTCGAGGAGCAGCACCGCGTCGAACGGGCCATGGCTCGCGAGCGCGGCGGCATCGGCGCACTCGAAGCGCACGCGCAGGCCGGCGCGGGCGGCCGCGGCGCGGGCGTCCTCGATCGAGGCGGGGTCGTTGTCGAGGCCCCAGACCTCGGCGTCCGGGAAGCGCTGCGCCAGCGCCAGCGCCGACCAGCCCTGCCCACAGCCCAGGTCCGCGACGCGCCCGCCGGCGGCGAGCCGTGCGGCGACGCCGTCGACGGCGGGCAGCCACTCATCGACCAGGTTGCGGCCGAAGGCGGGGCGGTTGATGCCACCCTGCCCGTGCCGGAAGTCCGCGCCGTAGCGCGCGTAGGGCACGCCGCCGCCGCTGCGGTAGGCGCCCACCACCTCTTCGAGCGCGCGTCCGATGCCCGCCACCATGCGCGCCAGCGGCGCCAGATGCGCGCCGTCCTCCGGGTCGAGCAGCACGCCGGCGTGCTCGGCCGGCAGCCGGTAGCGACGCTGCTCGGCGTCGGCTACGGCGTCCTCGACGGCGAGCACGCCGGCCACGGCCTGCTGCTCGAGCCACTCACGGGCGTAACGCGGGTGGATGGCGGCGCGCGCCGCCAGTTCGCCGGCGGTGGCGGGCTTGCCGTCGCGCAGCGCGGCGTAAAGGCCGAGCCGGTCGCCCAAGTAGGCGCCGAAGAGCTCGAGGGCGCCGATCGTGGCCTCGAGCAGACGGGCATCGAGCGGGGTCGGGGTCGTCATGGGGGTCCTCCTTCGGGGTATTCGACCCTAAGGCGGGAGGCGGCGCCTCCCGATGGGAGGCGGGTGGAAGGCGGGCGGCGGAATTCCTCTCGCCGACGCTGGCGACGCAGCGCCCGACCGGCCCTTGGATCCGGGTCAGCGGGGTCTCCTGGGTTCGGGGCCTCGAACGCCATGGCGTTCGCCTGGTGGTTCGGCGGAGGCATGGTTGCACGGCAAGTTGGACACCTACCCTGGGGACAGCCCCCTTTTCCGTTCACACCATGCCACCAGCTTTTGCGGGAAATTTCCCCGAGGCGAATCGTTGGGCGCGTCGTGCTATGCGCCCAACTGCCGACACATGGCTTCTCGTCCGAGGAGGGAATCCGATGGGTGGATCGCGGCGCCGACAAGCACGGTCTCCGGCGCGCTACGAGGCACGGGCCATTGGCGGCCGGTCGAACCGTGAACCGTCGATCGTGAGGTCCACGCCGTCGACCTTCGGATGGAGGAACGGACGACACGTGCGAGCGCGGGCGGCGTGCCGCGTGACGTTCGTAGGCGCGTGGCTGCTCGTTTCGATGGCGACGTTGACGGCAGCCGAATTCGAAGAAGCGACGGCAAATCGAAGTCGAGGGGCAGAGGCGAGCCCCTCGCGCGCGACGGATCCGAGGATGGTCGCCGAGGCGCCTGCGGGGCTCGGCGAATTCGGCGTGGTTCCCCAGAATCGCCTCGGCGCCGCGATGGATGCAGCGTGCGAACCGAACCTGCTGTTGGGGAATCCGCCATCACCGCCCTACCCTTACCTACGAACGTGGCTTCCGTCGCTGACGATCGGTACGGGACTCGCAGCCGTGCAGTTTGCTGCCAGCCCTCCGTCGGATGCGCGGTGGGACTCGCGCAACGATTTCGACGAAGGGATCCGCGATGGACTCAAGGGAGGCTCACGTGCGCAGCGGGACCGCGCGGAGACGGCCAGCGATGTCCTGCTGATCACGAGTATGGTCACCCTGCTCGGGGACGAATGGTGGCTGAGGGAGGAGTATCCCCTGCTGCGCAGCGTGGGTGCCGACTCCAGTTGGTTGTTGGCGACCTTGCTGCTCACCGAAACCTCGAAGGTCAGTGTCGGGCGTGAACGGCCCTATGTTCGTCCGTGCCGGTCGAACGACGACTATGTGGAAAGTTGCGGCGGCGGGCGCGATCGAAATGCGAGCTTCTTCAGTGGACACACCTCGCTCACGGCCACCAGTGCCGGACTTCTTTGTGCGCGGCACGCGGCCCGCAGCGATCCGGGCTTCGTCGACTGGCTGGTATGCGGCGGTGCGGCGACCGCGAGCGTGACGACGGGTCTGCTGCGCATCACAGCCGAGAAGCACTATGCCAGCGACGTCGTCGTAGGGTGGGCGGCCGGAGCGCTGCTCGGGTACGTGCTGCCGTCTTGGATCGACTACAGCCGTGCATCGGAAGGTGAGGCTCGCAGCTCTCTGGTACCCGTCGTCAGTGATGATCGAGTCGGCGTCCAATACACTCGGATGTATTGAGCGCCGCTACTCCGGCTCGCAGGGAGAAGCCGTTCGATCTGCGCGCCGAGGGCGGCGCCCACAACGTATATATCGTGGAGACGGGCAGCGCCGGCGAGGCCGGCACTTCGCCGCCTTCCGCGAAGCGGTGTCTCAACCGGAGTTGCGCCCTTCCCGTTCCAGCTTTCTCCCCGTTTGCCTTGCACTCGGCGGGAACTGTGGTTTTCTCCGTCCATGGCGCATTCTGGACCAAATCCATTCGCTGCGAAGCTGACTCGTCGCGAGCTACATCGGCTTGCTCTCGGTGCTGCCGCGGGCGCTGCCCTTGCCGGTTGCGGGCTCGGCGCGCGTCCGGCAAGAGCCCTGCCCGTGACCGCGCCGCCGGCGGGACGTCGCCAAGTCACGCTCGCCGGCGTACGCCGCGGCAGCGGCGCCGCCGAGGTCGGTGCCGCGTTGCGCCGCGCCGTGCTCGGGACCACCGATCTCTCCTGGCTGAGCCGCGGCGACAGCGTGCTGGTGAAGCCGGTCTGCAACTCCGGCAACGTCTATCCCGCCACCACCGATCCGCTGGCGCTCTACGAGATGATCACGCTGCTGCGCGAGCACGGCGCCGGCCGGGTGATCGTCGCCGACATGTCGGGCGTGCAGTTCGTGCGCTTCTCGCCGGACCGACTGACCGGCAGCAGCCGCGCGCTGATGACCAACAACGGCCTACTCGCCGCGGCCGAGGCGGCGGGTGCCGAAGTACAGGCATTCGAGGAGGCCGGCTGGGACGGCTTCTACGACGAGACGCCGACACGCGGCGACAACTGGAAGCAGCCGCTGCTGCTGCCGAAGGTCCTGAAGGAAGTCGACCACGTCGTGCTGATGCCGCGCTGCTCGCGCCACCTTCTCGCCGGCAGCACTCTCGGGCTCAAAGCCGCGGTCGGTTGGTGGCGCCATGACAGCCGCCTCGAATACCACCACGACGCCCGCACCTTCGCGGAGAAGACCGCCGAGTCGAACACCGCACCGACCCTGCTCGCCAAACAACGCCTCGTGGTCACCAGCGCCACGAAAGTCCTGACCACCTTCGGCCCCGACCAAGGCCATGTGCAGGAGCCGGAGACCGGATTGATCCTCGCCAGCGAGTCGGTCGTGGCGCACGACATGGCTTCGCTCGCGTGGCTGATCGCGAACCGCGACGCGACGCCGGCGGACAGGAAGGACGGCTGGTTCGACGACCCGAACCAGTCGGCGTGGATGGCGAGCACGGCGAACCGGGCGGTGAACTACTTCCTCGGCGGCGCCGGCAAGGCGCTCAGTGCCGATGCGCTCCGGCCGTGGAGCACCGACAGCGTGTGGCAGGACCGCGTACTGAACCGGGCCTTCGAAGTGTTCGGCGGCGTCCCGGAGATCGACTTCGTCGACGCCAACGACGGCGTGCCCGACGCGATCGTGGCCCGCCTCGCGGGCGCGACGCAACGCCCCGCGGGCACCGATACGGCGCCCGCGTGATGCCGGAGCTGATCGTGCCGGAACAGCGCTGACGTCTCCTACCGCGCGGGCCTCGCGCCGCGCCCGGGCACCGCCTTGGCACGGTGCCACCCCGCTCGAGGCACCCACCCCGTTCGAGGCAGTGGAATGATCGTACCGGTTGCGTCCTGCCTCGCGACAATCAAGTTGGACAAGGATCGCAACACGGGTTACGCAGGCGGGCATGGAGTCATCGGGCGGGGGCGGGCCGTGGGTCGACGAAGGGAGCCAATCCATCTGTCGCGATGGAAAGCGCTTTCCCCTCGCCCCGAAGGCTTTCGTCGTCATGCAGCTGCTGCGTGCAGCACCCGGCCGCTTGGTGACCAAGCGTACGCTGCTCGACGCGGCGTGGCCGGACACGCACGTGGTCGACGTCGTGCTGAACAACGCCATCGCCCAGCTGCGTGAGGCGCTCGGCGATGATCCCAAGCATCCACGATTCATCGAAACGATCCACCGCCGCGGCTACCGATGGATCGGCCCGGAAATCGCCATCGCCTCCTCGGCGGAGCCGGCCACTCCAAGCGCTCCAAGCGAAGATCCGTTCGTCGGACGTTCGGAGCTCCTCACCGAGCTGCGACGCCTGAGCGCTGTCGCCGCAAGCGGACGGCGGCAGCTGGTCTTCATCACGGGGGAGCCGGGCATCGGGAAGACGGCCCTCGTCGATCACTTCATTCGAGGATTGGGTGCGGACTTCACCGTCGCGCGCGGCCGATGCGTCGACTATCAAGGGAGCAGTGAAGCCTATCGTCCGCTACTCGAGGCGATGGAGGAGTTGGTGGAGAAAGGCCCCAGCGACATCCGCCAGTGCTTCGACCGCCATGCGCCGACGTGGCTGCTGCAAATGCCCAGTCTGCTCAGCCTCCAAGAGCGAGAGGAGTTGCAGCGCCGGGTCACGATCACAGCCCGGGAGCGCATGCATCGCGAGATCGATCGCGCCCTCGAAGCAGCGAGCCGTGAGCGAACGATCGTGCTGGTGCTCGAGGATCTGCACTGGAGCGATCCTCCAACCGTTTCTCTGTTGTGGTCGCTTGCCACGCGGCGTGAGCCGGCGCGACTGTTGATCATCGCGTCCTTTCGCCCGATCGACGCCATCGCCCAACAGCATCCGATCAGCCAACTGAAAGGCGATCTGATCGGCAAGCGACAAAGCGTCGAGCTCGTGCTCCACGGCTGGAGCGGCAAAGACCTTCAGACCTGGCTCGATCGGCACTTCACGGGTCACCGCTTCCCACCGGCATTTGCCACCGTTCTGGAGACGCAAACCTCCGGTAACCCGCTGTTCGTGCTCAACGCGATCGACGACTTCCAGCAGCGCGGCTGGCTCACGCACGGCGACGGATCCTGGCGCTGTGCGGTCGACCTCGACGTCATCGCCGCCGCCGTTCCTGACAACACGCGCGACTTCATCGCGGTGCGCATCGATCGATTGCCGGCGGCAAGCCGCGCCGTTCTGGATGCCGCCAGTGCTGCCGGCATGACGTTCGTCACGCAAGCCGTGGCGGCGGCGGGTGAGCGTAGCTCCGCGGAGGTCGAAACCGAGTGTAACGCGTTGGCGAGCGGCGCCCTTTTCTTGATGAAAGGTCCCGATCTCGAGTGGCCTGACGGCAGCCGCGGCTGCCAGTACAGCTTCCGTCACGCACTCTACCGACAGGTATTGCACGACCGCCTGCCGCCGACGCAACGGCAGCTCTTTCATCGACGGATCGCCGAGCGCATGCAAAGCGTCTGCACGCGCCAGGACGAAGGCTTCACCAAACAGCTCGCCCTCCATTACGAGCACGCGGGCGATTTCGATCGCGCCGTGGAGCTTTTCGATAGTCTCGCGCAACAGGCCTACAAACGATGCGCGACGCAGGAGGTCGAATCACTGCTGGGCCACGCGGTCATGGTCCTCAAACGCGCTCCCCGGAGCGAGGCACGGCAGCGACGCCTGCTGGAACTCACCGTCGCGCACGGTCTCGCACTGATTTCGGTACACGGTTCGACGGGTGACGAACCGGTCCGCGAGACTTTCGAGGAAGCGCGCGCTCTCGCCCAAACGATCCCGGCACCGGCCGAGAGCGTTACGACGTTCGCCTTCGCCTCCCTCACGCACATCCTGAGTGGCCGTCTGCGCCAGGCTTGCAGTTCCGCCGAGCAGCAGCTGGCATTCGGCGGACGCCATGCCCCACCGGCCGTCGTCTTCATGGCGCATGCGATCAGCGGTACGGCCCGCGTCTATCTCGGCGAAATCGACGCGGCTCTCGCTCACTTCGAAACTGCCTTTGCGGCGCAGTCGCATGCCCTGCCGAGCGACGACGATCCAGCCTTCGCGGTCTACGATCCCATCGCTGGCAATCGGATGACGTACGGGCTGGCTCTCGTCCTGTCCGGAAAGGGCGACCTCGGGTGGTCCGCCGTCACCGACGCCCTAGCCAGCGCGCGCCTTGGCGACATGGCACCGCACGTCGGCCCGGCGCTGTCGCGGGCGACGGGAATCGCGATTCTGCGCGGTGATCTGGCGATCGCTCGGTCCTACGCCAGGGAGTTGCTCGAGCTCTGCGAGCGCACGAACTTGCCCCTATGGAAGGAATCGGTTCGAGCGCAGTTGGCCTGGCTCGACTTCAAGGCGACAGGCGACCTGGCGCTCATCGACACGCTGCGCGAGGCCGTCGTTGAATTCGTGAGCATCGGGCGGCTCGGCAGCACGCGCATGCTCAGCATGTTGGCGGATGCGTATCTGACGGCCGGACGGATCGAACAGGCGACGCAGGCGCTCGATCAAGCGTTCGATCAGCGCGGCGAAGAATGCGCCTTCGATGCGGAACTGTTTCGCCAGCGCGCGGCCATCGCTCAGGCCGGCAGGGGGGCCGACGCCGAAGAGGTCGCGGAGCAACTCTTGCTGCGCGCCGTCGAGGTGGCGAACGCCCAGGGGGCGCGCCTGTTTTCCTTGCGGGCGACGGTCGATCTTTGCCGGCAGTGGGCCCGCACCGGCAAGCGAGACCAGGCGACGCAGTGGCTCGGGCAGGCGCTCGAAAGCTTCCCCGAGGATTCGAGCGAGATCGACCCAAGCGTCGCTCGAAGTCTGCGCGCCGAGCTCGCCGCCAGCTCAAGCATTAAGGAAAAAGTGAAGTTTCGTTAAGACTCGGCGGGCTACGGCGATTATCCAGTCGCCGTAATGCATTCGCCTGCGAGTCGTGCCCGGCTTGATCCCGAGCAAGCCTTCGTCGTCCACCTCACCGCAACCACAGCGATGTGCGGCCGGGTGGAGCACGTAACCTCCGGACAATCCTTGCGATTCACCTCGGCCAGCGAGCTGATCGCCTTCATGCAACGGGCTCTGGCGGGAAGCCGCCCTGTGCAGGAGGAAGGCGCGACGTGACGCGCTCCGAGGTCACCGTTGGCCGATGCATCGCTTCGGAAGTCATGGCGGCGATCCCCCATGCCGCGATGTGCCCAAGTAGCCACCAAACCAGAATGAGCGATTCCCTCCGCGACCCTCACTGCGATCGAAACCCTTGGAAAGTATGATGATTCACCACGCCTCCGCCCACCAGCCCCACGGGGTCGCCATCGTCGTCAGTCTCGCTCTGATCCTTCTGCTCCTCGCGCAGCGTAGCAGCGCCGAGACCTATTGGCCGACCGGGAATTGCGTCGACGGGACGTTTCAGGTCCCGGCGGGCATCCATAAGGTCCGTATCTCGGCGGTCGGTGGTGCCGGCGGCGACGGCGGCGATGCGTACCTCCAGAACGGCACGATCACCCTCTCCGGCGGTGCCGGCGGGAAAGGCTCCAAGGTGGTGGCCGAGGTCGACGTCACACCCGGGAGCATCCTGTACGTCAATGCCGGTTCACCAGGCATGACCGGTGGGCTCGGTGGCGCCGGAAACCCCGAGAACGGTTATGGCGGTTCGGGGGGCAACGCCGCGTGGGTCGTGAAGAGCGATCCCCGTCGCCTCGGCGAAACGTGTGAACCACTGATGTTCGATACCCTCGTGATCGCGGCCGGCGGCGGTGGCGGCGGTGGGGCGGGCTCGGACTGGCGCGGCGGCAACGGTGGTAGCGAGACGGTCTCGTCATCCTCGGGCTATGGATGGGGCGAGCCAGGCGGGGACAACGGCGAAGATCAAGGTGGGCCAGGTGGGCCTGGCACGGATAGCGACCCCGGCGTTGGCGGAGCACACGGGCGCAACGAAGGGTTGGTCCTCAACGGCTGTTACCCAGGCTATGACGGCAATCCTGGTGTGTTGTCGGACGGCGGTAACGGTGGCTATGCCGCCATCCGCTTCGACGTCGGCGCCAAGAAGGGCTGCCAGAGGGCCAACACCACGAGCGGTGGCGGTGGTGGCGGCGGTGGCGGCCTGTACGGCGGCGGCGGCGGTGGCGGGGCCGACGACAACGCGGCGGCGGGTGGTGGTGGTGGCTCCGGATCGAGCTACGTCCGCAGCGGCAGCACGCTCGTCCAGCCCATCCACGCGGCGGCGGCATTCGAACCGGTCAAAATCCAGCCAGTTTATACCCCGCCGACCATCGTCGGGGACAATGCAACGACTTTCGATGCCAATCTCTTCGGCACCTTCACCGTGCGGGCGACGGGCTACCCGTTGCCGCAGTTGCGGGTCGAAGGAATTCTCCCCGACGGCGTTCAGTTCCGCAGTAACGACGATGGTACGGCCGTACTCTTCGGCACCCCGGTATCCTACACGCCCGGGGCTTATCCATTCACCATCATCGCCGAGAACTTCACTGACCACCTCACGTCGGCGACGGCCTCCCAGGCGTTCACGCTGAACGTCCGCGGCAAGCCGACCTTCATCAGCGCGACGAGCGTCGATTTCCCGATCGGCACGGAGACGTCGTTCACCATCCGGACTCAATACGGTTTCCCGTACCCGGCGATCTCCGCGACCGGCTTGCCGGCCAGCATTACGCTGACGGACCATCACGACGGCACGGCGACGCTGCGCGGCACGCCACCCGCCAACGCGGGCGGGCTCTTTCCGGTGACGGTTACCGCCAACAGCGGCACAGGGCTGATCAGAACGCAGAACCTCGCTGTCGCCATCACGCCCATCCCGACCACGACGACGGTGTTTTCCAACGCCAATCCGTCGGCCGTCGGCCAGTCGGTCAGCTTCACGGTTCAGGTTCGTCCTTCGCCGGGCGCCGACATCGTGCACTGGGCCATCGACGGCGTCGACTACGGTACGTTCCCTATCGATGCGAACGGCAACGGCCAGGGTCCGACGGTTGCGTCGCTCTCCGCCGGCGCTCACTCGGTCTCGGCGCGATTGTTCAACCGTCCACGCTTCGTCGGCAGCACGGGAACCTTGTCGCAATCGGTTCAGGTGATCAGCGGCGCGGCTTCCGGGACATCCCTGAAGATGGCGCCGGCGCCGACAGCGAGCTTCTATGTCCTCGCGGACGCTTCGAACGCACTCTACAAGGGATCCGCCGCAGGGCGACAGCGCCTCCTCTCGACCACCTCACTGTCGCCGCGGGGGCTGGCGGTCGATGCCTCCGGAGACCTCTACGTCTTCGACAACCCCGCCGATGCTCATGAGGTTACGCTGTGGAAGGTGAGCGCGTCGGGTGCCTTTACCGAGGTGATCAGCGGCCTGTTCGCTCCGGAAGACGTCGACGTGGACGGCGACGGCAACGTGTATGTCGCCGACAGCGGCCGCAGCCGGATCCTGCGCGTACGCCCCTCGGGAGAGGTATCGACGATCTATACAGGCGCCGCCGGCAGCACCAACCTCCGTTCGATCGCGGTCGACGCGGCGGGCGACGTCTACTTCGTCGAAGGGGTCCTGGACACCGTCTACATGTTGATCCCACCGTACACCGCGCTGCCTAGCCCCGTGGTGAGCGGGATGACCTCGCCCGCTGGACTGGCGGTCGACGCGATCGGCAACGTCTACGTCTCCGACAGCGTCACGGGCGACGTGGTTCGTCGCACGCCGAGCGGCACCTTGGCCACGATCGCATCCGGTCTCACGAACCCGCGTACCTTGGCGGTCGACGCAGACGGACATGTCTTGGTCGGCGACAACAACGCCGTCGTCCTGCTCACTCCGCCGTACTCGAGCCCGGGCGTCATCCTGAGCGACGGCCTGAGCGCCAACCGGGTCGCCTGGGATCGTCCGGTACTGGTGGTCAACGACCAGCAAACGCTCACGTTTACCGCCAACGTCATCTCCTCGCCGCCGGGGGCGACCCCGGCCGGTACCGTGACGCTGCGTGACGGCGCCGCGGTGCTCGACACCTCCGGGCTCGCGAATGCGACGATGAGCTTCCAGACCTCCGATCTCGCGCTGGGGCTGCATACGCTGCGGGCCGAGTACAACGGCAGCGCTGCCTTCCCAGGGTCGGCTTCGGCTCCGCTCTACGTGAAGGTGTTCCCGCAGCAGGTATCCGTCCTCGTCCACGGCTCGCGCAGTTACGGCGGCAGCACGGCCTTCAGTTATACACCGGGCGAGGTTCCCGATGGCCTCTCGTTGACCGGTACGTTGACGGGATGCACGACCTCGCTGGCGCCCGACGCCGCTACGGGCTCTCACTTCTCCACCATCAGCGACTGCGGTGGGCTCAGCTTGTCCGGACCCGGCGCTGGGAATTTCACGCTCACGTATGTCGACGACGGTGTGAGCGTGACGCCGATTCCACTCACGGTCGAGATCACCGGCAGCCGTCCGTGGCGTGGCGAAGCGACCTTCGTGGGGACGCCGGTGGCACCTCTGCCGAGCGGTGTGGTGCTGAGCGGCGTGTTGTCGGGATGCACGACCTACGTCGATGCCGAAAACTTCAGCGTGGGCGTTTATCCGTTCGATGCGATCCAAAACTGTAGCGGCCTGTTCTTCTCCGGCGCCAACGGCGCCAACTACTCGGTCTCCTACACCTACGGAGCGTTCTCCGTCGTTCGCGCACCGATCTACGTCAACGTCACCGGCAGCAGTGCGTTCGCGGGTTCGGCTACGTTCTCTGCCGAGTTGCCGACGACCCTGCCTCCGGGTGTCGGCTTCACGGGTTCGCTGAGCGGCTGCACGACGTTGCTGCCGGCGACCAGCGGAGTCGGCTCGTACTCGGACACGATCAGCAACTGTGGCGGCCTCGCTCTCGTGGGTGGAAACGCGACCCAGAACGAGATCGTCTATGTCGACGGCGGCTTTACCGTGAATCAGGCGACGCTGCCACTCGTGGTCAGCGGTAGCCAGCCGGTCAACGGCGCGCCTTCGTTCACCTTCTCTTACGTGACGCTGCCGGCCGGGATCAGCTCGGTCGGCGGATCACTCTCGGGTTGTGCGACAACGGTGGCCGCCAACGCCGGGGCCGGCAGCTACTCCGGCACGATCAGCGGCTGCGGCGGTCTGACGCTCAGCGGATCGAACGCGCCGAACTACGTCATCAGCTACCTGGACGGCGGCTACACCGTGATCGCGCCGACCGCCACGCCGACGCACACGCCGACCTCTACCCCGACGGTCTCTCCCACGGCGACCCTGACGGCGACGCAGACGTCGACCCCGACGACGTCGTCGACGCCGACCGACACGATGACGCCGACGACTACGCCGACACCGACACCGACGGCAACGCCGACGACGACCGCGACCTTCCGACCGATCGTCGTCAACGACCCGGGCGACAACACCGACGTCGATTCCAAGTGCACCCTGCGTGAAGCGGTCCAGAACGCGGAAGACGTCACCGATGGCCAGCCGAACCCGGACTGCCTCGCGGGTCACATCGCCGCCGGTACCGACATCATTCGCTTCGACTCGGCGATGCTGCCGACGACGATCGTCTTGCATGCGGGCTCTGAGCTGACGATCGGGAGCGATGTCCGGATCGAAGGACCCGGGCAGGATCAGCTGACGGTTGCGGGGGCCGGTGCGTCGCGAATCTTCTCGGTGACAGGCTCGCTCTCGGCGTCGAACCTGACGCTACAAAACGGGGTGAGCGACTCCAACGGCGGGGCGATCCTCAACGCGGGCGGTCTCGAACTGCGCTCGTGTACGCTCAGCGGCAACGTCGCCGGGCTCTTCGGTGGCGCCATCGCCAGTACGGGTCCTGCCTTCCTCAAAGACTGCACGGTGAGCAGCAACGGCGCCTTCGGCGGGGCGGGAATCTACACCGAGGCCGGCAGTTGGAGCTTGGCGATCGAGGACTCCGTGCTCGCCGACAACGTCGCAACCTTCGCCGGCGGCGCGCTCATGTCGAGCAAGCCGGCGACCGTCACGCGAACGCGGATCGCGGGCAACTCAGCGGGTCAGATGGGCGGCGGCATCTTCGCGAATAGTGGCCTGACCCTCTGGAACTCTCAGGTGACCGGCAACTCGACATCCGGCCAAGGCGGAGGAATCGCCTTCGTCGCCGCGCCGTACATGGATCTGCACGGCTCCACCTTCAGCGGCAACCAAGCCGTCTCCGGTGGTGCCGTCTACAGTGATGCGATGGTCACGGCGACCAATTGTACGTTGGCCGAGAACACCGCGGACGAAGGCAGTGCGTACTTCCAGGCCAGCAACGGCAGCGCCAACCTCACCAGTTGCACGATCAGTGCGAATACATCGGCGAGTGGCGCGGCCATCTTCAAGGAGGCCGGCGCGTTCTTGCTCGAGAACACCATCGTCGCCAACAACGGTGGCGCGAACTGTGCCGGAACTGAGCCCCCGTTCGGCGCCAACGCCCGTAACCTGAGCAGCGATACGACCTGCGTCGCGTTGGGTGGTAGCGACCTCGCCAATACCGACCCGCTGTTGAACAGTCTCGCCGACAATGGCGGCCCGACGTTCACGATGGCATTGCTTGCCGGCAGCCCGGCGCTCGATGCCGGCGGCGATCTCGGTGTCCCACATGATCAGCGCGGCCTGCCGCGACTCCAGGATGGCGACGGCGACCTCACGCCGCGCAACGATATCGGAGCCTACGAACAACAGGCCGGTGAGGCGCCGGCGACAAGAATCCCCACGCGCACACCGACACCGACCGCCACGGAAACCCCGACCGAGACGCCGACCCATACGCCCCTGCCGGCGGTCGAGTGCTCGGAAGCGACGGGCGACTGGACGGTCTGCGCCGGTGAGAACGAGCGTTGCGACTTCTCCGGCGTCCGCATCGTTCGCTACGGCACCGAGGGCAGCTATTCCTGCGGCCTGTTCGTCGACGGCGTCGACTGCACCAACGACGTGTTTGGCGACCCCATCGGCGGCGTCGCCAAGAATTGCGAGTACGCCGAGTATCTGGCGTACACCCCGACCGCGACGGCCACGGTAGAGGCAACGACGACGCCGACGGCCTCGCCGACCCCGACCACCAGTCCCACTGCGATCGCGAGCGCGAGCCCGACGAGCAGTCCCACTGCAATCCCGAGTGCGACGCCGACGAGCAGTCCCATTTCGATTCCAAGCGCGACGCCGACGGCCAGTCCCACTTCGATCGCGACCGCCAGTGTAACGCCGTCGGTTACCGCGACGGCGTTACCGACGGCGAGTGCGACCGCGGTGTCGACGGCGACCCGAACCGCATCGGCGCTTCCCACTGGGACTCCGACGCCGATCCATACGAATACGCCCACCGCATCGACGACGCCGAGCGCGACGATCACACCGACCCGCGCGGTAACGGCGACCGCCTCGCCGACGGCGACCGCCTCCGCGACGGCGACGGTTAATCCAGACGCAGGTGTGACACGCGTCGACGTCGACTATGCGTTGCTGTCCACCTGGAGGGCGAACAGCCGCCCCAACGGCTTCGCCATGGTGCGGGGGATCGTCGACGACTCGCTCGCGGGCGGCAGTATCGTCGAGCGCCTGCAGTCCGGGCTTTTCGAGGTGCAACTCCGCGATGGCGATGGGTCGTTCGACGTCACCTTGCCGCTGACCGCGTGTCGGCCACGCGGCGTGCACGGCGTGATCTGCCGCCAGGACGCACCCCGCCTGGTGTACTTCAGCCTCGATGCGACTTCCCCGACCTCGGCAACGGCGACGACGTTCCGGATGCGCCTGAGTGCGCGCCAGTTGCCGGACAGCGAGACGGGAGCACCGGCGCGCGGCGAGAATCCGATCGAGGGCCCGGTGGAACTGACCCTGCGCAGCCCGACCGCCTCGCAATCCGGCGTGCTGTCGGCGTGCCGGCAGCGGGGCAGCGGAACATTGGCCTGCGATGCCAAGCGCTAGTTGCCGTCTGTCGCTTCGCCCGGATCGTCGTGGAGTTAGTGGCCCCCCGTGCCAGCCCCAGTTCGACGGCGACACAGGCCACCTAGGGGGACGTAGAGGCTGTGAAAAATATCCGATTTCCCAGGACGCGGCCGCATCCCTCTCCGTCCGGTCCTGGAAGAGCGCGCTCCGCGTCAACGCGGAGTGATTGAGCCATCGACGTCGATGGCTCCCGATACGACAATTCGGAGCAGGGTTCACCCGCTCTCGCAGTGCCCCCTGCGGTGCACCATCACTGCAGCGTCCTCAGGCTGATCCACCGCAGGATGTTGAACGTCACGGCGTTGAGCAGCGCCACGGTCAGTACCTTGTCCAGTCCTCTCACCACAAAGCGATCCAGTGTGCGCCGTGTTCGGACGTCCGCGTTCACTCTCTCGCTGGTTGCCGCGCGCAGCTTGTAGATCTCCTTGGCCTCCTTACTAGCCATCCGCTTGCGCAACTCGCCGACCTCGACCGTATCGTTCTTCTGCGGCTTCAGCGGTCCTTGCCCCCAGCGTGTGCTCGGCGGGCCGTAGACCGTCACCTCCTCCTTAGCCAACGCCGCCAACGACTTCTTGCCCGTATAGCCGCCGTCGACCAGTAGCTCCTTCGGTCGCTCGCCGGTGCGCTTCTCTACTTGCTCGATCATCGGCTCGGCTTCGCCCTGATCGCTGCCCGAGTTGGTCACCGACACGCCGACGATCACGCCCCCCTCGACCGTCGTCGCCAGCTGAACATTGTAGGCCGGGCGAAAGCCGCCATCGGCCATGCGCATCTTTCGCGCTTCCGCGTCGGTCACCGACCCGCGAGGTTCGCCCTTCGCCTTGCGGCCTCCGGATTGTTTGGCGCGATTCTTCCTGAGTAGCTTGAGCGACGCGAGCGCCCCCTTGACGCGCTCTAGACGCTCGCTCGCGGCACGCTGCCGGGCCGCCTTCTTGCGCGCTGACAGCTCGCAATCCTCAGCATGCTCACTCGCCCACTCGACCTGCTTCTTCGCTTCCTTCAGATACTCGTTCAGCCGTTTGCGTCGCCGAAACGAACTCGCTCCTGCGCTGGCTCGCACCCGCAATCCGTCCTGCGAGACCCGATACAAATCGATCAGCTTCTTCTCCATCAGGACCGCGAGGATCTGCGTCAGCAACTGGTCGAGTTCTTCTTTGCGCTCCGAACGGAAGTCGCTCAGCGTATGGTAGTTCACCGACACGCCACCACGCAGCCACTGGTACGCCTTGTGTTCCGAGCACAGACGCTCCAACTCGCGCGCACTGCCGACACCGTCGCTCGTCGCGAACAGCCACAGCGCCAATAGGATCTTCGGATCAATCGCCGGTCGGCCGGGGCGGCTGCCACGAGCAAGGATCGATTCGTAGAAGACACTCAGATCCAGCTCCTCCAGCAGCGCCCAGATCGCTCGCGCGGGATGGTCGGCTGCAATCAAGTCCTCGAGGTCGACCGGTCGCAGGTGGATCTGCTTGCGATCCGCCTCGATGAATCGCGGCTTGCCTTCCGGCTTCGCCGCTTCTTTCTGCTTCACCCGATCGCTAGTCTTCGGAGTTTCGCCGAACAGATCCGCCAACATCCCGCACCTCCTCCGCAATGAGGGCGTACTTATCAAATCCCGGCTGCCGTCGGAAATTTTCACAGCCTCGTAGCGACAATTCGGACAATTCTGAGCACCACAGTGTCCGTCTGCGATTGGTCCGAATTGTCGCTACGTCCCGGACGCACACGCCGTGCCGGCAGCGGTCCGACAGGCGACACGGCGCTCATCGACGCGCAGCGCGAGACCGCGAGTTAAAGCATTACGAAAACAGTGAAGTTTCGTTAAGACTCGGCGGGCTGCGGCGATTAACCTGTCGCCGTAATGAATTCGCCTTCGAGTCGTGCCCGGCTTGATCCCGAGCAAGCCTTCGTCGTCCACCTCACCGCGACCACAGCGATGCGCGGGCGGGTGGAGCACGTAACCTCCGGACAATCCTTGCGATTCACCTCGGCCAGCGAGCTGATCGCCTTCATGCAACGGGCTCTGGCGGGAAGCCGCCCTGTGCAGGAGGAAGGCGCAAGATGACGAGGTCGGAGGTCAGCACCTGTTTCTATCGGGACTTCATCAATGGGCCGGCAAACTCAGCAGCTAATGCCGGCTATCCGCCTCGCGCCGATATCCCTGAGCGTCAACCCGACCTGCAGGAGGAACCCATGCGCAACAGGATCGTGTTCGCTGACGACGGCAACCGTGGCGTCCCGCGTGGCGACCAGCAGAATCCGCGGTCGATCCTTTCTCGAACCTGCTGGTGCAAGCCACCAGTCGGTTGCCCGCTCGACCTGGCATTCCGTCGGAATGACTGGAGTCCGGGAACCGACGACGTGGCATCGATGTAGCTGGTTACTCGCACGAGGATCCGCCTCGCGCCGCCGTCGCCGTCGCCCGGAGGTGCGGCCGGCGTCTGGTATTCCGGGCATGACTGAGGAGAAAGTCGGATGAAGGCATCGTTGGTATCGTTGGGGATCGCCGCGGGAGTGGCATTGACGCTGTGGTCGGGGGTGGCGCTGGCGGCGACGGACGAAGAGAAGTGTCTGGCGGGGCGTGCCAAGGCCAAGGGCAAGTACGAGAAGTGCATTGAAGACAATCTCGGCAAGTATTACGGGACCGCGTCGCCGGATTCGACGAAGTTCAATGAGAAGCTGGCGAAGTGCCGGATCAAGTACGACCAGGCGTGGACGAAGCTGCAGGGGCTGACCGGAAGCAGCACGTGCGGCGGGGTGCCGCGGTACGTGGACAACGGCGACGGCACGGTGACGGACAACCTGAGCGGTCTGGTGTGGGAGAAAAAGAGCGACAACGACGACATCCACGACAAGGATACCTTCGCGACATGGAGCACGGGATCGCCGTACAAGGGCAACGGCACGGCGTACACGACGTTCCTGATCGACGGCCTGAACGCGGGGGCGGGATTTGCCGGAGCGAACGACTGGCGGCTGCCGACGTTGGCGGAGCTCGGCACGATCCTGCTGCCGGAAGAGTATCCCTGTACGACGTTTCCCTGCGTCGCGCCGGCGTTCAACAGCAGCTGCGAGCCGGGATGCGCGGCGACCGCGTGCAGCTGCACCCGTTCCGGCTACTGGTCGGCGTCTACCTATGCGCCGAGTCCAATCAACGCGTGGGGCGTCTACTTCGGCGACGGCGACGTGTACAACTTCGATAAGACGTTCAGCGACTACGTTCGTGCAGTTCGCGGCGGCTCGTGATCGGCCATTTGGTGATTCGAGTCATTGGACCATTTGATCGGGGGGTGTGGGGGGCGGAAGCCCCCCACACCGGTTGCGCATGGCACGCAGTGAACCGGGCCACCTAGGGGGACGCACACGCCGTGCCGGCAGCAGTCCGACAGGCGACACGGCGCTCATCGACGCGCAGCGCGAGACAGCGAGTTAAAGCATTACGAAAAGAGTGAAGTTTCGTTAAGACTCGGCGGGCTGCGGCGATTAACCTGTCGCCGTAATGAATTCGTCTTCGAGTCGTGCCCGGCTTGATCCTGAGCAAGCCTTCGTCGTTCACCTCACCGCGACCGCAGCGATGCACGGGCGGGTGGAACACGTGACCTCCGGACAATCGTTGCGCTTCGGCTCGGGCAGCGAGCTGATCGACTTCATGCAACGGGCTCTGGCGCAAGGCCGCCCTGAGCAGCAGGAAGGCGCGACGTGAAGCGGTCCGAGGTCAGCCCCTGTCCGATGGCCGATGCATCGGTTCGGAAGTCATGGCGGCGTTCCCCCATGGCGTGCCGCGCTCGCGCCGATATCGCTGACCGTCAACCCAACCCCGAGGAGAAACTCATGCGCAAGATGATCCTGATCGCCACCGTGCTCAGCCTGGCTACCGCAGCCCACGCCGCCCCGTCGCCGGGGCAGAAGTGCGAATCGGCGAAGAACCAGGAAGCGGGCAAGTACGCCGGCTGCCTTTCGAAGGCGGAAGCGAAGCTGATGAAGACCGAAGGCTCGTGCTCGGTGACGACGGCGACCGACTGCTACGGCGACGGCGACTGTCCGATCGGCGAGACCTGCACCAAGGACCTGACCAAGTACGCGGCCACGGTGACCAAGTGCGAGGACAAGTTCGAAGCGAGCTGGGGCACGCTGACCCAGAAGGCGGCGGACGCGGGGGATCCGTGTCCGGACGGGCTGGTGGCGACGGACATCCAAGCGGAAGTGGACGAGCATGTCGCGCGGGTCGCCGCACGTCTGTCGGGCGAGCGCTACGTCGACAACGGCGACGGCACGATCACCGACATCGATACGGGCCTGATGTGGGCGAAGCAGAGCGACGACGCTTCGGTTCACAGCCTCGGGAAATTCTACTCTTGGGGCAGCGATTCGCCGCCGTATCCGCCAAACGGGACGGCATTCACCGACTACATCGCCCGGCTCAACGGCTCGGCGGACGGCAGCTGCTTCGCCGGGCACTGCGACTGGCGACTGCCGACGATCGAGGAACTGCAGGGCCTGATTGTAGCTTCGGAGCCTCCGCCGAAGATTGATCCGATCTTCAAGTCGCCGTGTACGCCGGGTTGTATGGTGACCGAGTGCAGTTGCACCGCGCCCGTCGCCTACTGGTCGGCGTCTACTCACGCGTCGATTCCGGACACCGCGTGGAGCGTCAACTTCCAGACCGGTGGCTTCGTGCAAGCGATCGACAAGTCGGTCAACGTTGTTTCGGTGCGTGCCGTTCGCGGCGGCTCGTGATCGATCATTCGATCATTCGTGACTTCGACGATTATCTGAGGGGTCTTGGGGGGCGCTTGCGCCCACCAGACGCGCCGCGATGGGGGCGGCCTTTGGGGTCGGACCTCGCCAAGCCCCGGAAAGAATCACTCCCCGAAAGCGTCGCTGGCCCGCGGGGTCGGACCAGCCTGACCCACTCCAAAGACCGCGTCTTAGCCGGAATCTGGCCCCTAGGAATCTCACTCCGGCTACCTGCCTCCGCGATCCTCGGAGGCCAAAAGCCG
This sequence comes from uncultured Binatia bacterium (SeqCode), assembly GCA_964524885.1. Lineage (GTDB taxonomy): Bacteria > Desulfobacterota > Binatia > HRBIN30 > HRBIN30 > CALJUJ01. The sequence continues at coordinate 42,781 of CAZGEJ010000047.1, forward strand.
CACCAGCATGTGGCGAACGTGGTCCTGGCTGCCGAAGGAGATGGCTGAGATACGCCCCCTCGTGTGCGCCTCGTCGACGCTGTGACCAAAGCGTCACTCGCCATCCTCGCGACGCACTCGCTGCGACCTCAGGCATTACGGAAACAGTGAAGTTTCGTTAAGGCTCGGTGGGCTGCGACGATTAACCTGTCGCTGTCATGAATTGGCATTCGAGTCGTGCCGGGCTTGATCCTGAGCAAGCCTTCGTCGTCCACCTCACCGCGCCCACAGCGATGCGCGGGCGGGTGGAGCACGTCTCCTCCGGACAATCCTTGCGGTTCAGCTCGGTCAGCGAGCTGCTCGACTTCATGCAACGGGCTTCGGCGGAAGGCTCGGGCCCTGTGCGGGAAGAAACCGCCATGGGCACGAGCCCAGAACCTCAAAATCGCCCAGCAAGTTGGGGCTACCGCCTCCGTGCTACGTCCGAAAGGTTTTATTCCCAGCGGCAATACAGCTTGTACGGGCCATCTGCGGGATGGTCCACGTGAAGACCGTCTTGCCATCTCCCGCTGGCCCTGCGGCAGCGGCGTGGTTTCCTGTGTCGCAAAACTCACTTCGATGGAGGTTCTTCTCATGCGAGATGTAATGCGTGCGGTTGTACTAGGGGGCATGTTGGTCGTGCTCGGGGCGAGTGCGGCAGGGGCGGCGCCGCCCCCAGGGCGCTAGTGTCAGTCGGCGAAAAATCAGGAGGCAGGCAAATACGCCGCGTGCTTGTCCAAGGCCGAGGCGAAACTGCTGAAAGCGCCCGGCACTTGCTCGGTGACGACGGCAACGGAGTGTTACGCCGACGGTGATTGCCCGACGGGCGAGACGTGCTCCAAGGCTCTGGAAGACTCGGAGAAGTACACCGCTACGGTCGCCAGGTGTCAGAGTAAGTTCAACGACAAGTTGGAGTCGCTCACGGACAAGGCTTTTGCTGCCGGAGATCCCTGTCCCGACGGTTTGGCGGCGAGCGAGATCCAGGACGCGGTCGACGAGCATGTGGCACAAGTCGCCGCCGGGCTGGCGGGGGAGGAATTGAGCATTTGCGGTGACGGCGACACCGACGTGGGCGAGGACTGCGATCTGGGCAATCTCAACGGTGGCACGTGTTCAGGCGAGGGTTTCGCCGGCGGCGTGCTGCGCTGCGGCGCCGGCTGCGTTTACGACACGAGCGCGTGTTCCGCCGATCGCTTCGTCGACAACGCCAACGGCACGATCACCGACAACGACACCGGCCTGAAGTGGGAGAAGAAGGTCAAGCTCGACTCGACGAGCGACTTGGCCAATCGGCAGGACGCGGACAACCTCTATCCGTGGTCCGGGACCTGCTCCATCGGGGGTGCGGATTGTCAGCCGGACGCCGCGTCGGCAGCCGCGTGCCTGGCAGGTGTCGAGGGCAACAACACGGGCTGCGCCCCGTGCGTTTCGGGCGTCTGCAACGTCGACGAGCCCGGCGTGACGGTCTGGCAGTGGCTGGTGGCGCTGAACGGCGCCGGCTTTGCTGGGCACAACGACTGGCGTCTGGCGCAGCGGCAGGAACTGCAGTCGATCGCCGACTACGGCGACGACACTCCGCCGGCGGTGAACGTGGCCTTCCACGGGGCATCGTGTGGCGAGGCGTGTACGGACGTGAACGACCCGGCGTGCGCGTGCACCCAGTCCGATTTCCTCCACTATTACTGGTCGGCTTCTACCTATGCGCCGAATCCAGACTTCGCGTGGACAGTCGGCTTCTTCGACGGCGGCTACGTGGACGGGTTCTCCAAGAGCGAGTTCAACTACGTCCGTGCAGTTCGCGGCGGCTCGTGATCGTGACTTCGGTCATCGCGTGTCAGCCCCAGAACGGGGTGGCGACCCAGAACATGGGTCCGATGTGCCCGTGCCATATGTCACCTCCCGAGAAGACGATTTCCGCAGCCCAAAAGGCCGATCCAAGCGCCAAAGCCGCCTTTTCCGGGCGGCAGCGGAGCTGCGGCGAATGCATGGGTCGTGTTCGCTGACGAGGCAACCGACTTGGGCGTCTCGTGTGACGACCAGCAGCACTCGCGACCGATGATTTCTCGAATCCGGAACTGAAATCCGCGGGTCGGACGCACGCTTCGATCGGCGTCGTGTCGGAACGGCTGGACTACGGGAATCGGCGAGATGGTATCGGTTTTGCGAATCCGCTGAAGCAGGCTTCACGCGTTGAAGCGTCGTCGTCACCCACACCCGGAGGCACGACCGTAGCCCCAGCGGCGCTCTCGCGCCGCTGTCCCTGATCGTCAACCGAACCCGCAGGAGGTACCCATGCGCAAGATGATCGTGTTCGCCGCCGTGGTCGGCCTGGCGGCAACCACCCACGCCGCCCAGGCGCCGGGACAGAAATGCCAGAGCGGTAAGAACCAGGAAGCGGGCAAGTACGCCAGCTGCCTCTCCAAGGCAGAAGCGAAGCTGCTCAAGACCAGCGGCTCGTGCTCGCTGACGATGTCGACCGACTGCTACGACGACGGCGACTGTCCGATCAGCGAGACGTGCATCAAGGACCAAACGAAGTACGCGGCCGCGGTGACGAAGTGCGCGGACAAGTTCGAGGCGAAGTGGGGCACGCTCACCCAGAAGGCGGTAGAAGCCCTCGACCCCTGCCCGGACGGACTGCTGGCCGAGGAGATCGAGGAGGTCGTCGACGAGCACGTCGCCAACGTCGCCGCCGGCCTCGCCGGCGAGGGGCTGAGCGACTGCGCCGGTGACCTCGCAACCTGCGAAGGAGACCTGGCGACATGCGAAGGCGATCTCGCTACTTGCCAGGCAGGGGCCCAGGGCCAGCGCGTGAAGACCGGCCAGACGCAGTGCTGGAACGCTGGGGGCACACTGATCTCCTGCACCGGAACCGGCCAGGACGGCGAGTTGCAGAAGGGCCTGACGGTGAGCTTCAGCGACAACGGCAACGGCACCATCAGCGACCTGCGCACGGGGCTGATGTGGGAGCGACTGAACGACGGCGGCGAGATCAACGACAAGGACGCGACGTTCAACTGGACGAACGCGTTCAACAAGGTGAAGGTACTGAACGGAGACGCGACGGGCTGCATCGGCGCCGGCCATCCGTCCTCGTGCTGTACCGGCGCTGGCACCGGAAGCTGCACCGCCTTTGCGGGCCATACGGACTGGCGGCTGCCGAACGTCAACGAGCTGCAGAGCCTGGCGAATTACGGGACGTTCAACCCGGGGACGCATGCGGCCTTCCAGTCGAGCTGCACAGCGAGCTGCACGACGTGCAGCTGCACGCAGTCGTCCAACTATTGGACGGCCACCACGCCGCAGACCAATCCGAGCTACGCGTGGTTCGTCGAGTTCAACGAAGGCTATGTGGGCACCCTCGGTAAGGCCAACCATGTATACGTACGTGCAGTGCGTAGCGGCTCGTGAGCCTCCATCGCCAAGGCTTCAGGGGCCAGACCGGGACGACTTCCCCGCAATTCGATGAAAACCTGATTCGCCTCCTCGGGCCCGTCGGCGGTACTATCTGTGCGGATTTGCGGGCAGCGACATCGACGCTGGTGGTGTCGCCGGCCGGCAGCCGTGGCCAAACAGACCTGCGGGAGCAGATGGAGGGATGAGGGGTCCGAGACGTGGACGGTCCTCTGTTGGAATCGTCGCGCAGGCCGCCGCTGGATGGGTCTTCGATGGGCGCATCGCCCTCGGCGCAGCCTCCGCCAAGGCGACCAGCATGGTAGGGAAAGAAACCCCAGCCCGCCTTGCCGCGAACGTGCCGGCTCCCCCCGCGTCAGAGAGACATGCTTCGTTCTCGACGATATCCCTGATCGTCCGCCCCAACCCCACCCGCAGGAGGAACCATGCGCAAGATGATCGTGATCGCCGCCGTGCTCGGCCTGGCGGCGGCTGCCCATGCCGCCCAGTCGCCTGAGCGGAAGTGCCAGAGCGGCAAAAACCAGGAGGCAGGCAACTAAGCCAGCTGTCTTGCCAAGGCGGAAGCGGCGCTACTGAGGGCAGAAGGTTCGTGCTCGCTGACGACGAGCACCAAGGACCTGACGAAGTACGGGGCCGCGGTGGCCAAGTGCGAGGACAAGTTCGAGTGAAGCCATGCCTTCTGGCGACAAGTCGGATCGGCCAACGGCATCGGCCATGGATTCGCCGGTCAGCCGAGCCAAGAAGACCGCTAGACGCTTGGGCGTCGTTCTTGCGCAGGTTCAAGGCCACGATGGACGGCCGGAGCGAGTTGGGCGCGCCGCCAGGACACCCAGGTTCCAGGCGGCGCGTGCGGCCCCGGCTGCTTCTGTTCCTGGCAGATCACCATCGACGCGACTACGGGCTGACCGCCAAGGACCGCGAAGTCGAAGGCCGTGAGCTTGACCGTAAGGGGCATGCGCCGGGTGCGGCCGCCTCGGCGGTGTCGATGTCGAGCCATAACGCTTCGTGGCGACTGCTGCACCGCGATGCGCCGCCGTGACGGCACCGGCGTCCGCTCGCTTGACCGGCGAATCGCAGGCTTGGCAACCAAGCGCCGGTGACTACGTCGCCGACGTGCGCTGCCAGACGGCGTACAGTGTGCCGTCCTCGGACCAATGGTAACTGGCGCGGCCGCGGAAGGTCTTCTGCAGCTCACGGACGATGCGGTGTGCCAGCTTCTGCGACGTGGTCAGCACCTCGATCCCGGCCCCATCGCGCTGCGCCGATAGGACCCGTCGCTGCGGTTGGGTGAACTGGGCTTTCTTGTCGACGTTGGCGATGCGTCGACGAATCGCCTCGTCGTGCTCGGCGGCGTAGGCACCTCGGATCAAAACGCGCCCGTAATACTCGCCCGCCTCGGCTTGGCGACAGGCGGGACACACCGTCCACGACATCCGATCCAATAGCGCGCCGGTGATCTTGCGGTCGCGACGCCAGACGCGCCGCGAAAAGACCGCGCCGCACTGCTTGCAGCCACGCGGCTCTGATGTTCGCTGCGTGGCCTTTTCGGCCGGGACGACCTTGCGGTCTTCGACGCCTTTGCGATTCAGCGCGCGGATCCGTCCCTTGCCTTCCGTTTTCGTCGCCATGGCATTCCTCCGTCGATCGTCACGACTGCCCGAGTGCCACAAGCACCCGGCCTCCTTTCCCTCGCCGGCCGCCCGCCTCGATCGCCGCGGACGACGGCACCTCGATGCACTAGGCACGCAAGCGACATGCCACGACGCGACGACTCGTCTGTCGACGGCGAGACGGCAGTGCCTGGACCGCGTTCCCACTTCCGCGAAACCGGCGCAGATGTGTGGCAAATGTGTGTGCTTTGTGGGGACTTCGGGATCTCCGATCGAGCATCCTCTTTCCATGACTGCCCGGCCTCTTGGACCGCACGCCGCGAACCAGTCGGAGGTCTCGCCGCTGCAAGCCGAACCCGCCCGCATGGCGCGCTTCCGCACCAACAGCGAGCTGCCGATCGGCAGCCACACAACCCTGGCTCGGATCGACGGCGGCGGCGCCTGATTGCCGCCCCAAAACGGCCCCCCTGATCCCAAAGGAGACTCTCCATGCGCCCGATTCTCGCCCCCCTGTTCGCCCTCGCCTGCGGACTGCTCGTCGCTCCCGCGGCCGACGCGGCCCAAGACGCTGCCGGCTGTGAGGCGGCCAAACTCAAGGCATGCGCCACCAGCGCGCTCACCCAGCTGAAGTGCCACGCCCTCGCCTCGAAGAAGGGGATCGCCGTCGATTCCGACTGCCTCAACAAAGCCGAGACCAAGTTCCGCATCGCCTTCGACCGCATCGACTCGCGCGGCGGCTGCGCGACCACCGGCGACAGCGCCGCCTACGAAGTCGAAGTCGACGCCTTCGTCGCCGACATCGTCGGCGAGAATCTCTGCTCGGCGAAGATCAAGGCGGCCGGGTCGGCAGGCCAGGGCTTGCTGAAGTGCTGGGCGAGCGCGACGAAGAAAGGCACAGCCGTCGACAACGACTGCCTCGACAAGGCCGACGGCAAACTCGCCGGCGCGTTCACCAAGGCCGATGCCAAGGGCTGCACGCCCGCCGGCGGCACGACGACCGTTCAGGGGCACGTCGATGCCTTCGTCGGCTCCATCGCCGGTTCGGTGGCGCCCTCCGCCATCCGCATCTTCCTCGGGTTCTCCGCGGGCAGCGGCAACCTGGGCAATCGCGCCACGACGAATTCCGCCTGCAGCGCCGCGGCGAGCACCCAGGGACTCAGCTGCAGCAGCGTCGTCTCCCTCCTGGCGTACTCCGGGGACGCGATCGCCGACTTCCCGACGAACTACGGCGTGCCGACCAGCCTGCCGCTGATCGCCGGCGCCGCCGACGTCACCGTCGCCAGCAACTGGGCCGACTTCCTCGATGGCACCTGGCAGACGTGCCTCGGGTCGACCTGTCGTCCTACCGGACCGACGCCTGCCGCCCTCGCGCCCCCCACGAGCGGAATCTGGACAGGCGCCGCCTCGAACGGCGCGCTGGCGAGCAACTGCAGCGAATGGTCTGAGGGATCCATCGATTTCGGCAGCAACGCCAGCACGCGATGCTACGGCGTCGACGATGGCGGCAGCTGCTCGACCGGAATCACTCTCGGCAGGGCCTCCGGGGGAGCCAGCTGCGGAGCACCGAGCCAGTCCGTTCTCTGTCTCTGCTACTGAACCCGTCCTCCGAGGCGCCGGCCGCAAGGCTGCGGTCGGCGCCACGGGTCAGCCCCTGGTCAGGTCAGCCCCTGAACGGGGTGGCACCATTCCAAGTGCCGGATCGGCAGCCCCTGAACGGGGTGGCACCATTCCAAGTGCCGGATCGGCTTCGAGAATCGTGCGTCTAGGGGCTCGGATTCCAGCTTGGGGGCGCGATTTCGGTGGCGAAAAGCGGGGTGTAAGGCCCACAGGGCTCCCGAAGGACGCATGCGTCACCGGTGTCGTCGATGCCGCGGTGACGGCCGCGGCCGCCGAGGTCGGCGCGTACGCCTTCGACGAACGCGCGACTGCCCACGGCGATACACTCGCTCCACCGCTCGTCGCGTTGCAGCTGACGCTCGCGCAGCGCGTGCTCGATCCAGTCGCCATGCACCGCCGCCAGTTCTTCTGGGTCGACGGCGAGGACCTCCGCCAGCGCCGCCCGATCGACGATGCGGAAGCGCGTGGGCGACTGCTGAATCTCGTGGTAGCCGCCGACCTCCCACTCGCGCGGGTGGTCGACCACGCCGGCTCGCACCATGTTCAGGTCGACGTAGACGAGGCAGCGTGCCAAGTGCTCGCCGGTCTCGATCGCCGTCGCGTGATATTGGTCTTCCCAGAACGCGCCGCCGCGCCGCTTACGCCGATTGTAAGCCTGTGCCGTACACCCCTCGACGAGTTGCATGCTTGCGGGGATTTCGCCGCGCCCGGTGTCGCGGACGATGAGATGCACATGATTCGAAGTAACCGTGTAGTCGAGGACACACAGGCCGTAGCGCTTGCGTGCCTCGAACAGCCACGAACGCCAGAGTCGCCGATCGCGAGCGAACTTCAGGAGGAAACGGCGATGGTGGCAGCGATGGGTCAGGTGCCAGATCTGACCCGGAACGTGGATCCGATGCGCCCGTGCCATGTGCCACCTCCCGAAACCAAGATTTCAGCGGCCCAAAACGCCTATCCAAGCCCTAGAACCGAGGCTCTGTGAACCGCCCCGGCTTTCCCGGAGGCTCCGAAATTTGGGAGAGAAGGAGCCAT
>CAZGEJ010000048.1:0-5307 GCA_964524885.1 uncultured Binatia bacterium (SeqCode)
CGTGTGCTTGCGGAAAGATTGCGCTCATCTTTGATGTAGCGGAGGTAACAGTGGATCTCCTCATCGCTCAGTCCGTCCGGTGCCTTGCGGAAGAACTTCGCCAATTCGCGCACTGCTGCTGTATAGGCCTCGACGGTGCGTGGCGAGAAGTCCCGCGCTTGCATGTCCCGCACCATACGATCGCGTAGTTCGCCCATGACGACCTCCTTTGGCGGTCACGACAATGTGGTCCCGACCGCATTGTGTTGGAGGTCATTATCGCGCGTGAGGCCGTGCTCTCGCAGCGAGAATTTTTCGATCAGCTATCGGCTCCGCAACGGACCAGCAAGCCACAGCACAGGAGCCCCCGCGCAGCGGTTTAGTTCAACTCTTGTTTATGCGGTTTCCGCGTAGCGTGCCGTTGCCGCGCACGGGTCGGCATAAGCAACCGGTTAGGTCGGCGCGAATCCCTCGCAAGGTCGGCCACTTGGCTTTGCGGGATTCTCCGGCTGGGGTGTTATCCGGTTTCGGCATAAGCATCCGCTTCCTTCGCTCAGAGATCGTCCGCCGGGCTCTTCACTCCCCGGCCGCCGCGCTGCAGTACGTGGGTGTAGATCATCGTCGTCTTCACGTCGCGATGCCCCAACAGTTCCTGCACCGTGCGGATGTCGTAGCCGGCTTCCAGAAGATGCGTCGCGAACGAATGACGGAAGCTGTGGCACGTCGCCCGCTTCACCAACCCCGATTCGATGACCGCCCGCCGGACCGCCTTCTGCAAGATCGACTCGTCAACGTGGTGCCGCCCCTGCTGCCCTGTCGCTTCGTTCCGCCAACGCTTCTCCTGCGGGAATACCCACTGCCAGCGCCACTCCCGCGGCGCGTTCGGATACTTCCGCACCAACGCGTCCGGGAGCGCCACCCGCCCCCAGCCGTCTCTCAAATCTGCCGCATGGACCGCCCGCACACGCTCCAGGTGCCCCTCCAACCCGGGGATGAGCGACGACGGCAGCATCGTCACCCGATCCTTCGCGCCCTTGCCGTCGCGCACCAGTACCTCCCGCCGCCCGAAGTCGATGTCCTGGACCCGCAGCGAAAGACATTCCGTCAGCCGCAGCCCCGACCCATACAGCAACGACGCCATCAGCCAGGCCTCGCCACGCAAGCTCCCCAATACCTGCCGCACCTCCTCGCGCGTGAGCACAACCGGCAGTCTTTGCGGTCGCCGCGCCCGGACCACCTCGCCCAGTTCCCCAACCTCCCGCTCGATCACGTACCGGTAGAGGAACAGAAGCGCGGCCAACGCCTGGTTCTGGGTCGACGCACTGACACGACCCGCAATCGCCAAGTGGGAGAGGAAGGCGTTGATCTCGGGCTCGGCCATCTGGTCCGGATGCCGCTTGTCGTGGAAAAGGATGAATCGCCGGATCCAACCGACGTAGGATTCCTCGGTGCGCCGGCTGTAGTGACGCACCCGTAGAGCCGTGCGAACTCGATCGAGCAGGCGCGGGGAACGTGGTGCGTCATACTGGCCGTCGGGCTCGGCAAGCAGGGCCGCCGGGACCGGCGACCCGGTCCACCACGAGCACGAATCCGCCTGCCGCAGCGTGTTCATTCTCCTGTGAGTTTAGTGACACGGCGTCCTTCGGGTCAACCTTCGCGGGGATTCGGTCGACGCGCCCGTCGCGCCTGACATGGTACGCCCCACCGCGAGCGTCTCGGGCGTATGCGACGCGAGGCAGGCAGGTGTCTCGATGCGGCTGAAAGCACCACGAGACTTACTTCGCCCACCCTGCGCGGACACCCATCCCGGACGGAGAGGTGAACCCGGTGGCGCGCCGCAGAGGACGATAGGGGAACTCGCACCCACGCCGCCCGCCTCGTATCCCGTTGCAGACCCTGCAGAGGGGCTCCGCACGTGCACACACCCCGTTGCAGACTCTGCAGAGGGGTTCCGCGCGTGCATGAACCCCGTTGCAGACCCTGCAGAGGGGCTCCGCGCGTGCATGAACCCCGTTGCAGACTCTGCAGAGGGGCTCCGCGCGTGCATGTACCCCGTTGCAGACCCTGCAGAGGGGCTCCGCGCGTGCACGAACCCCGTTGCAGACTCTGCAGAGGGGCTCTGCACGTGCACACACCCCGTTGCGGACTCCGTGAGGGATAGCTTGCCCGGACACCCCTCCTGGATCGCAGGTTCGATCGGGTGGCGACTGCTGCCGACTCACCTCAAGCGCATGGGTCCGATTCCGATACCGACCCCGATTCCGAGGACGAAACCGGAGCGAAACCGGAGGACACCCACCTGCAGCTGTTGCAGGAAAAGTGGGTGTCCACGGAGAGGAGAGTGGGTGTCCATGGCGCTTTGGGGATGTCTGCCGATCCTCAGTCTTTCAGCCAAGGGCGCTCGTCCTCATTCGTCACTGATGCGGAAGTCGATGTCGTCCTCGGCCACGGCTTGGCCGGCTGGTGTGACCAGTGCCACGTGTAGCGGTTCGCCGGTGCGGCGGTCCGTGATGCGGAGAGGCGCGGGGTCGTGCCGCAGGTGCCTGTCACCCCATTGCATCAGTGCGATCAGGGCTATGCCGAGGTCGCGTCCGCGCTCGCTGAGGCGATACTCGTGGCGAACGCGGGCGCCGCTTTCGCGATAGGGGTGTTTCTCCAGGACGCCCTGGGCGACGAGGGTCTTGAGACGCGTGCTGAGGATTCCGCGCGGGATGCCGAGGTCCGCCCGTAGGTCGTCGAAGCGCGATACGCCGTAAAAGGCTTCGCGGATGACGAGCATGGTCCAGCGATCCCCGAGCAGGTCGCAGGCCAGCGCCATGCCACAACGGTCCCGGGGGATGGGGGTGGAACGAATGGGGGCCGGATGGCTTGTGGAAGTTGACATACCGTCCCAGATAGGGGATTCGCATCTGAGTTCAAAATGAGGACTTAGGTGAAATGAAACCCCGCTCTCTCCCCGTTCTTCCCGATCCCCATCGTTTCGGCGGACCCGCCTGGGTCATCGAGACGGGTGGCGTCCTCAAACCCGCCGACTGCGCCCGCGGCCTCGTCATCGCCTCGCAGCAGCAGCTGCGGAACTTGTGGGAACGACTGACTCCCGCGTCGTGGCGGCTCCGAAATTTGGACGACCTGCCCGGTGTGCCGGACAGCCGCTTGGTCCGGCTCGCCGAGGAAGCTGCCCTCGAGCAGAGTCCGGAACTGTTGGCGCATGGCTATCGGTCCGCCGTGTTCGGCCGGGCTCTCGCGCACATCGACAAGGTCGGGATCGATCCCGAGCTGATGCACGTTTGCGGCCTGCTGCACGACGTCGGGATCATGACGGAAGTCGCGGGAGAGGATTTCACGCTGCGCAGCGCCGCCGTGGCGCGCCGGTGCGCCTGCGAGGCCGGGGAGCCCGCAGTCGCCGATCACCTCGCCGATGCCCTCGTCGTGCACACCACGGTCGGCGTGCGCGTCGATCGCGACGGTGGGCTCGGCGCCTACACGCAGTTCGGTGCGATGGTCGACCTGACGGGCCTGCGCATGTCGTACCTACCGAAGGCGTTCGTCGCCGCGGTGCTCGAGAAGCACCCGCGCGGCGCGTTCAAACGCGAGATCCTGAGTCGACTGCGCCAGGAAGCCCGTTCCGTGCGGGGAGGACGCTTCGCGTTTGCCCGCGCTGTCGGATTCGGCCTGGCCGTGCGGTACGCACCGTTTGCGTCGTGAAGCGGGGTCGCTCCGCATCGGCTTCGCGCGGGGCCGCACGGGATCGGATCGTTTGCTTGCCTGTTGCGTGGCGCGTGGTTGTTTCCCGCGCCACCGAATCCAGGAGCATGCAACGTCGTTGCGTCCAGCCACCCCACGCTTTTCCCCATACCCGGCGAACGTCGTGTCAGTTCCCATTCCCCGATGCACGCTTTTGCGCCTCGTCGCCGTGAATGTGGCGCTCATCGCCTACGCGTGATCTTCGGTTGCGGGGAGTGACCGACGTCGCAGGCATGCTCCGTGGCCGGTCCCGACTTCGATACGATCGCGGCTATTCGGCGGCGGCGCGTAGGAGTTGCGCCAGCGTCACCCCTCCCTGCAGCGCGGCGTGCTGGTTCTGCACCGTGACGATCTGCCCGTCGACGATCACGTCATCGGCAGGCGTCGACGGGTTGCCGATCGAATTCGCCGGCGCCACCAAGGCACCGTTGTCCGCTACCATCTGGGCACTCGATAGCTCGTAGTCGTTGTAGTGCACCCCGTTGTACGTCTGCGCCGGCGAGCCGATATCCGACGCGGTCACGTTCTTGCCGCTCAACGGGCTGACCCCGCCGACGCGTGCCCAGGCCAGCACCGAGACCCCGTGGCACACGCCCATGACGTACTTGCCCGCCGCCAGGAACTCGCCGATCAACTCGTTCGCGCGCGCCGCGATGACGGGATCCGCCTGCCAGGCCGGATTGTCGATCGTTCCCTCGAAGGCGTATTGGTAGCTCGACGCCCCCCAACCCCCGACGATCACCAGCGCGTCGTAATCCGCGCTGTTCACCGCGGCGAGCGATAGGTCGGGCAGCAGACTGCCGTCCAGCCCCGGCGGCTGACCCGTCCCGGCATGGGGCACCGCGGTCTCGGCGCGACCGGCGGCCACGCTGACCTCGACGCCGCTCGCTTCCAGGGTGGCGCGGGGGTGGGAGTACTCCTGATAGTAGAACCCATCGTTGGCGACGACCATGAGCACATGTTGGGGCGCGGCGCTCGTATCGCAGGAGCTCAAGCCCTCGCCCGCGAGGCCCGCCGCCAAGTTGTCGGCGCTCGCGTCGATCGCCTCCTTCACCTGCGCCGACGGCAAACCGTCCGGACAGGCGCTGCCGGCCTTCTTTTCCAACAGGTCCCACTTGCCGGTGAACTTGTCGGCGCACTTTTCGAGCGTGGCGTCGAACTTCCCCCGGCTCTTGGTGCAGGTATCCCCGATGCCACAGTCGGCATCGGCGTAACACGCTGTCGCCGGGGCGGCGGAACAACTGCCGGGGGTGGCGACCCAGATGGACTCCGCCTTCTGCCGGCAGGCGGCGTACTTGCCGGCCTCGCGGTTTTTCCCGACCTGACACTTCTGAGCCGCCGGCAGCGCCGCTGCGCCACTGGCCAGCAGCAGGACCGTCGCCGATCCCAGCAGTTTTTGCAGTCTCGATACTCGCATCACGTCAACCTCCATCGAATCGAAGCCAGCCCCGCCGGGTACCCCGGTCGCCACGGTGAATTCCGTCGCTCCGGATGGTCCCGCCCCATGGCGTGCGATCTATGGCTTCGACGGAGAAGGCGTGAAAACACGGGTTACATCGTAACTCCAGCGACGCTCGTCCGCGG
>CAZGEJ010000048.1:5407-48747 GCA_964524885.1 uncultured Binatia bacterium (SeqCode)
GGAGAAGGCGTGAAAACACGGGTTACATCGTAACTCCAGCGACGCTCGTCCGCGGCGGCACCGCGGACGCGGCCTCCGGTCACGGAGGGGCCGCGTCCGCGGACCGACTCAGCCGATGTCGTCGGGGGCGAGGCGCACGAGCATCTTGCCGGCGTTGTCGCCGGTGAAGAGGCCGAGGAAGGCCTTGGGCGCGTTTTCGATGCCCTCGAGCACCGTCTCCTGCCAATGGATCTTGCCGCTGCCGATCCACGTCGCCATGTCGCCGTAAAACTGCGGCACCATGTCGAGATAGTCCGAGACGATGAAGCCCTGCATCTTGAGGCTCTTGCCGACGATGTACACCAAGTTGCGCGGCCCGGGCGGCGGCTCGGTCGCGTTGTACATGCTGATCATGCCGCACATCACCAGACGCCCGAACTTGTTCATCAGTTCGAGCGCCACCTCGAGATGCTCGCCGCCGACGTTTTCGTAGTAGATGTCGATGCCGTTCGGACAGGCGGCGGCGACGGCGTCGAGGAGGTTGCCGCAGGTGCGGTAGTTGATCGCCTCGTTGACGCCGGCCACCTCTTTCAGCCAGCGGACCTTGTCGTCCGAGCCGGCCGAGCCGACGACGCGGCATCCCTTGATCTTGGCGATTTGGCAGACCAGCGAACCGACCGCACCCGACGCCGCCGAGACGAAGATGGTCTCTCCCTCCTTCGGCTGACCGATACGCAGTAGCGACGTGTACGCCGTCAGGCCAGGCATGCCGACGACGCCCAGATACGCGCCCAGCGGCACCAGCTTCGGATCGACCTTCTGCATCATCGCACCATCGGTGACGTGATACTCGCGCCAGCCGCCCGAAGCGAAGCCGCAGACGTAGTCACCTGGAGTGTAGTCGGGATGATTCGAGCGTATGACCTTGCCGACGGAGCCGCCGTCGAGTGCTTCGCCGACTTGGAAGGGCGGCACGTAACTCTTGCGGTCCATCATCCGACCGCGCATGTAGGGGTCGACGGACATGTAGATGTTGCGCACGAGGAATTGACCCGGCCCGGGTTCGGGCATCGGGCGTTCGACCAGTTCGAAGTCGTCCAAGACCGGCATGCCGACGGGCCGTCGGCGTAGGTGAATCTCGCGATTGCTATGCGCCATGAGAACCTCCGTTGTGGAACTCTACGTCAGATGCGCAGCCGCGCCAACTCGCGCGCGCGTGCGACATCATGCCGCATTCCATCTCCCTCCCCTCACAACGTACTGTGCCCGGAATACTGAAACATGCTCCACGCCTCGGGCGCTGGGAGCCTAGGAGGTTCGAGATGCTTACGACCCTGCGCCACCTGGCCGCGGTCGCCACCGCCGGCCTGTGGCTTGCCGCAACGGCCAGCGCCCAACATGCCCACGACTCCCACAACATCGAGGTCGGCTCCGATGCCGACGGCAGCGGTAGCCTCGTCATGGACTGGGACTTCGACGCCAAGCCCATCGCGCGCGTGGTCGATGCCGGCTTTGCCGGTCTCTTCACCGGCGACGTGCCCGGCTTCGGTGAAGCCGCCGACGGTGACGGCATCTTCCAACTCGAAATCGGCACCCAAGTCGAGGTCGAAGTCCTCAGCATCGATACGGGCCTGTCGCTCGACGTCGAAGGCACCCTGCTCGACGAGGCGGGCGACGTCGCCGTGATCGGTACCACCACGCCCGATCTGCACGCCCACCCCGATTACCAGCTGTTCCTCTCGGGAGCCGATGCCAACACCTTCGGCGAAGGGCGCGTAACCTTTCGCGTGCGCGAGGGGAGCAGCAGCTTCGGGTACGGTACCTCGGAAACTCGCACGCTGACCGTGTCGAACGGCTATCTGCCGGTGCTCGAAGCGCCGTCGGAAGAGGAACTCGCCTGCCAGAAGGCCGTGGCCAAGATCGGCACCGGCTATGCGAAGAAGGTCGATGCCTATCTGGTCAAGTGCTTCGACAAGCTCTTCGCCGCCGAGTTCAATGGCAAGTCCGAGGCCGCGGCGCTCAAGGCTTGCGACCTCGACGCCAACAACTCGAAAGGCCTGGTGGGTTACCTGGCTGCCGTCAAGACGAAGGCTGTCGAAGGCATCGCCAAGAAGTGCGGCCCTCTCAGTGGCACCTCGGTGCCCTACACCGAAAGCATGATCCACGCCCATCTCGGGATGACGAGCTGCCGCATCCAGGAGCTGGTGGGCGCCCGCTACAACGGCGCCTCCGGCATCCTAGGGCATCTGCTCGAACACGAGGGCTTGGGCGATACCCATGACGTGCTCGCGGCGCTTCCCTGTCTGAAGGCCAGCCACGAGTAGTCCCGGACTCCGCACCCGGGCACGTCCCCGCGTGCCGCAACGGGCCTTTCGCCCCAATCGGCTCGGTCGGGTGCGGACCCCATCGGCCCGACCGCGAGGCGAGGAGAACCGCGCTTCTCGCCTCGTGGTGTTCGGGGCCATAGCCTTCGGTCGCCATGTCGGGTGTGGACCATACGTTCCGCTGCCCCTGGTGGAATGGGGTGGCCCGCCTTCGCTAGGATGACGGTGTGTCCTCATCGACTCGATCTACTTCCGTTGCGGCGCCGACGCCCCTGCTGGTGCTGTTGTTCACTTCCGGTGCGGCCGCGCTGATCGCGCAGGTCCTGTGGTTGCGCCAGCTCTCCCTCGTCTTCGGTGCGACCGCCTATGCCGCGGCGGCGGTGCTCGCCGTGTTCTTCCTCGGCCAGGCTCTCGGCAGTTTCCTCTGGGGCGAGCGGGCAAAGCGCGTGGTGCATCCGCTACGTCTCTACGCCCAGCTCGAACTCGGGATCGCGGCGACGGCGGCGTCGTTCTACCTGATCGTTCCGGCGCAGCGTTGGCTCGCGCCGTGGTGGACGACGCCGGACGGCGAGGTGGGCGTCATCAGCCGCGGGCTGCAGCTGGCGCTCACGGCGGCGCTGCTGCTGCCGACGACGACGCTCCAGGGCGGCACCTTGCCGGTGCTCGGGCGCTCCCTCATCACCCGATCGGCCGAACTCGGAAGCCGGGGATCGGGGCTCTATTCGATCAACACGCTCGGCGCCGCCGCCGGTGCGCTGGCGGCCGGATTCTTCCTCACGGCCCATCTCGGCGTGGCGCGCGCCTATGCCGTGGCGATCGGGCTCAACCTCGTCGCCGGCTTGGTGGCGTTGTGGATGAGCCGCCGCGAGTCGCCGCATGCGGTGACCGCTGCGGCCGTCGAGGCCGCGCGGCCCGATGGGCGTCTGCCGCGTGAAGTGTGGGGGTTGGCGCTGCTTTCGGGATTCGTCGCGATCGGCCTCGAAGTGTTGTGGACGCGCATGTTCGCGCAGGTGCTGCACAACTCGACCTATTCGTTCAGCGCCATTCTCGTGACCTTCCTCGCGGCGCTCGGCTGCGGCGCGGCGCTGGCCCGCCGGCTCTGTCGCGTCGACGCGGCGCCGGCCGTCGTCACGGCGCGTCTACTCACGGTCGCCGGCGCGGCTGTGGCGGCGTCGCCTTGGTTGTTCCACGCCTGGACCGACGGCCTGCAGTATGTCGCGCCGCAGGCAGGCTGGCAGGCCTATGTCGTCGCGGTCTTCACCTGTGCCGCGGTGGTCCTGCTGGTTCCCGGAACGCTCGTCGGAGCGCTCTACCCATTCACGCTCCATTGGGCGGCGCAGCATCGGGTCGAGGTCGCGCCGACGCTCGGCCGGCTGGCAGCGGTGAATACGCTCGGCGCCGTCGCGGGGTCGCTGGTCGCCGGCTTCGTGCTGTTGCCGGGGCTCGGACTGTGGTCGTCGATCCGCGCCTTGGCGCTGCTGTATCTGGCCGCGGCGGTGTTGCTCGCCGCACGCGCCGCCAAGCCGGCACTCGCTTGGGTCGGCCTGCCGTTGCTGCTCTCGTGGTTGTTTGCGACGTGGCTCGATCCGGCGCGGTTGCCACTCGTGCGGCTCGACGAAGAGCGCGGCGAGGTCCTCTACGGCGCTTGGGAAAGTGCTTACGGCGTGACCGCGGTGGTGCGCAGCGACAAGTCGTTGCGCGTCAAGATGGACAACTACTATTCGCTCGGCGGCACCGGGTCGTCGACGTACCAGCGATCGCAGGCCGACATTCCGTTGATTCTGCAGCCGCGGCTCGACGCGGTGTTCGTGCTCGGCATGGGCAGCGGGATCACCGCGGGCGCGGTGCTGCATCACGAAGTGAAACAGGTCGTGGTCGCTGAGCTGGTGCCCGAGGTGGTGCGAGCGACGGAGCGCTTCTTCGCGCCCTACAGCAACGGACTCTTCGAGGATCCCCGCGTGCGCATGGTGGTCGGCGACGGTCGCAGCCTGCTGCGTTCGTCGTCACGCCGCTACGATGTCGTGTTGGGCGACCTGTTCATTCCCTGGCAGGCGGGAGCCGGGAGTCTCTATACGAAAGAGCATTTCGAAGCGGTGCGCGATCACCTGACGCCGGACGGCGCCTTCGCCCAGTGGCTGCCGCTGTACCAGCTGACGCGCGAGCAGACGATGTCGATCGCTCGCACGATGCTCGAAGTGTTTCCCCAGGTGACCCTCTGGCGCGGCGACTTCATGCCGAACAAGCCGATCGTGGCCCTGATCGGTCAGCCGCGGGAGATGCCGCTCGACCCGGAGGTCGTGCTGCGCAACTTCCGCCATCGGCGCCAACAAGCGAGTGCGCCGCGTGAGGCGGTGCTGGCGCTGACGGGGCTGTTCTACGGTGGCAATCTCAGCCAGGCGCGTGACCTGTTTGCGACCGCACCGATCCAGACCGACGACCGGCCTCAGCTCGAACTCGAAGCGCCGGTGACGCATCGGGAGCAGGCGGCGCGTTCGACGGATTGGTTCACCGGTATGCCGCTGATCGAGTGGTACGGCGAGCTGGCGCGGCGCGTGCCGCCCGAAAGCGATCCATATTTGGTCCGCCTGACCCCCGAGGAGCGCGGCGGTGTGGTCGGCGGGCGGAGCCTGCTGCGCTCGAAGGCATTGCTCGCCGCCGGCGATCGAGCCGGGGCGGAGGCTGCGTCGCAGGAATTCAGCCGCTTGGTGCCGCGCAGTGCCCACGGACTCCTCGGCATGTCGGACGCCGCGCCGGAACCTGCGTCGAAAAACCGCATTCCATCGCCCGCCGACCTTCGCTAGAGGTACGTGACGATGACATCTTCTGCCTCCCGCATGTCGACCCTTGCGCGCCAAGCTCGCGCCTGCGCCGCCCTCCTATTCCTCCTGACGTCCGCGCCGGCGCTGGCGCACGAGCACATGGCCCTCGGCTCGACGCAACCGGGGGGTGGCGACCTCGCTCTCGATTGGGACTTCGAGGACGACGCGATCGAAACCTTCGAGGCGTTCTGCACCACGACAGCCTGCCTCTACAGCAATACGGACCCGGCTTTTCTCGGCATCGAGGAGGAGGAGCACGACCTCTATCCGCTGGCCGAGGGAACCGCGATCAGCCTCGAAGTGATCGCCCGTGACTCCGCCGTGACCGTGCGCGTCGACGGCAACCCGCTCGATCCCGGAAAGACGGTGTCCCTCGGCACCGGCCCGCACATCCACTCCCATCCGTCGTGGCAGCTGCTGCTGCCGCCGGGTGCACCGCAGCAAGAATTCACCATCTCCTACAAGCTGACGACGGACTCGCCGCTCTACGGCGAATCGCCCGTGTACACCTCGATCCTGACCAATGCCGTCGACGACTCGACGCCGAGCCCGACCGCGACGGCCACCGCGACGGCCACGCCTGTGGCGGTGAGCGACTGCCCTGGGGATTGCGACGGCAGCGGCGACGTCACGGTCGACGAGATCGTGCGTGGGGTCAACGTCGCTCTCAACGGATTCACCGACCCGCCGTGTCCGGCGCTCGATTCGGACGACAATGGCAGCGTCACGGTCGACGACCTCGTTCGGGCCATCAATACCGCGCTGAATGGGTGTGCGAGCCCGCCGACCCCGACGCCCGAAGCGACGCCGACGGTCGCGGTTCCCAGCTTCGCGCGCATCCAGTCGGAGATCCTGACGCCGCGGTGTGCGGTGCCGTTCTGTCATTCGGGATCGTTCCTCGGTGGCGGGTTGTCGCTGGCGGAGGGTATCTCCTACGGCCAACTCGTCGGCGTCGAGCCGAGCGTTGCGGCGGCTGCGGCGGCGGGTTATCTGCGGGTCGACGCCGGCCGCCCGGATACGTCGTTCCTGTTGCTCAAGCTGGTCGGTCCGCCGCCCGCTTACGGGAGTCGCATGCCGATCGGCGGCGCCCTGAGCGAAGCGCAGATCGAGTTGGTCCGTGCCTGGATCCTCGGTGGAGCGCCGCGTTGATGCACCTGGCCCGCCGATGGCGCGCACTCGTGCTGGCGGTGGGTCTGCTCGGCGCCGCATCGGCCGCCGCGGCGCATGAGGAGATCCGCATCTTCTCGAGCGCTCCAGGCGGCGGCCGTTTGGTCGCCGATTTCGATTTCAGTTACGCCCGCACGCTGCCGGCGCGTCTCGGATTCTGTCCCGGCGGCACCTGTTTGTATGCCGACGGCGAGCCGGGACTCGTGGCGCCGGCCAGCAGCGGCGGCGACGGGCTGTACCCTCTCAATGCCGGCACCGAGGTGAGCTTCGTCGTGCAAGCGGTCGACGCGGCCGCCTCCATCAAGGTCGGGGCGACCATCCTGCGCCGCGCCGGCGATGGCGCACCGCTCGGCAAGGCCGACTTTCACGCCCATCCCGAGTGGCAACTCACTCTGCCGGAGGGAGTCGTCGCCGAAGCGGCGGTGACGTTCGACCTGCGGGCCACGGGGTATGAATCGTCGCCCGCTTACACCTTGCTCATCACCAACGCCGTGAACTCGACCGCGACGCCGACCAGCAGCGTCATCGCCGCGACGCCGACCGCCACGGCGACGGCCACGGCGAGCATGACGCCGACCGCGCAGCTGCCAACGCCGACGCCGCCAGCTCCATGCGCGGGCGATTGCAATGAGGATCGCGAGGTCACCGTCGACGAAATCGTCCGCGGCGTCAGCATCGCCCTGGGCGATACCGCTGCCGCCGAATGCCCAGCGCTCGATACCAATGCCGATGCCATGGTGACCGTCGACGAATTGGTGCGTGCCATTCAAAGGGCTCTCGACGGCTGCGCGTGAGCCGCATGCGACGTGGGCCGGGAACCCTCTACCGCCGACTCCAGACGATTCGTTTCCTGCTCGGACGCGATCGGCGCGCGGTGCTGGCGTTTCTGCGAGCCTCCTATCCGACGCCGTTGGCGCTGCGCGATCGTCTCCGTCTCGTCGCCCGCTTCCTGCACATCACCAATCGTGTCCGCGCCTACCACTCGCAGGCCCAAATGTTGCGGGTCGCCGATGCACTGTTGCGCCGCGCCGGAAGGCCTGGGTTGACGATCGTCGAGTGCGGCAGCGCCAAGGGTGCCAGCAGCGCCAAGCTCTCGCTGGTGGCGCGCCTCGCCGGGGCGCGCTTGATCGTCTGTGACTCGTTTCGCGGCATTCCGCCCAACGACGAACGCCACACCGACATGCAGGGCCGGCCGATGCAGTTCCGTGCCGGCGCCTTTCGCGGACGGCTGACCGAGGTCCGACGCAATGTCGCGCGCTATGGCGCGCCGGAAGTCGTCGACTACTGCAAGGGTTGGTTTCATGAAACGCTACCCCAGCTCGACGCTTCGATCGACGTCGTCCTACTCGACGTCGACCTGTTGGAGTCGACGCGTACCTGCTTGCTGCACCTGGTGCCGCGGCTGCGTCCGGGCGGCCTCGTGTTCACGCAGGACGGTCACATCACGGCGATCGCGACGTTGTTGGGCGATGCGCGGTTCTGGCGACAAGAAGTCGGCGTCGAGCCGCCGCGCATCGAAGGTCTCGGCAGGCGCAAGTTCTTGGTCATGCAGTTCCCGTGACGGCTTCACCCGACGAAGCCGAGGTTGCGCGTCGTATAGGTCGAGAGGGTGGGGAACAGGTCGTCGAGTTCGGCGTCGGCGGCGCCGAACCAATGGGCTAGGGTCGCGGCGTACTGCACCAACGACGTGCTCGGCAGCATCACACCGCGGGCGTCGGCGAAGTCTTCCGCCGTGGCGTTGAAGTTGGCGTAGTTGGTCATGCGCGGGAAGCGCCCGTACATCCGACCGCCCTGCACCGCGCCGCCGAGAATCAAGTGATGACTGCCCCAGCCGTGGTCCGACCCGGTGCCGCTCGGCTGCAGGGTGCGGCCGAAGTCGGACAGGGTGAAGGTGGTGACCCGATCGGCGGCGCCCACCTGTTCGGTCGCCGCATGGAAGGCGTCGAGCGCCTGGCTGAGTTCTTGGAGGAGCACGCCCTGCTGGTAGGACTGGCCGGCGTGGGTGTCGAAGCCGCCGAGGCTGCAGAAGAACACCTGTCGGCCTACGCCGGCGCCGGAGCTGAGCGCGATGATGCGTGCGATCTCGGCGAGCTGGCTGCCGAGTGTCGTCGTCGGAAACTTCTTGGTGAAGGTGATCTGCGACGAAGCCGACGCCAGCACCGGTTGGAGTTCGATGGCGTCGGCGAGGACTCGGTTGGCACTGTCGACGATGGCATTGCCATGGGTCACCACGGCGATCTGCTTTTGCGCCTTGGCACGGGCTTGGGCGGCGGCTGCCGGGAAGAGATGCATCGCGTCTTGGTCGAGGGCGTTGCCCGGCTGCAGGCTGACGTTGCGCACGATCGATCCGGCACAGAACAGGGCAGGGCTCTTCATCGAGATCGACACGGGAAACGTCGTCGTCGCGTTGTACCCGTAGCCGTATTCCATCCAGTCGAGAGTCCGCGCGCCCCAACCCGTGCCGGCGCCGGCGGCGGGAATCGCCGTCTGCATCTGCACCACTTGATCCGAGTGCGAACGGAGGTTGGGTGGAAGAGCGAATCCCGGCGTGTTGAACTGCTGGTACGAAGTCGGCCGCGCCAGCATCCCGACATTTGCCAGTAGGGCGAGATTGCCCTTGGCGTAGAGCGTCTTCAGCTCGCCGAGGCTCGGGTGCAAGCCGAAGTTGCCTTGGGCTCCATCGGTGATCGGAAGCAGTTGATTCTGCGGAATACCGACGGCGCCGCGGGCGTTGGCGTACGCGGCGTACTGCTGTGGATCGAGCGGCACGACGAGGTTGTGGCCGTCGTTGCCGCCGAAGAGAAACACGCACACGAGCGCCTTGTAGTCGGAGGTTGCCGCCAGGGCCGGCGAACTGCCGAGTCGACCGAGGCCGAGCATCATGGCGCCGCCGGCGCCGAGCTTGAGAAACGAACGTCGCGTCAGATTGGATTCGGGCTTCATGGCTTTCCTCGTGGGCAGGCGCATCAGCGCTGCACTAGGTGCTCGCCCGAAAGGGCGGTGAGATATAGTGCGCTGAGGGCACGCGCGTTGTGGTCGGGCATGGCCGGCAGGGCAGCGAGAATGGATTGGCGCGTCGTGGCGCTCATGCGCCCGAACAGCAGTGCCTGATCCACCGCATCGACCAAGCGAACGGGGTCGGCGGCGGCGACGGCGAAGGGCTGCAGCACCGGATCGATCGGCCACGGTTGGTACATCAAGTGGTAGAAGAAGTTGGCGCGGTTGATCGCGTCGCTCATCGAGAAGATCTGGAACTCGGGCCCGAAGAGATTCGTCTTCGGGATGCGGTTGCTCGGCGAGTAGTGGCCGAACACCGAGGCCGGGTCCAACAAGCCCTCGCTCATGCCGTAGAAAAGGTAGGCGAACGATGAGGCCTTGCCCGGGTCGAGTCCGAGGGCCCGGCATACGGCCAGCGTATGTTGCATCGGTGTACGTAGACGGCCGAAGTGTGACGGCGGCGCATCGTCGCGGGCCTCGGGATCCAGCAGGATGGCGCGCAGCATCGCTTGCATGTCGCCGCGCACGCCGTTGCCGTCGTCCGCAAATGCGGCGCTGACGCGAGCGATGTACGCTGGGCTGGGGTTGCTGGTGACGAGTGCGCGGATGAGGCGTGTCGCCAGGAACGGCCCGACGTTGGGATGCTCGAAGAGAATGTCGATGGTGTCCTCGAGGTCCTGCAGAATGCCTTGGTTGGCAGGTAGGGTGTGGCCGAGGAACGTCTTGCTCGTCTGGGTATGACGCGAGTTCAGCGGCAGCAGCGGGTTGGGGTCGTAACTGTAGCGCGGATTCAGCGGCGGGACGCCGCTGGCGTTGCCGTAGGTCCAGCCCGAGAGAGCCTTGGAGAGTTCGCGGACGTCGGATTGGTCGTAGGTGGGGATGGTGCGTCCATTGGCGTCGAGCTGGGCCGAGCCGTCGGGGTTGAGTTGCACCAGCCCGATGGAGAAGAGCTGCATCAGCTCGCGCGGGTAGTTCTCGTTGGCGGCGCCGCCCATGGTGCCGCTGTTGACGTGGTCGAGGTACTTGCCCATCGACGGGTTGGTCGTGAGTTCGGCCAGCAACGTGCGGTAGTTG
This sequence comes from uncultured Binatia bacterium (SeqCode), assembly GCA_964524885.1. GTDB lineage: Bacteria > Desulfobacterota > Binatia > HRBIN30 > HRBIN30 > CALJUJ01. Next base: position 15,768 of record CAZGEJ010000048.1, read on the forward strand.
CCGAAGACATGCCGACTGAGCAGCGCGAGCCAGGGCAGGATCTCGTTGGCGTTGGTGTTCTTGTTGAGCGCCACCACGATGATCTCGCTGAGAGCGAGGATCACGCGTTGGCGTAGCTGGTCTTGGCCGCGGAAGGCGTTGTCGAAGAAGGCGTCGACGACATCGGCCCGCGTTGCCGTAGCCGTTGAGGGCAGGGGCGATTCGGGCATGGTGAATTGCTCGTCGAGGTAGGCGTCGATGCCGACCTCGGCGAGATGGGCCATCGCTTGTGGCGTCACGCCGAAGGTCGTTTGGTCGAGGAAGCGGCCGTGGGCGATCGCCTGGGGGTCGAAGAGCGAGAGGGTGGCGGTCGCCTGGGAGACGCCGTCGGCGACGCTGACGGCGGCGATCGTGACGAGGCCCGACGGCGGGACGATCGGCGGCGCGGTGTAGACGCCGGTGGCGGAGATCATGCCGAGCCCTGGATCGCCGCCGGGGTGACCGTTCACCGTCCAGATGACGGCCGTGTTGGCGTTGCCGGTGACGGCGGCTTGGAAGGACTGCGACGACCCGACCGCGAGCTTGGCGAAGGTCGGCGTGACGGCCACGAGAACACTCGTGGTCACGTAGTAGGGGAGAACCTTCGACAGCGCCCCGGGACCCGGGTTGGCGACGGTGATCTCGACGGGCCCAGCCTTGGAGGCGACGCCCGTGGCGGTCAGCTGTGTCGCCGAGTCGAACGTGGTGCTCAGCGGCGTGCCGTTCCAAAGCACTTGCGCGCCGTTGACGAAGCGCGTGCCGGTGACCCGCAGGGTGAACGGACCGAGGGCGACCTGGGCCGGACTCACCGTGGTCGGCCATGGGATCGGGTGGCGCACGGTGACGGTCGATTCGGCGCGCAGCGACGGGTTGGCCTTCAGGGTGGCGGCGAGCGTGACGTTCCAGCCGGTCGGCGGTTGCGCCGGCGCGACGTACCTACCGTTCGCATCGACGGTGCCGAGCGTGGTGTTGCCTCCGGGAATGCCGTTGACGGTCCAGGCGACGGCGTTGGTGGCGGCGCCGTCGAGCAGGGCGCTCATTTGGCGGTTGCCGCCGGCGGGCAGGGCCAGCGAGGGCGGTGCTACGGTGAGGGTTTGTGCGCTTGCCAGGCCGGGCAGGCACAGTGCGACGCTGCAGAGGAGCAAGGCGACAGGGCGCCTCCTCTGTCGATGCCGAAGGCGTCTCGTGGTCGGGGGCGAGTCGGTCGAGACGCCGTAGGCGACTTCGGCGCGGCGATGATCGTGGCTCAGCATGATTCCGTTCCTTCCCATCGCCCATGAGGCGTGAGCTGGAACGGAACCGTGTGATGTTGGACGTTACACCAGGGAGTTTCCCGTTGGTCGCTCGGGATCGGCCCAGAGCGACCAGGCGACGGCTTCGTGCGGTTCGGTGGCGTAGCGGCAGAAGGTGCCGGTTCGGAGGTGGCGGTCGAGATGCTGCGCCAGTGGTGGATGGTGCAGGGTGATGTTCTTGAGCGCCGCGGCGATCGCCTTGGTGACGCTGACGCGGGCGCGCTCCGCGGCCGAGCCGAGGCGACGCTCCCGCCCGCCGAGGCCCACGGCGGCCGACAGTTCGCGTGCCAGGCGGTCGATTTCGGCTTGCGCTCGTTCGGCGCGACCGAGGTCGTTGCAACGACGCGCGTCCTCGAGGTCGTCGCTCAACTCGTGCAGGCGTTCCTTGTACGCGGCACGCGCCCGCGCATCGAGCCGCGGCCCGGCATCGCCGGATCCGGTCGTCGGGGCGCCTGGTTCGGCTTCGGCGATGAGGTCGGGGCTGTAGACTTCGTCGCCGGCGCGGCAGAGGAGCAGGTGGAGATAACGGAGTCCTTTGCTGTCGCGCAGGCGCGCCGTGCGGCCACCGAAGACGATCGTCCAATAGTCGCCTTCGCGGATGAAGCAGTCGGGCGCAGTGTCGGCTCGGGTGCGGTGACCGGCGGTGGGCGGGGCAAGCGCGGTCTCGAGCGCCGTGGTCTTGCTCTGCAACTGGACCATACCCAGCTGGTCGGCGAGGTGACGGCACTCGCGCAAGTACGCCAGGCCGGCTTCGTCGTCGTACCGCCCGGTGCAGGCGAAGCGCGCCCGCGCTTGCGCCAAGCGGGTGTAGGCGAGCCACGGTTGCGTGTTCAGCCGCACACAGGAGTCGGCGGCCGCATCGAGCCAAGCAAAGGCGACGGGCCACCGCCGACACGTCGCGGCGGTGAGCCCGAGGTAATACGCCACGGGTGCGAAACACGCGACGCCGGTGGCAACGACGACCAAGGGGGCGCGAGCGCCGCGCCGACTCCGGGCGGCGGCGTCGTGCGTATCAGGCGATACGACTCGCCGTTCCGTTGCGGCACCCGACCGGTCCGGAGTGGATGGGCCGCCGCCGAACGGCGCGAGCAAGGCGTGCAGCTTGGCGGCAATGGCACCGTCATCGACGGCGGCGCTGACTTCGGCGAGCAGGGCCATCGACGCCATCCAGTTGCCGTCGTGGCGCAGGATGGCGAAGTCGTCGCCGGCCAGGGCGGTGAGCTCCCGTTGCGCCGCCTCGAGCTGTCCCGTCTCGGCGTAAAGGAAGGCGGCGCCGCAGCGCCAAATGGGTAGACCAGGGTACTGGTTGGTGAAGCGGACGACGAGATCGTGCAACTCGCCCAGCCGACCTTGTTCGCGGCGCAGGGTGAAGATCTGCACGCCGAGAAACTGTGCGGCATTGGGTGCGTGCACGTGTGTGCCCAGCTCGAAGGCACGCAAAGCGGCTGCTTCGGCTTCGGCGTAACGACCGTCGAAGAGGGCGAAACTGGCTTGCAGCAGATGTCCTTGGCGCACGTGGCGCGGGAAGCGCAGCTCGCGCGCCAGGCGGGCATAGCTCGCGGCTTCGGCGCGGGCGGCGTGCATGTCGCCGCATTCGAGTAGGTCGACGATGCGCCAGTCGCGCGCTTCGAGGGACGTGTCGGCGATGGCCAACCGATCGGCGACTGCGATCAGCTCTTCGGTGATGGCGAGGCGCTGCGGGGCCGTACCGGCCCGCCAGAGAGTGAAGTGCTGCGCCAACAAGGCGATGGCGAGGGCCGGTGCGTCGCCCGTGCGATGGGCCATGGCGACGGCCTCGCGGCTGGCTTGCGTCCGTCGCTCGGAGCGATCGGAGAAGTAGAGGGCCATCGCCAAGTGGGCCAATACGGTGGCGCGCAACGGCGAGTCGGCGGCGGGCAGGAGAGCAAGAGCCCGTTCGAGGCGGCGCACGAGGGATTCGTCGACGGCGCCGGTTTCGGCGCCGGAAGAACTGAAGCCGATGGCCGCGCGGGCCGCGAGCGCGGGGTTGTGTTGTGCCGCGGCGAGGTCGGCCGCCTCGCCAAAGTGGAGGCGCGCCGCCGCCGTGTCGCCGGCGCGCCGCTCGGCCTCGGCCTGCGTCAACAGCAGCTCGCAGCGCATGATCTCCGGCGGCTGATGCAAATTCCACAGCGACAGGCCGCGCTCGCACCAACGGGCGGCTTCCTCGTAGGCCGCTTGGCGATGGGCCAGACGCGCGGCGCGTAGGGCGTACTCCAACGCCGTACCCACCTCGCCGCGCGGCAGCCCCGCGAGAAAGTGATGTGCCAGCTCGCCGAGATGGGCCGCGTCGTCGTGACCGTACAGTTGCCCGAGCGCGAGGGCGATTCGATGATGCAGGTCGGCACGATCGCTCGGCGCGATCTCGCCGTAGAGAACCTCGCGCACCAGGGGATGGGCGAACATGTAGGGCAAGGTCGGCTGCGGCGGTGCGACCACGGAGCCGTGCTCGACGGCTTCTTCCAGCTGGCGACACAAGTCGTCGAGCGGCAATCCGCTGACGGCCCGCAGTTGGGCCGGCACGATGTCGCGTCCGAGTGCCGAAGCCAGTCGCAACAGCTGCCGCGTCGGCTCGGTCAATGGCGCCAGCCGGCGGTGCACCACATCGCGCACCGCTTGCGGCAAGTGGAGCGACTGAGCCTCGGGGAGAGCCGCGAGGTGACCCTCGGCGACGAGCAGCCGCACCAGTTCGTCGATGAAGAAGGGGTTGCCCTCGGTGAGTCGATAGACCGCGTCGAGTACGGCTTTCGATGGCGTCGCACCGGCGACCTGCGACGCGAAGCGGGCCGCGTCGGCGGGATCGAGACCGCGCAGGTCGATGCGCTGCGCGTCACGGCGCAGCCGAGCCAGCGCCGCCGGGAACCAGTCCGGGGCCGACGGTGCGTCGTCACGCAGGGTGGCGATGACCAGCACGCCGAGGGCCGGAAGCTGGCGCGTGAGGAATTGAAGTAGACCCAACGAGGCGGGGTCGGCAGCGTGGAGGTCGTCGAAGACGAGGACGAGGGGCCGGCGAAGGCGTAGGTTGGCGAAGAACGTCGTCACCGCATCGAATAGCTGGAAACGCGCCGCTTCGGAGTCGTCGCTGCCGGCGCGCGCCGCCGGCAGCAAATCGGGGCGGCGCTGGCCGAGTTCCGGCACCAAGGCGACGAGAGGGCTCGCGGTCGGCCCCAACGCGGCGTCGAGGCCGTCACCGTCGCCGTGGCGCAAGCAGGAGCGCACGAGCTGCAGCCACGGCCAATAGGCCGGAGCGCCGCTGTCCTCCCAGCAGCGGCCCCACAGGACGAGAGCCCCCCGATCGCGCGCCTCGGCGGCGAATTCGGCGACTAGGCGTGTCTTGCCAATGCCCGGATCGCCGGCGACGAGAATCGATCGACCGCGTCCGGCAACCGCGTCGTCGAAGCCGCGCCGCAGCACCGCCAGTTCGTGGGTTCGCCCGATGAAGCTCTCGATCGGTCCTTCTAGCGGTTGCGCGGCCTGAGTCATCCCGCGTCGAGCGTAAGCGCGGTCGCGCGCCCAAAGTCAACGTCAACCTTCACGCGCTACGACCACTGATGCGAAATAATGATTGACCGAGGCGACGTTGCGGGACTATCGAGGATGTGGGGGACGCAGGAGATCGTGCCTTGATTCGTTGCGAGTTCACGGCCATTTGCGATCCGAGGCGCTTGGCCTCGTCCCAAAACCAACGAGCGGGAGGAAGGTCATGTCGAACGTGCGAATGGCAGTTGCGGTCGGGAGCATCATCATTGCGTGCACAGCGGGCGCGGCGCGCGGCCTGACGTGGGAAGTTCCCGGTGACGGCTCGAACACGTGCACCGTCGCCGTACCCAGTTGCGATACGGTCGCTGCCGCCGTGGCGGCCGCTTCCGCGGCGGATACGATCGATATCGCCGCGGGAACTTTCGATGTGGCGAGTGTCGCCGTCGACAAGAGTCTGACCATCGAGGGCGCCGGAACCGCGTCGACCTTTCTCAACGTCACTGCCGCCATCGGTCTGCGCATCCGTGCCGACGGCATCACGCTGCGCAACCTGACGATCCAGAACTCCCCCGGCGACGGCATTCGCCTCGATGCCGCCACGGTCGACGGCTTGAGTGTCGAATCGGTGAACTTCACCGGTAACGGCTCCGATGCCATTCAAATCGGCGACGCCGCCGGTACCTACACCAATACCTCGGTGAGCAATTGTGTGTTCACCAGCAATACAGGTGCCGGCATTCGCACGGTGTCGACCTCCAACGTCGTCGGCCTCAGCGTCACCAACTCCACCTTCAGTGGCGGCGGCTTGGGCATTTATCAGTCCAATGATGGCGGCAGCTCGAAGCTGAGCGGTCTGACCGTCGACGAATGCCTGTTCGAGAACACCACCGGTACGGCGGCGATCTATGCCGAGGAGCTGCGCGACGCGGTGATCGAGGACTCCACCTTCACCGGCAACTCGCGCGGCATCCTGATCTTCAAGTTCTTCGCGACGTCGGGCGTCGGTGTCTCCAACGTCAAGATCCAACGCAACCAGTTCACCGATTCGGTCAATGCGTCGGTACAGGTGCAAATTCACAACACCGCTCTCGAAACGGGGCTGGAGATCGACGACAACGATTTCAGTCAGAACGTCGGCCTGCGCACGGCCAATCTCGGTCTGATCCACGTCAACCTCGCCGACACGCTGAGCCACGCACTGGTCAGCGTGACCGACAACCGTGCCACCTTGTCGGGGACGTTTGGTTCGGCGGTCGCCGCCTACGGCATCATGTTGCGCGGCAACGGCCCGGTCGTCGTCAGCGGCAACGTGCTCGACGGGGGGGACGTCGGTGGTGTCGGCAACGCCACCAACCCCGCGAGCGCCGGCATCTTCCTGCGCTCGAACGACGCGTCGGCTGATTTCAACAGCATTCCGTCCGGCGCCACCTTCGACATCGGCTGCAACCGCATCTTCGGCTTCCAGCACGGCGTCGTCGTGTTCGATCCGATCGGTGGAGCTCTGGGTGGACTCGGCGCCGGGGTCATCGTCGACGTCAACGACAACGCCTTGCTCGACAACGCCATCTCGGGTGTCGCCAATGGCGCCTCGCCGACCATCGACGCCGAAGGCAACTACTGGGGCTGCGCCGCCGGCCCGGGCAACCCTGGATGTGATGCGATCGTCGGAGCCGTCGATGCCGACCCCGTCGTCGCTGCCGCGCCGCCTTGTGTCGTTTGCTTGGTCGATGCCGATTGCGACGACGGTAGCGTCTGTACGGGCACCGAGACGTGCAACGTCGGCACTGGCGTATGCCAGTCGGGGACCAGTCTGAACTGCGACGATAGCGATGCCTGCACCAACGACGCGTGCGACGCCGTCGACGGCTGCGTCAACGACGCGATCACCTGCGACGACACCAACGCCTGCACGAACGACTCGTGCGACAGCGGCCTGGGTTGCCAGTTCGATCCCATCACCTGCGACGACGGCAGCATCTGCACCCAGGATTCGTGCGATTCGGGCATCGGCTGCATCTTCGAGGCGGCGCCGGCCAGCGGCTGCCAGCAGGCGGCGAAGATGAAGCTGCAGCTCGTGCGCAACACCGCAAACGATTCGAAGGACAAGGTCTCGTTCACCTGGAACAAGGGCAACGCGGCGTTCGACGACTTCGGCGACCCCGATGTCGATGCGGATTACGCCTTGTGCATTTATGACGGCGATGGCGGCGTCGTCGCTCTCGACGTGCCGGCAGCATCCACCTGCGACGGCGTGTCGTGCTGGAAGAAGTCGGGCAAGGCCCCGAACTACAAGGGGTGGGCCTACAAGGACAAGGCGAAGCCGGCGACGAACGACGGCATCACCTCGATCCGCACCAAGGCGAGCATCGAGGGCAAGGCCGGCGTTTCGGTCAAAGCCAAAGGCACGACGATCCCGCCCTTCGATATGACCGGCGGACTGACCGCCCCGGTGACCGCGCAGGTGGTTCTCAGCAGCGAGCCCTTCTGCTGGGAGGGGGTGTTCGAGGCGGCGGACATCAAGAAGAACGACGGCATCAAGTTCAACGCCGCCGCGAAGAATCCCTGAGCGGCAGCGTCGGGCTGAAGGCTGAAGGCTCGAGGCGGAAGGCTGGTCGATGATGCCAGCCTTTCGCCTCGAGCTTTTCGCCTTTCGCCCTCGGCACGTGGTGACGACCCCCGTTCACAGCAGCGGCGTGCCGCGCCGTTCGCCCCGCTCGTAGACGACGTGGGCTCGCCCGACGAGGAGCGGGTCGAGCGCGCCGATGTGGTCGATGTCCTTGTTGGCGTACGCCAGCTTGTACAACACGTAGCGCATGGCGTTGAGCCGCGCGCGCTTCTTGCAGTCCGATTTGATCACTGTCCACGGCGACTCGGCGGTGTCCGTATGGAAGAACATCGCCTCCTTGGCCTTGGTGTACTCGTCCCACTTGTCGAGCGAGGCCAGGTCGACCGGCGATAGCTTCCATTGCTTCAGCGGATGCGTCTCGCGCTCCTTGAACCGGCGCCGCTGTTCGGCGCGGCTGACCGAGAACCAGAACTTGATCAAGTGCGTGCCGCTGGCGACGAGGTTGCGTTCGAAGACCGGAGTCTGGCGCATGAACTCCTCGTATTCCTCGGGGGAGCAGAAGCTCATGACGCGTTCGACGCCGGCGCGGTTGTACCAGGAGCGGTCGAACAGCACGATCTCGCCGGCGGTGGGGAGGTGTTGCACGTAGCGCTGGAAGTACCACTGGCCGCGTTCGGTCTCGGTAGGCTTTTCGAGGGCGACGACGCGCGCGCCGCGGGGGTTGAGGTGTTCCATGAAGCGGCGGATGGTGCCGCCCTTGCCGGCGGCGTCGCGTCCTTCGAAGAGGATGACGACCTTCTGGCCCGTGTCTTTCACCCACGCTTGCAGCTTCAGCAATTCGACCTGTAGGCGATACTTCTGTTTTTCGTAGGCCTTGCGCGAGAGCAGGTGCTTGTAGGGGTAGCCGCCCTCGCGCCAATCGCTGGCGAGCTCGTCGTCGGGGCTCAGCACGACGCCGGCGGAAGCGGCGCGTTGCGCCAGGAGGGCCTCGCGCAAGGCGCCGGCATCATCGGGCGAAGCGCCGGCGAGAATGGCTTCGAGCGAGGTCATGAGGGTGGCGCGATCGTCGGTGGGGATGCGGTCGAGGATGTCGCGCACGGCGGCGAGCTTGGCCTCGCGCGCGCCGGCGACCGACTCGTCGACGGTAAAGCGTTCGATGCCGTCGGGGCTGAGGTTGGGCGAGGTGTCGCCGGCCAAAGCGCGGCGCGGCCGGGCCGTACGTGGTCCTGATGCCTTGCGCGAGCGCGTCTTGCCGGCCGTGCGTTTGGGGGTCGACTTACGATTGCGTGCCATGGCGTGTCCTCCCATCCGAAGCGCAGCCCCGCGCCGCGCAAGAAGTCGAGTTTATCCGACGCGCGTCCGATGCACCAACGACGGGCTTCGCTCGAAGCCAGAACTCTGAGCCCCTGTCGAACGTCGCCGACCGTCATCTTGGTGGCGTGTTGAAAGGGGGCGGGGCTTCGATCTAGGAGGGCTCATGCTGCGTGTTTGCTTCGTTTGTCTCGGCAACATCTGTCGCTCGCCCACGGCGGAAGGGATCTTCGTGCACCTGGTGCGGCAGGCCGGCTTGAGCGACCACATCGAGATCGCTAGCGCCGGTACTGCCGCGTATCACGTCGGCGAGCCGCCGGATCGCCGGTCGCAGCAGACGGCTCGGGCGCGTGGGGTCGCCCTGCCGAGCGTCGCGGCGCATTTCACCGTCGCCGACTTCGACCGCTTCGATTACGTGCTCGCCATGGACCACAACAACCTGGCCGACCTGCACCGGCTGGCGCGCAACGACGCCGAACGCCGCCGCGTCCACCTGCTGCGCAGCTTCGACCCGTCGGCACCGGTGTCGGCCGAAGTGCCCGATCCCTACTACGGCGGCGCGCGCGGCTTCGACGAGGTCTTCGATCTATGCGAGGCCGCCTGTCGCGGCTTGCTGGCTCACCTGCGGCGTGAGCATCGTCTGTGAACACGGATCTCCTCGTTGCCCTCGAACGGCACTTCGGCGCCACGCCGCGGGCCCTGCATCCTGTCGCCGGCGGCGACATCAACGCCGCCTTCCGTGCCGACCTCGCCGACGGACGTCGGATCTTCGTCAAAACCAATGCCGCGGCGCCGCTCGGGATGTTCGGCGCCGAAGCACGCGGACTCGCCTGGCTGGCGCAGCCTGGGGTCATGCGCGTGCCGGAGCAGTTGGGCTGTGTCGATGCGCCCGGTGGGCCACGTTGGCTTGCCCTCGAGTGGATCGAGCCCGGCCGCCCCGGTCCCGACTTCGAGGAACACTTGGGGCGTGCGTTGGCGAGGTTGCATGCGACCGGCGCCGATTCATTCGGTTTCGAGCACGACAACTTCATCGGCAGCCTGCCGCAGTCGAACCAATCCTGCGCCACCTGGTCCGAGTTTTACGCTGAGCGCCGGCTGCGTCCACAACTGGCGCGGGCCGTCGGCTTGTTGCCGCGGGATTTGGTGGCTCGCATCGAGCACCTCATCGACCGCTTACCCGAGTATGCTGGGCCTCCCGAACCACCGGCGCGTCTGCACGGCGACCTGTGGAGCGGCAACATCCTCTGTGACGTCGCCGGCCAGCCGTGCTTGATCGATCCGGCGGTCTACGGCGGACATCGCGAGGTCGACTTGGCGATGCTGCAGCTCTTCGGAAATCCCGGCCCGCGCTTCTTCGCCGCTTACGACGAAGGATTCCCGCTCGCCGAAGATTGGCGGCACCGGATACCGCTGTACCAGCTCTACCCCTTGCTGGTGCACGTCAACCTCTTCGGTCGCAGCTACGTCAGCCGCCTCGCCGCCACGATGGCCGAAATCCCGTGACGAGGTTGCTCTCCCAAGCATCGGCGCCGGTACGAGTAGCCTCATCACGGGTGCAGGCGTAGGCCAGAGCTCGGCAATTGGCGAAGCTCGGCGCCTCCGCGCCTCTGCGTTGAGAACCTCCAACTAGCTGCTCGGGCGGCGCTTGGCTTCGTCTTCCATGCGACCCAAATAGGGCGGCAGCTCGATGCCCGCTTGTTTGGCGAGTTCGTGTACCTGCGGCAAGGCGCCGATCATGCCCGAGAGGAAATCGGCCGTGGCGTTGCTCTTGCCGTCGCCGCCGCGGCCGCTGTCCCAGACCGTGATGTGGTCGATCTTCAGGTTGGCGATTGCCTTGACCTGCTCGGCGACGATCTCCGGCAGCTTCTCGATCAGCAACAATGTCGGCGCCACTTCGGGGTTTGCGGCACACGCTTCCATGAGCTTGCGGTAACCCTCGGCCTTCGCTTCGAGTACCTTCTGGATGCCCTCGGCCTCGGCCATGTACTTGGCCAGGATGGCGTCGGCCTGGCCGCCCGCCTCGCGGCGCTGCTTCTCGGCTTCCGCCTCAGCGGCGATCTCGATGCGCTGCTTTTCGATTTCCTGGGGCGCCAGTTTCTCCTTGGAAAGCCGCGCCAGCTCCTGCTCGCGCTGCGCCACGAGAATGGCTTCCTGTGACTTCGCCGCCGCGACATCGGCCCGCCGCCGCGCCTCCGCTTGCACTTCCGCCAATTCGGCATTCGAGGCGGCCATCTTGGCGGACGACTCGTTCTCGCCCATGGTCGCCGTGGCTTCGGCTTGTGCCACCTTGATACGCTGTTCCTGCTCGGCCGCCTTCTTGGCGGCCATGGTTTCGGCGGCGCGCTGCGCTGCCGCGACCTCCATGTCACGCTTCGCCGCGACCTCGGCTTGCACGGCTTCCGACTCGATGCCCGCCACGGCGACGCGCTTGGCGCGTTCGGCGTCCTTCTCGCCTTGTGCCGCGGTCGAGTGCTCACGGGCGACGTTGACGGTGCGTTCGCGCACGGCGATCGACTCGCCGGTGGCGCCGTCGCGCTCCTGCTGCGCCACGTCGACCTTGGCAGTGTTGATCGCCTCGGCCGCGGCGCGTTTGCCGATCGCTTCGATGTATCCGCTCTCGTCGGTGATGTCGCGGATGTTCACGTTGATCAGCTCGAGGCCGATCTTGTTGATCTCCTGCGTGACGTTCTCGTTGACCAGTTTCATGAACTTCTCGCGGTCCTTGTTGATCTCTTCGATCGACAAGGTCGCGATCACCAAGCGCAGCTGGCCGAGGATGATGTCCTGCGCCTGTTCCTTCACCTTCTGCTCCGGCAGGTTCAGCAGTCGCTCGGCGGCGTTGTTCATCAGCACCGGATCGGTCGAGATGCCGACGGTAAAGGTCGAGGGAACGTTGACGCGAATGTTGTTGAGCGACAGCGCCCCTTCGAGCGGGATGTCGATGACCAGCGGCTCGAGGGCGAGATAGGCGTAGTCCTGGATCAGCGGAATGACGAAGGCGCCGCCGCCGTGCAGACACTTGGCGGCGCGATCGGCGCCGACCTTGCCGAAGATGACGAGGATGCGATTGCTCGGACAGCGCCGGTACTGCCGGATCACCAGCACGACGAAGAACACCAAGAGCAGCAGGATCGAGCCTGCGAGGCCGAGCCAGATCGAGGCGCCGATGGCGATACCGTCGCCGAAGATCATGCCGAAGATGTCTTGAAAGAAGGACATGGGCTCTCCTGGGAGGGGTTCGTCGTGCGGCTCATGCCGCGGTGACGAGCAAGCTGCGGTCGGGATTGACGCCGACGACGCGCACGCGACTCTGCGTCGGTAGGGCGGCGCCGTCGGTGGTGGCGTCGAAGATCCGCTGGTGCTGGCGCACGTTGACCCGCACTTGGCCGCGCCCTGCGCCGGCGGCGGGAATGGTCAGGTAGACATCGCCGATTTCGCCGATGGCGGCATCGGGTGGAATGTTGCCGCTGGTTTCGAGGGAGCGCAGGCGGGCCATCAAGGAGCGCAGCAGCCATGCCATGCCGAGGCCGCAAAGACCGCCGAAGAGCAGGGCGACCAGCCACGGCCGTTGGGCGCCGCGCAGCGCGCCGAGCCCGCCCCAGCCGAAGCCCATGGCGAAGGCGGCGAGTCCCTGCACGGTGAACAGTTGGAAGATGTCCGTCGTATCCGAGTGAGGTGCGCCGCCGGCGTCGAAGTCGAGCCCATGGTCCAGTCCGCCGGCGAGCAGGAGCCCGAGGCGCAACAGGAACACGAAGGTCCCGACGATCGCCGCCAAGGCGAATGGGCCGGCACCATCGGCGAAGAGGAAATCCATCAGGCCCACCGCTCTCTCGAACGGCTCGGCGGCCGAGTCGGCGCCACGTCGACGCGGGGAGCACGCTGTCGGTGCAGGGTTTTGCTCACAGCGCGTGCATAGTGCGCCGCGAGGGATGGCGTCAATAGGATGTCGCGAAGAGCGCCGCGGGGGCGTTTGCCAGGCGCGTCGCGATGTCCCAAGCTCGGAAACGATCGGACTCAGGAAAGGACTCCACCATGCGACGTGCCCTGCCGCTGCTTCTCGGATTCGCCCTCGCTGGCGTTGCCGGCTGCCGTGCCTCGAACCACCCCGTCGAAACCGCGCGCTTCGGCACCCCTTCCTCCAGCGATCGGATGATCGCCGCCCTCGCCGAGCCCGGTACCTTCCGCCTCACCAAGGTCGTCGCCGCCGATTGGCAGGTCGACCTCTCCGGCCTGCTCAACCTCGATCACCCCGAGGCCCGCGCCGCCGGGCTCGTCGATCGCGCCGAGCCGGTGCAGATCTACTTCTACGCCCTCCAACACGAGAAGTTCGGCACCTTCCTCGTCGACTCCGGCCTCGAAGCCCGCTTCGCCGACGGCGGCGTCAGCCCGCACATCGGCTCGGTCGTCGAATGGGCCATGGACTTCGATTCGATGAAGGTCCACACCACCACCGGTCGCTGGCTCGCCGAACATCCCTCGCAGGTGAGTGCCGTGCTGCTGACCCACCTGCACATCGACCACATTCTCGGGCTGCCCGACTTCAAGGCGCCGACCCCGGTCTATGTGGGACCATTCGAGGCGTCGGCGACGCAGCTGACCCACATGTTCACGCAGACGACGACCGATCGGCTGCTGGCGTCGCTCGCCGAGCTGCAGCAGTGGGATTTCCACGGCGACGAGGCGGGCCGCTTCGAAGGTGTGCTCGACCTGCTCGGCGACGGGTCGCTGTGGGCGTTGCACGTCCCCGGCCACACTCCCGGCTCGACGGCGTACGTGGTGCGCACCGTCGACGGGCCGCAGCTGATTCTCGGCGACGCCTGCCATACCGCCTGGGGGTGGTTGCACGGAGTCGAGCCCGGCAGCTTCTCCGCCGACCAACCACGCAGTGCGGTCAGTCTGCAGAAGCTCAAGGAACTGGCGGCAGCCGTGCCGAACATGAAGGTCCACCCGGGGCATCAGGAGTTGCGCTGAGGGCCAAGGTACAAGGGCCAAGGGGGACTTCGGTTTGCCTCCTCCGGTTGACCGCCGTGCATGGCGAGGGGCCTGATCTTCCGCGTCGTCGAAGCCGAATGACCGGGATGGGTGCACCACGGAGGAGCGGAGATACGGAGGTCGAGGCTTTCGCGCGATGATCGGAAGCCGGCACTGCGTTCGCACGCGCCTTCCGTGGAGTGCTTCTCGACTTGCGCTTGCATCGTTCGTCGGCTCGGTTACGGTTCCAGTGGCCAGTGCATTGGGCGCTGCGAAGGCCACTCGTCATGAACCCGAACCAGTCGAAACCAAAACCAGCGGCGGCGGCGCGCATCGCCATGCGGCTGGCACGCATCGGAGCTTGTGCCGAGTTGTTCCTCGCCGAAACCGGGCACCCGCGCGACGTCTGGGAACTGCTGCGTATCGAAGCGGACGACGGCGCCGAGCCGCTGTACCGCATGCGAGCCCTCGGCAGCACGCGGACGGCGAATGCCTTGCGCGAGGCGTTGGGTGAGCCGGGTACAGCCGCTTGCTTCGCCGTCGGTCCGTCGCGGGTGGTTCTCGAAGGCGCGCTGGCCGAGCGTGATCCGTGGGCCGCGGCTCCTCCGCCGGGACGGGTGCCGACCGCTTGGTTGGCGGCGATCGCCGCGACCACCGCGCGCGCAGCTCTACACGCCGTCGGCCGCGACCCGCATCTCGACGGGCCGACCTTGCGTTTGATCTGGTTGGCCCGTGCCGCCGGCGCCGCGGTGGATCGACACGCCCGCCTTCGCCCCGCTCCGCGCAATCGCAACGCGCCGCCGCGCGTCGCCTCGTTGCGCCGTCCCGATTCGGACGCGCACTAGCGGGCAGCTAGCTAACGGATCGCTCCAAGGGATCTGCCACCAACCTCTCCTCCGATCTCCATTCGGCGCCTCTTCCTCGGCGATGGGTAAATGGGGCATGGTGCCGCCCGGAGGAACTGCCCGTGCCCGTCTACCCCCGCGCTCTCCTTGCCCGTGTTCTTTCGTTGATGCTGCTCGCCGTCGCTCCCGTCACCGCGCAAGAGTCGCCACGCGTCCGCATGCAGACCAGCCTCGGCGACATCGTCCTCGAACTCGACCCGGTCAACGCCCCCGTCACCGCCGCCAACTTCCTGGCCTACGTGCGCGACGGCTTCTACGACGGCACGTTGTTCCACCGCACCATCCCCGGCTTCATCATCCAGGGCGGCGGCTTCACCTCCGGCCTACGTGCCAAGCCGACACGCGCCCCCATCGTCAATGAGGCGCGCAACGGGTTGAGCAACCGCATCGGCACCATCGCCATGGCACGCACCACCGTCATCGATAGTGCTACTTCCCAGTTCTTCATCAATACCCGCAACAACGTCGAACTCGATCACCAGAACGAGTCCGCCGCGGGCTTCGGCTACGCCGTCTTCGGCCGCGTGATCGAGGGCCTGGCGGTCGTCGACGCCATCCAGCGCGTCGCAACACATACGGTGGGTCGCTTCGAAAACGTGCCGATCGAGGATGTCGTGCTCCTCGCCGCGGTCGAACTCGGGGCCTGTGTCGGTGACTGCGACGAAGACGGTATCGTCACCGTCGACGAGATCTTGGGCATGATCAACGTTTCGCTCGGTACGTCGAGTTTCGACCTCTGCCCGGCGGGAGACCGCAACGCCGATGCGGCGATTACCGTCGACGAGATCCTGCAGGCCGTGACGACGGCGCTGGAGGGATGTGCCGAGTGAAGCAGCGCCAGCCGTCGCCGTAGGCTCGATCAAGGAATGGTCGGGAAGGTGAGGGCGAACAGTTCGAGCGCGGCGGCGTCGACCTCGCTCTTCAGGCAGGCCTTGAGGGCGGCCGGCGTGGTACCGCACAGGTCGAGCGTGCCGGCGATGTCGACCTCACCGCAGCGCTTGTCGATGAGACGGTCGAGCTTGTCGATTTGCGCCGACAGCCGCGCGTACGAAGGGTGCGCCGGGTTGTCGAGGGCGGAGCAGTCGGCGACCGTGGTGTAGCCTGGTTTGCCGTCTTCTTTGCGGAACTGGCAGTTGTCTTGCAGGAAGGAGCGGCGGTTGAAGTAGGTGATGAGCTGTCGCCCGAAGCGCTCTTGGCAGAGACGTGACTCACGTACGAGCGGCAGGACTGGAGTTCCGTACACTGCCGCGGCGACGCTGGTGACGGCGGTCTCCGTGACACAGCGGATGCAATCGGGGAGATCGTTCTCGGTGACGATCGGCAGCGCGTTGCACGGAGCCGGGCAGCTCGAGTAGCCGAGAGCCGCCATGGTCGACTCGGCGTTGCACATGCCGACGATGCGGTCGACGTTGGCGCGCGCCGCGTTGTAGTTGCCGGTGCCGATCGGGTAACCGTTGCCGACCCAGGTGCTCGGGGTGTTGCAGTCGAGGGCCTCGGGTACCAATCCCTTGGCACGGTCGACGTGGCAGGCCAGGATCTCCACCGTAAGATTGCTGACGAACTTGCGGGCGACGATGCCGACGCGGCGGCGGCATTCGATGTCGCGCGCCGGCTGAGCCGCGGCGAGGCCGGGCAGCAGCAGCGCCACGAGGATGGCGCCAGCGAGCGGGGAACGAGGGCGCCGAGGGCGTACCGAGGGGGTGGAAAGCGACGATTTCATGGGTTGCAGCCTACCACGGCGGCGCCGCACGATGAACGAAAAAATCCCTACCACAGCCGTTAGGGAAGGTTGCCGGCGGCCAGCGCCGCCGCGAAGCTCGCTTCCAGCGCCAGGCCGCCGAGGTTGTGGTGCCAATGGGCGCCGTCGAGTCGCATCGAGACGAGTCGACCCAGCGCCGCACCGCCCCAGCTCGCGGCGGCAACCAGGTAGGCCTCGGGCGCCGCCGACAGCAACGGCAGAAGTCCGAGCCCGACGAACAGGCCGCCGTAGGTGGCGCGAAACTCCGCGAACCCCTCGGGCGCGGTCTCACGCAGGCGCACCAACATGGCGGCCCGGCGCGGCGCCCACAAACCGAGCAAGCCCATGCCGACCGTCCCGACCGCGGCCAAGCCATTGATCCCCGTGATCCATTGCATGCGTCCCGACCTCGCCACCCGATGATGGCCGCTCCCTAACACGGCGCCGAGCCTGTGCGTAGTTTTCCTCGACAGTTCGTTCCGACGCGTGCTATCCGGCGCCGAGCATTAGGCCGACATTCGAGTGGGGGCGTCTATGGTTGCTTGGAGCCGTTCGCGGAACGTCCGCGGCCGACGCGGCAGGTGGTTGCTCTGCATCGGCGCGTTCTTGTGTGCCTGCCAAGCGAAGGCTGACGACGAGATCTTCCGCGACGTTGCCGTTTCTCCTGACGGACGCCACGTCTACGCCGCCCGCGACGAGGGCCTGCCGACGTTGGTCGTCTATGAGCGCGCCCCCGACGGTACGTTGAGCGTACGCCAAACGCTGCCTCCCAGCGCCTGTGATCCCACCCTGACGGGTCCGTACCCGCTGTCGTCCGTGACTGTCAGCCCGGATGGCCTGCACGTGTATGCCACCTCGAACGCCGTGCGTCCGAGCAACACACCGCCATTCCCTCCGACCCCCGACAGCGCCATCTTCGTCTTCGCGCGTGTCGCCGACGCGGTGGATCCCGCATTCGGCAAGCTGACGCTGCAGCAAGTGATCGAGCATGGCACGTTGGCGCCGATGCCGGTCGACGGCATCAAGTACGCCAGCAGCATCGTGCTCAGCCCCGACGGGAAGTTCGCCTATGTCGCCGCCGGTGTCGGGTTGCACCACTTGCCGGTCGACGTGGGGCCGCCGGAGCGAGGGGCGCTCGTCAGCTTCGCTCGGGATACGGACGGCACATTGTCGTTTCTCGGCGAACTGCATGGCGACCTCGACGGCGACGGCAGGTCCGATCTCAGTGGCGCCAATCATCTCGCCGTGAGCCCGGACGGGCTGTCGATTTACGTCGTGGGCACCAACGCCGATACGCTCGTCCACCTTCATCGGAATCCCGTCAGCGGCCTGCCGACCTTCGCCGGGGTGATGCCGGCGTCGGCGACCCAGGGCTCGTTGGCCACCCCCTACGAAGTGGTGGTGTCGGGCGACGGGCGTTTCGTCTACGTCGCTGCCTCCAACGGCTATGTGAGCTGGTATGGGCGGCGGCTGAAGGACGCGACGGGGGCAAGCCTGCCGCCCGACCATCCGGACTTCGGCGAACTGAACTTCTTGGGGCGGCGTAAGCCGACCTTCAACGGCGCCGGTGGGCTCGGCGTCAACTCGACCGCACTGAGTCTGGATCCGTCCCAGAGCTACCTCTATGTCGCCTCCGCCACGGGCGGCGCGACCGGTGCAATCCACGTTTACGAGCGTGACGCGGCTTCGGGCGAACTCGCGTTGCAGCCCGCGCAACAGCTTGCCGATGGGCACACGACGGGGGCCTTGGTGATGGCGCCGGCGTTGCCCGGGGGGAACGATCAACTGCTTGGGATCGCCTTGCGTCTCTTCCGGCTGAATGTCTACGGCACGCACCCGGTCAATGGAGAGCTGACCTGGGTTCCGCCGTCCTACGGCGAGCCGACGCCGGTGCCCTACTGCACGCCGACGGCGAAGCCGTCGCCCACCGCCACGCCGACGCTGACTCCGAAGCCGACGCTGACCCCGACGCGCACCCCGGCGCCACGCGCCCACGATTCCGCCGCGTTGCCGCACGTTCCGTTGACGTTCGCGTTTCATGGTGCGGCGTCGCGCCAGGCACACGCCTTTTTGTCGGTGCGCAACATGGACACGTGGGAGTCGCCTGGGCACACGATGCGGATGGTGGTAGCCGACGGGACGTGCCCGCCGGGCACGGTGATCGGCAAGCCCATTTTCCCGGCGACCGACGACGATACGATCGCCGTGAAGGGCGGCGTCAAACGCTTTGCCCGCGCGGAGTTCCGCTTCGAGCGGGAGGATTTCGCCGAGTTGCCCGCGACGTGTGCCGTGACCTTGCGGGTGGAAACGATCGGCCCGCCGGGGGCATTCGACCCCGACGGTACCAATGATCAAGTCGAGGTTCCGATCGAACTTGATCCCTGAGGCGCGACGTGAGGAGCGGTACTGGAGGCCCAATACCGCTCCTCACGTCGCGCTCGAGGGTGATCGCCGCCGGACCTAGCTCAACAGGCTGCGCGCGGTCTACTTGATCTGGAAGACGGCTTGCGGCGTGTGGAGACTTGGCCCGGTGCCCATGGAGGCTGCGTATCCCTTGGTGGAACCCGGGACGACGAAGCGGCAGCGCCGATAGCCAGCGCTTCCCCACCCGGCCAACAGCGAGGCTCCGCTCAGCGGCTGCACGGTGTAAGTGTGGTCTTGGGGATTGTTGATCAGGCTGTCGTGGTCCCAGACCTCGATCGAAATCTCTACCGCTTTCTTCTCGCTCAGGTTGACGATGGTGCAGTGGTAATAGTCGTTTCCGTTGCCGTGAACCATGGGTCCTTCGATCACCTTGGCTTCTGCGGCGGACGCAACCAGCAGCGCAGCTGCCATTGCCGAAAGGAGGCTCCGATTCCTATTGCTCTTGCGTAGGATTCCGGACGGTGCGGTTGACTCGACGACAGTTCGATCCATGGGTCACTCCCTGGCGCTGGGTATGGCATACCGGTCCCAGCGCCTGCGGCGGCCGGTAGCTCGTTTGGCGGTAGGGCTGCATGGGTCGCGGCACGAGCACGACGGTATTCTTCGTGGTTGCGCGCCTCGGCTCCGCTGTGGTGCAGTCGCGGTACCGCTCTTCTTGCCGAATATGGTGTAACGTTGCGTGTCACAGATGTGACGTCGCCCCGACCGAGCGGGAGCGGCCGCGGCCGTGGTTCGGCACGCATGGCGGATGCAGGGTTGCGCTACGGGTCACGGAACGACGACAGGACGCCGGTGGAGCTCCCGAGAGGTCCCGGCCCAAGCCGGCATCGAGAACTCTGGGGGAATGGCTGATCGAGCTTGGCGACCGGCGCGCAGCCGATTCACTCCAGATCGCGTCCATCGAAGGACGAGCGCGACGCCATCGAGGCGTCGATCGGTGTCCGAATCCCGCCGAGGTTCCGATCGAACGCGACCCGTGAGGCGCGGCGGTAGCCGGGGACCGGTGCTGCGGCGCGTTCGATCGTGGGGTTCATGCGACCCCCCTTCTCGTATGCGGATGCCGGGTAAACCCGGTTCGCCCGGAAGTCGAAGGAAAGTGGATGTCCCACGAGAGAGTGGCTGCCCTCGCCGCGGGAGGGTGCTACAGTCCCCGGCAGATGCACGATCGTCTCGCTTGGCTCCGCCGCTGGCACATCGCGGTCAACCTCGGCCTCCTCGCCATGGGGGTGATCCTGGGGTTTACCTGGTCGCCGCGGGCGTTTCTGCTGCTGCCGATGGTGCCCCTCGCCTTCGTGCCGTTTTCTTATGCCCGCTTGCGCCTCGAACGGTTCCTGGCGCGCCATTTCGCTGCGCCGCGTCTGTTGCTCGGCCTGACGGCGGCGGCCGTCGCCCTCGACACCTTCATGCTGGTGCAGATGCTGACCGTGCGCACGCTGCCGATCGACGTATTGGTCCGGGATCCGATCCTCGGTTGGGTCGGGCCGGTCTGGTACAGCAGCTTCGCCATCCTCGCGGTGGCGTTCGCCATCGCCCATGTCCTCAAGCTGCCCCTGCGCCGCTGGCGGCGGCGGCGTGAGGTGGTCCCGGTCGACGTCGGCCGGCGCCAGTTCCTGCGCCAAGCCGGCGTCTTGGGCGCCGGCGCGCCGTTCGTCGCGTCGGTGTCGGGCGCCAACCTGTCGTACGACTTTCGCGTCGATGAGCACGAGGTCCGCCTCCCCAACTGGCCGCGCGGCCTCGATGGACTACGGCTGGCGCATCTTTCCGACATCCATGTCGGCGGCGCGATGGACCGCGCCCGTCTGCTGCACGTCGCCGCGTTGACCCAGCGGGCTCGTCCCGACCTGGTGGTGCACACCGGCGACTTCCTGACGCATCGGGACGGCGATTTCGACGCCCCGCTGTACGAGGCGCTGGCGCGCATCGAGGCTCCCCATGGCCAGTGGGCCTGCCTCGGCAACCACGATTTCGACGACGCCCCGCGGTTGGTGCGGCGGCTGTATGCGGCGGGCGTGCGGACGCTGCGCGACCGGGTGACGACGTTGTTCATCGACGGCCACGAAATCGAACTGGCCGGCCTCGACTACACCTTCGGGCGCGGCCAACGGGGGGCGTCGATGGCCCGACGCATCGCCTCCTGGGGCGAGCGCCGCCCGGTGCCGCGGCTGCTGCTCAATCACGATCCGACTTCCTTTGCGGCTCTGCGCGACGGGTGTGCCGATCTGGTGTTCTCGGGGCATACGCACGGCGGGCAGATCGGACTGCAATTCGCACCCCAACGCGCGCTCACCGTCGTCGGCCTGGTCGGCCTGCCGGATCAAGGCGTCTTTCGGCGCGGCAGCATGCAGCTCTTCGTCACTCGCTGTGTCGGCTTTTACGGTTATCCGATGCGCCTCGGCATTCCCCCCGAGATCTCGATCGTTCGTCTGCGCCGCGCCTGAGGCGCGCCGCCGCGGTTGAGTCGGGCCGGATGCCTGAGGCAGGATGCCGCGTGAAGGGAGAAGCACCATGCGATCAGCCCCACGCGGTCGTCGTTCGTGGCTCGCATTCTCGCTGGGCGTCATGCTCGCGATGAGCGGCTGTGCCGCGACCCAGCCCACCGGCGCCGAGATCCCCGAGGCGGCGGCCGAAACGTATGCCGGCGAGTTGCCCTGTGCCAATTGCGCCGGGCAGCGCTGGACCGTGACGCTCTTCCCCGACGGGTTGTTCCGCTTGCAGCAGGTCTATGTCGGTGCCGGCCCAGGCGGTCGCGACGCGGTGCTCTTCGACCTCGGGCGTTGGCTGCGCGACCAGGACGGTACGCGGGTCATGTTACGTGGTGGTACCGAGCCACCCCGGCAATTTCGCGCCACCGCGACCGGCGGCCTGCGCTTGCTCGACGCTGACGGCAGCGACATCGTCTCCGAACACCCTTACGAGCTGACGCGACAGGCGACGGTCGATCCGGTGATCGGCCCGATGCGTCTGCACGGCACCTACGTCTACATCGAGGACGGCGCGTCGTTCACCGAGTGCCGCACCGGCACGCGCTATCGGGTGCGGCGCAGCGCCGCGCACGACGAACTGGCGCAGGCATTTCATACCGCAAGGGAATCGACACAAGCGCCGATTCTCGCGGTGTTCTACGGGCATTTCGTCGATGGCGACGAACGCGAGGACATCGTCGTCGACAAGTTCGAGCGCGTCTGGCCCGGTGGCGCATGCACGCTGCAACCACCCTCGAAGACGGCACTGCACGACACGGAGTGGCGCCTCATCGAACTCGACGGCAAACCGCTGCCGAAAAGCGGCGTGCGCGAGGTGCCGATGCTGGTGCTCACCAGCAACGGCAATGCCGTGCGCGGCTCGACCGGCTGCAATCGCTTGATGGGCGGCTATGACGATGGACCGACCGGCTTCGCCTTGCGCGGTCTGGCGACGACTCGCAAGCATTGCCCCGGCCCGACGGCGGACATGGAGGCCAAGTTCCTGCATGCTCTGGCGGAGGTGAAGACGCGTCGGCTGGTGGAGGCGACGCTCGAGCTGATCGACGCCAAGGGTGACGTGCGCTTGCGCTTCGCGGCGCCGGGCGCCGAGTGAGCGGCGGCCACCGAGGCCGCTTCAGAACGGGAGCAGAGCGTCGAGTTCGCCGCCGTCGAGCCAGATGCCGCGGCATTCGAGACAGGTATCGAGCACCACGGCGGGGTTGGTGGCGCTGTGCATGCGGGTCATGCGCAGTTGATGGCGCGGGCAGTTGCCCACGGCTTCGTCGCGCCGACTGTCGGCACTACCGCCGCGCAGCGGCCGCAGGTCACGTGCCCCCAAGCGCAGGAGCCGCGGCAACTCGCGTTCGTCGAACCAGATTCCTGAACACGACGGGCAATGATCGACGGTGACGTCGTGCACCGTCGTGGCAGCCAAGTCGGATTCCTTGCATTTGGGGCAGCGCATGCGGCGATCTTGCCCGATTCTCCGGATGACTCCAACTCTTGCCGGACCGTACGCGCCGCGGATGCCGTCACTCGAACTCCGCGAGTAACTGCGCCGCCGCGCGTAGGTCGGGCGAGTCATGCCCTTCCACGAACCAGGCGTGGAGGGAGGCGAGGTTCGCGCGCGCTTCGGGCGCGCGACCGAGGCGTTGCAGGAGTCGAGCCCACGCTACGGTCGCGCGAAGTTCGAACCAGCGCGCGCCGAGAGATCGCGCCGATTCGATCGCTTGGAGGTAGTGGACCTCGGCGGCGTCGGGATGGTTCCCCGAGGTCGCGGCGACATCGCCGCGGAGCCGCTGGACCTCCGGCAGGAACACGCGTTCGCCCCCTGCCGCGATACGTTGCTCGGCGGCGTCGAGTGCCGTCGTCGCGTGCTCCCGGTCGCCGCGCTGCAAGTGTGCCTCCGCTTCGATGCAGCGCAGGAGCGGCATGGCGTGGAGGATGCCGCGCCGCTCGTGGTCGTCGAGCATGGCGTTGAACGCCGCCGCGGCGGCACCGACCTGGGTCGATGGGTGCGTCAGCTGAGCCAGAGTGGCGAGCAGTCCTTGCTCCCTCACGTCCATGAGCCCCTCACGCATCGACATCTCGACGAATGCCGTGCAGCTGGCATAGGTGGCCGCGGCATCGCGCAGCAAGGCGTGGGTACAGACCGACAGCAAGTGGGCAGTGGCCAGGCTGACGCGTCGATCGATGCGCTCGGCCCGTGCCACCGCCTCGCGGACCAGGGCGACACCGCTATCGACGAACCCTTGCACCAGTACGACGTTGCCGAGATAGCCGAGCATGACGACGCCGGGGTCCACCCACACGGCGCTTCCGAGGAGTCGCATGATGCCGTCGTCGTCCGCGACGGCGACGGCCGCTTCGAGATGGGCGCGGGCGCGTTCGAGTTCGCCGTCGCTGGCGAGAATCTGGCCTAGGCGGCCGCGCGCCAGGGTTTGCGCCAGCGGCGGCAAGGTCGCCTCCGCCAGCGCCACGAGATTCTCGGCGCACGCGCGGGCCGCCGGGCCGGCACCCCGCGTTTGGTGGATTGCCGAAAGCGTCACCAGGCTGAAAAACTGCGGCCAGGGCTCGCCGAGATTCGCGGTGATGTCGAGGACGCGCTCGCAGGTCTCCTGGAGGGGCGGAAAGACGTAGCCGCGCGCCGCAATGAGCGCCGGCGTCAGCGCCAGCCGCAGGGCGAGCTCGCGCCGGTCGCGCGCCGCCGACGGCGGCAGCTGCGCCAGCAGGCCCAGCGCCGTCTGCGCCGTCGCGACGATGCGCTCATGACTGTACGACTCGTGCGCCTCCGCCAGGGCGCGGTGACAGCACGACAACGCGGCTTCGATGTCGCCAGCCGCCGCGTAGTGGCGCGCCATGCGCATCACGATCGGACCCGTCGCCGCGTCGCCGAAGGCGTGGCGCAGGCGCTCTGCGATGCGCCCATGCCATTGCCGCTGACGCGACGGCGAGGCCCGACCCAGCGCAACCTCGACGTGGTACGCATGGCGAAAGCGGAAGCGACGGCTGATCGAACCGTCCGGCCATGCTTCCGTCTCCAGCGCCTCGATCCACCGCGTCTGCCGCGTGATCGCGAGCAACGCGTCCTCGACGTCGGCCAGCGGTGCCTCGACCGCGGCGGCAACGAGGGCCGCGACCACCTCTTGGCCGACGACGGCCGCCGCTTCGATCAAGTGCTGCTCGGCAAGCGGCCGTGTCGCGATGTCGAGGTCGATCGTCCGATGCAGGTCCGGCGGTACCGTGTCCAGATCGCCGCCGTTCTCGAGATGATCCGCCGCCGTGCGCAGGAAGAGTGGATGACCGCCCGTCCTCTCGAAGAGGCGATGGCACAACTCCGGTGTCGCTTGCAGGCGCGGCGAACTCCGTTCGACGAAGGACACGACCGCCTCTCGGGAGAGGCCGTCGAGCGAGATCTCGACGGTCGTCGGCCGCCGCGCCATGCCGTCGACGAAATCGTAGAGCGGGCGCCGCTCGCTGGTCGAAAACTCGGGCCGCAGCGTCCCGAGGATGAGAATCGGTGCCGGGCCTCGTTCACGTGCGATGCGCGTCAAGACGTCGAGCGTGGTCGGGTCGGCCCAGTGGAGGTCCTCGATCACGAGGAGCAGCGGTCGCTGCGCCGCCAAGGCCGTCACCGCGTCGCCCAGCATGCGCAGCAGCCGTCCGGGCAGCACGTCACGGACTTCGTCCCGCAGCAGCCGTCGTTGCTCGGGCTTCAGGACACCGGGTAGCTGCAGGAGCCAGGGCGAGGCATGCTCACGCAAGACTTCGATGGCGTCGGCGGCGTACGGACCGCGACAGGCCTGGGTCAGAGCATCGATCAACGGTAGAAACGGTTCGGTCCCGGCGCGCAAGTCGAGGCAGTCGCCGTGCAGGATCCACGCGTCCTCCGTCGTCTCGGCGAGGCGTGCGGCGAAGGTCTGGACCAAGGACGTCTTGCCGATGCCGGCATCGCCGCACACCAGCGCGACGACCCGTTCCCCGGCGACAGCCCGCTGCCACGTGGCGTGCAACGATGCCAGCTCCGCCTCGCGGCCGACGACGTGCGACCCGGGGGCGCCGTCGTTCGTCGACGCCGCCCCGAGGGATAGCTCCTCGACCTCGGCGACGAAGCGGTAGCCGAAGCCGTGCACCGTCTGGATCGTCGATTGTGCTCCCGCCGATTCCCCCAGCGCTTTGCGAATTTTCGTGATGCACACGGCGAGCGACGAGTCGGTGACGAATTCGTCGGGCCACACCTGGCGAAAGATTTCGTCCTTGGAGACGGCGCGCTGGCGATGTTCGATCAGGTGGACGAGAAGCGCGAGCGGCTTGTTTTGCAAGGAAACGAGTTCGTCCCCACGCCGGAGTTGGCGGCGCCCGACGTCGAGCTCGACGCCGGCGAATCGGTATCGCGCTGCACTCGTCACTCCATTCCTCGATATGCGAAGTTCGACCTAGACCACACTTCCGGAGACGGCCGCAAGCCTCGTCGGCCGCCGCGTCTCCTCCACGCGGGCGAGAGATAAGACTCTGTTCAGGAATCGTTCAAGAGTCGCGACCCCGGTCCGAACTAAGCTCTCGCCAAATTCATTTGCGAACGAGGTGACTCGGTGGTCGTAGCGACACCGGCACCCGGGGAGAGGGAAATGCCACACTCATCATGGGGGAAACATGGGTCACGGACTCACGGCCGGCTCGCCGCGACCAGCGTCGCGGCCCGCTGGCTCGCGGGTGCGTTGGTGCTGATGACGTCGCTCACCGCGGCCGCCGGATCGGCCGCGGCGCAAACGTGCAGCGAGGCGAGCTACAAGACCGCTCGCGCCGCCTTCGGCTGCGAGTACATCCGTCTCTTGCGGGTCCAGCGTTCCGGCGACCTGCCCAATTTCAGCCGTTGCCAGCTGCAGCTGGAGCGACGCAATGCGCGTGACGGCCGCCTGCATGACGCCTGCCCCACGGCCGCGTCCCTGCAGGCCGTGGTCGATGCCTGCGTCGCCGACACGGTGGCCCTCGTCGCTCCGGGGGCCAATCACGTTTGCCGCATGCGATTCTATGGACAGGCACGCGCCTTCAGCCGCTGCGGCATCGGTGCCCTCCTGCAGAGTTCGCGCAGCGGCGAGCCGGTCGATTTCGGCCTGTGCAGCCGCCGCCTGGCGCGCGTCCTGGACGGCGCGCGCAGCCGCCTCGACGGCTGCCCGTCGACCACCAACGTAGCCCTCGAGGACGCCTTGCTCGACTGCCTGGGAGCCCTCGGCGAAACCGTGGAGGATGCGCCGACGCCGACGCCGACCGCGACGGCGACGCCGACCCTGGCGGACACGCCGCTGCCCACGGCCACGCTCGAACCGACGGCGACCCCGACCGCGGAGGAGCCCACCGCGACGCCGACGGTCGAAGAGCCGACGGCGACGCCCACGGCTGAAGAACCGACGGCGACCCCGACCGCGGAGGAGCCGACGGCGACGCCGACCGCGGAAGAGCCCACCGCGACGCCGACGGTCGAAGAGCCCACGGCGACGCCCACGGCTGAAGAACCAACCGCGACGCCGACCGCTGAAGAGCCGACGGCGACCCCGACCGCCGAGGAGCCGACCGCAACGCCCGCGGCGACCGATACCGCCACGCCGGTCCCCACCGACACGCCGACGCCGGCACCGACCGCGACACCCACGGAAACGCCCACACCGGTGCCGACGGTGCCCACCGAATTCCGCCGCGTCTTCGTCACTTCGACCACCACCAACGGGAATTTCCCCGACGGCGTCGAAGGCGCCGACGCCTTCTGCCAAGCCCGCGCCGACGCCGCCGGCCTGCCCGGCCGCTTCGTCGCCTGGCTCAGCACCGGCAACTCGACGACCCAGGCGCGCGACCGCCTCGAGAACGCCCCCGTGCCGTACTTCCGTGTCGACGGCGTCAAAGTCGCCGACGACTTCAACGACGTGGTCGACGGCTCCCTCGATGCCCCGATCGTCGTCGACGAATTCGGCGTCACCCGCGGCGCCTTCGAGGGCGTCTGGACCGGCACGGCCGCCGACGGCACCGGGGTCTCCGGCTTCAACGACAACGTCCGCTGCCGCCAGTGGAAGAGCGACGCCAGCGGTGACGGCGGTCGCGTCGGTAGCTCCAACGTCATGGACAATGGCTGGACCAACAGCGGCTCGAATTTCCCCTGCAACAGTGCCAAGCGGCTGTACTGCTTCCAGTCCAACCACCGCACCGTCTTCGTCACCTCGACCACGCACCAGGGCAACCTCGGCGGCGTGCGCGGGGCCGACGCCATCTGTCAGGCGCGTGCCGATGCCGCCGGCCTCGACAGTCACTTCGTCGCCTGGCTCAGCAGCGGCAACGGCGAGACGCAAGCGCGCGACCGCATCGACAACGCCCCGGCCCCCTTCCGCCTCGTCGATGGAACCAAGGTCGCCGACACGTGGACCGACCTGGTCGACGGCACGCTCGACAACCCGATCAACGTCGACGAAACCGGCGCGCCGCAAGAAGTCGCCTTCGGCGTGTGGACCGGCTCGGATGCCGACGGCACCGGTGTCACCGGCAGCGATGCCGCGACTCGCTGCCGTCAGTGGTCGAGCAGTGCCGGCACCGATTCGGGACGCACCGGTTCGACCACGGCGGTCAACAACACCTGGACGAACGGCGGTGGTGCGGGCAACGTTGCCTGCGATCAGCCGCGCCGTCTCTACTGCGTCGAATCGCAGCTCAAGTGCGGCAACGGCAGCAAGTGCGTGTTCCTCTACGATCAACGCGTCGGCGCAAATCTAGGCGGCTTGGCCGGCGCCGATGCGCTCTGTCAGAGTGCGGCGGATGCTTCCAGCAATGTCGCCGCCGGCACCTACAAAGCCTGGCTGTCGACCGAGACGGTCGATGCCGGCGACCGCCTGACGCATGCCTCGGTGCCGTACATCCTGCCCAACGGCAACCGCGTCGCCGACGATTGGGCCGATCTGACGGACGGGACTCTCGACCGCGCCATCTGCAACACGCAGTTCGGCATGAACGCCGCCTCGAGTCCCTGCTTCTACTATAACGTTTGGACGGCTACCGACACGGCGGGTAACTTCGCCGGCGACGGCAGCTGCAACGGTTGGACGTCGGCGACTGTCGAAGCGGGCCATGCCATGGTCGGAAACGAGTCGGCGACCGGCTCGAATTGGTCGCAGGCAGGGAACGGCGATTGTCGAGACCCTGAAGCCTTCAAGCTCTACTGCTTTCAGCAGTGAGTTCGGTGTGGCAACAGCAGCGGGAGGGATCCTCGGATCCCTCCCGCTTTCGTTCGTGCTTGCGATCCATGAAGATTCTCTACGTCCTACCTCTGCTGGCGGTATTCGCTTTGGCCTGCGGCAACGCCGCCGATTTCCCCGAGCCGAATCCGTCGCGCGTCTCCGCTTCCGTGTTGGCGCAACGGCGCGCCGCGGCCGCGGCCCAGCCCGAGGCGCCGGCCGAGCAGCCCAAGCAGATCCTGTTCGGCGACCTGCACGTGCACACGACGATCTCCGCCGACGCGTTCTTGATGGCATTGCCCTTGATGCAGGGCGAGGGTAGCCATCCTCCCGCGGACGCGTGCGATTACGCCCGCTTCTGTTCGGGGCTCGACTTCTGGAGCATCAACGATCACGCGGAAAGCATCTCGCCGAGCAATTGGCAACGCATCAAGGAGGCGGTGCGCCAATGTGAGGCCGTTTCGGGTGATCCGTCCAACCCGGATCTGGTGACGTTCCTCGGATGGGAATGGACCCAGGTCGGTCCAACCGCGGCGACGCACTTCGGGCACAAGAACGTCATCTTCAAACATACGGACGAGGATCGGGTACCGACACGACCGATCAGCGCGCTGACGCCGTTGATGCGTTCCCTCGTGCGCAACGGCGTGCCGTGGTCGCTCCAGCTGCGGACGTTCCTGCACGATTGGGAGAACCGCGATCTGTACTTCGACCTGATCCGCGGCGTGCGTGAACTGCAAGGTACGCCATCGTGTGCCGAAGGTGTCGACGTGCGCCAACTGCCGAACGACTGTCTCGAATCGGCCGAGACCCCGGCCGTTCTATTCGAGAAACTGCGCCAGTGGGGTTTCGAGTCGATCGTCGTCCCACATGGGACCTCCTGGGGGTTGTATACGCCGCCAACCTCGAGTTGGGACAAACAGCTCGCGGGGGCGATGCACGATCCGCAGCGCCAGACGCTGCTCGAGGTGTACTCCGGACACGGCAACGCCGAGGAGTACCGCGACTGGCGCCCGACGCAGGTCGACGCCTCGGGCCGAGCGACGTGCCCGGAGCCCACGCCGGACTACGAACCGTGCTGCTGGCGCGCCGGCGAGATCATTCGTGAACGATGCGGCGATGTGCCGCCGGAAGAATGTGAACGCCGCGTGCGCGAGGCGCGGCAGAATTACGTCGATGCCGGTCTACAAGGGCACCGGACGGTTCGCGGGGCACGACCCGAGGAATGGCTCGACTGCGGGCAGTGCCGCGATTGTTTCACGCCGACCTTCAATCATCGCCCGACCATGTCGGCCCAATACGCTCTGGCCGTGTCGAATTTCGATGCTCCGGGAGAACCACGTCGTTTCCGGTTCGGCTTCATCGCTTCGAGTGACAACCACACCGCACGTCCGGGAACCGGCTACAAGGAGTTCGACCGACAAGAGTTGACCGAGGCTTCCGGGCCGTGCAGCGCGGAGTGGCAGGAGCGGATCGCCCCCTCCGATACGGTGCGGGCCCCCGAATCGGCCCCCTTCGACGGCGCCGTCGACTCGATGTTTTCCCAGGCCTGGGAGTCGGAGCGGAGCAGCTCGTTCTTTCTGACGGGCGGCCTGGTGGCCGTACACGCGGCAGGGCGGGACCGTGAATCCATCTGGAGCGCCCTCGGGCGCCGCGAGGTGTACGGCACCAGCGGCGAGCGCATTTTGTTGTGGTTCGACCTGCTCAACGGACCCGATGGCTTGGTCCCGATGGGAGCCGAAGCGGCGTTGGCGGGCACGCCGCGGTTTCGCGTCCGCGCCGTTGGGGCGCATGAGCAGTTGCCGGGATGCCCCGAGGAATCGTTGCAGGCGATGTCGGCGGAGCGGGTGAGTCAGCTTTGCCATGGCGAGTGTTATCACCCAGGGGAGGTACGGCGGCGCATCGAGCGCATCGAGGTGGTGCGTATTCGACCGCAACAGCGGCCGGGCGAGCCGATGGCCGAGTTGATCGACGACCCTTGGCGTAGCTTCACGTGCCCGGAGGACCCGACGGGATGTGTGGTCGAGTTCGACGACCCCGATTTCCTATTGTCCGGGCGCGAGTCGATCTATTACGTGCGGGCGTTGCAGGAGCCGACGCCGGCGGTGAATGGAGCCGGCATGCGTTGTCGTTTCGACGACGCCGGGCGATGTGTCGAGGTGCAGCCCTGTTGGGGGGACTATCGCACGGCCATCGACGACGATTGCCGGGCGCCGATCCGAGAGCGGGCCTGGTCCAGCCCGATCTTTCTGCAGCCGCGGCGCTGACGGGCGCGCGGTGCGGAGGCGGGCGGAACGTCGCTCGTGGCAAGCCGATTGCCTGCCTCAAGTCTGGAGCCTTGCGTCGACGACAGGCGGTCGGATTCTCCGTTTCTCCGACTTTCCGTGGAGAGCCGAACGACCGATTGGTGCGGCGGACCAAGGGTTGCACAGCAAAGGGGACCGTCCCCGCACGGGGACGGTCCACCTTCTTCGGTTGCGTTGATGCGTCCATCTACCGCATCCATGGCGCAGTCGAGGCGCCGCAGGTGCGCGCGCCGTCCGCTACTTGAGGTCGAAGTCGCCGATGAAGTTGGTGCCCGGGACGGTGGTGCCGCCGAAGCCGTTGGCCGGCACCAGCTTCAGGCCGAGCAAGTTCTGGTAGAGGATCTGCAGGCCGTCGTCGCTCCAGCATGGGCTCGGCACGCTGCTGAGGAAGGGATCGGTGACCAGCTTCGTTTCGCTGGTGCCGTCCGGCTTGATGGTGAATACGCCGCCGGCGGGTCCGCCGCGACCGAAGAGGATCTGGCTGCCGTCGGGGCTCCAGTCGGGGTGATGCTCCTCGGCGGTGTTGGTGGTCAGCTGGCGGGGGTTGGAGCCGTCGGCGTTCATCACCCAGAGTTCGTAGTCGGCGGCGTTGTTGGACGCTTTGCCGCGCGTCGAGGTGAAGGCGATGCGTGCACCGTTGGGGCTCCACTTCGGGTTACGGTAGTCGTCGCCGGCCAATTTGGTCAGGAGGCGGCGGCGGCCGCTGCCGTCGGCGTTCATGGCGTCGATGGCGTCGCCGCCGCCGGCGGTGAAGACGATCTGGGTGCCGTCGGGGCTCCAGCCCGGCTGTCCGTCGAGGAAGGCGCTGTCGGCGGCGAGACGGCGTAGTCCGCTGCCGTCGGCGTTGATGACGGCGATGCCGACCTTGACGTTGGCGGCGTCGGGGGTGGCGAAGGCGATCTGGCTGCCGTCGGGGCTCCAGGCGGGGGAGGTGTCGGTGCCGGTCGAGGTGGTCAGCTGGCGTTTGCCGCTGCCGTCGACGCCGATGACGAAGATGTGCGGTTCGAGGATGCCACCGGCGAAGACGATGCGTTGGCCGCCGCTCGGGGGCGGGGTGGGCGTCGGTTGGGGCGCGGGCGTCGGCGTCGCCAGCATGCCGGCGGTCAGAGTGGCGACGAAGGGCGGCTCGCTGCCGACGTAGACGTTGACGGGGGCGCTGCCCGTCGGTCCGGGCAGGTTGCCGCTGATCACGACTGGCACGCTTTGGCCGTTGGCGTCGACGAAGCTCCCTTCGACCTCGAAGCCGCCGCTGACCGGGTCGTAGGTGCCGGTGAGGGCCACCGAGACGCCGTTCACGGGGAAGGTGAAGCCGAAGGCGCCGCCGCTGCCGCCGACGCGCGAGTTGGTGCGGCTGACCAGCAGGGAGCCGGCGACGCCGCCGTTGGCGTGGGCGGTGAGGTTGAGGATGCCGCCGTAGGAGGCGTCGAAGGTGACCGGTGCGGCGTAGTCGCCGGACAGATCGGTGGCGGTGCAGCCGTTCAGGGCGGCGGTGATGGCGGCGATGATCTCGTCGATGGTGACGGCGCCGTCGCCGCTGGTGTCGAAGGTGGTGCAAGCGTCGAGCGTGGCGTTGCCGAGCGCGATGTTGACGCCGGTGATGATCTCGTCGACGGTGATGGCGACGTCGCCGTTGCAATCGCCCGGACAGCCGCCGGCGCCACGCGCCGTATGCCAGCCGAGGGCGAGCCCGAGAACCATCGTCACCCAAATCCTCTTCCGCATGTGCATCCTCCCGCGCCGCGGCGCTGTTCGAAGACGACTGCGTTCAATTGATGTGAACGGTGTTCAAGAAACGGCTGCTTCATGGTCAGGCGACTCCCGCGACTCGACTCCCGAGACACCCACCCCGACTCCCTAAGACTTCCGAGCGAGGACTTCCGGGACTTCCGAGACACCCACTCCGTTTCTCCGCTTTTTCTTTTTTTTCCAAGACACCCACCCCGACTCGGACTCGACTTCCGGGACCTCCGAGACACCTCTACGAGCATCCCGAACTCAGCGGGAAGATCAGCGGAGATCAGCGAGATCAGCGGATCAGCGGGACACCCACCCGAATACCGCCGAGCGGCTTATGGTATTGTTATACTTCTTAGTTGTAGCTAATCATGGGGCATGCCGAAGGCGCGTGGTCAGCTGGTCTGTGTCGATACGACGCCCTACTACCACTGCATCAGTCGCTGCGTGCGTCGGGCCTTTCTCTGCGGTGACGATCCGGTCACTGGCGGCAACTTCGAGCACCGCAAGCACTGGCTCGCCGACCGGATGCTCGAACTCAGCG
>CAZGEJ010000049.1:0-41970 GCA_964524885.1 uncultured Binatia bacterium (SeqCode)
TGCCGTACCGGCTCAGGTTCGGGCCGCTCGTGTTGCCGTACCGACTCAGGTTCGGACGGTCATGTCGCGTCGGGTCGTACGCCATCGGTTCTCAGATCCCCCAAACTCGTCCTGCTCGGCGGTCCAATGCGGCCGGATAAGGGCAGAACGTCGGCGAGTCTACACGAGATTTCATCAAAAAGAAGAACAATTTGGCGCTTCCGCAGCATGTCGCTCCCGCTGCCTTCCGGCGCGGCGATTCACCCGTTCGTGTGGTGGATCAGCAAGGCCCGTGCCCCGGCGGCGGGGCCTGTGGGGCAAAGCGGGCGCTCGTGCGGGTGCCGCAGCGGCGCGATGCCGGGCTTGCACCGTGGTGCGATTGCCAGATTCTTTGCAGCGGACGCGTGTCGGTGTAAGTCGGGGCCATGCGAACATTCCATTGGCTGATCCTCGTTCCGCTGACGCTTCTCGTCGGCGGCTCCCAGTTGGCCCCCATGGCGCTCGCTCTCGAGCCCGTCGTCGCTGTCGAGACAGGCGTGGCGCAGCCCGTATCCAACAGTCAACGCGGCGCCGCGACCGGCGGCGCCATCGCCTTTCCCGTCGGGGCGCGATGGGATCTCGGTTCGATGGCTGCGGTCGAGTTGACGACCGGGCCCGGCTTCGCGGTGATGGAGACCCGCTGCATTCGGGACGAGGGCGCGCCGGCGCAGTGCGACTCCGACGACACGACGAGTCTGTTCTCCTGGACGGTGGGGCCGCGCTTCATTTTGAGCGACGGACCGCTCGAACTCTTCGCCGGCGCGCGCGGCGGCTACTACCGAGGCCTCGCCGGACGCATCGAAGCCGACGCCGGCGGCTTCGCCATCGAGACCGGGCTGCATTACGAACTCGTGCCCGGTACGGCGATCGGGGCGCTGGCGCGTCGGGAGCAGGTCGACGTCGCCCCGTATCCCGGCGCCGACGGCGATTTCGAATTTCTCGTCTTCGGTCTGAGCTTCGTGCACCGATACGGCGGCGAGCCATGAATCTGGCGCGCAGGCCCCCGTGGCGTTGTCTCGCCGTGGGGGTTGGGCTGGTGTCGGTCGCCGGCTGCGCCACCTTCCACCCTACGCCTGAAGCCGCGCCGCTGCGGGCGCGGAATGTCGTGCTGATGATCGGTGACGGAATGGCCGATGCCGCCATCACGATCGCGCGCAATTACCACGTGGGCGCCGCCGGCCGGCTGCACCTCGATACCCTCCCGCATACGGGTGCGGCGACGACCTATGCGGTGCTCGAGGCAGATCCGAGCATGCCCGACTACGTCACCGACTCGGCGGCCAGCGCCACGGCTCTGGCGACCGGGCGCAAGACGGCCAACTACCGCGTGTCCACGGCGCCCCAGACGAATGCGCCGCTGCCGACGATCCTCGAACGGGCGCGTGCCGCCGGTCGGCGCACCGGGGTGGTGACGACGGCGAGCCTGGCCGACGCGACGCCGGCGGCCTTCGTCGCCCACGTCAACGACCGCTGGTGCCACGGCCCCGAGCAAATGGGGGCCTGCCCGCGCTTCGTGCGCGCTTTCGGCGGCCCCGGTTCGATCGTCGAACAGATGGTCGAACTCGGCCCGGACGTGCTGTTGGGCGGCGGCGCCGATGCCTTCGGCCAGACCATCGGCGCCGGACCCGGGGCGGGGCGCCGCGTGCGCGATTGGGCCGCCGACAAGGGTTATCGCGTCGTCGACGACGCCTCGGCCCTGGCTTCGATCCAGCCGGGAACCAAGCTGCTCGGCCTCTTCGCGCCGATGGAGTTCACGGTCGGCAGCGGCGGGATCGTCACCAGCCTGCCGCCGATGCCGCGGGCCGAGCGCTGCCGCGACCTACCGCAGCCCTCCACCCAGCCGAGCCTCGTCGCAATGACCGATACGGCGCTGCGCCTGCTTGCACCGCCGGACGCCGCGGCGCCGGGGTTCTTTCTCATGATCGAGGGGGCGCTGATCGACAAACGAGCCCACGCCGCCGATCTCTGCGGCCAGATCGGCGAGACGGTCGAGTTCGATGCCGCGGTGGCGCGAGTCCTCGCCTTCGCCGCGCAGCATCCGGATACGCTCGTGATCGTCACCGGCGACCACGACCACGCCCCGCAGATCGTCGCGACCCAGTTCGCCGGCGTCAGCCCAGGGATGACGGCAACGGTGCTGACGGCCGACGGCGCGCCGATGACGGTGCTGTACGGCACCAGCGGCCTCGGTCTGAAACAACAGCACACGGGCACCCAATTGCGGGTTGCCGCGCTCGGCCCCGGCGCCGAGCGTGTGCGCGGGGTGCTCGACCAGACCGAGGTGCACGACTTGATGGAGGCCGCCCTCGGTTTGGCCCCGGCACCGACGATGGTGCCAAGAAATCGCTGAGTGAGGCGCAATTGCCTTGAAAATTCGCGCGGCAGCGGGATAACTTCCCCGTGAAGAGTCGCAGATGAGGTTTTTGCTCCATCCTACGCGCGCGCTCCGGCGCCACGGTTTTGCTGGCGCCGTCCTGCTGGCGCCGTCCATGGCGTTCGGTGCGGTGCTTCTCGGCAGCCCGGCGCGCTTGCCGGTCGACGGGGCGCCGTTGGCAGTCGTTGCCGCCGACATCGATGCCGATGGCGATCTCGACGTCGTCACGGCCAACGAATCCGGCGGGGACGGCCCGTCGCTGTCGGTCCTGCTGGGTTTCGGCGACGGCAGCTTCGCGCCGGAGGAACGGCTCAATCTCGATCCGCGACGTTACCTGGTCCAGGCCCTCGCGGCCGCCGATTTCGATGGTGACGATCAGGTCGACCTCGGCGTCGCCGTCGACGACATCAGTACCTTCCCACCGCAAGCCGCGGTGCTCCTCTACAAGCGTACCGGCACGCGCCAGTTCGGTCGCCCGGTGCGCCTCCCCATCGACGGTCTGGCGCCGCGCTGCCTCGTGGCGGCCGATGCCGACGGCGACGAACACATCGACTTGCTCGCCTGCGTGGCGCGCGCCAGCGACGGCAGCGGCGCCATTGCCCGCCTCCGCGGCAACGGGGCGGGTGAGTTCGTCGCGGCGACCACTCTGGCGGCGGGTTTCGTGCCGTCGGCGGTGGAAGTCGTCGACCTCGACCGCGATGGCCGCGTCGACCTCGTCGTCACCGACGCGGCCGAGCCCCAAGTTCACGTACTGTACGGGAACCAAGCCGGCTTCGATGCGGCGCAGCATCTTCCTGTCGGGGCGATCGCCTCGGCCGTGCGCGTCGTCCGTGACAGCGATCTGCCGAGGCTCGCGGTGGCGAGCGCGAATTCTCGCGAGATCGAGGTGTTGTCGCAGCGCCAGCCGCGCGACTTCCAAAGCACCGGCGTCAGCCGCGTCGACGATGCGCCGGTGGCGGCCATCGCAGCCGACATCGACGGTGACGGCGCCGACGAGTTGGTGGCGGTCAGCCATGAGCCGGCGCGCATCGCCGTGTACGAGGTCAGCGCCGACGGCTGCGTGCGCCGCCAACGACTCACCGCAGCGAACTTGCCGATCCAATTGGCGACGGCCGACTTCAACGCCGATGGGCGGGTCGACATCGCCGTCGCCGCCCTCGGGGCCGACGCCGCCGAAGTGTATCTCAATGGTATCAGCCCGGTGGCGACGCCGACGGCGACCTCGGCGGCCGGGAACACGGCCACGGTACCGACGCCGACGCCGACGGGCGCGAGCCAAGCGACCGCCACCGTGCCCGCAGCGCCCAGCGCCACGGTCAAGGCGACGGCGACACCGACGCGTCCGCCGGGGGCCAGCGCCACGCCGACCTCGGTCGTTGCGCTCCCCACGGCTACCGCCACATCGACTCCGGCACCGCAACCCGGCGACGCCAATTGCGACGGGCGCATCGACAGTGCCGATGTTTCCGAACTGGTATGGCAGATGTTCCGTCCCTACTGCGCCGGTGCCGACGTCAATGGCGACGGCATGATGAGCGCCGCCGACATCATTCTGCTGATGGAACTGCTGGAGCCCGCGCCATGATCCACGCGCAGGCTCGCACCTTCATCGTCGCGACGCTGCTGGGGATGGCTTGGGCCGCCGCGGCGCAGGCGCAGTCGGCCGACCTGGTCATCACCAAGACCGACGGCGCGGCCACCGAGATTCCCGGCACCGGCATCACGTACACGATCGTCGCCTCCAACGCCGGGCCCAATGCGGCCCCCGGCTCGACGGTGAACGATACCTTCCCGGGCACGTTGACGGGGGTGACGTGGACCTGCGTCGGTGCCGGCGGCGGCACGTGCACGGGGGCCGGCGCCGGCAACATCGCCGACGTCGTCAATCTGCCCGTCGGCGCCACGGTGACCTATACGGTGAACGCAACCATCGCCGCCTCGGCGACGGGGAGTCTGTCCAACACCGCCACGGTGACCGTCGGCGGCGGCGTCACCGAGGTCAATCCGCTCAACAATTCCGCCACCGATACGGATACGCTGACGCCGCAGGCCAACTTGGCGATCACCAAGACCGACGGCGCCGCGACCGAGATTCCCGGCACCAGCATCACCTACACGATCACCGCGTCGAACCCGACCGGCCCGAGCAACGCGCCCGGGTCGACCGTGACCGACAACTTCCCCGGCACGCTGACGGGGGTG
The DNA here is from genome assembly GCA_964524885.1 of uncultured Binatia bacterium (SeqCode). GTDB lineage: Bacteria > Desulfobacterota > Binatia > HRBIN30 > HRBIN30 > CALJUJ01. The sequence goes on from CAZGEJ010000049.1 coordinate 4,595, forward strand.
ACGTGGACCTGCGTCGGTGCCGGCGGCGGCACCTGCACGGGGGCCGGCGCCGGCAACATCGCCGACGCGGTGAACCTCCCGGTCGGCGGCTCGGTGACCTACACCGTCAACGCCACCATCGCCGCGTCAGCGACCGGCAGTCTGTCGAACACCGCGACGGTGGCGGTCGGCGGCGGCGTCACCGAGACCGCTCCAGCCAACAACACGGCGACCGATACGGATACGCTGACGCCGCAGGCCAACTTGGCGATCACCAAGACCGACGGCGCCGCGACCGAGATTCCCGGCACCAGCATCACCTACACGATCACCGCGTCGAACCCGACCGGCCCGAGCAACGCGCCCGGGTCGACCGTGACCGACAACTTCCCCGGCACGCTGACGGGGGTGACGTGGACCTGCGTCGGTGCCGGCGGCGGCACCTGCACGGGGGCCGGCGCCGGCAACATCTCCGACGCGGTGAATCTCCCGGTCGGCGGCTCGGTGACCTACACCGTCAACGCCACCATCAATCCCGCGGCACTCGGCACGCTGACGAATACGGCGACCGTCGCCACCGCCGGCGGCATCACCGACACCAATCTCGCCAACAACACCGCCAGCGACAGCGACGTGCTGACGCCGCAGGCCGACCTCGCCATCGCCAAGAGCGAATCGGCCGACCCGGTCGTCGCCGGCACTGCGCTGGCCTATACCGTGACCGTCACCAACAATGGCCCGTCGAACGCGCTGACGGTGAGCCTGAGCGACACCTTGCCGGCGTCGGTCGTGTTCGTCTCGGCGGTGGGTTGCACCCACGACGGATCGCCGACCGGCGGCGTCGTGACCTGTGCCATCGGCACCATCGCGGCCAGCGCCAACGCCGTCCGCACCATCAACACGACGGTGCTTTCGTCGGTCGTCGACAACACCAACATCTCGAATAGCGCAGTCGTCTCGTCGGCGACGCCGGACCCCGGCCCGTCGGTCAACAACGTGGTGATCTCGACCAACGTACAGCGCGAGCCCGACCTCGGCGTGACCAAGACCGCTTCGGTCGATCCGGTCATCGCCGGAACCAGCTTCACCTACACGGTCACCGTCACCAACCACGGTCCGTCGGACGCGAGCAGCGTGGTGTTGACGGATACGCTGCCGGGCGAAGTGACCTTCGTGTCGGCGGCGGGCTGCACGCACGATGGTTCGGCCTTCGGTGGCGACGTCACCTGCCCGATCGGCAATCTCGTCGCCGGCGCGTCGCAGATTTTCACCATCACGTCGTTCGTCGAGCCGTGCACGTTGCCGGGCACGATCATGCTCAACGTGGCCAGCCTGACGCACAATCCGGCTGAGACCGATCCCGGCCCGAACGCCAACACCTTCAACCTGAACACCACGGTGACGACGCTGGCCGACGTCAGCGTCACCAAGACCGATACGCCGGATCCGGCACTCGCCGGCACGCGTGTCACGTATACGGTGACGATCACCAACGCCGGTCCGTCGTGTGCGCGTGACGTCAGCCTGCTCGACACCTTCGGTCCGAACACCCTCTTCCAAGAAGGCTTCTCGGACATCAGCTGTGTCGACGGCGGCACCACCGCGACATGTGCCCAAGGCACGATGACGGTCGGCCAGACGAACGTTCTGACGCTCGTCGGCAAGGTCGCCTGCGACACCATCGACGGCACGCTGGAGGTGAACACGGCGGTCGTGTCGTCGAGTACCCCGGACCCCGACTCGGCCGATCTGACGGCGACGGCGACGACCACCATCGACACGTTGGCCGAGGTCAACATCGAGAAGGCCGATGCGCCCGACCCGGTGCAGCCGGCGACGAACCTCACCTATTCGATCGACGTCTTCAACGACGGCCCGTCCGATGCCCTCGGCGTCGTCGTCACCGATCCGTTGCCCGCCGGCTTGTCTTTCGTCAGCGCCACCGAGAATTGCACCGAGGTCGCCGGCACCGTCACCTGCAACGTCGGCACCGTCCCCTGCGGCAAGCGACGGCAAGTGCGCATCCGCACGCGCGTCGAGACCGACGTCACCTCGTTGACCAATACTGCGACGGCGTCGACGACCACGACCGAGAGCGACGCGACCAACAATAGCGACACCGAGCAAACCTCGATTCGCAGCGACGGCGGGGTACAGTTGCGTCTGAGTGCGGCGCCGCGTGCCCTGCGCGAGGGCGGGGTCACCAGCGTCGTCTACGTGCTGCGAGTGCGCAACAAGTCGCTGCTCGACTCCGGCAACCTGAGCGTCACGGCGACGCTGCCGGCGGCGGTCACGCTGAGCGAGTCACAGCCGGCGCCGACGACGACGAACGGCAATGTTTTGACGTATAGCCTCGGCAGCCTCGACCCGGTGGAGACACGTATCCTCGTGTTGCGCGCCGAGTTGGTGGAGGGCACTGCCGCCGGCACGCCCCTCGTCTTCAGCGCCAGCGTCAGCGAAGGCAGCGTCACCCTCGATCAGCAGACCTTCTCCGGCGTCGTGCGCGCCCCGGGGCCGTCCCAGGGTGGCGCCCTCGAGGTCGACCTGACCACGGTGCGTCGCGCCGTCGCTGGCAGTAAGCTCAACGCCACGGTCGACGTCCTCAACACCGGTCGCAAGGCTGCCGACGACGTCGTCGTGGTGCTCACCGCGCCGGCGGCATTGTTCTTCGATGGCGCCACGCCGGAGCCGACATCGGTGACGACGGTGGGCTCGCAGACCTTGGTGACGTGGGACCTGGCGACCGTGCGCGGGCCGAGCAACACCCGCCTCAAGGCGACCTATCGCATCGACGCCGGGGCCGCGCCGGGGGCGACGCTGAACCTGACGGCGGACGTCGACGACGCCGACGGGCGCAGCGCCAGCGACGCGCAGAGCATCGAAATCCGCGACTGACGCCGGCGTCGACGTCGCGGCGGAGGGGGCCCGCCATGCTCGCTTGGTTGGGAGTTGCCTTCGCCGTGGTCCTGGGGACACATCTCCTCGCCGGCGCGGCGACGGAGCAGACCATCGGCGCCATGCGCGCCATCAGCGACTTCGCCAACGCCGTGCGCCAGCACGACGCTGCCTACCTGCTGACCTACAATCTGATTTCGTACCCGGTGGTGATGAGCGCGATCCTGCTCTACACCTGGCCTCTGGTGCGGTACGCCCGCACGGCACCGCCGGCGGAACCCTCGCCGACGGTGCGGCGCCGGGCGCTGAGTGCACCCTTGGTGATCGCGTTGTTCGGATTCGCGCCGTGGTTGGCGAGTTTGGTCGCGTTCCCGCTGCTGACCCTGGCCCACTTCGGCCGCTGGTCGCCCGAGTTGATGTCGCAGCACATTCTGTCTCCGTTGATCAACGGATTCTTGGCGGCGACGGCGAGTTACTTCTTGCTCGACTGGATCTTCCGGCGGCGGATCGTGCCGCGCGTCTTCGCGCCGGGCGACCGGCTCGACGTCGCCGGCGCGCGGGCCCTGGGCGTGCGGGCTCGGCTGTTCGTGTACCTGGTCGCCGTCGCCTTCGTGCCGATGTTCAGCTTGCTGGGGCTCAGCCGCGGCGCCGTCGATCGGGTCGCCGCCGGTGCCCCGATGCACGAGGTCATCGCCCGCCTCGATGGCGCTTCGACGGTCGCCTTCTTGCTCTACTTCGCCTTTGGCGTCGGCCTCACCTGGCTGCTGGCGCAGTGGCTGACGCAGCCTCTCTCCGAGGTCGTTCGCGCCCTACGCCGGGTCCAGAACGGGGCCCTCGACGTTTCGGTGGCGATGTCGTCGAACGACGAGATCGGCGTGCTCGCCGACGGCGTCAACCAGATGGTGGAGACGTTGCGCGACCGCGCCCGCATCCTCACGACGTTCGGTCGTGTCGTCGAGCCGGGCGTGCGCGATCACCTGCTGGCGGCATCCGAGGATCGGCGCGGGCAGCGGCACCGCGCCACCGTGGTGTTCTGCGATCTGCGCGGCTTCACCTCGATGAGCGAGCGGTGCGAGGCGGAAGAGGTGGTGGCGACGCTGAACGAGTTCTTTTCGGCGATGACTGCCGAGGTGCGGCTGCACGCCGGATTCGTCGACAAGTTCATCGGCGACGCACTGCTCGGCGTTTTCGGCATTCTGGGCGACGACGCGGCGGACGACGGCGCGGCCGCCGCCGCCCGCGCCATCTCGTGTGCCGCCGGCATGCGGCAGCGTTTGGCCGACCTCAACCAGCGGCGCCACATGCGCGGCGACGAGCCGCTCGCCATGAGCCTGAGCGTCCATACCGGTCCGGTCGTCGCCGGAATCATCGGTTCTGCCGACCGGCACGAGTTCACCGTCATCGGCGATACGGTCAACGTCGCCTCGCGGCTGGTGCAGGTGTGCAAGGAGCGGGGCTGGGACGTGTTGGTGACGGAAGCGAGCGTGGCGGCGGCCCGTGCCGCCGGCCTGGAGCCGCACCTCGCGGAGACGGCCGAGGTGACGGTGCGCGGGCGGGCCGAGGCGGTGCGAGTGCACCATTGTTTCGATGTGGCGCCGGTTGCAGAATTTTGTGGGAGCACGCGAGCACCTCTGGTAGGGTAGTCGTGGTGCGTCGCAGGCGAAAGGATGCATCGGGGTGATTGTTTGGGTCGACAGAGGTTTGCCCGGTCTGGTAAGACTCCGCCATTCGTAGAGAGTGAACGGGTAAGTAGGGAATGACGCGATGAAGAGGGCTGCGACCTGGATCCGGATTGTTGGCATGCTGGCGCTTGTCGTGGCCGCCCTGTTCGAGGCGCGCCCCGCGGAAGCGCAGCTCTCGGTTAGCGACACGCGTTGCCGGCGCGCGCTGCATTCGGGGGCGCAGCGCTTTTACCGTACGATTCTCGCCAAGCAGGCCGCCTGCCACCGGCAGCGCATGCTCGGCAAGCTCTCGGCCCGCCGCGACTGCAACGATCCCGACAGCTTGCCTTCGAGTCAGATCCTCGACCTCATCGAATCGCACCTCGTGCGCCGTGCCTCGAACGCCTGCGACGGCTCGCCCCGCCGCCTCGGCATCGACGCCTGCCTCGCCCCCTGCGAAAACGTTCCGGTGGTCAACTTCGGCGACGTCGGTCGCTGCCTTGCCTGTCAGGCGAAAGCCCAGGCGGAGGCGACGAGCGAGGAGACCTACGGCACCCCGCCCGTCTTCGACAACAACAACAGCGCCGCGCAGTGCCAGAACTCCATCGGCGGCGACACCATCCGCTACGCCACCAGCCTGATGACCTCGCACCGCAATTGCCAGTTCCTCGAAGACCGCGGCACGATCCAGGCGCTGTACGACTGTCGCACCTACGACCTTTTCGGCATCTTCACCCGCGCCCGCGAAATCGTGCAGCGACGCATGGAGGTGCGCTGCACCAACGCCTCGACACAGTTGCTCGACGGATGCTCCGACGCCGGCGGCGACGAAGTCGAATGCATCATCAAGGCCTCCGATCAGGCGACCGAGGTTCTGTTCAATCAGGTGTACGCCCGTGACGACGAACTCGCCGGCAAGCGCGTGTTCATCACCGGGCAAACCTACAGCGCCGCCGAAATCGGTGGCCTGACCGGTGCAGATGCCATCTGTCAGGCCGCGGCAGCCGCCGCCAATAGCCCCCTCAACGGGACCTACAAGGCTTGGCTCGGCGACGGTGCCGACGGGCCGGCGACGCGCTTCAGCAAGACCACCCTGCCGTACCTGCGACTCGACGGCGGCCAGGTCGCCGACAGCTTCGCCGACCTCGTCACCAACGGTCCGCGCCTCGCGATCGACATCGACCAGAACGGCCAGCAGGTCGTCTTCGAAATGCCCGCCTGGACGGGGGTCGCTGCCGACGGCACGCCGCTGGCACAGACCTGTGACGCCTGGAGTTCCTCCACCGGCACGGGCTACGTCGGGTTGCCGTATTTCATCGGTGGCGGGCTATGGACCGCCTCGCGCGCCTCCAACTGTGGGCGCGTCGGCCACCTGTACTGCTTCGAGCAGTGAGCCTCAGTCGTCGCTGCCGGTGTACCACCAGGCCCAAGCGATGAGCAGGGCCTGAATCGGCAGGCGCACCCAATTGAGTATCCCCGCCCCCTCGGTGGCGCCACCGAGGGGGACATTGTACAGCGCGATGTGGATGTTCGCCGGGAACACCGCGATCAGCAGTGCGATGATGCCCCACGCCGCCCATACCCGCAGGGCCGGCACCAACACCGCTACGCCGAGCACGATCTCGGCGACCCCCGACAGGTAGATCAGCTCCAGATGCCACGGCAGATACGGCGGCATCATCGGCAGGTAAAAGTCGGGGTTGACGAAGTGCATCACCCCGGCGCCGACATAGGCAATCCCCATCAACCCAAGCAGCCCTCGTTTGATCATCGACATCTCGTTCTCCTCGTCGCGTCGTGCGACTCCGTGTCTCGGCGCCTCAGCGTTGGAAATCGGTATCAGGAACTCAGTTGACCCGCCGCCCGCGCCCTTCCCAAAAGCGCTCGCGTAGCTTGAACTTCTGCAGCTTGCCCGTCGCCGTGCGCGGTAGCTCGGCGACCAGGTCCACCGAGGTCGGACACTTGAAGTGCGCCATGCGCTGGCGGCAGAACTCGAGCAGCTCCGCCTCCGTCGCCGTGCTGCCGGCACGCAACACCACCAGCGCCTTCGGCGTCTCACCCCACTTGTCGTGCGGCACGCCGATCACGGCGCACTCCACCACGTCGCCGTGCTGGTACAACACGTCCTCGATCTCCGGCGAACTGATGTTCTCGCCGCCCGAGATGATGACGTCCTTCTGCCGGTCGACGATGTGCACGTTGCCGTGTCGGTCCCAGACGCCGAGATCGCCGGTGTGAAACCAGCCGTCGCGAATTGCCTTGGCGGTTTCCTCCGGCTGCTGCCAGTAGCCGGCGAACACCACGTTCGAACGGGCCACCACCTCGCCGATGCTACTGTCGTCCTGCGGCACCGGCTGGTCCTCGTCGTCGACGACGCGCAACTCGACCCCGATCCCCGGCACGCCGGCACGGGCGCGCCGACCCCAGTCCTCGGCGCGGGTGTTGAAGTCGGGGTGGTTGACCGTGAGCAGCGGCGACGTCTCGGTGAGGCCGTAGATCTCGAGGAAGTTCCAGCCCAACTCGGTTTCGAGTCGCTGGATGAAGGCCGCCGGCGGCGGCGCGCCGGCGACGGTGAAGCGTGGTCGCGTGCGCAAGGTGTGGCGGGCTCGCTCCGGATAGTCGAGGATCGTGCGCAACACCGCCGGCGCCATGCAGGCGAACGTCACTCCCTCCTGCTCGATCAGCTCGAAGATGCGCCGGGCGTCGATGCTGCGCAGCACGACGTGCGTGCCGGCGACGCCGGTGAGGGCATACACCCCGCCCCAGCCGTTGCAGTGGAACATCGGCAGCGTCCACAGCTCGACGTCGTCGTGGCGCACGCCGAGGTGGGCGATCAGGTTGTAGGCGTTCAGGTAACAGTTGCGGTGCGTCAGCATGACGCCCTTCGGCCGCGCCGTCGTGCCGGAGGTGTAGTTGATCGACACGAGGTCGTTCTCGTCGAGTTCGATCGGCGGCGGCGGCCCGTCGGGCGCCGCCGCGACCAGGCTCTCCCAACTCGTCCAACCCGACGGCGCGTCGGTCGACTCCTGCGCCACGATCCAGTGCCGCACCGTGGTCAAGTTGCCGCGGATCTGATCGACCACCTCGACGTACTCCGCGTCGACGAGCACCGCGAGCACGCCGGCATGGTTGAGGATGTACTCGTGGTCGGCCGCGACGAGCCGATAGTTGAGGGGGACGAGCACCGCCCCGATCAGGCTGGTGCCGTAGAAGCTCTCGAGGAAGAAGTGCGAATTGGGGCTGAGGATGCAGACACGATCGCCTTTGCCGATGCCGAGCTGCCGCAGCGCCTGCGCCAAGCGGTGGGCCCGCAGTTCGAACTGCCGGTAGGTGAAGCGATGCTCGCCGTCGACGACGGCCAGCTTCTCCGGGTAGACCCGCGCGGCGCGGCGCAAGAAGTCGTTGACGAGCAAGGGAACCTGCATGGTCGGCCTCCGATATCCAAGGTGCGGTGGCGGATGATGAAACATCGCGCCGATGGCGACAAGTCCGGTTTGACCTAACGGCACACTCTGGCTAGCGAGGGGGCGTCGCACGGGCGCCGGTGCGAGCGGGAAGGGAAACATGACAGCAGCCTATGATGTCGTCATCGTCGGATATGGGCCGGTTGGGGAGACCCTCGCGATCTTGCTCGCCGAGCGCGGCTGGAGCGTCGGCGTGTTCGAGAAGCAGCCGAGCCCTTATCCGTTGCCCCGCGCCGTGCACTTCGATCACGAGACGGCCCGCATCCTCCAGGCGGCCGGCATCGCCCATGCCTTCGACGGCTTGACGGAAACGGCCGACGTCTACGAATGGCGCAACGCCGAAGGCAAGGTGCTGCTGCGTTTCGGCAGCGAGGCGGCCGGACTCTCCGGTTGGCCCGAGGGCAACATGTTCCCCCAACCGGAGTTGGAACGCTGCCTCGATCAGCGCGTGCGTGCCTTCCCGAACGTCGAGGTGTCGCGCGGCCATGAGGTCATCGCACTGGTCGTCGATGCGGACCACGTCCGCGTCACAGTGCGGGAAATCGCCGGCCACACCCGCGAAGTCCAAGCGCGCTACGTCGTCGGCTGCGATGGAGCCAACAGCTTCGTCCGCGGCCGCCTCGGCGCCGAGGTCACCGATCTCGGTTTCTTTTACGACTGGCTGATCGTCGACGTATTGCCCAACGAGCCGACGCTGTGGCGACCGCTCAACATCCAGATCTGCGACCCGCAACGTCCGACGACCATGGTTTCCGGCGGTCCGGGGCGCCGCCGTTGGGAGTTCATGCGGTTACCCGGTGAATCGATCGACGAACTCAATACCGCGGCGACGGCGTGGCGCTTGTTGCAGCCGTGGGGCGTCGATCCCGGCAATGCGCGCCTCGAGCGTCACGTCGTGTATCGTTTCCAGGCGCGTTGGGTGCAGCCGTGGCGCAACGATCGCTTGCTCATCGCCGGCGATGCGGCACACCAAACTCCTCCCTTCGCCGGGCAGGGCATGTGTGCCGGCTTGCGCGACGCCATCAACCTCGCCTGGAAACTCGACTTGGTCCTGGCGGACAAAGCCTCCGAGGTGTTGCTCGATACGTATGCTTCGGAGCGGGTACCGCACGTGCGCACGATGATCGAAATCGCCATGGAGTTGGGCAAGGTGATCTGCATCGCCGATCCGGAGGCGGCGGCAGCTCGCGATGCGGCGATGATCGCGGCGATCGAGGGCGGCGCACAGTCGGTGATTGCGCCGTCGGTCGCCATCGGCAACGGCTTCCTGCGCGGCGATGACGCTGCCGCCGGCCAATTGTTCGCGCAAGGACGCGTACGTCGAGGCCAGCAGGAGGGATTGTTCGACGATGTCGTCGGTCGCGGTTGGGTCTTGCTCGCAGCGGACCACGATCCGGCATCCCTGCTCGATGCCGATGCCGCTGCCACCTTCGCCGGCATGGGTGGCCGTACGGCGCATTTCGGGCCAGGAGGGCTCGTCGACATCGACGGAACCTACGCCCAGTGGTTCGCCGAGCACGGCCATGCGGTGGTGCTGCAGCGCCCGGATTTTTATTTGTACGGCGCCAGCGCCACCTTCGAAGGCGGTGGTGCGCTGGTCGCCGACGTTTTCGAACGCCTCCGCCTCGTCCGCTGAGACGGCGGGTTCGACTACAGCCCCAGCATCAAGCCGCGATGGGGCGCCGTCTTGCCGGCGACCATGTCGTCGAGTTCCTGCTTCACCGCGGTGGCTCCGCGCACGTGCTCGATGTGCAGCGCCTCGGCGCTCGCGCGCGCGATCGCAGCGCTCGCCGTGAAGGCTCGCCGCAGGATCTCACCCGGGCCCCAGTCGTGGTCGCGCTTGCTGATCTGCCCCGGCGCGAAGAAAAACGTCGGTGCCGCCCCAGGGAGGCCGCGCGGTGTTCCTGCGTCCGTCCAGTGGGTGGCGCCGACGCTGCAACTGTACACGACGTTGTCGCGCACGTGCTCGTGGACCGCGGCCAACACCGCGCCCGAGCCGGCCATGTCGACGACGATCGTCGGCAGCGAGGCATCGATCGCCTGCAGCGAATCATAGGTGAGCACGCTGTCGCAGGTGCCCAGCGACTGGACGAAGGCCACGTTGCCGGGTGAGGTCACGCCGACGACCCGCACCGGTTTCGCCGGATCGTGGGCGACCAAGTGCGCCAGTCCGAAGCCGGTCTTCGACGAGGCACTCAGGATGACGATCTGGCGTGCCCCGAACCACGCATTGTCGGCGAGGAAGTCGTGGATCACGTACGAGGTCGTGAACAGGGGAAACAACAGGCAGCGAGCATCCTCGAGGGCCTGCATCTCTGGCGGGTCCTGAGCGGTACGCTGGTAGCGGTTGTAGATCCCCGGCAACGAGGCGCGGTGGGCGGCGATGTCGTCGAAGGCGTTCGGCTCGAGGTTGCCGGGCTGCAGCACGACGTGCGACGCCATCGGCAAGAAGCCCCACAGGCGTTCGCCTTCGTGCACCTCGGCGCAACGTGACGCGACGACGTCGCCGAAACCCCACACCGGCAGGATCCCCCAAGGCTCGCCGGTGGGGAAGAAACGCCAATAGCCGATGAGGTCGCCGGCGAAGCCGTAGGTGACGTTGTTGGCCGTCAGCGCGAACTTGTCGACGCGCACCAGCACTTCGCCCTCGGCCAACGGAGCTATGGGGCTCGCGTGGATCTCGCTGACGCGCAGGTCGCTGCGCAGGACGCGAATTTCGGTGCGGCTAGTCGGCTTCATCGGCACTCCTTGGTGAAGGATGGGACCTCGGTGTCGTCGGTGCGCGTGGACGTCACGCGGCACGCTCGCGGCGCAGGGATAGTGCCAGGAAGAGCGCCAGCAAAGGAAGCACGATGATGCTGGCATAGTGTTCCGGCGGACGATGGCCGCTTGCCGGCGGCTCGAGCACCCAACCTGCTAGGACGACGAGGGCGCGTTCGAGCATCGTCAGCGCGAGGAACAGCGGCACGAAGCTGCGGTAACGCACGGCCACGAGCAGGACCGCGATGCCGTGCGGTACCTGCACCGCGCCGACCCAAGTGAACATGCCGATGATGAGAGAGGGGTTGTGGCTCAGGTCGAGCCCGGCGATCACTCCCGCACCGCGGTCGGGTGTGCGCAGGATTTCCATCCGGAGTTTCTCGGTCATCAAGCGAAGGCGAGTTGGAGCAGGGCGGCGGCTAGGGCCAAGACCAGAGCGACCCAGAGGCGCGGCCCGACGAACAGCATCAGCTGCGGTTGGGTCGGGAAGGAAAAGGTCTCGGCGGTCGCCGCGATCTTGAAGGGATGAGCTTGGGTGAAGCGGGGGTCGAGCACGAGACGCATCACATCGCGACGACTGCGGTAGCGCATGAAGCCGACGACGTTCCAGCCCGGGTCGGGCTCGACCTTCCACGCATCGACGTAGCCGCCGACTTTGCGCGCGACGATGGCCGGGTGGCCGCCGCGCCGAAGCAGGGCGGGCATGAAGACGCGGGCGTACTCGTTCATCAGGTCGCGGGCGGGAGTACTGGCGCCGGTGATCGGGTGCGGTGCATCGCCCGGCGCCACCCGTACGAGATTGAGCATGACGAACTCTTTGCCGTCGTCCTTCTCGAAGAATTGTCGCAGCACTTCGGGGTCGTTGACGGAGGACGACGGCATGCTCGGCAGGAGGCGCATGAATTCGTCGATTTCGGTCGGCGTCAGCGGGCCGCGCCAGTTGTCGTACCAGGCACGGAAGGCGACGTAGAGAGCCAGCGCGGCGGCCCAGGGCCAGAGTTCCATCGACACGTCCTCGGGGTAGCGAGCAAGCGAACCGTTTATGGCACGGTGTGTGCCAATACTCCGGTGCCGGCGGAATGGGAAGAGGTCCGCGAGTCGGCGCCGCCCACCGCTTTTTCCTCTCGACGGCGCGCGGAGATTCGGTCTACATGCTGCGCGTGCGCTGACGATCGACAGGGAGATGCAAGCATGAGCACGCGAATCTCGGCCCCGAGCCTGCGTCCGTCGTTTCTCGATGGACTGTACGCCAGCCAAATCAAGCCGCCGGCGGATCTCGCCAAGTTCGACTTCACCCAACCCAAGGGAGACCCCGGCTTTTACGGCCCGGGCAGCATGACTTGGGTGGTCTTCTCCAACCCGGTGCCGATGGCGGTCGGTGGCATCGCCGCGACCCTGCTCGAACTCGGTGAGCCGCGCGTGCGCGCCGGCGTCTGGAACCACTCTTCCTTCCGAAAGGATCCTTTCAATCGCGTCAAGCGCACCGGCATCGCCGCGTTGGTCACCGCCTACGGCGGCAAGGAGCAGGCCGAGCAACTGACGGCACGCGTGCGCCGCATGCACGACAAGGTGCGCGGCATCGCCGACAACGGCGAAGCCTATTGGGGCAACGACCCCGAGCTGCTCAAGTGGGTCCAGGTGACGGCGAGCTGGGGCTTCTTGTCGGCCTACCGTCGCTTCGTCCATCCCGAGGTCAGCAACGCGGACATGGATCGTTACTACGCGGAGGCGCGCAACGGGGCGCATCTGTACGCCCTCGATCCGAACCTGGTGCCGACGACGCGGGCGGCCATCGATGCCTACATGCGCGACATGGAGCCGCGCTTGGAGCCGTCGAAGGTGCTGGACGAGTTCCTCGAACTGGTACGCAGTGTGCCGTTTCTCCTGCCGACGACCATGGCACAGCAGGTGATCGTCGACGCGGCGATCGATCTGTTGCCGAGCTGGGCCCGCAAGCAAATGGCGCTCGAATCGAACAGCTGGACGCGCGGTTTGCGCACCACGTCGCTACGGGCTCTCGCCAAGGTGGCCGGCTGGGGGCTGAGCGCCAGCCCGGCGCACCAAGCCTGCGCCCGGGTTGGTGTCGATCCTTCGGTGCTGTCGCTCTGATCGTCGCCTTGAACCACGGAGGTACGCAGACCCGAGAGTCGCGACGCGGCCTCCTCCGCCGCGCCGACCTCATCTCGTTCGGCGGCTTCGCGGCTCTCGCGTTGTCGCTACATACCGTCAGCGCCGGGCGCTACGGCATGTTCCGCGACGAGTTCTACTACCTCGCCTGTGCCAATCGCCTCGATTGGGGCTATGTCGATCATCCACCGTTGTCGATTGCGCTGTTGGCGGCGACCCGCGCCGTGCTGGGTGACTCGCTGCTGGCGACGCGTTGGCCGGCGATCCTCGTCGCCAACTGCGTCGTACTCGGAAGCGGGCTACTGGCGCGGCGGCTGGGCGGCGGCCGGTTCGCGCAGGCTCTGGCGATGGCGAGCGTCATCGCCTGCCCGATGCTGCTCGCCGTGCACAGCTTTTACTCGATGAACACTCTCGACCATCTGTTCTGGTTGGTCGCCGCCTACCTCTTGGTATGGCTCATCGAGGGTGACGATCGGCGTCACTGGATAGGCCTCGGCGTCGTCTGCGGCTTGGGTCTTCTCAACAAGACCAGCATGGCCTTCTTCGGCCTTGGGCTGGTCGTGGCAATCGTCGTCAGTCCGTTGCGGCGCTCCCTGCGGACGCCATGGCCTTATCTGGGTGGGGCGGCGGCCTTGCTGGTGTACGCGCCGAATCTCGTATGGCAGCTGCGGCACGACTTCGCGATGTTCGAATTCTTGCGTAATGCCGAAGCGAACAAGAACGCGGCCATGCCGCCGCTCGAGTTCTTCGCCGAGGTGGTGAAGTCGTTCCATCCGGTGCTGCTGCCGGTCTGGCTTGCCGGTGTCGTATACCCCTTCGCACGCGACGAAGCGCGAACGTGGCGGCCGTTGGTTGTTCTCTTCCTCTCCGTGCTGGCGATATTCCTCGTGGCCAACGGCAAGCCGTATTACGTGGCGCCGGCCTTTCCCATGATCTTCGCGCTCGGTGCGGTGGGCTGCGAACGCTTCAGCGAGCGGTACCGGCGATGGCGTATCGCGGGGTTGGGCTTGATCCTTATCGGCGGGGCGCTGTTGGCGCCGATCGCGCTGCCGCTGCTGCCGCCGGCGAGCGCTCTCGCCTACATGCAGACGCTCGGGATGGTGCCGAAGGCGACCGAGCGTGGTCATGGTGGCAGCATGCCGCAGCATTTCGCCGACCGATTCGGCTGGCGACAGCGTGCCGAACTGGTGCGGCGAGCTTACGGCTTACTGTCTTCCGAGGAGCAGTCGCGCGCGGTGATCATCGCCCGCAACTACGGCGAGGCGGCGGCCATGGAGTATTACGCCGACGCATTGCAGCTGCCGCCCGCCGTTTCCTTCCACAACAACTACTGGCTTTGGGGCCCGGGACGGCTGGAGCCCGCCGTGAATCTACTGATCAGCCGCCCCGACCCGATGCTGCTCGAACTGTTCGAGAGCGTCGAGGATTTCGGCACCGTCGACGAGCCGTTTCAGCTCGATCTCTGGCGCGCGACGCACGTCTACGTCGTGCGCGGACTGAAGCGACCGGTGGCGGAACTGTGGTCCGAACTCAAGCTGTATCAGTGACGCAGCCTGGTTCAGGCTAGTGGCGCCGTTGCGGCGTCGAATCGCGCCGCTCTTGGCATTCGATCCGGATCGATTGGTATGGTTCCGACCCATGCGTCCGGATGGCGAACTTCTTCCCGGCGACGGCGTGCGGTCCGTGGTGCGGCTCTACCTGATCAAGGCGTCGCGTTACGACGACCGCGGTCGGCTGCTGCAGTTTCGCTGGGGGGTGATCCCTGGGCACACGCTCGCCATTCTCGCCGGGCTGGCACGTGCGTGGGCGGAGACGCGGGGCGATGTCGAGTTGCAGTTGGTGGTGTGGGACGAGTTGGTCGACGCGGCGCTCGATGCGGCGACGATCACCGACATCGTCCGCCGCGCCGAGCGCGATCGGGTCCATCTGTTGATCGGCATGGCCGGCGTGCAGACGGGCGAATACCCACGTGCCCGGGACCTCGCCCTACAGTTCCGGCGTGAGGGTGCGGCGGTCGCGTTCGGCGGCTTCCACGTCAGCAGCGACGCGGCGTCGTGTCGTTTCCTCGAGTCGGTCGGCGTGACGGTCGTCACCGGCGAGGCGGAACATACCTTGGGGCGCCTGCTCGACGACTTCCTCGCCGACCACCGCCGCCCGCGTTATGCCGCCGAGGGTACTCTGCGTGCCAAGACCGACGTCGGCATGATCGACGTGCCCGACCTCGACGCCGCCCCGCTGCCATGGATCGACCAGCGTTACCTCCAGCGTTTCTTCAACCGGCGCTTCGCCACGATCGACACGTCGCGCGGCTGTCCGTTCGTGTGTTCCTTCTGCGCCGTCAAGAACGTCATGGGGCGCAGCGTACGCGCCCGCGATCCGCGCCGCGTCGTGGCCTGGGTCGAACACGCCCACGACCAGCACGGTATCGAAACGTTTCTGATCGTCGACGACGATCTCTTTCGCAGTCCGACCTGGGAACCGGTGCTGGAGGGAATCGCCGGGTTGCGCCGTGCCGGACGTAGCCTCTCGTTGTTCCTGCAATCCGACGTGCAGCCCGCCGCTCCGGGTGCCGATCGGCGCGGCCGGCGTTTCGTCGAGTTGGCCGCCGCGGCGGGCTGTTACCAAGTCTTCATGGGCTTCGAGTCCCTCGAAGCGGCCGACGTGGCTGGCCTGCGCAAACACCAGAATCGGTCGGACGACGGTCTCGACGCGCACTATCGCGCCATCGTCGCCAACTGGCACGCCGCCGGGGTCGGGGTGCATTGCGGCTACATGCTGGGTCTGCCCGGCGATCGCACTGGATGCGGCCGGCGCGCGGCGCGCCGCCTCGACGAGATCGGCGTCGACATCGTGTCGTTCTTCGCCGCCACTCCGTTGCCCGGCACCGAGGATCATCGAGCGGCACTGGCCGACGGGACGCTGCTCGACGACGACTGGAACGCCTACGATACGACCCACTTCGTGCGGCGCCACGAGTTGCTGAGCCGGGCCGAACTCGAACGCGAGTACCGCGACGCTTACCGAACCTTTTACTGCCTGCGTCGCCTCGCTTGGTCGGTCGCGACGCATCACGGCGTGGCCGGCCTGAGCCGACCGGCGCGCACCGGGATGATGGCGCAGCAGCTCTATTACGGCTACGCCAGCCGCCGCGGCTGGCATCCGATGCTGGGCGGCATCTGGCGTCGACGCTCCGCCGAGCGCCGGCGGGTCGTCGACGATGAAGCGGCGCGAGCCGTTTACCTGCCCGCGACGTCTACCGAGATTGCGCTAGACGCCGGTTCTCCGCGGGCGGGCCAATCGGCGACATGGGCCGTTCTCCCGAAGCCCGAGCGAACCACCGCCATGCTCCCGTAGTGTGCCGGCATCACCGTGAATCGACGAACGGTTGCGCATTTGCAACCGGCCCGCAATTCGCCCATGGATCGGCGACAGGGGTGTACGTCGCATGCGTTCCGAAGAAGCCGTTCTGATCGTCGATGACGAACCCGCCAGCGTCAACGTTCTGCGGATCACGTTGTCGCGGCAATTCCCCGTCTACACCGCGGGCGGCGGCGAAGAGGCGATCGGACTTCTGGCGCAGCACCCCGAGATCGCCGTCGCCATCATCGACCAGCGCATGCCGGGGATGTCGGGGACCGAACTGATCCGGCACACCGCCGGATCGCATCCGCGGTTGATCCGCATCATCCTTACCGGCTACACCGACATCGATTCGCTGATCGAGGCGATCAACGCGGGGCAGGTCTATCGGTATCTGACCAAGCCTTGGCACAAGGAAGAACTCCTCGGGGTCATCCGCCAGGGCCTCGAGGTGCACCGTCTCGCCGTCGAGAATGAGCGCCTGCACGAGGAATTGCGCAGCGCCTACCAACAGCTGCGGCTCAACTACGCACAACTGAAGCAAGAGGTGCGGGCGCGCGACGCCTTCCCGGAGATCATCGGGAGCAGCGGCTCGCTGCGCCGCTGTCTCGATCTCGCGCGCCATGCCGCCGCCAACGACTGCAACGTGCTCATCCTCGGCGAAACCGGCACCGGCAAGGAGTTGATCGCCCGCGCCATTCATCAGTTGGGGGCGCGCGCCGAGCACCCGTACGTCACCGAAAACTGCGCCGCCATCGCCCCCGATCTGCTCACCAGCGAACTCTTCGGCCACCGCAAGGGCTCGTTCACCGGCGCCGCCGAGGATCGCGCCGGTCTGTTCGAAGTGGCTCATCTCGGTACGCTCTTCCTCGATGAGGTCGGCGACTGCCCGCCCGAGCTGCAGGTGCGCCTCCTGCGCGTGCTCGACCAGGGAGAAATCCGCCGCGTCGGCGAGAACCGCGCTCGGCCCATCGATGTCCGCGTGCTGGCCGCGACCCATCACGACCTCGAACGCGACGTGCGCGACGGCAAGTTCCGCGAAGACCTGTTCTATCGGCTCAACGTGTTGACCATCGAGGTGCCGCCGTTGCGCGAACGCACGGAGGACATTCCCGTGCTCGCGCGCGCCTTCCTCGACCGCTTCAACGCGTCCAAAGGCAAGGTCGTCGCCGGCGTGTCCGATGCGGCACTCGATGCGCTACAGTCGTATCGCTTCCCGGGCAACGTCCGCGAACTCGAAAACGAGATCGAACGGGCACATGCCTTGACCCCTCCGGGCGAAGAGATCACGCCCGACCGCTTCTCCGCACGCCTGACCGCGGACATGCGCGGCAGCGCCGCGGGACCGCTGCTGCGCGATCGCCTGGACGAATTCGAGGCGACGATCATCCGTCGGACGTTGGAAGAACACGCGGGCAATCGCACTCGCGCGGCAGCTGCGCTCGGCATCTCGCGCGGAACGTTGATCCAAAAGCTCAGCCGCTTGGGCATCGGCTCGTCTGCGGCGGACGATTAGCGGTTGGTCGTCGCTGCGTCCGGCGGATGAGCTGGAACGATCCACATCGCATCGGGGTGCACCATACGGCCTGGCTCGACGAGCTGGCGCGTCGTGCCAGTGTCGAGGTCGACGCGCATCACTCGTCCACTCCCCAGTGGGCGATCGGCGATCAGCAGCGTGCCGTCGGGCGCGAACACCATGTTGCTCGGACTGAAGAGGGGGTCAGTGGCGACGACTTGCGTCGTGCCGCTGTCTAGGTCCACCCGCAACAACCGATGTGGTGCGATATCGACGCCGCTGTCGAGGAGGTACAGTCGCCCGGCCGGGTCGAAGGCGAGCGCCTCGGGATCGATGAGCGTGGTGTCGAGCAACACTTCCTCCTGCTCACCGGTACCGAAGCGGACGCGGTACAGGTGGCCAGGATCGGGTCCGAGATCGACATTGGTGTCGAGATAGGTGACCAGCCATTCGTCGTCCGTTCGCCGGATGAGGGCTTCCGGCGAACGAGCCAACGGCGCGGGGCTTTCGAATAACAGGGTAGCCGTGCCGGCCTCCGGGTCGATGCGGAAGACACTACCCAAGTCCGGCGTGCAGCATCGCGGGGCGACGAGGATGAGCGTGCCGGCGCTTTCCTGGATGAGCGAGCTGGCGCTGCTGAGCCGATCCGACTCCATGACGACCTCTTGCGCTCCGGTGCGCGGATCGATGCGCAAAAGTCGAAACGGTCTCGTTCCGTCGTCGTCGGAAATCAACAAGCGTCCACGTTCGTCTACGGCCAGTCCGCCGGGGGTACGGAGTAGGTTGCGATCCGACACCAGGCGCGCGCCGCCCCCCTCGAGGTCGACGGCAAACACCCGGGCGGCGAAGCGATCGGCGACGAACAGGCAAGGCTTTTCGTGATGGACACAGGCGCCGGCCTGACAACGGTCGTTACCGGTGCAGGTCAGGCCATCGTCGCAACTCGCACCATCCGCTGCCGGCCGGCAATGCGATGGTACGCCGGCACATTGATGGCACGATTCGACGACACACAGGTCGCTGCAACCGTCACCCGCCTCTGCATTGCCGTCGTCGCATTCCTCGCCGCCTTCGACGCGCCCGTCGCCACACACCCCGCAGGCGAAGTCGTCGATGACGAAATCACTGCCGGGGCCGGTGATCCGGACGCTGCCGTCGTCCTCGAAGCGCAAGCTTAGGGTCGACCCGGATCGCACGACTTCCAGTTCGCCGCTGCGCAAGCAGAGGTCGCCGCTGCGCGAATGAACGGGAGAGACGGTGCGCATTTTGACCGCGCCCCCGAGGCGCGGGGCCGCGATTCTGCCGTCGACTTCGAGCAACTCGCGCCGCCGCTGCCGGCGTACGTTCAACCCGTCGGCCACGGCACAGATGCGCCCCGCGCCCGTAGCGTCGGTGGGCGTCATCGACCCGTCGATCTCCGTGGCGATCGTGTCGGGCTGGCAGTCGAAATCGTGCCGCATCTCCTCCAAGCGAACGATCGCCGCGGCGGCGTCGAAGGCGATGGTCGTTTCTTGATCGTCGGCATGGCGAAAGCGCATCTCCCCGGCCAACGTCCCATCAGCTCCGGCCACCTGGCACGGCCCCGCGGCGAGCCGCAGCCCGCTGACGAGAATGTCGAGGTCGAAGCCGGCGTCGACCGCATGGCGGCTGAACAAATTTTCGATCTGCGCCGTCAGCTGCGTGCGCATTTGGATGTTGAGCGGATAGAGCACATCGGGACAGCTGCCGCGCCCGACGATGTCGACCACTCCGGAGTAAACTCCACGCCCTTCCGGAGAATCCAGTTCGCACGCCTCGACTTCGATGGGGATCTGCACCGTGCGCACCGCCGGCTCGCTACACGAGTTCTCGAACCCGCCGGCGATCGGGCAGGGTTCCGGATTCGGCCCCGCACCGTTCAATCCCAGCGACACCGGAATCGCGATCGACGGCAAGTACGCCAGCGAGCGCACCAACGAGAGCGCCGCACGCGCCACCTGCTCCGGCGGCAGCGCGGCACATCCCACCAAGGCGTCGTTGACCGCGCTGAGCAGCTCGTCGACGGTGATCGCCGCATCGTCGTTGGTGTCGGCGCAGGCGCATCCCGACGGGGGCGACTCGCCCAGACTTCGACTCACCAGGCGTGTGACCTCGTCGACGGTCACCGCACCCGAACCATCACAGTCCGCGGCGCACGCCACGGCCGGCACCTCGGCGACGGCCGTCGTCGGCGGAACGTTCGTCGCCACCGCCACCGCCGCAGCAAGCAGCAGAACCAGCCACCGCCCGCGTGCGGGGCGCGTCGCCCGTCCGGACTCGAGCGCCGCGCTACCCTTCCGGCGATGCGTACGGCGACGCAACCAGCGTGGTCCTCGCGCGACGAGAATCGGTAGTAGGCACATCCAGCCTGGCATCTTGCGCGGGTCGGCGTGGACTTGGCAACCGTCGCCCCGCGACGCGTGCGGCGTCGGCGTCGGGATCGACTCGATCGTCGGTTGGGGAGTCGGCATGTCCCTGCTCGTGCATGCGTCGCCGATGCGATCGGCGTCGGTGTCGCTTTGGTCCGCATTGGCGACTCGCGGACAGTTGTCGAACGGATCGGGAATCGTGTCTTGGTCCGAGTCGCGCGCCACGGCGGTGATCAGTTGCGCCCGACACGTCGACGGGCCGGGGCAATCCGCCTCCGTCGCGCACGACCCGTGCTCCCTGTGGCAGCGGCGTTCACCTCCCGCCACCGTGGCGCAGTACTCGCCGGCGGCGCAAGGCATCGCCGCATCACACGGGCGGCCGAGATCCTCGATGCATTGACCCGCGCCGGTGAACGTCGCGGCATCCCGCGGTGCGAGCGGGTCGAGTACGGGTTGGCGAGGCTTGCCGGCATCCTTGCACAGCGCCGGCGCCGGGCAGTCCGTATCGCTGGTGCAACTGCCGCGCGCCACGTGGCAGCTACCGAGTCCGGGTGCCTTGGGCACGCAGAACTGCCCCGAGGCACAGCTCGCTTCCTGGTCGGTGGCACAGGTGACACCGAGATCCTCGACGCACGCTCCAGGCGGCAGGTAGCAACTCGCCGTGGGCCGGCAGTCGGCCGGACCGGCACACGCCTCACCGGTGTCGCTACAGATCCCCGCCTTCACGGCTCCCAGGGCGGTGACTCGGGCGCTGTCCCCCGGAGCCGTGGCTTCGGTCTCCGCCGCACCGCCTCCCCGCTCCCGCTTCGGTGTCAGAGTCTGGAGGATCAAGTCCCTGCGATCGCCGTCGTCGTTGAGGTCGGCGCCTTGTTCCGCCTCGAGCGTGAGAAATCGCACCGACGCCCCGACGACACGATACGGCACGCGAGGGTCGCAGGCTTCGAGCCGACAGGGTGTCGCTGCTTGCCGACTGTTGATCACTACTGCGGTGCCGACGTCGATGACCTGCAATACCGCGTCGTCACGGTCGCCATCCCCGTTGAGGTCCGATTCGCCTTGGGCCGATTCGGGCGTGCGGAAGGCGACGAGCTCCGGACCGACGACGAGGTCGATCCCTGCCTGGGCATGGTTGGTGAGCGTGTCGGTAGCGGCGTCGTAGGTATGCACGACGTGGTCGTCGAGGTCGCCGTCGCGGTTGAGGTCTTCCACTTGTCGGGCCTCGAGGGCCAGGAACGCGACCGTATGGCCGGCGATCTTCACGTCGTCTGCGGCACGCGCCAGGTTGATGCACTCGGCCGGCGACGCGAGTGTCGCGACGCAGACGACGCTGTCGTCGGTGTCGCCGTCGCGGTTGCGGTCCATGCCGCCTTGATCCGCTTCAGGGACGAGGATGGCGAGATGCGATTCCGACAGCACGGCGCCGGCGGCGGCGAGTCGCAAGCTCTGCGCTCCGGCGGCACGCGTCCAAAGGTGAACCACGTCATCGCGCGTGTCGCCGTCGCGGTTGCGATCGGCATCGGGTCCGGCGGCGAGTTCGGCTTCGGGCACGTGATACAGAGCGTTGCCGGCGGCGGTGTCGACTTCTCCCGCCGGGCCGAGGTCGATCAAGGCCGGCGGGTTCACCGCGGTGTCGAGGACGCGCAGCACGGTGTCGGCGAGATCGCCGTCGCGGTTGCGGTCGCCCCCGAAGTTCGGGTCGGGCTCGCTGACGAGGATGTCGGCACACGCCGAACCCGCCTCGGCGCACGGGCCACCGGCGCCTGGAAGCAAGTTGCCGGCGCGGCTTTGGAACGCGACGACGGTGCCGTCACCGGCAAGGTAAGGCTGCTGCGAGCGGCCGTTTCCCTCGGTGCCGTCGGCGCCGATGCTGAGGCGCTCGGTGAACCCCGTCAGCACGTCATGGCGGAAGACGTCGGTGCAGTTCGCCAAGCCCAGCCGATCGAGGGGGTCGCTGCAGCTGCGGTTGTCGTCGCCGGCGACGAGGTTGTCGGCGTCGCTGGCGAAGACGACGTAGCGTCCGTCGGCGGATAGCGCCCCGACGCGCGCCCCGGAACTGCCGTTCGCCTGCGTGCCGTCGGAGGCGACGCTGACCCGCACGGTGGTACCGGCCTCGAGATCGCGCACGAACACGTCGGCGGCTCCATTGGTGTCGCCCGCCACCAGGTTCGAGGCAGAGCTGTCGAACGACAGTACGGCGCGGTCCGCCGCCAGTGCCGCATCGGCGGAGACGTTGTCGCCTACTTCGCCGCGCAAGCTGAGGCTGCCGAGCAGCGTCGTATCTTGCGCGAAGTCGCGTACGAATGGGTCGGCGCAGCTGGGCGATGCACTGTTGAGGTTGATGCAGAAGTCGTTCCGGTTTTGCTCTTCGAGGAGGAAGTCCGACACCGAGGCAAACGCCACGCGGGTGCCGTCACGCGACAGGCTCGGCGGCTGGTAAAGCGCATCGATCGCCAGGAAGGTCTTGGCCACCGCGCCGTCGTCGTCGAAGATGCCGTCCTCGTCGGCGTCGCGGTCGTGCAACAGGGCTCGGGCATGTAGTTCGAACGGCTTGGCGTCGGGGTCTTCACGTACCAGACCGCTGCTGAGCGAGGTGAAGGCGACGAAGCGACCGTCGCCCGACAAACTCGGTGTGTGCGAATCGCGCTCGCCGCGTTCGCCGAAGGAATTGACGCTGATCACGGTCGAGGCGACGGCGTCGGCCTCGTCGAAGATCCCGTCGCGATCGGTGTCGCGGTCGTGCACGACGATCTGACGCACGCCGCCGTCGTCCTTCACCACGGCGGCGACCTGGCTCCCGTCGTCGGCAAGCGAAGGGTCGTAGGCGGGCGACTGGGCCACGTCCAGCGCCGTGTCGAGACGCAGCACCGAGGTCGTGCCGGTGACGCGGTCGTGGAGATAGATGTTGCTGGCGGCAGCGGGCGGCTCGGCGACGAGATCACCGGCATCACTTTGGAATGCGACGTGGCGGCCGTCGCCGGAAAGGACGGGTCGGCTGGCCTTGCCGAGGCTCGGCTGTCCCGTCGAGGCCAGGCTGACGCGCCGCAGGCGGCGGCGGCTCTCGGCCGCCTCGGCGGTGCGGAAGAACACCGCGCCTTGCGAAAGCGCGACACTGCGGCGGCTCACCAGCGGTGCTGCTTCGACCGACAGCTGCAAGCCGGCGGTGAGTTCGACGGCGCCATCGGCTTGAGTGCGGAAAACGCGCAGGATCGAGTCGAAGCGATCGCCGTCGCCGTTGGCATCGCGGTCTCCCTGCAGCGGCTCGGCTTCGAGGAGGGCGACCACGTCGTTCTCGGCCGCGACCGCGGGGTAGCGGAACGGCGGTTGGTGGAGGCGGGTCGCGGCGCGCCCGGGCGCCGTGCGCTCGCCGATCGGTTGGCGCACGCCGCTGCGGCGGTCGTGTAGCAGGACGACGTCGTCGCGTTGGTCGCCGTCGCCGTTCAGATCGCGATCGGCAATCGCCTCGGGCACGACCGAGACGAACACGGCTTCACTTTCGAGCAGTCCTTCGAGCGGCACCGGGTCATCGGCGCGCAGGCGGAAGGCGACGCACGCTTCACCGTCGCAATCGTCGCGGCTCTGGCAGGGCGCGCCCGAGGTCGGACAAGTGCCGCCGTCGTCGCGGCGCAAGACCACCGGGCCGACGCCGTCGACGGCACGCGAGGTGAAGTCGAACAGCACGCCGCCGCAGACGCCGCCGGCGCAGTCGTCGTCGGCGGTGCACGGGCGCGTGGCATCGTCGCGGCAGACGCTCGTGGTGCAGGTGCCGGCGGGACAATCACTCGCCTGGTTGCAGGGTAGGCCGTCGAAGCTGCCGCCGCGGCAGGTGTGGCGCGTGTCGCCGCGGCGCGCGATGAACAGCACGGTCTGCGCCGCGTCGGCCGAGCCGAAGAGTGTCAGCTCGCCTGGGGCGGACGGATCCGCTTGTGGCTCGAAAATCGGCGGCAACGGTCCGCCGTTCGGCGAGAACGACCGCAGGAAGCTCCGCCCGGGGATGCGGATGGGCGCGTCGCCGTCGGGGAACGCGGGCAACGAGGTGGCACCGCGCAACAGGCGGGCCACCGGTACGGTTTCGCCGAGCAACACGCCGCGCCAATCGACGGGCAGAAGGAGATTGCCGGAGCTATCGGTGGTGAAGCGCAATTCGCTTTGCCGGCCGGTGCAAGGCGGGCTCGGCTCGACACAAAGCGCCTGAAAATCGTTGGGCGGCGGCAACGCGGTGAAGTGCGGGAACTGCGGGTGCGGCGCCGCGCCACAGGTGCCGTCGAGGTCGAACAGGGCGTCGATACAGACCGGCAGATCCTCGCGTTCGCGACAGCGACGGCTGACGAGATCGCACGGAAGTGGATCGCCGGCGGCCGTCACCGCGAGGGCGGCCGGCCCGGTGAGTGTGCGATCGTCGTCACGCGCGTGCAGCAGCGCGTCGGTGTCGGGGAAGCGCAAACGCAGGCGGCGTTCGCCGTCGCGTTCGACGCTTTCCACGGCGGCGTCGGCGTGCGGCACGCAGACGGCGTGGGCCAGATTTTGGGATTGGCTGCAGCGGGATAGGTCGGCGGTGACCGCCGCGCAGTCGGCGGCGAGGGCGACCAAGCTGGCGCGTCCAGCCTGCGGGGTGAAGACGACGGAGACGACATGTGCGGCGGCTTCGGCCTGAAACCCGCCGGCCGCGGGATGGCAGGCAGTGCCGGCGCGCAACTCGAGGAAGTCGCCGGGACCGGCAAAGGGACGGTTGGCACTGCCGGCAGCACCACGAAACACCTCGACGGTACCGGGGATCTGGTTGCAGCTCGCCGAGGTGGTGCGTGTCAGCCCGGTGAGGGCCGAGCCGACAAGCGCCACGGCAAGGGCGATGCTCTGGACACGCGATGGCACGCTAGCTCCTACGACCGAGCGACTCAGCACGCCGGGTTGTACGCGACATCTCGAATTGCGTCGACACGCAGACGAAGCGACGGCGTCTTCACGGGCGAACCGCGGGAAGGACCGCGATCCAGGTGATGAATCGAAACGCTCCCGTTGCATCGATTCCCCCACCAGATGGTCTCAGTATGCCCCGAGACTATCAAGGAAAATCGGTGCCACCCTGTCCTCGTCGTGTATCCAATTCCCGACGGCAAGCCCTGTGCCCATGCGCCGACCCGTCTGCCCAGGGTCGCGTCGGTCGGCCTCGCTGCAAGGCGTTCAAATCCTTCAACAGTGGTGTTCGAGGGATCGAACAGTAACGGCGCCGCGAGAGCTCGCACGCTGTGCCGGGTGCTCCCCGCTGCCGCTGGCACCAAGGTTGCAAATGCCATGCGTGTCGACACCCCGAGTACGGGGCGTGGGGATGAGCGTCCTCATGGAGGCGAGGAAGGACGGCGTTCGATGTCGAGCAAGAACTTGCAACTTACGTCAGCGGTCGATGCCCGGCGCAACCGTATGGTCCGCAAGCGTTTCGCATCGTTCGAGTACGACGTGGCATCCGGAGTCTTGACGCGCGGCGGAGAGCCGGTCCGCTTGCGCCCCAAGACCCTGAGCCTGTTGGGATACCTGATCGAGCGTCCTGGTCGGCTCGTGTCGAAGGAAGAGCTCTTCTCGGAACTCTGGGCCGACGCCACTGTCAGTCAGGGCGTCCTCAACGTCTGCCTGACCGAGCTGCGGCACGCCTTGAACGACGACCCCAAGCGGCCGCGCATTTTCGAAACGGTGCATCGCCGCGGCATCCGCTTCGTCGCCGCATTGGACAGCGAGGAGGACCGCGCGAGCCCCTCGCCGCATGCCGCGAGGCTGCCGACGCAACGCTTGCAACGTTTGGTTGGACGAGCGGCGCAGTGGCACGCCATCGAGGCGGCCTGGCACGACGCCAAGGTCGGGCTGCGACGTGCGGTTTGGCTGCACGGCGAGTCCGGCATCGGCAAGACCGCCCTGCTCGCGGCGGCTCTCGATGCCATCGGCATGGATCCCGCAGCGAGGATCGCCGCTACCACTTGCAGCGAGCCCGCTACGCCGGGGCAAGCTCTTCTCGATCTCATGGGGGGCCTCTGCGACGGTGATGGGTCCGACGCGGCGCGGGCGAGCTTCGCGGCGCTTGCGCCAGCCTGGCTCGAGGAATGGGAACACTGGCGTGCGCTAGCTGGCAGCCCGAGGCCCCTGGTCGCGCGGCGCGAGCCGCTGCGCCTGCGTCCTTGGCTCGATGCGATCGACGCCATCGCCGTGCGGCGTCCGCTCGTGCTCGCCATCGACGATGCCGAACGCGCCGATCCCCTGACTCGACAAGCTCTGCACGCCTTCCCTGGGCGCAAACGCGCGGCGCCGGTGGTGCTCTTGTGCGCCTTTCGCGAGGTGGGAACCGTCGCGGAGGAATCGCTTCTGCAGCTTCCCGGTCTCGCGAAGGAAGGCACGCCGCAGGCTCGTTCGCTGCAGCTCGGCCTGCTGTCGCGTGCCGACATCGAGGCCTATCTGCGGCACCGATTGGGGGCGTCGAGCGTCACGTCCGGGCTGGTCGCCGAGTTGGAGCGTCGCACCGGCGGCTTGCCGCTCTTTCTGGAAGCGGCGATCGACCTTTGGTTGCGACAGGACGCGGCGCGCCGTTCCGTTGGATCATGGCATGCACCGGTCGAGGACGTGGGATTGCGCGTCGATTCGATCGAGGAACTGTGGCGCGATCGGATGATGGCGCTGCCCGTGGCGGCGCTGCGCGTGCTCGAGGCGGCCAGTCTGATGGGCAGGGAGTTCGCCGTGCAATTCGTCGCCGCGGGGTGTGAGCTGTCGCCCGAGCGCGTCGAGTTGATCTGCCGTGAACTCGAGCTGCGCGAGGGCTTTCTGGTGGATCTCGGTCCATCGCGTTTGCCCGACGGCACGGTCGGTCAGGTGTATCGCTTCCGCCACGAGGTGCTGCGCGAGGTCATCGACGCGCGACTGCCGGCGGCCCACCGACAGGCCTTGCATCGGCGCATCGGGACGCGTCTAGGGCAGGCCTACCGCGATCGTGAAGAATGGGTGGCGCGGCGACTGGCGGAGCACGCGGCGCAGGCCGGCGACGACTTCGGCGCCTGCATGTATTTCGAATTGGCGGCGGTTACAGCCGAACGTCGTGGCATCCACGCCGAGGCTGTCGCACTCCTCGAAGAGGCCTTGGCCTGTCTACAGCGTTGCCCGACGGACGAACCTCGGAGCACGGTCGAGCCACGCTTGCTGGCACGCCTGGCCGTGCTGCGGGACGGCCGCGGGCAGGGATGATCGATACTCCGTGCAAAGGGGCGGCAATGCGCCACATCGAGGACGGTGGGCGCTGCACGTGTCATCTGCCGGCGCGACAGATTTTGTCGACGATGAAGTCCCGGACGTAGCGTGATCGAGAAGCGCCGTCAGCGGTCGGTGAAGACTTCGTCGAGGGTCGAAGCGTCGAGCAGGCGTTCGGCGATCTGATCGAGTTGGTCGGGCGAGGCGGCGGCAAGGCGGTCACGGACTGCCGCGGACAGCCGGCCAAAGCGGCGGCGCAGTAGGCGCGTAGTGAGTTCCAACTTGCCCTTGGCCGCGCCTCTGGCCTCGCCCTCCGTTCGGCCCTCGTTGCGGCCTTCGTTGCGGCCGAGGGCGATGTAATGTTTGGCGAATTCGCTCTTGTAGACGTACTTTGCAGCGTCCATCGCTTGTAGCTCCCTTCTCGCGGCGGCGCCGAGCGAGGCGGCGACCAAATCACCCTACAATCGCGACCGGTCGGGGCCGAATTGCAAGCTCGCCGTCATCGCGGCGACCGCGATGCGCAACGCCCGGTCCGAGTCGCGGTCGCGCCCATGTGCAGCGAGGCCAACTTGGGATCGGCCTTCTCCTGCTCGACATCTTCGATGATCGGTACATCGGCCGGGCCGAGCACGTAGGGGGGTGAACCACTTGCCAGACGATGGAGAAATACTGGTTTCTGCAATCGACCACCCAGCTCACGTAGTTCACAAAGAAATGCATCTCCCGACTTCGTGATATCCGGAGCTTCGTGGTCTTCGGGTTCTTCGTGGTGAAAACGGGAGTCCCGAAGCGGGGAGACTG
The DNA here is from genome assembly GCA_964524885.1 of uncultured Binatia bacterium (SeqCode). Classification (GTDB taxonomy): domain Bacteria; phylum Desulfobacterota; class Binatia; order HRBIN30; family HRBIN30; genus CALJUJ01. The sequence goes on from CAZGEJ010000049.1 coordinate 32,763, forward strand.
ATTGCGTCGAAGACGAAGCGCGATGAAGTCGTTGCATGGGCTCAATGGAACCATGCTGGAATCGTTGCGGCTTGAGTTTTCTAAAGTAGCACTTTAGAAAACTCAAGAATGCGATACGTCCAGCGCCAGCTCGAAGCGCAGATCGTCGGGGCACTGAAGGCCTTTCCCGCCCTCGTTCTGACCGGCCCTCGTCGCGCCGGCAAAACTCGTCTTCTGCGGCATCTGTTTCCCAAGGCCAGCTACCATTTGCTGGAGGATCCGGACATCATCGCTCGATTGCGGGCCGATCCGCAGGGCTTCCTCGATGCCGTCGAGACGCCCGCCATTCTCGACGAGGTCCAGAACGTCCCCGAGGTGTTTGCCCATGTGCGGGCACGCATCGATCGCAAGCCGCGCCGCACCGGTCAGTGGCTGTTGACCGGTTCGCAGGAGGCGCCGCTGATGCGTGGTGTTTCCGAGTCGATGGCCGGGCGCGCCGCGGTCCTGCAGCTGCTGCCTTTGTCGGTGCAGGAGTCGTCGAAAGTCAGCCTCTTGCGCGGCGGCTACCCGGAGGTGTTGGCTCGTCCCGCCACCGCCAAAGTTTCGTTTGCCTCGTATGTGCAGACCTATTTGGAGCGTGATGTCCGAGCTGTGACCGCCGTGAAGGATCTAGCGACCTTCCGCCGCTTCATCGCGCTGCTGGCGACGCGCCACGGGCAGGTACTCAACAAGTCGGACTTGGCGGCGCCGTTGGGAGTGTCCATTCCCACGATCGCGCAGTGGTTGGGCATCCTGGAGACCACGGGGCAGGTGCTAGTGGTGCCTCCGTTTTTCGAGAACCTCGGCAAGCGCCTGATCAAGACGCCCAAGATTTACCTCGGGGACTCGGGGCTGGCCTGCCATCTGCTGGGCATCGACAGCGCCGGGGAGCTTGCCAAGTCGCCGTTTCGCGGCGCGTTGTTCGAAGGGTTCATTGCGTCGGAAATCGTCAAGGCACAACTCAACACGGGCAAACGTCGTGAACTCTACTTTTTCCGCGATGAACAGGGCCTCGAGGTGGACTTTCTCGTGCCGGGCAAAAGCGGGTCGGTTCGTCTGGTGGAATGCAAAGCTTCCAAGACGGTCACGCCGGCGATGGCGGGGCCGATGCAGCGCCTCGTCGAAGCGCTGAAGAGCAAGCGGCCCAGGGGCACGCGGTTCGAAATGCACCTCGTACATGAAGCACCCAGGGCGGGCACCGCAACGGAAGCCGTGGCTCCGGGCGTTCGCGCGCAACCCTGGGAGGAATTCGTCGCGAATCTTTGATCTCGTTCGAATTGCACGTTCGCGCGCCCTGCCTCTTGTAGCGTCTTCCGAATTCGCCTCTTCAACAGAATCTGTGGGCGAACTGAGGTTCCGATAGGCGATTCCAATAGCGCTGAGGGTCAGTCGTCGACGGTCGGTGGCGGCCACAATCGTTCCGCGGCAGGGAGCGAAGACTGGCAGGCAGGCTCCCTCTTCGAAGATTTCTGACGCACCGACGATGAAATTGAATGAAGATTGAACGATTCGTGAATGACTTCTGTCGCTCATTCCGGCTAAGCACTTCGCAAACGCCGTCGCTTCGCGAAGGTACTTCTTGAAGCGCCAGATGTGAGGGTCGTATGTCGAACGCGAACCAGTTGCAGTGTCTCTTCCGGGCTGTCCTGCTCGTGGGTTGTCTGACCTGGCCCACGTCATCCATCGGTGACGCGGCGCAATGGCCGACGGATGGGGTGGTCTTCAGCGCCAGCGTCTCTCCGGCCGGATCGAGCGGAGGGGCGTCGATTCTCGTAAGTGAGGAAATGATCGGCGCCGGCAAAGTCTTCGTGGTCAAGACGTGGTGCGGGAACAGCAACAGCGGCTACGCTTCTCTTTACACGAGTCCGGGAGGTCAGGGTTCGGGCCAGTTTTCGCTGGTTCTGCCGTCGTCGTGTGGCGGAGGTATGTGTTGCCGGTCTTTCGAGCCGGGGTACATTGTGCCGTCCGGTTCGGATCTCATGATCTACACACCATCGAACAATCTCTACGGAAACGTCAGCGGGATCATTACGGATGATCCTTCGATCCCGGCGGCGACACCTACGCCGACCGTGCCACCACCCTCTCCCACGCCGGAGGCCACTGGTACACCTTGTGTAGGTATCGACTGTGGCATCTTCGGCGTCTGACCAGACCACGTTAGTTGCGAAAACGAATCCTCGTTGACGGCTTCATTCCACCAAAGTCCATTCACAGAGAAGGACAAGTTCCTTCGCAAAAGGAGAAGGCATGAACCAGTTTAACTTTAGGGCAACCATCGCCGTTGCCGCTTTTGCGGTGAGTCTTGCTATGGCCGCAGCGGCAAGTGCCGACACGGCAAAATATCCGCTGAAGGGTAGAGTCTTCAGCGCCAACGTAAGTAGTGCTGGAAGCAGTGGCGGAACGTCAGTTCTTGTGTCCAAGGATCTGATCGGTCCGGGAAACGTCTTCGTCGTCCAGAACTGGTGCACGAACGGAAACAGTGGATACAACACCCTCTTCACCGGTAGCGGAAGTGGGCCCGGAAACTTCCAACTCGTGTCGAACTACAGCTGCGGTGGAGGCATGTGCTGCTACACTTTCAATCCTGGCTTCGTGGTCGGTGAAGGCGTGGACCTCATGACCTTCGCCAGCTCAAATAATCTCTACTCGAACGTCACCGGTATCATCGCCAAGAAGGCGGACTGATCCAACCAATTCAGCTCGACCGGACTGGCCGGCCGAACCGCATCTGCTGCAGTCGTTCCGAGGAGCGAACATGGACGCCACACGTGTAGCCATCGCCTTACTCGCCGGATTCATTCTCGCGAGTCCCGTCCCGACCAGAGCCCTATTCTTCAATTACATCGACCAAGTCGACGATGCTCTCCCTGAACCAGCCTTGGCCGCTGCCTCTGGTATGGCGCTCAGCCAAGACGGTACGCATCTCTACGCGGCGTCGGCGCATGAAGACGCGGTCAGTCTCTTCCTCCGCGATCCGATCACCGGGACACTCACGTATGATTCGGCCGTCGTCGATGGGGCCGGCGCTGCCACCGGCCTCCTCGGCGCCTCCGCGGTCGTCCTTTCACCCGCGGACGACTTTGCCTACGTCGCTGGTGCTTATGGCGACAGCATCGCGGTCTTCTCGCGCAACGGCACGAGCGGGGTTCTGACGTATGCGTCCTCCGTCGCCGACGGTATCGGTGGGGTCGATGGCCTCGACCGCGTCGTCGCCTTGGCCATCAGTCCCGACGGGGCACACCTTTACGCCGCTGGCGAACGCGACGATGCCATCGCGATCTTCTCGCGCGACGGCGGCAGCGGTGCCCTCACCTTCATCGCGGTGGTACGCGACGGGGTCCTTGGCGTCGACGGTATCGACGGTCTGACCGCCCTGGCCGTCTCACCCGAGGGGGCGCACGTCTATGCGATCGGCACCGATGAGGATGCCGTCGCGGCATTCAGCCGCAACAGCGTCAGCGGCTTGCTGACGCCCGTTGCTACGTACCGCGACGGCAGCGGCAGCTTTGACGGACTGGAAGGCGGAAACTCCATCGTCATCAGCGACGACGGCGACTTCGTCTATGTTGCCGGCGGCGACGAGGCGGCCGTGGCTGTCCTCGGCCGTGATCCTGGTTCTGGTACCCTTTCCTTCGTCGAAGTTCAGCGCAATGGCGTCGGCGGAGTCACGGGGCTAGGCGGAGTTCGCGCCATCGCGCTCAGCCCCGATGCCCGTAACGCGCGATTGTACGGGGTATCGTTCGACGATGACGCCATCTTTGCTTTTGGGCGCAATGCGGACGACGGCACGCTCGAATTCATCGAGGCGGGCTCGGACGGTGCGAGCGGCATTTCCGGCATCTACGGCGTGCTCTCGTTAGCCGTGTCTCCCAATGGTCGTCATGCCTATACCGCTTCGACCTTCGATCAAGCCGTCGCCATCTTTGGGACGGTGGGAACCGTCGGCGACTGTGTGATCGACGCGGGCGAGGAATGCGACGACTGCAACGCCGACGCGGGAGATGGCTGCAGCGACATCGGTGACAAAGAAGACGGTTGGAACTGCACGGACGAGCCGACGTTGTGCACCGAGATCTGCGGTGACGCCTTGGTGGTTGGCGACGAGACGTGTGATGATTCCAACACGTCCAACGGCGATTGCTGCTCGTCGAGCTGCACCCTGGATGAACTCGGTACGTCGTGTGCGGATGCTGACCTTTGTAACGGCGCGGAGACCTGTGATGGAAACGGCGTGTGCCAGGCGGCGCCACCCGCGTCCTCGGGAACGCCCTGCCCGGATGCAGACCTATGCGACGGTACCGAAACCTGCGATGGCGCAGGATCCTGCCAAGCCGGTACGCCGGTGAGCTGTGACGACGGTGCGGTCTGCAATGGCGCGGAGTCTTGCAATCCGGCCACCGGAGCCTGCGATCCAGGAACTCCCGCGCCTGCCGATACGGCTTGCGAGGACGACGGCAATCCCTGCACGGTCAGCGCCTGTGACGGCTCCGGTGCGTGCCAGGCGAATCCGGGGAACGCGGGGGTTGAATGCCGCGCCCGCGCCGGCCAGTGCGACGTCGCGGAGGTGTGTAGCGGTAGCTCACCTACCTGTCCGCCCGATGGGTTCGTGGCTGCCGACACGGATTGCTCGGACGGCAGCGATCTGACGTGTCCGGACAAGTGCGATGGCGCGGGCACCTGCGTCCCAGGCAACGACGAATCGACCGAATGCCGCAATACCTGTTGCGACGGCGTCGACAACGACGGCGACGAATCGACGGATATCGAAGATGGCGGTTGCGGTCTGGGGCAGGAGTCCCGGACGGCCGTGGTCACCACTTCACCGAAACGTAACGCGATCAAGATGGGCGGCACCGTCAACATCGCCAGCCTCGACCTCGAGGTGAATCGGCCCGATTGCGATGAGCCCTACACCTACCGTACCGAAGCTGGCATCTGCGGCGAACACATGTCTCTGCGTAAGGACGGTGAGGTCGGCTTCGTCGCGACGCTGGCGACGGAGGCATTGTCCGGAAGTCAGGCGGTCGTCTTCGGCAAGGGCTTCGACATCCGGAGCCACTGGGTCTCGGACGGCTTGCCGGTGGAATCCCAGGAGCCACCGCCACTGGTGGGCATGGGCACTTGTAGCCTCGGCGGCGAGTCGTGCACACAGCCGCTGACGCCGTTGCTCTTGGGCGAATCTTGCCCATCGGCCTCGGCGGGGGCGTGTTGTCCCAATCCAAGCGCCGTGTGCGAGGGGCGACTCGACCTCTTCGATCCGAATAATCCTGCTGTCATTACCGACGGTAGCCATCCGGACTACGCACGCTGCCAAGCGCTGCGAACTGAGTTGGCGGACAGCTCCGATGCTGTGGCGGCCCTCGTGCCGAATCATCCCGTCTACAATGATACGGACGAACCCGAACGTATCCGTGTACTTCCGTCTTTGATTCCGGCGAACTGCGACTCCATAGAAGACGCCGATGCGTGTACCGCAGCGTGCGCGCAGTACTGCACCGTTACCCTGGGCGCCGGACAGCAGGTGCTTTACGTCGACTCGATCGACGTAAAGCGCGATATGCCCCTACGGTTGTGTCGCGACTTCAATCTCACCGTAAACGATCCGCCCACGGTAGCGATCGTCCGCATCGCCGACAGCTTCAAGCTGTCGCCCGGGGCACGCATCGAAGCCTGCGGCGTGCCGCCGGATCGGATCCTGTGGAACGCCGAAGGCGAGAAAGGCTCGGTAAAATTCGCCCGCGGTGCCGACCTGATCGGCTCAGTGCTGGCGCCACGCCGCAAGTCGATCAAGTTCGGCGGCGACGCGACGCTCAGGGGCTCGTTGTTCGCACCGATCGTGACCTTCAGCAAGTTCACGGAGATGTACCACTACCCGTTCTCGGCCGGACTTGAATAGCGACACCCTCCCCGCCGGGTCGCCACGTTGCCGGAAGGAATTCCGCGGCGTGGCGACTCCGGCGAAGGAATTTGGGGCGAATAAAGTGGGCGAAATGCCTAAACCTGGAAGGACTCATGTCATGTCAACATCTCCTCGTGCACTCGTTGCCAGCTTTCTACTCCTTGCCGTCGCATCCCCTTCGATGGCGGATGGAGCGAAACTTCCGCTCAAAGGAACATTGGTGACCCGCTACGCGGCCGCCGACCCGGGGGTGGGTACGATCACCGTCGTCTCTGCGGCAGATGCGGGATATGCAAGCGGCAGTGGCAACGTCTTCGTGGTTCAGAGCATCTGTGGGGTGGCCGACACGACGATCGTCTGCACGACTGGGGCTCTCAACATTTACACGGGGGTACAATCGGGGTGTGTGAACCTGGAACCCGGCTACGTGATTCCAGAGGGCCTCGACGTGCTTTGCGGCAACAACGGTGGCCCGGGGAACTTGAGTGCTTCCGTTACGGGGACAGTAACCAAGAAGCAGTAGCCCTGGTAGGGGTGGAGCCGCCCAGCCTTGGCCGGCGCTTCGGCAGCATCTGCCATACCGGACCGAGACGAATCCAACAAGCTCATCAAGCCCGTCCTGTAGCGATGGAGATTTTCAGATGCGTTTTTCAACAGTCGCGTTTCTGGTCGTCGTCTCGGTGGTGAGTTGGTTCGATGCGGAGAGTGCCATCGCAGGGGATGGCGTACGATATCTGCGCAATACGAGTCTGCTTCCGATCGTGATTTCACGCTCGGGTACGTATCGACTCAAGAGCGACTTGGTCGCGACCAACCCAGATGTCTCCGTCATCCGCATTGAAGCAGACGACGTGACGATCGACCTCAACGGGTTCGCCATTCGTGGCCCTGCCGTGTGCGACGGCATGGGTATCAATGTCGAATGTACGGGCACTGGGGGAGGTGTTGGCATCATGTCGGAGCCCGGCGGGCCGAGGCTCAGGGCGGTTCGGGTGATCAATGGATCGATTCGTGGTGTGGGCAGTACCGGGATCTACGGCGCCGCCATTTGGGACATCGAGAACGTCAGGTTGGTGTCGAACGGTCAAAACGGACTTGACGTTCGCGGTCAAGGGCAGATTCTTGGCGTGAACGCCCACGCGAACTACAGGAGCGGCATCGTCAGTGAGGGGGTGCAGGTCAAGGACTCGGATTCCTCGCATAATCGATTCTCGGGGATTGAGGTGGTCGATGCGAATGTTACGAACTGCGTAGCTGCTTCGAATGGTGCTAGTGGAATCTCTGCGGATGGTGCAGTCGTTCTTGGCAGTAACGTAGTGCTCGCGAACCTCGGGCAGGGGATCGAGGCTCGAGGGAGCGTAGTCGTAAACAATGCAGTGCACTCCAATCAAGCCGGAGCCGCGTCGTGCACGAATTGCGCATTCGAGAACAATGTCTTCTATCTCAACCCTGCCGATGGTTCTGCCCAGGTTGGAGTTTACAGCTCTACGTTTCGCGGAAACTCGGTGGAAGCGAATAGCGATGATGGCGGGCTTCGCAGTGCGGATACCGTGGTCGCAGAGTCGTACATCAGCAGCAGTTCAGGTGCGGCTACCGCCCTCCTTTCAAACGGTGGCGTGGGGATTGCCGGCAACGTGATCATGGGCGGGTTCGCAGATGTTGGTGGCCCAGGGGTGACATTGGAATTAGGTGCCAATGTCTGCGGCGTCGATACGACCTGTCCTTGAAGTCTTGTTCCTACTTCTCTCACGTTCGCCACTGAGAGCGTCTCCGGAGCCTTCCATGTGCGGGCCGTGTGGGGTTGAGTCTTCGTCGATCCCGCAGCTGCGAGGATCAGGATTCTTTTAGGAACGCGGTTTACCTCGACTTTTCCTGTCCGGCTTGGGTGTCGGTGGAACGGGCATAGGCGCTTGCTGCTCTACCCGTGCCCGGTGAGGTTCGGGGTTCGCGTAGCCAGCATTGGCGGAGCCAGTCTACGTATTCAGGCGTTTGGAATGGCCTACTCTCGACTGTGGCCATCGATTCCACGGAGGAAATCATGCGGAGAATCATCCTCATTGCGGCGATTGTCTGTTCGGCGGTAGCGGCCAATGCCGCGGCGACGCCGGCCGAAAAATGTCAGGCAGGCAAGACGCAGGAGGCCGGCAAGTACGCCTCCTGTCGCCTCAAGGCTCAGGCGAAACTCACGCAAGGGGGTGACCTCGAGCGGTACAACACCGCTCTCGACCGTTGCGCTGAGAAGCTCGAGACGAAGTTCCTCAAGCTGGAAGCAGAGGCTGTGGCTAGAGGTGCAACGTGCCCGACGACGAACGACGCGGCGGATGCAATCGCGCTTGTCGGTAGTTGCGCTGACACCGTTACCGAGGGAACGAGTTCTGGCGGAAGTTTCCCGGTTTCTTGCACCGGATCGGACTGCGGCGACGGGCTGATTGACGCGGGCGAGGACTGCGACCAGGGCAACCTCAACGGCGGCAGCTGCGCCGATGAGGGTTTTGTCGGTGGTGTGCTGCGCTGTGGCGGGGGCTGCGTCTTTGATACGAGCGAGTGTTACGTTGCCCGTTTCATCGACAATGCCGACGGTACAATCACTGACAACGAAACAGGCCTGATGTGGGAGAAGAAGGTCAAGCTGTTCGGTGGCGAAGACTTGGCGAATCTCCACGATGCTGACAACGAATACCGTTGGTCGGGGGAGTGCTCGGTGGGCGGAGCATACTGCCAGCCAGATGCCGCCTCGGAAGCAGCTTGCCTCGCGGGTGTCGAGGGTGACAACACGGGCTGCGCCCAGTGCGGGTCAGGCGTTTGCGACGTCGGTACCCCCGGCGTTACCGTTTGGCAGTGGCTCGTGGCGCTGAACGGCGGCAGCTTCGGCGGGCACAGCGACTGGCGTCTGGCGACGAAGAGTGAGTACGTCACGATCATCGACGACACGGACGTAAGCCCGCCCTCGGTCAACGCGGCATTCGACGGGGTGTCCTGTGGCGATTCGTGCGCGGACGTGTCGGACCCGGCGTGCTCGTGTACCAGAACCTCTCCTTACTGGTCGGCGTCTACCACCGGGCAGGATCCAAACTTCGCGTGGCTTGTCGAGTTCGCTGGTGTCAGTTTTCAGGAAGTCGGTAAGACTCAGCACCACTTAGTCCGTGCGGTTCGCGGCGGCCCGTAACGCCTCGTCTTGAAGGATACGGGGATTGGTTGCCTCTGGGCCTCGCGTCTGGGGTCCGGGATAGCGATGTGAACCGCCCCGGCTTTCCCGGAGGCTCCGAAATTTGGGAGAGAAGGAGCCAT
>CAZGEJ010000050.1:0-41324 GCA_964524885.1 uncultured Binatia bacterium (SeqCode)
CCGGCCGTTCGCCGACCTGCTCATCTCGACCGTTCTTGCGGCCGGACGGCGGAAAAACCCTCTTCGTTTTCGGCCTCAAGATGCTGAAACCTGATCCATGAGTCGAAGATTAAAATACTCGGTCGTCTCGTATCTTCTCTTCGGGAGCATGGCCTTCGCGGTGAGCTACATGCGGATCTACCAGATACCAGGAGCCACTGAAGAGCCATTCGTCACCGGAATTCCGCTGTTCGATTGGCCGATTTGGAAACGTATCGCTTTTGCGGCAGTAAGTGGCAGCATTCCTACGCTCGGCCTGATGTTCCTTTGGGTCATCATGACGGCGCCCCCTTATCTTCAGCCCGGATCGGAAATTGAGCTACCACCCGGAACGTCCGCGAGCGGGCAGCGATGCTTCCATTTGAATGAGTCGTCCACGTACTGCACGAAGTGTTGGATGAATTTGTTCGAAGCACGCAGGCAGGCGTGCCCGGAAGCGGAGGGTGGAACATGAGCCGCCGCCTGGGCCGAACAAGTGGCTGCAGCGGACGGCCGCGAGCCGGCCATTCCACTGGCGCGGTCGCCGCTGAGCCACGGCGTTGGGCTGACTCATGACCGGGGGTAGGCTGCATGCGAGCGACATCTCTATCGAAGATGGTCGCTGGCTCCGCTGGATTGAGTTTCCATCGGAGCAAGCAAGGGCGAGTGCCGTGGAAATTGATCCTTGGCTCGTCGGGCTCGCGGACTTGTGGGACTCGCTCGAGACCGAGTGCGAGCACGAGTGCTGTGGGATCGACGCATTCAACCTCGCGCGCGAGTCCGTCCAGAGAGCCGTTCATGCCGCGCATCGCCACGGGGTGCTGCGTGAGCTGAGTGTCGTGCGGCAGCGGATCGCGGCCCTTCACCCGAGTGCGTTCATCGTCAGCAGGCGCCTCAACCAGTACATGCACCGGGACCTCATCCTCGGCCTCGTTGACCATCTCGTGGAGTGCCTTCATGATCGGGCGCAGCCCAACAAGGCATAGGAGACCGACGAGCGCCGCCAAGCCGGCGCTCGCGGCTCAATGCCAAAGACGTTAGCGGGATCGAATGGGCGATCCGGATTTTGGTGTGATCTCGCACCACATTGATGCTTGGGATGGGGAAACAGATTTCGACCGTCCTGTGAGTGGGACGAAGCGCCTGCGGGTCCACGTTCGAGCGGGTATCGGAGGTCCCACCGAGCAGCAGCGTTATCTGATTCGAGAACTGAAGCGACGCTACGACTCCCTCTGGCCAAAGATCGCCGATTCCATCGTGGCCTTACGGCCGAGCGCCGGTGACGTTGCTCGGCTCCCGGCTCTGCTCAGCCCCACTCTGGGCGTCGGCATTCCCGGTCTTATCGGCGACCGTCTGGTTGACTTCGTCCTGACCTACGAATTCAAGGGCGATCAATCGCGCAGTGGGTACTTCGTCAGCTTCGTAGCCTGGAGGATCGAACGGTTCGACGAGGCGATCTGAGGAGCCGCTAACAAGCCGATGCAACGGGCGGCCTTCAGCCGCCACTGATCGGCAGGACGTTGGAGTACGAAGTGACGACCCTTCCAAATCACATTGAGGTCCCTACGCCGGTGCGGCTGGTCCTCGGCGCAACAATTGTTGTGTTGTCCACTTACCTTGCACTTGTTGGTTTGCAAGATCTTCTGCGCGTGTTTGCGGGGCAGGTTGTTGCCGCGGACCGCGCCGCTGGCCCAGTCATCATGACGCTGCTTGCGGGCTGCTGTCTCTTGTTCGGCTTTCGTATTCTCCGTGCGAATCCGACGACTGCCGGAAGCCAAGCTCTACTTTCCCCGCGAGGGTGGCGGACCGCTGCTTGGGCCGCCCTCATTCTGTGCATCTTACTGGGCGCCCATGCGGTTTCTCGCGGGGCGACTTGGTGGGAGGTCGCTCAGAATCTGGGCGGGCCCGTGATGTTTGCAGGCTGGTGCTTAAAGGCGTCGCGTGGAGTAGCCGCGCCTCACGAGGTTGAATACTACAAGGGTCGATCCTCTAACTCGGCGATGCAGACGGACGGCGCTGCGCGCCGCCGCTGATCGCCAGGACGTTAGCCAGACCAACGAAGATGGCCGAATCGAACGAGCCAACCGCCAGAATTCCGCAGCTCGTCGGCAGGTTGTACCAGGTCGTTCACGAACTCGAGACATTGTTTCCAGGGCGGAAGTTCACGCCCGATGGCCACCTTGTTGGGAGCCTTGGGGAAGTCTGGGCAGCCTTCTTGTACCAGCTAGATCTCTTTGAGGCGTCCGCACAAGGTCACGACGGCCGTGCTACCGACGGTCGCTTGGTCCAGGTCAAGGCGACGCAAGGCAGCAGCGTTGCCCTTCGATCTGAGCCACAACACCTGATCGTGCTTCGCCTCGACCGTGATGGCTCGGCGGCTGAGGTTTACAACGGCCCTGGCACGGAGCCTTGGCGAGTCGCTGGGAAGACGCAGTCCAATGGTCAGCGTCCGGTTAGCCTCAGCAAGCTTCGGGCCCTGATGCCCCACGTCCCCATCGAGAGTCGCCTTGCTCGAAGGGCTGGCTAACCAGCGCATGCAGCCGGCGGCGGTCCACACCGTGGCATCATTGAGCACCCAAGCGCCGCGGCTGATGCGCGGTCGTTGGGCCGTAAACCAACCCAATGTATTTCGTTCGTGAATACTCGGAGATGAGTCGATGGCCAGATCAAAGAGGGACGGAATCTCTGCCTGGCTGGTGACGTGGGAACACGGTGGCAACCACGCGAGGCCAGAGCGTGAAATCGCGGCGATACTCAATCCGCGTTGGTCCGGGGAGCGGGTTCGCGATCACGTCGAATGGATTTACGCAAATGCAACGTTCTCCCTCGCGGAGCGCGTCGCATATGCGAAGCACAAGAGTTTCAATCCTTACCCCGCCGAATTCGATCGACTCCGCGGTGCCCCCTGGTCAGGTCGAATCACGTGTGGCCACAATCCGTATCTATATGCGCGGCTTGTCGATGACCTTCGCGTTTTTCACGACGACGGCGAAGGCAGCGTCAGCTGGAAGGAGCGCGAACGCCCTGATCTGAAGTTTAGCCCTGGAGCCGTTGGCGCGAAAAGCGGCGGTGAGGCCTAACAAGGCGATGGAGCCGCCCAGCTTGAACGCTGCTTTCGCTCGCGAGCGTCGCTGCGCCGGCGGCTCATCGCCAGGACGTTGGGCGCGCTAGAGGAATTCGCATGGATATCTTTAAGAAGCTCAAGCTATCTGCCGCCGAGCAGCGGCTACGAGAAGAAGCCCTCTATCAGGAGGCGCTCAGAGAGGTTGAGTTAGGACTAAGGCGTGATGGCCTATGGGCGAAGGCTGTTGCAAATGCAAATGGTGATGCCTCGCTCGCAAAGTCGCTATATCTGAAATACCGTGTTCAGTCGATGCTAGACGAAGCCCTGATTCTCTCTGAACTTTCGGATGCCAGGCCTGCATCCAATGTCCAGGCTCAGGAGCATACAGCGGAGGTTCCCTCGGAGCTCGAGGATGATGTAGGTGAGCGGTGGGTTTGCGGGAAATGCGGAGAGCGCCACGAAATGCAGTTTGAGGAATGTTGGCGCTGCGGGGCGGAACGGCAGGCTTCCGCAAGCGATTAGAGCAGGCACGCCCAACCATTCGCTACAGGCGCGACGGCCCTGACGGGCCGCGGCCTGAGCTCAAACGTTAGCGCGCAAGCAGGATGAGTCAGGAGGCATAGAGGATGCCGACGGTGCTTGGCGTAGGTCCGTACCGATTCTACTTCTACGCCAGTGATCGGTCGGAGCCGGTCCATATCCATGTAGAAGGGAATGGAGGCAGTGCGAAGTTCTGGCTCGAACCGGTGCGCCTGCAGGGGAGTCGCGGACTGGCGCGGCATGAGCTATCTCGTCTTGCAGGCATCGTAGCCGAGCATCAGCAGGAATTCGCGAGGGCATGGCATGAGTACTTCAAGGGCTGAGCAGTCGTTGTTGTCAGCGGTCGGCGTTAGAGTCGAGGACGACGCGCTTGCCGTCGACTTGAGCGACGGACGAACCGTAACCGTTCCGTTGGGGTGGTATCCGCGCCTCGTGAATGGGACGCAGCGCGAGCGGCGGAACTGGCGACTCATCGGGACTGGGGAGGGGATCCACTGGCCGGATCTCGACGAAGATCTCAGCGTCGAGGGAATTCTTGAAGGACGCCCGTCTGGCGAGAGCCAGGCATCGTTCGAACGCTGGCTCTCGAGCCGGGCGCGGCGCGCTAACAAGCGAACACAGACGGCGCGCGCGACCGTTGCGAAGCCTCCCGGGCGCCGACGCGCGCGCGGCTGATTCGCGAGGCGTTAGACGACGCATGCAACGTCTCGACAAGTCCGAATCTCGCGAACGCTGGCGCCAGGTGCGCGACTTGTGGAACGAGTTCGATCCCATCGGAGTCATGAGCATGGAGGACTGGCCGCGTGATGAATACGAATCCTACCTCGGGCAGACGCTTCGCCTCTTGGAGCAAAACGCACCGACCGAGGAGATCCAGAAGTATTTGGCATTCGTTACGCTCGAGCACATGGGACTGAATGAAACTCCGCAGTTTGAAATGTCGCGCCGGAACTTCGCGAAGCGCCTTCGCGATTGGTACGCGGAAAAGTGGCCAGGTACACATGTCTAGGCGACGTCTAACACCTGGTTGGAGCGGACGCGTGAGGGATAAAGTTCCAAGCTCATACCCCGGCGCGCGCGCCGCTCAACTCAATCGTTCGGCGATGGCCCGTACACGTACTCAGCGAAGCGGTACACGTACTCGTACGCGGTCGGAAGGGGGCAAGACGTGAAGTTGGACTACGAACGACTCGACGTCTACCACCGGATGATCGGGCAGTTGTCGGATCAGGTCCGCGAGAAAGAAGGCGTGTACGGGCACGAGTACGGGTACGGGTACGAAGAGACCGACGTGCTGAACAGGCCGGTGCACCTGACGGCGGCAAGCCGCCGCGGGTGATCGTCAAGGCGTTCGGCGATGGCCCGTACACGTACGCAGCGAAGCGGTACACGTACTCGTACGCGATCGGAAGGGGGCAAGACGTGAAGTTGGACCATCAACGACTCGACGTCTACCAAGCGAGTTTGGACTTCGCAGTTTGGTCGTACGAGGAGATGCTCCGTGGACACCCAACTTTTCCCGCGACAGCTACTGGTCGGTATCCGGTTTCGTCAGGGTCACGAAGCCGTGGTCGCCGTTATAGCGGCGAAGCGCTCGAGCATCTCGCTGCGCGTCGGGCCGAGGACGACCTTCGGCCTTTGCTCGCGCCGGCCGTAGGATTCGACCATCGCCTGCATGGCGACCGGGTTGCGCAATAACTCGCCCGGGCCGTCGAGTAGATGGATCGTGCGCGAGAGCGCTCGCAACAAACGCGGATCCTCCACCATCCCGGGAATCAGGCCGTCGCGGATCAGCCCACGCAGAAAACCCTTGGGGTTCGCCGATCCGTCGGCATGCGTCGTTTCGAACGGGTCGTCGCCGCGCTGTTGCGCCTCCGCCACTTCGATCGCATCCGCATCCTGCGCCACTTGCAGCGTGTACCAGGGCACTAGGTTGCGCTCGACCCGCTCGTCGTAGGCGAGCGCCAGCGCTCGCAAGTCGCCGCCATGCGCATCGACACAGTCGGCGAGGTCGAAAGCCGCAGTCCAAGCGAACGAGCAGCCCCGCCCGACGATCGGATTGGTATGCAGCAGCGCGTCACCGACGGCGACGAAACCGAGCGCCAGTGGCTCGCCATCCTCCACCAGCCAACGCCGGGTGTTGGTCAGCTTCGCCATCGCGTGGACGTCGGACACCGGCTCGGACATCTCTTCCGCCGCCCAAGCCGCGGCCACCGGCACCGCGGCGACGGCCGTCTCGAATCCCGCACGTCCCAGAATGCGCCGCATCGCCGTATCCGTCGGCGACGCGGCCAGCGTGATCGACACGACGCGCGAGTCGCCGGTGAAGATTCCCACCTTGAGATAACCGAGGTCGGCGCCGACGATGCCGCCGTCGAGAGGCGGTGGCTCGACGCCGTCGCGCAGCCGGTAAAACCGTGAGGTGTAGAAGATGCCGCACGGACTCGACTCCTCGCGCACCGGCGCCGTGCCGATCGCCGGCAGCCACTGTCCGAGTTGGGTCAGTCGCCCCGACGCGTCGACGATCAGATCACCGCGCAATAGATGCTCGCCGCCGTCGGCGAGTTTCACCCATACACCTTCGACGAGCGGCGGCGTGTCCGGGCTGCGCCGCGCCTCGAGCCGGGTGACGGCGACACCGTCGCGAAAATCGACCAGGCCCGTATCGAGCACGTGCCGGCGCAAGACCCACTCGAAGGTGATCCGCCGGCAAGCCAACGCGACCAGATCCTCGTCGCCGGCCTCACGCGGCGCATCGGGAAAAAGTTGCTGCAGCCGATCGACGAAACGCAACTCGCCGGCGCCGCAGGCGAGGAGCTTCGCCAGCAAGTCGGGCGCATGGTCGCGGATCAGATTGTGCAAACGTGCCAACAACGCGTGCGAGTGCCGCGTCTGCGGCGAGCCCTTGCGCCGCCACGTGGCGAACGCCTCGCGGTGGTCGGCGGGCATCGGCGTGGCGTCGGCTTCGAGAACCGTGACCCGATGGCCGCGCCCCGAAAGGGCGAGGGCAACTCCGAGGCCGGCAACCGAGCCGCCGATGACGATGACGTGACGTGCCTGCATGAGGATTTCCGTGGCGAGGAGAAGGTTGGTTCAGCGGCGCTCTTCCGGCAGCGGGTCGAGGCCGGAAAAGACGAGTTGGAGGAACTGCCGGTTGATCTCTTCGGCAGAGAGTTCGCCGGCGCGAAAGACGCGACCGCTGACGATGGCACCGGCCGTCGCGAGGAAAGACGCCGCCGCCAGCCGCGGGTCGATGCGCTGGCTGAACTCGCCGCGCTCCTGGCCGCGGCGGATGATGCTGCCGACGAGCAGCGGCAAGGCGCGATCACGCGACGCGGCGGCAAGTGCTTCCGGGCTGACGAAGAACTCCGCCAGCATGGCCGTCATGATCTCAGCCTGGGCGATGAGTTCGATCGACATGCGCTCGACGAGGGCGCGCAGTTCGTCGCGCGCCGCGCCGCGCGGCTCGGTCAGCGAGGCGCGGAACTCGTCGGCGACGCGTTGGTTGAATTCGTGCAACAGCGCGGCCTTGCCGGCGAAATGCAGGAAGAAGGTGCCGCGCCCGACGTCGGCCTCGCGGCAGATGTCGGCGATGGTGACGGCGGCGAAGCCGGAACGGGCGAACAGACGCATGGCGGCGTCGTAGATGCCGCGACGGGTCTGCTGCTTCTTGCGGTCGCGCCGCGACGGCTCGGAGTCCACCTCGGCCATCGGGCCACCCTATTCCATGATTGTACTTGAGTCCAGTTTTGCAATCGGCTAACCGGAGTGGGTGTCCACCTCGGAATCGGCCGTCGTCATCCGCCACCGCCAGATCGCGGTCGGCGATCTCTCCATGCACGTCGCCGAAGCCGGCAGCGGACCGCTCGTCCTCCTCTGCCACGGCTTCCCCGAGTGCTGGTACTCCTGGCGCCACCAACTCGTCGCCCTCGCCGCCGCCGGCTTCCACGCCGTCGCCCCCGACATGCGCGGCTACGGCCGCACCGACGCCCCGCCCGACGTCGACGCTTACACCATCATGCACCTCGTCGGCGACATGGTCGGCCTGGTCGACGCTCTCGGCGCAACCCAAGCCGTCGTCGTCGGCCACGATTGGGGCTCGGTCGTCGCCTGGAACGCCGCCCTTCTCCGGCCCGACCGCTTCCGCGCCGTCGCCGGCATGAGTGTGCCGTTCTTTCCCCGCCTGCCGATCCGACCCACCGCCATGATGAAGGCGCTGGCCGGCGACCGCTTCTTCTACATCCTCTACTTCCAGGAACCCGGGAAAGCCGAAGCCGAACTCGACCCGCGGGCGCGCGAGATGATGCGCGGCATGCTCCACACCGCCTCGGGCGCGGTTTCGCGCGACCACCTCAAGCGCATGATGGAATTGCCCAAGACGGCCAAGTTCCTCGACGGCATGCTGCAGCCCGACACCCTCCCCGCCTGGCTCAGCCCAGCGGATCTCGACGTCTACGTCGCCGAATTCGAGCGCACCGGCTTTCGCGGCGGCCTCAACTGGTACCGTAACTTCGACCGCAACTGGGAGTTGCTCGCGCCGTTCGCCGACCTGCGCCTCCGCGTGCCGGCACTGTTCATCGGCGGCCTGCGCGACGCCGTGGTCACCGGCCCCGCACTCGCCGGCGAGAGTCCGGCGGTGCAGATGCTCGGCACCTTCTGTGACGACCTGCGCGGCAAGGTTCTGCTCGAAGGCGTCGGCCATTGGAATCAGCAGGAAGCGCCGGAGCAGACCAACGCCGCGCTGCTCGACTTCCTGCGCGGCCTCGACGCGTAGGGGGACGAACCGATGAAACGGTCACGCCAACGCCGCTCCGTGACGCCGGAGCCCGGGGACAGCTGAGAGACGCTGGCCCAGCGTGCGTTACCCGACGAAGCGGTGAAGCGCGCCATCGAGCGGGTGAAGAGCTGGAACCCGCAAAGGTTCGCCCGCGGCGGCGATACGGTCATCGTCAACGGCCAGGGCTACACCGCCTCCGCTCGGGTGTCGTCGCCGACGCCGACTGAGGCCTCGGCAGACCCAGAGCATGCGGCCACCGCAGCGGGTGACACAGGGTGGAGGAGTGGCGCACACGTTCTGTTGGATTGACGAAGCATACCTCGCCGTCCTAAGCGTTGAGCACAACGAAAGGCTGGCATGCACACGAGCCCACCAACCCAGGTCGCCGCGCCGGTGGAGCCCACCACCCCCTGCGCCACGTTCGACACCCGAGTCGTAGCACAGCTACGGAAAGGTGGTTGCCTCCCGCGATGACTCGAAGCAACCTGATCAGCTGGCCCAGCCTGGCGCATGCCCGCCAAGACATCCCTGCTGGAATCGTCGTCTTTCTCGTAGCGCTACCGCTCTGCCTCGGCATCGCCTTGGCCTCCGGTGCCCCACTCTTCGCCGGCATCGTCGCGGGCGTGATCGGCGGGACCGTTACGGCTCTGTTTTCGGGATCCGAGCTTTCCGTGAGCGGGCCGGCCGCCGGCCTAGCAGTCATCGTGCTCGGGGCCATCGAGGATCTCGGCTCGTTCGAGGTGTTCGCGATGGCCGTCGTGCTGTCCGGCTTGCTGCAGCTCGGCTTCGCGCAGCTGCGGGCCGGTGTACTTGGCGACTACATTCCGAACAGCGTCATCAAGGGCATGCTGGCCGCGATCGGTGTCGTGATCATTCTCAAGCAGATTCCCCACGCCCTGGGCCACGACCGCGACTTCGAAGGCGACGAGTCGTTTCTGCAGCCGGACCGCGAGAACACCTTCACGGAGCTGCTGGCAACGGTCAACGATTTCTCTCCTGGAGCGATCATCATCAGTGTCGTAGCGCTCGCCCTGCTCGTCTTGTGGGAAACGCCGTTCATGAAGCGTCGCTCGTGGACCGGAATCATCCCGGCGCCGCTTCTCTGCGTCGTCTTCGGCGTAATCGCCAACGAGTCCTTCCGCCTGTGGATGCCGGCCTGGGAGTTGATCGCCGCGAAGGGACAGCTCGTGCAGCTGCCGGTGAGCGAGTCGCCCATGGGTTTGGCCGCCATGGTCGCGATGCCCGACTTCGGAGCGTTACTCAACCCGGCCGTGTGGGGCGTGGCCCTGACGCTGGCGCTGGTCGGCAGCATCGAGAGCCTGCTGTCCTTGGAGGCTACCGACAAGCTCGATCCGGTGAAGCGAATCTCCGACCCGAACCGCGAACTGCGGGCACAGGGCGTCGGCAACTTCGTCTCCGGATTGCTCGGCGGCCTGCCGATCACCTCGGTGATCGTGCGCAGTTCCGCCAATGTGTACGCCGGCGCCCACTCCCGGCTTTCCGCGGTGGTGCATGGGCTGCTGCTCCTCGGCGCCGTGGCCTTGATTCCCGGGTTGCTCAACCGAGTTCCGCTGGCAGCGCTGGCGGCGGTGCTGCTCTCGGTCGGCTACAAGCTCGCCTCGCTGAAGATTCTGCGGGACATGTGGAGCAGGGGTTGGACCCAGTTCTTGCCGTTCGCCGTGACACTCGTGGCGATCGTGCTGACGGACCTGCTGCAAGGAATCGCCATCGGCATGCTGGTGGGGGTGTTCTTCGTCATGCGCTCGAACCACCATGCGGCCACCACCCTCGTGCATGAGGGCGACGACTGGCTGCTGCGCTTCAACAAAGACGTGTCGTTCGTCAACAAGTCCGAGGTCAAGCGCCGGCTACGCTCGATCCCCGACGGATCGCGCTTCATCGTCGACGGGACCAAGGCTCTGTACGTCGACGCCGACATCTACGAGACGCTGCGCGAGTTCGAAACGGCCGCCGGGTTCCGTTCGATCTCGGTCGAGTACCACCAGGTATTCGGCAAGCAGTTGACCACCACGTGAGGAGTGCCGCCATGGAATCGTATCGACGCCTCCTGTTGAACAACAAGGCCTGGGTCGCCGACAAGCTGAACTTGCGGCCGGACTTCTTCGAACGCACGTCGGAGGTGCAAAAACCCGAGTACCTGTGGATCGGCTGCTCGGACAGCCGAGTCCCCGCGGAGGAGATCACCGGCGTCGAGCCGGGCGAACTGTTCGTGCACCGCAACATCGCGAACCTGGTGATCCACACCGACTTCAACATGTTGAGCGTGGTGCAGTACGCGGTCGAAGTCCTCCGCGTCCGCCACATCATCGTCTGCGGCCATTACGGGTGTGGCGGCGTGCGCACTGCTCTCGGGCGCCAGCACCTCGGCCTGATCAACAAGTGGCTGCGCAACATCAAAGACGTCTACCGCCTGCACGCCCAAGAACTCGACGCGATCACCGACGAGAACCGGCGCTACGAGCGCCTCATCGAACTGAACGTGGCGGAACAGGTGGGCCACCTGGCGGAGTTGTCGTTCGTGCAGCGCGCCTGGAAGGTCGAGCAAAGGCCGATGATCCACGGTTGGATCTACGACATCCATACCGGCTACCTGAAGGAAACGGCCCGCATCGATCCGGGCTCCCTGCCCCACGACATCTACGTCTACGACTTCCCCGACCTCTGATCGAGACCGATGGCGCGGCCGCCCAGGTCGCGTCATCGGCACTTGATGCGGCTCGTGGTGGCGGCGCAATCCTGTGTCCAGATGTGCTGAACACACTCATGCGTATCGCCGAGGAAGAGCGACACCCGCAGTTGGTCTGGGTCGGGTAGCGAAACCGCGCCGCCGCGGGCCATCAGGTTGAAGCGCACTAGCCCGTCCGCACGCTTCGACTTGTCGTCGAGACGCAGCTTGACGATACCGCCGAAGCTGCCCTCGGGATCGAGGTAGGTCCACTTCGTTCCGGCGGGGTTGACGTGCCAGCCGTCGCCATCACCATCAGTGCCTCCGGGCAATTGCACGTCGAGCCATAGGCCACCGGCGTCGCCGATTTCGAGGCGCATGCCGTTGGCCACCGGATCGACGCCACTCCAGGGCTTGGGCAAGACGGCCTCCCCTTTCAGCGTCAGACGGTAAGGCTCCGCCTTGAGGTCGAACTTGGCGCGCGTCATGGCGGCCCCGCCGACGCAGCCGAACGGTGTCGGAGTCGCGGTGAACGTGGGAGTCGACGTCGGCTCGGGCGTATCGGTCGACGCCGGCGTCGCCGTGGCCGTCGGTTCCGGCGTGTCGGTCGCGGTCCATGTCGGCGTGGCCGTCGGTTCCGGCGTCGCCGTATCGGTGGGAGATGGCGGCTCGGGGGTGTCGGTTGGCGTCGACGTCATGGTCGGAGTGGCTGTTGCCGTCGGCTCCGGAGTCGGCGTGTCGGTCGCCGTCCACGTCGGCGTCGACGTGGGTTCCGGTGTATCGCTGGGCGTCGGCGTCGCAGTCGGCGTCGGCACGATGCCGTACTCGAAGGCTCCGAGATCCGCCGTGCCGTCCTGCAACCGAGCCTCGACGCCGTAAGGAGAGGCGATCTGCTGCAGCACCGCATGCTCGCCTTCTACGGCAGGCGATAGGACGCCGCCGAAATCACGCGCCGCCGCCTGCTGCGTCAGGTGCAGATCCCCCGCAGCGGCGGCGACGAATCCCGGATCGCTACCCGTGAGCACGTCGTCGACGGCATACGTCACCGATCCGTTGGCGAGCCAGCCGGAGCTGATCCAATTGCGGCCGAGGCTGGCGCTTCCCGGCCCGTAAAGGAATTGGATCGTCGCCATCCCCGCTCCCGGCGTGCGGTAGAAGATGTTGTTGCGGACATCGGCGGTCTGGTCGCCATTGGCGAAGCGGAAGAGGCGCACGTAGTACTGCAACGCCTGGGTCGCATGCATGGTGACCGTATTGTGGAAGAAGTGCAGCGTGCCTGTGCGATACATCGAGGCGACGCCACTGTCGCCGCCGAAGCGGATCAACGTGGAACCGTCCGGATAGGCGTGGCGCAGCACGTTGCCGTAGACGATGGCGTCGCCGTAGCCTGCATCGCCGCGGATGATGCCGCTCTCGGTCGACTCGACCAGATCGAGCAAGAAGCCGCCACCTTCGATCCAGTTGTAGCGCATGAGCGTCGACGCCGACCGGTCGCGCACGTTGGGGCCCTTGGCATTGCTGCCGCCGCTGCCCAGCAGCGGTGAGCCGAGGCGATTGTGTTGGAGCACGACACCGACCGCCTCGAGACTGACGTTGGCGCCATTCTGATCGTTGGTGGTGCCGTTGTTGGAGATGTCGTTGGCTTCGATGAGCACGTCGCGCGTCACGGTCGCCTCGGCGTCATCGGAGAGGGACACGATGCCGTTGCCGTTGTCGTGGATGACGCAGTCGCGGATGCGCACGTGTTCCGCACCTTCGATGCGAATGGCCGCAGCCGAATGATGGTATGCCGTCACCACGCCGGCGGCGGTGGTGAACGAGCGCGTGCGGTTGGCGTGGCGCAGTTCGAGCCCCTCGATCTCGATCTCGCCCGGCTTGTGGCTGCTCGACTGCGAAGCGCGCCGGCTGATGGCGATCAAGCTCCGCGACGCCGTCGCGGCGTTGGCATAGTCGAAGGCGGCACTGGTCGTCGCGCCGTCGCCGTCGAGGATGGGGCGTTCGCCGTTCGGACCGGCGACACCGACGAGACGCACGGGATCGGTGTCGGTGCCGCGGCCGGAGAGCAGGATCTTTTCGCGGTAGGGCTCGGCGCGCCAATGCAATCGCACGGTACTGCCGGCACCAACGGCATGCCATGGCACACTCGCGAGGTTGGGATAGGGCTGACCGTCGCCGACGTCGTATTGCGCC
Source organism: uncultured Binatia bacterium (SeqCode) (assembly GCA_964524885.1). Classification (GTDB taxonomy): domain Bacteria; phylum Desulfobacterota; class Binatia; order HRBIN30; family HRBIN30; genus CALJUJ01. Next base: position 13,276 of record CAZGEJ010000050.1, read on the forward strand.
GGAGCCGGATCATCGTCGGTGATCGATACGCTGATCGTCGCCGGTGACCCGAGGGTGACCCCACCCTGGGGGTTGCTCAGTGCCAAGCTGAAACTCTCGGTGGCTCCTTCGTAAATCGCATCCGACACGACCGGCACAAGAATCGACTTGGGACCGCTTTCGCCATCGGCCCACGTCAGCGTGCCGCTGGTGGGCGTGAAATCGACGCCGGCCGTAGCGGTGCCGGCGGTGGTGGCGTAGTCGATCGAAACGCTGCCGCCGCTGCCATCGACACGGCGTACGACGATGCTGGCGCTGCCGGCATCCTCGGCGACGGTCAAGCTCGCGCCGTCGAGACGCACGGTGCCGATCGGCGCCGGGTCATCATCCGCGACGGTCACGCTGGCGCTGTCGGGAGATCCGATGGTCGCCGCACCGACGACGGAGTACGGGTTCAAATGCACCGAGAAGCTCTCGTCGCCTTCGTAGGTGGAGTCGTCGATCAGAGGGACCTGCACCTGCTTGGGCATGGCATCGCCATCGGCCCAGGTGACCACGGTCGAGATCGGGGTGAAGTCGGCATTGGTGGCGCTGCCGTTGGTCGAGACCAGACGCACCGCGACTTCACCGGAAGTTGCGCCGATACGCTCGAGCGTGATGATCGCTTGCCCGGCATTCTCGACCGCGGCGAACGCCGTCGCCGCCAGGCGAAGGGTGCCGCCGGTGGGCGGATCGTCATCGAGGACGGTGACCTGGGCGCGATCGTCGAGAGTGGCGTGGTAGGACGACGTGGCTGCGAGGCGCAGTTCCACCGTCTCCTTTCCTTCGAAGGCGCCATCGGCGGTGGCATGCACCGGGAGGTCGACCGTGGCGCTGCCGGCCGGGAGGGTAACCGAGCCGGCGACGAGGTCATGATCGACGCCGGGAGTGGCGCGACCGGCGACGGTGAAGTGCACGAGCAGCGGGGCGGCAACGTCGCCGCTGCGGTGGATGCGGAACGAGGCCGGCGCGCCACCGCTTTCGTGGGTTTCGGCGACCACGGTGGAAACGAAGACCGACGGCAACGTCGCCGCGTCGAGCACGAGCAGGCCGCCGGCATCGGTGAAGTATTGGGTCCCCGGAGTGACGGTGACGTCGACCTCGGCGCCGTCGGCGACGAAAGCGACGTCGTAGCCCGAGTTGGGTTCGAGTCCCGTCAGCCAGTGACGCTGCACCTGGTTCGGGACGGTGTACGCGAGCTGGGCGAAGGGAGTATCGAGGTCGACGCGAAAGAGCACGGCCGCATCCTGGACGACGGCGCCTTCGAATGGGGTGCCCGAGGTGCTGGCCAGGTGGCTGGCGGCGTCGGCGCTGTCGCCGGCGTCGGCGCCTTGGAGAACGTGCAAGAAGCGCGTGCTGACGGGATTGCCGGGGGCCTCGACCATGAGGCGATGGGTCATCGGATCGTGGTACGCGGGGTAATAGTCGGTGACGTGCGCTTCGCCCTCGCCTGGGCCGAAGGCGACGTGGGTGGCGCCGGCGGGGAGTAGGGTCGAGACGAAGAGGTGTTGGCCGCCGGCGGTGGTGAAGGTGCTGTGGTTTCCGTCGACGACCGGAGCGCCGGGGCCGCTCATCCAGAAACGCTTGAAGCGATCGGGGCTATGCGACGCGGCACGGTCGTAGATGACCAGGTGATCCGGCTGCAGCCAAAGGATCGAACGCGAGGCGTGGGCGACGTCGGTATAGTTGTACACGGCGAACGGTTCGACACGTGTGTTGTAGAGGTTGGTCGCGTCGCCGGTGGCGTAGGTGTAGCCGTCGCCGAAGCTGTGGGCGACGAGTTCCGGATCACCGGCGCTGATCCCTTGGATGAACTGCGAACCGCGCTCCGAGTGGATCGACCGGAAGTCGGTATTGCGCCACGGCTGTCCGAGGGGTGTGTTCTGGATGGCGAGCGTGTTGTGGTAGTCGGAGCTGGCGGCGACGGCGCCGTAACCGGTCGACTCCTTGGTGAGCCATTCCCCCTTGCGGTGGAGATTGAACATCATCGCATCGGGGAACTGGTGATCGATGGTGCTCCAGCTCATCTCGTAGGTGAACAGCGAGGCGTCGTCGTCCCATGCGGTGCGAGCGCTCATGCGGCCGAGGCCGGGGCCGAAGTAGGCCGTGGGCAGGTTCGACCGAGGATCGGCGGGAGCCGGCGCATTGGGATCGAAAAGCATGAAGTAGAGCATCGCATCGCGAATCTCGACGAGAGCGCGGGCGCGACTATAGACCTCGTCGGCGCCGCCGGGCGGGGTATGCAGCTGCAACCAGCGGATGGCCTCGACCTCGGCGTCGCGGCCCAGGTCTTCGTAAAGCAAGGCCAGGTATCCGAAGAAGCGAATGTCGTCGTCGAGGAAGTAGCGTTCGCCGTCGCCGTACCAAGCGGGTTGGAAGCGGTCGTCGCCGTGGCTCGGGTAGAAGACGGGCGACTGCGGCAACTGATGCAGGAAGGCGGCGGTGGAGGCTTCGAAGTAGGGGTGGCCGTCGAAGACGACCTGCGGTCCGTGCACGGCGGGGTCGTCGTTGCCGCTGGTACGGAGTGCCCACAGGACCTGCAGCATGCTGCCCGGCGGGGTGGCGAAGTACTCGAAGCCCTCGGGGTTGAGGCCGCCGAGGGCGTCGTGACGGTAGAGATAGTCCTGCACGTAGAGCCAGGCGCCGGTGACGTTGCCGAGGTAACTGCGCACGGTATTGCCGAGGGCGTCGGCCGGTTGGTTGGGGTCGAGGGGTGGGTCATCGGCCGGGTCGAGAGCCAGCGCGGTGATGCAGAGGTTGCGCATGTGCGAGGCGGCATAGTTGTTGCCGGCGAGGCGCAGACGCAGGCGGGCCGGGTCGTCGAGATCGAGCAACACGGGGTCGTTGGTGACGCCGAGCGGCTCGGGGTGGTTGTAGGCGACGAGGCGTTCTTGCGACCAGCGGTGGAAGACGGTGGCGATGTCGGCTTTGTCCTGGGCCGAGAGGTACGGGTAGATCCAGTCGACGGTCGCCGGAAAGGCCTGGCCGGCCCAGCGCGAGCGGTCGCCGATGGCGAAGGTGCGGAAGCGGAACGGCACTTGGGCCTGGCCGAGTTTGGCGTGGTCGATGACGTGCATCAGCAGGGTGCGGGCGCGCTGGGCGTAGTCGTCGCGCGTCGCCGGGTCGGGCGAAACCTGGGCCATGAAGGCGAAGAGGAAGGCGTAGTCTTCGATGTAGAGCGTCTGTTGGCCGGAGGTGCCGAGTTCGCGGACCATGAGGTAGTTGGTCGGGGCCGGCCACGGCTGAGGGGTATCCATGTGCGTCTTGGCGGTTTGCGCCATGACGTTGAGGCCCTGGGCGAACATCGGATTGGAGGGGACGGCCCAGGTGCGCAGCTTCTGCACCAGGTCGGGTCGCAGCCAGATACGGGGGTGGTCGGTGACGGGCGCAGCGGCGGCTGGGGCCGCGGCGAGGACGACGAGAGTCGAAAGGGCGGCGACCAGGGCGTTACGGCGGTATGGCATCGGGCGAACTCCTGCTGGGGGTACCGGACGGGCGTGAACTTCCACGGCACGATGTGAAGCGGTGAACGGCGAGTCGGGACCGAACGATACCGATCAGGGCAGCAAGCGCTGGGCGCGACGCAAGAGCCAGTCGCTCCAGGGATTTTCGGGGGACTCGGCGGGGGGCTCGGCGTGCGCCGCGGCGGGAGCAGCGGCGGCGGGCGGGGGCTCGCACGGCTCGGCGGGCGGTTCGAGGAGGTCGGCAGGACGTTTGAGCATGAAGCGACTCCGTTTCCGTGCGTACGGCGTGAAACTCGGCTTCACGCCGTGACACCCGCCGCCGCAGAACACATGCACCGCAGTCGTCGGCGGCACGCGTTGGCGGTCGCGCTTGCGCATCCGGCGCGCGCGTGTTGCTACGGAAAGTGCATGTCGCCGGCGCCGCCCCCGCTCGTGTTCGCCAGTCCCGTGGCACCCTCGTTCCGCGGCCGCGGGCTCGCCATGCGGGCCGCGCATACGTTGCGAGCCTTGGCGCGGCGCTTCGAGGTGCACCTGGTCGTCCTCGGCTTGTACGACGATGCCGCGCCCGGCGAAGAAGTGCTCGGTCATTGCCGGGACTACCGTCATCTGGCGGCGCCGGCTCCGCGCACGATGGCCGACTGGCCGCATCGCCCGGCCGACCAGGCCCGCTGGGGAGAATCGCAGCTGCCGCCCGAATGGGGCGCCTGCAGCAGCCAACGTGCCGCGACCTTCCTCAGCTATCTCGAAGCGGTCGGCCCTACCCTCACCTGGGCGTTTCGGTTTCACCTCACGCCGTGGCTGCACCCGTGGATGCAGCGGGGCGAGCGCGTCGTACTCGACCTGGACGAATGCGAATCGGCGGCGCGCCGCCGGCTCGCCGACCTTTACCGCACGATGGGGATGCCCAAGGAAGCGATGTTCATGCGGGCGCAGGCAGCGGGATACCAGAACCTCGAACGCCGCTTTCTGCCCGAGTTCGCGCGCCTCGTCGTCGCCTCGGCTCATGAGGCCACACACCTCGCCACCTGCGTCGACCCCGATCGTCTCGATGTTTGGCCCAACGTCGTCACGCTTCCGCCCGTCGTCGCCCACCACGCCAAGCCTACCGCCGATGGTGCCTACCACCTCATGTTCGTCGGCTTCATGGGCTACTTGCCGAATCCGGATGCCGTCGCCTTCGCCGCGCAGGAGATCCTGCCGCGACTCCGCCGGCAGGTGGCGCGCCCCGTGGTCTTTCACGTCGCCGGCGCCGGCACGCCGGCGACGGGCTCGGCCCTGGCGCGTCTGCCGGGCATCGATTTCTTGGGAGAAGTCGCCGAGCTGCGGCCGCTATATGAGAAGGCCGACCTGGTGCTCGTGCCGCTCCGCACCGGCGCCGGCACCCGCATCAAGATCCTCGAGGCGTTCGCCCACGGCAAAGCCGTCGTTTCCACCAGCATCGGCGCCGAAGGGCTCGCCGTGCGTCACGGCGTCGAGCTTCTGCTTGCCGACGACCCAAGCGAATTCGCCGCAGCGTGCGCCGCGCTCCTCACCGATGACACCCAGCGCGAGCGGCTTGCCCAGGCTGGTCATGCGTTCGTCGGACGCCACCACAGCGGCGACGTACTCGCCGCGCGGGTGGACGAATTGGTCCATCGCGTCGATGCGTGAACCGACTGGACACGCGACCGCAGCACCCTGGCCGATTCGCGGCACCTGGCTCACCCGAGCGTCTTGACAGCATTCGCCAGGCTCCTCGATACTGCCGCGTTGGCTCAGGAGCGCCGCCGGGGCGCTTCGTCAGCACAGAAAAGTCCCGATGCGATGTGCGGAATTGCCGGATTCGTTCACCCCAACGCCGACCGCCCGGCGGAGTCGGCCGTGGCCGCCGCGATGTGCCAAGCGATCGCCCACCGCGGCCCGGACGACCAAGGGGTCTACGCCCAAGGCCCTGCCGCCTTGGGCTCGCGCCGCCTCGCAATCATCGACCTAGCGAGCGGACATCAGCCCATCGCCAACGAGGACCGAACCATCTGGGTCGTGTTCAACGGCGAGATCTACAACTACCGCGAGCTCACCACCTTCTTGCAGCAGCGCGGACACCGGTTCGTGTCGCAGAGCGATACCGAGGTCATCGTACATGCCTACGAGGAGTTCGGCGATGATTTCCCGCAGCATCTCAACGGGATGTTCGCCATCGCGCTGTGGGACGCACCGAAGCGGGAACTGCGGTTGGTGCGCGACCGCATGGGCATCAAGCCTCTCTACTACGCGCAGCATCAGGGCACGCTGATCTTCGGCTCCGAACCGAAGGCGCTGCTGGCCTATCCCGGACTGCCACGCACGATCGACCTCGTCGCACTCAACGAGTACCTGAGCTTCGAGTACGTCCCGGCACCACGTTCCATCTTCGAGGGCATCGCCAAACTCCCTCCGGGCCATACGCTGCGCTACGGACTCGGCGGTGCGTTGCGTGTCGAGGCCTACTGGGACGCGAACCTGGCGCAGAGCGAATCCGTTCAGCCCAAGTCGGCCGACGACTACGCCGACGAACTCACGGCACTGCTGCGCGACGTCGTGCGCAAGGAGATGATCAGCGACGTGCCACTGGGCGTCCTCTTGAGCGGCGGCATCGACTCGAGCGCCATCGCCGCGATGATGACCGAGCTCTCCCCCGGCAACGTCAAGAGTTTCTCCATCGCGTTCGACGACCCGTCGTTCGACGAATCACCGTTCGCCCGCCAGGTGGCACGCCACCTGGGGACGGTACACCACGAACTCGAACTCACTTCGTCGGTCGCCGCGGACCTACTGCCGCGAATCGCGCGTCATATGGACGAGCCGCTCGGTGACTCGTCGTTGGTCCCGACGTTCCTGCTATCCCAATTTGCCCGCGGCCATGTGAAAGCCGTGCTCGGCGGAGACGGTGGGGATGAACTCTTCGCCGGCTACCCGACTCTTCAGGCTCACCGGCTGGTGGACTACTACGAACGGCTGACACCTGGGATCATGCGGCAGCGCATCGTTCCCTGGCTCGTGCAACATCTGCCCGTCTCGCACGACAACTTCAGCTTCGACTTCAAGCTGCGCCGCTTCCTCAGTGGCCTCGGCGTACCCCTGCTCGAACGCCACCACCGCTGGCTCGGCTCCTTCACGCCCGAGCAGAAGCAGCAGCTGTTGCTGCCGGCGTACATCCGCGAGAACGGAACCTACGACGTCGCCTATCGCCACTTGCAGGCGTGCCAGGCACGGGACGTGATCAACCAGATCCTCTACTGCGACATGAAGCTCTATCTCGAGGGCGACATCTTGACCAAGGTCGACCGAGCGAGCATGGCGAACTCGCTCGAGGTTCGCGTACCCTTTCTCAATCACTCGCTCGTCGAGTTCGTGACGACCTTGCCTCACACCTTCAAGCTACGCGGCATGACCAGCAAGTACCTCCTCCGCACTTGCCTGAAAGGCAGGATTCCAGAGAACCTGCGCAAGCGCGGCAAGAAGGGCTTCAACATGCCGGTCGCCAAGTGGCTCACTGGTCCGCTACGCCCACTCGTGCAAGACCTTTTCTCCGAGTCGCAGATCAAGCGCCAAGGCTACTTCGATTCGTCCACCATCCACACCCTGCTGCACGAACACCTGACGGGCCGGCATGACCATCGCAAGTTGCTCTGGACCCTGCTTGCATTTCAGCTCTGGCAGGAGGAGTGGGGCGCGAGCTGAATCCTCCTCCACTTCCCGGAGATTCTTTCCCCTCGACAGCCGCCCTGTCGACTTCGTCAGCTCCCCGGCGACGGAACCTCCACTGCCTTGCAGTCGCATGCATCGAGGCTGAATCGGGCCTGCACCAGAAATTGCTCGACACGCCACCCCGCCGGACCACATTTCAGCCGACAGAGATCCGCTGCGAAAGCGTCGTGGTCCCAGTAAGCCAGAGATTGTACGAACACCGCGGCGTAGATTTCCTCCGGCTTCAAGCGATCGGAAACTGCACCGCTCGGCTGAGCGAACAACCTCGCGAGAATCTCGCGCCGCTGCGCTGCGAGATAGCGACGACATGCACGGTCTCCATGATCACCCGCGGCACGACAACGCCCCTCCGTGATCGCACCCATCAGCGCATCCGCTTCGTTCTGAATGCACATTTCCCCGTGCGCCTCCGCCCCGAGACACAGGCTTGCATACGAGACCTTCCACGCCCCGAGTGCCCAGGAGGCCATCGCCACCAACCCCGCCAGGGTCGCGACCCAGGCGACCGCCTCGACCCATTTTCGCAAATCGCGCCACGCGACGTCGTCGCCGGCCAGATCGGCGGCACAGTAGAATCCGACGCAGACGGTAGCGTGTGCGACCGGCAGTAGATGTTCGTCCCAGCGTGTGGGATCGCCGAGAAGGAACCACAGAAAGAGGCTGGCTGCCGCGCCACAAGTCGCGAACAGCAGATTGCGAACCAGCAACGAGCCCGCCAGCCGATGGCGGTGGTGCTGCACCAGGAGTCGTAGCGTGAGAAGCGCGGGCAGGACGACGTGGATCACCGACCCCCATGCCTTGCCGCCTGCCGACGACACCTCGCTCGCCCAGTCCGGCTCGAACCTCCAACCGTGCAGCATGGAAGAAGGGGACACTCCCAAGTCCAACCACACGCTGTGCTTACCGAGGAAGAAAATCCACGTCGCAACCCAAGCTTGAACGGTAGCGCCATCGTAGCGTACCCAGATCACGGTCAACCAGATCAGCAGCGGCGCCAAGAAGGCGGCCCCCATCCGTGCGAGTCTCCGAAGTCGCTCTTGCGCTTGACCGCTCCCCGCAGCCGCCTCCGGCGGCACCCAGGCCACGGCAAGGATGAGGCATCCAGCGATGGGCAAATAGATGATCTTGCCCATCCAGATCGCCAGCCCCCACACGAACGCTGCCGAGACCGGCCGGCACTCGGCCATCCGTAGGCCGACGACGAGGATCATCGCGGTCCACAGCTCGTTGCGATTCGTGGTCAGCTGGACCGACAAGGCGAACCATGAATCGAAGACGAGCCAGACGGCGCCGCTCACGGCCCACGCCGCGAGCGTCTCGACGCCCCGCCTTCGCAGAATCCACGCCCCCACCCCGACGAGAAGGAGGGAGGGTAGGAGGCGCGCCGCGATTCGGATCGTCAGCAGACTGCACCCCGCAAGGGCCAAGATTCCGTCAACGGCAGTCGTCAACACACCATTGGTGATCGCAGGGTCGAAGGGCTGCCCGCCGAGCAAGGTGGAGGTGTAGTCGCCCTCGCGCAGAAGCGCATACGCGGCGTCGACATTGATGATCTCGTCCGGGCTCACCAGCAGCGTTCGCGCGTCGTGGACGACGTTCGCCAGATTGGCAACGAAAACGAGGGCCAGCAGCACGCCCCTGTGGCGCCTATGCGACAAGGCGGATGTCGTGAATGGGCCTACCATCGGCTCACGGCTTCAACCGCGAGTCGGCACGGGCGGCAACGGCGCCACAAGTCCGATGATCGCATGAAATACAATGGAGCACCGTCGCGTGTTTACCAGGAAGACGCCGCGCGCGGCAGAACTCTCTTCCTCGGCAAGGTGGCGCCCGCTTAGACCAGGCCCCATAGGCTGTCAACCACGGCCGCCACCCACAGGCTCGGGAAATCCTCTCCCCTGCTGCCGGGCCACCCGAGGGCACTGGTTCACGTCAGCGAGGCGGGCCGCCTCGGCGCAGCATGCGATCCACGACGTGCGCGACGACTCGACCCTCAGTTGGCGGCGGGGCGCACGAATTTCGGAGCGAGAAAGGCGAGCCAGACGACCGTCGCCGCGAGGAACGACGCCGATGCCATACCCATCCAGAGGACGTAGCGCTGCGGATCGAGCTGCATCAGGCTGCGCGCCAGTATGGCCGCCGCCATCAATCCCCCGATCCCGACGACGGGCCACGGCCTGCCGAGCATGACCTGCCTGTAGCCGCGATGGCCAAGCGTCACCTGGGTGGCCACCGCCAGCGCCAATAGCGCGAACCCACCGATGAAGACCACGTGCAAGCCAACACTCCGCTGTTCCGGCAAGATCGCCGCCAGCGTATAACCCAGCGGCAGCATCCATCCCGCCACCCACAGCAACCACCGATTCCATCCAGGCTGATCCGGGGGGCGCCACAGTTCGACGGCGCCAGTGAGCACGAGCCATACCACGGCAGCGCGTAGTCCGAGGCCGAGCCGTAGCGCGCCTTGCGACTCGACGAAGAACGACCCGACCACCACCAAGGCCGCCGCTCCATGGAGCACCGCGGCGCCCACGTCATGCCGGCTCTTGGTCATATCCTTCGGCGCCTGGCCGCGGGTCATCAGCGGAAACGCCAGCGTGCCTACTCCCAAGACGAGGCCGACGAACATCCCCTGCAAGACCAGACCACGTCCGACCTCGTGCAGCCAGAAGGCGTCGAGCGCCGGAATCGTACCCACGGCCGTGGCCACCGAACCACCAACCCCCATCAACAAGGACAGCGGGATCCAGACGAAGCCAGCGGGCGGGCGGCGGCGCGCGGTGGCGCCGGCGAAGCGTTGCACGGCAAAGCGCATCAGGACGACGGCCGACACCAGCCAAGCCGCTTGCGACCAAGCCCACGCCTGCCACCAAGCGGCAACCGTGGTCGCGACCGGGGCGATGGCGCACAGCACCACCTCCCCCACCTCGGGCGGCCGGGTACCGGTGCGCCGCGGGATCATGGTGAACAGGAATCCCACCGCGAACGCCATGAGGAATCCCTGAATCTGCGTCATCGCATGGAAAATCGGATCGAAACGCGCCGATGCGCCCAGGGCGAACAAGAACCAATGACCTACCCCTGCCCAAGCGAGTAGAGTTCCCAATGGAAAAAACACGAGGTACGGCTCGCGCCGATACCACGGCGCACTCGTCAACGCGTCGACCTCGTGAATCAAACCCTGCGGAGCGTCTTGCATGATCATCGCCGGGGCGGCTGCGAAGCGCTCGCCCCGGCCTCCTCGTACTCAGTAGATGTCTTCGACCGTATTGTGGATGTTGAACTTGCCCGTCGGTGTCACCATGCGTGCGTCACGGATCACGGTTTTCAGCTGGCGCGTGCGGTCGTCCACCACGACCAAGGCCGACTTCTGCTCCTTCCCGTTCCACACCGAAAACCAGACCTCATCGCCCGCGGCGTTGTACTCCGGCTGCACCACCCGCTTCGGGCCTTCGCCGAGATCGGCCCACGCCGCGATCGGCAGCACCTCGAAGCCCGCCTCCAGTTTCTCGATGTCGAATACCGCCACGCTCTGCGAGATGTTGGCATCCGGATTGAGCGGCGAGTCGACCCACAGGTTCTTCGATTTGGGGTGCGACTTGACGAACAGCGATCCACCGCCTTGCCCTTGCAGCGTACGCACGACTTTCCACGCCTGCTGCGCGTGTTGCTCGGGGTCCGTTCCCAAGAAGGTGATGTTGGCGTTTCCCAGGGCGCTGGTCACCCACACCGGCCCGAACCGAGGGTCGTCGAGATTGGCGCCACGCCCTGGGTGCGGGATCTTCTCGACGTCGACCAACGCCTCCAGGGCCCGGTCCTTGGAGTCGACCACGGCGACCTTGTTCGATTGGTTGGCGGCGGTCAGGAAATAGCGCTTGCTGCGATCCCAGCCGCCGTCGTGCAGGAAGCGCGCGGCGCCGATCTCGGTCACCGTCAAGGCCTCGAGATTCTCGTAGTTGACGAGCAGGATCTTGCCGGTCTCCTTGACGTTGACGATGAACTCGGGGTGCTGGTGCGACGCGACGATCGCCGCGACACGTGGTTCCGGGTGGTATTCCATGGTGTCGACCGTCATGCCACGCGTCGACACCACCTTGAGTGGTTCGAGCGTGTCGCCCTTCATCAGCACGTACTGCGGCGGCCAATACGCACCAGCGATCGCCAGCTTGTCTTCGTAACCATGGTACTTGCTGGTTTCGACCGAACGGGCCTCCAAGCCGACCTTGATCTCCGCCACCTTGTCGGGCGGATTCATCCACAGGTCGATCATGTCGATCTTGGCGTCGCGTCCGATGGTGAAGACGTAGCGACCGGAAGCCGACGGACGCGAGATGTGCACCGCATAGCCGGTCTGGATGATGTTGACGATCTCCTTGGTGTCGCCGTCGACGACGGCAACCTCGCCGGAATCGCGCAAGGTGACGATGAAGAAGTTGTCGGTATTGCGCGCGTGCTGCGGCTTGGTCGGACGATCCTCCGGCTGCACCAGCAGCTTCCAGCTCGCCTTCATGTCCGCCAACCCGAACTCGGGCGGTTCCGGCGCAGGATGCTGGAGAAAGCGCGCCAACGCGTCGATTTGCGCTTCCTTCAAATCCCCCGAGGTGCCCCAGTTCGGCATACCCGCCGGGGACCCGTAGGTGATCATCGTCTTCAGGTAGGCAGTTCCCTTTTCACGCGTGACATCGGTCGTCAGCGGCTTGCCGGTGGCGCCTTTGCGCAAAACGCCATGACAGCCGGCACAGCGCTGGAAGTAGATCTCCTTCGATCGATCGAACTCGTCGACCGTCATCGGCGGGCCTTCCGATCCGATCAGGTTGGCCGCAGCGGCAGCCGGGATACCACTCGGAGCCCCTTGGTAGGCGAGCTGCTCACCCGACGGAAGCGGATGAGGCGCCTCACCGGCGGCGACCTGAGAGCCACCCGCGGCGCGCGCCTTGGCGACGGCTTCCGAAGTCAGCGCACCGCCGCCGTTCCAGGTTTGCAGGATGTACGTAAGCGCCGCGCCGATGTCGTCGTCGCTGAGGTAGGCCATCGGCGGCATGGCGCCGTTGTATTCGACCCCGTTGACGGTGATCTTGCCGACGAGTCCATGCACCACATGCGCCGCGGCACGCTGGGGATCGGCCTTGAGATAGTCGGACTGCGCCACGGGCGGAAAGGCCCCGGGCAGGCCTTTGCCGTCGGCCTGATGGCATGCCTGGCAGACGTTGGCGTACACCTTGGCACCCTGGGCGACGCGCTCTTCGAGCTTGCCCGCGGATTGCATCTCGGCTTGGTGGACCTGCACACCGTCCGCGGTGGCGGCCCGAGGGAAGCAGGGGACACAGGCGACGGACACGGCGAGCCCGAGCTTACGCGCGAATTGCATGGTGTGAGGTTTCATCGTTCTTCTCCTGTTGCATCAGAAGCGCACGTCGAGGGTCAGATCGGCATGGATGCCCGGCTGACTCGCCACTTCGATGCGCGGATCACCAGGCGTGTAGTTGCGGACGTCGGCGTAGCGCCAGTAGCGCTCGTTCGTCAGGTTGTAGAGGCCGAAGACGAGATCGAGCGACTCGCGGGGCGACCAGCGCGTCGTCCAGTCGAGGATGGTCGCGTCGCCGGGGACGAACAGCTCACCGGAGCTCTCGTCGACGTCGGATTTCTCGCCGTAATGGGTCAGTCGCAAGCCCGACTCGAGCGGCCAGCGTTCGGAAAGCCAACGCAGGCCGGCGATCAGCTTCAGCGGCGCCACGGTGTTGAGCGACTCGCCGGTGCGCTCGTTCTCGCCGTCGGACCAATGCATTCCGGCATCGAGCGACCACTCGCGCACACAGCGATGCAGCCGCTCCAACCACAGCTCGGCACTCACTTCGACACCGTGGATCGAAGCCTCGTCGATGTTGCGCGATTGAAATACCGTCAGCCCGGTGACCGGGTCGGTGCCGATACGCGCGCGGCTTTCGATGAAGTCGTCGTAGCGGGAGTGGTATCCGGCGGCCTCGACCCGGAGGCTCGGGTCACGCCAGCGCAGACCGCCCTCGACGTTTTGTGATGTTTCGGAGCGCAGATCGGGATTGGGCAGCGAGACGACGTTGAACTGCGGGATGTCGATGCGCAGGTTGACGTCCTCCGCCGGCGGGGCGCGGAAGCCCTGGGACCAGTTGACGTACAGAGTCAGGGGAGTCAGCGGACGGGCACTGAGTCCGGCGCGGAAGCTGACTTGGTCGTCGTTCAAGTCGGTGAGGCGATCGGGGGCGGCGAACACCGCGTCGTCGTCGGCATCGAGCCAGAAGCCGTCCCATCGCACACCAGGGACCAAGGCGAAGAGGCTCCAGCGCAGTTCGTCTTCGAGGTAGACGCCCACTTCGTCGTAGGTCGTGTGGGGCAGGTCGCGTAGGGGGAATTGTTCGCCGAGGAGATTCTTGCTGGTCGCACCGGTGGCGATCGTCGTCGCCAAGCCGTCGCGCCGCTGTTCCAGATGCTGGCGGTCCCATTCGACGCCGGCAACGAGACTGTGGTCGAGCGGGCCCGAGGCGAAATCGCGGCGCAGGCGCGCTTCACTGCCGCTGTCCCGCTCGTCGAAGAAGAAGTCGCGCTGCAGGCGTTGTTCGACCCCACGCGTGGTGCGCCGCTCGTCGGTGCTCTGCTCGGTATGGTTGCTCTGGAAGTAGGCCATGAGGCTGGCTTCGTCGAGCCAAGGGAGCGGCGGCAGGAGGTGCTGGGCGACGACGCGCCCGCGCTCTTGTTCGTCGTCGCCCGCGAGGGAGGTGGTGTTGGCGAAGCGTTCCCAGCCGAGAAGCGAACGAAGGCTGCTATCGGTCTGCCGCGCGTAGAAGTCGCCCGAAAGGCGGAACGTTCCAGCCCCGTCCGTGTCGTGCACCCATTTGGCGAAGGCTTGGAGCTGTTGCAGGTCGATGCGGTCGTCCTCGACACCACGCGACTGGTTGTCCGGTTCGTGGCCGGTGCGGTGGACCAAGGACACGAGGATGCCGTCCCGCTCGCCCTGCCAGGCGGTGGTGGCGCGAGCCATGGTCCCGGCCGTGGCGGAGAAGAGGCCCAGGCCGCCGCCGAGATGGGTCGTGCGACCAGGTTCGACCAAGTCGTCGGGGTCGAGCGAGTAGATGGCGACGACCCCGCCGAGCGCGTCGGAACCATAAAGGGAAGAGGCGGGGCCGCGCAGGATTTCGATGCGATCGATGATGGCGGGGTCGAGGGCGGTGCGGCTGCTGTCGGCGAAGTTGCCGACGTCGAACTGCGTCGGCAGCGGCACGCCGTCGAGTTCGAGGGCGACACGGTTACCGCCGATGCCGCGGATGGCGAGGCCGGTGGCTCCGAAACGCGGGGCATTGAAGTCGGCTTCGAGGACCGGCTCGTAGCGTGCGACGTCACCCAGGTCCTGCACTTGTTCCCACGCGAGACGGGCGTGATCGACGGTGGTGACCTGAGCTGGAACGCGTGCCAGTGGGCGTGCGGTCTTGCTGGCGACGACGACGATTTCCTCGACGTCGTCGGGCGCGGCTGCTCCGGCAGCCGCGGGCAGGAGGAGCGCGGCGGCGAGACGGATGTGGCGATGTCGGAGCAGACGGTTCATCGGACGGCATTTCGGACTCTCAACTCCGATTTAGTCCCGCGACGGTGGGAAGTCAACGGCAGCGGTTCGACCACGACGCAGCGCTTGGTCTCAGACCCTCACAAATTCCAGGTGAACTCGAGAAATCCGTAATCCAACCCGTCGCCGCCGGCGAACTGGTTCTCGATGATCGCCCCGCCCCAGGCGTGGCCGTAGTACAACGTCGCCGACAGCCGCGGCGTGAATCCATGCGATAGCGTCACGTCGACGAAATCGGCCAAGTCGTGCTCACCGCTCGCCGGTATGCCGCTGTAGCCGAACAACGGCTTCTCCACCGTCGCACCGCCACCCGCATACACCAGGTCACGATCCTCCGCGGCCCACAGATGATGGTACTCCAACTGCAGATTGCCTCCCGCCCATGGACCCCAGAGCACCTGCAGGAAGGCGTCTTCGCTATTCATCAAATTGTAGAACGGCGACTGGGCGTACAGGCGTGCCGTCGGCAAGCCCTGGAAGAACGTGGCGTGGTCGCCATCCGCCGGATCGTCATCGCCGGAACCGCGAAACCAGCCGACACGCAGCCAGGGCTTGCCGTACAGGTCGACCAGGCGATAGCCGGCCTCCAGCGCCAACGCCCAAGCGGCATGGTCCTGCGACTGCCACGAACCACCCTGCCCCGCGACCCAAGCGAGCACGTCGACCTCGCCCGGCCCGGCGGCCCATACCTGAGCGAAGTTGGCGCCGACGGTGTGCACTTCGATCGCGTCGCCGTCGGCCTGCCGCTGGGCCAGCGGCCGATTGTCCACGGCGACGACTTCGCGTGCATCGTCATAGTAGAGATAGAAGAGACGCGCGTCGCTGCGCGGCAGCCACAGCGGCTCGGTCCACGTCGCAGCCCCGTACACGACGAACAGTTCATCGAGGTGTTGGTTGGCGCTGATGTTGAATCCGCCGGCCGTCGGCAGCCCACCACTGACGGTCAGGTTCCACGGCTTGCGGTCGTAACGCAGCACGCCGCCGTCGAAGCTGCGGCCGACGTGCGTGTACTCGAAGCCGCCGATCAGGCGCTGCGACACGCGCGCCTTCTTGATCCACGCCAGGCTGGCATCGGTGGCCACGGTTTCGGCGCCGTCGTTCCACACGAATCGTCCGCCTTCGACACTCAACCCCGGCGCGCCGGGCACGCGCCAGTGCAGCGAGGCGCGCCGCAGATGCACTTCGCGCTGCGTCGTATCGCGCGTATTGGCGTAATACACGGCCCCCGGCCCGAGCCCCGGCGCATCGTTCGGCAGATCGAACAATTCGACCTCTTGCCCTTCGAGCGTCACGCTGACGGCATCGCGCCGCGCCACACCGCCGAAACGCACGACGTTGGCGAAGAAGGTGTAGCTCGCGTCGACGCCGCTCGTGCCGGGATCGAACCAGTCGACGACCTCCGTGCGTGCCCGCACCGAGAGCTTCGGCTCGAGTTGAATGCCCCCCGCTTCCCACACCGGCGCCGTGCCTTGCGCCGACGCCCCGCCGGCACAACCGATCAGCAGCGCGGTACCGAGGCACAAGCGCCGCCCGTAGCGCCCTCGTTTCGCATTCATCGCTTCTTCCTTCCTCCGCGCTTGGCGACGGCCCGCTTCGGGGCCGGCCGCTCCTCGGCACGCATCCGACCTCGTCGCGACCCGCGCGCCACGGCGCTGGGCCCGTCGGCGGCCAATTCAGCCAACGTCGTGCGTGCGAATACTTCCTGCAGATGTCCGCGTTGTTCGCTCCAGGCATGGTGCAGCGCACACGGCGCGAGATCGGAGCACTGCGGCAGTCCGAGAAGGCAGGAACGAAACACGCTGTCTCCGTCGACACTGCGCAACACATCGAGCAGCGTGATCGCGTCCGTCGGCCGGCCGAGCGCCACGCCCCCCGCCGGTCCCCGCTGCGACACCAAGATACCGCCGTGCGTCAGGCCCTGCAGAACCTTGGTGAGGAAAGGGAACGGCACGTCGAGTTCCTCGGCGATGCGTCGCGTCGACAGGTATTCCCCGGGTCCGAGGTCGGCGACGGCGACGAAGAGGGTGGCACGAATGGCATAGGTGGAAGCGGTGCTGAGCATGGTCGTGGAGTATTTCGGATGCGTCGGTCGGCTTCAATCGGCGGGTGTCTCAACCCGCCTCCAGTCGCAGGAACAGGTCGCACATGCTGCGCACGAGCGCCGTCGGTTGCGGCACGACGTGGTAGCTGCAATCGCGGAACATGCGCGGGAAGTGTTCGCGCGCCCGTCGATCGATGGCGAAGGCGTGCGTGCGCACCCCCTGCTGCCGCCCCTCCTCGATCGCCCGTGCCACGTCACGGATGCCGTATTCCCCTTCGTACCGGTCGTAGTCGCACGGGCGCCCGTCCGTCACCAAGATCACCACCCGACGCGCCGCTGGCATGCGGCCCAAAGCGCGGTGGGCATGGCGCAGCGCCGGGCCGATGCGGGTGTACCCGTCGGGCGTCAGGCCACCTAAATGGGTCCGCTTCTGCCGCCAACTCGCCTCGAATCGTTTGAGCCAGACGAAGCGACAGTCCCGTCGCGTGTTCGAATGGAAGGCGGCAACCGCGAATCGTTCGACGAATTCGTCCAGCACTTCGCCGACGCAGAAGATCGTCTCGCGCATGGTGTCGAGGATGCGCGTCTCGTCGAGCCAGGCATCGGTCGACAGACTCTGGTCCAACAGGATCAACGCCGCGACGTCGTGCAACTTGCGGCGACGGTCGACGTAATGGCGTTCGTCGGCCACCTGCCCGAGCCGGCGCGCCACTTCGGCCGCCACCACCGCATCGAGGTCGAACTCGGCGCCGATGGGCTGCCGGCGACTGGCCAACCACTCGTTGGCCGCCGCGGCGAAATGTTTCTTCAAATCGAGCACCAGTCCGCGTCGCCTCATCTCGACGGCCGCGAGCCACGCCGCGTCGCCCGTCTCGCCATCGACCTCGCGCACGTGGCACCAAGCCGGGCGATAGGACCGCGCCTTGTAGTTCCATTCCGGGTAGGGAAGTCCGCCCCCGGCCGGTGCGTCGTCGACCTCGAGTCCGCATCCATCCAAGGCGATGTCGCCACGATAGATGGAGCGCGGTCTCTCGCGCGTGCGCACCAGGTGCTTCATGTCGAGTTCGCGCAAGGCATCTTCATGCTCGGCGAGCTCGTCCTCAGCGTCGCTGCGCCGCGGCAAGCCGCCGTACTCCTCGAGCGCTTCGACCTTCTCGAAGGTGTGGCAAGGCATGTCGGCCTGCGGTGCGGCGTCATCGCCGCCGTCGCGCACCTCCACCTCGGTTTGCCCCTTGCCCTCGACCTCCGTCGCCGGCGTCTCCGCTCCTTCTCCCTGCTCCGGTGTTTCGTCGTGAGACGACGCGGTCGTCGCGTCTGGGGCCGCACCGGGCACTGCCTTGCCCAGCCATTGCCAGAGTCGCGCCTCGCCCAAACCGTCGCTGACCCGCGTCAGCACATCCCGTAATCCGGGCAGCGTCTCGAGTTCCTCGACCAACACCGCCGACGGCGTCAGCGCGTCGCCGCGCCGGATCGCCAACGCCGCCAGCGCCGTCTTCAGCCAATAGAAGTCGACGTTGAGCGAAGCCTCCTCGGCCTCGGAGAAACGTGGCGGAAGAAACACGCGCTCTCGGTCACAGAGCACCTGGTTGGGCGTTTCGAAGAGGCTCACCGGGCGCCCGGCGAGCATCTGGGCGAAGAAGAACAGCGGCCCACGCAGCTCGGCGAGCCGCGCCTCGACCGCCGCGCGGGCGCGCTGTCGCGGTCGCAACACGGCCCGCGCATGCAGCGCGCGCAGGCCGTTGAAGACGGTTTCTTCCCAGTCGAGCCAGGCCATGGGTCACAGCACCAGATCGATCACCTGGCGGATCGCCGCCAGCGTGTCGGCATCGTCGGTCAAGGGTTCGGCAATCGCGACGTAGGCAGCGAACCGACTCGGCAGGCCATGCACCATGAGCTGCGCCGCGTCGACCAACAGCCGTGTCGACACGCTTTCCAACACGGCCAGGTCCGTCAGCGTCCGCACCTTGCGCGCGATGGTCACCAGTTTGCGCGCCACGTCTTCCGCCACTCCGGTTTCGCCGACGACGATACGCGCCTCGACGTCCGGCGGCGGGTGGGTGAACCCGAGCCCGACGAAGCGCTGGCGCGTCGACGGCTTCAGTTCCCGCATGCTGCGCTGGTAACCGGGGTTGAAGCTGACGACGAGTTGGAATTCGGGCGGTGCCGGCAGCGTCTCGCCGGTACGATCGAGAAACAGTTCGCGCCGATGATCGGTGAGCGAATGAATGACGACGAGCGCGTCCGAACGCGCCTCGGCGACCTCGTCGAGATAGAGAATGGCGCCACCGCGCACGGCTCGCGTCACCGGGCCGTCGACCCAGCGCGTCTCGCCGCCCAACAGCAAGTGCCGCCCCAAGAGATCGGTGGCGGTGGTGTCCTCGTTGCAAGCGACCGTGACCATCGGCCGTTCCAGCTGGGCCGCCATGTACTCGACGAAGCGCGTCTTGCCGCAGCCGGTGGGGCCCTTCAGCATCACCGGTAGACGCGCCTTCCACGCCGTGGTGAACAGCGCCACCTCGCGGCCGGTTTCGACGTAGAAGACGCGCTTCCGCGAAGTCATGCAGGCGGCGTCCATGTGGCCCCCAGCGTATCGTTCTCGGTCGCTCGTACGTCCGACGTCGCGGCTTCGTCGTTCGGCAAGCCCGCTTGCCAGAAGTTCCAGACGTAGAAGCCGATGCCGAGCAGAAAGAGGCAGGCCGCGAGCAACAGACCGACGAAGTGCACCTCGATCTCGCGCTGCACGGCGAGGAAGTCGAGGCCCAAGCGACGCTCGAGGTTGACCTGGGTGATGCCCGCGACGGCAAAGGCGCCGGTCATCGCCACCATACCGATGTTGCTCAGCCAGAAACCGTAGGTCGCGGGCACGTTGTCCCACAGCTTGCGCCCGGTGAGGATGGGCATGGCGTAGGAGATCATCGCCAAGTTGATCGCGGCGTAGGCGCCCCAGAAGGCGAGATGCCCGTGCATCGCCGTCACCAGCGTGCCGTGGGTGTACAGGTTCACCTGCGGCAACGTGTGGGCCATGCCGAGAAAGCCGGCGCCGACGAAGGAGAGGATGGCGCTGCCGAGTGTCCAGTTGAGGGCTGCCTGGTTGGGATGACGCCGGCCGCCGCGTTTGACCATCGCCAGCGCGTACATGGCCATGCCGAGGAAGGCGACCGGTTCGAGGGCGGAGAAGATGCCGCCGATCATCAGCCAGTACTTGGGTGTTCCGATGTAGTAGTAGTGGTGCCCCGTGCCGAGGATGCCCGAGAGAAAGGTGAAGCCGACGATGACGTAGAGCCACTTCTCGACGACCTCGCGGTCGACGCCGGTGAGCTTGATCAGCAGGTAACAGAGCATGGCGCCCATGATCAGCTCCCACACCCCTTCCACCCACAGGTGCACGACCCACCAGCGATAGAAGGAGTCGACGGTCTGGTTGTCGAAGGTGATCATGCCCGGCAGGTAGAGCAGCGCCGCGGAGAAGAGGCCGAAGTAGAGGACGATCGCCGTCGTGCTCTGGCGCTTCCCCTGCCAGATCGTCATGCCGATGTTGAGGAGAAAGGCGAGGATGTTGACCACGACGAGGTAGTCGAGCGGCCGCGGGATCTCGAGGAACTTGCGCCCTTCCCACCAGTTGACGTGGTAGCCGATGATGGCGACGACGCCGACGACGAGGAAGGAGACGAGCTGCACCCAGGCGAGCTGCGGCCACCACAGCTCGCGGTCCGACTCCTCCGGCACGACGAAGTAGGCCGTACCCATGAAGCCGAGCAGCAGCCAGACGACGAGCAGGTTGGTGTGCACCGCTCGCGCCGTGTTGAACGGGATGAAGTCGTGCAAGACGTCGTAGCCGATGCGGGCGAAGCCCATGATGAAGCCGTAGACGATCTGCAATACCAACAGCGCCAGTGCCGCGGCGAAGAACCAGTAGGCGATCTTTTGCGTCTTGTAGGTCATGTCGTTCGGTTCCTTTCCGAGCTCGGGATCACGACGACGGCTGGCCGGCGCGCTTGGGGTCGAGGCCGATGAGGTAATCGGCGATCTCCTGCACTTGGGCGGGGTTGATCGCGACGCCGACGAGGGCCGGCATCAGGGTGCCGGGCTTGATCTTCTGCGGGTCCTCGATCCAGGCAATCAGTTCGTCGCGCGTCTTGCGTTGATACACCTGGTCGAGCGCCGGCGCTCCCATGGCCGCACCCGCGGCCCCGCCTTGGCCTTGCAGCTGGTGGCAGCCGAGACAACTGCCGGTGACGAAGACGTCGGGAATCGGCTGCGCCGCCGCCACGGGCGCGACCGCCACAGGCGCGGCGACGGCTTGGAGCGCGTCGCGCAGCGGCGGCTTCGCCGGGAAGCCGTTGAGGTCGACCTTGCCGGCCCAGTCGAGGAAGGCGACGACGGCGTCGATCTGCTCGTCGCTGAAGTCGTACTGGACCATCTTGCGCTGGCCGGGAAACATCGCCTGCGGGTCCCTGAGGAAGACCTTGATCCACGGAATGCCGCGCCGTTCGACGACACGCGTGAGTTCCGGGGCATAGTAGGCGCCTTCGCCGAAGAGGGTGTGGCAGCCCATGCAGTTGTTGGCCTCCCAGATTTCCTTGCCGGCCCGCACTTGCGGCGACAGTTGGTCTTGGTTGGTCTGGTCCGGCACACGCGCCATCGAGTCGAGGGTGAGCAGGAGGAAGATGGCGCTGAAGAAGGCGGTGCCGCCGACGAAGAACAGGCGTGCTTGGCTCTTGCTCAACATGATCGCCTCGCATGGACTCGGAGGAGTGGTTGCTGCGGGTGACTCATCGTGCCGGCTCCTTTCGCGTCCGAACGTGCTTATTTCGGACTTCAGACTCCGAATACGCGTCAAGCGCGATTCTGTCAACCCACGGCGTGAATCAGTTCGGGTGGATGTGTCCCGCTGCGGCGTCGCCGCCGCCCTGGCTCAGTCGAGATCCCAGTCCCGCGGATCGTTCGGACCAGGCTGAAAGCTGCAGTACGTGCCCGTGCGCAAGGCGCGCTGGAACAGCTGCCCCAGGACCTCGTCCGCCTCCGCCAGCTTGCGCAAGGCCAGACCGATCGCCTTGGTCAGGCGCACGCGCACTTGCTCGACCGGCGCCTGCATCTTGCGGCTGCGCCCGCCCAGGCCAAAGGCGGCGCCGAGTTCGCGACGGAAGAACTCCATCTCCTCCTGCACGCGCTCGACGCGCCCGAGATCATGGTCGGCCTCCGCCTCCGAAAGCTCGGCGCTCAAGTCGGCGAGACGAGCGCGATATTCCGCCGCAGCGCGCGCATCGAGCGGCGCCCCGACATCACTCTCTGCATGGCTCCCCAGGTCCGCTTGCGCACCCTGCACCACGGCGCCTGCGACGATCGCATTGAGTTCGAGCACATGCAGCTCGCGACCCTGGTGCTGCATGAGCACATGCACGAGACGCAGTCCCTTGCTGTCGCGCAGTCGAACCAAGCGCTGGCCGTCACCGATGGCCCAGATTTCGCCTTCCCGGCGAAACTGCGCCCGGGCCACTGGCAGTCGGGCCGTCGCCGCGGGCCGTCGGCCGCTCGGTTGCATGGACTCCCGCGTGTCGTGGCCAAGGGCGGCCAGCCCGGCGCGGGCGGCATCTTCGATCGGTGTGTAACCGGCGCTGTGCGCCGCGGTGATCACGCTCGCGAAGTGATGCCGCGCCGCCGCCTCGTCCCCCATGCACGCCGCCGCCAACCCGAGGAAGTAGTCGACCGGCCCCGACACGGTGATGGCCGCCACCGACACCACCATCCGGCCGCCATGCGGTTCGAGCAGACGGCGTACCGCGGCCGCGGCTGCGGCGTCGCCGAGCACCGACGCCGCCTGTGCCAACAACGCCAAAGCCGGCAGCCACGTGCCGTCGCGCGGCAGCGCCGCGAGGTCTTGCGCCAGCAGCGACTGCACCTGCCCCTGCGCCGCCGCGTGGCGTCCGGCGAGGGCGTACAGTCGTGCCAGGCAACAGCGCCAGACGGGCATCGTCGGCAGAGCCGCGGCGAGTTGGCTGAGCGCCTCCTCCATCTCTTCGCCGCGCCCTTGGGCCGTGCGGATCTCGAAGCGCTGCACCAGATGAAACATCGGCGCATTCGGCATGTTGGCACGCAGACCGATGGCGAGAGCCTCCTCGGCGGCCGCTTCGGCGTCTTCGACGCGTCCGTGCAGCAGGGCGAACGAGCAGCGCAGCAGCGCCGCCTGCCACAGATAACTCGGCAAACGGGCCTGCTCGGCACGCGCGATGAACCGTTGCTTCTCCAGTTCGGCCTCGCCGGCGCGCCCGAGTTCGAGCAGATCGGTGACGCGCCAGATACTCGCTTCGAGACCCAGTTCCGACTCGCCCGTGCGCTCGCACAAGGCGATCACCTCGTCGGCGATCGCCAGGCGTTCATCGACGGTATCAGGCCCCCACAGCGTGAAATGTTGTGCCACCAAGGCATTGATCAACGCCGTCGTGTCCTCGAGTCGACGCGCCATCGCCACGGCCTCGCGGCCGAGGTGCTGGCGCCGCTCGGGCTGATCACTGAAATAGAGGGCCATCGCCAGGCGCGCCAACAGACGCGACCGCATCGGATGATCTTCCGGTCCGAAGTACTGTAAAGCTTCTTCGAGCAGAGCGACGAGATC
This sequence comes from uncultured Binatia bacterium (SeqCode), assembly GCA_964524885.1. Classification (GTDB taxonomy): domain Bacteria; phylum Desulfobacterota; class Binatia; order HRBIN30; family HRBIN30; genus CALJUJ01. Next base: position 36,729 of record CAZGEJ010000050.1, read on the forward strand.
GGAGTGCACGCGACCCGTCTCGCTGACGCGGCCGACGCCGAGCACGGCGCGGGCGAAGGGGTCGCGGGCGCTCGCTTCGTCGCACGACGGACGGATCAGGCTGATGACGCGCTCGAAGGTGGCGCGCGATACGAGCAGCTCGCCGCACCACCGTTGCGCGTCGGCCAGGCGGAGCAATGCATCGGCTAGCGTGAGTGCAGGCGCTCCGGCGGCTTCGAGGAGACGAACGGCTTGACCGAAGGCGTGCGCGGCATCTTCGTAGGCCAAGCCGGCGACCGCTTCGTCGCCCGCCTGCAGCACGACCGCGATGGCACGCGACGCGTCGACGAGCGGCATCGCCTCGACGAGATGAAACGCCAGACGGGCCGGCGCGACGCGACGGCCGCGAGCCGCTTCGGCCTCGAGCAGAGCCGCTGCGTCGCGATGCAAGCGACGGCGCTCCTCGGCCGGCAGCTCGTCGCGCAGCGCGTCGCGCAGAAGCACGTGCCCGAACCGATAACCGTCGTCGCCATAGGGCTCGATGACTCCGAAGTCGTAAGCGCGATCGAACAGAGCCGCGGCGGCTTCTTCGTCGATGCCGGCGAGGCGAACGGCTTGCAGGCGATCGAAGTCGCGCCCGAACACGGCGGCGGCGCGCAACAGCGCGCGTACCTCGGCATCGAGTGGCGCCAGACGCTGCGCCACCGCGTCCCGCACGGTATCGGGGATGGCGACGACGCCGCGGCGCGCCGCTTCGGGGCGCCGCACGAGGACGCGGACGATTTCATCGACGAAGAAGGGATTGCCCTCGGTGGCGCGAAAGACGGCGTCCTTCACCGACTTCGACAACCGTCCGCCGGCGAGTGCATCGATGTACGCATCGACCTCGTCTGCCGCCAAGCCACCGAGCTCGAGGCGTTGCGCATCGCGCGCCAACGCGGTGAAAGCGGCATGGAGCCGCGGCGCCTGCCGCACCTCGGCTTCACGCAAAGTGCCGAGGACGAACAACGGCGCACCGCGCAGGTCGCGTGCCAGGAAGCGCAAGAGCACCAGCGACAACTCGTCGGCGTCGTGCAGGTCGTCGAGTACGATCACCAGCGGTTGACGGCGCGCCAGGGCGCGCAGAAACGACGCGATGGCGTCGAAGCGGCGAAAGCGGGCTTGTTCGGTGTCGCGCGGCACTTGCGCTGCGGCGCCGCCGACGTCGGCGACGAGCGCCTGCAGTTCCGGTAGGGCCCAGTCGACCGCGTCGATCGCCGCGGGCAGGGGCGGCCGCAGGGCTTCGCGCAGGACCTGCACCCACGGCCAGAACGGCGGCGCCCCGCCGCCTTGCCAACAGCGACCCCAGAACACACGAGCGCCGTCACGGCGCGCTTCCTCGGCGACACGGTCGGCGAGCGTCGTCTTGCCGATGCCCGGCGGACCGACGAGCAGCACCGTTTGCCCTTGCCCGGCGAGGGCGAGTCGGCGCGCGTGGCGGAGATGTTCGGACTCGCTGCCGCGGCCGAGGAAGGGAAGCGTGGAATGCATGGCGTCGCCGAGTCGCTCGTTGGTCCGAGGTAGACGAGCCGAGTCTCCGAGGCAATCGCCGCGCGCCTCGGAGAAATCGCCGGGCACGGGTTGGCCGCGGCCGAATCCATCCTTATGCTGGCGCCCATGCAGGCACCGCTTTCCCCACCCACCGCGCGTCCCGTCGAAGTACGGCGACTCGCCGACGACCGACAGCTACGCGTGCGCTGGAGCGACGGCCACGACAGCCTTTACCCATTCGCCTACCTGCGCGGCTGGTGTCCTTGTGCCGGCTGCCAGGGCCACGGCGGCGAATTGCACTTCATCGAAGCCGACAACACCGACCTGACCAAGATCGGCCTGGTCGGCAACTACGCCCTCGGCCTCACCTGGGGCGACGGCCACGACACCGGCATCTACTCGTACCGCCACCTGCGCGAGCTGTGCCCGTGCGACGCCTGCGGCGGCCCGCACGACAAGGAATAATCCCCAGGGCCAAGGCTCAAGGGCCAAGGGCCAAGAAGGAGGCGTGGATCAGCGTTCCTTCTTGGCCCTTGAACCTTGGCCCTTGGCCCTTTTCCCCCACCATGCCCCTGCTCCGCTCCACCCCCGACCGGCGGCGTATCGACGACTGGATCGTCGCCCTCGCCTCGGCCGGCATCACCGCCGAAGTCCAACGTGTCGGCTTCGCGTGGAACCTGTACGTCGCCGCCGAACAGCTCGACGAGGCGGCAACCGTGCTCGCCCTCTTCGACCAGGAAAACGCTCCCCAACCGGCTCCAGCAGCGGCACCCGTCGACTTCGACCCATCGCCCGCCGGGTTGTTGTTGGCCGGCGTGTGGCTGCTGGCGCATCCTCTGACCTTCCTCATCGGCGAGCGTCAGGAGTGGCTGCGCGCCGGGCGTTCGTCGGCCTTCCACATCCTCTCGGGCGAGGTCTGGCGCGCCGCCACCGGGCTGATGCTGCACGCCGACGCGGTGCACGTCGTCAGCAACGCCGTTTCCGGATCGATCTTCGTCAGCGCCGTCTGCCGCATCTTCGGCGCCGGACTCGGCCTCTGGCTGACCTTCGCCGGTGGCGTCTTGGGCAATCTGATCAATGCGTTCGTACGCGGCGCGCCGCACGCCTCGATCGGCGCCTCGACCGCCGTTTTCGCCGCCGTCGGCCTCTTGGGCGGGGCGCAACTCGTTCGCCGCTGGCAGCTGAGCTTGGCCTGGAAACGAGTATGGCTGCCTCTCGGGGCGACCGTCGGCATCCTGGCGATGCTCGGCGCCGGGCCGGAATCCGATTACCTCGCGCACATCTTCGGCATGCTCAGCGGCCTCGTCCTCGGCGCCATGGCGGCCTGGTGGCGCGCCGAACCCATCGGCGAACGCGGCCAGAACCTCGCCCTGCTCGCCACCGTCTCCGCCTGGACCTGCGCCTGGGTCCTGGCCCTCACGTGAGCGGAGCCCATCGAGAGCTTCCGACGGGCGGCTCGCCGCGCACCGCGCGACCGCGACCCTCCCTCCAATAAGGTCTCCCGACGTTCGTCGCCGCCCTCCCGAACTGCGGACGCGGAGCGGCGGGCGCGATGAACGCAGAACCGCCCGCTCGGCCTTTCCGCCACGCCCATGGAAGGCGGCTTGAGCCTGCGTCGCCCGCCGGATATACCCGCGCATCTTTTCGTCACGAGGACCGACCCCGATGACCGCCTTCGCCGCTCTTTCCCCCGCCGCGCTGCAACAGCGCCTCGCCGAACTCGACCGCCGCTATGCCGACCTGCAGGCCAAGAACCTGCGTCTCGACATGACCCGCGGCAAACCCTGCGCCGCGCAACTCGACCTGGCGGCACCGCTGCTGGCCGACCTCGGCGGCGACTGCAAGGCGGGCGACGGCACCGACACCCGCAACTACGGCGGGCTCGAAGGCATCGCCGAAGCGCGCCAGCTCTTCGCCGCCATCCTCGAAGTCGACCCGGCCCTCGTGCTCGCCGGCGGCAATTCGAGCCTCAACACCATGCACGACGTCATCGTGCAGGCGCTGCTGCGCCCGGTGCCCGGCGCCGGCGCCGCGTGGCGCGGCAACGGTACGGTCAAGTTCCTCTGCCCGAGCCCCGGCTACGATCGCCACTTCGCCATCTGCGAGTACCTCGGCATCGAGATGATCACCGTCGACCTCGGCGACGACGGCCCCGACATGGACACGGTCGAGCGCCTGGTGGCGTCGGACGCCTCGATCAAGGGCATCTGGTGCGTTCCGAAGTACAGCAACCCGACCGGCATCACCTATTCGAACGAAGTGGTGCGGCGCCTGGCGGCGATGCCGACGGCGGCCCCCGACTTCCGCATCTTCTGCGACAACGCCTACGTCGTGCACGACCTCGAGGCGACCAGCGACCCGCTCGACAACCTCTACCAGCGCTGCGTCGAGGCTGGCCATGCAGACCGGCTTTTCCTCTTCGCCTCGACCTCGAAGATCACCTTCGCCGGCGCCGGCATTTCGGCCTTCGCCGCCAGCGAGGCGAACCTCAAGTGGTACAAGGGCGGCCTGACCTACCAGACGATCGGCCCGGACAAGGTCAACCAGCTGCGGCACGTGCGCTTCCTGCGCGACTTGGCGGGGGTGCAGGCGCACATGCGCAAGCACGCGGCGATCCTCAAGCCGAAGTTCGACGCGGTGCAGGCGATTCTGGAGAAGGAACTGGGCGGCCTCGGCGTGGCGACATGGAGCAAGCCGAACGGCGGCTACTTCGTCAGCGTCGACACCCTCGACGGCTGCGCCACCGAGGTGGTGGCGATGGCCGACGCGGCCGGGGTGAAGCTGACGAAGGCGGGCGCGACGTACCCGTACGGCAAGGACCCGCGCGACCGCAACATCCGCTTGGCCCCGAGCATGCCGTCGCAGACGGAGATCGAACAGGCGATGGAGCTGTTCGCGGTCTGCGTCCAGCGCGCCAGCGCCAAGAAGTTGTTGGGATGAGCAGGGCCAAGGGCCAAGGTACAAGGGCCAAGAGAGGACCAGAGCCCCGCGCCCGGCTTGCCTCGCACCGCGGAACCTAGTACCAAAACGTTTCTTGGCCCTTGGCCCTTGGCCCTTGGCCCTTGGCCCTTGGCCCTTGGCCCTTGG
>CAZGEJ010000051.1:0-39242 GCA_964524885.1 uncultured Binatia bacterium (SeqCode)
AGGCGCGCGGCGCGCCAACCCTGGGCTATGATGCACAACGCCTTCGGCGTTGGGCGCGAGCACAACCTGTAGGTGCGGCGGACCATCGGCGGACCCATGGACGCACAGTGCTGGGGGCAGTCGGCTGCAGGCCCGCCTCGCGATGGTATGGATGCGGCGGAGAACAGCCCGCCCTCCAGCCAGCCTGGATCCAGCCGCCCCAAAGGGGCAGGCCCATAACAGCCCAGGGCAACGCCCTGGGGAACCATGGCCAAAATCAAAATCAGCCCTGAAGGGGCGACCCATCTTCCTTGACGGGGCAGGCAGCTCCTGGGCGAAAACCTCGTTGACTCCGGTCTGACGGGTGGGTTAGTCCACGCCAGCATGAGTGGGGGCGTTGACTGGGACAGCCTGGGCGTGGATCGGATCGACCGCATGTTCTTAGGCTTCGACGAACCAGTCCTGCCTGCACCAGCCGGCGCGGCGAGCCCCGCGCCACACCGCGGCGCTCGCCCGGTGCGTGTTTTGCTTTTTCTCCAAATTCTAGTCGCTGCGGCGTCCGGCGGGATGGAGCGGGGGGATGGTCCATGTGTGGACCGTTTCGTTAGCCCCCGCTGGTTCCGCGGCCTCGCCTTGGTTTCCAATGTCGCCAGACTCATTTCGATGGAGGTTCGTGCCATGCGGGTTGTCGTGCGTACGGTTCTACTAGGGGGCATGTTGCTCGCGTTCGGGGCGAGCGTGGCGGCGGCGGGGCCATCGCCGGGGCGGAAGTGTCAGTCGGCGAAGAATCAGGAGGCGGGCAAATACGCCTCCTGCTTGTCCAAGGCCGAGGCGAAGCTGGTGAAAGCAGCCGGCACCTGCTCGCTGACGACGGCGACGGAGTGTTACGCCGACGGCGATTGCCCGATCAGCGAGACGTGCGCCAAGAGTCAAGAAGATACCGACAAGTACGACGCCACGGTCGGCAAGTGCCTGAGTAAGTTCAACGGTAAGTGGAACTCGTTGACCCAGAAGGCCGTCGATGCGGGTAATCCCTGTCCGGACGGTTTGGCGTCGAGCGACATCCAGGACGCGGTCGACGAGCACGTGGCCAACGTCGCCGCCGGGCTGGCGGGCGAGGGCTTGAGCACGTGCAGCGGCGAACTGGTCACCTGCGAGGGCGATCTGACCACCTGCGACACCGACCTTACGACCTGCGAGGGCGACCTGGTGGTAGCTCTCGACTGTGGCGACGGCGGCATCGACGCGGGTGAGGATTGCGATCTGGGCAACCTCAACGGCGGCACCTGCGCCGGCGAGGGTTTCGCCGGCGGCGTGCTGCGCTGCGGCGCCGGCTGCGTCTACGACACGAGCGAGTGTTACGCCGCCCGCTTCGTCGACAACGCCAATGGCACGATCACCGACAACGACACGGGGCTGACGTGGGAGAAGAAGGTCAAGCTGGACTCGACGCTTGACCTCGCCAACCGGCAAGACGCCGACAATTTCTACCGTTGGTCCGGGAGTTGTTCCGTGACCGCGAGCAAACGTTGTCAGCCGGACGCGGCATCGGAAGCGGCTTGTTTGGCCGGAGTCGAAGGCAATCCGGTGGGATGTGCGCAGTGCACCGTCGGCGAGGGCACGTGCACCGTGGCGCCGAACGGAACGATCTGGCAGCTGGTGGCAGCCCTCAACACGGCCAACTACGGGGGGCACAACGACTGGCGGGTGCCGACGCGGTTCGAGTTGGAGGGGATTCTCGACCTAGCGGATACGACGCCTCCAACCGTCAACATCGCCTTCGCGGGCGCGTCGTGCGGGGCTGCGTGCACGGACGTGAACAACCCGGCGTGCTCGTGCAGCCAGTCCAACGGCTACTGGTCGGCCTCTACCCATGGGCCGGGTCCAGTCAGCGCGGGGATCGTCTACTTCGACAGCGGCCTCGTGACCGCGGGCGATAAGGTCAGCAACTTCTACGTCCGTGCGGTGCGCGGCGGCTCGTGATGGGCCACTTGGTGATTGGAATCATTCGACCCTTGATCGAACCGTCGCTCCGGGCGGTTCGTCGGCGGGGGTGAGCCGCGTGGTGCTGGAGTCATCCATTCAGCCAAGGCCGCATCCGGCCCCCGAAGCCTGGCGCGAAAGGGGGCTCAATCCGACGCGAGTATCTCGGAGACGCTGCCGGCGCTGAGCAGGTGGTCGATGAAGGCGTCGAGTTCCGCGGCCGAGGTGGTGCGCCACTAAATCCGCCAGAGCCGACTTGTCGCCACTCTCGCGAGGTCGAATGACGGTTTTGTCGTCGTTTGTCGTGGCAGATGACGATCATGCCGGCTGTGCCCTATCGTTCCCGTCGGCTCGGCCTCCGCGGGCGCCTCGAGGGAATGTCTCATTTTCTCGTTGACTCGCGCCCGACGGGCACGATCGCCTTGACACTCCGGTGCGCCTTCGTTAAGGCTGACCACCAAATGGTCTCTTCCATCGACATTGCCGGGCAGCGCTTTTCGCTCGTTCTCCTTCTTACGTGCCCGCCCGGCGCGTCTGGAGGAGCGTAACTAACGCAACCGAAGGACGCCGCGGGCGGGAAACCTCCCCGCGGCGTTTGTGTTTCTAGGTCAGGGCCGCGGGTAGCTTCCCCCCGTGGCCCTTCTTGTTTCCGGTGCCCGACCCCGTGGTCCGGCGCCCAAGGGAGGTGCTCAGCATGAACCGAGACCCGAACGCCGTCTGGATCTTCGATACCACCCTGCGCGATGGCGAACAGTCGCCCGGCGCGACGATGAACGTCGAAGAGAAAGTCGTCATCGCCCGCCAGCTGGAGAAACTGAACGTCGACGTCATCGAGGCCGGCTTCGCCGTCTCCTCACCCGGCGACTTCGACTCCGTCGCCCGTGTCGCCGAGGCCGTCTCGCACCCGATCGTCCTGAGCCTGGCCCGCACCCGCGAGGCCGACATCACGCGCGCCATCGAGAGCGTCGCCAAGGCCAAGAACCCAGGCATCCACATCTTCATCGCCACCTCCGACCTGCATCTGCAGCGCAAGCTGACGATGTCGCGCCAGGAGGTCATCGACGCCGCCTGCTGGGCCATCGAGTTCGCCCGCAAGCACCTGGACTACGTCGAGTTCTCCGCCGAGGACGCCTCGCGCTCCGACCGCGCCTACCTGAAGCAGGTGTTCGCCGAGGTCATCCGCTGCGGCGCCTCGACGCTGAACGTGCCCGACACCACCGGCTACGCCGTGCCGCACGAGTTCGGCGCCCTGTTCGCCGAACTGATCGAAACGACGCCCGGCGGCAAGAACGTCCGCTGGAGCGCCCACTGCCACAACGACTTGGGCATGGCCGTCGCCAACTCGCTGGCCGCCGTCGCCAACGGCGCGCGCCAGATCGAGTGCACCATCAACGGCATCGGCGAGCGCGCCGGCAACACCTCGATGGAAGAGGTCGTCATGGCGATCGAAACGCGCCGCGACGTCTTCCAGCTGCAGACCAACATCGTCACCGAGCAGATCTATCCGGCGAGCCGCCTGCTGTCGCAAGTCACCGGCTTGGTGGTACCCGCCAACAAGCCGATCGTCGGCGCCAATGCCTTCGCCCACGAAGCCGGCATCCACCAAGACGGCGTCCTGAAGGACAAGTCGACTTACGAAATCATGCGGCCCGAGTCGGTCGGCATCCAGAGCAACAAGCTGGTGCTGGGCAAACACTCCGGCCGCCACGCTTTCTCCGAGCGCCTGAAAGAACTGGGCGTCGACCTGTACGCGGTCGACATGAACCAGGCCTTCAGCCGCTTCAAGGAGTTGGCCGACCGCAAGAAGAACGTCTACGACGAAGACCTGCTGAACATCGTCACCGAAGAGGCGGTGCGCGGCGCCGACCGCTTCGAACTGGTGCACCTGCAAGTGTCGTCGGCGACCGACCAGACGCCGCACGCGCGGGTCACGCTGCGCATCGACGGCGTCGAGCACTCTGGCGAAGGCGACGGCGACGGCATGGTCGATGCCTGTTACAAGGTCATCGAGCAGATCACCGGCATCCATCCGAAGCTGGAACGGTATGCGGTGAAGGCGATCACCGGCGGCACCGACGCCTTGGGCGAAGTCTCGTGCCTGATCCGCGTCGACGGCGTCACCGTCTCCGGGCAAGGCTCACACACCGACACGGTGCAGGCGAGCGCCCGCGCCTTGATCAACGCGTTCAACAAGCTGCAGTTGCGCGGCGCTTATACCCGCGCGCCCGAGTCGGAAGGGCCTTGATCCCGCGTCCGACACTTCGACCTCAGAAAGGAATCCGTCGTGAAAGTTCTGCTCCTCCCTGGTGATGGGATCGGTCCGGAAGTCGTCGCGCAGGCGAAGCTCGTCCTCGAAACCTGCGCCCAGCGCTGCGGCTTCTCCTTCGAATTCTCGCAGGCCGTCATCGGCGGCGCGGCCATCGATGCCCACGGTACCGCATTGCCTGACGACGCCTTGCAGGCGGCGCGCGCTTGCGATGCGGTGCTCCTCGGCGCCGTCGGCGGACCGAAGTGGGACAATCCGAAGGCGACCGTACGTCCGGAACAGGCGCTGCTCGGTCTGCGCAAGAGCCTCGAGCTCTTCGCCAACTTGCGCCCGGTGCAGATCTTCCCGGAACTGCTCGATGCCGCGCCGCTCAAGGCCGACCTGCTGCGCGACGTCGATCTCGTCGTCGTGCGCGAACTCACCGGCGGCATCTATTTCGGCAAGCCGAGCGAGCGCCGCGGCACGGCCCCGAACCGCGATGCGGTCGATACCCTCGTCTATTCCGAAGCCGAGATCGAGCGTCTGATGCGCGCCTCGTTCGAATTGGCGCGCCAGCGCAAGAAGAAGGTCACCTCGGTCGACAAGGCCAACATCCTGTCGACCTCGCGCCTCTGGCGTGAAGTCGCCGAAGAGGTGAGCCGCGATTATCCCGACGTCGCCTTCGAGCACGTGCTCGTCGATGCGATGGCGATGCACTTGCTGCGCCGCCCGCGCGACTTCGACGTCATCGCCACCGAGAACATGTTCGGCGACATCCTCACCGACGAAGCGTCGATGCTCGCCGGTTCGATGGGTCTGTTGCCGTCCGCTTCGATCGGCACCGAACGCAACGCCCTCGGCTTGCCGCGCGGACTCTACGAGCCGATCCACGGCAGCGCCCCCGACATCGCGGGTAAGGACTTGGCCAATCCGCTGGCGACGATCCTGTCGTCGGCGATGATGCTGCGCACGTCGTTCGGCCAGCCCGAAGCCGCGGCCCTCATCGAGAAGGCGGTAGCGCGCACGTTGAGCGACGGACTGCGCACGGCGGACATCGCGCGTAGCGGCGAAACAGCGCTCGGCTGCGCCGCCATGGGCGCCGCCGTCGTCGCCCGACTGGGCGCCTGAGCCCATGCCCGAATACTCCGTCGCGATCGTCGGCGCGACCGGCCTCGTCGGTCGCGAGCTGGTCGAAGTCCTCGAGCAGCGCACCTTCCCGTTGCGTGAGCTGAAGCTCTACGCCTCCTTGCGCACCGCGGGTGATACAGTCGATTGCGGCAGTCGGCATCTGCGGGTCGACGTGCTCGACGGCGCCAGCTTCGACGATACCGACATCGTCTTCCTGGCCGCCAGCGAGCAGGTGAGTGCCGAGTGGATGAGCCGCTTGGAGTCGACGCGCGCCACCGTCATCGACCTGACGCAGCTGTTCGCGACGGCGGACGACGTGCCCCTCGTCGTGCCCGAGGTCAATCCGGCGGCGGTTGGGGATCACGTCGGGCGCGGCATCATCGCCAGCCCCGACCCGTTGGTGATCGCCGCCGCGGTCGTGCTGGCGCCGCTACGTGATGCGGCAGGGTTGCGGCAGGTGGTGCTGTCTTCGTTCGAACCGGCGTCGGGCGCCGGGCGCGGCGGCATCGAGACCTTGCAGAAGCAGACGTTCGAGCTGATGCAGGGGCGCGACGCCGAAGCGGGTTCGTTCCCGCGGCGTTTGGCGTTCAATCTGGTGCCGCACTTGGGTGAACTGTTGGCGGGCGGTTGGTCGAAGGATGAAGCCGTTGCCGCGACCGCTTTGCGACGCATCCTCGATCTCCCCGATCTGCCCATCAGCGTCACGCGGGTGCGCGCCGCTCATTTCTATGGGTTGGGTGTGTCGTTGCACGCGGACCTGCACGAGGCGTTGCCGTTGGAAGAGGTGCGGTCGACGTTGCGCGGTGCTCCTGGGCTGCTGTTGCGCGACGACGAAGACCCGGCGGAGTACCCGACGCCGGCCGACGTGGTGGGAGAGGATGCGACCTTCGTCGGGCGCGTGCGCAGCGACGAGGATGCCGCTTGCGTCGACGCCTGGGTCGGGCTCGACAACCTTCGTAAAGGCGCGGCGGTCAACGCCGTGCAGATCGCCGAGATCCTCGTTCGCGATCACCTCTGAACGGTGCGCTACAAGCTCGTCATCGCATACGACGGCACGGGGTTCCGCGGCTGGCAGTTGCAGCCGGGGCGACGCACGGTGCAGGGCGAACTGGAGGCCGCGCTGCTGCGGCTCACCGGCGAAAACGTGCGCGTGTATGCGTCCGGACGCACCGATGCGGGCGTGCACGCCGACGGTCAGGTCATTGCGTTCGACTTGGTGCGGGAGTGGGAGCCGCGCCGACTGTTTCTCGCCCTGAATGCCCAGACGGCGCGGGATTTGGCGGTGCGCTCGGCGGAGGCGGTTTTGCCGGACTTCGACCCGCGCCGAGCCGCGCGCCGCCGTCGCTACGTGTACCGCATCTGGCGCGCGTACTACGAGTCACCGTTCTGGCGACGTTATGCCTGGCGTGTGTCGTTCGCCCTCGACGTCGAGGCGATGCAGCAGGCGGCACAACACATCATTGGGAGGCACGATTTCAGCTCCTTGCGTGCCGCCGGATGCGACGCCGAAACGGCCGTGCGCCACGTCTTTCGCAGCGAGTTCGCGGTCGACGGCGAACTACTCACTTACACGATCGAGGCGACGGCGTTCCTGCGGCACATGGTGCGCAACATCATGGGGACCCTGGTCGAGGTCGGCCGGGGGATGCGCCCGGCCGCGTCGATCCCCGCCTTGCTCGAGGCACGCGATCGCACGCTTGCGGGGGCGACGGCGCCGCCGCGCGGGCTGTGTCTGGAGGAAGTTCGCTACGCCGAAAATGAAACGGGCGACCACGCCATCCAGCCTGCATCGAAATGAAGGCTGGGCGTGGTCGCCCGTTCGAAGCGTGCCGCTTTACGGCCGCCGCCGGAAGCTCGACGGCGATCAGAACGTCATCGCGGCGCCCATGCCGATACCCCAGTCGATGGCGGTACCGGTGACGCCAGCCATGCCGGTCGGGCGCAGGACGACGCTTTCGGTCATGTTCACGTCGATGCCGGGCATGATGACGACGTCGCTCCACTGCTCGCTGAACTGATCCCACAAGCGACCGCTCAGCTCGGTGCGCAGGGCGACGGCGGGGGTGACGCGCGCGAGGACGTGGGCGCTGTAGTTGAAGACCTCCTCGACGTCGTCGCTCGTATAGAAGGTGTAGCCGAGGTGGGCGCCGACGCCGAAGCGGCCCTGCTGGTAGCGGGTGGAGACGAAGGGGTTGACGCCGAGTTCGCCGGTGCTGAAGCCGCTGACGGAACCGGCCTTACCCGCGCCGGTACCCGACGTGATGGTGGTCTGCCTGGAATCGAGTCCGTTCCACGGCGGGAAGAAGAGTTCGAGGCCGCCGCCGACGGAGCAGTTCTCGGCGACCGGGTACTTGAACTTGCCGTAGGCGGTCAGGTCGCCGAGGTCTTCCACGTTCGAGCCGGTGCCGTCGTCGCGATCGATGTGCTCGATGTAGCCGGGGATGACGAGGCCGATTTCGGCGTTTTCCGCGACACCGTACGAGGTGATCAATTCGAAGATACCGCCGTTGAGGCGTTCGACGCCCAACACCCGCTGGCCGATGAGGTTCAGGCGGGCGCAATTCGAACGCAGCGGCCCGCGACAGTCGGGGGTGCCGCCGGCGGCGCGCTCTTCGACACGCAGGGCGCGCACTTCGACGCGGACGTCGCCTTCGGCCACGGTGGCCGCTTCACGGGTAAAGTTGCGAGAGACGCGATCCGCGTCGGTCAACACGACCGGCGCCGGTTCCGCTTGCGCTTGCACCGTCGCCGCCGTGGCGAGCAAGCCGAGACCGGCGAGGCCGGCACACACCCACTTCCGCGCTACACCCATCATCGGTCCTCCTCATACGCCCGTCGCTGACCGGCGTCGTGCTGCAATCGAACGATGTCTGAAATAAGCCGCGCGGACGATATTCCGGTGTGGAAGACGATGTCAAGAAAAGAGAGGGCCAAGGGACAAGGGCCAAGGACCTAAGGATGGGGAGTTGCTCGGTGGAGGTTGCTTCGGTAGTGCCTGCTGCGATCGTGCGGCCATGAGTTTTCGCTTCGACAATACCTACGCCCGTTTGCCCGAACGCTTCTTCGCCGCGCTGCCGCCCACGCCGGTGCGCGAACCGCGGCTGGTGAAGCTGAATTCCCCCTTGGCGGAACTCCTCGGGCTCGACCCGCGGACTCTCGATTCCGAGCACGGGGCGCGGATCTTCGCCGGCAATCTGGTGCCCGACGGCGCCGCGTCGATCGCTCTCGCATACGCCGGCCACCAGTTCGGCGGCTTCGTGCCGCAACTGGGTGACGGCCGCGCCATCCTCCTCGGCGAGGTCGTCGGCCGAGACGGGAAGCGGCGCGATATCCAACTCAAGGGCAGCGGCCGCACGCCTTTCTCGCGCGGCGGCGACGGCCGCGCCGCCCTCGGGCCGGTCCTGCGCGAGTACATCGTCGCCGAAGCCATGGCCGCCCTGGGTGTGCCGACGACCCGCGCCCTCGCCGCCGTCACCACCGGCGAGCCGGTCTATCGCGAGCACGTTCTGCCGGGGGCGGTGCTGACGCGCGTCGCCGCCAGTCATCTGCGCGTCGGCAGCTTCGAGTATTTCGCCGCCCGCGGGGATCGCGAGGCTCTGGACCTCCTCACCGAGCATGCCCTCGCACGTCATTACCCGGGCGATGCGGCGACCCGCGCCGTCCCCGGACACGAGGACAACCGCGCCTTGCGCCTACTCGACGGTGTGGTCCACGCCCAGGCTCGCCTGGTCGCGCGCTGGCTCGGCCTCGGCTTCGTGCACGGGGTCATGAACACCGACAACACGTCGATCTCCGGCGAGACCATCGACTACGGACCGTGTGCCTTCCTCGACGAGTACGATCCCGCCAAGAAGTTCAGCTCGATCGATCACGGCGGCAGGTATGCCTTCGGCAATCAGCCGCGCATCGCACAGTGGAACCTGACGCGCTTCGCCGAAACGCTGCTGCCCCTGCTGGCGAACGACAGCGAGGAGGCCGTGCGTCTGGCCAAGGAATGCTTGAGCCGCTTTCCAGGATATTTCGAGGCGGAATATCTAGCGGTGATGCGTGCCAAACTCGGCCTCACGCCGGCAGCGGGTGATCGACAGCCCGGCGTCGACACGCGTGCCGAGGAGGATCATCGGCTGGTCGCCGCGCTGTTGGCGCGCATGGCCGAGAGTCGCGTCGACTTCACCGTATGCTTTCGCGAACTGTGTCTGGCGGCGGAGGACGCCGCCGCCGTGACGCGCGTCGCAGAGTTGTTCGAGGCGCCGGGGGCCTTCCTCGCCTGGGCCGAGGACTGGCGCCGGCGTTGCCGGCAAGATGCCACCCCTCCGGCGGCACGCGCCGCTGCCATGCGGCGCGCCAACCCTGCCTTCATCCCGCGCAATCATCGCGTCGAACAGATGATTGCCGCCGCCATGGGCGGCGACTTCGTTCCGTTTGAAACGCTGCTGCGAGTGCTGGATCGGCCGTACGACGATCAGCCCAACCACGCGGAGCTGGCACGACCGCCGGCGCCCGAGGAAAGGGTCGAAGCGACCTTCTGCGGCACCTGAGCCGCGGACTAGCGGGCTGCGCCCACCGTATTTTCTACGGGCCGCTCCCCGCTGGGTCGCTCGCGGGCTGCCGTCGCGAAACCTTGATTCAGCAGCGCCGACTTTGCCCGATCGCAGAACCCTGATGCACCGAGGCGGTGCCGATCGGGCCGCGCACGGCGCGCGCCCCGAAGAGCAGCAGCAGCGCGCACATTCCCAGCAGTGTCGTCGTCGAGGCTGTCGGTGCCGGATGTTCCGTCGGCAACACGACCGCGCGCAACTGGAAGGCATTGAGCGAACCACCGACCTCGTCCGCGGTGATGACGATCTCTTGGCTGGTGGCGTCGGCGATGAACGTGCCGACGACGTGTTGGCCGAGTCCGCCCTCGACGATGTTCGTGTTCGGGTCGAGCTGCACGGAGTTGCCGGCAGTTGCGGAGACCGGGAAGGTGAACCCCGGCGGGTCGAAGCTCCGCGAGTCGTTCACCCACAGCTGGACTTGGTACGCTTGCCCGACGGTTAGCCCGTTCATCGTCAGGAACAGCTCGCGTTGGTGCTCGACGATCGCGGTGTCTTCCAGCAACGCCCGGTAGGCGGCGACGACGTTCATGTAGGGCGTCTGGGCCGATCCCCTCGCCGCGGAGAGGATGGTCTTGTCCGGGTGGGAGACCGTGAAATTGCCGACGGTGTTGGTGATGTTGCCGACGGGAAAGTTCTCGAAGTTGACACCGTTGACGGTGGTGCTGCTGCCGGCGAGGTTGAAGGCGCGGACGAGGGTGCCGTTGGTGCTGACGTCGGAGGGGCCGTTGGGACCTGCCGTGATGCCCTTCGGCGTGCCCCATTGGACCGATGCGGCTTGGGCCGATGACGTGACCAGGACGACGAGTGCGGCGGCGCCGAGACGCGCACCGTACCTTCGCAGCCCGCGCTTCATGGTGTGTTGGCTCATCGGCGTCTCCTTAGGTGTCGATCGTCGTCGAGGGTCGGTGCTGCGTGCTGGCGCGACCCACGCAAGGCCCTTCGTGTGTAGTCGCATAGCAGATGGGAATCCAGCCGAGAATCTGTAGGTTTTCTTCAACTTGCGGCGTGCGCTACCAGGGTCAGGCGCGCGGTGCGCGCCCCGCCATCAGACGGCGGGCGTAGTTGGCGGATTCCTGGCTGTCGGCGGCGCCGAGCATGCGGGCGATCTCGGCGACGCGCTCTTCCTCGGAGAGGGCGCGCGCCGTCGTCATCGTGCGGCCACGCTTCACTTGCTTGGCGATCGCCAGATGGTGGTCCGCCAACGCCGCGATCTGCGGCAGATGGGTGATGCTCAGCAGTTGCCGCCCGCGCCCCAGCTGCGCCAACCGCTGCCCCACCGCTTCCGCCGTGGCGCCGCCGATGCCGGTGTCGACCTCGTCGAAAATCAACGTCCCGACCTCTCCCGCGCCGGCGGTCAACGCCTTGAGTGCCAGCATGATGCGCGACAACTCGCCGCCGGAGGCGATCTTCGCCAACGGCCGTAGTTCCTCGCCGGGGTTGGCGGACAGGTGGAACTCGACGACGTCGGCGCCGTTGGCGGAGAGCCGCGTGTCGTCGCGCTCGTCCTCGTCGAACAACTCGAAGACCACGGCGAAGCGCGCTCCACGCATGCCCAGGGTGTCGATCTCGGCGACCAGGCGGCGCTCCAGTTCCTGAGCGGCGGCATGGCGCGCCGCGCTCAGGGCATCGGCGGCTCGCCAGGCGGCTGCGGCGCGCTCGCGGCGCTCGCGTTCGAAAGCCTCGAGATCACTGTCCGTGGCATCCAGTAGGCGCAGCTCGTCTTCGACGGCCCGCAGCTTGTCGACCAACTCGTCGGCCTCGCAGTCGTACTTGCGCTTGAGGCGTTGCAGTAGCGCCAGGCGGTCTTCGATGTCGTCGAGCCGGCTCGGGTCGGCGTCGATGCGTTCGCCCGCTCGCCGCAGGTCGAGGGCCACATCTTCCACTTGTGCCATCGCCTCGCGCAGGGTGTTGGCCTGCGCCGCGAAGCCGGGGTCGATGCGGGCCGCTTCTTCGAGCGCCGCGGCGACACGTCCGAGGGCGTTGCTGATGGCGTGTTCGCCCGACGACAGGGCGTCATCGCCCTCCTGGCAGATCTGCGCCAGCCGGCCCGCATGACGATGACGCTCGCGTTCCACCCTTAGTTCGTCTTCTTCGCCCGCTCGCGGTTGGGCTTTGCCGAGTTCGTCGGCCTGGAAGCGCAGCAAGTCGAGCCGCTGCTCGCGCCCGGCGCGGGCCCGGCGTGCGGCGGAGACCCGTTCGGCGGCGACGCGATAGGCGGCGAAAGCCTCGGCCATCGCCTGCAGGGGCGCGTCGTGTTTGCCGAACTGGTCGAGGAAGGCGAGGTGGCTCTCCGGCTCGAGGAGCAGGGCGTAGTCGTGTTGGCCGTAGACGTGAATCAGGTGCGGGCCGAGCTTGGCGAGCACGGCGACGCTGGCGGGTTCGTCGTTGAGGGTGACCTTGCTCTTGCCGCTACGGGCGAGGGTGCGGCGCACGCGCAGCGTCGGGCTGGGCGGCAAGCCGACAGCGGCGAGTGCCTCTTGGGCGGCGGCGTCGAGTTCGAAATGGCCCTCGATCTCGGCCTCGTCGGCGTCGGTGCGGATGAGGTCGGTGCTGGCGCGACTGCCGCAGAGGAGGCCGATGGCGCGGGTGATGATGCTCTTGCCGGCGCCGGTTTCGCCGGTGAGCACGTTCATGCCGGGTTCGAAGGTGAGCGCCATCTGGTCGATGATGGCGACGCGATTGATGGTCAGCTCCCGCAACATGCCGGCACCCAAGGAGCGAGGGTCAAAGATGCATCGTCCATGAGATCAGAGGTGGCCCCAGTGCAGCTTGCTGCGCAAGACCTCGAAGAAGGAGCGGTCGGGGCATTGTACGAGAGGAATCCCCGTGGCGGCCTTGCGCACCTGGACGACGTCGCCGTTTTCGAGGGCGATGCTCTCCTGCCCATCGAAGGACAGCACGACGTCGTTGTCGAGCGAGCGCACGGCCACCTGCACCACCGAGGTGTCGGGGAGGACGATCGGGCGGTGGGTCAGGGTGTGGGGGCAGATCGGCGACAAGGTCAGCACGTCGACGGTCGGGTGGATGATCGGGCCGCCGGCGGAGAGGGAGTAGGCGGTCGAGCCGGTGGGGGTGGTGACGATGAGTCCGTCGGCGCGGTAGGCGCAGACGAATTGGTCGTCGACCGAGGTTTCGAGGTCGATCATGCGGGCGATGGCGCCGCCCTTGGAGATGACGACGTCGTTGAAGGCGACGTTGCGCGACACCTCTTGGCCCTGGCGGCGGGCGCGCACGTCGAGCAGGGCGCGGCGGGTGACGGCGAAGTTGCCGGCGACGATGCGGTCGAGCATCGGCAGCACCTCGTCGCTGGCGAAGACGGTGAGGAAGCCGAGGTGGCCGAAGTTGGTGCCGAGGATGGGGACGGGCCGGGCGCGCATGGCGCGGGCGACGCTGAGCAGGGTCCCGTCGCCGCCGAGGACGACGACCAAGTCGGCGCGGGCGAGGAGTTCGGCGCGCGGCACGTGCCGCGCCGACTCCGCCGGGGCGGAAGCATCGCGTTCGAGCAGGGCGTGCAGGCCGTGGTGTTCGAGCCAATCGACGACGACGTGGGCGAAGGCGCCAGCGTCGCTGCTGCCGCGTTTGACGACGACTCCCACGGTCCGCATGCGGCGGGTGTACCACGCGCCGCATGCCTTCGACAGTCCCGCCGACGTTCGTCGCGGTGCCGTGCCCGGAGGTTCAACCCCGCGTGTCGAGCCAAGACGGTACCGGCAAGCCCTTCTCGCGCAAGAAAGCCGGGTTCCACAGCTTCGACTGGTAGCGGGTGCCGAAGTCGCACAGGATGGTGACGATGGTGTGGCCGGGGCCGAGCTGACGCGCTAGGCGGATGGCGCCGGCGACGTTGATGCCGCTCGAGCCGCCGAGGCAGAGGCCTTCGTGGCGCAGCAAGTCGAAGATCACCGGCAGCGCCTCGTGGTCGGTGACGCGGAAGGCCTCGTCGGCGCTGACGCCTTCGAGATTGCCGGTGATGCGGCCTTGGCCGATGCCTTCGGTGATCGAGCTGCCTTCAGCCTTCAGCTCGCCGTGTTTGAAGTAGTCGTACATCGCCGCGCCGTCGGGATCGGCGCAAGCGACGACGATGTCGCGGCGCCGCTCTTTGAGGAAGGCGCCGGTGCCGGCGAAGGTGCCGCCGGTGCCGATGGCGCAGACGAAGCCGTCGACGCGGCCCTCCGTCTGCTCCCAGATTTCCGGGCCGGTGCTGCGGTAGTGGCCGCCGCGGTTGGCGGGGTTGTCCCACTGGTTGGCGTAGAAGGCGCCGTGCGGCTCGCTGGCGTCGAGTTCGGCGGCGAGCCGGGCGGCGACGTGCACGTAGTTGCCGGGATCCTTGAACGGCACCGCCGGGACCTCGCGCAGTTCAGCGCCGCACAGTCGCAGCAGATCCTTCTTCTCCTGGCTCTGGGTCTCGGGGATGACGATGACGGTGCGGTAGCCGCGCGCGTTGCCGACGAGGGCTAGGCCGATGCCGGTGTTGCCGGCGGTGCCCTCGACGATGACCCCGCCCGGCCGCAGCACCCCACGTTCCTCGGCATCCAGGATCATGTAGAGCGCCGCGCGATCCTTGACCGAGCCGCCGGGGTTGAGGAACTCGGCCTTGCCGAGGATGTTGCAGCCGGTCTGTTCCGACGCTTGGCGCAGTTTGATCAGGGGCGTGTTGCCGACGCTACCGCAGAATCCGTCGCGAGTATTCATAAGGCCGGCATCTCTGACAAACCCGCGGCCGTCGGGCAATGGCCGCGGGTCACGCCAACGCCCGCATTGCGACCTCGCGCGTGTGTTTGTAGTCCGCCTTGCCCGATGGGCTGCGGTAGACCTCGTCGACGAAGATCACGTGCTTCGGCGCCTTGTAGCCGCTCAAGTGGTGCTTGACGAAGTCGATCAGCGCCGCCTCGTCGACCGGCTGATGCGTCGACACCACCGCCGTGATCGCCTCGCCCCACCGTTCGTCCGGCACGCCCACGACCACCGCGTCGCGCACGCCCGCGTATCGCTTGATCACTTCCTCCACTTCTTCCGGAAACACCTTCTCGCCGCCGGTGTTGATGCACACCGTGCCGCGTCCGAGCAGGGTCAACGTCACCCCGTCCTCGTTCACCTCGGCCCAGTCGCCGGGGATCGAGTACCGCTGATCCCCCACCGGCACGAAGGTGCGCGCGCTCTTCTCCGGATCCTTGTAATACCCCAGCGGCTGCTTGCCGCCGACGCCGACCAGACCCCTCACTCCCGGCGCCGTCTCGAGCGGTCGCAACTCCGCATCGAAGAGGCGCGTCCGGTCCGACAACTCGAACTTCGCCGTGCGCACGACACCGTCGGCACGCGTCACCGAATTGCCCATGCCGATCGCCTCGGACGAACTGAACGAGTCGACGAGCGCCGCGCGCGGGCAATACTCGAGCAAGGCTTGTTTGCTCTCCTGGCTCCACATCACGCCGGACGACGAGATCAGGCGCAGCGAACTCAAGTCGTAGGCGCGGCCGCCGTCGCGCAACTCGCGCAACAGCGGCTTGGCGAACGAGTCGCCGACGATCGTCAGCGACGTCGGCCGCTCGCGCTCGATACACTCGCACAGAGCGCGCGGCGAGAAGTGATGCGGGTCGTCCAACAGCACCACGGTGCCGCCGACCAGCCAGGCGATCAATCCGTTGAACCAGCCGGTGCCGTGCATCAACGGCGGTCCGATGAGCGTGCGCATGACGATCCGCTGCGACTCCACCAAGGCGCGCAACTCTGCGACGCTCGCCGGCACCTTGCCCGCGCCGCCGCCGCCGAGGCGATGGTAGAGGTCCGCCTGACGCCACATGACGCCCTTCGGCATGCCCGTGGTGCCGCCGGTGTAGAGGAAGAGTTGGTCGTCCGGGCTGCGCTCGGCGCGCAGCGGTTCGGCATCGTGGGTAGCGACACTCTCGTAGTCGGCGACGGTCACCGATGGCGGCAAGCTCGTATCGGTGCCGGCGAGGTCGACGACCAGCACGGCGCGCAGGCGGGGCAACTGCGCCGCGATGCTCGCCAGGCGCGGCAGGAACTCGCCGTGCACCACCAGCACTTCGGCGTCGGCGTTGTCGAAGAGGTAGCGCAGTTCGTCTTCGAGGTAGCGGTAGTTGACGTTGAACGGCACCAGCCCGGCCGCGAGGGCGGCGTAACAGCCTTCGAGATAGGCCGGATGGTTGTAGGTGTAGAGGCCGACCTTGGCTTGCCGGCCGGCACCGTGCTTCAGCATCCACGCCGCCAGGCGATGCGCCCGGCGGCGCAACTCGGCCCAGCCGATGCGGCGCGATCCCTGCACGAGCGCCTCGGCGTCGCCGCGCGTCTCAGCGACGACGTCGAGGCAGTCGGCGAAGTTGAATTCCTGCATGGGGCGGACGACGACCTCAGTCGAAGTCCTTGCCGTTCATGTCGGCGTTCTTGCGTGCCTTCGACAGCAAGTCCTCGACGACGCTGCCGATCTGCAGCGGGTCGTCGATCGGCTTCGACGTCGGCCCCCGGTGCCAGCCCTCGGCGATGGCGAGCACGCGCCCGGAGGCTTCGAACACTCTACCCGTGACGTCCGCCGAATGGCTGCTGGCCAACCACGTGACGATGGGTGCGATCCAACGCGGCGACATCTGCTGCTTCTGCTCTTCCGTGCCTTGGCCCATGCCGAGGTCTTCGGTCATGCGGGTGAGAGCCGCCGGCGCGACGGCGTTGACGGTGATGCCGTAGCGGCGCAGCTCGCGCGCGGCGATGATGGTGAACGAGGCGATGCCGGCCTTGGCCGCGCCGTAGTTGGTCTGCCCAGGGTTGCCGTAGATGCCCGACACGGACGTGGTGTTGATGATGCGGGCGTCGACCGGCTTGCCGGTCTGCTTGCTCAGGTCGCGCCAGTAGGCGGCGGCGTGCCGGGCCGGAGCGAAGGTTCCCTTGAGGTGAACCTTGATGACCGCGTCCCACTCGGCTTCCGACATGTTGACCAGCATGCGGTCGCGCAGGATGCCGGCGTTGTTGACGACCGCATCGAGCTTGCCGAAGGCGTCGATGGCGGTGCGGATCATGGCTTCGGCGCCGTTCCAGTCGCTGACGTCGTCGGCATTGGCGACGGCCTGGCCTCCGGCGGCGCGGATTTCGGCGACGACCTCCTCGGCTGGGCTGAGGTCGGTGCCGGTGCCGTCCCGCGAACCGCCGAGGTCGTTGACGACGACCTTGGCGCCGTGGGCGGCGAGCATGAGAGCGTGTTCGCGGCCGATACCGCGGCCCGCTCCGGTGACGATGACGACTCGATCTTCGCAAAGGCGGCTCATGCCGGCGATGTACAACGGCGCCCGCCGCCAGCCAAGCGGCGCGCACTGGCCGCCAGCGGTCGCCGCCGGCGCTTGCATGAAGCGGCGCGGCGCGTCAGGGTCCGCCCATTCCACTCGTCCATCGGAGGTTGCCTATGGGTCGCAAGGTTTTTGTCGTCGGTGTCGGAATGACCAAGTTCGAGAAGCCCGGTTCGCGCGCCGGTTGGGATTATCCCGACATGGCCAAGGAGGCGGGCGAGAAGGCGCTGGCCGACGCCGGCATCTCCTATGACGCCGTCGAGCAGGTGGCGGTCGGCTACTGCTACGGCGACTCGACGTGCGGGCAGCGCGCGGTCTACGCCCTCGGCATGACGGGCGTACCCGTCTACAACGTCAACAACAACTGCGCCACGGGCTCGACCGCCTTGTTCATGGCCAAGCAACTCGTCGAAGGCGGCATCGCCGAATGCGCCCTGGCCCTCGGCTTCGAGAAGATGGAAAAGGGTTCGCTCGGCATCAAGTACACCGACCGCACCAACCCGATGGACAAGCAGGCCGGCTTGATGATCGAGCTGCGCGGCCTGGCCAACGCGCCCGTCGCGCCGCAGTTCTTCGGCAACGCCGGCCGCGAGCACATGGAGAAGTACGGCACCAAGCCCGAACACTTCGCCAAGATCGGCCACAAGAATCACAAGCACTCGGTCAACAATCCCTACTCGCAATTCCAAGACGAGTACTCGCTCGAGGACATCCTGCGCGCCCCGATGGTCTACGAGCCGCTCACCAAGCTGCAGTGCTGCCCCACCTCCGACGGCGCCGGCGCGGCCATCCTCGCCAGCGAGGACTTCGTTCGCCAGCACGGCTTGCAGGACAAGGCGGTCGAGATCATTGGCATGGCGATGACCAGCGACTTCGAGTCGATGCTCTCCGAACGCAGCTGCATCAAGCTGATCGGCTTCGACATGACGCGTAAGGCCGCCGAGAAGGTGTACCAGCAGTCGGGCCTCGGACCCGAGAACGTCGACGTGGTCGAGTTGCACGACTGCTTCTCGGCCAACGAGCTGATCACCTACGAAGGCCTCGGCCTGTGTGAGCCCGGCAAGGGCGGCGAGCTGATCGACTCCGGCGCCGTCACCTACGGCGGCAAGTGGGTGGTCAATCCGTCGGGCGGCCTCATCTCGAAGGGCCACCCTCTCGGTGCCACGGGCTTGGCTCAGTGTGCCGAACTCAATTGGCAGCTGCGCGGCCAGGCCGACAAGCGCCAAGTGCCCGGCGCCAAGGTCGCGCTGCAGCACAACCTCGGCCTCGGCGGCGCCGCCGTGGTCACCATGTACCGCAAGGCCAATCTGGCCTGAGCCGATCGCCGCATCACGGGGGACTGTCCCGCCGCGGGACAGGCCCCTCGCATCCTCCTTCGAGGGTGTGCTGGAGGGCGCGCACGATCTCATCGACCTGCACGCCGCCATCGCCGTCCAAGTCGCCGCGGTGGCAGCGATCCCACGCCACTTCGCCGAGGGCCAAGGAAATCATCGTCACCAATTCGGTGACGTCGGTCACGCCGTCGCCCGAGCAGTCGCCAGGGCACAGCGCGAGACTCGGGTAGAGGGCGTCGCGTCCGCCTCGATCGTCGAAGGTGAGTTCGGTGAAGAAGAGGAACGGACCGATGCGGCTGCGGTCGTTCGACAGGATCGCCTGGGTGCTGCGTTCCTCGGTGTAGAGCAGCGCCGCGATCGGATCGAGCGCATCGAGCACCATCGGGTTCATCGGGTCGTGGTCGGTGTCGTAGTGCAGATTGAACGTGTTGGACGTGTTCGGATGGCCGAAGCCGAGGCCGTGGCCGATCTCGTGCATCAGCAGTCGTTGCAGCGCCGCCGCCTTCTGCTGCAACGGCAAGACCCGCGACAGCGGCAACAGCAAGTCGGAATTGACGAAGACGTCGGCGGCCAGGATCACGCGTCCCGCCGTGCGTTGGCCGTTGGTCAGCAAGCGGTCGTCGGCGTGACGATGGCGCAGGCGCGTGTAGCCGAAGTAGGTCTCTTCGGCGAAGACGGGATGCGTCGAGTCGGCGACGAAGACGTCGAACTCGAAACCGGCGTCCCCGCCGCCGCGATCGATGCCCTCGACGGGGATGCGCTCGAAGTCGACATCGAAACGCATCTCCGGCGTCTGCCAAGCGGCGAAGGCGCGCACGATGGTCTGGCGCAACAGCGCGATTTCTTCCGGATCGGTGATCTCGAGGCGCGCCGCGAAGTCGTGCGCCACGGCGACCTGGATCCCGTCATGCATGCCGGTGCCAAAGCCGAACGGGTCGGGTTCCGCCGACCAGCGCGCCGCCCAAGTGAGGTCGGCTTCGACGCTACCTTGGCGTGGATCGGGAAGGAGAGAGAAGGCCGACGCCATGGATGGGGCGATGAGGCAAGGCATTACGCCAACCAGGATCCACCAACGTGCCGAAGGTTTCATGCCCGACCGCCTAGCATGCCGCCTCGCCGCGTGGGTAGCACCGCGGCGGCATTGCTTCTGAGGGCCCTATCCCTCGCTCTCGGCGGTCCGGCTCGTATTACCCCTGTGCCCGAGCGTCACCGTCGATGTACCCCGACGGCAGCGTGCCGCCGGGGTACATCGAGTGCGGCGCTCAATTTGAGTGGCGCTATGGCACGATGCGTCCGAACCGATCGTCGGGGTCGCCATCGTCGGTGCCGATGGCGCCGATGAACGAGCCGGCGCCATCGGCGGGGTCGCCGGCGCCGATGAGCGGGCTGCCGGCGGCCGGACGGTAGATCGAGCGATAGTGCGCCAGCACCTCACCCGTGGTGCAATCCCCTTCCCAGATGCAGCCCTCGGATACCTGATACGGGATTTGCGCCGTGCCCGAGAATTGTGGCGCTGCCATGACGTCGTTTGGACCAGGCGTGTTCTGCACGATCCCCGACAGATAGCGCGTCGAAGTCGGTGCCAGCGGGTTGTGCCACGCGTTGAAGTCGGCTTGCACCACGCGGGCCGCACTCACCGACCCTCCGGGGGCGGCGACGAAAGCGTTGCCGTAACTCGAGTTCACCGTGCTGAAGCCGGTGAAGACGTTGTTGCGGATCGACTGCACCAGCGAGCCGCTGCCGATGTTGAAGGCCGGACCGTCGAATCCGGCGACGCTGCCGCCGACATCGAACGTGTTGTTGTCGATGAGTAGGCCGCTCTCCCCGCCATAGAACTTGAAGACTCCCTCGTAGCCGGTGTTCGGCCCGCTGGCGTGTACGAAGACGTTGTGGTGGATCGACGTGCCGTCGTCGGCGCTACGCCAGAAATTGTGGCCACTGTCGACGACCAAGTTGTAGCGAAACTCGCCGCCGAAGCTCTGCACCGGCCATGAGCCACCGCGGATGACGTTGTGCTCGGCCAACTGGTCGGTCGAATTGCCGGTCAGGAGGAGATTGAAGCCTTGGCTGAAGCCGCCGTGGTAGTCGTGCCGCAGGTAGTTGCCCTGGATGGTGTTTCCGGACGAGTTGTAGATTTCCAACACCGCACGCGGTCCACGCAGCATGTTGCCGTCGCCCGCAGCCAGTCCGCCGATCTGCCATCCCGAACCGCCGTTGATGCGTAGGATGCCGGCGCCGATGCGGTTGCCCTGTACCGCCTTACTGCCGCTCGTGCCGCCCAGCAGTTCCAAGGAGACCGGCACTTCGGGGTCGGCGGCGACGTAGGTCAGCAGGTTGTTCGCCCGCAGTTCGTTGCGGCGCACCAAGATGGCACCGCTGCCGTGAGCCCCCAAGCGGATGGCCCCGGTCGCCTCGAAAACGCTATCCTCGACCGTCACCGATCCGCTGGTGTTCACATCGATGCCGCGGATGCCGTAGTTGCCGAGACCTCGGATCATCGAGTCGCGGATGGTCACGGCGCCGCTGTAGCCGGGTGCGGCGACGACGCGATAGCCGTTACCGACGATCGTTTTGTCGATCCAGTCGAGCGGCGTCGTGCCGCTGAGGATCAGATCCTCGGTGAGGCTGATGGTAGCGCCGTGTGTTGGCGCCGGATCGACGTGAATGGTCACCGGCACCTGACCTTGCACGGGCGTGCCGCCGGTGGTGCTCCCGGGTTGGTACGGGACATAGCGAACCGTCAGGACGTGATCCCCAACCGTCAACCCGTTGGGCAGGCGCAACTCCCATAGGTTCGTGTCGGTGGGACTCGGCAAGGCCGTTCCGGCGAGCTGTCCGTCGATGTAGAAACGCACTTGAGCACCGGGACAGACGTAGGGCGGATGCCCCGGCGGACACATCCAGGCGTTGCCGTCGACGACGTCGGCAAGGATGCGCAGCGGCGCGCCGGCGGTGAAGTGCATGTGTTGCGCCGGGCTCTTGATGCGCGTCTTGGTGCCGCCTTCGCTCCACGCGGGTTCGATCGGATCCGCCGAGGGATCGGGGGTCGCCGTCGGGCTACCCGCGGCCGTCGCCGTGGCGCTCGGTGTCGCCGTCGGGTGGCTCGCGGACGTGGCTGTCGGCGTCGCCGTGGCGATAGGTGTCGCCGGGGCAATCGCCTGCAGTTCGACTTCGAAGGCACATCCCGTCGTCGAGCGCAGGTCGATACGATAGCCGTGGCTGTACTCCTCGGGGTCGTTGGCCACGTAGCCGAACGTCACTGGCTGCAAGGGTACGACGCGCAAGCCGCCGGCGAGGATCGATCCGTCCGCTTGCAGAACGGGCTCGGCCGGAACCTGCAACTGGAAGATGGGTTCGATGCCGTTGCCCACGGTGCAGGCATCCGTCACCCGCAAGCCCGCCGGCGACAGCTGCAGCGTTCGTGTCCACTGCTGCACCGAGGTCGCATTGCCGGAGTAGGCGTTGCTCAGGTTGGCGACGACCGTAGTGATGCCGGCGTTGGTCGTCGCCGTCATGCTCGACTGCACCGTGTCGCTCGGCGTCTGTGGGATGATCGTGCCGTTGCTGCGTTCGAAGCGCAAACCGTTGTGCGATTCGACTTCCAGGTGCAGCCCGCTATTGGACCAGATGTTACGAGTGACCACCAGCCAGTCGTTCTTGAAGAAGCTGAACGAGCCTTGGTCGTGGTGGGCATGCGATTGGTCGTACTTGCCGGCGACGAAGGCGAACCACTGCGCGTCCGCCGCCCAGCTGGTGCGGGCGAACACGGCACCGGCGCCGGGCGAGTGGTACATGAGGTCGGTCGGCGCGGCCGGCGCATCGGGGTAGGGGAGCAGGTCGCCGAGGATGTTGAAGAGGTTGGCGACGCCGTCGACCGAGTTGTTCTGCAGCCACCACGTGCCACGTTGCGCTTGTGGAGTGCCGGGGTTGAGGAAGACCGCCTGGTGCACCAGGTTCTCGTGGTAGTCGTAGAGCACCGGCAACGATTCTCGTGACAGGTCGGCGATCGGGGCGAACTGATCGAGGGTCGGCGTCGTCGCATGCACCCAATAGTCGATCGTCTCGCGCGGATGCGGCGTGATGTTGGCCAAGTCCTCGCCGGTCGACGACTTCCAGTAGATGTAGTTGCCCAGCAGGGAGCCGATGGCGGTGCCGTAGCCCGTGCCTTCGCGCGTGCCTCCGCCCGGCAAGGCAGCGTAGTAGTCGAGCAGCTGGCCGAACTTCTGTTCCTGCAGGAAGTCGAACCACACGGGGTTCTGGCTGGCGAGGGCCCACAGCATGGTGCCGCGCAGGAAGCTGAAGTGGTAGTTGTTGCCGGGGTCGCAGACGGACCAACCCGACCACGGGTACGAAACGCCGCCCCAAGCCGCCTCGGCCGGATGCCATAGATTGAAGAGAGCCAACTCGGCGTAGCTGGCCCAGCGCTGCCGCTGCGCCGGCGTGAGAAGCGCGTAGCCGTGATCGAACGTCAGCGCGAGATCCTCCAGGTAGTAGCCGACCTCGAGATAGGAGTCGTAAGAGATCGCGGCGCGCTGGCCAGCGGCGATGCGCGCCTCTTCCGCGGTGACGAAGGCTTCGACGCGCTCGATCGCCTCGTCGATGTACAACTGTTGTCCGGTCAGCTCGTAGGTGAAGACGAGGTGCTTGGCCGAGAAGGCGTAGGGCGGGTGGTTGCCGAGCATCGCATCGGCGCCGGCCCGCAACCGTTGCGCCGCGACCGTGTTCGGACCTCCCTGGGTGTAGGCGTCGAGGTTGATGAAGGGGCGTTCGCTCGGCAGCACGTAGGTGTAGCCGGGGTAGACGCTGTTGGGGCCAGTGGCGACACACGGTCCATTGCTACCGCCGCCGTTGCCCCCACCGTTGCCGCCGCCGTTGCCGCCACCATTGCCACCGCCGGTCGCTGGGGCGAGTACGGTGAGATAGGCGCTGGCGCTGTCCAGGGTGAACGATACCGGTGCCGCGCCTTCCTGGATCATGCGGATGCGGACGGAATCCAGAGGCTTGTCGTCGTCGAGGTCGATTTCGGCTGTGACCATGCCCTTGTCGCCGACGCTGCCGCTCACCGGCGTGCATTCGGTGACGGTGGTGTCGTCGGCGTAATAGACCATGGCGCAGAACTGAAACGTCGAGGTGCTGGCGACGTCGGAGCGCAGATGCGCGCCGACACGGAAGTCGCTGGCGCGTCCGCCAGTGAAGTCGTACGACCACCAGAGATTATTGCCGTAGCCGTTGATGCTGACGTGCAGGCTGGCCGAGCCTTCGAGCGGGTTGACGGTGGTGCGTTCGACCAGGCTGCTCGAATCTTGGGCGAAGAAGTTCGACACGCCTTGGTCGAATTGCGGATCGAAGATCAGATTGATCGGTTCGGGGGTCGAGGTCGCCGTCGGCGTCGCCGGGACCGCCGTGGGTGTCGGGGTGGCGGTCGGGCTGGGCAGCGGTTCGGTCGGCGTTACAGTTGGGGTATCGACGGTCGTCGGCGACGGTTCCGCCGTTGGTACCTCGGTGGCGACTTCGGTAGGGCTCGCCGTCGCGGTGGCCGTGGCGGTGGCGGTCGGCGTCGCCGCGGCGCAGGGCAGGACTGGGCCGTCGGCGCGCACCAGGCGGGCGCGCGATCGGCCGAACTCCTCGAAGCGACCGCAGTGCTCGACGCCGCCCAGGTTGATGAGCACCTCGAGATGCTCCGTCGGCGCGCTCGGCGGCACGAATGCGACGCCGTGGAGACGTAGGCTCAGATTACCGCCGCGGACGACGAGGCGTCGCACGCCGCTGCTCGACGATGGATCGTCGAAGGAGAAGCCGGTGCGCGTGGCACGCCAGAGCTCGCAGGGCAGGGTGAGTTCGCCCGTGTCATAGCCGGGGCCGCGTAGTCGCACACTGCTGGCGAGCGGGCACGTCGGTTCGACCGGTATCACGGTGGGGCTCTTGAACCTGAGTTTACCGTCGTTGTTCGCGATCCGCGTCGAGACGCGGAAGCGGGCAGTGCCGTTGCCCTCCAAGGAAACCGTCTGGGCCGCTGCCGACCAACCAGCGACGGTGGTCATGCAAACCACCGCCAGCGAAATCCATCTACTCATGGCGAACTCCTTCGTCGCTGCTACCTGTGTAAGCCCCGAAGGTAGGCGCCCGAATCGTGAAATTCCTGAAAGTCCGCCGAAAGTTCGCCTAAAATCACGCATGTAGAAGGACCAGTTCACCAGGTGAGCTAGCCCCAATACTTCACCAGAGATCTGAACCTCGGCAGGCACGGAGACACGACGAGAAAGGATTGATGCGGGAAAGATGGCCACCCGGAGTGTCGAGCTGCACTCGACACCGCCCGGCGCAGTGCCGGGCGCGGCCCGCCACCATTCTCCCCGCGATGCGCCAGAGAGCACCTCCGAACTTGGCGCGAGAATGCTCGCGATATGTTTCCGTCAACCCGTAACGGGCCCGCCGAGTACAACTCGGCGCTCCAGGGCGCTGCGCGCCCATTTTCGTCTACGTGCGGGCGACGCTAGCGCATCCTCTCCGTGGTGCGTAATCCGGGCTGTTGATGCGGCAGATAGGCGAATCTACGCGAACCTCGAAGGGGACAGTCCCCGTGCGGGGACAGTCCCCTCGGCGGTGCAACCATTTCTCCGCCGAACCAATAGCCTCGACGCGAGCCTGCTGTGACGCTATGCCGCCGGGAACCCGGCGGTGACGACTGCGGAGGATGCCTCATGTCTTGGACTCGAAACGAAACCCCTGTCGCCATCCCGGTCGCGGACGGCGCGCTATCCGGTGTGTTGTGCGACGTCGACGCGGCTCCGCTCGCCACCGTCGTCTGCCACCCGCACCCGGCCTACGGCGGCAACATGCACAACAACGTCGTATTGGCGCTGCGCCAGGGCTTCGTCGCCGCGGGCGCCGTGTTGCGTTTCGACTTCCGTGGCATCGGCGCCAGCGACGGCACTTCGTGCGGCGACGACGCCGAGGTCGACGACGTGCTGGCTGCTGTCGCGTGGCTGCGCGCTCGTTACCCGCAAGCCAAGCTGTGCCTCGCGGGGTACTCGTTCGGTGCCGTCATGGCCAGACGTGCCTCGTTGCGAACGGCGGTCGATGGGCTCCTCTTGGTGGCGCCGCCGCCGACCCTGCTGGCGCCCGACGAACTGCACGGCCTCGACGCAACGGCGCGCATCGTCGCCGGCGACGCCGACGTCTTCTGTCCTCTATCCGTCCTGCGCCGCCGCCTCGACGATCCATCCCGCCTGCAAGTTCTCGCCGGTGCCGACCACTTCTTCGGCGGTTGCGAAACCGAGCTGGAGGCGATCAGCCGACGGCATGCCGCCGAGATCGTCGGCGCAGCAGGATGAGCCCGAGCACGGCGACGAGCAGAGTCGCCGGGATCCAACCGTAGAAGCGGAGCTGCCGCAGCAAGGCGTTGATCTGCACCTGTCGCTCGACATCGTAGCCTTCCGGCAGCTCGAGCACGCCGGAGCGGCGTTTGTAGTCGTCGTAGTCGGCCAGCATCGAGGCCAAGCGCTCGGGCTGTTGCGGCGCCAAGTCGTTGGTCTCGCCCGGATCGGCGATCCAGTCGTAGAGGCGCCAGGTGTCGTCGCCATGCGCGCCGCCGTTGCGCACCAACTTGTAGCGGCCCTTGAACAACGCCGCATTGCCCGACACCTCGATGCCGACCGTCTCGTCGTCGCCGCGCACCGCCTCGGTCGATCCGTCGAGCACCGGTCGTAGGCTCTTGCCGGTGATCGGCTGGTCGTCGGGCTCCGCCTTCGGCGTGACGCCGGCATAGTCGAGTATCGTCGGCGCTACGTCGGTGACGTGGGTCAACGCCGTCACTCGACGTGCCGCCGCGACTCCGGGTCCGGCGGCGATCAGCGGCACGCGAATGCCGCCCTGCGCCGTGTAGAACTTGAACAGCCGACTCGGCGACGCCACCGCCGTGGCCCACTCGGGTCCGATGAAGTTGAGGCTGCCGCGCTCGCCGAGGGTTTCCGTTTCCCAGCCGTAGCCGTTGAGCGCCATCCACAAGCCCATGCCGGGCGCGTGCACCGGGTCGCTCGGTTCGGGGCCGTTGTCCGAAGTGATGAAGAACAGCGTCGAGTCGAGTTGGCCGCGGGCACGCAACGATTCGACGAGGCGACCGATGTGGTGATCCATCGACTCGAACATGGCGGAGTAAACGGCCATCGCCTTGGCCGACCGCTCGCGTTCCTCGGGGTCGAGATCTTGCCAGCGGCGCATGGACTCGGGCATCGGCGCCAGCGGTGCGTCGGCGGGAATCAGCCCGAGTTGCTGGGCCCGTCGCCAGCGGGCTTGGCGCAACTCCTCCCAGCCCGCGTCGAAACGATCGGCATAGCCGGCGGTGAGCTCGGCCGGCGCCTGTACCGGAATGTGTACCGCCTGAAAGGCGACGTAGGCGAAGAATGGCGCCTCGCTCCGGGTGTCGCCATCGAGGTACTCGAGCAGCTTGTCGACGATGAACTTCGACGAATAGAACTCTTCCGGAAGATCCGCGGGCTTGCCGTCCTCGAACCACGGCGCCTCGTTGTAATACGGCATGTAGGGCTTGTCTTCCCAGTTGTCGGCGCCGGAGGCATCGAGGGCGAAGGAGCGATCGAAGCCGTGGTCGTTGGGTAGGTCGCCCGGCTCATGCCCGAGGTGCCACTTGCCGGTCATGTAGGTGCGGTAACCGGCTTGCTTGAGGTGGCTGGCGACGGTGGTGACCCCCGGCTCGAAGTGGAGGCTGTATCCCGGCTGGCCGGCGAGCGCCGACGGCAGTACCTCTTCGATGGTCGCGACGCCGGTGCGGTGGTTGTCGATGCCGGTGAGCAGCATCGAACGCGACGGCGAGCACAACGGCGACGTGTGGTAGCCCGTGAACATGGCGCCGCGCTGCGCTAGGGCGTCGATGGTCGGCGTGCGCGCCTCGCCGCCGTAGGCGCCGAAGTCCATCCAGGCGGCGTCGTCGACGACGATGAGCACGACGTTGGGGCGCGACGGAGCGGGAGCCTGGGCGAGAGCGGCGGTCGCTCCCACGGTCCACAGCAAGAGCGAAAGGCGGCGTAGAGAGGTCCAGGGCATGCGCATGCTTCGGGTCGTACACCGCTGCCATGGCTGACGCCACCCTCGCGCCGATGGCGCCGCGCCAGCGATACGGCTATCACGTTTCGCAAGCGCCGCGCCCCATGGGCGCGAGCAGACCCCTGGCAAAGCCGAGCTTGCGCACGGCCGCGACAGGGAGGCCGAGGTGGGCGGCGAGAACCCACGCACGGGAGGTCGAGACATGTCCGAATCGGCAAACGCGTCCATCGATGCCGGCTACGAGCTGGGTGCACGCCAGCTGCGCGTGTGGCTGGGCAACGTCGAATTGCGCCTGGAAAACCAATGGGCCGATCTGCTCGAACCGCGGCGCGGCCGGCCGCTGGACCTCGACCTGCTGCGCGCCGGCGGCGCCTGGGACGAGTTGGCGGCGCAATTCGACTTGCGCGCCGGCGTGCTCGGCTTCCAGCTTTCGCTCACCGGACGCTTCGGCGGCACACGCGGCGAACAACGCGTGCGGCGCGCCGCGGCCGAAGCGCGCGCCGTGCTCGATCGCCTGCGCGCCTGACGCTGCCGCGTCTCAGCCGGCGAAGTGGCCGAATTTGGCGAAGGCCTCGATGAGCCCGGTGTAGTCCGGCGGCTGCTGTTCGAAGGCCTGCCTCTCGCCGGAAAACTTCACCCAAGGCTGGGCGCTGCGGGTCCAGATGTCGCCGACCGGGGTCACCCAACTGCGATCGTCGAGGGTGCCGGTGCGCAGGCTCAGGATGCCATTGCTCGGTTCTTGGCCGTTGACGATGCGGCTGCCGCAGTGACCGCACAGCCAGCCGACGCGGCGCGCCCCGGAATCGGCCGCCCACCCGATGCGCTGGGGCTCGCCGGCGACGAAGGCGAACCCCGCCTCGAAGATGGTCGCCGGCGTCGAAAAGGCGCTGCCGCTCATCCTTTGGCAGTTGGTGCAGTGGCAGTTGTAGACCATCAAGGGTGCCGCGCTGACTTCGTAGCGCAGCGCGCCGCAGGCGCAGCCACCCGTAAGTGGAAGCTTGGCCATGTCGTCCCTCCTGTGTCGACCTGGTTGCGTCGAAGACCCGGTAGCACGTGAAGACCCGAGGTTGAAGGATGCTTTCCCCGAATCTTGCTGGCGGCGGTGGACCATTGGTGCGCGGCGGCGTATGTCGAGCCAAAAGTAGGGTCGTTTAGAAACGTCGATGGGGGGCGAATTTCGCCCACCCCCCTGGGGAGGCTTGCCCATGGTATCGAGTTCGCCGCACGTAACACTCCACATCGCCACCAAGAAAGGCGCCTGGTTTCTGCACGCCGATGCCGAGCGACGGCGGTGGCGCCTCGAAGGGCCGTCGTTCCTCGGCAACATCGTGCACCACGTCGTCCAAGACCCACGCCGGCCCGACGTCCTGCTGCTCGCCGCCAAGACGGGGCACCTCGGGCCGACGATCTACCGCTCGACGGATGGCGGTCGCAGCTGGCGGGAGGCGTCGCAGCCGCCGGCATTCCGCAAAGTCGCGGAGGGGGAGAAGGGCCGCGCCGTCGATCATACCTTCTGGCTCACTCCTGGGCATCGTTCGCAACCGGAAGTTTGGTATGCCGGCACCTCGCCGCAGGGCTTGTTCCGTTCCGACGATGGCGGCGACACCTGGGCCGGAGTCGATGGTTTCAACGAGCATCCGCAGTTGCAGACGTGGACCGGCGGCGAACAGGACGGGACCCCGGATGGACCGAAGCTCCATTCGATACTGATCGACCCGCGCGACGCGAACCATCTCTACGTCGGCATGTCGAGCGGCGGCTGTTTCGAGAGCCGCGATGCCGGCGCGACGTGGAGCCCGCTCAACGGCGGGTGTCTGGCCAACTTCAATCCCGACCCCTACCCCGAATACGGACAAGACCCTCACTGCGTGCGACTGCACCCGCTGGCCCCGGACATCCTGTACCAGCAGAACCACTGCGGCATCTATCGGCTCGAACGGCCGTCGACGCAGTGGGTGCGGATCGGCGACAACATGCCGGCGGAAGTCGGCGACATCGGCTTCCCGATGGTGCTGCATCCGCGCGACCCCGACGTGGCGTGGGTGTTTCCGATGGACGGCACGGAGGTCTGGCCGCGTACCACCATCGGTGGGCGGCCGGCGGCCTATGGGACACGCGACGCCGGTCGCAGTTGGCAGCGGCTCGACGCCGGCATGCCGCGCGAACAGGCGTGGTGGACGGTGTTCCGCCAAGCGATGACCGCCGACGCCTTGGACCCGGTGGGCGTCTATTTCGGTACCACCAGTGGTGAGATCTGGGGCAGTCGCGACGAAGGCGCGTCGTGGGAGTGCCTGGTGCGGCACCTGCCGCAGATTTACGCCATCGAAGTAGGCGAGCCGCGGTGATCGTCCACATTCCCACGCCGCTGCGCTCGTATACGGGGGCGGCGAGCCTCGAAGGTGCTGGCGCAACGATCGCCGAGCTGCTGGCCGACCTCGACCGGCGTCATCCGGGCCTGCGGTTCCGCATGGTGGACGAGCAAGACCGCTTGCGTCGCCACATGCGAATCTTCGTCAACGGCGACGAAGTGCGCAACCTGAACGCACCCCTGTCCCCAACCGACGAAGTGCACATCCTGCAAGCCCTCAGCGGCGGCTGACCCACCCCCGCCCCATGTGCCCTAGAGGGCCGGCCTCCGTGCCGGCCATCTTGCGGTGCATCCGAAGCTCGACAGGTTGGGTTGCAACGCAGAGACGCCGAGGCGCGGAGACGAGCGGAGGTGAACCCTGGAGGGCCGGCCTCCTTAGCAGAATTCTGGGCCACCCGGAGTGTCGAGTTGCACTCGACACCGCCCGGCGCCCGGCGCCGGGCGCGGCCCGCCACCATACTCCCCGCGATACGCAGACAATCCCCTCCAAACTCTGTGCGAGAATCCACGCGCCACGGGTGCGTCCACCGGCAACGGGCCCGCCGAGCACAACTCGCCGCTCCGTACAGAGATGTCCCAGGCTCGCCAGTCGTGATGGAATGAAGTGCAAACACCGTCCGGAGGCTTCGGACGGTCCCTTTAGCATCGTAAAATCCCATCCGGAGGCTCCGGACGGTAACTTTGCAGCGCAAAAACCCGTCCGGAGGCTTCAGGCGGTAGTATTGCAGCGCAAAAACCCATTCGGAGGCTTCGGACGATAATCGGATGACGCCAAACGACCATCCGAAGCCTCCGGACGGTTACGGAACAACGCCAAACGATCATCCGAAGCCTCCGGACGATGATGGAACAACGCGAAACGATCATCCGGAGGCTCCGGACGATGATTTCGCGACGCCAAACGACCGTCCGAAAGCTCCGGACGGTGATTCGATGACTCCGCGGGATCATCCGAAGCCTCCGGACGGTGTATGACGATGCAAAATCACCGCGCGAAGCCTCCGGACGGTCCGTGACGGTGCAAAAGGACCGCCCGAAGCCTCCGGACGGTGCGTGACGATGCAAAAGGATCGCCCGAAGCCTCCGGACGACTTTGGGAGACGCAAGATGAGCGCCCGAAGCCTCCGGACGGTTTTTGACGATGCAACCGGATGCCCGGGAAGGTCCTAAAGTCGACCGCGCCACCGGCGTCCGGCCCTCAGCTCACTCCAAGCGCGTAGTGGTGTTTGCGGAGGCAGCGGGCTCGGGCTCCAACGCAGAGACGCCGAGGCGCCGAGACGAACTGACCCGAACCCTGGAGGGCCGGCCTCCGTGCCGGCCATCTTGGAGTGAACCGGAACTTGGTTGTGCGATCGGCGGAAGCGGGGCATGCCTGAGGGCATCGTGCACGACGACAACGGCAATCGCTTGGGCAAGAGCGGCACGACGACGTACGAGTACGACCCCGAAGGTCGGCTGACCGAGGCCAACAACCTCGTGCGCTACAAATACGACTACAGCGGCAAACGTGTGCTGCGCATCGACAACACCAACCCGACCAACCCGGAAGGGTCGCGCTACTTCACCCCGGAGGTGGAGACGCGCAACATGCCGGACCAGTACTGGGGCCGGATGACGAAGCACTACTTCTTCGGCGGCGTGCGCATCGCTTCGCGCGACGTCGGGTGGTCGGTGCCGCCGGTGCAGTATGCGTTTGCCGACAGCGTACCGCCGGTCACCATCGTCGCGGCGGCGGGCGGCTGGGGCTACGAGGTGCGGTTGCGGCCGGACGTGCAGCAGGGCCTGCCGACGCTGGCGTTCGTCGGCTTCGTGGCGCTGGTGCTGTTGCCGGATCGACGTCGGCGCAAGGTGGTCGGCATTCGCCTACGGCGCGGGCCGACGTTGCTGGTCGTGGGGTTGTGGACGGTGGGTACGTTCCCGGGGCCGTTCTTCCTGATGCCGACGCAACCAGCGTGGGCGGGCGGCGGCGGCGGTTCGGCGCCACCGAAGCCGGCGGAGGTGTTGCGGCATTTCCACTACGATCACCTCGGCTCGTTGCAGGTGATGACGACCGCGGGCGGCTCAGCGGCGCAGTACATCCGCTACAAGCCGTTCGGCGAAGAACGCGGACGCTACAACGCGGCGCTGCAGGCACCCAATCCGAACGATCCGTTGGGGCTGTCCAAGTACACCTTCACCGGCTACGAGCAGGACGGGCGTACGGGACTGCAGTACGCCAACGCCCGCTGGTACGACCCGGACCTAGGCCAGTTCGCGACCCACGACCCCAAGCGCCAATTCGACAGTCCCTACAACTACGGCGCTTGGGATCCCACCAACCTGACCGACCCGTCGGGGGAGTTCGTCGAAGGCATTGCTCTCGCGATAGTGGCGATCTTCGCGGTCGCCGCCGGCATCGACGCCGGCATCCAAACCGGCGACCCGATGGAAGGCTTCAAGGCCTTCGGTATCAACCTGGGGATTGGCCTGCTCGGCGCCGGAGTCGGGAGCGTCGTCGGCCCGGTCGTGAGCAAGGTCCCGGCAACCCTGCGGTTGGCCGCGACCTTGAGTCTCGGCTCCTACGGGGTCGTCAGTTCCGTGCGCAACGGCGCGTACGTCAGCGCCGCCGTTACTTTCGGAAACATGCTCTACTCGGCGTACGGGATAGCGAATGGTACCGGAGGCGGCGGCCAGCAACGAGGTCTCGCTCAAGGAGGGAGAGGAGGGGAAGGTTTAAGCGGTCAGTCTACGGTTGGCTCTGCTGCGGGTCGTAGCGGATTCTGGGATGTTGCTGGAAAGATCTGGAACCTGCCGAATACCGCGCTGGGATTAGCCTACGGTTTCCTTGGCGGAGTAATCGATCGAACCCTCTGGCTCGCAACGTTCGGATATGTCGATCTCGGGTTTTCGATGTCGACTGGCAACAACGCCATTCAGTTCCAGAACCATCCTCTCCAAAAAATCTCAGGTGGCGGTGCGATCACTCTCGGAAATACCATCTCGTACGGTGGCCTGCCAACGGATGCGGCGCCAACTAGTGTTGCATTCACTACGGTGTCAGTTGGTCAGCATGAGGTCCAGCACACATTTCAAGGGCAGGTCCTTGGTCCGTTGTACCTCCCAGCGAATGTTCTCGGGGGAGCCGCATCCATCCTGGGAACGCCGTTTACTGGACTCGGTCCTGGAGGCAGCCCGTGGCACGGGCCGCTCAACTTCATGGAGCGAGGGCCCCTATCGGTGCCGCCACGCCGGTGGCCGTAGAAGAGATCAGCCTTGAAACTGCTCTACTCAACAGTCATGACGGGCCTTTGCGTCCTCCTAGCTGGATGTACGGTAAGTCCCATTGTCGATCTTTACAACCGCTCCGGAACTCAGATTCGCGTCATCGTCGGAGACGATTCCTACCTTGTCGCCCCTGCGGCGACGAAGTCCTTCGACTACCCAAAGCAAGAATGGGGTCAATTGCGAGTGTGTGTCGACAAGAAACTCCGCCGATACGCTATCCCGTTTCCCCCGAATAACTACTTTCACGGCGTTGCCTTTCTGTTCCTGCGCAGCCACATTCGCGTCCAAATCAATCCAGACGGTCGAGTTTGGATTTTGAAGCGCGGCGAAAGTTTCCCGATTCGCGAGGATGCTGACCAACCTGGCCCGTTTCCTCTGATACCGCAGGACATCGGAACTTGTTGACGATTCTATCGCTTCCTTTCACTGAATAGTTGAGCTGAACATCGCGAATCCAACATGGTCGACAATCTGCGGAACGATTGATTCGGTGGGCAAGTGTTTGCACAGCCAAGGGGACCGTCCCCGGACGGGGACTGTCCCCTTCTCTGCTCGCGCTGATACGTTTATCCACTGCAGCAATAAGCCGTGATCTTAAAGCGCGAAGAGGATTGGTAGATGAAAACTCAGTCAAGATTGTTCGTATTGGTGGCGACTAGCACGCTGACAGTCAGCTGGATGGTAAGCTTGGTGCATGGCTCGTATGAGGCGCGTGCATCCTCTCGCCACGTCCGCGGCGAGGGCGACTGGGCGACCGACGGGCGGCGACAGCGGTCCGTGCAGACATGGGACCTCGACGTCAAGCGGGTTGGCGACAGCCTTGCTGGGACGATCGAGCTTTCTGGGTCGGCGTTGGCGACCTCCGGCGTCGTGCAGGGGCGCGTCAAGGGCGAGCGGGTATTCGGCAGTATTCAGGATGAAGCAGGTCGGCTCATCGCTCGCTTCGAAGGAGAGCGCC
This sequence comes from uncultured Binatia bacterium (SeqCode), assembly GCA_964524885.1. Taxonomy (GTDB): domain Bacteria; phylum Desulfobacterota; class Binatia; order HRBIN30; family HRBIN30; genus CALJUJ01. Next base: position 34,207 of record CAZGEJ010000051.1, read on the forward strand.
AGGACGGCGTCGTGCGTGGCCGGTATCATGATCGCTCCGGCGAGACCGGCTCGTGGTCGTGGGCCGGCGGCTGGGAGTGAGTAGCCGGGCTCGTTCTCAACGCAGAGACGCCGAGGCGCGGAGAAGAGAATTCTTGACCCTGGAGGGCCGGCCTCCGTGCCGGCCTTCTTGGAGTGAATCAGTGCAGGCATGCGGGGTACCCAATGCGCGGCGGGGAAGACCGCCAGGCTCGGACGGAGCCGAGCCCTCCAGAGTCGGACTTCAATGGAGGGCCGGCCTCCGTGCCGGCCATCGTGGAGTGAACCGGAACTTGGTTGTGCGATCGGCGGAAGCGGGGCATGCCTGACGGCATCGTGCACGACGACAACGGCAACCGGTTGGGCAAGAGCAATACGACGACGTACGAGTACGATCCCGAGGGGCGGCTGACCGAGGCCAACAACCTCGTGCCTTACAAATGCGACTACAGCGGCAAGCGAGTGCTGCGCCTCATTCCTTCGCACGCGATGCTGCGCATCGACAACAGCAACCCGACCAACCCGGAAGGGTCGCGCTACTTCACCCCGGAGGTGGAGACGCGCAACATGCCGAACCAGTACTGGGGCCGGATGACGAAGCACTACTTCTTCGGCGGCGTGCCGGAAGTGGGCGGTGAAGTCCGATGACAACGCAGAGACGCTGAGGCGCAGAGGCGGAACGAGGTGATCATGGATCGCCGAACCCGGTGTCGGCCGCTTTGGTAGGAATCCCATGCGGGCGGATCGGCGGCGCAGTACATCCGCTACAAGCCGTTCGGCGAAGAACGCGGCCGCTACAACGCGGCGCTGCAACCCAACGACCCGATGGTGTTGGGCAAGTACACCTTCACCGGCTACGAGCAGGACGGGCGCACGGGCCTGCAGTACGCCAACGCCCGCTGGTACGACCCGAACTTGGGGCAGTTCGCGACGCACGACCCGAAGCGCCAATTCGACAGCCCCTACAACTACGGCGCCTGGGACCCGACCAACCTGACCGACCCGTCGGGGGAGTTCATCGAGACGGTACTTGCCGTGGCCGCGATCTTCGCGGTCGCGGCGGGCATCGACGCCGGCATCCAAACCGGCGACCCGATGGAAGGCTTCAAAGCCTTCGGCATCAACATGGGCATCGGCATCCTCGGAGGCTACGTCGGCAGCGTCGTGGGTCCGGCAATCAGTCAGGTCCCCGCGACGTTGCGCATGGCGGCTACGCTGGGGCTCGGCCAGTACGGGGTGGTCAGCTCGGCGCGCAACGGTGCGTTCGTCAGCGCCGTCGCGACGTTCGGGAACATGGTCTACTCGGCGCATGGAATTTCACAGGCTCAGGGCGGAACTTCGGAGAAACAGGTTGCAGGGCTCGAAAGCGATGCAACCGCGCCCGACATCACTGTCGAACCAGGGCTGGCGGACGGTGACCGTGGCCTGAAGGAAGTTCTGTCTGAGAGACTCAGAGAAACTCGCATAAATTCGCTCATATCGGAACACTCTTCAGCTATTGAGGCGGCTGCTGCTGAGTTTGGTGCCGATTCCGATCTCATCCGTGGAATCATATTTGAGGAGCAGGTGCACCTGTTGCCGGGCGAGGCCTTCGCGGAGCAATTCGGAATCGGAAAGATTTTGGGGATCGGCCAGGTGACGGAGGGGCTCAATGGGTTCAGTAGGGAACAATTACTCGACCCTGCCAAGAACATCCGTGCGATCGGAAAGCACCTGGGGAATTTGGCGGGACAGTCCTTGATTTCACCGCGGTCGCCCCTCGCGTCGATAGCTACGAGGTACAGCTGCGGCACATGTACCTCCGTAACTGCGTATGGGCGGCGTGTGGTCTACTATCGCGCGCAGCTCATCAATGCTCGGTAACGGCAGAGCACCATGAGAAAAGTATGTGGATTCTTGAACGTCACCGTTGCTGCGATGTTGGCAGCCCTGTTGGTTTTCGTGGTTTCGACGATTTCCGGAGGGCTGAGCGAATTCGATCAGGAGCCTGAAGACCTACTACTCCTGTTGTGTGCGACTCCCATTGTCGCAATTCTCAGCGGAGAAGCACTACTGGTTGGGCGAGTCCTTCTTCGAGCGAGATCTCCGAGTTGGATTTCGATGCGATTGGTTGCTCGAATTGGCCTTGGGTGCTCATTGTTTCTGCTCATCACGTCTCTTGTTGGGTTTGTCACAGAAGACCCGAGTACCTCGGATTTTCGCTTGCTCATCGCGCCGGCGGGATTCTACGGATGGTCGTACGCAATGATAGCTAGGGTTTCTCGAATGCCATGATCGGACGCGATTGTTGTTCGGGCGTTGCTACGAAGAATTCTCATCGCCTCACAGTCGCCACCAGTGCCGATCGGTGATGCTGAAAGGTAGTTGACGCTGAGGCGGGCGGGTGCTGACAGGTGGCTGCCTATGCGACCAATGAGCTTGGAGTTCGAATGGAGCGACGATTGCGATTGTACTTGGTGATTGCGCTGGTAGCATTGACCCTTCGTGAATCATCGGGTTCATTGGTGGGTGGATCTGATCAGCCGTATCTCGTTCGCGATCTCCACGGAGGTGGCGAATGGGCCAGCGACGGGCGGCGGCAGCGGTCCGTCCAGACTTGGGATTTCGACGTCAAGCGGGTCGGCGATAGCCTTGCTGGGACGATCGAGCTTTCCGGGTCGGCGTTGGCGACCTCTGGTGTCGTGCAGGGGCGCATCAAGGGCGAGCGCGTGTTCGGTAGTATTCAGGATGACGCGGGTCGGCTCATCGCTCGCTTCGAAGGGGAGCGCCAGGACGGCGTCGTGCGTGGCCGGTATCATGATCGCTCCGGCGAGACCGGCTCGTGGTCGTGGGCCGGCGGCTGGGAGTGAGTAGCCGGGCTCGTTCTCAACGCAGAGACGCCGAGGCGCGGAGAAGAGAATTCTTGACCCTGGAGGGCCGGCCTCCGTGCCGGCCTTCTTGGAGTGAATCAGTGCAGGCATGCGGGGTACCCAATGCGCGGCGGGGAAGACCGCCAGGCTCGGACGGAGCCGAGCCCTCCAGGGTCGGGCGCGAAACCTGCCGAACCTGTAGGGGCGAGGCGGTGCCTCGCCCTGGTACACCTCGCCCTTCACGCACGCGGCGTGGGCGTCCAGGTGTGAGGGGGCGAGGCAGCGCCTCGAGCTTGCATTCAGGATGACGAGGGTCGGCTCATCGCTCGCTTCGAAGGAGAGCGGCGGGACGGCGTCGTCCGCGGCCGTTACCACGATCGCGCTTCGGCGAGACCGGTCCGGTCCTCATACGATACACCCGCTGGGTCCTCGGTGGTGGTCGTGTCAGACGCCGCCGGGGTTGAGGAAGACGTCGTCGTAGCGCTGCCACTCCTGCACCACGACGCGGGCGCGGATGCGCCATTGGCCGTCGTGCCGGATCAACTCGTCGAGGTAACGCACCGCCACCGTCAGCACGTTGGGCTCGTCTTCGCCGTTCAAGCGATGGTAGGCGATCGTGTACGTCTCGCTCTTGGCCTCGTCGCCGGCGAGTTCGATGAACTGGTTGCCGATCAGGTGCATGGTGCTGTCGTACCGTTCCATGCGCTGTCGCAGGGCGACGAGCGCATCCGAAATGCTGCCGTCGCCGAGAGCCCCGTGATAACTCGCGTCGGGCATGAAACAGCCGCGGACCATGTCCAGGTCGCGCCGATCGACGGCATGCGCGTAGCGCAGCAGCACCTCGCGGATCGCCATCCGGTCGAGCATCTCCCGCATCGAATCGTCCATCGCCACCCTCTTCCTCGTCGCTGGCGCGACACTCGCGCCGCCCGCGGTAAAAGGCAACCTCCCCCCTTTGCGCCGGCGCCTCGGTATGGTTTGACGCGTCGTACGTTCTACCTACGAGGAGGTCGCGCATGGCTGGTTTGGCAGGGAAGGTCGGGTTCGTCACGGGGGGCGGTTCGGGGATCGGTCTGGCTTGCGCGCGGCGCATCGTCGCTGGCGGCGGTTCGGTGCTGATCGGCGGCCGCCGCGTCGAGGTGCTCGAAGCCGCCGCCGCCGAACTGGGTCCACGCGCCGCCTGGGCGCGGGTCGACGTCACCGACGACGCCTCGGTCGCAGCGGGCGTCGCCGCCACCGTCGAGCGCTTCGGTCGACTCGACGTCGCCGTCAACTCCGCCGGCATGGGCTCCATCGGCACCGTCCTCAATGCCTCGATCGACGATTTCCAGCTGACCCTCGACACCAACCTGATGGGCGTGTTCCGCTCCATGCGCCACGAGGCTCGCGCCATGCGCACCGCGGGCGGCGGCTCCATCGTCAACATCAGCTCGATCGCCGGCGCCCTCACACATCGCGCCATGACCGCCTACTGCGTCTCGAAGGCGGGCGTCGACATGCTCACGCGCTGTGCCGCCGACGATCTCGGCGCGATCGGCATTCGCGTCAACTCGGTGCTGCCCAGCATCGTCGATACCGATTTGGCGACGCCGCTCACCGGCACCCCGGAGGCACGCGCCGACTACATGGAATGCATGCCCTTGGCGCGCGTCGGGCAGCCGGACGACGTCGCGGCCATGGTGGCGTTTCTCCTCAGCGACGAGGCCGGTTGGATCACCGGACAATGTATCCCCGTCGACGGCGGACATACGTTGCGGCGCGGGCCGAATTTGGCGGCGTTGTTCGAGCCGTTCTTGCCGCAGGAGTGACGCGAGCCCAGCTACCTTGGCCAAGGCGGTGGATGATGGCAGGCCGCAATGCAGCGGGGCCGGTGTATTCGAGTGAGCGGGGGCGCATGTGTCCGTTTTGCGCTCGCCCGCAAGCGGACTGCGTGTGTCGCTTGCCCGGGGCGGTGCCCAAGGGGGACGGCTTCGTGCGCGTGCGGCGCGAGACCAAGGGTCGCGGCGGCAAGGCGGTCACCGTCATCCTCGGAGCCCCGCTCGCGGCGTCCGACCTGGCGACTCTCGCCAAGGAGCTGAAGCACAAGCTCAGTTGCGGCGGCAGCGTCAAGGACGGCGCTATCGAACGGTACGGCGACCACCGTGACGCCGTCGTCGCGGCCTTGCAGGCG
>CAZGEJ010000052.1:0-35562 GCA_964524885.1 uncultured Binatia bacterium (SeqCode)
CCACCAGGGCGATACCCTGCTGACGGCGCGTTGGCGCGACGCCGGCGGCTCCCTCGGGCCGGCCAAGCAAATCATCGTCCGCATCCCCTGAATCGGGCTGAATCTCTGGCGCTGGCGAGCGTTCTCAGCCACAAACCGCTATGCCTGCGGGCGAAGGAGACCTGAGATGAACGTGACCGGCTGGATGGGTGTCGTACTCGGATTGGCGTTGACCACCGCGTCAGTGGGCTCGGGCCCGGTGATTCTCGACCTCGGTCCGGTCGAGCCGACCCCCGTGCCGACGCCGCGCGATGCCAACCGGATGCGCTTGGTCTCGACGCTGACGGTGCAGAACGGCGCTGACGGCCAGAGCGTCATCTCGTTCGAAGTCTCCGACATGGCGGTGGAGAAGAACGAACGGCAGCGGCTCATCGCGGCCGAAACCTACGCCCTCTCCGACGACGAGCTGAAGAAAGCGCGCGAGGCCAAGCCACTGGCCGAACGCATCGTGCGCCAGATCCGCGCCCTCGAACGCGACATGCTCGAATACGCCGAGATCGTCGGCCCGCCGAAAGAGCGGGCGCCGCTCACCAAGTGAACGGCTAGGTAGAGCAGGGCCAAGGTTCAAGGGCCAAGGGCCAAGGGCCAGGGGCTCAGCGACAGATCGTTCCTGGTCCGTTCTTCGTCTTGGCCCTTGAACCTTGGCCCTTGGCCCTATTGCGTTTGGGCCCTACTCGATCCGCAGCACCACCCCGCTCACGTCCGGCGCGCTCCATTCGCCGTCGGCGTTGGTATCGGCAGCGGGCGGGCGTAGCGGCTCGAAGATGGCCCGCACGACGACGCCGATGTCGTCGTCGTCGATCCTTCCATCCCCATTCAGATCCCCTGGGCGCGGTGTGCGCGTCGGCGTCGCCGTCGGCGTCGCCGAGACGCGGCGGGTGAGCGACGGCGTGAAGGTCGGCGTGATCGTCGGCGTCGCCGTCGGCGTCACCGTCGGCGCCGGGGTCTGCGCGAACCCGGAGTAGAAGCGGCTGTACAGCAACAGATTGACCGCCGGTGGCCCGTCGGAGCCGGGGCGCCCCGGCCAGCAGAAGCTCGTCGAGCTGACCAGGACACGCCCGAGGCCATGCGTGTACTCGACCAGGCTCGGCCCGTCGGCGTTGCGCAACAGCACGGTGGCGTCGTCGGGAACATCGCTGATGATGCCCCAATCCGTGGGGGTCCAATTGTTGAACTGGCTCGTCTCGAGGACGGTGCCGCCGTACGAGCGACCGTCGAAGTACGGGTGGCTGGGGGCGGCGAAGGTGGCGCTGTTGTGGGTGGTGACGGCGGTGAAGTCGGCGCCGCCCGGGGCGATGTCGACCTGATCCGGACCGCTGGCGCCGGCGTTGATGACGGTCACGCCGCCGCGGCGGACGAACTCGTCGAGCACCCCGCCCGGGCGCGACATGGAGCGCAGGTTGCTGAGATCGACGGCGCTCATGCCGGGGGCGAAGTAGATGACGCGGAACTGGTCGCGCAGGTTTTGCGGGTCGGTCGCGGCGACCTGGGTGAACGAACGCGTACCGGCCGTCTGGAAGTTGGCGAAGGCGAGATCGAAGGCGCAGCCCCACTGATTCTGGCCGGTGACGAAGAGGAAGTTGAGGCGGGCCGGCGTCGGGGTGACCGTCGGACGGGTACCGGTGGGGGTGAGGCTCGGGGTGAGGGTGACGGTTGGCGTTGCCGACGGCGTGCGGGTGACGGTCGGCGAGGCGGCCTGAGTCGGCGACGCAGTGGCGGTCGGAGTCGACGTCGGGGTGCCGGTGCGAGTCGGCGACGGACTGATCGTCGGCGTCGGGGTGATGCTGCGGGTCGGCGTCACGCTGCGCGTCGGCGTAATCGTCGGCGTCGGGGTGATCGTGCGCGTCAGGCTGGGGGTGAACGTCTGGGTCGGCGTGCCGGTGCGGGTCGGGGTGCCGGTAATGGTCGGCGTCGCGGTCGGTAGCGGCGTACCGGTGAGGGTTGCCGTCGGCGTTCCGGTGGGTGTCGGGGTGCGGGTCGGCGTCGGCGTCGGCGTATCGGTGGCCGTGGCGGTCGGCGTCCGTGTCGGGGTCGGCGTGCGCGTCGGCGTATCGGTGGGTGTCGGCGTCGGCGTTTCGGTGGGCGTGGCGGTCGGGGTCGGCGTCGACGTCGGCGTCCGCGTCGGCAACGGGGTGCCCGTCGGGGTGATGGTCGGGGTGACGGTCGGGGTCGCGGTACGGGTTGGCGTCGGCGTGGCGGTGGCGGTGTGGCTGGGCGTCGGCGTCGGCGGGATCCAGCAGACCTCGACGAATACGGCGGTGGTGCGCGCCTGGTCGGAGGCGACGACGGTATGGCTGATGCCCGCTTCGAGCGTGAGCAAGTCGCCCCACTGCCACGGCTGCCCGGTGGTCGGATGGGTCGCGTAGGTGGTGCTGGCGCGCTGGTAGGTCTGAGTCAGCGGGAAGTTGCTGCCGGAGAAGGTCGAACCGTTGGCCTCGGTGCGGAAGCGGGTGGAGACGGTGGCGCCGCTGGTACCGCCGACCGAGCGGCTGACGGCGTGCACGGTGACGCCGGCGATCGCTTCGGCGCGCGGGGTCGGGTCGGCGAGGGTGTAGAAGTCGACGCGCGGCCCGACGCCGGAGGTCGAGTTACTGAAGACGTAGGCGGAGTCGGCGTCGGCGAAGCGGGCGCACTGCCAATTTTCCTCGCAGGCGAAACGCGAGTTCTGCGGCAGGCCGCGGCCGATGCCGTCGGGAGGTAGGGCGATGCAGCTGTCGCCGACCGAGAACTCGGGCGTGTTCGTGGGGGTCGCGGTGGGCGTCGGCGTACGTGTGGCGCAGGCGCCGTCTTCGGTGCAGGCAGCGCCGTAGACGGGCACGCAGCCGCCGCCGCAGACGCCGTTGAGCGGCGGGGCGCACGAGGGCTGGGCGCACTGGCAACAGTCGTTGAGCCCCAGCGTCGGCGTGGGTGTCGAGGTCGGCGTCAGCGTCGGGGTTTCGGTCGGCGTCGGGGTGATGGTCGGCGTACGCGTCGAGGTGAAGGTCCCGGTGGGTGTCGGGGTGCGGGTTGCCGTCGAGGTGAAGGTCGGCGTCGAGGTATTGGTGACCGTCGGCGTCGCGGTGCGGGTGACACAGCCGCCGGTTTCGGCCTGGCAGACGGCGTTGAACACGGGAATGCAGCCGGGGAAGCAGGCGCCGGAGAAGGCGGGGCCGCAGGCCGGCAGGGCGCACTGACAGCAGTCGTTGGCGCCGGGGGTGTTGGTCGGGGTCGGGGTGACGGTCGGCGTCGGCGTGATCGTCGGCGTCGGGGTATCGGTCGGGGTCGGCGTATGGGTCGGCGTCCGCGTCGGCGTGCGGGTCGGCGTATGGGTCGCGGTCGACGTCGGGGTGAAGGTCGGCGTCTGCGTCGCAGTATGGGTCGGGGTCGGGGTATCGGTCGGGGTCGCCGTCGGCGTGGCAGTGGGGGTATCGGTCGGGGTGTGCGTCGGGGTGAACGACGGCGTCGCGGTCGGGGTGTGGGTCGGCGTCGGGGTGCGGGTCGGGGTGAAGGTCGGCGTCGCCGTCGGGGTATGGGTCGGCGTTGCCGTGGGCGTCGCGGTCGGTGTGACGGTCGGGGTATCCGTGGGAGTCGGCGTATCGGTCGGGGTGAAGGTCGGGGTGACCGTCGGGGTGCGGGTGGGCGTATGCGTGGGCGTCGCGGTCGGGGTCGGCGTCGGCGTCGCGGTCGGGGTCGCGGTGTCGGTAGGGGTCGGGGTATGGGTCGGCGTCGCGGTGTCGGTTGGCGTGGGAGTAGGTGTCGGGGTGGAGGTAGGCGTCACGGTGGAGCAGGCGCCGGCCTGGGAATCGCAGACTGCGCCGGCCACCAAGACACATGCGCCACAAGTGCCCGTACCGGGCACGGGACCACACGATGGCCCCTCACACTGGCAACACGACGGCAGCGTCTGCGCCTCGGCCCTGGTGACACTTAGGTCCCATGTGTCCCTCAGGTCTCCAGAGACCCAAGTGACGGAAGGGGCGAAAGAGAGACAGAAAAGCCAAGCCAGGCACCACGTCGCTGCCTGGGCGAGCGCGTTGCCGCTTCGCCGAGGCTGCCTGCGCTGGTGTCGGTTGTTCGCCACGGACGTGGAGCTACGTTGACTCGAAATAGGCCCCTCTGATACCTACCCCCAACTCTGGGCGCAAGCTATTTCTAATGAAAATCTCCTCGGTGAAAGGGTTTCACGACGTCCTGCCCGACGAAAGCGGCGAGTGGGGGCGCATCGAGGCGACGAGCCGTGCCATCCTGGCGACCTACGGCTATCGCGAGATCCGCCTGCCGCTGCTCGAACGCACCGAACTCTTCCGCCGCTCGATCGGTGAAACCACCGACATCGTCGAGAAGGAGATGTACACCTTCAGCGACCGCGACGACGCCTCCCTGACGTTGCGGCCGGAGGGCACGGCGTCCGTCGTGCGGGCCTACGTCGAGCACGCGCTGCATACGCGCGAGCCGTTCTCCAAGCTCTTCTACATCGGCCCGATGTTCCGCCGGGAGCGCCCGCAGAAGGGACGCACGCGGCAGTTCTGGCAGATCGGCGTCGAGGCCATCGGCCGCGACGACCCGGCCATCGACGCCGAAATCCTGTTGTTGCTGCACGATTTGCTCGAGGCGATCGGCGTGCGCGCGCCGCGTGTCGGCCTCAACTCCCTCGGTTGCGCCGACTGCCGCCCGGCCTATGTCGCCCGGCTGGCCGACTACGCCCGCGCCCGTCTGGGCGAGTTGTGCGACAACTGCCGCAACCGCTGCGACCGCAACCCCCTGCGCTTGCTCGATTGCAAAGTCGAAAGCTGCCGCCACGCCATGGCCGAGGCGCCGCTGATGATCGACGGCCTGTGCGCCGCCTGCGCCGACCACTTCGGCCGCGTGCGCGCCACCCTGGCGCGCGAGGCCATGCCGGTCGAGCTGCAGCCGCGCATGGTGCGCGGCCTCGACTACTACTGCCGCACCGCCTTCGAGGCGACGGCCGAGGGGCTCGGCTCGCAAAACGCCGTCGGCGGCGGCGGGCGTTACGACAAGCTGGTGAAGAGCTTCGGCGGACCCGACGCCCCAGGGGTCGGATTCGCTCTCGGCTTCGAGCGCCTGGTACTGTCGCTCGCCGAACGCCGCGCCGAGCCGTCGCACCCGGAGGTGTTCTTCGCCCCCCTCGGCGCCGACGCCGAAATCGAAGCCTCGCACCTGGCCCATCTACTGCGGCGCGACGGCATGCGCGTCGAGGTCGCCAGCGGCGACCGCACCCTCAAGAGCCAGATGCGCCAGGCCGACAAACTCGGCGCGCCGCACGTTCTCCTGCTCGGGCCGGACGAACTCGCGGCCCGCTCTCTCAGCGTGCGCGACATGGTCGCCAAACTCGACCATGGTCGCGCCGTTCCCTTTCCGCGCAGCGCCGCCGAGATGCGCGACGCTCTGGCGCGGCTCCCGCAACCCAACTTGGAAGAAAGCGCGTGACTCCACAACCACTGGGTGATTGGAAACGCAGCGTCGCCTGCGGCGACTTGCGCGCGGCCGATACCGGCCGCGAAGTGACGGTGATGGGCTGGGTCGACACCCGGCGCGACCACGGCGGGCTGATCTTCGTCGATCTGCGCGACCGCAGCGGTATCGTGCAGGTCGTCTTCAACCCCGACCTCGGGGCGGAGGCTTTCGAACTCGGCAAAGACCTGCGCAGCGAATACGTCATCGCCGTGCGCGGCAGCGTGCGTCCGCGCACGCCCGAAACGCTCAATCCCAATCTCGCCACCGGCGAGGTCGAGATCTACGCCTCGGCGGCGAAGCTGCTGTCGGTGTCGAAGGTGCCGCCCTTCCCTCTCGACTCGACCACCGTCGCCGAGGAGACGCGCCTCAAGTTCCGTTATCTCGACTTGCGCCGCCCCGACATGCAGCGCCGGCTGATCCTGCGCCACCGCATGACCAACGCCGTGCGCGCCTATCTCGACGGCGAGGGCTTCCTCGACATCGAGACGCCGGTGCTCACCAAGAGCACGCCGGAAGGCGCCCGCGACTACCTGGTGCCGAGCCGCGTCCAGCCGGGCTCCTTCTACGCCCTGCCGCAGTCGCCGCAGCTCTTCAAACAGATCCTCATGGTCTCCGGCTTCGAGCGCTACTTCCAGATCGTGCGCTGCTTCCGCGACGAGGACCTGCGCGCCGACCGCCAACCGGAATTCACCCAGATCGACCTCGAGATGTCGTTCGTCACGCAGGATGACGTCATGAGCATCGCCGAGGGCATCGTCCGCTCCGCCTGCGGCGTCGTCGGCATCCCGTTCCCCGACGTCGTGCACCGCCTGCCGTACGACGAGGCGATCCGCCGCTTCGGCATCGACCGACCCGACATGCGCTTCGGCCTCGAACTCGCCGAGGTCTCCGAGGCGGTGCGCGGCTGCGAGTTCAAGGTGTTCCGCGAGGCCGTCGAACGCGGCGGCATCGTCAAGGTGCTGCGCATCCCCGAGGGCGATCGGCTGACGCGCAAGGACCTCGACGCGTTGCCCGAATACGTCAAGCCCTACGGCGGCAAGGGTGTCGCCTGGGTCCGCATGACCGAAGCCGGCTGGCAGTCGCCGATCGCCAAGTTCCTCACCGCCGAACAACAGAAGGCCATCGAAACCGCTTGCGGCGCCGGCCTCGGCGATCTGATGCTGTTCTCGGCCGACAAGCCGCGCATCGTCAACGACTCGCTGGCCCACCTGCGCCTGCGCTTCGGCGCCCAGCTCGGCATGATCCCGCCGAACCAGTTCGCCTTCGTCTGGGTCACCGACTTCCCGCTCTTCGAGTACGACGAAGACAACAAGCGCTACGTCGCCGTGCACCACCCGTTCACCGCCCCCAACGATGCCGACCTCGATCGCCTCGAAAGCGAGCCGGGCAGCGTCAAGGCACAAGCCTACGACTTGGTGCTCAACGGCACCGAGCTGGGCGGCGGCAGCATCCGTATCCATCGCTCGGACGTGCAGGAACGGGTCTTCACCGCCATGGGCCTGAGCAGCGAGGAGGCGCGCGAGAAGTTCGGCTTCCTGCTCGACGCCCTGTCCTACGGCGCGCCGCCGCACGGCGGCCTCGCCTTCGGCCTCGATCGACTGGTGATGCTGCTCACCGGCGGTACCTCGATCCGCGACGTCATCGCCTTCCCCAAGACGCAGAAGGCGGTGTGCGCCATGACCGACGCGCCGACGCCGGTCGACCCGAAGCAGTTGCGCGAGCTGGGCTTGCGCATCGTCGGCTGAGGCGCGAAAGGCATGACCATGGCGCGAGGCTTTGCCGCGGCGGCTCTCACCGCCCTCGTCTTGCTCAACGGCTGCTCGCAGCTGCGGCCGCTGCTGCGTTCGCAGGAGCCGCTCGAGGAAAATCCCGAACTGGTGGCCGTCGTTCCCTTCGAACGCGCCGCCACCAGCGAACGCCACATCATGCCCGACGCCGAGCGCATCGTGACCGCCCAGGTCTACGGCGTCATCGCCGAGGGCTCACACTTCCGCGCCGTGCCGGATCTCGCCGTCCAAGACGCCGCCGCCACGACCCCGCCCTACGAGGATGCGGCACGGCGGGCACGCGCCATAGGCCAGGAAGTCGGCGCCCACGCCGTGTTCTTCGGTCACGTCGACCGCTTCATCGAACGCGTCGGCAATGACTACGGCGCGGACAAGCCGGCGTCGGTTGGCTTCGAGATCAACCTGCTGGCGGTGGAGTCGGGCAAGCTGCTGTGGACCGGCCGTTTCGACCAGACCCAGCAAGACCTGTCGAGCAATCTGCTCAACCTTTGGCAGTTCTGGCGCGCCGGGCCGCGCTGGTTCACCGCCGCGGAATTGTCGCAGCTGGGCGTCGAGAGGCTGCTCGAAGAGCTGCAGGATCGGGCGCCATAGGTCCCATGAGTCCTATAGGACCTATAGGACCTATGGGACTCATGGGACCTATGGGACTGAGCCGCGCCGCTCGTACTTTTTCAGAAACTCCCAAATCTTCTCGGTAGCCGGCTCCGGCCAGTGGTGCGCCACCGGCGCACGGCAAAACTCCACGACTACGTCGCCCTTGCAGTCGACGTGGCGCTCGCAGGCCGCCGGTTCGGCCGACATGCACCCGTTCATGCTCACCCACTGGTCGCGCGCCCGCGCCGCTTCGTCGATCGGCACCACCGCGTCCATCTCGCCGTGATGCAGCTGCACCGGCATCGGTGCCGACGGCCGACACGGCACCAAGATGCGGCCGCCGCCCACCGGCGCGATGGCGGCGAAACGATCCGCCATGCTGCACGCCAGCAGATGCGAGAAGAAGGCGCCATTCGAGAAGCCGGTGCTGTACACCCGCGCCCGGTCGACGCAGTACTCGGTCTCCAGCCAATCCAGCATGACGCGGGTGAAGGCGATGTCCCGGTTGCCCTCGAGCGAGCGAATCTGCCAGCCGGGCTTGCTCTCGTCGCCGCGCAACGCCACCGGCAGCCCGTCCGGGTACACCGTCAGAAACTTTTCGTCGGGAGCGAAATCGCGAAAGCGCGACACCTCCCAGACGCCATCGGCGCTATGCCCCCAGCCGTGGAAGTCGAAGAGCACCGGCACCGGCTTGCCCGGTTCGAGGGTCTCCGGCGCATCCAGCAGCAGCCGCCGCTTGACGCCATCGATCTCGAAGGTCTTTTCCACCGGCCGGCCGGACACCAGTTGTGGCCGCACGCAGCCGCCGCTCGGGCGCGGCTCGGCCTGCGCCACCGAGGCACACAGCAGCAACCCCAACCAAGCCCACGATCGTCGCTTCATGCGCGCAACCTTTCCGCCAACGCCGCGGGCGTCGTCATCGGCGCCGAGCAAGCGTGATGCTCACATACGTAGGCCGTCGGCTTGCCATCGACCAAACCCTTGCCCGTCAACATCTCGGGCAGCGACGCGCCGCTCGCCGGATCGATGACCCGCAGGACGCGATTGGGCACATAGGCCCGCCGCACCGCCTCCCACAAGGCTTGCGTCGCCGCGTCGTCACGCGGGCCGACGATCACCACCTCGGTCGCGGTACGCGCGTGCCGGTCGAGGGCGCACAGCGAATTGGCCATGCCGAAGGGTTGTTGGCGCAGCCCCGCGGCGAAGAGGCGCAGCACGGCTTCGGCGCGCTCGAGGTACTCGGCGAGGCCGGTGAGTCCGTGTAGCCGCAGTAGGTTGTGGGTCATCACCGAACTCCCCGAAGGGATCGAGCCGTCGAAGTTGGGCTTGCTGCGCACGATCAGCTCTTCGTGGTCGTCCGAAGTGAAGAAGAAGCCGCCCTGCTCGGCATCCCAGAAGTGCTGCAGCGTCGCGCGGGCGAGCGATTCGGCCCGCTCGAGGTAGGCCGTCTCTTGCGTCAACTCGAAGACGTCGAGCAGGCCGGCAATGACGAAGGCGTAGTCGTCGAGATGACCGTTGAGCTTGGCGACGCCGTCCTTGTAAACGCTGAGCAGGCGATCGCCGCGCCGCAGCCGGCTGTCGACGAAGGCCGCCGCGGCGCGCGCCGCATCCGCGTACCGCGGCTCGCCGAGAGACTCGGCGCCCTGGGCCAAGGCGCTGATCATCAGGCCGTTCCAGGCCGTGAGCACCTTGTCGTCGCGACCAGGATGTACCCGCCCGGCGCGTGCGGCGAAGAGGACGCGGCGTGCCTCCGCCAACGCGGCCTCGACCTCGGCGGGCGAGCGATCGAAGCGCCGAGCCAGGGCTTCGGTGTCGAGCGTCACGTGCAGGATGTTGTGCCCCTCGAAGTTGCCGGCCTCGGTGATGTCCCAGGCGCGGCAGACGAGATCGAAGTCGGCGGGCGCCACCAGGCGTCGCACCTCGTCGAGGCTCCAGACGAAGAACTTGCCTTCCTCGCCTTCGCTGTCGGCATCCTGTGCCGAGTAGAAGCCGCCGGCGGGGTCGGTCATTTCGCGCAGGACGTAGTCGAGGGTTTGGCGGGCGATGCCGGCGAACCACGCATCGCCGCTGAGCCGCGCTGCGGCGAGATAGAGCGGCACGAGCAGGGCGTTGTCGTAGAGCATCTTCTCGAAGTGCGGCACCAGCCAACGTTCATCGACGGAGTAGCGATGGAAGCCGCCGCCGAGCTGGTCGTAGATGCCGCCCTCGCCCATGCGGCGCAGGGTGTGCAGGACCATGGACAGGAAGTCGGGCTGGCCGGTGGCGTGGTGCACGCGCAGGAAGAGTTCGAGGACCGATTCGTTGGGGAACTTCGGCGCTTGGCCGAGGCCGCCGTGGGTGGCGTCGTAGGAGCGCGCGAGTTGCTGCGCCGCGGCGAGCACGACGTCGTGCCCCGGCACCCGTTCGGCGGCCTCGGCGGCATCCATGGCGCGCAGCGCCTGCATGAGGCGTTGCACGTTGTCGCGCACCTGGTCGGGGTCTTGGCGGAAGGCGTGGGCGATGCCGTGCAGCAGGCGACCGAAGCCGGGCATGCCGTGGCGATCCTCGGGCGGGAAGTAGGTGCCGCCGTAGAAGGGTTCGCCGGCGGGCGTGAGGAAGACGCTCATCGGCCAGCCGCCACGGCCGGTGAGCATCTGCACCGCGCTCATGTAGATGTGGTCGACATCCGGTCGTTCCTCGCGATCGACCTTCACGTTGATGAAGTGCTCGTTCATGACGCGGGCGATGTCCTCGTTTTCGAAGGACTCGCGTTCCATGACGTGACACCAATGGCAGGCGGAGTAGCCGACGCTGAGGAAGATGGGCTTGTTCTCGGCCTTGGCGCGGGCGAACGCCTCGTCCCCCCAGGGATACCAATCGACGGGGTTGTGCGCGTGCTGGCGCAGATACGGGCTGGATTCGTGCAGGAGACGGTTGGGCATGGATGGGTGCGGACTAAGACAGACTAGGGCCAAGGCTCAAGGGCCAAGGGCCAAGAGTCTTGGACCGCTTGGCCCTTGCACCTTGGCCCTTGGCCCTCGGGAAGCTTGGAGCTCCTACCCCATCGGATACAAAATCTCGCGGTGCACCTTGTCGCAGGCCTTGAGGACGTCGCCGCTGAGGGTGACTTCGGCGGCGGCGAGGGTGTCGTCGAGTTGTTCGACCTTGGTGGCGCCGATGATGGTCGAGCCGACGAAGTCGTGCGACAGGGTCCAGGCGGTGGCGAGGGTGGTGACGGACATGCCGGCCTCGCGGGCGATGTCGATGTAGCGCGCGGTCGAGGCGAGGGTGCGTTCGTTGACGAAGCGGCGGGTCATGGTGCTGGTGCGGGAGCTGGCGCCGCGGTAGGCGCTGAAGCGAGCCCCTTCGGGCCAGGTGTCGTTTTGGTACTTGCCGGAGAGCACGCCGCCGGCGATCGGGCTGTACGGCAGCAGGCTGACCTTTTCCTGACGACAGACTTCGGCCAGCTCGTCCTCGAAGCGGCGGTGCAGCAGGCTGAAGTTGTTCTGGATCGTTTCGTAGCGCACCAAGCTCTTCAGATCGCTCTTCCACAGGGCCTTGGTGAGGCCGTAGGCGGTCTCGTTGCTGCAGCCGACGTAGCGGACCTTGCCGTCCTCGACGAGGCGGGTGAGGGCGTCCATGGTTTCGTCGATCGGCACGCGATCGTCGGGCCAGTGGGTTTGGTAGAGGTCGATGTAGTCGGTGCCGAGGCGGCGCAGGCTGTCCTCGACGGCGCGGGCGATGTGGTGGCGGTCGAGGGAGGTCTTGCCGTGGCGCACGGGGGCCTGGAACCAGCCGTCGCTCGGGCCGGCGACCTTGGTGGCGATGTAGACGGCGTCGCGCGGGCGGGAGGCGAGCCAGCGGCCGACGATTTCCTCGCTGCGGCCGGCCCATTTGCGGTCGGGCGGCACCGGGTAGATTTCGGCGACGTCGAGGAAGTCGACCCCGGCGTCGAAGGCGCGGTCGAGAATGGCGTGGCTGGTGGCCTCGTCGGCCTGGTTGCCGAAGGTCATGGTGCCGAGACAAATTTCCGACACGAAGAGGCCGGTTCGGCCCAGAGCCCGGTGCTTCATCGCTCGCTCCTATGCGTGGGAATCGCTTGTCCGCTTGGAATAGATGGCATATGGCATGCCTGGAAATCGGTGGCTAGTCAGGAGTGGCCGGTTGTCATGGACTGGGGCCCCCGGAGACCCCGTTGCCGACATCCGACCACGAACCACAAACCACTAACCGCTGACCACTAATCGGGAAGGATTCGTACGGTGCTCAAGTTCATCCGCAACAACAAAGCAGGTAGATGGGTCAAGATTCTCTTCGGGATCCTCGCCGCCGTATTCATCTTCTGGGGCGTCGGCGTCGGCATCGGCGGCACGCAGGTGCAGTTCGTCGCCCAGGTCAACGGCGAAAACATCGAGGACATCGAGTTCCAGCGCGCCTATCGCAACCTCGACCGCATCTATCGTGAGATTTACAAGAGCAACCCGGCGATGATGGAGGGCCTCGACCTGCGCGGCCAGGCCCTCGAGCAGCTGCTGCGTGTCACCCTCATGCACCAAGAGGCGCAGCGCCTCGGCCTCGGCGTCGCCGACTCCGAGGTGCGCGACACCATCGCCGCCGACGCCAACTTCCAGGTCGACGGCCGCTTCGACAAGGACCGCTACCTGCGCGTCCTCCGCCTCAACCTGCTGACGCCGGGCCAGTACGAGAACTCGCAGCGCCGCGAGATCCTGGTCGACAAGCTCGCCACCCTCGTCGGCGGCGGCGTGCGCGTCAGCAGCGCCGAGGCCAAGCAAGCCTTCCTGCGCAACAACGAAAAGGTGAACCTCAGCTACGTCGCCCTCGACCCGGCCAAGTTCACCGACGGCATCGAAGTCAGCGACGCCGACGCCGAGGCCTACTTCAAGGAGCACGCCGAGGAGTTCCGCCAGCCCGATCGCGTCCGCCTCGACTACGTCCTGCTGCCGCTCGGCACCTTCGAGGACGCGGCGACCGTCGCCGACGCCGAAATCCAGGCCTACTACGACGCCAACAAGGCGACCTTCGACGAGCCCGAACAAGTGCGCGCCCGCCACATCCTGGTGCGCGCGCCGCAGGACGGCGACGAGGCGAAGAAGGCGGAGGCTCGCACCAAAATCGAAGGCCTGCTCGCCCGCATCAAGGCGGGCGAGGATTTCGCCGCGGTCGCCACGGCCAGCTCCGAGGACGAGTCGAACGCCCCGCGCGGCGGCGACCTGGGCTTCTTCCCGCGCGGCCGCATGGTGCCGCCCTTCGAGGACGCCGCCTTCGCCCTGCAGCCGGGCGAGGTCAGCGGTGTCGTCGAGACCGGCTTCGGCTTGCACCTGATCAAGCTCGAGGAGCGCCGCGCCGCCGGCGCCCGTCCATTCGACGACGTCAAGGGCGAGATCTCCGAGAAGCTGCGCCGCGAAGCCGGCAAGAAGGCCGCCGAAACGGCCGCCAACGAGGCCTTGGAAAAGGTCAAGGCCGGCACCTCGCTGCAAGACACCGCCACCGCGCTCGGCCAGGCGGTGAAGACGTCGGCTCCGGTCGGCCGCGGCGAAACGATCCCGGGCCTGGTCGGCAGCTCCGCGCTGCTCGATGCCGCCCTGCCCCTCGGCGCCAACGAGGTCGGCCCGGTGGTGTTCACCGCCGACGGCTACTTCCTCTTCCGCGTCACCGAAAAGATCGCCAGCCATCTCCCCGAACTGGCCGCCGTCGCCGACAAGGTGCGCGACGCGGTTCGCCTCGAGAAGGCCAGCGCCAAGGCCAAGGAGAAGGCCGAGGAGCTGCGCGCCAAGCTCGCCGGCAGCAGCCTGCAGCAGGTCGCCGAGGCCGAGCAGCTCGAGGTCAAGGAGACCGGGCCGCTGGCACAGGCGAGTGGCTGGATCCCCGGCCTCGGCGTCTCCACCGAGCTGAAGGATGCCGCCTTCGCCCTCACCACCGAGGCACCGGTCGCCCCGACTGTCTTCAGCGTCGGCGGCAAGCAGGTGGTCGCCGTCCTCAAGGAACGCATCACCCCGGCCGACAGCGAGTTCGACAGCCAGAAGGACGACCTCGTCCGCCAGCTCGAAACCGTCCGTCGCAACGAGGTCATGACCAAGTTCTTCGAGGAGCTGAAGGCGCAGGCCGAGATCGAATACGGCGCCGCCTACCGCGATCTCGCCGGCTGATCGGCGGCACGCATGCCCGCCGAGCGTGCTTCCCAACAGCCCGCCACCGAGGCGTTCCTGCTCCCAGGGGGTGATTCCGGCGCTCTTCTCGTGCACGGCTTCACCGGCACCCCCTGGGAGATGCGTTTCCTCGGTGACGCCCTGCACCGCGACGGCCTGACCGTCAGCGGCATCCGCCTCGCCGGCCACGGCACCAGCGTCGCGGACATGGAAGCCTGCTCGTGGACCGATTGGTACGCCTCGGTCGAAGCGGGCTTCGAGGATCTCGCCCGCCGAGTACAGCGCGTGTTCGTCGTCGGCCAGTCCATGGGCTCGCTGCTGTCCCTCGAATTGGTGGCTCGCCACCCGACCCGCGTGCAGGCCCTGACTCTGCTCGCGCCCGCCCTGATCACCGCCATGCCTTGGTTGCCCTGGGTGTCGCCGCTCATCCCGGCGCTGGTGTCGCTCACCGGCGACCGCCTGCGGTTCATCCCGAAGGAGGGCAGCGATCTCGCCGACCCCGAGATGCGGCGCGCCATCCCGAGCTACGACGCCACCCCGCTGCGCTCGGTGCAGCAGCTCACCGACCTCCAACAACACGTCCGCCGCCGGCTGCCCGACATCGAGGTTCCGGTGCTGGTCGTGCACGCTCGCCAAGACCACACCTGCCCGCTCGAAAACCTCGCCATCCTGCAGCGCGAGTTGCCCGGCCCGGTGCGCTCGCTCGTGTTGCGCGACTCGTACCACGTCGTCAGCGTCGACCTGGAACGCGAACGCGTCGCCGCCGAGGTCAGTGCCTTTCTCGCGGCCCACGGCGCCTGACCGAAACGGCCCCCGCTACCGCCACCCAGCACCAGGGAGAAATTCGCCATGCTTGCCGCTCCGCGTGCCTTCGCCCTCGTTTGTCTCGTCTGCCTCGCTGCCTGTGACTCGCCATCGAGCCAGAGTGGTGGCGGCACCGACGTCGACACCCACGGCAACGTCGCCGCTTCCGATGCGACCACCGCGGCCAACGCCGCCGTGGCGGAAGCCCTGCCGATCGCCGACCAACAGGACTTCGAAGACGCCAGGCGGGGCTTGATCGCCAGCGAGCCCGACCTCGAGATCCGCGATGCCGGGGGCAAGGTATTGCGCCGCCCGAAGGACTTCGCCTTCGTCGAAGGCGACGCACCCCCCTCGGTGAATCCGAGCCTGTGGCGCCAAGCGAAACTGAACGGCATCCACGGGCTCTTTCAGGTCACCGAAGGCGTCTACCAAGTGCGCGGCTACGACGTCTCGAACATGACCCTGATCCGCGGCCAGACGGGCTGGATCATCGTCGACCCGCTGACCTCGCGCGAGACGGCGGCGGCGGCACTCGCCCTGGCGCGCCAGCATCTCGGCACCGACCCGGTCACGGCCCTCATCTTCACCCACAGCCACATCGACCACTTCGGCGGCAGCGGTGCCGTGCTGCCCGACGCGGCGCATCGCGCCCGCGTCCCGATCGTCGCCCCCAAGGGTTTCCTCGAGGAGGCCACCAGCGAGAACGTCTTTGCCGGCACCGCCATGGGTCGTCGCGCCGTCTACATGTACGGCCTGCCGCTGCCCGCTTCGCCGCGTGGTCACATCGACACCGGCCTCGGCATCGCTCCGGTGCGCGCCGAATTCGGCATCATGCCGCCGACCGACCTGGTCGACCACAGCGGCCAGGAGATGACCCTCGACGGCGTGCGCTTCGTCTTTCAGTACGCGCCCCACACCGAAGCCCCGGCGGAGCTGGCCTTCTACCTGCCCGAGCGGCGGGCCTACTGTGGGGCCGAGATCGTCTCGCGCACGATGCACAACTTGTACACCCTACGCGGCGCCAAGGTGCGCGACGCCCTGCTCTGGAGCGGCGCCATCGACGACGCCATCGAACGCTTCCCCGACGCCGAAATGGTGTTCAACAGCCACGGCTGGCCGACCTGGGACCGCGAGCGCGTCGTCGACTACCTCTCGAAGCAGCGCGACATCTACAAGTTCATCCACGATCAGACGCTGCGACTCGCCAACCAAGGCGCGACGCCGAACGAGATCGCCGAAGCCATCGCCCTGCCTGCCTCGCTGGCGCAGACCTTTCACATCCGCGGCTACTACGGCACGCTGCGCCACAACGCCAAGGCCGTCTACCAGAACTACTTCGGCTGGTACGACGCCAATCCCGCTCACCTCGACCCGCTGCCGCCGGCGGAGGAAGCGAAGCGCTACGTCGAAGCCATGGGCGGCGGCGCCGAAGTGCTGAAGAAGGGCGAAGCCGCCTATGCCGCCGGCGATTATCGCTGGGCCGCCACCCTGCTCGATCATCTCGTCTTCGCCGAACCCGAAAACACCAGCGCGCGCGAAGCGTTGGCTCGCACCTACGACCAACTCGGCTATCGCGCCGAGTCGGGCCCCTGGCGCGACGTCTACCTCAGCGGCGCCCACGAGTTGCGCCACGGCGTGCAGTCGCTCGGCCCCTCCCTGGCCAGCGCCCGCGGCCTGCTCGAACATCTGCCACCCGGCCAATTCTTCGCCGCCATGGCAACCCGCGTCGATGCGGCCAAGGCCGAAGGCATGCGCCTCGTGCTCAACTTCGTCTTCACCGATCTCGACGAAACCTACGTGCTGACCCTCGAAAACGCCGTCCTACACCACCGCCGCCGGCCGCAACCCGACGCCAACGCCAATGCCACCGTGCGCCTGACGCTTCCCTTCCTCGTCGACCTCGCCGTCGGCCAAGCGGGACTGCGCCAAGCCCTCTTCTCCGACGACCTCGCGGTCGAGGGCAGCCGTCTCGACCTGCTGTCGTTCTTCCGCCTGCTCGAAACGTACAAGACGGACTTCCCGATCGTCACGCCATGAAGCCGGGCTGGACTCGCGCCGACTTTCGTACCATGGAAAACGAACGTCGATGACCGTTTCGCTTCATGTACTCGGCTGCGGCGACGCAGTCTCCGCCGCCGGCAAACACCAGGCAGGCTACCTCCTGCGCGGCAGCCGCCAGACGCTGCTGCTCGACTGCGGCAGCATGGTGCTGGCGTCGATGAAACGCGATGGTCTCGATCCCGACGTGATCGACGCGGTGCTGCTCAGCCACCTCCACGGCGATCACTTCGCCGGCGTCGCCTTCTTGATGATCGAATACTGCTTCGAGAAGCCGCGCACCCGCCCCTTGCAGATTCTCGGACCACCCGAGACCGAAGCCCGCGTCAACGACCTGTTGCGCGCGACCTACGGCGACTTGATGGACCAGCCGCGCGGCTTCGCCCTCGAGTTCATCGAGCTGCAACCCGACGTGCCGCACCAGCTCGGCGAGGTCCGCATCGAACCCTTTCGCGTGCCGCACCAGCAGACGATGATCTCCCTCGGCCTACGCGTCGACATCGACGGCCGCAGCATCCTCTACTCCGGCGACACCGGCTGGACCGAGGACTGGATCGCCCGCACGCAGGGCGTCGATCTCTTCTTGTGTGAATGCTGCTACTTCGAGACACGCCAGCCGTTTCACCTGGACTACCCGCGTCTGCGCGACAACCGCGACCGCTTCGGCGCCCGCCGCATGGTGCTGACGCATCTCGGCCGCCAAGTGTGGGAACACCGGGCCGAGATCGACATGGAGCTGGCCTACGAAGGCCAGGTGATCGAAATTCCCTGAAGCGGCGGGCGGCTACTTGCCGTCGGCCGTCGCCAGTTCCGCCCGCGCCCGGCGGAAATCGGCCACCGTCACCCCGGCCAGCGGCAGCGCCACCAATCCCTGGCCGATCAAGGTCGCCAGCTGGATCGCGTTGACCACCAGCCCGTAGGCCAAGGCATCCGCCTCGGCCACGCCGAACAACCCCAAGGCCAAGATGCAGGCGTACTGATAGGTGCCAATCATGCCCGGCGCATTCGGCAACGCCGTGCCGAAGCCGATGAAGATGAAGACGATCAGGGCCGCGTTCACCGGCACGTCGAAGCCGAACGCGAGGATGGCGACATAGCTCGACAAGATCGGCAGCGACCAGTACGCGATCGACACCAGGAACACCGCCAACACCAGCCGTCCGTCCGGCAAGATCCGCATGCCGTCGAGGAACGAACGCAGCACCCGCGTCAGACCGGCCCCGAATTTCTCCGGCAAGAAGCGGATCACCCAACGATCGATGAAGGGCTCGCCTTTGAAGTAGAGCAGCAACACCAGCACCGCCAACACCACCGCGATCGTCGCCGGCACCATCGCGCCGCGCTGCACCCAGTTCGGCAGGTTGGCCGTCGTCGTCAACCCCAGCAGGATGAAGAAGACGATGCACACCGAATCGAAGGTCTTCTCGATGACCAAGTTGCCGACGACGTTGGAGAAGGTCACGCTCGAGCGCCGCGACAGCAGCCACGGACGGACGAACTCGCCCAGCCGCGCCGGCAATACGTTGATGCACATGTAGGCGACACTGACGACCACCCACAATTTCCCCAGGCCGATGCGCTCGAGCGGCCGCAGTTCGAGCTGCCAGCGCCAGGCGCGAAAGATCTGCATCAACAGGCTGACCCCGACCGCAGGAATCAGGTACCACGGGTTGAACTGCGCCAGGGCCGTCTTCAGGTCGTCGAACGGCACGTTGCGAAACGCGAGATAGAGAAAGCCCGCCCCGACGACGAGGCTGATCAACGTGTTGCGGAGGGTCTGCGCGTGCATGGCATCGGAGTCTAGGACGACACCCCGAGCGAAGCCATCCCGCGACAGCAGACTTCGGCGATCGTCCCCCACACGCCTCAGGCTTCGCGGCCGATCCCTGCGTCCGCGTGTCTACCGAATCCTCGTGGAGCCCCGTCGCGCGCGTTGCCAGCTCGCGCCGGCTCTTCTACCATCGCACCCGATGGCGGAGCGGGGACGGAAGGCGGCCGATACGGCGACCGGGGAGTTGTTCGACTCCCAGCAGTTGAAGCCGGCCGCCAAGCCGAAACGCTCCAAACGCAAGCTCTCCAAGGAGGATCGCGCCCGCCTCCTGTGGCGCGCGCGCCTGCTGCGGTGGGTGCTCGCCGGCTTCGAAATCGCCAGCCTCGCCATCGTCGGCCTACTGCTGATCCTGTCCGTGCTCGGGCGCTCGGCCGAACGCTTCGCCGGCGAGTCGTTGCTGCAACACGTCCTGCCCTTGGCTCTCTCCGTGTTGGGCCTGAGCGTCGCCCTGCTGCTCGGTTGGGTCGGCTGGACCTGGGCCCGGCCGCGCATCGTGCGCCGCACGCCGCACGTGCCGATGCTGCTGGCGGTGGCAACCGCCGCCTTGTGCCTGTGGTTGGCGCGCGGCCCCGGCTTCGAGCGCGACGTCGAGTACGTGCGCACCCTCGTCGGCGGCTCGGCGTTGGCCGAGCGCGAGGCGATCGCCCATCAGGTGTATGCCGCCTACCGGCGCGCCGATCACGACGAGTGGCTGACGATCCTCGAGCGCGGCATGGTCTACGAGACGACGGTGCGCGAGGCGGCGGCGGCCTTCGAGGTCGACCCCGAAATCCTGATGGGCATCGCGGCGACGGAGAGTTCTTTCTACCCGCGCCCCAGCAAGGACGGCGGCAGCGGCCTCTTCCAGATCACCCACGCCCCACGCCAGGCGCGGTCGAGCGTGCAGGACAAACTCGGCAAGCGCTCTCTCGACCCGGTGAACCAGCGCCACAACGCGTTCCTCGGGGCGGCGACGTTCCGCCAGTACCTGGCGCAGATGCGCGGCGACTTGTTCCTCGGACTGTTGGCCTACAACATCGGCCCGGCGAACGGCGGCCTGCAATCGATCATGCGGCAGTACGGCGCCACCGACTTCGTCACCATCCAGCCCTACTTGCAGAACCTGCCGCGCGACTATCCGGTGCGCGTCCTATCGGCGGCGCTGGCCTATCGGGTCTGGCGCCACGAAGGCCGGCTACCGCGCTACGAAGAAGCCGACAACGCCCGCCGGATCCAAGCGATCGGCATCCCCGGCCTGGAGCGCGACCTACCGGCGCTAACCAAGGCGAAGTGAGCCGACAAGGCGAGCTTACCCGGATTCTGCGGGCACCCAAGCATCCGGTCGCTCCCGGCCGACCGGTGGCGAGTCGGTGCGATCCCGATAGCGATCCCGACTCCGAAGCGAAAGCGCGTCCCCAAACCCGAATCCACGCCCCCGCGAGAGCGGTTCGCCAACCCGGTTAAACACTTGTACTGGTGCCACCCCGATTCATTTTGCTAGCCCCCTTGCGGGTTGGTCACCGTACGGACCGGAGGCGGGCAGAGGTAGTTGCTCAGACGCTCGAGCAACCGGGCCTGCCGCGACTTCTCGATAGATCCGATCGCACCGAGGAGATTGGTGGTAGGGAGAACCGCCAAGAAGCCCAAGCGAATGAGGGAAGGCGCCTTGAGGCCGCTGTCATCAGAATCGGGGTGGCCAGGGAGAATCGGATCATCGAAACCGGCGACCTCTTGGTGCAACTGTGTACTCACACTATAGACCAGGAAGTCCCCATAGGGTGACATCTCGCGGAGGATGACCGCCGGACGATTCTTCATCTGTCCATCGGCCTGCGGAAGCGGGGTGAGGACAACGTCGCCTTCCTTCATCGTCGGATGTCGGCCGGGCTGTATTCGGGCTCGTCGTTGGCGAAAGATCGCGCCAATGCGGCCCCACTCGCAGCGACCCAAGCGACTCGCTCGCCGTCATAATGGGCCTTCAGACTTACGTTGGGCATGGCCTTCGAAACGCCCTCTCACGAGTTCGGGCAAGAACGAAGGATACTGCAATACACCAGCATCGCCACTAGCCGATCGTTGGCGCTCAGTGGCGGGCGAAGCCCGTCCGCTGGAGGGGGGGTAGGCCGTCGCTTGCTGCGGAATGCGCCGAGCGAAAGCGTGATCGCCACGACCAGAAGCACGACGCCTTGCCATAGTCCGCTCATGACGTAACGCGAGGCACTTTCGTATGCCGGTCCTCCGTAGCCAACCATCGGCTCAGACGTGGCAGGCCGCGGGAACAACCGGCATCGCGGGGGGTATATGAACACCGCTGGGATCTTCGACGGACCCTGGATCGCCGACGCGTCGGTGATGCCGTCCGCACCGCGGGGACATCCGAATGCGGTCGTAGCGATGATCGCCGGCCGGGCCGTGGGTTGGATCGAGCAGGCCGTCGTTGCATGACCTCACCTCGTCGACTCCCGAAGGCCGATGCCGGCTGACGGTTCGTCGACTCCCCCCGTCCTGGGATCTGCCCAGCCCGCGCCGTCCGGTGCCCGCCAGCGCACATCGTTGCGGAGCATGCACGCTTGCTCCGTTTCCTATTGACGCCCCTGATGCCGACGAGGTATCAGCGATACCTGAATTTCCCGCTCCCACGGAACGACGCAGCAGGGACGGTCCGGTATCTGGCGGTACGGGCACTTCGCAAGTGAGTGCCGACCACCCATGTGCGATGACAGGAGCAAGTGATGCGTAAGTTCTTCGTTCAATTCACCACCGTGTTCGCCACCCTGATCGCCGCCGAAGCATCGGTCTTCGCTGCCGCGGACCATCAACAGTGCTTCAAGGTAAAAGACGACGCGGCCAAGGCGACCTACACAGTCAACCTCGAGCCGAGCGACCCCGACTTTCCGGTCGCCGAGGGCTGCACCGTCAAGGTTCCCGCCAAGTTGTTCTGCATCGGCGTCGACAAGACCAACGAGTCGCCCACACCTCCGGGAGCCCCCGACGGCGCCGTAGTCCAGAAGTCCCTCTGCTACAAAGTGAAGTGTCCGAAGCGTGATGCCCCCATCACGCCGACGGTCAGAGACCAGTTCGGCACCCACGGGCTGAGCGTGGGCACAACGTCATTGGTCTGCGCGCCCACGGATCCGAACTTCTGCTTGACCACCGACGACTGCGCCGTCCTGCCCAACGCGACGAACGTCTGCACCGGCAACACCTGCACGTTCGGCGCTTGCAACTCGGGATACGCCGACTGCAACGCCGATCCGTCCGACGGCTGCGAGGTGGCGATCCGTTCCGACACCTCCAACTGCGGAGCTTGTTCCAGGGCGTGTTCGTTCGCCAATTCGAACGAGAGCTGCGTCAACGGAAACTGCCGCATCAGTTCCTGCTGGGTCAACTATGAGAACTGCGACTTCGTGACGACGAACGGCTGTGAGGTGAACCTCAGCAACAGCACTTCGAACTGCGGAGCTTGCGGCAACGTATGTAGCTTCGCCAACGCGGGCAGCCTCTGTACGGCGGGCACGTGCTCGATCGGAGGCTGCGCTTCCAACTACGGGAACTGCGACGCCGACCCGGCGAACGGTTGCGAGGCGGACCTCAAGAACGACGAGTCGAACTGCGGTTCCTGCGGCAGGGCGTGCACCCTACCGGCGCGGACTTGCACCAATGGAAACTGCACCTTCTGACCTTCGTCGCTCGCAGCGACGCGCAGCAGGTGGCTCTGACTGACGCGGCTTCGGGCCTCACTTAGTATCCGATGACGTAGATCGAAGAGACACCCACGCTCGAGGATGCGACGGGCTCACCGGTTTTCCGGTGAGCCCGTCGCCGTTTGGGCTGCTTTCGTTGTCCATTCCGGACTTCGGCAAGCTTCAGGCGACGACCCAGCCTCACACCCCTACGGTGCGCACGCGTCGCCGATGCCGTCGGAGCGGAGGTACGAGGTCTTGTTGTCTGCCGCAGCGCATCCCGGGCCGAAACACGTGGTCTGCGATCCCTTGAAGGACTGGAATACGAGGTCGTAGTTCCTCCCCGTCAAGACGCTTCGAGCACAAAGCGGCTGCCCCGATTCCGCTAGATACCTGAGCAAGCCGCTCGATCGGCCACACAGGGGCAGGCCGCCGCCTACCTGATCCATGTTCACATCGGTCAATGGCGAAGTGGCGCAAGCACCACACGCTAGGATGATGTTGTCGAAGCGCAGAGGCCCTTCCGCATTGCTGAATTTCGGGCGGAACAGGGCATCTGGTTCCAACTCGTCTCGCGTCTCGCTGTCCTCCATGATTGCCAGCACGCTCGGGGTGTCGGTCTGATCCGCGTTCGCCGTCGTTGGGCAGTTGTCATACGCATTGGCCACGCCGTCCCCGTCGGCGTCGTCATCGCACTCGTCGCCGAAGGCATCGCCATCCGCATTGGCTTGGGCCGCGTTCGCTAGCGTCGTGCAGTTGTCGCAAGCGTCGGCAATCCCGTCACCGTCGCCATCTGCCTGGCTCGGGTTGGCTATGGACGGACAATTGTCGGCGAGATCGCCCCATCCATCACCATCGCTGTCTTGGAAATCGTACGACGACTCGATGCCGCGATCGGTGCCCGCCTCGATCCCGGCGATCAGGCAGCCTCCGTCACCCGCCGCGTTCACCAGGCCGTCGATGGTCGTGGCACACGCCGTGGCCAAATTCCCGATGAGCGTATCGTTGCACTTACCCGAGTCGGCAACCGACGAGCGCAACTTCAGCCC
This sequence comes from uncultured Binatia bacterium (SeqCode), assembly GCA_964524885.1. GTDB lineage: Bacteria > Desulfobacterota > Binatia > HRBIN30 > HRBIN30 > CALJUJ01. Next base: position 23,425 of record CAZGEJ010000052.1, read on the forward strand.
GGCTTTCGCCACGGCTCTCGCCGCCGCGAGGGACGCTTCGCATTGCGCCGGGTCGCTCACCCGCATGGTCTTGGCAGCATCCATGAAGGGCGGCTTGCCCTTCGCAAGCAGGTCCCGACATTTGCCGAGCGCCTTGAGCCGCACTCCCGTGTATTTCCGCAAGGCCGAGGCGATCTGCTCCTGACAGGCATTTTCGTCTTCTTCCGAGGGCGCGAGCAGCCGACCGTAGGCATCCTCGATGATGCGGTCGGCAGCCGCATCGTTCTCGACCACGAGACATCCGCTGCGACCGTCCGTACCGATCAGTCCGTCGAGCGTCGCCGCGCAAGCCGACAGTTGCGATAGCAGGGCGTCGCCGCATGCCTTGGTGATCTTGGAGCGGATCTTCGTCGCCAACTTTGCCATGGCCGCGACCGTGCGGAACTCGCTACCGCACTGTTCAGGCGCCGTCACTGCCGATGTCTCCGCGGCGTCGCTGTAGAGTAGTTTGCCCTCATTGAGGTCGTTGCGACACGCCTGCAACCGCTTGAGCCGCGTCGTCAGATACGCCGCGCTCAGCTTGCCGACGTTGGCCTGGCACTTCGCCAATTCCGGCGACGAAGGCGTGCAACGTCGCGTACATCCGTCTCCATCGTTGTCGTTGCCATCGTCACAGGTCTCGTTGCTGGCGACCTTTCCATCGCCGCACTCGACCTGTGGGCCGATCGCGGCGTCGACGGTCTGCGGGCCGGAGCCAGTGACGATGATGCCCCACGAGTTGAGCGTCCCGCTTATCTCGTCAAAGCCCCGAACTAGGGCCGTCAGCGTCCATTCCCCGGCGGCATCGTCACCAATGAATCCGCGTAGCGAGCCCTCCGCGGAGTAAAGCCCCGGCGGTACCGTGACGTCTCCGTCCAGATCCCAGACGAAAGGACCGGCATGGTCACGGAACACGTAAGACCCGTCGAAGTCGTCGTTGGCCCACCATCCAGTGTCGTAGCCGCCTTGTTGATTCACCAGCCTGCTAGTCGTCGCGCCATGCGATACATCCATCACGAACTGGCCGAGGTAGCTATGCGTGAGGTCGACGCGGACACCGATCCGTTCGATCACGATCGAATCCGGAACGTTCAAGGTCGAGGTCGTCAACGCGCCGCGGACGGGCCCAATGGGGCTGCTCGCGGATTGCGAGAATTCAAATGTAGCTGGGCAGGAAATCTCGGTGATCACGCGCCAGCCGTACAGTGCTCCGCTGCCGGTACCGCCGGCATCCACGACGCTCAGCGTCCATGGGCCGCCCGACGTGAGTCCGTTGAAATCGCTCAAGGCGCCACCGCCGCCACGGCGGCGTTGGCCTTCGGGCGCATAGGCGGCCGGGGGGACGCGTACGCCTCCCGATTGCGGAAACGCGCTGCCACCATCGACGAAGGTATAGACACCCGCGAGGTTGCCGTCGTAGCCACCGGTCGCCGGATCGGGAACGGCGATTCCGGGTCGGTCGAGTAAACGCACCGTGGTCGCTCCATACGAAAGGTCGAGCGTCAGCTCGCCCACCGCGGAGTGGTCGATGTCGAGCTCGACCGAGACCCCGATGATCGGACAGGCCGTGGTGACGTCCGCCCGTGACTCGCTATAGCTGAAGGGCTCGGTCGTATCGGCAAGCGGCTGGTATGGCGCCGTATGCTCGCGCACGCAGGTAGCGTCGCAACCATCGCCCGCGGTGAGGTTTCCGTCGTCGCAATCGTCTCCGGAGTCGACCACTCCATCGCCGCATGAGGCGGGCAGGCAATTCGTTCGGCAGGCATCGATCGCGGCGTCGTCATTGCCCGTGCCGTCATCACATGGCTCCACACCGACGTTGAGGTAGCCGTCGCCGCAGGTATTGAGCACGCAGCCAACGAGGCAGGCATCCTCGTTGACGGCATTGCCGTCGTCGCACGGTTCGACGCCTATGTTGTGGTAGCCGTCGCCGCAGATGTTGGCGGAGCAGTCGACGAGACACGGATCTTCGTTGCTGGTGTTGCCGTCGTCGCAGTCTTCCACTCCCGGCAGCACGAAGCCGTCGCTGCAGACGTTGAACCGGCAGAAGTTCGTGCAGGCGTCTTCGTTGCCGAAGTTGCCGTCGTCACACTCCTCGACGGTCTCGACGATGCCGTTCTGGCAGGTTTGCAAGTCGCACGCGTCGCCGACCCGGTCGCCATCGAGATCGTCTTGATCGGTATTCGGCGTCGACACGCAGTTGTCCTGATCGTTCGGCACGCCGTCGTCGTCGGCGTCTTCGATCGCCGTGGCGCCGATGACGACTTCGCTCGAGCAGGTGCTGCCCGTCGGGCAATCCGCATCGCTCGAGCAGGTCTGCGGGCTGCGTGGGATGCACTTCGAGCTCGCGGGGTCGCAGTAGCTGCCGTCGTCGCAGGGGTCGACGGTGCAGTTGTCCGGACTGGCGTAACGGCAGCGGTTGGCGTTGATGGTGAGCACCAGGCTTTCCTGATTCTCCTGCAACGGGTCGGAGTCGCCGTCGTCCGGCTTGACCGCGCCGATCACGGTCGTCACGTCGTTGCAGAAGTCGTAGAGCTGCAACGCCAGGCCGAGCGAGCCGTCGCCGGTGAGGTCTTGGTTGCCCTGATCCGGCTCGTTGGTGAGGAAGCGGACCTTGCCGCCTTCGACCTTATAGGGCGTGCGCGGGTCGCATTCGGGAATGGTGCAAGGCGAGACGGCGGCGCCGCTGTTTTGCAGCGCGCCGCTGACGAGGTCGTAGACCTGCATGACGCCGTCGCTGGTGTCGCCGTCGCCGTTGAGGTCGGTGTTGCCGGCCTCGGACTCGAGGGTGCGGAAGGCCACTAGGCGCACGGTGCCGCAGTGGGTCACGGTCTCTTCGCCGACGACGAACTCGGCCGCGGGTTGGCGCACGCCGGTGGTGCACGAGGCTCCCGAAGTCGGGGAACACGGGCGCGGTGTACCGGAGGTCGCCGCGTAGGCTTGCAGCACACGATCGGTAGCGTCGCCGTCACCGTTGAGGTCCGTCGCACCCTGCTTGGCTTCGGCCGTGGTGAAGACCACGACGTCGCCGGCCATCACGACGGATTCACCCGCTTGGCCGGTACTCTGCCAGGTGCCGGGGGTGGCGAGCACGGCGTGGCTCTGCACGACTTCGTCGAGCTGATCGCCGTCGGCGTTGGCATCGCTGCCTTGAGCCGATTCGGAGACGAGGGCGCCGACGTGACTCGGCGACAGCGCCACGGCTGACGCCGCACGGCCGAGATTGATGGCCGAACCGCTGCCCGGCCAGAGGTGCGCGACCAAGTCGCTGGTGTCGGCGTCGCCGTTGAGCGAACCGCCGGGGCAGGCGGTGGTGCCGACGGGCGACTCGGGGCGCAGGAACGCCGCCGCGCCCTCATGCACCGCGACCTCCTCCGCCGGGCAGAGGGTGGTCATCGTCGAGGTGGTGGTGTCGAAGACTTCAAGGACATCGTCCGACAACGAGCCGTTGGCGAACAGCAGATTGTCGATGCCGAGAGGGTCGGAGTTGTCGGCGGCATAGGCGAACACGTCGAGGCCGCCGTTGGTGTCGGCTCCGGGAGCGAGAATGTTGTCGGAAGCGGTGACGAACACCGCCACCTGGCCGTCGTCGGACAAGGCGAGGGTCCGTACCTCATCGGCCAAACCGGTGGTGCCGCCGTAGGCCACCGGCAACGTCGTCGTCGTCAGCTGCCGCAGATCGCGCATGATGAGGTTGGAGTACTGCATGAAGAGAGCGGTGCCGGCGTCGCGACTCATCGCCACCTGCCCGCTGTTGCCCATGTTGAACGACACGACCGGGAAGTCGCCCTCGCCGCCCGTCACGGCGTTGACGGTCGAGCTGCCACCGGCTTGCCAATTCGAGATTTCGATGCGCAGGAACGGATTCGGGGAGGCGTAGCCGGTATAGGCGAAGCCGCCATAGACGCGTCCGTCGCTGGAGAACAAGGGCACCTGGAAGGGAACGTCGCCGAAGCTCTTGGTGACGACGGTGCCCGTGTTGGCGTCCCACAAGGTGAACCGGTCGCCCGAGTATTCTTCGCCCTCGCCGTGGTAGCTGACGGCGGCGATGAAGCGGCCGTCGGCCGACATCTTCGGCGGCCCGGAGAGGATCTGGAAGCGCGACGCGAGGATGGGTGCGCTCGGCGTGCATCCGGGAACGGCGACGCCGTTCGACACGCAGCGATCGGCGCGGCGTAGGCCGCCATTGTAGAAGAGGACGTAGCGCCCGTCGTCCGATACCTGTACCGCGCCGGAGACGACGGCCCCGAGTGCGGCGGTGATGACGTCGAAGGTGCCGGCGGTGCGATCGTGCAGGATCACGTCGCCGCGGCCGCCGATCGAGTTGGGCCCGGAGCTGACGTAGCCGAGGTAGCGACCATCGGCGGAGATGTCGATGTCGCCGACGGCTTGGTCGATCATGGTGGTGGTGCCGAGCGTCCGGTCACGCACGTAGAGGCGACTGACGCTGAAGTTGTCGGCGGCGAGGAAGGCGATGTAGCGGCCATCACCGGAAACCGCCGGGGTACATCGCACCACGGGGTCGGAGTAGACGCCCCAATTGTTGGTCAGGCAGTTGGGGAACACGGAAGTGAACTGGTTGCCGGAGGGGTCGACGCTGATTCGTTCGGAGACACGCGCCGCCATGCCGGCTTCCGACGAGCGGACGAAGACGCGCCCGTTTGAGAAAGCGATCTGACCGCCCTCGACGTTGCGTGTCATGTCACCGACGCGCGGCGGCGTCACGACGGAGGTGAGTTCGTTGCCGCTGAGGTCGAAGGCGCGCAGGATCGGGTCGGCTTGGTCGCCGTCGGCGTTGACGTCGCACGACTGGTAGGCCTCGGACTCGAAGAAGGCGACGCGGTCGGCGTCGGTTTCGACGATCGGGAAGCGGTAGGGCAAGTCGACAGTGCGCATCACCGAGCGGCCTTCGGCGGCGCCGCCGCCGCACTCGCTCGGCACGGAGAGATCTTGGGCGCGGCCGGTGGCGCGGTCGCGGAAGGTGACGACCGAGTCGTTGAGGTCGCCGTCGCCGTTGCGGTCGACGCCGTCGATGCTCTCGAGCGAGGCGAAGCTGTGTGCCAGTTCGCTGGCGCGGAAGCCGTCGAGCGGCACCGGCAGTTTACCTTCGTAGGCGTAATTGACGCACGGGCTGTCGACGCCGCAGCTGGCGGTGCACATCTGCGTGAGATCCGCTTGGCACATGCCGTCGTTCGAGGAACGGTCGAACACCAGCGCGCCGCCGCTCGGCACCTCGGGGATGACGTCGAAATCGAAGTTGCGGCCGCAGGGGCCGTTGACGCCGCAGTCGGTGTCGTTGCTGCAGAGGGCGGCCGGGCTGCCGACGCAGGTCGACGGGCAGCTGCCGCCCGGACAGTCGGTATCGTTGGAGCACGCCAGGCCGGCGCGTCCGCCGGCGCTGCACTGCCCGTGGCGGCGCGCCAGGCGCAGGATGGTATAGGGAGCGTCGGCACTGCCGAAGAGCGAAACGACGTAGGGGTCGTCGACGGTAGGATCTTTCTGGGGCTCGAAGATCGGCGGCAGTTGACCACCTTCGGGGGTGTAGCTGCCGATGAAGACGGCGTCGTCGAGGCTGACGGGCACGGGCGACTTGATTTGGGCGCGCATCAGGCGCGGCACGGGGATGTTGCCGTTGCGCACCAGCACGCCGGTCCAGTCGACGGGCATGAGGAGGTTGCCGTCGGCATCGAGCGCGGCGCGCACTTCGGTGGCGGTGGCGGTACACGGAGGCGAGTCGGCGAAACAGTCGGCCTGGTAGTTGTTGGGCGGCGGCAGCGCGGTGAAAGACGGGAAGGTGGCCAGGGGCGTGCCCGTGCCGCAGGCGCCGTCGTTGGCGAAGTAGTCGTCGATGCAGGCGCGCAGGCCGTTTTGTTGGCCGCAGGTCTGGGTCGCCAAGCCGCAGGGCAGCGGAGCGCCGGGGGAGGAGACGGCGATTTTGGCCGGGCCGGCGCGGGTGATGTCGTCGGCAACGGTGCCGATGGAGCTGTCGGTATCGGGGAAGGGGAAGCGCAGGTGGCGTACCCCCTCGCGATCGAAGACGGTCAGAGCCTGATTGGGAACACAGCGCGCGACACCGCCGCCGAGGCCGGTACTACAGGCCGCGAGCTGGGCGTTGATCGAGGTGCAGCTGCCGGAGCTGAGCACCACCGCTTCGGGAGAGCCGGATGGGGGTGTGAAGACGACGGTGACGACGTTGTCGGCGGGGGTAGCGCCGATACCGGGGGAGTCGACGTCACAGGGACGCAGGCGCAGCTCGACGCTTTCGTTCGGCGCGGCGAAGGGTCGGTTGGTGGCGCCGAGCGTCGAGTTGAACGTCTTGATCGTGCCTGGGATCAGGTTACAGGCCGCCTCGGCCTCGCCTGGTCCGAAGCCATCGTGGGACAGCAGGGTACAAGCGACGAACAACGAAGCGACGACACCGAGACGGCGTGCGCGAAGAATCAGGATCTGCATCGGAGCCCTCCGGCGCGGGAAAATACCTGCTAGCCAGCGCACATGCCATGGAAAATTCTACGACGCGGAGGGGGTTCGACACCCCAGCCGGCGGCAGACGCCCTGAGCAACCCTCCCGCCCGGCTCCAAGCCCCCATCCGTAGTTGTGGCAGGGTCCATGACCGACTCGAAGGGTGCCACGACAGTTGTGGCAGGGTTCAAGTCGGACTCGAGGGGTGCCACAACAGTTGTGGCAGGGTTCAAGTCGGTTTCTCTGGCGACGACTTTGGCCACGGAACGGTGCGTCTAGCATCGTATTCCGTCCTCGGAGTGCAGTCTTTACTCGTGACTTCAGTAGGTTGGGCTGGTCCGACCTTGGCTCCGCTGGAGCCTCCCTCGGCGCCTCTGCGTTGAGCAACCTCGGCAGCGCGGGCCGGCTTCGTACTCCGCCCGCGGCAAGGGCGACCCGTCGTGCGTCGCCTTTTCCGTTGTAATAGGCGAGCCGCTTCCACAGACTCATCCGCGACGGGTGGGCGTCTGGCAGACCGTAGCCGCTCTCCAACCTTCGAAGGGGGTTCCATGTTTCGTCGATTCACTGCATTCGTTGCCACGCTGTTCCTGCTCACGGGTTCGGCCGCGCATGCCCTCACGGCGTCCGAGCAACTCGATCGCGTGCTTCCGCGGCTGATGCGCAGCCAGAAACTGCCGGGGCTGTCGGCCGTCGTCGTGCGCGACGGCTCGGTCGTTTGGTCGAAGGCCTACGGTTTCGCCGATGTCGGCAACCAACTGCCCGCGACCCCCGACACCGTCTTCATGTTGGCGTCCGTGTCGAAGACCGTCACCGCGACGGCGATGATGCAGCTCGTCGAAGATGGTGCGGTCGGCCTCGACTCGCCCATCGACCCCTACCTCCCCTTCACCGTGCGCCATCCCCGTTTCACGGGCGTCCCGATCACCGTGCGCATGCTGCTGACGCACACCTCCAGCATCGCCGATGGGCCGCACTCCTACGACTCGTACGTCCAAGGCGACTCGCCGATCGCGCTCGAAACGTTCCTCGCCGGCTACTTCACTCCAGGTGGTGCGACCTACCACGCGGAGAATTTCTTGGACGAGAGGCCGGGCACCGTCTACGAGTACTCCAACCAAGGAACCTCCCTCCTCGGCCTTCTGGTGGAGCGCATTTCCGGCCAATCCTTCGAGAGTTTTTGCGCCGACCGCATCTTCACGCCCCTCGGCATGACGACCACGTCGTGGCGGATGGCCGGTCTCGATCCCGACCTGGTGGCCTTGCCCTACGCCTACGACCGGCGCTCTCGCGGCTATGTTTCGTACGGGCACTACGGTTACCCGGACATTCCCAACGGCGCCTTGCGCACCAGCGCACCGCAGCTCGCCAAGTTCTTGCTGATGTTCATGGGCAGCGGCGCGTACGACGGTACGCGTATCCTGGAGGCGGCGAGCGTGCAGCAGATGCGTTCGCCGCAGGTGCCGGATCTCGAACCGGGTCAGGGGCTGATGTGGTTTTCGACGCGCCTGCGGGGGCGCGATCTCATCGGCCACGATGGAGGGGACGACGGCGTGAGCACGGCGATGTTCTACGATCCGGCCACGAACATCGGCGTCATCGTCCTAGCCAACGGCGACGGCGACGGCGCGGAGAAAGTGCTGGCCCGCATCCTCCGACTCGCGCCCCGCCTGTGAGGCCGCGTGGCTGCGTCCCGGCGTGTCGGTCAGGCCGGGCGCGAGGTGGCGAGCTGCAGGACTTCGCGGTAGCCGCCGGCGATGGGGCTTCCTTCGAGCACGCCGCGTTGGCGCAAGAGCGCGTGCATGCGCGGCAAGTTGCACGCCGGCACGGTCATCATCAGGTGATGTTCGAGGTGGTAGTTGACCCGATTCGGCGCCAGGAACAGGCGTTCGAGCCAATTGGCGTGGGTCGTGCGCGTGTTGCGCAACGGGTCGAAGCGGTCCGGCACCATGCCGTGTTCGGCGATCGAGCGGATGCGCGTCACCAGACGATAGGTCGTCAACCAAGCGACCGCCCACAGCAGGTACAACCACGGCGCCCCGGCGAGGGTCAGCAGCGCCAGCAGCACGCCGTTGCTGACGACGACCGGCATCAGCTTGTGCCAGCCGACGTCCGGCTGCTCGCCGCGGTTCATGCCGAGGGTGCGCTGATTCGGCTTGCGGCTCAGGCCGAGGTCGCGGCGAAACACCGCCTTGGCCTGCTTCCAGCCGGTCTGTCCGCTCAGGTCGCGCCACACCTTGCGGCGGAAGCTCTCCTTGCTGATCGGGAACGGCGCCGCCAGGCCGATGTCGGGATCCTCGTCGGTGCCGGTCTTGGAGTGATGCACCAGATGGTAGGTGCGGTACGGTGCGACCTCGGCCCACACGGGGTAGGCCGCCAGCCAGTTGCCGACCCAGTCGTTCAGCTTGCGGTTGTGGAACAACGTGCGGTGCGCCGCTTCGTGCATGACGATGGCCATGCCGAGCTGGCGCGCGCCAATCAGGAAGAGCGCCACGATGATCGTCAGCGGGTTCGGCCAGCGGGCCACCAGGGCCATGGCTGCGAAGATGAGGACCCAGTTGCTGAGGACCATCATCCACGAATGAAGGGGACGCAGGCGCAACAGTTCGCGCCGTTCCTCGGGAGAAACCTTGTCGAGCCAACGCATGGCCGGAGCCGCCGTCGTTTCCGATGCCGCCATGCCGGCACGCTAAACCGACGCCGGCTCTGAGTCGAGCCCGGAACGGCTTCTCGTGTGGCCGCGCCGGGTGTAGCATCGAGGCACAGGAGACGAGCGTGGCGACATCCCCCATCGGCAAAGCGCAGACGTTGAGTTTGATCGCGGCCGCCTTGGCCCATGCCCGCGGCCGGCGCGAATTGGCCGCCAAGGTGCGCGACGACCTCGGGCGGCTGAGCCGACTGCTCGGCGCCTGGGCCCGCGGCGAGTACACCCGCATCCCGTGGCGCACCATCTCGATGGCCGCCGGCGCCCTGCTCTATTTCGTCAATCCGCTCGACGCCGTGCCCGACTTCCTGGTCGGCATCGGCTTCCTCGACGACGCCTCGGTGTTGGCGATGGTGGTGGCGTCGCTGCGCGGCGACCTCGAGCGCTTCGCCGAGTGGGAGAAACGCAACGCGCCCGAGGCTCAATCCAAGACGACCGGCGGGCCGTAGTGCTTGCCGTCGTGCTCGACGACGATGATGCCGCAGTTGTGCGCCACCTGAAGGCCTTCCCACGTGCCGGCGAAGTGGGCGCTCAAGGTCAGCATGACGCCGCCGTGGCTGACGATGACGACGTCGGTGGTGGGGTTGGCTTCGGCGATGCGTAATGTCGCCGGCACGACGCGGGCCGACACGTCGAGCAGCGACTCGCCGCCCTCGGGCGTCCACTCCCAGCGCTTTTCCATTTGGAACGCGGGGTCCTCGAAGACACTGTCGTAGGGTCGTCCGGCATAGATGCCGAAATCGCGTTCGCGCAGTTCGTGTTCGGTTTCGATGTCGAGCCCAACCGCGGCGGCGATGGCCGACGCCGTCTGCTGCGCCCGGCGGAAGGAGCTGGCGATGAGGCGTGTCGGCGAGAAGTCGACCCGGATGCGGTGGCCCGCCTCGTGCGCTTGTTCCCACCCGAGCGCGGTCAATTCGATTTCCGGGCTGGTGGTGAAGCGGCGCGCCGCGTTGCCTTCACTTTCACCGTGGCGCACGAGAATCAGCCGCCCGGTCGGGGAGGGGTTCATCAACTAGGATCCTTCCTGGAGTTCGAATCGCAAGGTGCGATGCACCGTCCGGGCAGGGAGACACGAAGAAAGAGGCGCGGTCAACTCCGCGGTTGGCAGCGGAGGCGGATGCGGTCGTAGTCGCGGCGGCCGTCGGCGCTGGTGGTCGCCAGACGCAGCCAGCGGTCGCCGAGTGGGACCACGACGCGGGCGCTGGCGCCGCAGGTCGGCTCGAAGACCGGCAGGGCCGGCGTCGCCGCCAACATCGCTTGCCGGTTGCCGCGGTCGACGGCGTCGCCGTCGGCCTGCGGGCTGGCCCAGCGCGCTTGGGTGATGCCCGTGCCGATGGTGCATTCCGGTACCCGCCCGTCGGCCTGGCCGAAACACACCTGCACGTCGATGCCGCAGACGTCGCGCCGCGGGTCGCGGTCGCAGTCCGCATCGCCGTCGCGACAGACGACCTCGGCGATCGGACTCTGAAGGATGGGCGCGGCCATGTTCCAGGTCGCCAAACATTCCGTGCTGCCGCTGCCGCCGCCGAGCAACGGCGGCAGCGCGCGAAAGGCCGCCGCCAGGTCGATGCGCGGCACGCTGCGCCCGTTGCGGCTGTCGACGATCGGCCTACCGGTCCGCTGCAACAGCGAGACGAGGTCGTCCGGGCTCAGTTCCGGCTGCACCCCGAGCAAGGCCGCGGCCGCGCCGGTGGCATGCGGTGCCGCCATCGAGGTTCCCGAAATCGACGTCAGCCCGCCGTCGACCGTATCCGACAAGATGCCGACGCCCGGCGCCAGCAGGTCGAGGCCGTTGCCGCTGTTGCTGGCCGACCACACCGCGTCGCGCTTGGTGACGGCGCCGACAGCGACCGCCGACGCGACACATGCCGGCATGGTCAACGACATGACGTTGCTGTTGTTGCCACTGGCGACGAAAGTCGCGACGCCGCGCTGCCGCAACGCCGCGAAGGCCTCGGCAAAGCCGCGCGCGAAGGTGCTCTGTTCATCACACGGCGACGGGTACACGGCGTCGCTCACCAGGCTCATGTTGACCACTTGGACGTCCGGCCGCTCGGCGAGGATCCAGTCGAGGCCGGCGAGCCAGTCGGTGAGGAAGCCGCGGTTGTTCTCGTCGAGCACCTTCACCGAAACGATGTCGGCGCGCGGCGCGACTCCCGGCTCGGCGACGCGTCCGCCCGAAGCGGCAATGCCCGTGACGTGAATGCCGTGCGGCTGGCGTGTCGCGGCACTGCCGGGTCCCGTCTGTTCGGCGACGTGGTCGGGGCAGCAAGCCGGACGGCATACACAGTGCTCGCCGACGATCCGGCCGGCGACGTCGGGATGGGTGCTTTCGATGCCGCTGTCGAGTACTGCCAGTACCGCGCCGCGCCCGTCATGGCCGCGCCGGTGCGGCAGATGGGCGCGTATGAGAGGCACACTCTGCGCCAAGCCGCCACCGCCTTGCTGCGCCGACTCGACGCCGATCACGTCCGGATCGGCGACCAACGCCGCCCGCCCGGCGGCATCGACTTCGGCGGTGAACCCACTGAGGAAGCGAAAGCTGCGCCGTACCTCGATCGTGCCGCCCTCGGCGCGTTCGACGACCCGTCGTTGCAATCGCGTCACCGCGGCGCGGCGGGCCGCGCGGGCGCCCGTCGGCGGCACATCGGGTTGGCGGAGCAGGACGAAGACTTCCTCCGTCGCCTGTGCCGCGACGGGCGCGGGGCCGGCAAGGAGAAACGCCAGGGCGATCCAGAGTCGTCGAGTCACGCTTGCAGCATGGCCAAGTCGCAGCCGTCGTCAAGCCGAAGTGTGGCGCCAGGGGCATTCGCCCGCGCCGCCCCCACCACCCCATCCTCAAGACTGGAGGGCCGGGCTCCGTCCCGGCCGCGAGGTCCATCGAGGCACCCCGCCATCCCGCCACCCCGGCTCGGACGGAGCCGAGCCCTCCACCCTCAAGACTGGAGGGCCGGGC
>CAZGEJ010000053.1:0-34983 GCA_964524885.1 uncultured Binatia bacterium (SeqCode)
CACCTCCGATCTCGGTGCGAGGAAGCTTGCGATACGTCGCCGTCCACCCGCAACGTGCCCGCCGAGTACAACTCGGCGCTCCAGGGCGCTGCGCGCCCCGTTTCATCAACCTTCGGACGACGGACGGTCATGACCACTCCGTGGTGAACTCGACGGGCTAGGACGCGGGGACGATGCGTAGGCTATGGACGCTGCCGGTGCGGCGTGTCGTGACCGCGAGGATCTCTCGTTCGGCATCCCAGGTGCTCGACCAAGATCCGGCCGGATCATCGACCTCCAGGCTCCAGCCGTCGGGGTAGAAGCGGCGCGTCGGGATGTAGATCTCGGTCGGGCCCTGCGCCGCGGCGCGGTCGGCGAAGCTCAGGTGCATGATGCGGGTGTCGGCGTCGTAGCCGTACTCCACCGGAAAGCCGGCGACGCGTTGCGGGTAGGCGCGCACCAGCACGTCGACGTTGGGATTCTCGTGCAGGTCTTCGCCCTCGACCAAGCTCCAGCCGCCGATGTCGTGCGACCAGTACATCCAGCCGCTGGTGAGTTCGTCGAAGAGCTCGACGAGGCGTTCGAGGTAGCCGAGCGGATCGCCGCCGCCGCGCCAGTTCATGCCGAACTCGCCGACCATCATCGGTGCTTGGTAGCGCTCGAGGTCGGCCGGGCGCTGCGCCGCCCACTGGTCGCGTTCCGGGTCGTCGTCGGGGTTGAAGGTATTGGAGATCTCCGGGCCCACCGAATAGAGGTGCGGGTAATAGACGAGGCGGGGGGTGCCGGGGCGTGGGTCGTCGAGGGCGGGCAATTCGTTGGCGCCGCCGTTGTTGGTGGGGAAGGCCAGCGGCTCGAAGAAGATCCAGGTGTCGGCATCGACGGCGCGGATGGCGTCGATCATGCGCTGGTTGAAGCGGTGGAAGGCGCCCGTTTGGAAGGCCGTCGACGCTTGCGGGTCGCCGAAGGGTAGGCCGGCGAGGGAGCCGGCCGCCGCGCTGCCGGCGAACGGTTCGTTCATGATGTCGTAGCCGATGACGGCGGGATGATCGGCGAAGCGGCGGGCGACGTGCGCCCACATGGCGGCATAGTGTTCTTGCAGATCGCGGTTGGGGCCTTGGTCGTCCCAGAAATTGTCGAAAGCGCGCCGCACGCCGCGTTGGATGTAGGTGAGGCTCCACGGCTCCTGGATGCGATGCGGCAAGCCGTCGGTGCGCGCCGCCCAGGCAGGGGCGCCGTCGAAGCCGAGCGGCTTCCCGTCGCTGGCGAACTTGCCGTAGACGTCTTGATGCATGTCGAGAATCACCCAGATGCCGGCCTCGGCGAGCCAATCGATGCGCTCGGCGACACGGTCGAGGTAGGTGTCGTCGAAGACTCCGGGCTCGGGTTCGATCGCATCCCAGAAGATCAGCAAACGCACCGCGTTGAAGCCCCAATCGCGGGCGATGCGGTGCGCCTGGGCGCGGTCGATCCACGGCATGCGCTGGGGATGATCCTTGGCGGAACTGCTGACGTTGAGCCCGTGCAGGATCAGGGCGCGGCCTTGGTCGTCGGTGACGAAGGCCCGGTGGACGGACGGCACCTGTGGGTCGATGGGTGCGGCACCGTCGTCGTCGCCGCACCCGGAGCCGGTCAGGCCGATGCCCAGCGCCAGGGCGACTAGGCCAAGCGCCGTCGCCGAACGGCGCGTCAGGTAGGGTCGGTGCATGGTGGTTCCCCTCGAAGACGTTGCCCTTCTAGTGCCTTCGATCGACTACCGCGTCCAGCGGTCGGCCGGAGGGGACGACCTCTGTCGTCGGTCGGCGCACTGATTGAAGGGAAATTACAGGACTTGCCGTGCTTTCCCTGGGTACGTCCTGAGGCGCGATGGTCCGTGTATCGCCGAACTCGAAATCCAATGAGTCCGCCGCCGTGCGGAGGGAGTGTGTACAGAATGACGACAAGAAAACGTAGCCGACCGAGCCGGGCGATCGTTTTCGCGTTGGCGACGACGCTGGGAGCGATCGTCGGCGCCACGCCTTCGCGCGCCGCCGACCCCTGGTCGTGGCAGAACCCATTGCCGCAGGGCAACGGACTTCATGCCGTGGCGTGCACCGCTCCCAACTGGTGCAAGGCCGTCGGCGACAAGGGCGTGTTGCTCGCCTGGAATGGTTCGACGTGGAGAGTCGAGTCCAGCCCGACGACGGCGTCGCTGCGCGGCGTGTCATGCACCTCGACGAATCAGTGCAAGGCGGTCGGCTCGGGCGGTACCATCCTTTCTTGGGACGGCACCAGCTGGAGCGTCGACAGCAACGCCGACAGCAACGACCTGGCGGCGGTGTCGTGCACGAGCGGATCGTTCTGCAAGGCCGTCGGCAGTGGCGGCACCGTCCGCTCGTGGAACGGGACGGAGTGGAGCGGCGAGGCCAGCGGCACCACCAACCCGCTGACCGGAGTCTCCTGCGCCGACTCGAACTTCTGCAAGGCGGTCGGCCATGATGGCGTCTTCGTCACGAGCGGCATGGCCATCGCGTGGAATGGCACTGCCTGGACGGTCGATACGGTTCCCACGGCCAATCAGCTGTATGCGGTAAGTTGTCCCTCCTCGACGGCGTGCAAGGCCGTCGGCCTCTTCGGTGACATCCTCTCGTGGAACGGCAGCAGTTGGGTTTCCGATGCCGTCAGCTCGAGTACGTTGCGCGCGATCAGCTGTGTGTCGCCCTCGTCGTGTAAGGCGATCAGCGACAACGGCCAGGTCCGTGTGTGGAACGGCACGGCATGGGGCTTGGACCCCAGCGCCCCCAATGTCGCCTACCGCGGGCTCAGCTGCCCCACGGCGAGCGCTTGTAAGGGGGTCGGTGCCATCGGCACCATCGCAGCGTGGAACGGCACGACCTGGAGCCGCGAACTGCCTACGGGCGACACCTTCCAGATCCTACTGTCGAGCGTCGATTGCCCCAACGACGAGCTCTGTCTGGCCATGGGTGCCTCTGGTCGCACGCTCACCTGGAATGGCGTCGGCTGGACCGGCCAGGAGCCCAGCGTTGGGGGACTGGTCATGGTCGACATTTCGTGTCCGTCGAGCAATCTGTGCAAGGCGGTCGGGTTCAACGGTGTCATTCGCAGCTGGAACGGCACGACATGGAGCTCCGACACCAGCGGTACCACGGCCAATCTCAACGGCGTCGACTGCCCGTCGACGACCTGGTGCAAGGCCGTCGGCGATTCCGGCACGGTCCTGTCCTGGAATGGAACGGCATGGTCGGTCGACACCAGTAATACGACCGCGCAACTGATCGACGTCGACTGCGCCGACACGAGTCTGTGCAAAGCCGTAGGCAACCAGGGTATCATCCGTACGTGGAATGGAACGGCGTGGTCGGGCGATACCAGCGGCACGACGAACCTCCTGAATGGTGTCAGCTGTCCGTCGCCGACGCTGTGCAAGGCGGTCGCTGCGAGTGGCGTCATTCGCACGTGGAATGGCTCCGCCTGGAGCGTCGAACTCGACAACGCTGGCGCCGGTCTCGAGGACGTCCATTGTCCGAGCACCTCGCGCTGCAAGGCCGTCGGTGGCGGCGGCACGATCGTCTCTTGGGATGGCACGAGCTGGAGCAGCGATGCGAGCCCGAGCGCCCAATCGCTGTATGGAGTGCACTGTTCGTCGGCGAGCCAGCGGTGCGTCGCGGTGGGCGCGGTCACCTCGATCCTCGCCAGCAATGTGCCGCAGACACCTACTCCGACACCGAGCCCAGTCGAACCACCGACGCCAACTCCCGCGCCGACGCAGAGCGGCGTTGATCTGACGGTGACCACGCTCGCTGATACGGATGACGGCGCCTGCAACTTCGCGGGGCAGGGACTGGGCAATCAGGGTTGCAGCCTGCGCGAAGCCATCAACGCCGCCAATGCGCTGGCCGGAGCCAACATCGTTACATTCGGCCTCAGTGGAACCATCTCTCTCGGCAGCCGCCTGCCCAACATCAACGACGAACTGACGCTCGACGGCAGTGGTCGGAGCGTGACGCTCGACGGAAACAACGCAGTCCAGATCCTGGTCGTCAACGGGAGCAAGAGCCTCACCGTCAAGCAGCTCACGATCGCCAACGGCTTCGTCTTCGCGAACCGCGGGGCGGGCATCTACAACTCCGGCACCCTGAATGTGATCGACAGCACGTTCTCGGGGAATCGGGCCGACAATGCGGGAGGGGCCATCTTCAACGTCGGACAGGTGACGATCGTCCGGAGCCTCTTCACGGGCAACCTGAGCCTCGGCGGCGGCGGCGGTGCCGTGTACAGCTCCAACTCGCTCACGGTCGAGGACAGCAGCTTCTCCGGAAACCAGGCCGACACCGGTGGCTCCATCAATAATTTCGGCGGAACGGGTATCGTCACTGGCAGCACCTTCGCGGGCAACTCTGCCACCTGGGGCGGGGCCATCCTCAACGTCGGCACGCTGAACGTCGCCAACAGTACCTTCTTCGGCAACACGGGCGGCGGCTTCGACCGTGGTGGCGGTGCGATCTACACAGGAAGTCTGTTGACGGTCGTCAACAGCACGTTTTCGGGCAACGGCGACAACGGCAGCGGGCGCGGCGCATCCCTGTACCTCGCTTGGAATACGACGCTGCGAAACAACATCTTCGCCAACAGCGCCTCGGGCGCGGAGTGCTACAACCTTTCCAGTCTCACCGCCCCAGCCGACAACCTCGCCGACGATGGTTCGTGCGGTGGCGCAACCGTCAAGACGAATGCGGAGATCGGCGTCGCGGCAGCCCTCGCCGACAACGGGGGCCCGACGCGGACGCTGGCACTGCTTCCCGGCAGTGCTGCGATCGCTGCGGGCGACGACTCCGTCTGCGCTGCCGCCCCGGTGAACAACCTGGACCAGCGCGGCGCAACCCGCCCTGTGGGTGACGGCTGCGACGTCGGGTCGGTGGAATTCGGCGGCGCGGTGCCGCCGACGGCAACTCGGCCGCCGATCCCGACGGACACCCCGACGCCGATTCCGACGGACACCCCGACACCGGTTCCCACCGATACGCCGACGCCGGTGCCCACCGACACGCCGACGCCGGTGCCGACGGATACGCCGACGCCAGTGCCGACGGATACGCCGCCGACGACCGCGCCGCCGGCGACCGCCACCGCGACCGCCACGTCGACCGTGGCCGTGCCGCGCGTCGCGCTCGCCTATGCTCAGCTGTCGACGTGGCGCGCCAATCCGCGCGACAACGGCTTCCTGACCGTGCGCGGCTTCCTCGATGACCGGCGCGGCAAGGCGATCATCGCCGGCCTGCTCGCCGGCGGTTACTCGGTCAACGTGCAGGACGGCGACGGCTCGTTCGATGTGACGCTGCCCCTGACGAGTTGCCGCACGCGCGGCCTACTCGGCGTCGTCTGTCAGCAGAACGGCACGCGCCCGTTCTCGGTCTCCATCGACTCCGTCGATCCGCGTTCGCCGCAGCCGACCGAGTTCGAGTTGCGCATCAGCGCCCGGCGCCTACCGAACAGCCAAACCGGCGCCCCGATACCCGGCGCCAACCCGATCGAGGGCCCGGTGCGTGTCACCCTCGCGAGCGCCACGGGCCAAGAGTCGGCGTCCATCGGACAGTGCACCCAGCGCGGCGCCGGCACCCTCATCTGCAACGTCGGCCGCTAACCGCAGGCACCTGGGCGGAGCCACTCTCCGCCCAGGTGCCTGCGCAAGATCGCGGACGGGTCGTGCACACCCCAACGAGACCCGTGAAACCCTGTACATCCACTCGCGGACGGCAAGGTCACTGCCGTACATCGCGCCACTCACTTTCCGACGCACGCTGATTCTCGCACGCGATCGGGGAGACGGCATACGATGGCGACAACCGGGGGCGCCGCGGATTCAGACGCTGCGCCGCAACCGAAGAGATCGTCTTTCGCGCGAGTTGCCGCGTCCGGCTAGGCTGTTCAACGATCCCACTGGGAGTCCACGGCACCCTTCAAGCGGCGCCGGAAGCCGATGGTGGCGGCCGGCGGATGAGGCGGTAAAGCCCAACGCCAGCCAGTGCCCCGACCATGCCAACCAGGCCGAGGAACGAGAACACGGGCACCGCTGTGTTCGCATCGCACGAGGCATTGGTGCAACTGGTGCCGGCGCCGAGAAACGTCCCACCCCCTTGTTCGCAACTGAACTCGCTGGTGCTGATGCACGCCCCGCTCGTCGGACAGCATGCGCCGATCGACGCCGTAGCCTCGACACGGTTCGCCAACGTCATGACGAGCCCTACCAGCAGCCCGATGCGGCACACCTCGCCCGCCAACCCATGGACTCCGATTCGCATAATCCCTCCTTGCGGTGAGTACCCTAGCATGAGTTCCTGGGTGACCCTACCGGCGCAGGGAAAGGGAATCCACCAGGTAGGACCTCTCACGATCAGGCAAGGATGCCACCCCGGACACGACCGTGCGCAACCGTGGACACCCACTCGTGCGCGACCGTGGACACCCACTCGAGTACGGCACGGACACTGCAGGCGGTGCACGCACCAGGGAACGCTCGGGTCGATGACCGACCGCCAGCCCGGCCCCCGTGACACGTGGGTGTCCCTCGACCCCTCCTGCGACTCCGCTGCTGCGGAAAGGAGCACGCGACACACGCCCGCACTCCCGCCGACGCGCCTCGCGCCCCCGGCGTCGCCGCGCGTCGCGTTGACCCCCTTCGGTCTCCCTCCTATATGTCCGGCTCACGCCACGCCGGAGACGCACCATGAAGCTCGCTACGTTTACACACCAGGGAAAGACTCGCATCGGAGTCGTCATCGGCGACGCCGTCGTCGATCTCGCCGCCGCGGCGCCGCAGCTGCCGCAGGACATGCGCGCCTTCCTCGCCGCCGGGGCACCGGCTCTCGCCGCCGCGCGCGCCGCCAGCGGGCCGACGCTGCCCCTCGCGGAGGTCACTCTCGAAGCGCCGGTGCGTGATCCGCAGAAATTCCTCGGCGCGGGGCTCAACTACGACGACCACATCGCCGAAACCGGGCGCGAGAAGCCGAAGTACCCGACCTTCTTCAACAAGCAGTCGAGCTGCGTCAATCCGCCCTTCGCCCCCGTCTGGTTGCCGCGCGGCGAGCGCCCCTTCACCGACTACGAAGGCGAACTCGCCATCGTCATCGGCAAACGCTGCCGTCGTGTACCCAAGGAACGGGCCCACGAGGTCATCGCCGGCTACACCATCGTCGACGACGTCAGCCAACGCGATTGGCAAGGCCGCGCCGTCACCATGACCCTGGGCAAGTCGTGGGACACCCACGGCCCGATGGGCCCGTGGATCGTCACCCCCGACGAGGTCGGCGACCCGCACGACCTCGACCTCAAGACGTGGGTCAACGGCGAGCTCCGCCAGAACTCGAACACCCGCTACATGATTTTCGATTGCTACGACCAGGTGGCGACCCTGTCGACGGTGTGCACCCTCGAACCCGGCGACATCATCTCGACCGGTACCCCGAGCGGCGTCGGCGTGGCGATGAACCCGCGTCAGTTCCTCCAGCCGGGCGACAAGGTGCGCGTCGAGATCGCGCGCATCGGCGCCATCGAACACGAGTTCGTCGAAGAACCCGCCGACACCGACCTGATCTGAAGCGGCGACCGCCAGCGGAGAACCCCGAGGGGCAGCCACCCCTCGGCGCCATCCACACCCACCGAAGCTCCGGGCAGTTCCGTAGCCTGCAGCGAATGGGTTTCACCCCGAAACACGTTCGCCGCGGGCTGCAAGGAATGCGTTTCGCCGCGCAACACGATCGCCGCAGTCTGTACGGAATGGGTTTCACTCTGAAACACGATCGCTACAGCCTGAATCGATTAGGTTTCGCGCTGAAACACGATTGTTGCAGCCTGTATCGAATGGATTTCGCCGCGTAACACGATCGCCGCAGCCTGCACCGAATGGGATTCACTCCGAAACGTGATCGCTACAGCCTGAATCGATTAGGTTTCGCTCGGAAACACGATGGTTGCAGGCTGCATGGAATGGATTTCGCCGCGCAACACGGTCGCCGCAGCCTGTACGGAATGGGTTTCACTCGGGAACGCGATCGCTACAGCCTGAATCGAATACGCTTCGCTGTGAAATACGATGGTTGCAGCCTGTCGCAAACGCATTTCTCGGTGCAAGCCGCCTGACACACGCATGCTGAATTCCCAGGTCGAAGGGGCGGCCGGAGGGCGGCGATCCGACGCCCGGCGCTGCCCGCCATCCTACGTCTCGTGATGTCCAACCCGATCAGCCACGGACCAACGGCGCCGGGGAGCCTGGGTCGTCCAGCTCATCGGCCTGGGCACGCCGATAGAACTCCTTGCCTACCCTATCGATGTGTTGCCGTAGGTTGGCGTCCTCGATGTCCTCGAACACCGAGACGTCGATCATGTAGGGAAGCAGGAGATCATCGAGTTCGCTCATGATCCGCAGGCGTTCGCCGCTGTCGATCTCGCCCGTCAAGGCGAGGTCGATGTCGGATGCCTCCATGAAGTCGCCCTTGGCGCGCGAGCCGTAGAGAACGGCGCTCGCCACGTGCGGATGCCGCTCGAGCGCGCCGACGATTCTTGCCGTCGTCGCCGCGGGTCGACCAAAACGAGCGCTCGTCATGCCCCGTCCGGGAGAAAGGCACAGAGACGCTTTTCGAGCACGACGAAGGCCGGTTGAAAGCGCGAACGGATGTCACGCCCGATCGCGGCTACGACGGCCTCCTCGTAGGTGTGTGAAGTCAGATGGCGAGCGGTGGTCACGGCCATCCACGCATCTCCGTCGGCAGCCCGCTCCGCCTGGCGATAGGGTCGACGGCGCTATCGCGATTTTCAGCCGCGATGCTACCCGATCGAGGGAGCCTTGCGTCCTCGGTCGGGCCGGGGCCGCGACCTCATTTGAACGAGGCGTAGCCGCCGAAGCCGCCGGATACGGGGCGGCGGTAGGCTTGGAAGTCGGCTTCGATCGGGGCGCGCTCGGCCAGCGTCGCTTGCCACGCTTGTGGTGGTGCCGTCGCTCCCGGCTTGGGTTCGAGGTAGTCGACCGCGGTCAAGTAGATGCCCGAGAAGAGCACGGTCAGGCTGGCGACGATCGCTCCGTAGCTCGCCAGCATCAGCAGCGTCGTGCCGATACGGCGCACCACGCCACGCAGCGTCAGCGATGGCGGCGCTTGCATCAGCACGGGCGCCCCGAGGGCAGGGCGCATCGCACCGCTGAAGCCGGGCATCGCTCCGAGGGTCTCGCATCCCTTACCGGCTTGAGTCCGTTCGCTGGTCGCCTCGCTCATCGCTGATCCGCCTCGCTGGATTCCCTTCCGGCGAAACTTCACAGCAACCTTCGGGCCATGCGGGCGATGTGCGCATGGCGACGTCTCGCGACGGCCGTCGTCGAACGAGTGTCAGTTCGATGCCGCTTCCGTCACCATTCCGTCTCGCAGCCGTCGGCCGATCGCGTCGCCGGCCGCTGCCGACAGCACCCCGGCGACCACCGCCACGACCATTGCCCCAAGGTCGAGCGGGCTCTCCTCGGCTCCCCAGAACAGCCCGCGCTCCGACCCGATCTCGAGGTAAAACGGCCAATGCTCACCGCCGCCGGCGAAGAACCAGTGATCCGACGCCGGCGCCAAGAGAAACGCCGCGAAGTACCATTGCACCGGCACGAAGCTGAGCACGAACCACCCGCCGCTCGCCCAACCGGCCATACGCCCGCGCCAACCCCAGCGGCACCAGGCATCCACCACCAACGCCGGCACCAGCAACAGCAGCGGAAAGCGCGGCGGCAGCAACGCCTCGATGCTCTGGTACACCGGCGCCACCTCCGGACGCGCCGGCCACAACGGCAACGTCCAGACGAGCAGCGCCACCACCGCCATGTAGCCGGCGCTCACCTCGGTCGCGCCGAACGGTCGCGCCAAGACCTGCCGGGCGAACAGCAGCAAGCCGGGATAGAGCGCGGCGCTCAGCTGCACGAAAAGCGCGGTGCGTTGCAGGTTGGGCAGACTGTAGGGGCTCGCCGCCGTCGCCGTCAGCAGCAGCAGCGCGACACAGGCCAGCCGCAGCGGAGCAACCCGGAGAGGGTGCGCCGCCGCCAGGACCGCCGCCGCGGCGACGGCGAACATGCCGGCAACCGCGACCGAGGCCATCCAGCCGGGTTCGACGTCCGCCGTCACTAGATTGAGCCCGAACCACTCGGCATGCACCTCGGCGAGCAGTAGAGCCGCACCACCGAGTCCGGCGAGCAGCGCTGCCACGCCGGCCTTCCGCCATTGGCTCACGGCCACGCCGAGGCTCAGCCCGGCGCAGAGGTTGATCAGCAGATGCGGCGGGCTGGCCCAAGAATGACGGCCGATGCTCGCGTCCCACGCGATGTCGACGATGGCGCCGAGGACGAGGCCGAGGGCCGCCGTCGTCAGGACCCACACCGCCGTCGCCGGCATGCCCGGCGCGCAGCTCACAGGGGTAAGCCCCGGTCGCGTTCTTCGAGCTGGCGCACGATGTCCTCGTGCTGCTCGCGCGTCAGCGGGTAGTTGTGCGCGCACCAGATCGACGCGGCGAGGAACAACACCGGTCCGGCCGTGGTCAGCACGCGGATCGTTTGGCGCACGAACTCGGTCTGCTCGGCGCCCTGGCGGTAGCCGGCGAGGTCGAGCACGCCCATGACGAGAAAGACGCCGACGGCGCCGCCGAGCTTGCGGACGAACATGAATACGCCGTTGTACATGCCCTCGCGCCGCTCGCCGCTGCGCAGGTCGTCTTCGTCGATCGCTTCGCCGAGCATGGCCCAGGGCATGACGTCGACGACCGCATAGCCGATGCCGGCCAGGGGCGGGACGACGAACACGAGCCAGCGCGGCCATTCCGGCGTGGCGAAGAGGAAGACGAAGCTGCTGGCGATCCACCACCAGGTGCCCCAGCGGAAGATCGTCGCCTTGTCGCGGCCGCGGGCGACCCACGACCACAGCGGTAGGGCCAGGATCACCGCAAGGAGGAAGAGAAACATCGCTAGTTCGAAGTCTTCCGAGCGGCCGATCCAGTAGGTGAAGTAGAGGATCAGCAGCGCGCTGACGAGGTCCATGGCGATACGCCCGAACAGGTACATGCCGGTCAGGCGCAGGAAGCTGGAGTGGCGCGCGATGTTGCGCAGTCCGTCGACGAAGCTCTCCTGCACGACGCGGGCGGCGAACTGGGGTCGCTCGAAGGAGACGCCCCATACGGCGAGCCAGGGCGCCGCCAGGCCGACGGCGAACCAGTAGCCCGCCGCCTCGAAGTCGGGGGTGCCGCCGCCGAGCGCCGTCGCCACCGGGCGGATGGCGATGGCCGCGAACACGCCCAGCAGCGCGCCGACGTTGCGGTAGGTGTTGAGCGACGTGCGGTCGTCGTAGTCCGTCGCCATCTCGGGCAGCAGGGCCATGTACGGAATGCACAGCACCGTCATGGCGATGCTCGCGAGGGTGTAGGCCAGGGTGTAGTAGACGAAGAGGGCCCACTGCGCCTCGAACGGCGGGTCGAGCCACATGGCGGCGTAGGTGACGCCGAAGGGGAGCGCGCCGATGAGGAAATAGGGCCGCCGCCGGCCGGCACGCCAACGCGTCGTATCGGAAAGGCGCCCGACCAGTGGATCGACGAAGGCGTCGATGACCCGCCCGACCAGCGGCACCAACCCCGCCAGTGCCGGCCGCAAACCGGCGACCTGGGTGAGGAAAAACGGCACGTAGATCAGCCCCAGCGCCGACAGTCCCGTGTTCACGGTGAGGTCGCCCAGGGCGTAGATCGCCTTGTGGCGCGGGCGGAGTGGTTCCGGCTGCATGGCGGCGGACTGTACACGGTTCGACCCTCCGGTTCACGCCCATTTGCCGATCAGGCACGCGGATCGTCGATCCGCCGTCGATCCGACATCGTTTCTCTCAGGTTTCCTCGGATTCGACGTTGTTGGGCCGTTCACCATGCGCAGCTCGGCGAATCCACCTGCACGCCGTCTCGCTCCGCTCGTCGCTACGAACCTGGCATGTCATCTGCTTCGTTTGCCCGACGAAGGGGAGATTCCTTCGTGGAGGGCTCCCATGACCTGCTCATGCATGCGGCGCATCGCCGTGGCTTTCCTCGGCATCGTGACCCCGTTTCTCGTCCCTACCGCTGCTTCGGCCCACTGCAACGGTGGTTCGACCCTGTGGGCCTACGATGCGACCAACGGGCGTATCGTGCTGGTCTCGATCGACGGCAACGCGAACATCACGCCCACCGTCCACCTGCCGCCGGGCACGGCGCTCGAGGGTATCACCTGGTCCCCCGCGGGCGTCGCGCCGCCGGTTCTCTACGGCGTAAAGACTGACGGTTCGCTGGTGAGCATCGGCATCGACGACGGCAGCCTGACTCCCGTGACGTGCGCCGGCTGTGCCGCGAGCACGTCGACGCGCAGCCTGACCATCTTCTCGCCCCCCGGCGGTGGTACCGAGCTGGTCGCTCCCGTGGTCGATCTCGACGAGCAACTCACCTACCTGCGCAACCTGAGCAGCGGCGCCGACTA
Source organism: uncultured Binatia bacterium (SeqCode) (assembly GCA_964524885.1). Taxonomy (GTDB): domain Bacteria; phylum Desulfobacterota; class Binatia; order HRBIN30; family HRBIN30; genus CALJUJ01. The sequence continues at coordinate 12,476 of CAZGEJ010000053.1, forward strand.
CGGCGTCGCCTTCGGCTCGGCCATCCCCTTCGCCGGTGCCGACGTCGTCGACTGTGACTACGACATCTATTACGGCAGCCGCGCGGATCAGACCGGCACGGTGCAGATCTTCGCCTGGTACGGAGGCAGTCCGCCGGTGACCTACAAGCAGCTGACGCCGGTCGTCATCGGCGCTGACGAGCGCATCGAGTCTCTCGCCGTCAATCCCGACGTCAACGGCCTCGTCTTTGCCGGCACCGAGAACGGTCGCCTGTACCGCTTCACGCCGCAAGAGCTGCCCAACGACAACGTCGTCGCCACCGACTTCGGCCAAGTGCGTGGCGGCTTCGCCTTGCGCGGCTTGTCGTTCGGACCCGAGCCCTGCGGCGACGGCGTCGTCAACAGCTGGGAGCGCTGTGACCCCGAGGCTCAGCCGAGCGGCTGCAGCGGCGGTAATGTCTGCACGGCGTCCTGCGTCTGTGGCTGCGGCAGCGACGCCGATTGCGACGACGGCGACCCGTGCAGCAGAGACGTCTGCATGCCGGTGGAGCGCATCTGCGCCTACGAACCAGCCTATCCGACGCCGACCGAGTGCTTGGGCTGCTGCGAGCTGTGCGTCGAGCCGGGTGTCTGTTGTGTCGGTTACGACAAGTTCTGGTGCGGCGAAATCGGCGGTGCCTTCACCGCGGGAGGACAGTGCGATCAGAGCTTCAGCATCTGCCTGGCCGATCCGAATGAACCGACGCCGACCCCCACGGCGACGGCGACGGAAGCGGTGCCGCCGGCCTCGCCGACGGCAACTGCAAGTGAGCCACCGACGCCGACCGTGACCTTGCCGCCGGAGTCGCCGAGTCCGGTGCCGCCAACCGCGACGGCGACGGTTCCCATGCCGACGGCTACCTCGACGATTCCGCCGCCGAGTGCCACGCCGGCGCCGCCGACGGCGACGCCGAGCATCACCTCGACGCCGGTGCCGGCGATCACTTGCCCGCCCATGCCGCAGGCGTCCTGTCGCCAGCAAACGCGCCCGCGTCGGGGTCGCCTCAGCATCGACAACTGGACCGGACGGTACGACAAGAAAGACCGCCTCGAGTTCACCTGGCGGCGCGGTGAGAGCACGACGCTGGCGGAGTTCGGCGATCCGACGACGACGACGAGTTATGCCCTGTGCGTCTACGATGGCACGGGGGCGCTGGTCGTGCGGGCCAGCCTCGCGGCGGGCAGCGGTTGGCGCGTGCGGCGGCAGATGGTCGACTTCGCCGATCGCACCTTGCAGCAGGCGGGCATCCGCCGGGTCGTGCTGCGGTCGCGCGCCGCGACGCCGGGTGCGGCGCTGGTGCGCGTCGTCGGACGCGGCAAGCTCGGTACTCTCGCTTCGGGCGGCGGCGGCAACCTGCCCGATCTCGGCAGCTTGCCGCTGGCGACGGCACCGGGCCCGATCCGCGCGCAATGGATCAACAGCCTCGGTAACTGCTGGGAGGGTCGCTACAACGAGAACATCCGGCGCAACGAGGTCATCAACAGCCGCGTCAGCCGTCTGCGCGCTCGCAACGACTGACGCGCAGAATATGGAAAGTAGGCAGGTGGAAGGCGTAAGTGCCGCCTTCCACCTGTCTACCGTCTGACCCTGTTACTTCTCTCTCTTCCTGCTCCCATAGTCTCCGAAGGGGTCGTCGCGCTCGCGCACCGCTTGGCGGAAGCCGACGTCCTCGGCGCGGCGGACGAAGTCCAGCCCTTCTTGGGTATGTCGCGCGACGCCGTCGAAGAAGGTGCCGAGCAGGCGGCTCGAGGCGAAGCCCATGTTTTCGACGGTGTGGTTGCACAACAGCTTGAGCATCACCAATTGATTGGTCGGCACCTGCGCCATGCGCTTGGCGAAGGCGACGGCGTGCTCCTGCAGCTCGGCTGCCGGCACCGTCTCGAGAATCAAGCCGATGCGCGCCGCTTCTTGCGCCGAGATCTCGTCGCCGGTGAGCAAGTAGCGCTTCGCCTTCTCCAGTCCCATCCGATAGACCCACATCGCCGTCGTCGGCGTGCCCCACACGCGTGACGGCGGGTAGCCGAACTTGGCATCGTCGGCGGCGATGATGAGGTCGCTGCACAAGACCATGTCGGTGCCGCCGCCGATGCACCACCCCTGCACCGCGGCGATGGTCGGTTTCCGCGCGTACCACAGCTTCATGTACGTCTCGACGAAGCTGCCGATCATGCGCATGTCGGCCACCGAATCCCACACCCGACCGCCCTCCGCCGGCGACGTCAGCTCGCGGGCTTGCGCCGAGGTCGACCAGTCGAGACCGTAGCCGGCGCAGAACGCCGGACCTTCGGCGCGCAGCAGGATGACGTGGGCGCCGCGCGTGGCGTCGCCTTCGTCGATGGCCGCCGCCAACTCGTCGCGTAGCTCGAGGGTGATGGTGTTGTAGGCCTCGGCGCGACAGAGCGTGATGAGGAAGACGCCGTCCTCGAGACTCGTGCGCAGCGTGGTGTAGTTCATGATCGTCCTTTCACACGAGGTGGAGTTTGCGTGCGACTTCTTCGGTGACGGCTTCGGCCTCCAGTTCGGAGAAGTCGGCGATGACGAAGCGGTCGGGGCGCACGGCGAGAAGACGGGTGCGCGCCTTGCCGAGCCAGCGGGCGAGGGCGCCGGTGTGATCGAAGGCGTCGCCGCGATCGTCGAGTCCGATGCGCAGCAGGCGAGCGCCGAGCTTCTCCCATCGGCCGCGAGTGGTGGGGCGCAGAGCCTGCCGCGGGTCGAGGTCGAAACCGATGACGGCGAAGCCGGGGCCGAGCAGTTCGTCGAGCAGCGTCTCGCGACCGTCGGCGCCTTGCACCATCGGTTGGATGAGCATCTTGCCGGACAAGTGCGGGCGGGCTCGGCTCGGGACGAAGCTGCCGTCGGCCAAGCGCGGCGCCCGCAACCAGCCGGCGAATCTGCGGTCGAAGAAGTGTTGGCTCGCTTCGCTGAGCCCGACCAAGGTGAAGACGAGGTCGCGCACGCCGGCCAGCAGCGGGTTGGTCGACTGGATGAACGACCCCAGTCGGTTGGCCAGTTGGATCGCCGCGGTGACGTGGGCGCGGCGCTCGTGTTCGTAGGTGTCGAAGGCCGCGTCGCGCACCAAGCCGCGACAGACGAGCGGCAGCAGCCAGCCGAGATGACGGGCGTCACGGATGCCGCCGTTCATGCCCTGACCGGCGAAAGGGGGCATCATGTGCGCGGCGTCGCCCGCCAGCAAGACGCGTCCGTCGCGATAACGATCGGCGACGAGCGAATGGAAGGTGTAGACGTGTTTGCGCTCGATGGTCACTTTGCGCGACTCGGTGTAGGGCGCGATGAGAGAGCGGGCGAAGAACTCGTCGAGCAACTCTTCGTCCGTCTCGCCCGGCATCAGCATCCACTCCCAGCGCCGTTTGGCGTGTGGTTTGGCGAGAGTCATGCCGGGACGCTCGGGGTCACAGAAGAAGCGACACGTCAGGCGACCCTCGAGAAACGGGTCGATGGTGTCGACGACGAGCCAACGCTGCGGCTCGGTGCGGCCGGACATGCGGATGCCGAGTTTGCTCCGTACCGTCGAGCGGCCGCCGTCACAGCCGATGAGGTAATCCGAGACGACCGAGAAGGTGCTGCCGTCGGCGCGGCGACCGTGGGCGACGACGTGTGTCGGCGTGCGTTCGAGCCCTTCCAAGGTATGGCCGAAGCGCACGTCGACGTGGGCGAAGCGGTCGAGGCCGGCGCGCAGTTGGCGTTCGAAGGTCGGTTGGTCGAAGGAACTCTGCAGCGGATAGCCGTAGGGCGTCTGTTGCAACGGTACCGACAGCAGGAATTCGCCGGCGGCGTTGACGTAGTCGGCGTCGAAGCCGAGCAGCAGTTCGTCGCGCACCGTCTCGATGAGGCCGGTGGACTGCACCGTGCGCAGCGACTCGGCGTCGATGACGATGGCGCGTGGTTCGTCGACGGTGCTCGGGTGGCGTTCGAGGAGGACGGTCGGGATACCGGCGACGCCGAGCAGGTTGGCCAGAGTCAAGCCGACCGGCCCGGCGCCGACGATGGTGATCGCAGCGCGTTCCATCTCCTCGCGGTCAGCGCGGGGCGTCGACGAAGATCGGCGACGACCAGGCGCGTTCTTCGCTCAAGCGGTGGCAGTCGTCGTTGGCTCCGGTGCGGAAGTCGCCGTGGCAGGGGTCGATGGAGATGCAACGACCGCGCTCGTCGTACTTGCAGCGCAGGTTGTCGGCGTTGATGGTGTAGCTCTCCTGCTGGATGGCGCGGGCGTAGTAGACGGTGTCGCGGCCGTCGCGCACGAACTCGGGATCGTAGAAGGCGACGGTGCAGCCGGCGGCATCGGGGCGGCAGGGCAGCACGCGCCACGGGTCTTCGATGAGCGGCGCGACCGGTTCGCCGGCGCGCTGTTGGGGCCGGATGCGAACGATCTCGATGCGGTCGATGACGTTGCGGCGCTCGCTCGGGTTGTAGCACTCGCCGCGGCACAGGTGTTCGAGCCGTTCGGGAGACAGGGTCGAGACGGTGTAGTCCGGGCAGCCATCGAGTTGCACCGGCGAGCCGACGGCCCGCACTTGGAAATGCGGAGGGCGGTCGAGGCTGGTTTCGGAGCCCATGGGCAGCACGGTGTAGCCGCCCGCGGGGTTGGGTCCGTTGAGCAGGTCGAACCACAGCAGCATGCGTTCGCCGCTGGTGCCGTACACTTCGCGGCGTTGCAGGGCATCCCACACGGCGTTGCGACTGCGTCCCTCCGAGTGAACCGCGACGAGCCCGCCGGTGAGGAAGAAGGAGGCCTGGCGTTCGGCCTCGACCAGGGAGAGCGCCGAGAACTCGGAACTGTCGAGGTCGAAGGGGCGCGAGCGGGCTTCGGGTTTCGGTCGTTCACCGCGCAGGATGTCGCGCCAGTAGGAGTCGATGGGGCCGACCGCTTCGGTCATGCCGCGACGGTCGAATTCCTTGTAGCCGGTGCCCGGCCGGGCGGTGTGGTTGTCGCTCGAGGCGAGGAAGCCGAAGCGGAAGCGTTTGGGGGCGCCGGGGGCGTCGAAGTTGCCGAGCGCGGTGATGTACTGCGCCGAGCCGCCGGGGCGATAGTTGAAGGCGGGGAGGAAGCAATCGCGGCACTGACCGGAGTCGAGCCAGTCGTGCACGTCGGCGCCGGGCACCGTCAGGTGTCCCTGCATGCCGGCCTCGAGGTAATGCAGGCGGGCTTCGCTGGCGCGCAACTCGCAGACGTCGTCGGGCAGTCCGGCGGTTGCGCAGCGATTGCGGATGATCTCGCCGGCCCGCCAGCACGAGGGCAGGTGGTCGGGAGTCGGTTCGGGACAGACCGGCCGGCCTTGTTCGTCGTAGGTGACCGAGACGTAGTCGCGGAACTCCTCGGAGTTGCCATGGCCGGAGAACACTTCGATCAGCCGTTGGCGATCGGGGTCGTGTTGGTTGCCGGCGAGTTGTTTGTCCCAGGTCGACCCTGCCGGCGTGTAGAAGCCCCAGGTGGTGCCGTGCGGGATGACGAGCGACTCGAAGCCCCATTCGTCGAGCTTGCGGAACAGTTCTTCCGGGGTGGCGGTCAGTTCGCGGCAATGGGCCGGCAACTCGCGCACCGGCACGCCCTCGGGGCAGTCGGGCACGGCGCCGGACTCGTGGACGTACTTGGCGAAGTCTTGGTAGCGGCGGTCGCGGCCGGCGAGCGTGAGCTGCGCCATCTGGCCCGGCTGCGGGCCGTTTTCGCGCATGGCGCGGTTGGTGAAGCCGCGGGCGCCGATGGGGCGCGCCGGCACTTCGTCGAGGTCGCGCAGGATGACGTTCTTGTGGCCGTAGTGCTGGTCGGGGACCATGCCGACCTGGGTCCACTCCCAGCCGAGGAAGGAGACCAGGTCGGGGTTGTTCGGGTCGCCGGCGACTTCGTTGCAGCGGCGGATGGTTTCGACCGTTTCCTGCCAGTGTTCGGGCGTCAGGCCCTCGGCGTGGTCGTTGATCGACCAGAAGTCGAGGCCGGAGCAGTAGCGGGCGAAGTCGCACGCATCGGCCGGCGGATGAGAGCCCTCGCCGAGCATCATGGGCAGGCTCATGAAGAAGGCGTCGAAGGAGTAGGTGGTGTGGACGTGCAGGTCGCCGAAGAGGATCTGCTTGTCGAGGCTGGCGCCGCGGCTGCGGGCGACGCCGGCCTGCGTCTGGCTTTCGCGGCGCACGGCGTCGGCGGGTCGGGCCGACGCCGTGACGGTGCCGGGGGCCTCGTGGCGGCCGAACCAGCCGCGTCCGAGGCCGTGATAGGCGACGGCGGCGAGGATGACGAGCGCGACGACGGCGACGGCGGCAATACGAACGAATCTCATCGGGGCTCCAAACACGGGGATCCTCTCGCTTATCCCCGCCGCCCCGTCTTTTGCAATCGACTCCGCCGTGCGCGCGCCCCCTCGCTCGGCGGAGGTAGGGGCCGGCGGTTCCGTAGCCGCGCCTCGGCTTGCCTGAAGAAGGTCGCTGGTCCAGGCTGCGCGCATGACCCAGCCACGCGGTGTGCGCCGCTTCCTTCCGTACGTCCTCGTCGGTCTCGTGCTCGTGGCGGGATCGGCTTGGCTCTTGCGCGTCGAACTGCTGCTGTTCGCCGTGTCGCGCGTCGGACGCATGGACGTTGCGCCGCATCGCGCCGTGGAGTGGGCCAAGGGCCCCGCCCAAGCCGCGCTGCCGCCGGGCGAGCGGCCACCCAACATCATCTTCATCCTCGCCGACGACCTCGGCATCAACGACTTGTCGACCTTCGGCGGCGGCGTCGCCGGCGGTCGGGTCAAGACGCCGCACATCGACCGCCTAGCGGCGCAAGGCGCCATCTTCACCCAAGCCTACGCCGGCGCCGCGACCTGTGCTCCGTCGCGCGCCATGTTGATGACCGGCCGTTACCCGACGCGCACCGGCTTCGAGTTCACGCCGACCCCGCCCGGCATGGGACGGGTCGTCAGCCTCATCGCCGAGGCGCGCAACTCCGGTTTGCCGCCGGTGATCTTCGATTCCGCTCGCGCCGCCGAGGCTCCGTCGTACCAGGATCAGGGCTTGCCAGGCTCCGAAGTGACCGTCGCGGAAGTGCTGCGCCAGGCCGGCTACCACACGACGCACATCGGCAAGTGGCATCTCGGCGGCGGACCCGAGTTCGGCCCCAACGCCCAGGGCTTCGACGAAAGCCTCAACATGGCCAACGGCCTACACCTACCCGAAGGCGATCCGCGCGGCGTCGAGGCCAAGCTCGACTTCGATCCCATCGACCGCTTCCTGTGGGCCCGCATGCAATACGCGGCGACCTTCAACGACGGCCCGCCCTTCGAGCCTGGGGGGTACCTCGCGGATTACTGGACGGACGAAGCCTTGCGGGTCATCGAGAACAACCGCCACCGGCCGTTCTTCCTCTACTTGGCGCACTGGACGGTGCACACGCCGCTGCAGGCGACGAAGGAGGATTACGAGGCGGTCGGCGACATCCAGCCGCATCGCTTGCGGGTGTATGCCGCCATGGTGCGGGCGCTCGACCGCAGCGTCGGCCGCATCCTCGACAAACTCGACGCGGAAGGGTTGGCCGAGAATACTCTGGTCGTGTTCTCCAGCGACAACGGCGGCGCCGGATACATCGGCCTACCCGAGGTGAACGAGCCGTTCCGCGGCTGGAAGATGACCATGTTCGAGGGCGGCATCCGCGTGCCGCTGTTCATGCGCTGGCCGGCCCGCATCACGCCGGGAACGCAGGTGCTGCCGCCGGTCGGCCACATCGACCTCATGCCCACGTTGGCCGCCGCGGCCAACGCGCCCCTGCCCGAAGGCGTGGCGATCGACGGTGCCGACCTGTTGCCGGTGGCGACGTTGCGAGCGACCGAGAAGCCGCACGACGTGCTGTTCTGGCAAAGCGCCCACTACCGCGTCGTGCGCCAGGGCGATTGGAAGCTGCAGGTCAGCGAGCGACCCAAGAACGTCTGGCTCTACGACCTCGAGAGCGATCCGACCGAGCAGCGCAATCTCGCCGTCGCCCGCGCCGACAAGGTCGCCGAGCTGGCGGCACTGTTGGAAAAGCATCAACAGGGGGCGCGACCGCCGCTCTATCCGCATACGATCGAGGCCCCGGTGGCCGTCGACAAGACGCTCGCCGAACACTTCGAAGCGGGCGACGAATACGTCTACTGGCCCAATTGAAGCGGTACGGTCGGCAGCCCTTCTACGTGGGTTCCGCACCCGATGGTGCCGGCGCTGCCGGCACCATCGAGCGATCTCAGGGGGCCTTGTAGCTCGCCTTGAAGACGGTCGCGTCGCTCTTGAGCGGTGGTCCGTTGAAGGTCACTGACCAGCACTCGCCAAGCGTATTCACGACCTGAGCCGTCACCGGCGCAGCCGGCGGCAGGGTCACGTCGGGTAGATTGGCGCCCTTACCGCGCAGGCTCACCGACGACTTGCCGGCCTCGCCGGCCTTGAGCGTCAGCCGCGTGACGCCGTCGGCAGTTCCCGCCGCATCGCTGTACTTGTAGGGACTCTTGTCGCTGTCCCAACAGGGTTTGCCGCGGCCGCAGGTGCCGCCCGGCGGCACCTCGACGTTCAGGAACGGCGTGCCGCCGCTGTACAGGCAGAGCGCGTAGGCCGTCGTGGTTTGCGGGTCGCCGAAGGCCGCGACGCTCGTGGCGGCGCCCTTCGACCAACTCCACGACAGCTTGTCCTTGTCGTCGACGTCGGCATTGTCGGTCAGCGTCAGGGCCGCCTTGCCGGCGGCGCGACAGTCATTGCGCGGGCTGTCGCCGCACAGCGGCGTCGGCGTCGCGGTCGCACTCGGCGTGGCCGTGGCGCTCGCCGTCGGTGTCGCGGTCGGTTCGGCGTAGGTGAAGCTACCGTTGCCGGAGCGACCGGCGACGGTGACGGCGACGACCTTGGTGCCGGCGGTTCCCGCAGGCAGGGTGCAGGTGATGCGCGAGTCGTTCTGTCCGCTAGGGAGGATCGGACAGGAATTGCCGTCGACGGTGACACTCCCGCCGGCGCTGCCGAAATTCGCACCGCTGATGGTGATCGGGATGTTGCCCGCCGGCGGTGCGTTGTCGGGCACGATGGTCGTCACCACGGGCGCGGCATAGTCGAAGGTCAAGGTGTTGCTCGGCTGCGCTGCCACGACAACCTGCACGGGTTTGTTGGTTCCGGAGCCCGCCGGTAGGGCACACTCGATCGTCCCGTGTGTCTGCGATCGGACGGCGCACGACTGTCCGCCGACGAGCACCGTCGCGGAGTTGCCGAAGCTACTGCCGGTGAGCGTCAGGATTTCGCCTCCCGCCGGCGATGCTGACGTCGGGTCGATCTGGGTCAGGGTCGGCGGGAGGTACGAGAACGGCTGCGCGTTGCTCGTTTGGTTGCCGGCCAAGACGGTGACGTCGAGAGACGCCCCTTGGCCCGCGGGTAGCGCGCATTGCAGCGACGTGTGTCCTTGCGAGGTGACCGGGCAAGACAGGCCGCCGACCGACACCTGGCTGGCCGTGCCGAAGTTGGTGCCGGTCAGGTTCAGCGTCGCCCCGTCGCCGTCGGTTTCGGCGTTGCTCGGATCGATGCCGCTGAGGATCGGCGCGGGGTACGAGTAGGTGACGTTGCTGTTGCTGGTCTGCCCGGCCGTCGTCACGACGACGGCTTGGTTCGTGCCCTGTCCAGCGGGGAGAGAGCAGACGACCATGGAATGACCTGGCGTCGTGACGGGACACTGTCGGTTGCCCACGGTGACCGTCTGCGTCATGCCGAAGCTGCTGCCGATGACCGTCAGCGGGACGTTGCCGGCGGTCGTGCTCCCGGCGGTGGCGATCACGTTGCTCACCGACGGTGCCTGGTAGTTGAAGAGCAAGGGGTTACTGGCGACGAGGGAGGTGTCGGTGACCACGACCGGCCGGTTGGTACCCTGGCCCGCCGGCAGGGTGCAGATGATCTGGTTCGCCGTGATCGATGTTGGGCCGCAGCTGGCGCCGCCGACGCTGACCGTGCTGCCGGCGGTGAAGTTGCTGCCGTTGATGGTCAGGGGCACGTTACCCTGCGTCGGTGCGCTGGTGGGGTCGATCGAGGCAAGCGACGCGCCCGTGTACGTGAACGTCCGAGTGTTGCTGGTCTGCCCACCGGTCGAAACCGTCACCGGCAGGTTGGTGCCTGACCCCGGGGGGATCGTGCAGATCAGGGTGTTGTGTCCTTGGTTCTGCACGGGGCAGTTGGTGTTGCCGATGGTGACGGTGCTGGTCGTGCCGAAGTTGGCACCGTTCAGGGTCAAGGGGATGTTGCCGGAGGTCGAGCTACTCGTCGGCGTGATGCTGCCGAGCGTCGGTGCGGCATAGGAAACCGTGGCGGCCGCGGTGGTGGATTGTGTCCCGACCAGGAGTGCCACCGTCTTGCCGGTCCCTTGTCCGGCCGGTGCCGTACATTCGATCGTGTCGTGGCTGCGGCTCTGCAGGGCGCAGGCGGCGCCGCCGACGGTCACGCTCGGTGTCAGACCGAAGTTGCTGCCGGTGAGCGTCAGGGGCGTCGTGCCGTCGGTGGCGAGCGGTGTCGACGATACCGTCTGAATCGAGGGCGCCAGGTAGTCGAAGAGTTTGTCGTTGGAGGCGCCGTCCGGTGTGACGACGCGGACGATCTTGTCGACACCCTCGCCGGACGGCTGGGTGCACACGATGCGCGTGCCGTCAGGTTCCTGCGACGTGATGGGGCACGAAGCTCCTCCCACGGTCACGGCGCTGCCTGCGTTGAGCATCACTCCGTTGATCGTCAAGGGGATGTTGCCTTCCGTCGGCCCCGCGGTCGGTTGGATCGAGGTGATGACGGGTCCGGAGTAGAGGAAGCTGGTGGTATTGCTCGCCTGACTGCCGGCTACGACCTGCACCTGCTGCGCTCCCTCTCCGGCGGGAAGCGTGCACACCAGCTGCGAATGGTCTTGGCTGGTCACGGGGCAGGAACTCGAGCCGACGAGAACCGTGCTCGCCGTGCCGAAGTTGGTTCCGTTGATCGTCAGGGGGATGCCCCCGCGCGGCAGGCCGGTCGTGGGCGAGATGCTGGTGATCGCCGGTGCGGTGTAGCTGAACGGTGCACCCGTCGAACTTTGACCCGGCGCCGTCACGACGACGTCGAGCCCCGCGCCTTGGCCGGCCGGCAGGGTACAGATCAACTGGGAGTTGGTGCGAGAGTCGACCGGGCAAGCGACGCTGCCGACCGTGACGGTGCTGCGCGCGCCGAAGTTCGTGCCGTTGATCGTCAGCGGGATGTTGCCGGTGGTGGCGGCCGTCGTTGGATCGATACTCGAGATGGCCGGTGCGGCATAAGCGTAGGAAAAGGGCGCGCTGGGTTGGCCGGCAGGCCAGTTCGACGGCAGCACGGTCACGTCCGTCGACGCGACGACGGGCGCGTGCGCCCCGTCGCCGGCGGGTAGGGTGCATTCGATGTTCGTGTCGCTGCCTTGTGGCGAGGCACAGGTCGCGCCATCCACGGTGACCGACAGCGTCGTGCCGGGAATCGGCTTGAACTTCGTTCCGGAGATCGTGACCCGCGTGCCGCCGCTGGTCGGTGCCGCCGTCGGCTGCACGGATCCGATGATGGGACGCAAGCAGTATGGCTCGATGTCGGCGCAACAGTCCTGAAGCGACAGGCACGCGACGTCGCACCAGCAGCCACCGGCGGGCCCGCTGATGTAGCCGCCGCAGCTCAGATAGCAGCCGGTTCGGTTCGGCCCGTACCAAGCGGATGCCGTGTGGGGATACAGTCCCGCCAAGCCGAGTACGAGAAAGCCGAACACCCAAGCCGCCCGAATGCGACGCGCCGCATCGCCCTTACGCCGAATCAATCCCATGAATTTGGGTACCATGCGGCGCGCGGGTCGAACAACGAAGAAACGGTTTACCCGAACATTGTGCCGATAAGGCATGGTCGCCGAACGGTCAGCCGACGTCGTCCCGGCCGGGCTCGTGGATCGCCCGTAAGCCCGGCGACGGTTCCCTTGGTCTCCGTGTCAGCGACACGCGAGCGCCGCTGCGCTGGTGCTGCAACTCGGTCGCGGGCCGTCACTGCCGTTCCACACGACCGTCGCGCACTCGTCTTGGTCCCCGAAGCGCACCGACGCCGTCATGGTCCCCGCCGAGGGCAAGCCGCGGGCCGCTCCCGTGGCGGCGACGAAGACGCGCAGCCGACCGGATCCGTCCCGTGAAGCATCCGACACGACGACGCGGGTGATGCCGCCCTGGCTGCCGCTCGGGTCGCGGTAGGTCCAACGTCGTCCGCGCCGGTCGCTGCGCCAGCGGACCCCTCCCGGCAGATCCACGTCCAGCAGCTCGCCGATCCGCACTTGCAGTCCGTTGCCGGCGGGGGCGACGTCGCGCCACGGTTGCGGCAGACGCGCCTGCCCGCGCAGGCGCAGACGAAACGGGTCGGCGGTGACGGACAGTCGGGCGGCTTCGAGGGTGATGCCGCTGTCGCAGTTCGGCGGCGGCGCCAAGCGGCAATCGGCCGAACAGTCGCCGCCGTTCGGCGCGGTGCCGGATTCGCATTCCTCGCCGGGTTCGAGAATGCCGTTGCCGCACGTGGCGGCCGGCGCCAATGCACAGTCCGGCCACCAGCAGGGGTTGGCATCGATGAAGCGCATCAGTGCATCGAATTTCGGCGAACCCTCCTGGTCGAGGAACTCGAGGGCGCCGGCGTTGCCGAAGCTCTGGTAGCGCTGCACGTTGACGAAGTGCGCCATCATGTCGCCGCCGTTGGCGCGCCAGTCGGCGAGGTAGCGGTCGTAGACGGCGCCCATGCGTTCGTCGCGATTGACGGCCTGCAGCAACTCGTCGATCGCCGGGTCGCGTCGCGGGTCGTGCAGTTCCTGCCCGCCTTCATAGGCGACCAGGGTGAGTCCGCGAGCCAGGGCGACGGCGTGGTGCGACGCGGTGCGCCGCGCCGTCTCGGCCAACGAGCCGCCGGCGTAGCCGCGCGGCAACACCCCGCCGTGCTCGATCTCCGCAAACGCCGAGGTCAGGCCGCCGTCGGCTTCTTCAGTCCAGGCCAACGCCGCGGCGCGGTTGCTCTCGTCGTTGAGGTATAGGTCCAGGTAGGGCGCCACCGCGACCACGTCGATGCCGTGTGTGTGGCACGGCGCGCCCTCCGTCCAAAGCGGGCAGTCGAGAGCTTGAGTCGCCACCCACGGGTTGGCCGCCTGGCCCGCCATGACGCACCTCACCCGGTCGCTGGCACTGCCGAAGGCGGCTTTCCAGATGTCGCACACCTGGGCGCTGCGCATCCCGTACCAATTCATCTGCTTCTGGAAATCCCCCGCGGCCGACGCCGGCCAGCGTTCGCGGCCCCGCTGTTGGGCGTAGAGGCTCTGCGTGTAGCCGAACGAACCGTTCCAGACCTCGTTGGAGTACTCGATCCACACCGTCAGCGTCGGGTCGAGGGTGTCGCGCACCAACTCGGCGAAGCGTTGCACGAAGTCGTCGTCCGCCTGGTGCGGCACGTGCAGCCACGCGTCGGCGTGCAGTCGGTTGGCCAGGGCGATCGCCGCCTCGGCCGGCACGCCGCGCGACGGGCTGCTCCAGCGCGCATCGGTGAGGCGCGGCCGCTCGTCCCACGTGGTGAGCGACGAGCCGTTGATGTCCATCCATTGTACGAACCGCAGCAGCCGGTAGGCCGCCGTGCGCTCGAGGAACAGCGGGTGGAACATCTCGCTCGAGTTCTCCAAGCCGGGCGCGAGGATGCGGATGTTGCGCAGGTAGTCGCCGGTACCCTCCGGGTCGGTCGAGGTGATGCGCAACCAGATCCCGGCGTTGCTCGGGGTCACCTGGAGCACGTCGCGGCCCGGGGTCGACTCGGCCGCGACGAGCTGCGCGTCGTTGCCGTAGGCCAGGGTGCCGCGCCCGTCGTAGAGCACCGTCCAGCGGCCTCCAGGGTAGTGGCCGTCGAGGCCGCGCAGCGTCGTGGTGCCGACCGAGGTGTAACGGGCTCCGTCCCCCGACGCCCGCAAGGATCGCACCCAGCCGTCCTCGTCGAGATCGAGCAAGGCGGACTCACCCGTGTCCCACACCGTCGGGCGGCAATCCATGCAGTGCGGGATCCAGGCGCGTGATTGCTTGAAGGCGTCGATGGTCGCCCACTCCGTCGAGTAGTCGCGGAAGGTGTTGAGATTGGTGCCGAGCGGCGAGATCGGGTTGGCCTGCACGAGACCCGGCGCCACCTGGGCTGGGGCCGATCCGGCGAGCAGCAGCAGGGCGGCGAACAGGCTGGCGAGTCGAACGCGCGTGCCGGACTCGACCGGGCGCCGCGACATCAGGGCTTGGGTGGTCAGGATCATGGGTTGCGTGCCTCCATGCCCGTGCGGCGTGAGATGGAGAGGCACAATCGTGCCGCGCTGCCGGGCGCGGCGTCGGGGCGGACGGTCCCGCCCCGATCCTCAGTGGGTCTGCCAGCGGATCGGCTGGTTCGGATCGGGGGCGTAGACGCACATGGTACCGGTGCGCACCGTCGCGCGCAGGTGCGCCGCCAGCCGAGGCTGGGCGGTCTCGACGCGCTCGAGCGAGGCGCGGATGGCTTTCGTGACGCTCAGGCGAGCCCGCTCGCTGGCCGCCAAGGCCCGCCGTTCCCGGCCGCCGAGTCCGAGTCCGGCCGACAGTTGTGCCGTGATCTGGGCGATCTCGGCGTCGAGCCTTTCGCGGCGCCCGAGGTCGGCGAAGCGTTCGGCTTCATCTCGTTCGCGCCGCAGTTCGGCGAGTCGATCGCGATACTCGCCGACGGCGCGCCGGTCGAGGACGACGCCCGCGTCCCCGGTGTCGCCGACGGAGCCGGCGAGTTCGAGGACGTGCACCGGGGTTCCCGGTCGGGCCAGCAGCACCGCGAGGTGTTCGAGCCCGCGCGCCGTGCGCAGTCGCGCCAGTTGGCCGCGGAATTGGAGGGTCCAGTAGTCGCCGTCGCGGCGGAACACGTTGGTGTCGGATGTCGCTGCGGCGGTGGGCGTCGTCTCGACGGGCTGGCACGCGCGCAGCGCATCGCAGTCGGCGACGAGCCGGCGCATGCCGATCCGCTGCGCCGCGGCGTGGGCGCTGGCGACGAGGGCGCCGACTCGTTCTTGGTCCTCGGGCCGACCGCCGCGCCGCAGCGCCGCGGCGTAGTCGGCTTCGGTGAGGGCCACCAGGGGCCAGGCACGTAAGCGCGTGTTGGCGCCCCAGGCGTCCTCGAAATGCCGCACGGCGAGGTCGCGTCGGCCGTCGAGGCTGGCCAGGGTGCCGAGGAAGCGTGACGCTGAACCGAGGCAACCCGAGGGGGTGCCGACGACGATGTTGCGTTCGGCATAAGGCAGGAGGGCGGCGTACAGGTCGGACGCCGGAGCCGCCCATTCGAGTGCGCCCAAGGTGCGGGTTACCAGGGCCAGCGCCAGCAGCCACGATGCGTCGCGCGGTGCGCCGACGAGATCACGCGCCAGGATCGCTTCCACCTCGGCGCGGGCTTCGGCGTCCCGTCCTGCCGTGGCGTGAATCACGGACAGTAAGGCGAGCCAGACCGGCTGAGCCGGATGCTGGCGCGCCAGTTCGGCCGCCCACGGCTCCATCTCGGCGAGGCGTCCCTGGAAATCGCGCAGCACGATCAGTTGGGCGCCGCCGTGCATCGGGGCTTCGCGCGACGCGAGGCGCTCGGCCTCGGCCATGGCGCTCGTCAGCGACTCTTCCGCTTGCGCGAGGCGACCGTCGATCATCAAGCGCAGGCCGCGGTAGAGCGGCAACCACCAGCGCAGGCGATTCTGGCGCAAGATGGATACCTCGTGGGTGAAGGCGGCGATGTCGGCGTCGACGCCGTCGATGTCCCCGAGTTCCAGGCGATCCTGGATGCGGCAGCCATGGCCGAGCAGGCGCGTGTCGACCAGGGGCGAGGCGATCGGCAGCGCCAGGATCTCTTCGGCCACGCCACATCGTTCGGCGAGGGTGTCGGCGCCGAGGATGGCCCAGTGGTGGTCGAAGAGGGTTCGTCCGAGCTCGGCGGGGTTGCGAAACGGGCGCACCAGCGCGACGCCGGTGCGGCTGAGGCCGCAACGCCGCTCCAAATCGGTCGACCAGAACAGCTCGATGGCGATGCGTCCGAGCACGCGCCCACGCAGGAGCCGGCCCGCATTCTCCGTCTCCGCCTCGGTCTGCAGGCGGGTCGAGGCCTCCTCCAGAAGCGCGAGCACGTCCGGATCGGGGTCGCCCGGCGGCAAGCCGACGGCATCGGCATGGCCGAGAGCCGCTTGCGCGAACAGGGTAGGCGCGTCGATGCGCCGTGCCATCGCCGCGGCGGCGCGCATGGTCGCCGCCGCGCCGGAGTGGCCGGCGAGCCGTTGGGCATCGCCGAGCGCAACGAGCAAGCTGCAGTGCATGGGGGAGTCCCCCAGGCCGGTGGCGGTGGTTCGCTCCAGAGCGGGGAGGGCGCGTTCGAGCAGGGCGACGGATTCGCCGTACGCTGCGGCGGCGCTCGCGCGCTGCGCCGCCCGCAGCGAGCAGTCGATGGCTTGGGCGGTGTAGGAGGCATCGCCGTCGCTTGCCATCAGAAAGTGATGTGCCAGCGCCGCGAGTTGCGATTCGTCGTCGCCGTAGTTCGTCTGCAAGGCGCGGCCGATGAGCCCGTGCCACGCGGCGCGGCGCGCCGCCGGGATCTCCTGCCGGAGGACTTCGCCGACCAGCGCATGCACGAAGCCGAACGCTGCAGCTGGTTTCTCGACGATCAGCCGCGCGTCGATCGCCGGCTGGAGGTCGTCGCGAAAGCGTTCGCGGATGCCGGGCTCCACCAGTTCGAGCAGGGCGAGGTCGAAGTCGCGACCGACGATCGCGCCGAGGCGCAGGATCTCGCGCGTGGCTGCGGGCAAAGGGGCGAGCCGTTGTTCGACGACGTCGCGCACGCTGGCCGGCAGTCGCTTGGAAGGAAGGATCGCGCCTTCCGCCGTACACAATCGCGCCAGTTCACGGACGAAGAACGGGTTCCCGCCGCTGGCCGTGAGGATGCGGTCGACGGTGCTGTCGGGCGTGGCGTGTCCGAGTTCGGCATCGAGCAAGCCGGCGACGGCATCGCGGGTGAGGCCCTCGAGGTGGAGGCGTTCGACGGCGCGTTCGCGCCCGAGGGTGGTGAGGATGCGGAACTCCTCGGGGCGGCGTTCGGCATCGACATCGCGCAGGGTGGCGACGACGAGCAGGCGCGTCGCCGCGGCGTCGCGGGCGAGGAAGTGCAACAGCAGCAGCGAGTCGGTGTCGGCCCAGTGGATGTCGTCGAGGAGGATCGCCAGCGGACGCCGTGCCGCGGCGCGGGTGAGGAAGCTCGAGACGGACTCGAACAGGGAGAAGCGGGCTTCCGGGGTCAAGGCGAGGTGCGGCGTCGTGCCGTCGCCGAGACGGGCGGCGATTTCGGGGAAGGCGGCGGCGAGAGCCGGCGCGTCGCCGCCGATACAGGCGCGCCACTGTTCGGAATCGAGACCGTCGACGAGTCCGGCGAGGGCGCGTCGCCAGGGCCAGAGTGCCGGAGCACCTGCGCTTTCCCAGCAACTGCCCCATACGACCTCGAAGCCACGGGCGCGGGCTTCGCGCGCGGCTGCGTCGGCGAGTCGCGTCTTGCCGATGCCGGCGTCGCCCAACAGGAGCACGCAGCGCGGTTGCCCTGCGGCGACCTGATGCAGCGCTTCGCGTAGCTGCGTCAGCTCGCGTTCACGACCGAACAACGAACTTTGGTTGCGCATGACCCATAGGGTGCGAGAGCTCGCCTCAAGCGGCCGCCCGCAGCAATGGACTCGATGCGATCATCGGGAGCAGTACGACCAGTTCGCGCCGTTGCACGTATTCGACGTGTAACACCAAGGCGTCCCTGCCACGTCGTCCGGGGTTCCGCACTGTCCGTTACAATAGGTCCTGCCGTTGTAGCTCCAGGTGTCGAGGCAGGCGCAGCCGGCGGGCGGCGCGTAGCCGGCGGCACCCGCGGAGCAGCCTGATCCGGTGCCGGAGGCTTGGCAGTAGGCCCAGTTCTGCCCGTTGCAGTTCGCTTCCGTGAAGCACCATGGCCCGTTGGAATCGCCATCGGGGTTGGCGCACCCGCCGTTGCAGTAAGTGTTGCCGTTGTACGTCCACGTGTCGGCGCAGGCACATCCGTTGGGTGCCGTGTATCCCGGATTCGTCGCCGAGCAACTCGAATTCGTGCAAGCGGAGGTCTCGAAGCGGCAAGCCGTCGTACACGTGAGTGTTCCGCCCGTGAACCCGAGCGAAGTGCAGCTCATGCCACCGAGGTCCGGCCCATCGCAGGTCTCACCGGCGACGTTGATCGCACCGTCGCCACAGGTCGGAACCTTCGTGCCACCCGAAACGATCCCGGCACTCGTCTCGGCACACTCCTCGACGCTGCGACGAATCTCTTCGCCGATCACCCCGTCGGGGCAGGAGCCCTTGCCCTTGGTCTCGATCTTCTGCCACTTCTCCAAGAACGCCGCATCGCATCTCGTCACGTCCGGCTGCGTGCCATTCAGCGTCGCTTTGGCCTGGGACTTCTGCAGGCACAGGAAGTATGCCCCGACGATCTTGGACTTCGCTGCCGCGCACTTCTCAGCTGCGGATGCGGTGGCTTCAGCCTGTCGGGCTGAGAAGGACAACGCGACGATCGAAAGTATGACGAGCCATGTCTTCATGATGGTGACCTCATGCTCCTTCCGACGCGACAGTCCTTGCGTCAGGCCGATTAGCCCCGCTGGCCTTGGGGCGTCGTTGCAATACCACGTAGAGGACTTGGTCGATTCGCCGTCCCTCTGTCAACCAGGCCGTTGGCCGCATTCGAAGGTGAGGGCGACAGCGTCCCGCTGTACGCGGTTCGACCACGCACGGAGCCTCAGGGAGGCCGCAGGCGTCGAGCTGCGTTGTCGTATCGAACCTGACCGACGAGGATCTCTCCAGGGTGGCGACGCCGTCGTCGCCCCCGAATGGATGTGGCGGCGGTCAGCCGTTGGGTAGTACGAATGTGCCGACGGCGCCGGCGTTGAGGCTCGCGTGCCGGGTCATCGCGCCGACCGCTGGCGATGGCCTGTGGGACGCTTCCTACAGCTCGGCGCCGGGCGTGAAGCGTTGATGGTGTTCGATGGCAAATTCTTCCTCGGGCGAGAGGATCAGTTTGTGGCGTCCGGCGACGGCGAAGTACGCGATGCAGACGCCGAACCATAGCGCCACGCCGAGAACCCCGGCGCGGAAGACGGGATCTTGCAGCTGGAAGTAGACGGTCACCGCGGCGATGACGATGGTCATGGCCGCGCCCGCGACGCCGAGTGGGGATCGGTACGGCCGCTCCATGTGCGGTAAGCGTTGCCGCAGGCGGATGTAGGAGAGGCCCTGCATGATGTAGGAGAACATGGCGCCGAAGACGGCCATGTTGAGCAGCGTACCGCCGATGAAGGCGCCGCGCTCGTCGGCGCCGACGGTGAACCACACCACCAGCATGACGCTGAGGCCGACGATCGATCCGGCGAACAAGGCGACGTGCGGCGTCTTGCGCGTGCCGTGCGTCAACGACAGGAAGGTCGGAAAGTAGCCGGCGCGGCTGAGGGAATAGATCTGCCGGCCGTAGGCGTAGATGATCGAGTGGAAGCTGGCGGTCAGTCCGAGAACGGCCACGATGGCGAGGAGCTTGGCGGTGCGGTCGCCGTAGATCGCCCGGAAGCCGTCGAGCACGGGTTCGCCCGAGGTCCCCAGTTTGTGTGCGCCGACGCCGACGATCGCCGGGTTGAGGAACAGCATCAAGAAAGCGGATAGCGCCAAGGTGAGCATGCCCAAGAGAATCCCTTTGGGCATGTCGCGTTTGGGATCGACCGACTCCTCCGCGGCCAGCGGCAACTGTTCGATCGCCAGGTAGAGCCAGACGGCAAACGGCAGGCACGGCAGCACGCCGCTCCAGCCCATGGGCAAGAAGGGTCCGTTGCCGTTCGGCAACTCGCTGCCGTCGGCGGCGACGTTCATCGCCCAGCGGGCGAAGTCGATGTTGGGCAACGCCGAGACGTAGAACACGGCCAAGCAGGCGAGGGCGGCCAGTGTCACGACCAGGGTGACACGGAACGACATTTCGACGCCGACGTAATTCAGGGCGACGAAGATGACGTAGCCGACGATCCAGTAGACGGGCTGCAGCGACTCGGGGGTGGCGAGGATGGCGCCCATGTAGGTGCCGATGAAGAACACGACGACGGCGGGAGTGAGCACGTATTCGACGTTTTCGGCCAAGCCCGTGAGGAAGCCGCCCCAGGGGCCCATCGCGGTGCGGGCGAAGGAGTAGGCGCCGCCGGTATGCGGCATGGCGGCACTCATCTCGGCCAAGGAATAGGTCAAGCCGAGATACATCGCCGTGATGATGACGGTGGCGAGGAACATGCCGCCCCAGCCGCCGAAGGCGAAGCCGAGGTTCCAGCCCGAGAACTGTCCTGAGATGACAGCCCCGACGCCGAGGGCCCAAAGCAGCCCTACGCCGGCATGCCGGCGTAGGCCGCGTGCCGCGAAGTACGCGTCGTCGACCTTCGCGTAGGTTACCGATCCGCTCTTTCCCGCCATGGCGACTGTCTAGTGCGAACGCCGCCCGAATGACACACCCCTCGGGCGTCCGCCGCCGGCTACGGGCGCGCCGAGGCGTTGGTGCGGGCTGGCGAGGTTGGGAGGCTGCCCCTCACCCTAGCCCTCTCCCCAGGGGGGAGCGGGGACTTTTTGGGGTGGGTTTCCGCGACATCCTCGTGTGGTTCGGGGCTTATGTTCGATGCCGCCGGGGGCGACGTGACGTCGCATCGGAGCTCACTCCCTCTCCCCTCCGGGGAGAGGGTAGGGGTGAGGGGCCGTCCGTCAGCACCCCATAGATCCGCTCGAGCACCGCCTCTGTCTCGAGCAGCACCTCGTGGTTCCAGAAACGAAGCACACGCAGGCCGCGCCGTTCGATCTCGGCGGTGCGCCGTGCATCGTGCGCCTGGTGCCGCGGCTCGTCGTGCTGGCCGCCGTCCAGTTCGATCACCAGGCGCCGATCGACGCAGACGAAGTCGG
Organism: uncultured Binatia bacterium (SeqCode); assembly: GCA_964524885.1. GTDB lineage: Bacteria > Desulfobacterota > Binatia > HRBIN30 > HRBIN30 > CALJUJ01. The sequence continues at coordinate 33,464 of CAZGEJ010000053.1, forward strand.
CGATGTAGTGGCCGAGGGCATGCTGGCGGCGGAACTTGCAGCCGGCCATACGGCGGTCGCGCAGGAAGTGCCACAGGCGAGATTCGGCATCGGTGGGGGCATGGCGCATGGCGCGGGCGAACGAGGTGAGGCGGTTGTCGCGTTCTTGGGCTTGGCGTGATTTTGGCGGCCCCTCACTCTGGCCCTCTCCCCAGGGGGGAGAGGGGATTGGTGGGGTCATCGTTGGGCGGCGGGATCTCATGGAGATCGTTGCGGTGGTGTTCGAGGTGCTTGTCGATGATGTCGCTGACTTCCCGGATGCTCACGGTGGAGGATAGCTGGGGGCCTACGTGGCGCTACGGGTGATTGGGGAATTTCTCCAAGGATGCCTCGTTCGCTGCATGCCTCGTCGGCCTGGCCGGCGGACACAAAAAAAGGCGGGGTCCGTGAGGACCCCGCCTTGGTGTGGAACCGGAGTGGGCCGGATCACATGTCCATGTCGGGCATGCCGCCGCCGGCCGGGGCCTTCTTCTCTTCCGGCTTCTCGGCGACCATGGCTTCGGTCGTCAGCAGCAGGCCGGAGACCGAGGCGGCGTTGGTCAGTGCCGTGCGCACCACCTTGGTCGGGTCGATGATGCCGGCCTTGATCAAGTCCTCGAAGGTCTCGCTGGCGGCGTTGAAGCCCTGCGCGCCCTTCGAGTTCTTGATGCGGTCGACGACGATGGCGCCGTCCCAGCCGGCGTTCTGCGCGATGCGGCGCGCCGGCTCTTCCATGGCGCGACGCACGATGCGCACGCCGACGGCTTCGTCGTTCTCCAGCTGCAGCGCGTCGAGCGCCGCGGTGGCGCGCACCAGGGCGACACCGCCGCCCGGCACGATGCCCTCTTCGACGGCGGCGCGGGTCGCGTGCATGGCGTCTTCGACGCGCGCCTTCTTCTCCTTCATCTCGACCTCGGTGGCGGCGCCGACCTTGATCACCGCCACGCCGCCGGCCAGCTTGGCCAAGCGCTCCTGCAGCTTCTCACGGTCGTAGTCGGAGGTCGTCTCGTCGATCTGCTTGCGGATCTGGCTGATGCGGCCCTCGATCTCGCCACGCTTGCCGGCGCCGTCGACGATCGTCGTATTGTCCTTGTCGACGACGATGCGCTTGGCCTTGCCGAGATCCGCCAGGGTGACGTTCTCCAACTTGAGGCCGAGCTCCTCGGCGATGACCTGGCCGCCGGTGAGCACCGCGATGTCCTGCAGCATCGCCTTGCGACGATCGCCGAAGCCCGGGGCCTTGACGGCGCAGCAGTTGAGGGTGCCGCGGATCTTGTTCACCACCAGGGTGGCGAGCGCTTCGCCTTCGATGTCCTCGGCGATGATCAGCAGCGGCTTGCCCGACTTGGCCGTCTGCTCGAGCACCGGCAGCAGGTCCTTCATCGAGCTGATCTTCTTCTCGTTGATCAGGATGTAGGCGTCGGCCAGCGCCGCTTCCATGCGATCCGGGTCGGTGACGAAGTAGGGCGACAGGTAGCCGCGGTCGAACTGCATGCCCTCGA
>CAZGEJ010000054.1:0-34770 GCA_964524885.1 uncultured Binatia bacterium (SeqCode)
GCCGCAGAGGTTGGACTCATGTAAACCGGTCTCCGGGAAAGCCGGGGCAGTTCACAATGCGTCGAGGATGGGGTCGACCTTCGAGGGCAACGGTGGATCCGGAGCGGTGTGCACCAAATCAGCGGTACAGCGCAGCAACTCGATGTAGTCGGCGCGCTCGATCGGCAAGCACAGGTGCGTCGCGGGAGCGTCGTTCCGCAGAGCTCGCCAATACGAATCCGTATCGAGTTCGTCGGCAAACGACGGCAGCGGGGCGCGCAGCGCCTGGGCAACGTCGGCGCCGCGAGTTTCGGCTGGCCCCCGTGACGCTGCAGCCGGCCGTTCTGCCTTCGATTCCCGGGCGACGGCACCCAGGCGCTGGCGAATCGAGGTGAAGTCGGAACCCTCGAGGCTTGTCGCGATGCCGGCGCGGATCGGGTTGAGGTCGACGTAGGCCATGCACGTCCGCAACCCGCCCTCATCGAGCAACGCCTGACTCTTGAAGCGCCCTTCCCAGAACCGACCGCTACAGCCGTCCTCGCGATTCGCCCGGGGGGCAATCGCTTCGTTGAGGCAGCGCATGTACCAGCTGAGGCTCCACAGGCGACGGCGCCAGTCGGCGATGCGCTTCTGCCGGGCAGCCGCGGGGAGAGCGCGCGCGGCGGCGACGGCGTCGGGGAAGAGGCCTTCCATGCGCCTCTCGACCTCGTCTTCGGACCACGCGACGGCACGTTCCCCGTCGACGCGTAGGACGAGATGAACGTGGTTGCTGAGCACGGCACACGCGCAGACGTCGATCGCGAAGACGGCACTCAGTTCGAGGATCCTGTCGGCAAGCCAACCTTTGCGATGGTCGAAGTTGCCGCCGGAGACCGGGCCGTCGCCGACGAGGAAGGCGCGGTGCACGCAGCGGCTGATGCAGTGATGGAAGGGGGTTGCATCGACACAGACCTGCTGGCTGCGGGCCTTCGGCATGCCCCAGAAGTAGCTTCCGGAGAACCATAGAACAAGTCACCTAACGCAGATCATCACGCCGGATGCGAGCAGCCGTCCATCATGCTGCGCAGAACCGGGTAGAGCAGCGGCGTGTGTGTGGGTGTCCCGGCTTTACGCGAGTGGGTGTCCAACGCTACGTCCAACGCTACGCCGCTCCGCTTGCAACGAGGCCCGGCTTGCATCGACAATGCGCGCCATGGCTGGAGCCCTGCGAGCAACGTCCGCGCCAACGCGCGACGACCGAGAAGGTCTGCCGCCGAATCCGACGGGCGAGACCCTCCCTTGGATGTGAATGGTCGACCTCGACGCACGAACGCCGACCGTCACGCGCTCGGCGGAAGGCCCCAGGTTCCGTGTGTCGGCGATCGGCGAAGCCGTCCTCGTCCGTCATTGATGTTTCGACGCCATCGAAACATCGACGACGAACGGGTGGCTGACCGAACCACTCGCGAAACGCTGAAGCCCTTCCTCGACGCCGTCGACGTTGCTTGCGGTGCATGCAACGTAACCGAATGGGCAAGTGGTGGCTCGAGGTGAAACCGGTGGCGACAAGGATCGACGACTCCGGAATGGACGCGACGTCGACACCGGGGGCTTCACGCTGGACGCAGGTTGGTCGTGTCGGGACGATGGTCGAGCGGCTGTTCACCGTCGCGGTGTTGAGCGGCTTGTCCGGCAGCCTCGAGCGTCTGCGCTACAGTGCCCTCTCCCCGGAGATCATGACCGGCGCAAGCTGGTTCCTGCTCGGTTCGTCCCTCTTGCTCCTCCTCGTGCGAGCGGAGTCGAGCCGGACCGTGCTCCGCCGACTCTGGCCCAATTGCGTCATCGTCGCCGCGGTCTTTGCCTCGGTGACCTGGTCCGTGCGACCGAACCTGACGTCGCAGTACCTGCTGCCGCTCCTGGCGGCGACGTCGTTCGCCGTCTACGTGGCCGGGCGCTGGTCGCTGCAGGAGCTGCTCGATTGTTTGCTCGCAGCGTTCGTCTTCGTCGTCGCCGCCACTTTGGTGAACGAGGCGATCGAGTCGGTGACCGGGGGCGGCGGGATCCATGCGCTCGAGGTGAACGGCTGGTTCACGTCGCGCAATCACCTCGGCCGGTGCATGGGTCTGGCGCTCCTCACGGCGGCTGCCGCTGCGTACGCGCCCGGGCGCCGTGGGGTGGCGCTGGTCGTAGGTGTGCTCAGCACGGCCATGCTGATCGCCGCCGACTCGCGCGCGGCGACACTCGTGGCGCCGGCCTGCCTGCTGGGATTCTTCGGCTTGTGCCTGGTGCAGCGGACGTCGCGTTGGGCAGTGCCCCTGTCGGCGGCGACGATCGCCTGCGGGCTGTTGGTCGCATTCGGGGTCGCGCGTCATGCAGAGCAGGTATTCGGCTGGATGGGGCGCGATGCCACCCTCACCAAGCGCACGGTGCTGTGGGGCCTGCTGGCCGATCATTGGTCCCAACGTCCCTGGCTGGGTTACGGTTACGGAGCGTTCTGGAGCGGCGGTGAGGGACCGTCGGGCGAAGTTGCACGGCAGCTCGGCTACTATCCCTGGCATGCACACAACGGGTTTCTGCAACTGGGACTCGACCTGGGGATCCTCGGCATCGCGCTGTTCGTGCCTCTGCTCATCTTTTACCTGAGCCGGGCCCTGCGGGTGGGGTTGGACAGTGGCGTTCGCTGGGGGCTCTGGCCGGCCGCGTATTTGGGGTACTTCGTGCTCAGCAATCTGGCCGAGGCCGAACTGGTGCGCCACGACAGCCTCTACTGGGTGCTCTATTTGGTCGCGGCGGCCCACATCGGCGACCGGCGGGGGACGACGGCATGATGGGCGTGTCGCGTCGTCGCGCGCTCCCACCCGAAGCTGCGCCTGGCGCGCTACGTGGAAGGTCGCTTCAGGGAACGGATTCGGCGCCCTGCTCGCAAACGTCTCGGCTCACCTGCGACCGCAGGGCCCGCGCCACGGTGCGCCACAAGATCTTCGCATCCAGCGCGACGCAACGGGATTGGATGTATTGCCAGTCGAGGGCTGCCCGGCCTTTGTAGTCGGAGGACGGGACGTCGCTCACCTGCCAGAGGCACGTGATTCCGGGATGAACCTCCTCCATGATCTGGCCGTAGTCAGGATAGACCGAGAGTTCCTCCGGCACGATCGGCCGCGGGCCCACGAGGCGCATCTCGCCGCGAACGACGTTCCAAAGCTGCGGTAGTTCGTCGAGCCCCGTGCGGCGAATCCACGCCCCGAGTGGCAGCAGCCTCGGATCGTGTTCGTCTTGCAGCTTGAAGCCGCCGTTGACGTAGCGACGGTGCAACTCCGGATGTGCCAAGAGGACGTCTTGGGCATCGACACGCATGGTGCGCAGCTTGAAGAGATGAAACGTCCGACCACGCCGGCCGACCCGCGCCTGCGTGAACAAGATCGGCCGCCAGCCGCAGACGGCGAACCCGACGATCAAGATGAGCGGCGCCACCAACACGAGAAGCACGGCGGCGACGAAACGATCCAGCGGGCGACACACGTCATCGAGCCGTCCGAGCATGCGCCCCCCTACCACGGTTGGATTCGACCACCAACCCCCAACTTGCGTCAGCCCGCGTTTCTCACCACGGAATGGTCATGAACTTGCGCCACCCGAAGGCGAAGGAAGGGCGGGTGCACAGCGGCGTTGCGCGACCCGAATCAACGTCTCGCTGCGAACCATCCCTGCCAGCCTCCGCGAGGGCGCTCGGCCAGCAGGGTGCGGTAGGTCTCTTGCAGCTGCCGGCGCAAGCGGTTGGCCGAGTAGGTGGCGGCCACGGCGGCGGCGTTGGCGAGGCTCACCGGTGGCTCGGAGGTATCCGTGGGGAGTTGGCCGACGATCGCCTCGACGGCTTCCTCGACGGAGCCGAACGTCTCGACGTCCGGTAGCCGCCGAGCCAGCTCGCGGTTGCCCGGACAGTCGCGCAGCACCAGCCGCAGTCCGCTGGCGGCCGCCTCCAGTGCCGCCAGCGACAGTCCTTCCCAGCGTGAAGTGTTCAAATACAAGTGGGCGGACTGGTACAGCTCGACCATCTCGGCGGGCGCTCGTTGGCCGAGCACCTGGACGTTGCCCGCGGCGGCCGGATCGTCTTCGCCCTCGCCCTTCACCCACACGAACCGCAAGTGCCGGCAGGCGGGATGTGTGGCCACCTGCTGAAACAACGGAAAGTCCTTCTGCGGCGACATCCGGCCGACACCTAGGACCAGCGGTAGGCCGGCATCCGCGGCGACGGATGCGCGGGGCCGGAACAGGCTCGTGTCGACGCCGTTCTCCGCCAGCACGACACGTCGCGAGAAGGATCGAGCCAGCGCGTATTCTTCCTGTCCGCAGGCAGCCGTGGTGGCCAGCCGCGCCAGCCAGCGCTCGGCCAGCCGAAACGACCATCGTGGGCCGGGACCGACATCGTCGCGCAAGAAGGCGTACGCATGGGGAGTGTAGAGGCAGGGCACACCCGCCATCCACGCCGCCAGGCGGGCATGCACCCCTGCCTTGGAGCTGTGTGCATGCACCAACGTCGGCCGCTGCGCCGCCATGATCCGCCTCAAGTCGGCCAGGGCGCGCACATCGCCCCCGAGCGACGGCTCCCGTTGGGCTCGCCAAGGAACGAACTCCACCCGCGGCATCCGTCGCGCCAGGGCATGATGAAAGTCGCGCGGACCATGCACCACCACATGCCGCTGGCCCGACGGCGGGTCGCTGCACACCTGGTGAATGTAGTGAGCGACCCCGGCCCCGAAGGCCTCGACCACATGCAGGATCGTCTGCTCCCTTGGCGGAAGGAAGCGCTGGTAGATCTCCTCCCAGGTGGAGGCTACCGATTGCACGTCGTAGCGGGCCTGCACGGTGCTGCGTGATGCGGCCCCCAGCCTTACCCGTTCGTCGGGCGGCAACTGCATGACCCGTTGCATCGCCCGCGCCAGCGCCTCCGGCTGGCGGCAGGGTACGACCAACTCCTCCGCAACCGGCGCCAAGAGCCCGCGGACCCCTCCGGCGTCGGTGCCCACGCAAATGCGCTGCATGCACATGGCCTCCAGCAGCACCATGGGCAGTCCTTCGATCTCGCTGGAGAGGACGAAGCCATCGGCCGCGGCAAACAGATGCGGCGTATCCCGGCGCACGCCCAGAAAGGTGAGCTTGTCGCTGACGCCGCACTCCACGGCCAGTTGCTGCAACGTCGCCTGCAGCGGGCCTTCTCCCGCCACCAGTACCTGAAACGGTGCTGTGCCCGAGCTTGCCTGCAGCCACTGCACGGCACGGATCAGCGTGGGATAATCCTTCGCGGGATCCAGCCGCCCCATCGCAAACCAGAAAAACGTGTCGGGAGTCAGGCCGAGGGCTTGCCGCGCGGACGGGCGATCGATGCGCTCCGGGTCGAACCGCGACAGATCGAGGCCGTTGACGACCGCCGCGCCGCGCGCCGCGTCGATCAGTCCCCGCTCGACGTAATGTTCGAACGAAGCGGGGCTGACGTTGGTCATGAAGTCGCTGGCGCCACGCGTGCCGCGGTACACCACGTAGCGCCAGCGGCTGTCGCGGGTTTCGTCGTGGTCGTGCGCCGTCGAGATGAGGGGAACTCGCGGGAACAACGGCTTCAGCGCCCGGCCCAGCAGGTTGGCGTGAAACATGTGCGAGTGCACGAGGTCCGGTCGGAACTGACGATAGAGGCGCGCCAGTCGACGGACGGCGCGCAGACTCGCACGTCCCGGCGTCATGTCCAGAGAGTGCACGGCGACGCCAGCCTGCGTCAGCTCGTGCACGAAGTGGAGAGGCTTGACCATCGACACGACGCTCACTTGCCAGCCGCGCCGCACGAGCGCTTGGGCGAGCAGCGACACCTGCATCTCCGCGCCGCCCAAATTGAGCGAGGTGGTCAACAGCAGCAGGCGACGGGCGCGGGGCGAGATGCTTTCAGCCATGCAGTCGGCGCCAATGGAGCAACAAGCCCAAGCACAGCCACATGGCCAGCAGTTGGCTGTAGCCGGTGACCACGAGTGCCGCGAACAGCCAAACGAACAGCACGCTGTAGCCCATGACGCGTTGCCGCGAAGGAAAGATCTGATGCACCACGTAGAGCACGATGCCGCCAAGCGCGAGAGCACCCGTCGCCCCGGTACCCATGACGTAGCTTCCGATCCAACTGTGCACGGAGGTCGCGCCGGTGGCGGCTTGCGTCATGGGAGCGACCGCCCCCAGCCCGTAGCCGAACAGGAAGTCATACACATCGCCTTGGAGCAGGCTGGAGAAGCCGTAGACGATCGAGCGGAAGCGGTCGACCCAGGAGGCTGCTTGACTCAGTTCGCGCACGATCCGTTCGTGACCGACGAACAAGGTGATGCCGGCGGTGAGCAAGCCGACCACGAGCACCAACAGGGCTTTGGCATTCTGCACGGTGCTCGCGGAGCGCCACGCCGCGAGCGCGTGCAGCACCACCGCGGGGGCTAGACCCAGGATGATCGCGGCACTGCCGCCCGACTGGCCCAGCACGACGAGAACGAGGCCACCGACAAAGACTCCCAGCAGCCCATGACGGTGTCGGAAGAGGGCGTCCGGAACATTGTGGCGCGGCCCGAGAAGCAGGAACCCGAGCAGGACCAGCCAAGCGCCGAGCGATGCCGCCATCGCCGACGGCTCGGGGAAGAGCCCGAACGATCGCTTCGTGTACAGGGCATAGGTCTTCCAAGACGTGGTGCCTTGGTCCAACGGGGCGAAGGATGGGTTCACGTAGAGCGACAAAAACGGGAACTGCTCCGATCGATATGCGTACTGCTGCAGTAGTCCCACCAGCACATGCACGGCCGTGGCGCCGCAGACGCCCTTGACGAGGCTGGGGTAGGCGTCGCGGTCGACGCAGCCGGCAGCCAGCACCACGCACAAGGCAGCACACTGTCCCAGCGCCGCATGGAGATTGGAACTTTGCCAAGGCTGCAATGCCAGAGCCGGCACCATGGCCAGCACCAGGACCATCACCACCAGGAGATGCACGCGGCGGCGGATCAGGTAGCGTGCATGGAATGCCGTCAAGAAGAGCGCCACCACATGACCGGCCTGCAGACCGGAGTGAGAACCGACAGGGAGGGCGGGATACGGCATCAACGCCGAAAACCCCAGCAGCCAAGCCAAGGTGTTCAGCATGCCGCCCTCGGCAAACTCGGGCTGACCATCGATTGGTAATGCTGGTTCAGGATGCGAGCATGCTCGTGCCAGCCGTAGGCGGCCTGGGCTCGGCGCAACGGTTCGGCATAGTGCCCCTCGGCGGCACGTGCCAGGGCTAGGTCGATGTCGCGCGCCATGGCGGCGGGTTCGCGGTGTCGGGTGATGACGCCCATGCCGGTGGATTCCACAACCTCCTCGATCGCGCCAACGGCGGTCGCCACGACGGGTCGACCGTGGGCCATGGCATCGAACAGGACCCCGCTTTGCGCCGCGAAGTGGTCGTACAACAGGGCCACCAGCTGGGCCTGCCGGAACAACGGTGCAACTTCCTCCTCGCCGATGTAGCGCACCATCGGCACGACCTCGATGCCGTTGGCCGCGGCCGCCGCGATCAGCGGCTGGATCTCACGCAGGTAGGAAGCATCGTCGGTTCGCCCGGCGATGACGATGCGCCGGACCAGCCGGCAGTGCGGCGCGGCTTGGAGCAAGGTATGCAACCCTTTGTTGCGCCGTATCTCGCCGAAGAAGAGAACGGAACCCGGCTGGCCGGTCGCGGCCGGTTGATCCGCTGCCGGCACCGCCCAGCAGCCGTGTGGTGCCACCACGACCTGAGCAGGTAAAGAAGGATGCCTCGCTTCGAAATCCGATTTCAGGGTGGCGGAATGCACGAAGATTCGATCCATCAGGCGGTAGGTTCGGCGCTCGAGCCGCTTGGCGAGTTGAGCGAAGAGGCCATGGCGGCGCTGGTGGGGCTCGATGTTGTGCAGCGTCATGACCATGCGGCACGGGGTACCGAGGCGAACGAGCCGGAAGAGGGCCCAGTCGAAGAGCGGATGGAACTCCTGAAAATGTACGATCCGGATCTGCGGTCGCCGCCGCAGCCAGCGCCAGAAGGTCATCGCTCGTTGCGGGTAGTGGGCGAGTCGCCCGACGGCCCAAGCCATCGGATGACGATAGGCGTCGCGCATGCGCAGGGCGGGCAAGATGGGGAAGACCGGGTAACGGGTACTATCGAACGAGGGATCGAGATCGACGCGCGTCACCAGCGCGCAGCGTTGCGCGCCATCGAGATCGGTCAACGCATCGAGGACGGCCTGGGTGTAGCGTGCATGCCCACCATAGGAGGTCGGGGTGAACATGACCACCTCGCACGACCGGTGCGTCAGGTCGAAAGGCTCGGACGATCGATCGCGCATCATGGACCGCTCAAAGGCACTCGCGCCGAGCCTTGCACGGGGACAGAAGCGCCGCTACCGCCGGCAAGGGCTCGCGCCCGACCAGTCCGGGTCCAGGGATGCAGCGGTCGTCGCTCACACGAATCCTTCGAAGCCCCAATACAACCGCGGGAGCCGCGAAAGCGGGGATCTGAAGCATCGCTCGTCGTGTACCTCGCATGTGCTCGTCCTGGCGCGGCGCGAGAGTTCTCCATCAGCGCCCTCAGGATATCAATGGCTCGGGGGTTGGGGCCGACCTACAGCTCCCCTTTTCCGGAGGGCATGCCGCCTCCGTCAGAATCGCTTGACAGGCAGGAAACGCGCTAACTATCGGTAGGAGTCGGCGCACGAGAATGATTCACCCGACCACGGGAGCGACGCCCGCAGAGCAACGGGAGCATCGACGGACTCGACTGTTGGGTCTCGGGCTCGGCCTGTTGAGCATCGGAGCCTTTCTCGCTCTGCGTGCGCTCGGCGTCCAACGGCATCTCGCCGGTCTCCCCGTATTTCTGACCGGCATCTACATCTACGTCCGTATCGCCCCCAAACTCCCGGAGTACCGACCGCACTTCGAAGCACTGACGGTCGACGCACCAGACAGAAATCGCCTGCCTCCGAAAGTTCCCGGTTCGCCGCGGGCGTGAACTCGGCTACAAGCGATCCGAGATGGGCGCCCGAGAGAATGTGGCCCGAGGGATTGCCGCCAAGGATGCACCGAGGCTCGCACCGATGCCGCACGCGGCTCTGGCGGCCATGGTGATTCTCGATGCTTCCGGACTCGTCAAGCCGGTCGAGTTCCGCAACATCCGCACCGTGTACGCCGTCGGGCGTTGGCGCGGCAGATGGCGGGAGAGCCAGCACCGATCGAGCAAGGGCTGAACAGGTTGAGCAACATGGAGCGACAGTCTGGGCGTCAACACTCGCCGATCGAGGCTCTGATGCGACGGTGGCAGGCGACCTTCTGGAAGCGCCGTTACGGGTTCTTGTTCGCGTCGCTGCTACTGACGCTCGGCGTAACCCCGCTGCTGTCGGCGTTCGACTTCCCGCGCGAGATTCTGGTGCTCTTCCTCGGCTTGAACCTGTGCGCCGCGGTTCTCGGCGTCGAGGAGATCCGGGCGCGCCCCGCATTCAATGTGGCGCTGGCGATGGCTCTCGCTCTGCGCTTGCTGGCGATCGTCGTCGACTCGTCGCACGTCGACCTGGCATCGCAAGTCATTTGGGCCGGCATCGCGTTTCTCGCGGCGGCGAGCGCGGTTCGCTTCGCCATGCGCTCGGCGCGCGTGACCCGCCAGCACGTATATGCCGCCCTCAGTGCGTACCTCATCGCCGGCCACTTCTGTGGTTTGCTCTACGTCGCCATCGACCGCATCCAGCCCGGTTCCTTCCAGGTGGCCGGAGCGGCCTCCCAGCCGCTCGAGCTGGCGACGGCGATCTACTTCAGCTTCGTCACCCTGACGACTCTCGGGTACGGCGACGTCGTGCCGGTTGCCAACGCCGCACGCGGGGTGGTCGTCGTCGAAGCCGTCGTCGGGCAGCTCTATCTCGCGGTTCTCGTGGCCCGTCTGGTGGGACTCCATTCACAAAGCACCCGAGGCCCAGGCAATGCCAGTCCAGGGGCTCGCTGAATCGACTCGGACCGTCTCCAAATCCCTCACTGCCCACCCTATCGGGAAGCAGCAGCAGCCAAGGCGCCGCTTACGGGCGGCCGAAGAACTCAACCAGGATCGCGCCGATGCGCTGCGGCTCCTCCTGGATCACCCAATGGGTGCCGCTGCCCAATTCGCGCACCTCGCCGTCGTCGAGAAACAACCCGCTGCGGCGCGTCAGGTCTCCGGGAATGAACGCATCTTGGGCCGCCACCAAGACCAGCGACGGCACGGCGACTCTCCCCTCGCCCGTCAGCGGCGGATAGTCCGCCCGATACCACTTGCCCATCGAATGGATCGCACCGTCGCGATCCCAGGCGGAGCGGAACTGGTCCAACACCGGCTCGGAGAAGGTCCCGGGCCGCGACGTATCGCGCAAGGCGTTCGTCAACAGTGCCCAGTTGCCGAGTCGTGCCGTCCATCCCGGCAACCAAGGGATCTGGAGGTAGGTGCGGTACCAACTGACGCGCTCTTCGCCGCTGGTGAAGCCTTCGCCAGCGCGTGGATGCGGCGTATCGAGAACGACGAACTTGCGCACTCGTCGCGGATGGTCGATCACCGTGCGCCAAGCGACGCCGCCGCCCCAATCATGCCCGACCAAGAACGCGTCTTGGTAGCCGAGAGCCTCGATCAGTCCGGCGATGTCGGCAGCGAGATGATCGACGCGGTAGGCCTCCACCGCATCAGGTTTGTCGGAAAGATTGTAGCCGCGCTGGTCGGGCGCGATGACGCGGAAGCCGGCCCGCGCCAGCACCGCCAGCGGCCCACGCCAGGCGTACCAGAACTCGGGGAACCCGTGCAGCAGCACGACGGGCGGCCCATCGGCGGGACCGGCGAGGACCACGTGCAACGTCACATCGCCGACATCGACGAAGCGCGCCTCGAGCTCGATGCCCAACTCCTCGGCTGCCGCGACGACCGCATCGCGCGCCGGCTGATTCCCCGATACGTGTCCCAGCCCCGCCAGCCCGAGCAGCGCCAAGAACGAGCCGATGATGATGCGTCGCATGCGGCGAGCCTACTCCGAGCGAGGAGGGAAAGGGAACGACGCGGCGTACGGCTCAGACGTACGAGGGATCGAAAGTCATGCCATTGGCCCGCTGCCACGCGGCCGCCGCCTGCATCATGCTCGCGTCGTAAGAGTCCTCCAGTTCGACGAGCTTGCCGTCGCCAAAGCGTGCCCGCGACCGACCGAGCAACACGAAGGGTTCGACCCCCGCCAATGTGTAGGTGACGCTCCACCCGAGCCGCACCGTGTCGCCGTCCACCTCGGGCCCCGACGTCACTTCGATTTGCCGCGTCGTGAAGCGTCGATCGAAACCGTTCACCGACTTGCGGATGCCGCGCAGGATCGCTCCTGGACCATGCAATTCGCATCCGAACACGTCGGATACGACGCGATACACGGCATCTTCCGCAAAGTACGGAATCAGACGCTCCCAGTCGTCGTCGGCGTAGGTCTGCTCGAAGGCTGTGGCGTACTGCATGAAGAGGTTCAGATTGTCCATGGTCGGCTCATGGCCCAGAGCCAGGGGCGACGCAACACCCGGCGCCGACGCTCGGGTACGCCTGCGACATCACGCGGTTGACGATACGCGGTGCCAGGGGCGCTCATGTCGACGCCGTATTCGAACCTCCGCTACGACAGGGGCAAGCAAGGTCGCCCTCGGAACGTTTCGACTGCCTGAAGCCGCCCAGGACCCACGTGCACGGAGAACGTCCCGGGCTCGCACAGCCGAAAAGGGATTTTGAGCCACGCAAGGAAGCAGGACGGAGGACCCCGCCGTCGAGGCGCTCGCTTGCCGGCCGGCACCAGGCTGACGTAAGCCGAAGCGCCTCGGGCAGGAGACGACATGCGAGCACCCACCACCGCGAGCGACGACGACTTCCGGCAGCGCTACGGCCCTTGCGCCGTCGTCGCTGGTGCCTCGCTCGGCCTGGGACTCGCTTGGTCTCACGCCTTGGCCCGGCGCGGTCTCGACGTCGTCATGATCGCCGAGAGCGCCACGCCCCTGCACGAGGTGGCGGCGGAGGTTGCCCGCCGACATGCGGTAGCGACGACGCCGCTGGTCGTCGACCTAGCGCAAGCCGACGCGGCGGAAACCATTGTCATGGCGACACAGGCACACGACGTCGGCATCGTCGTCTACAATGCCGCCGTATCGCCGATCGGTCGCTTCACCGCGACGCCGACCGCGGCCTTGCGCGCAACGGTCGACGTCAACTGCCATGGCCCAGTGCAACTGTGTGCGGCCTTCGCACCGCGTCTCGTGCACCGAGGGCGCGGCGCATTGGTGCTGATGTCGTCGCTGTCGGCGATGCAGGGTCAGGCGATGGTCGGGGCCTATGCGGCGACCAAGGCCTTCAATCTCGTCTTGGCCGAGTCGCTGTGGAACGAGTTGGCGGATGAGGGAGTCGACGTCCTTGCCGTCTGTCCGGGTGCGACGCGCACCCCTGGATTCGAAGCGAGCCGGCCAAGACTGCGCGGCTTGCTGGCGCCTCCGGTGATGCCGCCGGAGCCGGTGATCGAGGAAGCGCTGGCGGCGCTGGGGCGACAGCCGGTGCTCATTCCGGGTCGCAGCAACCGCGCCGCCGCGTGGGTATTCCGTCACCTGGTGCCGCGACGCGCCGCGGTCCGCCTGATGAGCCGCGCCACCCGCGCCATGTACGACGCTTGAGCCGGGCAAGCTTGCGTCCCGAAGCAGCGTGCCGTTTCTCGCCTCCGCCGAGCGAAACGTGCTAGCTCCTCGTGCGTGAAGGACGCGGCGCTGCGCCAGTGGGTGCTCACCTACCTTCGGCCGATCGTCTCCCTCTGCGTCGCCGTTCCAGTCTTCTGTTGGACGGCGATCCACAGCGCGGCCTGGGTCGGCAAAGTATTCCCCGGCTTCTTCCTGATGGACAACGCGGTCGTGCCGAGCGTCAGCGGCTACGACTGGCCGCCCGACAAGACCACGCTCTTCCATGCACAGGTGCGCACGATCGACGGCAACGTCGTCGCATCGAGCGCCGCGCTGTACCGGCGCGTCGCGGCGCTCCCTGCCGGCACACTCCTCCACTACGAATTCCGCAAGCACGGCCAGCCCATCGAACGACAGATCGCATCGCGTCGGTTCGGGCTGGGCGACTTCCTCCAGACCTACGCCGTGCTGCTGGTGTTCGGGGTCATCTCGCTCGCCGCCGGCATCGTCGTCGGCTTTCTGCAGCCGGCGACGCGGCAGGCGCGGGTCTATCACGTACAGGCCGTGGTCGTCGGGCTGTACGCCATTACCGGCGCCGCCTTGTACCAAGGCGGCTGGACGGGCTTCACCGTGCTCTACTTGGTGCTCGAAAGCTGGGTCGGCGCGACCTTCATGCACCTGGCATTGCGCTTCCCGATCGAGCGTGAACTGACCGGCTGGCGCCGCGCGACGCTGTACCTTCTCTACGCTCTGGCCATGGTGCAGACGGTCCTCGCGGTCCGCGGCTTCTATGCCGATCCGCCCGACCTGGCGGCGATCCAGCGCAATTACCTGATCAACGCCGCCAGCTTCATCTTCTTTCTCGCCTCGTTGGCTTTCGCCTACTGGGAAGACCGCACGCCGATCGCCCGCGCCCGCGTCAAGGCGCTGTTTCCCGGCATCTTCTTCGGTACGCTCGTCATGTTCTACGCCTTCGTCAACAACGCTCGCGCCGGCGGCGACTTCCCGATGCAGTTCGGCATCCTGTTCGTGCCCATCCTCTATGTGTCGGTCGCCTGGGCGATCGCCCGACACGACTTGTTCGACATCGATCGGGTCGTGCGGCAGAGCTTCGTCTACGCCGCGCTCAGCGCCATCGTCCTGGGCGCCTATGCACTGTTGCTTTCGGTCGTCACCTGGCTCTTTCCGGGCGCCGGCGAACGCGACACCTCGGTGGTCAGCGTCGGCTTCGTCTTGCTCACCGCACTCTTCGTCGACCCGCTGCGGCGCAACGTACAGTTCCTCATCGATCGTGCCTTCTACCGCACACGCCTCGACTACAGCGCCACCATCAGCAGCCTCAGCGACGCCTTGACCACCCTGCTCGATGCGCGCGAGATCGTGCACCAGGTCATCCGCGTCTTGCTCGACGCCATGCACCTGGAGCGCGCCGCCGTGTGCTTCTTCGAAGCCGAGGGCAAAGGCCGACTGTGGCTCGGCGAAGCCGATGCACCGCCGCTCGCGCGCTCGGCCGATGGCGCGCTGCGCGACCTCACGCAGTGCGTCGGCAGCGAGATTCGCCTATGGACCGCCGATGCCGTTGCCGCACGCAGCCAGGAGGCCGCACGCACGATGGAAGGGCTCGGTGTCACGGCTTGTTTACCACTCATCGTCAGCGGCCGCGCCAACGGCGTCCTACTGCTCGGGCGGCGCCGCTCGGGCAAACCCTTCGGCGCCGACGACGCCGCGCTGCTGCGCACGCTGGCCGGGCAAGCAGCCATCGCCCTGCAGAACGCCATCAGCTTCCACGCCCTCGAGGAGTTGACCCAAACGCTCGACGAGCGCGTCCGGCGCCAGACGGAGGAATTGCGCACGTCCCACGCGGCGCTCGAGCAAGCCTATCTGCAACTCAAGGACGCCCAGTCCCAACTGGTCCAGTCGGAGAAGATGGCCTCGCTCGGCCAATTGGTCGCCGGCGTGGCCCACGAACTCAACAACCCTGCGAGCTTCGTGCACGGTGCCATGGAGAATTTGCACGAATTTTTCAGCGACTACGTAGCGGCACTGTCGCGCTATCGCGAAGTGATCGCCGAAGCCGGCCTGAGCGAACGCGCCGAAGCCCGTCTGCGCGACCTCGACCTCGACTTCCTCGAGCGTGAAACTCCCGAACTGCTCGCCGCCTGTACCGAAGGCTCCGAGCGCATCCGCCGCACGGTCGACGATCTGCGCACCTTCGCCCGCGTCGACCGCGGCGGACAGGTCGCGGTCGACCTACCCGCCGGGATCGACAGCACCCTACGACTGCTGCAGCCGCGCCTGAACCAGTTGGGCATACAGACCACCTGCGACTACGACGAGGACGCCGTCGTGCATGCCAGCCCTGGTCGTCTGAATCAGGTGTGGATGAATCTGTTGAGCAACGCCATCGATGCGTTGGAGGGTATTCCTCAACCGCACCTGCGTATCGAAGTCCGCCACGACGGAGCAGCGGTGGTGGTATCGTTGCAGGACAACGGGCGCGGCATCGCACCCGAGATCCGCGAACGCATCTTCGAGCCCTTCTTCACGACCAAGCCCATCGGCGCCGGCACCGGGCTCGGGCTCAGCATCGTGTACGGCATCGTGCGCGAACTCGACGGCTCCATCGAAGTCGAAAGCGACGTCGGCAAGGGCACGACCGTGCGCGTGCGGCTGCCGGCGTTACGCCGGGAACCGCTTTCGCAAGCGAAGCAACCCGCGTGATGTACCGCACCGGACTGCTGGCGGCTTCACTGCTGCTGCACACGGTCGCGATGGCGCCGAACGAATACCCTTGGGCTGCCTGGGTCTGCGTAGCGCCGCTGTTGTTGGCGCTCGACGGGCTGGAGCCGCGCCGCGCGTTCGGGGTCGGCCTGTTCTGGGGCACGGCGCAAATCTGGCTCGTGTGTCATTGGACGGCACCGGCGTTGGCCTACTACTGGCAACAACCGTGGTGGTTCGGCGTTGCGTTCTTGCTCGTCGCCTCGGCCATCTTCGTCGGCATCTACTACGGGCTGTTCGCGTGGGTTCTGGCGCGAGCGCGCCCCGGCCGCGAAGGCCCCTCCTTCGCGCTCGTCGCCGCAATGGCGTGGGTCGCGGCGGAGTTTGCACAGGCACGAGTGCTCGGTGGCGACCCGTGGATGTTGCTCGGCTATGCCCTGGCGGCACAGCCGCTCCTAGCGCAGGCAGCGGACCTCGGCGGGGTCTTCCTGCTTTCGTTCGTGATCGTCTTGGTCAACGGTCTGGCAGCGGAAGCCTGGCGCAGCCGGCGTACGCTGACGATCGTGGCGAGGCAGCTCGGATCAGCACTCGCCATCATCATCGCGCTGTCGGGGTATGGTGAGATGCGGCTACGCAGCGACCTACCCCAAGGCCCAACCCAGCGTGTGGCGATCATTCAAGGCAACCATGACGCGGGCACGCGCTGGAACAGCGCCGAACACGCCAGCGGGCTCGACGATTACTTGCGACTGACGCGGCAGGCGTTGGCGGCACGGCCCAACCTGATCGTCTGGCCCGAGAACGCGGTGACCTTCTTCTTGGAGCACGAAGCGATCTACCGCGAGCCGATCCTACGGCTGGTGCGCGAGGCGGGGGTGGAGTTGATCGTCGGCGGGCCGCACGCCGATACGTCGGTGGCGGAGAGGCCACGCTACTTCAACTCGGCCTTTCACATCGACACCGAAGGCCGGATCACGACGCGTTACGACAAGCTGCACTTGCTGCCGTTTGCCGAGTATTTTCCGTTGCAGACCATCGCGCTGTTGCGCCGGCATTTCGAGCGCGTGCGCAGTTTCCATCCCGGCGACGAGGTACGGCTCTTGCCGACGTCGCTTGGGCCGGCCGCGGTATCGATCTGTTTCGAAGGAATCTTTCCGGGTCTCGTGCGCCGAGCAATGGCGCAGGGTGCCGGACTGTTGCTCAATTTGAGCAACGACGCCTGGCTCGGTGCCGGCGCCGGCCCGGCGCAGCACCTCGCCATGGTGAGCATGCGAGCCATCGAGCACCGCACCTGGGTGGTGCGGGCGACGACCACCGGAGTCTCGGCATGCATCGACCCCTACGGCCGCATCGTCGCCCGCAGCCCGGAGTCGGCGGAGGCGATCGTGACGCACGACGTCGGGCCCGTGCACGTGACGACACCTTACGAAGGGATCGGCGACTCCTTCGCCTGGGCCTGTAGCGTACTGACGCTGTTCGTCGTCACCCTCGCGCCACGACGCGCTCACCGCGGCGGCAAGACTGGCGCCGTGCAGTCGTAGGCGCCAGTCTCACCGAAGCGGTCCGTCCACGACCGCAACGCGGATTGCACGATTCCGCCCCTTACGGACAACTTCCATTCGTCGTAGCATCGTCGAAGACGTCACAGTCTTCGTCGAGGCCGTCCATCCCGTTGAACAAACGACACACGTTGCAGGCAACACGTTGGTCAATGCATGGCGTCAACGAGCTACCGGCGCAGGATCCCGGGAATGCCGCGGCGGCGTCGACGGCATCGCACGCCTTTCGAATCGTGGCGTCGAGCTTGACGTGGCCTTTCGCCACCGTGCCCTTGGCATCGATGCGTAGCGCGTCGAAACATTCCTCCAGCTCCGCCGCAGAAGTCATGAGGTTACCCTTGCCGGCCAGGCCCTCCTTCTTGCAGCGGAGGAAGAGCTTCGCCTGACTGCCGACGGCTCCGCTTGCCGCCTTGAGAACGGCGCTTTGGCACTGAGCCGCTGCTGGGTTGATGCTCATCCGTTGGACGCTCGCATCGATGTCCGGACCCAAGAGATCATGGACGAGGTCGATGGCTGTGCCACGGGCCACGCTGTTCACCGCGGCGCCGCCGACATAGGCGAACCGCGGCGGTGCGCCACAGCTCCCTTGGTCGGCGGCCAACGTCTTGCCCTGGGCGGCACCGACCTTACCGGCGGCATCCGCGGTGAGGCAGGCTTCGGGAGCGGATTCCTTGCCGTTCGCCGCCGCTTTCACGCAGGCGAGTGCCAGCTTCGCTTGCGCGGCCCAAACCTTGAGCCCCTTACCATTCAGCTGATTGACACACTTCCGGGCTACGTCGTCGAGACCGCGAGCGACGACAGCCCAGGAGCTGGCGCGCGAGGTGAGCACGGTGATTTGCACGCCATCCCCCATGGCGATGCGCTCGAGCACACAGGGGTCGGGCGAGGCAAGCGAGGGCCCGCCGGTGCAATCGGCGACCGCCACACCGTTGCGCAACACTTCAAGAGTGGCGATCTCGGCACCGGGAGGAAGGGCCGATGCATCCAGGCTGAACACGAGCACCAGAGGATCGGTAGGGGATGCAGCCGGCGCCTCGATGTCGAAAGCGGTGCCGAGCACCTCGATGTCGGCCGACAAACCATCGGCTGCGGCGGACTGCACCACGATCGTCCCCGCGACCGGGGAAGTCAGCGCGATGTGAAGGGGGATTTGCGGACTGGTTCCAGTTCCCGCGACATCCGTACTCACGGTGCCGCCCGCGTCGACGGCTTCGTTCACCGGGGTGTAACGACAGTCCGACTCGCACCCGTCGCCATCGTCGAGGTTGCCGTCGTCGCACGCCTCTTCCAATCCATCGACCCGATCGACCACGCCATTGCCACACGCCGGGACTAGCGTGGGCGTGGGTGTCGAGGTGTTCGGTGGCGCATCCGTGTGGGTCGCCGTCGCCGTCGGCGTGGGCGTACTTGGGGATGGCGGCGGGGTATCGGTCGGGACGGGGGTGTTGCTGGCCACGGGCGTGTTGGTGGGAACCGAGGTGTTCGTCGCCTGTGCGGTCGCCGTCGGCTGGGGCGTATCCGTCCGCGTCGGCGTCGGCGTGCATGCCGCCACGTCGGGCGGGCAGGCTCCTACCGAACCGTCACAAGTCTCGGCTACGTCGCATCCGCCCGCGGATACGCGACAGACGTAGCCTGGCGATCGTAGCTGACACTGCTCCGTGCAGCAGGACGTACCACCGTTGTCGGCCCCGGCGTCGCATTGCTCGCCCAGCCCGGCTTGCGTCACGCCGTCGCCGCACCACGTCGCCACTACATTGACGAAATGACCGTCGTCGAGCGGGTCATCCGAAGGCGGTCCAGCGTACTGCCCGACCGTCGCGCCAGCCACCGTCAGCGAGCGGCCCATCTTCACGGCACACTCCGGGCCACCGGAAAAGAAGAATCCGCCGATCAGCACCGACTCACTGAGGCAATGAGTCACCCATGAGAAATCGACCGAGTGCGGCTTTGCCAAACCGTTGCCGCTACCACGAATCACGGTCGACGCGCTTTGGGAGAAGGGCGTGAAATCGTCGTCGCTGGCTCCAAGGACATTCAGGGTGCCGCTCGTGACCACCCCACCGCTTTGTTCGTAGATGACCGAGCTGAGTTCGGGGAAGCCCATGCTGGCGGCCCCGAGGCCGTCATCGCCGAACGTTTCGAACACCCCTCGTCGTTCACTGGTGATCGCCAGCTCGTAGTCGGTACCCGCCGGTGCAGTGAAGGTGAAGTCGATACCGTAATGCGTGTCGTGCAGTTGCACCATCGATCCGTTGCCCTGGTCGCTATCGCTTGCGGCCACCAAGGCGTAGCGCGACTGTAAATTCGCACCGCCGCCGGATGCGGTCAGCGAACTACTGCTCTCGCGCCACTGGCCACTGGTGACGAACAGGTCGTCCGGCGAGTGGTCGGGAAACGTCGAAGCCGACACGTTGGCGATACCGAGGGCCGGGCATGCACCTACGTCCGCCGGGCACGCGGGACTCGACCCGTCGCAGAGTTCGGCGAGATCGCAGCCGCTGGCGGCAGCACGGCACGTGGCACCGGCCGACCGCATCTGGCAGGTCGAGGTGCAGCACGAGTTGCCGCCGTTGGCGGCCCCTTCATCGCATTGTTCACCGAGATCGGATTGCTGGATGCCGTCGCCGCAGTACGCCAGCGTCACCTCGACGAAGTGACCGTCGTCGCCCTGCGTGCGCGCAGGATCGCCGGGGTAGGCGCCGACGTATTGCCGGCTCGGTGCCGTGACCGGCAACCCGAGACGGAGGGCGCACTCCAATCCCCCTGCCCAACCACCCATAGGCATGGCCGCCGACTCGGAGCGGCACTCGGATTCCCAAGTAAAGCCGAGGGCATACGACAGAGGTGATCCCGTAGCGATCCCGCGAATGGTGGCACCATTGCTTTGCGCGAACGCCTGCCCGTCGACACCCATGAGGGCTTCCTCTGGCAAGTTCAGCGAACCTGCCAGGACTCCGCCGCCGGAGATCGAAGCAGCTACCGCGCCCAACGTGCCGAGAGTGATGGCGAACACGGACCCATCATCGCGGGCCAAATTGAAGTCGCCCCTGCGCTCCGTCTGCAGACTGAGTTCGAAGTTGGTGCCAGCCGGGGCTTGGACGGAGAAGTCGATCGAGTAGTCCGTCGCATGGACCTCGCTGACGGGGGAAACGAAATTGTCGCCATCCGCGGCAACCACGAGAGCGTAGCGCGACAAGATTGTCGTATCCGTCGCCGTGTGAGTCAGCTGGCTCGAACGCTGGCGCCAGGTGTCGCCTCCGGTGTCGATAAGCCTCGCGGTCGATTCCCCAGGACGGGTAGCAACCGCAACATTCGCGATCTGTGCCACGACAGGCCCGGCGAACCAAAGGAGTAGAGCTCCAGCCCATGAAAACTTGCGAGCCTTCATCATTCCACCTCGTCGCTTCCTCTTCGGTCGATCCCCGTACTCTCGATTGAACTCGTTCATCGTTTCGCCTGCACGAAGGCCAACGAACCCGTCGTCGCGTCACGTTCGAAGACGGCGATGGCGTCGTCGTCGAGTGACGAAACATATACGTGCTTGCCGTCGGCACTGACGTCGGCGCGCAATTCTCCTTCGAGTCCATCGACGCCTTGGGCTCCATCGAAATGCGACTCGACGAAGCTCAATTGGCCCGTCGTCGGATGACGAGAGAACACCGACAGCCCCGCATTCTGTTGACTGGCGGCATAGACATGCGCGTCGTCCGGGCTCAACGCCACGGTCGTCGCCGCCATCGGGGCACCGGAGACTCCGTTCAGGAATGACTGCACCTCGACCAGGGTGAGCTCTCCCGTCGCGGAATTGCGCGACAGCACCTCCAGCCCATCACTAGCGATGTAGACGAAGGCATCGTCACTCGACAACGCCACGTCACGTCCCCGGGCACGCGTCGATTGAATCCAGGTCAATTCGCCGGTCACCGCATCGCGGCCGAACACCTGCGTCTTGGCACCGCTACCCATGTTGGCAACATAGAGATGCGCGCCATCGGAACTGAAGGCGAAACCATTCGGGCCGCCGAGCCCTGCGATTCCGCTGGTCGTCTGAACCCACGTGAGCGCTCCCGTCGTGGCATTGCGGCTGAAGGCGACGATCGCCGGCGTACCGCTCTGCGTGCCGACGTACACATGCGCTCCGTCGGGACTGACGATCGCTCTCTGCGACGTCGCCAGCGCAGCCAATCCGGAGGCCTGAATCTGCTGCACGAGACTCAACACGCCATCGGCGCTATCGCGGGCGAACGTCGTTACCTCGCCGACATACTGGCTCGTCGCATAGACGTGTGCATCGTCTGGACTCAGGGCCACACCCATGGGTTGCTGCAATCCGGCCAAGCCGCCGGCGCCGTTGCGACGCACATCGACAAGGCGCAACCTGCCCGTAGAGGCATCGCGTACGAAGGCGGACACGGCATCATCGTGGCGGGCCGAAGCATACACGTGAGCGACGTCGGCGCTCACGGCCACGTCGGTCGCGCCGCGCAGTGCCGAACGGCGTAGGTAGGCACGTGCCGAACCGATGCTGGAGAGCCCACCACTCACCGCGTCGCGCGCGAAGATCGGAATCGATGAATAGAGTGTTGCGGCGACGTACAGGTGAGTCCCATCGGGTGAAAGCACCAGACCTCGGACTTCGTCCCGATTGAGGGCGGCAACGAAGGCCAGACCACCGGTGCTCGTGTTGCGTTCGAAGATGGCCAGGCGCCCTTCGCCCAGACCCCCGACGTATACGTGCTCGCCATCGGCACTGACGGCGACGCTGAATGCACCCGTCAGGCCGAGCACGCCGCCGCCATTGAATTGGGCCTCGATGAAATCGAGACCGCCGGTGCCCGGATTCGGCGCGAACACGGACACGGCGTTGTCGCCGGAGGCGGCGACGTAAACCCGCGTGCCGTCGTCGCTGACGGCAACGTCGCGTGCGCTACGCAGACCATCGACGCCACCTACCCCGTCCCGGCGGGTCTCGACGTGCGTCAAGAGTCCGGTCGCCGGATTGCGGGCAAAGGTGGTCAGCGAATGGTCGAAAGATGCGACGTAGAGCCGGGTGCCGTCAGGGCTGAGCGCCAGCGCGATGGCGCCGCTGAGGCCGTCGACACCACCCGACCCCTGCGTCAGATTTTGCAGAAACGAGAGAGCCCCCGTTCCTGGATCACGTGCGAACGTAACCAGCTGATTGTAGCCGGTGGCATAGACATGCGCTCCATCCGGAGACACGCCGACATCGACGACTGCCGTCAGACCCGAAACCCCCGCAACGCCCTGTTTCTCGAGGTCGATCAGGGTCAAGCGGCCGGTGCTGGGATCGACCGCGAAGGCACTGACCTCGTTCTCCTCGTATGCAGCGGTGTACACCGTCGCACCGTCGGGACTCACACCAATGCCGCCCTGGCCTTTGAGTCCATCGACGCCACCGACGTCGTCGCGCAGAGACTGCACGAAACGCAACGCACCCGTCGTCGCATCACGCTGCAGCACCGAGAGCGCGCGATCGATACCGCTACGAACGTAGATGTACTCACCGGTGCTGTTGGTCGCGATCGATTGGGGCTGGACGGAGTAGATTCCGATGGCCAGGTCCTCCGCGAGATCGGCCGCGGCCGCGTCACTGAGACCGGCGAAGGTGGCTCCTGGTGCGGTGCGCGTTTGCACCGGCAGATCGGTGAGGTCGTCGGCCTGCACCGTCTCCAGGCCGGCAACCTCGATGGCTCGCACGGCGCCTTCGGTAGCGGGATCGATGACGATGTCCCCGAGGTCGATCGTCTCCGCGTCGAGCGAGCGGGCACCGCGAGCAGTGGCACACGGTACCTCCTGGCTGGTGCGATAGGCGACGCCGCTGGCGACCTCGGCCTTGAACAGGACGTTGCGGCACTCGACGGCGCGCCGCCGCGCCAACATCGAAAACTCACCGACGGTATCGACCGGCCCATTGGCGACTTCGGTCGTAGCCGTCTCGACACGCAGACAGGTCGCCGGGTCGTCGCAGCGCAGAGCCCGTACGAGGGTCCCGCGGTCACAGGAACGCATCCCCAGAGGCCCCGGACGCAGACAGCGACCGCGCAAGGATACCGGCTCCGCCTCGCAGGTGCCGGTGTCGCCGGGCGCCGCGATGAGCAGATCGCCGTTGGTATCCGCCGCATCGATGCAGTGGCTGAATGTCGTCGAACAGCGCGCCGTCGTCGGGCACTTGTCGACCGCAGTGCCGTCGCGCTTGCGCGTCGCCTTGATGTCGCAGCGTACCGAGGGACCCTTGGCACTCGTCTTGATCGTCACACAGGCGACCGCGCCCAAAGCGGCTTCGTAGCCGCAGGTCGACTTGGCGTACATCTTCTTGACCGTCGTCTTGCATTCCTTGCGGAGATTGCCGGCGACGATGCTTTCGTCGACGACAGCGAGGGCACACTTGACGTAATCGCTGTGCCGCTTGCCCTTGCTGCCGTCGAAGGCGGAGCAGACGCAGCGCTCGTCGATGACTTCGCGGATGGCCGTGATCTTGGCTACGTCGCCGGCGACCGCGGGATCGGTACCGGTGAGGCACGACCCCGGACCGGCACTAGCGATACGCGGCACGAGGTGAAGTACGGCGGCGAGGACGAGACAGGAATGGAAGCGGTTCATTCAGACCTCCTGGGACGGCGCATGGGGCGTGGCGTCGACAGTCATGGATCGGGTGGCGGCGGGACAGCCGTCGAGGGCGCTGCGGATGGCACGGATGATGGCGGTGACGTCGGCCGGTTCCTCCAGTGGCAGCCCGCCGGCGCAGCTTGCGGCTTCGAGATTGCCGAGGACGACGTTGATCAGGGTGACGATCTCGGCCACCACGACACCACCATCAGCATCGCAGTCCCCCAGGCACACGGGCCGCAGCTCCGTCGCGGTCGGCACCGCGCTGGTGGTTGCCGTGGCCGTAGGGGTGGGCGAAGCGGAGCGTGACGGCGTGGCGCTCGGGCTCGGACTGGCGCTGGGTGACGGTGAAGCGGTCGCGGTTGGCACCGGGCTGAACGTCGCGCTTGCGGTGGCGCTCGGCGACGGCGTGGACGTGGGTTGCGGCGTCGCCGTCGGCGGAATCGTCGGAGCAAGCGTCACCGTCGGCGTGGCGGAAGGGCTGGGCGACGCGCTGGGACTCGGCGTTGGCGTGGCGGTGGCCGTGCTGCTTGGGGTCGACGAGGTGGACGGCGTAGCCGTGGGGCTTGGGCTGGGCGTCGGCGTCGCGCTGGAAGTAGGCGTGAAGCTCGCCGTAGGTGTCGCGCTCACCGTTGGAGTCGTCGTCGGTGTATGGCTGGCCGTTGCGGTCGCTGTTCGTGTTGGCGTCGTGGTCGCGGTCTGGCTCGGCGTTACGGTCGCCGTTCGTGTTGGCGTCATGGTCGCGGTCTGGCTCGGCGTTACGGTCGCCGTTTCGGTCGGGGTGATGGTTGCCGTCATGCTCGGCGTCGGCGTCGCCGTGACGCTGGGCGTGGCCGTTGGCGTGGTCGTCGACGTGCGGGTCGGTGTGGTCGTCGCCGTCATGGTCGGGGTAGGCGTCGCGCTGGCCGTCGCGCTGGCCGTCCGGGTGGCGGTCGCGGTGGGGCTCGGCGTCGCGGTGCGGCTGAGCGTGGGGGTGGAGGTCGGGCTCGGCGTCGGCGTGCGGGTAGGCGTCGCCGACAGCGTCGGCGCCGACGTTCCGCCTGGCGTGGGCGGGGCAAAGCTGAAGGCCAATTCGAAGGCGAGTTCACCTGCATCGCCGGTCGCCGCACTGACCATCAGGAAGTAGACGACCCCTTGCGTCGCCGGGAAGCTGAGTCGCGACTGTTCGCGCGCCGAGGAAATGTCGTCGTTGCAACCGGGCTGTACGGGGAAGAGTTGACCGCAGACGCCGGTATAGACGGAAAGGACCGTGTCATAGTCACTATCCGTCGTTTCCGCGGTGACCGTTCCATCCACGGGTGCGGTGAAGCGGTACCAGACGCTGCGTGCGCGCGCGCCGTTGCCACAGGCCGGAACCGGGTCGTCGGCCGCGAGCCATGCCCCGGCAGTGCCGGTAACGCGTCGATAGGGCGCCCCGGCGATCAGAGCGCCAGCGCAATCGTCATGGGTCGGTGCCGTCGGCGTCAGCGTAGGAGTTCGGGTCGGCGTCGGGGTCCGCGTCAACGTCGGCGTGCGCGTGAGCGTCGGCGTCGGGCTGACGGTAACGGTCGGCGTTGGCGTCACCGTTGCGGTGATGGTCGGCGTGAGTGTGATCGTCGGTGTTGCCGTGAGGCTGGGGGTCAGACTCGGCGTCCGGGTGAGGGTCGGGGTGCGGCTTACGGTCGCGGTACGGGTGGGCGTCGGCGTACGACTGAGAGTCGGAGTCGGCGACGGGGTGATCGTCGGAGTCTGGGTCGGGGTCGGGGTACGGGTCGGCGTCGGCGTGACCGTATTCGTCGGCGTCGGCGTGCGGGTCGCACCGGCATACACGTACACGCCACCACCGATGGTTCCGGCGTAGATCTGCTCGGGGCGGGTCGGGTCGACGGCGATGGCTGCCACCTGGAGAAAGTCGAGGCCTGCGTTGAAGCCCTTCCAGCTGGCGGCAGCGTCGATCGAGAGGAACACGCCTGCGCCCCCCGTGCCGACGTAGAGCCTCGCCGATTCGACCGGATCGACGACCAGCACATTCGTCAACAAAGAGGTCAGGCCAGCGTTGGCGGCGGTCCACACCGAACCGCGCTCGTAGATGCCGCGCGTCAAGGTGGCGGCGTACACCGCCGACGAAGTGAGCGGATCGACCGCTACAGCCGTGATCTGCGTATCGCCCAGTCCGGTGTTGAGTGCCGACCACGTGCCGCCGTCGTCGAGACTGCGAAAGACTCCGTCGAGATCGGTGCCGACGTACAAGGTCGACGGCGTCTGCCGGTCGACGGCGATCGAGTTGACCACACCAACGGGTAGTCCGGAGCTGGCGGGCGTCCACTTCTGACCACCGTCGATCGTCTTCCACACGCCCGCGGTGCTGGCGGCATAGACGACGCTCGGGCTGCGCGGGTGGATGGCCAGGGCCAGAACTTCCGGCGACACGACGCCGAGGCTCTGTGGGCTCCAACTGGCGCCGCCGTCGGTGCTCTTGAAGACGCCGCCCGCAATGCCGTCACCACGACCGGAAGCGTAGACGATCACCGGCGTCACGGGGGCCACGACGAGCGCGTTGACGCGGGAGGGAAGCCCGTCGCCGAGAGGCGACCACGTGAGTCCTCGATCCGTACTCTTGAAGCCGCCATTGGCGGCGGTGCCGGCATACAGTGTGGCTCCGTCGCTCGGATCGACGGCGACGGCGAGCACGTCGGCGCGCAAGCCCGAGCGCGCGGGAGTCCAGTGTGCACCGGCATCGAGGCTCTTGAAGACGCCATGGGTGGTGCCGGCATAGAGGCGATTGGGGTCGCTCGGATGGGTGGCGAGAGAACGGACGTCCGTAGTGTCGAGGCCGAGGTTGCGAGGACTCCAACTCGCGCCGCCATCGGTCGAGCGGAAGATCCCGCCCAAGGTACCAGCGTACAGGATGGTCGCGGACGCCGAATCCCGGCGTAGGCCGGTCACGACGGTGTTGCTGAGCCCGAGGTTGATGGCGCCCCACGTATTGCCGCCGTCGGTCGATTTGAAGACGCCGGCCCCTCCCGTACCGACATAGACGGTCGCGGGTTGGCTGGCATCGACGAGGATCGTGGTGATGAACTGCGGGCCGATGCCGTTGTTGGCCGCGCTCCAGGTGGTACCGCCGTCGACGCTCTTGTAAACGCCGGTGCTGCTGCCAGCGTAGACGATCGCGGCTTGGGCTGGGTCGACCACGATCGCCGAGATGTAGGGATCGGCCGGGCCAGGAATCGACTTCGACCAAGTGCTGCCGTGATCGATGCTCTTGTAGATTCCGTTGGTGGTGGCGGCATAGACCGTGAGCGTGGAAGGGTCGACGGCGACGGCGGTGACCGAAGCGCCGATGCCGACTTGCGCTGGGGACCAGGTCGCCGCCGCATCGAGCGTGCGGTAGAGCCCAGGGGTCGCGGCGTAGAGACGGGTCGGCACCTGCGGATCGATGGCCAGCGAGAGGACTCCCGAATTGATCAACCCCGAGGTCGCGGGCAGCCAGCTCGTGCCGGCGTTGGTCGACTTGAAGACGCCGCCGTTGGTGGCGGCGTAGAGCGTATCGGGGGCACTGGGGTCGACGACAACGGCATGCACCGTGCCGCCTTCGGGTCCGTGGCTTTGCCAGATCTGTGCGTCAACCGGGCCCGGCGCGATGCAGAAAAGTAAAGCGATCAGGCCCGCCGGCACGAGCGTCGCAACGATCGTACCGGCGAGCCTGCCCCCCGCTCCCCCCGCGCTGACACGCACGACGACGGCCGAAAACATCCCCCGCCATCGCCGCCGCAAGACGAGACCTTTCACCCGCCTCCGAGCAGAGGCGAACCCGAGAGGTGGCGCATCCGCCTCTCCGGGTGCGTTCGAACCACAGGCAAGCCTGTCGCTCTCGCGTTGGCGCGTCCGAAGGGTGGTTCCCATAGTGCCTGCATCACCGAGTCGGGGTTCGGCCAACCCGACACCCGTGATGCTATGGTTACCCCGTCGCGCCTCGTGAAGTCATTCACGAACCATTCAATAGTTGTTCAATCTGCATCCCACGCTGTAAATGCCTCGACGCCACCAGTCTTGACGACGTCCTCCCCACTTCTATCTCGGACAGCCGTTCAGGCTGTTGTAAATGCCGCGAACGATCTCGTCGACCGTAACGGTTCCATTGTCATCTTGGTCGGCATTCCCACATTCAGAAATGGGCTGCGACCCTAATGAGATGCTTGTTCCGAGAATGATTTCATCGACGGTCACTTCGCCGTCGTCGTTGCAATCCATGATGCAAGTCGGAAGTTCCGAAGGGACCACTTGAACACTCTTCGCGTTCGAGAAAGTCCCAATGAGGCCCTTACTGTCCGTTGCGAAGGCGCGGATGTCGAATATGCCGGCGCGGCTAAAGGTGTGGCCGATCGTCACGTTGCTTCCCGACGGGACGGAAGGGCTTCGCGTCGGAGCGGTCTCATCGCCCCAATCCATCGTGATGCTGACCGGATCACCGTTGGGATCGGTGGCAAAGACCACGTACTCAACGTGCTCCCCCGTGAACGCGATGTCCTTGCCGGCTGGGGTACTCGGAGCACTCGGAGGCGCGTTCTCACGCTCGATGAGCACGGATGTCGGATCCGACCAATTCGAAGTCGCACCATACTCGTCGATCGCGTAGGTGCGAATGTCGTACCGCCCTGGTTGCTGGTACGCATGATTTGCGGAGTGAACGGTTTCGTCTGGACTGAAATCCGTTTGCGTCTGCGTCCCATCGTCCCAAACGAAGACAAGAGAGACGAGATCATCGCGCGGATCATCCGTTGAACTATGGTACTCCAGCGACTGTTGCACCAGTCCACTCGCGGGCCCAGACGGGCTGGTGGGCTCCGACGGCGCAAAGTTGTAGTAAGTCGATCCAAGGTAAACGTAGATCGCAGCGGCGCTAGCCGTGGTTGCATAGCACCCGAAGTATCGAACGAACTCCTCCGCATCCAAATCAAAGAAAATGGCGTCGCCTTCATAGTAACGGGAATAGAAGCTGTATTCATACACGGACGAGTCCGTTTCGAGCCTACAATAGTCCAGATCCGTGGTTGCACGCATTTCCGCCTTGATCGAATTGGTGTCCTCGCCGACATACAGACTGGCATAGGTTGGGGGAGAAAAGCTGCCGATAGGTCCGATGTAGGCGTACTCCACGATGTAACCCTCGCCCGACGTCTGACGCCGAACCGAACGGCTGAGATCGGAATCCTCAGACCGTTGAACACGAGCGGTCTGCATGATCACAAGTGGCTCACTTGATTCTTCAAGTTCGCTTGAATCGGATTGATTGCGACCAGGCGGGGAAACGCGCCTCGTGGAACTTGGGCTCTCGTAAACGGCTGTCTCCAGTTCAGGATTCGCTAAAGGAGTCTCTAGCGGTCCAGTCTGGCCCAGTGCGGCTTGGCACGCCAAGAGCACGCCAAGCACTACGGCACTCATGTCTTTCTTGGACGACCACATGCGCTATCCCCCCTTTGGCGTTCCCGCTCGAGTTTCCGCTTCCTTGGCCCAAAGACCATCCGCTTGGCGCGCTCCGCCCCGGCCGCCTCGCCGCAGTTCATGCGTGTAAACCATCCATCCTTGGCAGAGAGGGTTATGAACCGCTCTGCGCTCTCGATGAAGTCTTCAACAACCCCCGGCGGACGACCACAAGTCGAACGTCGGCCCTGCATTCCGATCCGCAGGTGGGCGGCTAGCAGCCTCGGAGCGCCTGCTGAACTGCGCGGACGATCTCTTCGACCGTCACCTCATTGTCGCCGTTGGCATCCCCCGCGCAGTCGTTGCGCACCGCTCGCGCCGCGCCGATGTTGCTCGGGAAACTCGTTCCGCTCCAACGGTAACCTCCGTCGCTGAACACGACCGTTATACGAAACGGCTCGCGCCCCGCGGCTTCGGATACCGACCAGTAGAACTGCTGGCCGAATGTCGGCAGCAAGGCGGCATCGACGCATGGAAGGTTTGATCCACGTTCACACCCCGCCACGTCCGGGTCGAGCAGCGTTTCCAGCTCTGCAATGGTGGGCAGGCGCCAATCCGTCTTACCGCCAAGGCGCTGTGCATTGAGCGTCGCCAGAAACGACGTGAAGAGCGGACCGTCGGTGGGTATGCCGGTGAAGTCGCTGTCGCAGCCGAAGTCGCCATTCACGTCGGCACACCACGGGTACGTATTGTTGACGTGGTGCGGATCCGGGCACGGGTCACTCACCGTACAGCGGCGCAAGTCGCCGGCGCTACCCGTCTTCTTTTCCCACATCAATTTGGTTTGTAGATCGCTGATCGTGCCATCGCCGTTGTCGACGAAACGCGTTGCTCCCGTCGGCAATTCGGTAGAGAAGTCCGCGACACAACCGCTGAGCGCGACGACGATCATGCGAACGATCTCGTTGACGGTCACTTGGCGATCCCGATTGAGATCGCCATTGCACTCCTCGGGCGGGGTCCCCGGAGTCTCAGTCGGCGTCGCCGTCGGACTCGGCTCCTGACCGGGCGTGGGGGTTGGCGTCGACTGTGGATCCGCAGCCACGAGAACTCGCCCATCGGCCGCGGCCACACGCAGGAGTTGACCGCCGGCGTTGCTCGCCGATGGGTTGCGGTTCACTAGCGGAATCGAGCCCGCAGGCGCATCCGCGACAGGAGTCATCGCACACGTGTACAGCACCGCCCCGCTCGGTATCGGGAGCGGCTCCAGCCCGGGATCGTTCGGGAAAAGCATGCCGCGGAAACGACGCATCGCCGGCGGCTGGCCCGCACAGCCGCTGGCCCGCGGAGATTCTCCACAGTGCACCAGGCTCCTGGCGAATCCGAGGCAAGGTGCACAGTCGGGATTGAGGTTGGCATCGAATTCAGGGTTGATCCGGCAGTCGCTGGCCTGGGTCAGGGCGACTTGGGTGCCGTCGAAGAGGATGTCGTTCTGAACACCGAAGATCGCCTCGCCGGAGGCCGTCGCGAGGCTGACGTCGATGGTGACCGTCTCCCCTGCAACGGAAGTCGACTCTCCCACCGCCAGGACCGCACTCGTCGGGATTTCCGACGCGTCTCGATCCGTACAGTCGAAAGCCGCGTTCAAGAAGGCGCCGACGACCTCGTGCACCTGCACGTTTCCGTCCTGATCGCCGTCGTAGGCCGAGCAGGAATCGAGCGGCGCGAATCCCATGGCGATGTTGAGACCGATACTCCATTCATTGAGGCCAACGGTGCCGTCGCGATTACAGTCTCCGGCGCAGGGCACACCGAACCTACCCCGTGCAAACAACAAGTCTCGATCGGCGCTGCCGCCATCGACGGGTGTCGACGACCAGACGGCTACCACCGGCCGACCGCTTGGATCATCGAGCGGACCGACCGCCAGGGTCACCTGATCATCCGTCGCAAACGGCCCATCCGTCACCGCCGTATGGACCAACGGCGCGGGTGGTGACCAGGTGAGTCCATCGTCTTCCGACGCAACGGCGAGAATGTCGCGGTCGGTTCCGAGTGTGCCGCCCAGAGTGTTGCGTGAATCCCAAGCCACCATCCAGAACGATCCGGTTCCGGCGATGGAGACCGTGTGCGGTGGCACCTGCGGGTACGAACTCGGGAACTTGTCGAATCGAATCGGAGACGACCACGTGATTCCTGCGTCGACCGATCGCGCAAGCCATAGTTGAGAAGATCCAGGGAGCGATCCGTTTTCGATCTCGGCGCGCCACCCGGCCATCCACGTTCCCGCCGTACCTGCCTCGACGGCGTGCCCGCCCTGAACCCACCAGGAGAATTCTGTTTCTGGCCCCCGTTGGTCGAAAAATAGTCGAGGGGTCGACCAACGGCTACCGTCATCAGTGGATCGAGTCGCGTAGAGTTCCGTCAGCTGCGTCGCATCATCCGCCAGCAGCGCGAGCCAGTTTCCGGCCTCGTCGCTAGCGAGCCGCAACGGCGCGAGCGGAGTGGCCGGTGCGATGTCTTGTGGCGGCGCCGACCAAGTGACGCCATCGTCGGCGGAACGTACCAGGACGCCGTGGCGCTCGATGCCGACCTCGTCGATCCACGCCACCACCCAGCCACCGGCAGCGTCGCGGCGCACTTCGGGAAAGAGGTCGCGATCGCTGTCAATCGCTGCGTCCGGATTGACTGGCGCCGGTTCGCTCCACGTGCGCCCGTCGTCCGTCGAACGTGAGAAGAGAACGTCGTAGTCGCTGCCGATCGATCCGCCGAGCGGGTTGGTGGACTCCCAAACCGCGAGCCAATGACCCGCGCCGCCGGCGGCCACCCTTGGGTGGGTACCCGCCGCGTTCGGCGTGACGGTCAACCTACCGGCGAACGGATCGAGGACGGACAAATCGCCCCAGGTCGCGCCGCCATCCGTGGAGCGCAGCGCCAGCACATGCCCGCCGCTGTCCAAGGTGCCGCCCATCGTGTCATTCGAGACCCAAACCACGACCCACGTTCCCCCGCCGTCGGTGGCGAGGTGCGGCCTGACGTCGTGACCGGAATCGATCGCCGCGTTCGGGTTCAGCGGCAGCGGATCGTCGAACACTTGAGCTGGGGCTGACGCCGCCCGCAGACTCCACAAGAGGACGAGGAGGATTTGCTGTGATCTCGTTGTCCAGGTCATTTTTTCGCTAGCTAAACGCCCCACAATTCAGAAGCGACGGTGTCCGCCGCCCAGTGCGATGCGGGAGCAAAGGCGGTGGTGTACGCGCCGAGAGCGATCCACGCTCGCATCCGTCGCCGTGCGGGCAGTGGGAGTGACCTTGATCCTGAGGCCTCTGTCCTTCGTGCCATATCCACTCCCCGCTGAGCGTCACTCCCTTCACCTTCGGCCCCGAGGCTAGACGGACTGGGCACAGCAAGTCATTCACGAATCATTCAATTTTCATTCAGATCGCGCCCGCTCGCCCCGTCGACCGTCCCGCAGCAGGGTCAGGCATGTCAGCAGACGCGGCTAGACCAGGCGCCGCCGCAGGCAGGCCAGTGCCACTTCGCGTAGCGCGACCGCCGACGCCACGCGTGGCCTTGGACCAAAGGTCCCACCACCAACACCTCGTGCCCTGGTGCACCGCCGTCTAGGTGGGCTCAATTCAGCGGCGTCGGGCCATACAGAGCTCAGCAGCCCCGTGCCCAGGTCGAGCGGCGGAAGATTAGTCCAATCTCGACGGAGCGGCCTTAGGCTCGTGGGGCATTCGGGCGTCTACCTTCCCTGCAAAGTACGTCTGCAAGAGCGAGTTCGCCAAACATTAGCCTCACCCCCTTGGGCAAAGGGAGTGAGCTACAGCCTCAGTTGTCCCATTGGCAAAGAGGGGGCACCCCGCCTCGCCGCGGCCTCACCCGACCAACTCTACAAGATCGCCGAACGCCTGCTCGACGCCTCTACCCTAGACGACGTCTTCAGCGACCGTTGACGGCCGGCCGACACAGAGCCCGCCGCACCTCTGCCGCGCTGCCACCTCAAAAGATCCACTCGACACTGACGTTGTCGCAGAGCAGGGCCCCCGTTACCGTACTAAGGTCGCAGGCGCTACGACGTTACCCGGGAACCAGAAGTCGTTGGCATCAGGAGCGGATCCCCATTCGTAGTCGCCATCGGGTGGCTCGAGGCGGATCAGTCCGGGGAGCCTTCCATTGCTACCGGCGCCCTCCCACACGTGGTAAATCGCCAGTCCGTCGTACGGCGTGGCAACGCCTGTGCCAAAGCCGCTGTCGGGTCTCTTGCGATACTCGATGAGGAAATACTCGGAGCTTCTCGCCGTCGGGACGATCACCGCCTGTAAATTCGTCTCCGCCGGGTAAAGCACCACGTCATTGGTGCTCGCGGTGATCGAGATCGGCTCCAGCCAACTAAGCTGGTAGCGGTCCCAGGCCGAGAAGCTGGTGGGGGGTCGGTACCAGGTGTAGCTCATGAGGGTGAGATAGTTCAGGTTGTCGTAGGGACCGTAGTCGTCCGGCAGACCGAACAGGTGTCCGACCTCGTGGTTGAAGTTGCCGATGTGGCGACCGAGGACGCTGGCCGAGTCCTGCGCATCGACGAACAACTTCGCGCCGCCGTTCTGGGAGGCGCCGCCGATGAAGTAATCGTGGGCCTCCCCATGGCTAGACGCGAGCACGAACATCGCGTCCAGCACCCCGTCGCCGTCCGAGTCGTAGTCGGGCAGGTCGACCTCGCTGATCGCCTTGGCGGCGACGGTAGCGCGATAGTCGGACCAGCCGCCGAACGCTTCGGGCGTGAGCGCTTGGTCGAGCGTGATCCGCACGATATCCCAGGCGACTATCTCGCTGCCGACGCTCATCCACGCCCAATGATCCTCCATGTCGTCGAGAACCTCGCGAAACTCGGACACCGCCGTGATCGAATCGGGAGGCGGCCCCAAGAAATTCTCGAGCGCGGCATCGGCGAAGTCGGCGATGACACCGACTGCGCGCAGGACGCGCGTTCCCGCCATCCGGGCGCGGAGCTGGTCGACCACCCTTTCGATCCTCAGAGCGACGGCCGCAGCATCATCGACGCTCACGCAATCCGCCTTCAGCTCCGCTTTCTGCCATTTTACCGCAAGTTTCAGGTTAGCCTTGGCCAAGCACGACGGGTCGACCACCCGGCCCATGCGCGCTGCCCGGGCGTGGCACTTCGCTTTGTCGGCAAGTGCCTTTGCGCCCGCGTCGATCTTCGCTGCCGTGCACCGACTCGGACCACCGTCCCGGTCCGGATCGAGAATCATCTCGAGCGCGGACACGAAGGCATCGGCGGTGGCGCCAACCGCGGCTGGTTCAGTGCCCGCCAGGCAATCCGCCAGGCGCTCCGCCTTCGCCCAGCCCTGCAGAAACCTGGCGTCGAGCCGCGCCAAGCAGAGGGGATCGATCGCGGCGCCGCTGCGGAACGCTTTGACACTGCACATCGCCGTACGGGTGACTCGTCGGCCAGACTCTGAAAACCTGCCTGCGTCGCATTCGCTCGGTTGAGCAGCGGCCGCGACGCCCGCGAAGCCACCTGAGCCACCGACGGCCAGTGCGACCGCGACCAATACGGCGAACCACCCCGAGGAACTGCACTTTCGCTTCGCGTCAAGCTGCATCATTACTTCACCTTGCTGCTCGGCATCGCGTCGACAGGAGTTGTGCACCACGAAGAGTCCTTAAGGGTCGCACTGCGGACGAAACCAAAGCCAAGATAGAACTCATCACCCGCATTGAACTGCCCCGGCTTTCCCGGAGACCGGTTTACATGAGTCCAACCTCTGCGGCT
>CAZGEJ010000055.1:0-33674 GCA_964524885.1 uncultured Binatia bacterium (SeqCode)
GGTGGTCGCCACGGCGATGCCGAACCAGTTCGGTTGGGCCTTGGCCAGCTCGGGGATGTAGG
Source organism: uncultured Binatia bacterium (SeqCode) (assembly GCA_964524885.1). Classification (GTDB taxonomy): domain Bacteria; phylum Desulfobacterota; class Binatia; order HRBIN30; family HRBIN30; genus CALJUJ01. The sequence continues at coordinate 63 of CAZGEJ010000055.1, forward strand.
TCGCGACGTTGCCGTCCGCGAGCTGAGCGTACTTGGCGAAGAGATCTTCGAGGTAGCGCTGGATGGGCGAAGCGAGGCTGAACGTCGGGGACTGCGTCAAGGCTGGGGACGTAGACATACGCAGAGGCCACAGCAATCCGTTTGCCGATCGCCCTGCGGCGACGAAACAAGCGGGCGGGGGCGTGGCCCCCTGCCCGCTTTTTCGACTCTGCCCAGTTTCTCCGCAGCCGCAGCGCGGCTCAGGGAAGCTGGCTGGTGTTGCGTGCGGCCGGCGGCGGCAGCTTGTAGCCGCAGTCGTCGCGCGAGTGGCACTGGTCGACCGTCAGCTCGTTGCCCTCGGTGACGAGGTAGCGCCCGGCCAGGTTGAAGAGGAACTGGCCGACGTCGTACGGCTTGAGCGTCGAGCAGCCGCACGCGTTGCTGCCGGTCTCGCCGCACGCGGCGCGACAGGCGGCTCGTGCCCGGTCGGTCATGCCGCCCGGCGGATCGAAGCCGTGCTGTCCGGTTTCGCGGGTCAGCGGGAAGAGCGCCGCCGAGTAGCCGCCGAGCTTGTCACGCTCGCCGACGCCGATGCGCAGCGGCGGCGACAGCCGCGGGTATTGCGGTCCCCAGATGTCGTCGCCATCGCTCAGCACGTCGAGGTCGATGTGCACGCCGTTGCCCTTGGCGTCGGTGAAGCGATTGAGGTTGTGCACCGCCTCCGCCGTGTACGTATCGAGCAACACTTGATTCAGCGGGATGCCGAAACGGTCATCCGGCTCCAAGTAATCGATCAGTCCGGCGGCACGCCCGAAGGTCACGCCCGAGCCCGACGGCACGTTCATGTCTCCCTGTGACGTCAGCACCAGCGTATGACAAGCGGTCTTGTCGCCGGTGCCGGGGTATTCGAGAGGTTCCTCGAGCAGATGGCGGGCATAGCTCGACGGGTCGGCGGGGTCGAGCACCAGCTGACCCAGCCCCTGCATGCGTCGGAAGTCGGGTGTCGCCCGCGGCAACCCCAGGCCATCGTCGAGAGCCGTCAGCGGCGAGCCCACGGCATAAGTGCGGCCTTGGTACTTGACCTCGACGCCGAAGGTTTCGAGCGTATCGACGACGACGGCGCCGGCGCGCACCGCGCATTCGGTCGCCGGAACCAATTGATGGCCACGGTAGAAGACGACGCGGATGCGATCGCCCAGGTCGCTTTCGAGAGAGGCCCGCACCCGCCCCTGCGGATCGACGATGCCGCAGCCGTGTGCGCCGTTGGTGAGATTCTCGACGACGAGAGTATCGCCTGGGCGAACGCCGTCGACGCTGCCGATGGCCCGACGCGCGTCGTCGTTGAGATCGACGACGATGGTCGACAGCGGCATGCTGCCGGTCGCCGGGTCGAGGGTGCCGACGTAGAGCGGGCCCATGGCGCGCAGGACGAACGACTCGATGGCGCCGCCCTGCAGCGTGCGCGTGCCCATGTCGCTGTAGCCGCCGCCGCCGGCGATCGGCGCAATGGCGGTGACTTCGGGTTCAGTGGCGCCGACGAGCATCGACATGATGCCGCCGAGCGAGCCGCCGCTCATGAGAATGGGCGCGTCGCCGCCGACATCGACCGCGCCGTCGCCGTCGAAGTCGCCGGCGCGATCGGCGATGCCGTCCTCACCCAAGTCGAAGGTGAAGTTCCGGCGACCGTCCCAGGCGCGCATGATGCGCACCAGCTGGTGATAGTCGAGCATGAACTGGCGCACGATGTCGCGCGTGTGGAAGAGGTACGAGGTCCAGAAGTCGGCACCCGAGTCCTTGATGCCGTCGGCATTGAGATCGCGGGCGCGGTCTTTGAAGGTCGCGTCGACGAGCGGGCCGAGGCCACGTGCGCCCAGCAGCGTACGGGCGAGGGCTTCGTCGTCGGGGTCGAGGCCGATGCCGTGCGACGGTCCGTCGATGGAGATGGTCGCCAACCCGTGCTTGGCGAAGTAGCCGCCGTAGAGCATCGCCGGGAAGCGGTTGCCGGTGTAGCCATGCCCGAGGATGACCGTCGGCGCCGGCTTGCCCTCGCCGCGCACCGAGACCTCTTTCCGCGGCACCGCCAGGGTGAAGTAGATGGTTTCCGGCTCGGCTTCGGCCGGTACGCGGTCGAGATCGGGTGGCCACGACTGATCGTTGAGCGGCAGCCAATTCCCCTCGTCGTCGTAACGGCGATAGAGCTGCGGCGACTCGTAACTGCCGATGACGAAGTAGTCGATGTAGCTGAGGGCTTCGGCGACGATGCGGAATTCCTCCGAGTTCGGCTCCTGACCGAGCAAGGCAGGCCCGAGCAGACGTGCCGCGGTCAGCCATTCCTCGCCGTAGATGATCTCGAAGCGCGTGGCGTTGCGGAAGAAGTTCGGGTCGCGCAGCTGCAACAGCTCCTTGACGTCGGGCGGATAGTCGCGTCCGAGATGACCCTGCACGCCATGGCCATAGATTCCGTCGCGGATCGCCTTCCACTGCGACTGCACCGACTGCGTCGTGAAGCTGAAGGCGAAGGCGACGTCGTCGAGTTGCAGGTCGTGTGGCAGGAGTTCGTCGAGATCCTGCAACGCTTGGGTCTGCGCCGTGTGATGGATCGCGCTGTACGGGGAGCCGACCGGATCGCCGTTGGCATCACGCAAGCGACGCGTGACGACGACGGCGTAGGTGGTACGCTCGCGCAGCGGCATCAGCGGCTTGACGATGAGGGTGTTGGTCTCGCTCTCGTAGAAGGTCATCAGCGCATCGGCGCGCGCCGTCGGATCGTCGGGATCGGGGTTGGCGCCCGGCAAGTAGTTGGGCTTGTCGAGGACACCGTCGGCGTCGGTATCCTCACCCGTGTCGAGGACGCCGTTGCCGTTGGTGTCCTCGTCGACCTCGTCGAACATGACCGAAATGAGGCCGGCGCGCGGGTCGTTGTCCCAGTAGCGGCTGCGCTCTTCGACGACGACGGGGTAGTTGCCGTTGCCGACGTCGAGGTGGTGCACCTTGCCGCGCTCGGGCGATGCCGGGTCGACGTCGATCAGGTAGATCACGTCGTTGGCGGTGGCGTAGTCCTGATCGCGATGGCCGTCGAGGATCGACTGCACGTCGAGCGGGCCGGTGAAGGGGATGGTGATCGGTTGGAGCAAGCCCCAGCCGTCGAGTTGATCGAGCAGTTCGCGGGTGCGGCGTTCGAAGGCCGTTGGCGCGATCATCGAGGCGTTGATGCGTCGCAGCGTCGCCGAGGTGGAGTCGTAGACCGTGGCGATGTCGTTGGGCAGCGGGATCTCGGGCAGCGGCTTGTGGAAGAAGTCGAGCTTCACCGTGGTCGCAGCCGTGGGGGCCGCGGCGATGCCGTCCGGGCTGTCCGAACGACAAGCGCCGAGGAGCATGGCCATCGCGGCCAGGGCCAGAAGGTGGATACGCATGATGCTTGGAGTCTTCATGGGTTGCCTGCTCACGCTCAGAACCGCCAGTCGACCATGGCTCGACCACCGTAGACTTCGTCCATCGGCACGCCGCTGGCGTCGTCGAGCGCGCTGCCGGGGAACAACACACCCGCTTCGAGGCCGAGGGTCACTTCGGTGGCATACACGTAGGTACGATAGCGTCCGCCGAGATCGAGTTCGACGCCATAAAAGGGACCGGGCTTGGCGCCCAGGGCGTTGCGTGCCCGGCCGCCGCCGTCGACCCGGGTGTTGAAGGGATCGGCATAGTCGACCTCGGACCAGGCGAAGAGCGGGCCGCCGTAGAGTTCGAGCGGGGCCGTGGGGCGCCACCAGGCGCGCGGGAAAAAGGAGATCGTGTTGTTGACGGCGCCGCCGGTCGGCACCCGATCGAGATCGGGCACCGGACGACCGACGATGGTCGGATCGCCCGCCGTCACCGGGGCGCGTCCGGTTTGCGCCGCGATGACGTGCCGGAAGAGCAGTAGACCGGCTTCGTAGTTCGGGTCGATGCGGAAGGCGTTTTGCTCGTTGTCGTCGTAGTTCTGATCGCCGCTGGCGTAGATGAATTCGGCGACGAAGCCGTAGAAGCTGCGCGACAGACCGGCGCGCACCACGGTGGCGAATTGCACCAAGTCGTGTTTGCGGTCCTCGGGTGTCGGGGCCAGCGTCGTATCGCCGGTGATCACCGCGAAGTCGGCGTCGAGGCTGAGGATGCCGAGGTCGCCGGCGTCGTAGCGTGTACTGCCGGTGATGTCGACGACATAGGCGTCGAAGCCGCGGCTCCCGCCATCGTCCTCCGGACCGTCTTGGTCGCGGTAGACGAAGTAGATGCCGCCGTTGGTCGGTTGGCCGGCGCCGATACGAGCGCTGGCGATGATCTGCTGGGCATCTTCGCCATCGAGCAGCAGGTCGTCGCCTTGGACGTCGTCGTAGGCGAGGCGCAGGACGATGCCGAGATCGGTGAGCGGCTGGCTGCCGACGTAGGCGCGCAGGACGCGATCGCCGCTACGCGGATCGCCGAAGTAGGCGCTGCCCGGGGTCCAGCCGTGGTCGCCGTCGTTGGCCAACAAGCCCAAGCCCCAATGGCTCATCATGTAGCCGCCGCCGACAGCGAAGTAGCGACCGATGTCGAGACGCAGCAAACCTTTGCGCAGCTCGGCGTGGCTCTTCTCGCCGTTGGGCAAGCGCTCGCCGACCTGGTCGGGTGCACCGACGGCGGCACCGGTGGCCAAATCGTGTTCGTACTCGAGGCGAGCGACGACGGGGATCCCGTCCCAGCGGGCGTCGACGTTGGCGCCGATACGCGCCTGCGGTGACCAGACGAAGTCGCTATCGAGGCGGGTGCCGTAGCGATCGATGGGGAAGCGGCTGACGGTTTCGAAGCGTTGCCGCACCGAGGCCGGGAGTTCGATGTGGAAGGCGCCGGCATCCAGGCGTGCCAGCGGCCGATAGAGCGAGGCCGGTGGCGGCGGCGGTGTCGCCGGAGCGGCCGTACATGGTGCGGCCAGCGCCAGCAGAGCGATGGCCAGAAGTGGACCCAGCTGAGGCTTCATCTTCCCTTCCTCTCCCCGTCACGTCGATGTCGGCTGCGTGGAACGCCGGGGTCATGGCACAAGTCGGAGTCAGGGGGAAAGAGCTTGCGCCAAGATTGCGGCGCGGTAGAGTGCAGTTATGAGCATAAAAAGAGAGAAGTCCGACAAGTCTGACGAGTCGGACAAGTCGGACAGGTCGGACAGTCTGATTCTTCCGCATGGGGGTTTTGCCAAGCTGCGCAGCTTCCAGGTGGCGCGGCGTGTCTATGACGGCACGGTGGTGTTCTGTGAGCGCTACGTCGATCGGCGCTCGCGCACGCATGACCAGATGGTCCAAGCCGCGCGCAGCGGGGTGCAGAACATCGCCGAGGGCAGTCTCGCCGCGGCCACCTCGCGCCGCGCCGAAATCAAGCTCACCAACGTCGCCCGCGCCAGCCTCGGCGAGCTGCGCCTCGACTACGAGGACTTCCTGCGCCACCACAAACTCCGCCTCTGGGACAAAGACTCCCCCGAAGCCATGCAAGTCCGCAGGGCCTACAAGTCCGACTCGTCCGACAGGTCTGACAGGTCTGACAGGTCCGACAGGTCTGACGCGTCGGACGCGTCGGACGTGTCGGACTGGTCGGACTTTTCGGACTCGTCGGAGGTGTTCGCCAATACGATGCTGTGCCTCATCCACCAGGCGAGTTATCTGCTGATGCGCCAGATCCAGCACCTGGAGGCGCAGTTTCGGGCCGAGGGTGGCTTCAGCGAACGGATGTTCCAGCAGCGCCGGCAGCAGCGCCGAGCGTGAATCCAGGCGCCGGGCTCAAGGCGCCCCACTGGGTGAAGACGGCGTGGTCCCACAGGTAGTGGATCCACAACGCCGACAGATGCACACCGTAATAAACGTGCAGCATCGGCAAGCCGACGCCGTAGTGCAGAACCCCGATGAGCCCCGCGGCCAGCACCGAAAGACCGACCACGAAGACATAGTAGCGCCAGGCGTTCTCGGCTCCCGACAGCGAGGCCACGAAAGGCGACGACGTCAGGCCGCGGTCCCGCCGGTGGCGGTTCATCAGGTACACCAGACCGATGTACTGGGTACTGTGCCACAGGTTGAAGCCCTGCAGCGCCACGTCCAGGTTGTCGAAGAGGAACAGGCTCGAGCCCACCGGCACCGTGACCAGCACCAGCAGGGTTCGCGGCGACAGGCGACGCGTCGTCACCAACTCCGCCACGGTACGCAGGCCGAACGCCGCGAGCAGTGCCGCGTAGGCCGCCCACAGAACATAAGCGATCCACACCTGCCCGTGCAGAATCTCGGGCAGCTGCCGCGCCAGATCGACCGCTCCGATGCGAAAGCCGGCGACCAGCTCGACACCTCCCGGCAGCGACACCACCTCACCTTCGGGCGCCAACAGTCGCCAGGTCGCCACGGGATAAAGGCACGACAGCGCCAGGCCGTAGTCGATCAGCAGCGAGAGGCGCGATGGGGCCGCGGCCTCCGGCTCGCGCAGGCGGTATTGCTGCACGAGATACGCGACCTGATGCGCCGCGTGGATGCTGGCCCAAGCGAAGAATACCGTCATCAGCCACTCGATCCGGTAGGTCGCCAGCACGATCACGGTCGGCGGAATCAGGGCCGCGGCGCGCAGCAGGATCGGATGGGCCTCGCGGAAGCGGCGCTCGCCGAGGGTCAGCAGATAGGTCGCGTACATGTGCGGCCCGCCAATGAAGAAGGCGCAGCCGAGGTTGACGAACATGGCGATGCCGAGAGCCTGCTCGTGTTGGAAGGCTTGCGGCTTGACGCCGGTCAGCAGCGCCACGCCGTAGTACGTCAGCAGCGGCAAGGCGACGAGCAAGCCGCTCAGGTAGATGAAGCCCAAGTCCCAGCCACGGCTGTGCAACCACGGCCCGGCTGGTCGGCTTTCGTCAGCAGGCGTCCACATGCGGCTCTCCGTCGGCTCGACGTGTAGCGCGGATCGCTGCCCCTGCCCAGAAGATTTCGCGCCTCAGCGACCTTCGACGATGTCCGTCCACAGCGGGCCGTCGTCGACGAAGTCGTAGAGCCATTCGGGTAACGTCGTCTCGCCGACCGCCAAGGTGCGGAAGTCGGCGATGACGCCGCTGTCGCCGATGCCGCCGCCGATCAAGATGGTGTGGAAATCACCCTCGACCATGAAGCGCTTGAAGCGATCGGGGAAGCGGCGATGGATCTCGTCGCTGACGCCGAGTATCAGCGACTGGTACCCTGGGCCGTCCAAATCGAGGAAGCCGCGGATGACCTCGTCCTGCAACGAGCTGAACAGGCCGACCCGCAGCGTCGGGTCCTTGGGCATCGCCCAGTTGGTGATGTAGGCCGGCTGGATCTCGCAGTCGGTGCAGGTCCCTGGGCGGAACTGCTCGAAACGCCAGTTCTCGCGCCGATCGGCCAAGGCCTGCGGGTCGTCGTTGTTCTGCACCCCTGGGCCGGAGTCGTTGAGCACCAGGATCTCGGTGCTGGGATAGGCCAGCCGCATCACGCCGTAGCCGAAGAAGGTACCGAAGCCGCCGGCGCTGCTGCCGCTGACGACGATACGGCCGGGATTCGGATACAGGTCGCGCATGACGTCGACCGCCGCGCTGAGGTTCGACAGGCCGCGGTGGTAGACGCGGCCGTTCGGGTAGTTCGGCACGTTGTCGCCGGTGAACACCGAACCGTCGCAGTACATGGCGAAGACGATGCTCCAGTCGTGGAAGGGATTGTAGGTCGGCCGCCGGTCGAAGACGCCGGCGCGCATGAAGCTCAGCGGGATCAGCGGGTCGGCCGTCGTCTTGGCGCCGGTGTCGGGCAGGCAGTTGCCGTCGTTCCAACAAGCACCGCCGCCCTCGAGGTAGAAGAGCACGTTGCGCGAGGATCCGGGCCGCACGTAGACGCGATAGGGCGTACCGTAGAGACAGATCGGCCCTTCGTCGGCGACGGGGAAGTCGTAGCGAATCCAGCCGGCCTCCTCGCCGGGGGTCGGCACACGGCGTCCGAGATACTTGCCGAGGCCGATCGCCTGCATCTCACTCAGCAGCGTCGGATCGACGCTCACCGTCGGCACCGCCTCCGGAGTCGCGCTGCTGGTGGCCGTCGGGCTGGGGGAACTCGTCGGCGTCGCCGTCGGTTCGCTGGTCCAGGTCGGCGTGGCGCTGGGCTCCGCCGTCGCCGTCGGGCTCGGGCTGGACGTCGGTGTGGCGCTGGGCACGGTCGTATGGGTCGGTGTCGCCGACGGCGGCACCGTCGCGGTCGCCGTCGGCGGCGCGGTCGGCGTGGCCGTCGGGGTCGCCGTCAGGGTCAGCGTGGCCGTCGGGGTCGGGGACGGATCGGCCCCGCCGCCACCCGAACAGGCCGACAGCGCGACGGCGGACAAGCTGGAAGCGACGAGCAAGGCGAGGCGGCGCATACGGGGTTTCTCCGGCGGCGATCGTTCGAAAAATCGTGAGACTACTCGATCGCCGGGAGATCCGTCCACCGCGAAGAGCGTACCGGACGCTTGGTGCCCCCGGTCGCGCGTCGGGCACCGATGGCATCGCGTGGGCTTGGGGGCGCGAACCGGAGCAAGCGGGCGTCGCAGCACCGTCACGGCGACCCCGACGAGACGAGGCGCCGCGTCGCCGGCGCCGCAATGGAGAGGCGCGGGGCTCGCCGCGACGAGCCCCGCGCCGACGGTCCTCACATGGGGCTGTAAGTGTAGGTGGCGGCGTAGGCGATGTTGAAGCCGCTCACCGACACATTCGCCGCGATGCGCCCGACGTTGCCGTCGAACGTGCAGCTGGTGATGGTGAAGTTGCCGATCGTCGAGAAGTAGTCGTTGTAGATCTCCGGCGAGCAGAACTGGTCGCGCGAGTCCGGCTTCGGCACGTTGTTGAGCACCGCGACCTGCTGCGACGGCCCGTTCGAAACCGACACCGACAGGGTCAGCTTGAAGTTGCCGTTGGGCACCGTGCCCGGATCGAAGTCGATGACCAGACCTTGGCCGTCGAGCGTCACCGTGCCGGCATCGAAGTTGAAGACGAAATCGAGCCCATCGAGCACACCATCGAAGCCGGTGCCGTTGGCGGCGAACAGGCTGCGGAACGGATCGAAGTCGCTCGGCACTTGGTTGGCCAGTCGCCCGGCGAAGTTCTCCAAGACCGCGTCGACCGCGTCGGCCAGCGTGTCCGGGTCGACCTCCGCTTGCGCCTCGCGCCAGTCCTCGAACAGCGCATCGAGGTCGGCATAGTCCGTCGCCAACAGCAGCGACAATGTCGTGAAGGGCGTGATGTTGACCACGCCGTCGGCGACATCGCTCCACGAATACTGGCGCTGTCCGCCGCCGTTCGGGATGGCCGCGAGCAGATAGGGGCCTTCGCTCCCTTGGGTCGACACGCTGAACGTTCCGTCGTTGGCGATGTCGACGCAGGCGAGTTCGGTGCCGTTGCCGTCGACCACACAGACGTCGCCGACGATCGGGGCACCAGTCGCCGCGACGCCGGTCAGCGTCGTGCCGCTCGCCGGCGTGGCGGTGGCGCGCGGCGTGCCGGTGGCCGTCGCCGTCGCGGCCGCGGCCACCGTACGGGTACGGGTCGGCGTGGCTGCGGTCGCACTCGTCGCCGTCGGTTCCGGACCGGAGTCGTCGTCGTCATTGTCGTCGCCGCATCCGCCGAGTGTCAGGGCACCGGCGAGGGTCAGCAGCAGCATCCAGCTGAGAGAGGTCCGCATGTCGTTCTTCCTTTCGTCCAAGGGCGGGGCGCACCCGAGGTGCCGGACCCGCCACGCCATCACGGGAGGCCGGGCCGCAACCCGCGTACGGGCGGCGGCAGGTCTCCCTTCCCGAGTCTCGCTCCGGTAGGCGTTCCGTCCGACGGATCTTCGTTCAGTCGAAAGTGAACGACGCAGATTCCCCAGGGGGAAATCGTTCACCATTGCCAGGCGATCGTATCGCCGGCGGGGGGGCAGTAGCGGCAGAAGGCACCGGTCTGCACCGCGGCCGCCAGGTGGCGGCCGAGCGCGGGGTGGCCCGCGGCGATGCGCTGGATGGCGGTATGGACGGCGCGGGTGACGTTGAGCCGTGCCCGTTCGGCGCGCGACCCATGGAGGCGATCGCGCCGCCCAAGGCCGACGGCGCGCGCCAACTCGGTCGTCAGCGACTCCATTTCGCGGCGCAACGGCTCGATGCGACCGAGATCGTGAAACTCCTCCGCCTCTTGCAGCTGATGCCGCAATTCGGCCAGGCGCCGCTGGTACTCGCCGCGGGCGCGGTGATCGAGCACCGGCTCACCGTCGCCATCGCGACGTGATGGCGCGCCCGGCATGCGTCTGCCCAGCCCCGTCGCGACGGCATCCGCCACCGGCGCGTCGAGAGCGGCAAGTTCGAGGGCGTGCAGTTCGCGTCCGGGGTAGCGCAGCAGTTCGGCCAAGTAGCGCAGCCCTTTCGAGCGCTGGAGCCGCAGCACCGTGCCGCCGTGGGCGACGGTCCACAAACCTTCCTCGAGCCGGAAAACGCTCGGCGGCGCCGGCTCGGGTTCCCTCTCCTCGTGCCGCGAGCCGCGCGCGCCGCTCGTCGTCGGGCGCACGAAGGCGACGACGCGGCCACCACGTTCACCGGCGGCGAGGCGCGGCGCGGCGACGGCGTCGACGTCCACGCTCGCCGCGCCAATGGCGAGCTGACGTCGCAACGCGTCGACCTCTTGGCGCAAGGGGGCCATGGCCAAGTCAGCGGCGGTCCGCTCGACCTGTTCGAGGATTCGAGCGGCGCGGCGCAGCGCTTCGTCATCGCCACGCCGCAGGAGACAACGTGCCAGGCCGACTTCGGCCCGCGCGGCGGCCGGCACGCCGCCTTCCGCGCGACTGCGTTCGAGGGCCGTCTCGAACGATCGCTCGGCCGCATCGACATCGTTCAGGGCCAAGTCGAGCAGGCCGCGATAGTATTCACTTGGACCGAAACACAGACGCGCCGCGAAGCTCAAGAACGTGCCGCGCTGGCCGGCCAGTCGTTGGCGCAGGGCGCGCTGCAAAGCCGGTGTGCCGTAGGCGGCGGTGAGTTCCGCCAGCCAGGCGAGGATGGACTGCAGGTGCCGCTCGCGTTCGAGGTCGGCGAACCCCTGCGCCGCCAGGCTGGCGAAGACGGCCCTCGCCTCGTCGTGCTTGCCGCCGCCGCGCAGCACCATCGCCAGCGCCGCTCGAGCCTCCGGCGGAACGCCGGCAACCGCCGCCACGGCGCGTACGAAGGGCTCGATCTCCTCCAATCCGCCGCATTCGAGGCGCAGCGCCAGGTCCTGCAATTGGCTACTGATGCGGACGTACGAATCCTCCCAACGCTCGGCCGCCGTCGCCAAAGCGCGACATTGCTCGTCGGCGTCGGCGAAGCGTCCGCACCAGAGCGCATCGAGGATGCGCAAGGTCGCCAGGGATCCTTCGTAGGCCGGCCGCCGATGGCGCGCCACGCCGGCCGCATAGCGCTCGATTTCGGCGCGCCATGCGGCGGCGTCCCCGAGTTCGATCAAGTCCATGCAGCGGAAGACGCGGGCGCGGAATTCGAGATCGCGGTCGCCGGCTTCCAGCGCCGCCGCCACGGCGACGTCGGCATGGCGCAAGCGCAAGCGCGGGTCGGGCGCATCCCAGTCGGTGACCAAGCGCACGCCGGCGATGAAGGCCATCGCCCGCCGGTCGCCGCTGTCGCGCGCCAAGCGGTCGGCCGACTGCACTAGGGCGTGGCGGCGCTCGGCATCGGGCGAGAAGTACAGTTCCAACGCCAACCGCCCTTGCACACGAGCGCGCAGGGCGCCGTCCGGCGCCGCGGCCAGAAGGTCGGCAGCCCGCTCGAGCATGCCGACCAGCTCGGCGTCGACCTGCCCGCGCGGCATGCCGATCCCCGTCTCGCCCAGGCCGAGCACGGCGCGCACGAAGGGTTGGATCGCGGTCGCGTCGCCGCGATCGATCGCCGCCCGCGCCCGGCGTGCCGCCTCGCGCAGCGATGCTTGGGCCGAGTCGGTGTTCCAGGCCTGCGACAGCGCTTCGCCCTTGGCCAACAACAGGGCTACGGCCCGCAGCGGCGGCTGCATCGGCGTATCGACGAGGGCAAGAGCGCGATCGTACCAATGGGCCGCATGTTGGAAGGCCGCCACCGACTCGGCGCGTCGCGCTGCGCGCATGGCCCAAGCGACACCCTCCTCGACCCCGTCGACGGCCGTCGTCTGCAGCGCGTGGTGGGCGATCTCTTCGACGTGCGCGTCGAGATCGTCGCCGTGTACCCGTCGCAAAACCGCGCCGATGCGACGATGCAGGTCGAGACGGCGCTCCGCCGCGAGGTCGTCGTACAACGTCTCGCGCACCAAGTTGTGCGTGAATGTGTACGCTTCGCCGATGGCGTCGAGTCGCCGCACGAGCTGCTGCGCCAAGGCCTCGTCGAGTTGCCTGGGAAGGTCGACCTCGTTGCCGACGGTCACCTGCCGCAACAGCCCGGCGGAAAACTCGCGCCCGACGACACTGGCGACCTCGAGCGTCGCCAACGTCGCCGTCGACAAGGGACGTAGGCGCTGGCGCACGGCATCGCGCACCGCCGACGGCAGCGGCACGCCGCCCGGCGGCAGCCGATCGAGCCGCTCACACCCGGGCGTCGCCAGCATCAAGCGTACGACTTCGTCGAGAAAGAATGGATTGCCCTCGGTCGTCTGATGCAAGGCCCGCGCGACCCCATCCGTCGGCGAGCAGCCGAAGGCCAGCTCGACGAAGCGCCGACTTTCCTCCTCCGACAGCCCGGTCAAAGGCAGTGAGCGCCCTTGACGCGCAATCCGATGCAGCAGTTCGGCCACCGGCGGAGACCGCTGCGCCTCGACGGGACGGTAGGTGCCGAGCACGAACCAGGGATGATGCGGCAGGGCGCGCGCGACGAAATCGAGCAAGCGAAGGGAGGCGGCGTCGGCGGCATGCAGATCGTCGAACGCCAAAACCAACGGCGCGTCGCGGGCGCGCTGCGCCAGCAGATCGGCGACCGCATCGAACAACGGGAATTGATCGGCGCGGCCGATGGCACCGGCCGCTTCCGAAAGCCGGCCTGGAGGAATCAAGAGCGACGTCAAGGGCCCGGGAGGGGGGACTCCGTCGCGTTCCACCGCCAAAGACAACTCGCGCAGGATCTGGATCCACGGCCAGAGCGCCGGCGCGCCACCGTCCTCCCAGGCGCGTCCCCACACGACCCGGGCGCCCTTGCCGCTGGCTTCGCGCGCGATCGTTTCGACGAGACGTGTCTTGCCGATCCCCGCCTCGCCGCTCAGCAGGAACAGCCTGCCCGTGCCGGCGGCGACGTCGTCCCACGCCCCTCGCAGTTCGACGAGCTCGCGCCTGCGTCCGACGAACAGGGCATCGGGAGCGACCGGCGACACGCTACGGCCGAGCGCGACCATGGCGCCAGCGTACCGCGTCGGACTCGGTGCTCCAAATCATGAAACCACGCGCACGGTCGACCTTTCCCGGTGTTGGCGCCACAACCATCAGCGCCGGGACACCTTCGACCGGGCCGAGTCGGCAGGCCTGCCTCGCGGCATGGCGCCAACAAGCCCGCAAGCGACCCGGCGCCGAGCGACCCGAAGCATGCGCCCGGGACAACCCGCCTAGTCGATGCAGGTTTGGCCTTTGATGCCGGCGTTGTTGCGCCACTCGTTGGCACAGCCGACGGTGGCATCCTCGAAATCGACCGCGTTGCTGCGCAGAGCGACGTTGTTGGCGATGCTGTTGTCGACGCCGTCGATGTAAATGCCGGTGCCGTTGACGTCGTAGATGCTGTTGCCGGCGACGCTGTGACCGTTGGATCCGACGAAGATGCCGTTGCTGCCGCTGCCGGAGATGAGGTTCTTCTTCAGCGCCATGCCGCTGCCGGTATCGATCCAGATGCCGATGCCGTTGTTGTCGATGGCGAAGTTGCGCGTCAGCTTGTTGCCGTCGCCGTTGAGATAAAAGCCCGGGCCGCCGCTCTGCACCGCGGTGTTGCCGGTCAACTTGTTGCCGATACCGGCAATCGTGACGGCATCGAAGGTTTGGTTCGAGACGACCACCCGCACCAGCTTGTTGCCGTCGCCGGTCACGGTGACGCCATAGCCACTGTTGTCGGCGACGCTGTCGACGATCTTGTTCTTGTTGCCGGCGAGATTGATCGACGTCGCCGTGCTTCTCGTCGCGGCGACGTAGAGCAACGCATTCTTGTCGCCGATGAGCGAGAAGCCGTCGGTATTGTTGTCGGCGTCGGAGCGAGAAACCTTGTTGCCGTTGGAGGTCCCGGCGATGCCGACCGCCGAGTTGCGCGCCAGAACGCTGCTCACCTTGTGGCCACCGGAACCGCCGAGGTTGACCGCGGCGATGTTGCAGCCCTCCACCACGCCATTGGCGAGTTTTGCCTTCGACCCGCCGAGTTCGATGCCGACGTCGGTGCCGTCGCACGAAAGAGTGAAGCCGGCCATGTCGAGCTCGCCGCCGGCGCCGATCGTGAGCCCGGGTTCCGTGGCGCAGTCGAGGTCGGCCGTCATCGTCGCCTCGGTGGTGATGACCGCACCGCAAACCACCTGCGCCGCCGCCTCACCGCGCCCGACGCCAACGACCAGACCCAGCCCTACGATCCACACCCAATTTCTCGGCGTTCTGTTCATGCTTGCTCCTCCATGCACGGTTGCGAGCGCGGTTGTCGCGCGTGTCAGCGTTGTACTCGCCGGGTACGCCGCCGGGCAAGATGATTTTCCGCGCCGGGGAGGAGAGGCGTACGCTCGCCGTGCCGGCGTGACGTCGACGACCCGGTGCGCCGTCTCCGGTGCACCGGGCCTGGCTCACGAGGCGGGAGCCGGTTTCACCTCGATGGTGACCTTGGGAATCTTGCCGGTGAAGCGCGAGCGCGCCTCCGAGCCGACCGACTCGACCACCGGCGTACCGAGGTCGATGCCGACGTCGGCCGTCTCATCGGCCGAGAAGATCGCTGCTTGCGTGTTCTCGATGCGTCCCTCGGCGACCTTCTCGTCGCCGACGTAGAGCGTTCCCTTGCCGCCCTTGCCCATGCCGCCGCCGTCGTAGGTGAAGTCGAACCGCAGTGTCGCCTTGCCCGGCGCCAGCGGCTTCTTCGCCGCCACGGAAGACCGCTGCAGGCCGAGGAAGTTGTATTCGTACGCAGGCACCCCGTCCTTGACGTACAGCGACCAACCGCCGAAACGCCCGCCCTGGGCCAGGATCGTGCCGTTGGCGCCCGACGCGGGCACCTCGATTTCGGCCGTGATGCTCTTCGACTTGTTCTTCACGTTGATGAAGACGTTCTCCATCATGCCGGTCATCCCTTCGGCGAGGGTCAAGGACGTGCGACCGGCCATCAGATCGGGCCGTCCGACCAGCGACGCGATCGGGCGCTCGAAGACCCGATCGTCGAGGGGCAAGACGTGATACTTCTCCGCCTCTTGCATGAACAGCGCCTGCAACTGCGCCAGCTTCGCCGGCTGCTCCGCCGCGAGGTTGCGGCTCAAGCTGAAGTCGTTGCGCACGTCGAAGAGTTCCCACACGTCCTTCTGCAGCGGCTGCCGCACCTCGCGCTCCCAGGCGGCACGGTGGATCGTCCGCGCCAACCAACCGTCGTGGTAGATGGCGCGGTTCCCGGAAATCTCGAAGTACTGCGTCGTGTGGCGTTCCTTGGCCTCGGCATCGTCGAAGCTGTAGCGCAGGCTGACGCCCTCCATGGGGATCTGCGGCGTGCCGTTGACCGACTTCGGTTCCGGCAAGCCGGCGGCCTCGAGGATGGTCGGCGCGACGTCGATGACGTGTGCGAACTGGCGGCGGATGCCGTTTTTCGCCTGGATGCCCTTGGGCCAATGGACCACCATGCCGTTGCGCGTGCCGCCGAAATCCGAGGCGACCTGCTTGGTCCAAGCGAAGGGCGTGTCGAAGGCCACGGCCCAACCGGCGGCCATGTGCGGGTAGGTTTCCGGGCTGCCCCACTTGTCGAGCACGCGCAGCAAGTCGGGAACCGTCTCGGAGACGCCGTTGAAGTAGGTGTACTCGTTGAACAGCCCATTGGCGCCGCCCTCGGCGCTCGCGCCGTTGTCGCCGGCGATATAGAACACCAATGTATCGTCGAGCTCACCCACGGTATCGACCGCGTCGAGCATGCGCCCGATCTCGTGGTCGGTGTAGTCGAGGTAGGCGGCGAACACCTCGGCCTGGTGGGTGAAGACGCGTTTTTCGTCCGCCGACAGCGTGTCCCAGTCCTTGATCGCCGCCGGCTTGGGCGCCAACGGCGTGCCTTCGGGCACGACGCCGAGGCGGATCTGGCGCTCGAGGGTCTCCTGGCGGATGGCATCCCAGCCCTGGTCGAACTTGCCCTTCCACTTGGCGATCCATTCCTTGGGCACGTGGTGCGGCGCATGCGTCGCGCCGGGAGCGAAGTAGACGAAGAAGGGCTTGTCGGGCGTGATCGCCTTCTGGAAGCGAATCCACTCGACCGCCTTGTCCGTCATGTCGGTGAGGAAATGGTAGTTGGGATCCTCGGGCAGTTCGACCGGCGTCACGCCATCGAAGAGGTAGGGGGCCCACTGATTCGTCTCGCCGCCGATGAAGCCGTAGAACTTGTCGAAGCCCTGATGGGTAGGCCAGCGATCGTAGGGGCCGGAGACGCTCGTCTCCCAGGCTGCCGTCTCGTGCCATTTGCCGAAGGCGGCGGTGCTGTAGCCGTTGAGGCGCAGCATCTCGGCCACCGGCGCGGTGGCGTTGGGGATCTGGCCGGTGTTGCCCGGCATGCCGGTCGCCATCTCCGTGATGAAGCCCATGTTGACGGTGTGGTGGTTGCGGCCGGCCTTGAGCGCCGCCCGCGTCGGCGAGCACAGCGCCGTCGTGTGGAAGTTGTTGTAGCGCAAGCCGTTCTGCGCCAGCCGATCGAGGGTCGGCGTGGCGATCGGGCCGCCGAAGGTGCTGGTCGCACCAAACCCCAGATCGTCGATCAGCACGATCACGACGTTGGGCGCGGCGGCAGGCGCCTTCACCTCGAGATGCGGCGGCGTCTTCACCTGACGAACGTCGAGTTCGGAATACGTCGGCTGCGCCGGCAACTGGACCGGCAACACCGTCCGGTCGAAATCCGGAGCTGCCGCAACGGCTCCGGGAGCGACGGCCAGCGTCGCCAACAAACTCCAAGCAAAAGCTACGAACGGTCGATAGGCTGCATTCTTCGCCATGACGTGCTCCACCACCCGCAAAAGGAACCGATGCGGTCGAGACGCCAGCGGGGAGCAATTCACCCGAGCCACGGCTCGCCGTGCCGATCGTTGCTTTGGCGGTTAACGCCATCGACACGACTACGTCAAGTCGCGTCGACCGCCGCGTCGACTGCCGCCCCCCCGTGGGGCTCACCTCAATCGATCGGGCGCGGCAAGAACTGGCGCCAACCCGCCTTCAACTGGAGGCATACCAGCCGAAAAAAGCCGTTCTCGTGGTAGGCGAGCAGTTGCCCAGGGGGGACGTGGGTATGTAAAGGCTCTTGCAAGGTGCGCCCCAAGCCGCTGGCCAGGATGCACAATTCCGTCGCCCCGCGCAGGCCGAGCGCCGCGGCGCTGGTGCGCGCCTGAGGCAGGACGTTCTGGGCCCGCAGCCCCCACGATCGTGGCTGCATGAAGTGCATCCGCCGCAGCTTTTCCTGACCGTGCCAGTAGTAGCGCAGTTGCCAGCCGGCAGAGTCGTCGACGAACAGCGCGCGCTCCGGTTTCCACTGCTCGTCGAGCGCCGCCAGCGTCGCGTCGAGATTCCGCCGCGCCATCCACTCGGGGTGATGATCCGGAACCGCGAGCCACAGAGCTACCGGCGTGACGACGGCCGCCGTCGCCAGCAAGGGCACGAGCCGCTGGCCGACGAGCGCCGCCGCGCCGATACCGACTCCGGTCGCCACGAAAGGCAGCAGGTAGGTGACGTGACGCATGCCGGCCAACGGGTAGAGTCGTGCAAGGCCGAGCCCTAGGCCGAGCAGCAGCGGCATGACGATCAGCACCAACACCGCCGGCCGCAGCTTGCCGAACGCGATGACGAGCACCGACACCAGGGACAGAGCGATCGCCAGCCACCCACCAACCCAGCCACCGGCGAAGAATTCAAAAACCTGGACGAGGCGCGTCGTCGCGAACGCCCACCATGACTCCCCCTGGGGGAACCCGCGCGACACCCAAAACAGATCCGTCGTGCCGAGCCCGACCTTGGCCGTGAAGACGGTGCCGTGCACGAAGAATGTCCATGCGGCGAGGGCGATCAACGCGACCTGCACCGCGACCCACGCCAGCCAAAGTCGACGCGGCGCACCACGCCGGCGCAATTCGAGCAGGACGTAGGTTTCGACGACGACCGCCACCCAGGCGGTCGAGTAGTGATCGAGAAAGCCTCCCGCCAACGCGAGTCCGTGCAGCCACAGCCAGCCGAAGCCGCCGCCGCGCACCAGGCGCTCGGCGCTCAGCAATGCCGCCGTGGTGCAGGCCAAGAGCAGGCCGTACTCGCGCACCTCCGTCGCCGCCGACAGTGCCGCCGGCGAAGCGACGAAAAAGGCCCCCCCGGCCACGGCCGCAGGAACACCCGCCAGCCGTCGCAGCCAACAGAAGAGCCACCAGGCGGCGAGCGGCATCGCGAGTAGACCCGGCAGCCGCAGCCAAAGCTCGGAGGTCCCCAGAGCCGACTGCGCATGGGCCAGCATGACCACGAGCGGCGGATGCGACACCGATCGCGAATTCCGCAACGCCGACGCAGCGTCCGGCGCCAGCGCGGCCAGCACCTTTTCCGCTTCGTCGGGATTGAAGATCGTCGCGCCGGCGTAGCGCACCGCGAGCGCCACGAACGTCGCCACCAGCGCCAGCACGAGGTAGCCGGCGTACTTCTCGGCGCGGCAGTCGAAGGTCGGATGCATCGGCGGCCCTTCTACCGCCAATGGCGCGATTGCGCATCCCGCGCCGTCGCGTGCTCAAGCCGCAGTCGACGTTGCTACGGTGTCGATGCCTCCGCCTCGGCGACCTCGAGGGTGACGGTATAGACCTCCGACGTTTCGTACTCGGGTGCCGTCGTCGTGAAGACGAAGCTGACGAAGCGCGGGCCGGGTTCTTGCCCGGGCGCGAACGTCAACTGCCACGTCGGATGGGTGTCGAACGGCGAGGCACCGATCGTCACCTCGTCTCCAGCTTCGGCCAGCACACCGTTGCTGAAGGCGATCCGCACCTCCGGGTCGATCTCGGTGATCCGCAAACCGATGGGCGTGTCGTCGGCGAAACCGTAGGGCGCTTCGCTCACGTTGCGCGGACCGAGCGCCACGAAGCCGGGTTCGGTGCTGCTGTAGACGGAAAATCCGCCGACCTCGGTATTGAACACCACCGGCACCGAGACACCGAAGTCGAACTCGGTGATCAAGGCTCCCCCGCCGAGTTCACTCGATCCGAGGATGAACTCCAGCGGCTCCTCGACCGGGATCGGCCCATCGTCCCAACAACCGCCGAGGCCGAGGGTGACGAGCAGGCAAGCCAGCGGCACGAACCGACCGCGGCGGGAAGTACGGCGCGCGCCATCGCGCAGGTCTTTTCTCATGAGGCTCAGTCTCCGTGATGCCATGGGATCGCGCCTCCTCAGAAGCGATACATCGCGCCGCCCGCAACGCCGGCTCCGGGCAAGGGCGCGAATTCCTTGCGTGTCGACGTCGACAGACGCGCTTCCTGATCGAGGAGGTTGGTGCCGCGCAGAAACAGCTCCAAGCTCCCGAAGCGAGTGGCGAACAGGTAGCTGGCGCCGAGGTTCCACATGACGTAACTGTCGGTGGGCAAGATGAAGTCGGGGGTTTCGTCTTGGCGTCGCGCCCACGTCAGCGAGGTATCCGCCGTCAGATCGCCCCAGTGGAGCACGACCTCGCTGCCGATACGCAGCGGCGGCAGGTAGGGCAGCGCGTCCTCCGTGTCGCGATTGCGCGCCAGCACCCAGTCGAGGAGAAAGCTGACGTGCACGTCGTAGGTCGCGGCCTCGATCGCGTGCACCGTCACGTCCGCTTCGGTGCCGACGAATCTCGCCGGGACGTTCTCGAACTGGAACACCGGAATGATCGGATCGGCGCCGTGGGAATGTCCGAGCTCGCTGGTGTCGAAGAATTCACCGGTCGGGATGAGGTCGATGAAGTTGTCGATGTGGTTGTAGTACGCCCCCACCGAACCGGTGACGCGACCGGCCTCACGCCGCGCCACCACTTCGAAGCCGAGGGATTCCTGCGTCGACAGGTCGCGGTCGCCGATCTCGTATTGTGCCGTCGCCAGATGCGGACCGTCGGCGTACAACTCCGCCGCGTTCGGCGGGCGCTGCGCATAGGCGAGATTGACGGCGACCGAGTAAGGCTCGACCGGCGTCAGCACCGCGCCGACCGAGCCGCCGCCGGTGACGAAGTCCTGCGAATCCCCCGGCCCGAACGTCGGCGAGTCGTCCGCGTCCGCCGACGAAACATCGAGGCGGCCCGCCGCCTGCAAACGCGCCGGACCGAGCACGATCTCCTCGAAGGCGAAGAGCGACTGGATGGCGGTCTTGGAGCGCGGGAAAAATGCCTCGGCGCCTTCCGCGTCGAAGTCGGAATAGAAGCTCTCGAAGCCGAAGGCGCCGTTGATGCCGGCGATCGGCGCGTGCACCACGTCGACGCGCAGGTCGTAGCCGTTGTTCTCGAAGCGCGTGCCGACCTCCGTCCCGCGGGTGGTCGCCTCGCGTTCCTCGTGCTCGTAGTCGACCAAGCCGACGCGCGAGGTGACCGAGGTGATGCCGGGCAGCGGTGCCACGAGCGACCCGCCGATGTCCAGACGACGCTGCTCCAAGTGAATGAAGGTCGATGGTGCGCCCGGGATGCCGTATTCGGAGTTGTAGATCTCGGGCGAGACGCCGAAGTAACCGCCGTCCCAGTGGTACGCGACACCGGCGCCACCACCGGTATTCTCGAGCGCCGTGTTGAGCAGCTCGCCGCGTTCTTCCGACTCCCCCGGCGGTAGCGGCGACTGCTCACGCAAGCCCTCGGAGCGCGCGTAGCCGGGGATCGTCAGGTTGTCGGTCTTGCGACCGAAGCCGTTGGCGTGCAGCGCGAAGCCGCGATATCCCCCCTCCACGAAGGCGACACTGGAGCCCTCGTTGTTGACCGAGTTGCCGCGCGCCACGATCCCGCCCGTGACCAGGTCGTCCATGGGTCGATCCGGCAAACGCTTGGTGATGAGGTTGACCGCGCCGCCGATCGCGTTCGGGCCGTACAGGAGCGCCGACGGCCCGCGGATGACCTCCGCCCGCTGGATCAGCAGCGGCTCGATGCTGACGCCGTGATCGGGACTGATCGACGATGCGTCGATCAGTCCGAGGCCGTTCTCCAGGATGCGAATGTTGTCGCCCGCCAAGCCGCGGATCACCGGCCGACTGGACGCGGGTCCGAAGTAGCTCTGGTGCACGCCCGGCAGGTTGCCGAGGACCTCGCCGATCTGTGGTGCGGCCCGCTGGCGGATCTCGTCTTCGTTCATGACGACGACCGGCTTGGCGAGTTCGTTCGTCGTGCGCTGCAGCGGCGCGGTGATCACGACTTCTTCCATGTGCTCCGGGTGCCGCGCGTCGTCCAACCAGGTCTCGTCTGGTTCGTCGTTGGCGCCTTCGCCCTGCTCCTCGGCGACGTCCTCCTCGGCCAGCGCGGGCCGGGCGGTTCCGACGCTGAGCAGCAGCGCGGCAACGACCACCCGAGCGAGGCCGCGTGGGGAAATGGTTGACGTTCGGTGACTCATAATTTCGCTTCCTGACCGTATCTGCTGCGGCGCTACGCCTTGCTACGGCGTCGCGCTCAGGGGCGGCGGCACTGCGGTCCGGCGGCGGCTACCGTCGTTTCCCAGCGCCCCGCGACCCAAGCCTCGAGGGCCCATTCCTGGGGAGCGCATGACGACGCGCCGCCCAGGAGAGGGCAGCGGTCCTCCGGCTCATGCGGTCGCGGACGACTCGTTTCGCCGCGACGCCCCCTGGGGCGATTCCGCCCAGCGGGCGATGACGGCGCGCGGCTGCACCAGGAGGTGGCACGCGCGACGACTTCGCTCGACGGCCGAGAACCGCCCGAAGCACGGGATAGGAGCAAGGCCGGCCACGGCCGACGCAGTTCCCCCGTGCGGGCCTCTCAGATGAGGCGAGACGGCGGGCCGCGCGAATGGATCGACGAGAGTGCCGGGCAGAGCCAAGGCTCGGGCGCTACCGCCGCAGCCAAGGCTTTGGCCACGGCGAAGAAGCCGACGGAAGGAGAATCGGCGAGGGTTCCGATCGCGCTCTTGGACCAATGGCAAGTCCCGCAATCGGCGGAGTCGATGGTGCCGTGGTGCTCGATGGAGTGCGCGATGCTGACGACGGGTGCGAGCAAAATCGCCCCGGCGAGCAGGATCGTCAGCCATCGGGTCACGGCCCGCAGTCGCCCCTGGTACACGTGGCGCTCTCTATCGGCATGCCGGAGCGCAGTCAACGACGGAAAATTCTTGAGTCGACGATCCGGGGCGCGTGACGACGGAGCCGGCGATCACCAGACCCCTTCGAGCATCTGCGCCATCGGGAAGGGACCGCGCGAATGTGGACCCCAGAAAAGGCGGACGGCGACCGACGCGGTCCAGCAGTCGCCGTCGTCCAGACGCGAGTACTCGACGCCCGACATCAGCTTCAACCGATGGCCGACCAGGTGGTAATTGCCGCCGAGGTAGACGGCTTGATAGTGGTCACCACGCGCCAGGCCGACCTCGCGCTCATAGCGGCGCTGTGCCTGCAGGCCGTCGCCGTGGTGCGACGCGGCGAGCTGGTAGCGCCCCACCAGCTGCAACTCGTCCGTGAGAAAGAGGCCCGGTTGTAGGTTCACGCCGCCGGCGTCACCGCGCTCGCCGCCGAAGCCGCCGAGAAACTCGGTGACCAGGGAGGCCGGACCTTCGGTGAGGATCAAGGCCGTGGCCACGCCGTCGTCGAAGCGGCTCAGGTTGGTGGCGCGGTCGTTGGCGTCGCTGTGCACGTAACCCATGTTGAAGAAAGCGCCGTCCGCACCGAAAGCATGCTGCAGTTCGTAGGTCGCGATGGCCAAGAAGCTCCAGCCCGAGTTCAGGTCGGTGAACGAGCGGTCCATGTGCTTGCTCGTCGCGTTGGAAAAGACCCCGCCGTAATAGCTCCAGCGCCGGACCCTACCACTGAGGGTCACGGCGGGGGTGTAGTCCAAGGCGAATTGATTCGTCAGCATCGCCCGCTCGAGGTAGTTCAGGTAGCGGCTCGAAACGTTACGGTCGTGCGAGAAGCGGTGTTTCTGCTGGCCCACGGTGAGATTGAGCGCTTCGTGGAAGGACCACTGGACCCACAGTTCCGTGAACCCGCCGTAAAACTTCTGCAAGTCGTCTTCGCTCACCATCTGGGCATGCAGCGTCAGCCGTTGGAACAGGCGCATCTGTGTACCGATGCGGAAGCGCCGATTCTCGTAGGAATCATCGTCTCCGCCCGGTCCGTCCGACACGTGGTATTGACCGTGGTAGCGCCCCAAGAACCACAGTTCCTGCAGGATCGGATCGCTCTTTTCGGAATACAGCAGCCCCAAATCATCGAAGCGTTTGGCCAAGGAAGAAGGTCGAAGCTGCGATGCGATGCTGGAGGAAGCGGCATCCGCGCGCATCGGCGCGAGAAGCACGAGCAGCGCCGCGGCGGACGCAAGCAGGTAGGACCATTTTGGCGGTTGCCACGGCGAGAAGGGGCGTTTCCGGAACGAATCGGGGATCATTGCAGGCTCGTCGAGGGCATGGGCGTTCGTCATGGGTTTGGCAAGAAGGCGCGACGATCGGCGGCCCTGGTTCTCACCAGCCGAAGGCGAGCTGCAGGAAACCGTTGTGGCGCAACGTGTCCTCGCGGCCGTGCCGCCCGTTGACGATTTGATTGAGGTAGTCGACCTCGACCCGTACGTGCTGCGTGAGCTGGTAGCTCAAGCCGACGAAATAACGGTTCTGGTCGAATCCCGACACCGGTGCGTCCGTAACCGTGTTCAGGTTGACGAAGAACTCGTCGGCGGTGACCAGCGACAGCCGCGGCCAGCGCGGCAGCGGATAGGCGAAGCGTACTTGGTTGCGCAACCGCAGCGAGGCGTGTTCGGCGTCCTCGAACCCACGCTGCTCCAGTCGCGTTCGCAGCGAGAAGTTCAGCGGCCCGAGCGGTCGCTCGTACAGAGACTGCTGGAAAACGCGGTGCTCGTCGCGATCCGGGTGGAACGTCGGCGTGTAGCCGTAGCCGGCCCACAAGGACCAGTGCGGCAACACCTCGATGCCGAGCGCGGCGCGCACGATGAGCAAGCGCATGTCGACGTCGCCGCTGTCGTTGCGTTCGCCGATGCGCGGCTGGACCTCGAAGAAGCCACGCACCGGGCCGGCGATCGGACCGGTGCCGGTAACCTGAAACCAGCCCTCGTGGTCGACGTCCAGGGCGCGCGCTGGCGCCGCGCCCAAGCCGCAGCAGGCCAACACGGAGACAGCGATTGGCGCCGCACGCAAGCCCCTGAAAATGTTCCATCGATTCATTCTTCTGCTCCTACTCGCCAGCGTGGATACTTCACTCCGCCGGAATCGAGAACCCTCGACGTCGCCATGGGCATGCTCGCGACCATCGACTCTCGCTGGCTCACCGGACGCCCCATCGCGTCGAGTCGCCTCCGCCTCTCAGCCTCTCCACGGTGAGAAGTTCGCGCAACGCCGGGTTCGAAGGCGACGGCGGCGTGCACGTAGTCGACCAGTCTTGCGGGAAAGACTCCGCTGAGCCCGACGAAGAGCACCAGCACGAGAACCACCGCTCGTTCGCGCGGCAGGAGGTCGGGCACATCGGCCAAGCCCTCCCCGACTGGCAACGGCCCGAGGAACACCCGTTGGAAGGCGCGGAAGACGGTGATCGCGTTGACCGCCGTGGCGGTGAGCAGCAATGCCCCGACGACCGGTGCCTCGAGCAGCACGCCGTGCAGCATGACGTCCTCGGCGACGAATCCCAGCGAACCAGGAAACCCGACGAGGGCGAACCCGAGCACGAGAAAGCCGGCGGCGAGGTGAGGCATCGGCGTGCCGAGCCCGTGCAGCCGATCGATGCGCGCGCTCCCGGTACGCGCCTCGACGGCGCCGGTGAGCAGCATCGCCCCACACCAGGGAATCGCGTAGCCGACCGCGGCGAGCACCACCCCCGCGGCGCTCTCGTGCGAGCCGGTGGCGGCCGCCGCCAGCATCGCGCCGGATTGCCCGACGGCGAGGAATGCGAGCATGCGGCGCAGGTGGACCTGCGCCAACGCCAGTACCGCGCCGTAAAGAGCCCCGACTGTACCGAGCCCAATCAGCGGCAGACGCAGCGCCTCCGTGAGATCGTCCGGCGCGGCGCGCAACCCGGCGAGCAGCAGCAGCGGCGCCAGCGGGGCGCTACCGGCCAGCAGGATCGCCGGCAGTGTTCCGGCCTCGGCGAGTTCCGGTAGCCAACCGTGCAACGGGAAAACCCCCATGCGCCACATCAGCCCGACGAGCAGCAGCGGCGCAGCAAGCCCCTGGAGCGGGTCCCCGATCGCGGCACACAACGCCGCCGCACCGAGCAACGTCGCGCTGGCTCCCAACATCGCCGTCAATGCAGCCCCCGCACGCTCGCCCGCATCGCTGCCGGCGCCGACGACGGCGCTTTGCACCGCGCGTAGCGGCAGCAACGCCGCGGGAACCAGAGCCCAGAGCCACGCCGCACTGCCGCTGTGGGCCAGAGCCAGCGAAGTCGCAGTGCCCAGTGCGACCGCGACAAGAACTGCCGGTGTGCGCTGGCGACGCGGACAAGCGACCAGCGCCGACACGGCGATGACGACCAGCGCCACATCGCCGAGCAGGACACCAGGAACCATCCACGCGCCACTCATCGTCGGACTCCTTGCTCGCTGCCGGTGCCGACCTGCTCGACCCAAATCCCACCAGGCGCCGAGACACGCGTGAACGCACGGCGCTCGAGGTTGTCGGCGCGCGCCCCGAGGCGAAGGATCGGATGCACCACCCAGCGCTCCAACAGCGTGTCGACATGGGTACGCTCCAAACCGAGATGATACGCCCAGCGCAGCAAGGGCGGCGGCACCAGTCGCATCGCCGGCTCGGCGGCGGCCAGCGGCTCGCCGAAGTTGGTGGCGCGGACCACGTGTGCGTCGCGCAGCGCCGACGGCGCGCGCAGCAACTGATAGGTGCGCAGACAGATGTGCGTCACCAGATGGATGCGCGCCACCTGCCACCACCCCAAGCCGCATTCGAGCACGATCAGCCCGAGCTGGGTCATGGTGGCGTAGGCGAGCACGCTCTTCTGGTCCGACTGCACCCGACACACGATGGTGGCATGCAAAGCCGTCGCCGCGCCTACCACCACCAGCAGCAACGACGCGACCCGCGACTGCGCCAGCAATGGCGCGTTGCGCAACAGAAGATAAACGCCGGCATGCACGGCAGGGCCGCCGTAGAAGACCGCACTCGACGGCGTCGGCCCCTCCATCGCCCGCGGCAACCACGTACCGAGCGGGAACTGCGCCGACTTGCCACATGCGGCGAGAGTGAACGCCAACGCCACCGCTGTCGCCGCGCCCGGCGTGAGAGTCGCGCTCGCCCCTGCCCCGCCCTCCGACCATGCGCCGGTGCCGTACAGAAGCGAGAACTCGGCGGTGTTGCAGAAGACGTGCAACATCATCGTGCCGACCAACAGCCCGACGTCGCACAGCCGATAGGTCGTGAAGACGTGTGTCGCCGCGCGCGGCGGCGCCGAACGCTCATGGAAGAAGGTCACCAGCAACGCCGAGGCGATGCCGACACATTCCCAGCCGATCACCATCAGGTCGGCACTGCCGGCCAGCACGACGACGAACATCCCGGCGGCGAACAAGCACAGCTGCACGAAGAAACGGGTGAAGCCCGGCTCACGATGCATGTACGGCACCGCAAAGCGGGCCACCACCAGGGTCACCACCCCAACCACCGGCAGCATCGTCGCGGTCAAAGCGTCGACCTGAAAGACGATGTCGAAGCCGTAGTCGGCGGAACCGAACCAATGCCCTAGTTCCATCACCAGCGTCGGCTCCGGACGCATGGCCCATGCCGCCAGCAGCACCCCGATGCCGAGAAGCGACAGCCATAGACTGCCCACCACCATCAGGCCGGTACGGCGCTCGGGCGGCGGCGTGCGCGCGAGGAATCCCAGCGTCAACCACGCGAACACCAGCGCCGGCGCCGCCGGCACCGCGACGCACAGCCACTCCAAGGGCGAATCAAGCTGCATCTCGGCCTCCCTCGGCGACCACCAAGGCGGGGGTGAGAAAATCGCGCCGCCCCCGATACCAGGCCAGCGACGAGGGCACCCGCGGGGGCTCGCTCACCGCATGCGACTCGTCGCGCCAGCCCGTCGGCGTCCACCGACGCATGCTACCGCTACTCGGCGACAGAGACACCAGCTGAATCCACTCGTTCACCACCAGTTGTCGGATGCCGGCCTGGCGCGCGGCGATGGCTTCGAGACGCTCGGGCTCGGCCTCGACGATCAGCAACAAACGCATCGGCTCGTGGATCTCGATCATCTGCTTCGTCAGCCCTGTGCGCAGGTCGCTCGACGGCCCGTCCATGACGCCGAGCATCCCGACCACATTGTGTGGCAACTTGGTACCGCAGCCGTATGCCGCAACGTCGACGCAGGAGAAGAGATACTCGAGGCTGATTCCGGCTCCTACGGGAGCGACCGCCACCAAGGTGCGCTCGAGAATGGCGCCGCTTACGTCTCCATCCGGATCGTATGAGACCAAGAAGGCGCGCCGATCAAGGAACACGCCCCGACTGAGGGACCGTCGTCCGACGATGCAGGCGGCGTTCGTGCAGTGGCCGAGTTCGGGACGCGGCTCGGAGAGCGCGGTGGCGCGGGCTTCGACGTGACGCAACGCCGCCTGCGGCGTAGGATCGGGAGGTGCCGATTCGAAGCGTCGGCAGCGCTCTTGCGCCGATCGCGCGCGACCGGCATCGAGGGCTTGTCGCAGCCGCGCCAAATCTTCGCGATGCGTGTCGGGCACACGGTCGAGATCCGCGAACACGATCGCATCGGAGGAAGTATGGTGGATGCCGCCGACGAAGACCGTGCTCTCCGGGACCTCGATGCCTCGAGCACGCAAGCCGATCCGAACCTCGGGACGGTTGGCGAGATCGGCGAACAGCCGAGCATTGGCACCTCCATGATAGCCGCCGCAGGCCCCGCAGTCGTAGGCAGACTCGTGCGGATTGTTGATGCTCACCGAGCCGTGCCCGAGGAAACAAACGATGCGCGCGAACCGCCGCGTCATGCCGATGTTCTCCAGCGTCGTCGCGACCCGTTCGACTTGGTCGGCCAGGGGAAAGTCTTGCGGCGCCAGGTCCTCCGGCGCGCCATGCGCCGGCACCGCCGGCGCCAGGCGGGTGCGCGGTTCGGGCAAGAGACGCGCCGCGAGAGCATCACGTAGGCGCGCGGTGAGGCGCGGTGCGAACACGTAAGCCGGCAGGGCCACCGCCGAGGCGGCGCCGAGAAGCGGCGTCGCCAACGTGCCGCGCACCAGAGCCTGGGTGGCATGCCGTCCGCCGAAGCGCAGCCGATGCAGGCGTCGCCGCCGGTGGCTGCGCTGATCGGCGAGTTCGTCGTGGTCGGCCACCGGAACCTCGCGCACCGCATGACTGGGTGTCACCACGATGGGACACAGCGGCACGGCATGGCCGTCGTCGAGCCCGGCATACTCGATCGCCAACCCGAAGAAGCCGGCCGTGCCGAAGGTCTCGATGCTCGCGTCATGCTCTTCGAGGTGACGGCGCAGCGACTCCTCGCGCTCGTCGATGCAGCAGACGACCTGCAGGCTCGGCGCCTGCGGCTGACGTGCGGCGAGCGGACGGTGTTGGTTGGCGTCCAGCGCCTGAAGCACCTGTCGGCGGTAATGGCCCTCGTAGGCTTCCTGCCAGATGCGGCGGCGCTGGGCATCGTCGAAGCGGTCGACGAGGGCGAGCAGACTCCGACGATCAGCAGCATCGCGCTGCGCCAGGGCCTCGGCATTCCAGCCGAGGTGCTGCGCCAACAGAAACAGACGCCAGCGCTGCATCAGGTCTTCGTCGCCGGCGGGCAGCGCGCGCGCGTCGCGGGCGCGCTGCGCCAGATCACGCAATGCTCCTTCGTAGCCGAAGTGCTTACGCGCCAGCTGGACCCAGGCGCGGCGATCGTACGTGAGGCGGACGGCGATGAAATCGAGCAAGCGCACCTGGCGCTCGCGGGTGATGCGTTCGTCGGGATGGGTCTCGAACCAGTGGAACATTCCGGCCCAGCCGCGCAGATGGAGCGCCAGCGCGGTGAGATAGGCCGGCCAACGCGGACTCGGCACGCCGAGGTCGTCGAGCGCCGCGACGACCACCGCCGCCGGGCCGCGGCCGCGGTAGTCGTCGCCCCGCACCTGCTCTTGCAGGCCGTGCAACCAGCCCGGCAGCGGCGCCGCATCGGTGCTCACCAGATGTGTCCATGCGGCGAAGAAACCGTGCTCGCGCTGCGGCATCGGCCAAGCCGCCGATCCGTCGTCGAGAAACGCCGCGGCATAGCGCGCGACGATCGGGTGGACGAGGTCATTGGCGTCCTCGCCCGTGCACGCGAGCAGGCCATCCCGATGGGTCCACAGGTCGTTGGGCTCCGGCTCGACGACGGAGGTCGCCGGCAGCGGCACGGCAGCACATTCCCGCCATAGGGCATGCAGGGCCGACGCCGGTGCGTCGGCACCGGCCAGTAGTTGGCGCCGCGCCGCTTCGCCGAGGCCGGCACAAGGCTGTCGCAGCGCATCGCCCTCGTCGACGCGCCAGCGCACCACCGCCGCGGCCGGCGCGGCGAGGTCCTCGAGCAGGGCCAGTCGCTCGATACGGCGGCCATCGACGCCGGCCACCGCCGGCGTCGGCGTCGCTCGCCAGCGTTCGAGCAGCAACGGCTCGAGGTCGGCTGCCGTGATGCGTCCCTCAGCGTACAGCTCACGGAAGCGTGCTTGGGTCAGATAGGGTGCGGCGCCGTAGACGCGCCCAGCCTCGACGACGGCGCGGTGAAACGGCAGATGCTCGAAGGCGTGCAGCGTGTTGTGGTGCACGAAGACCGAGATCGGCCCCTGCGCGGGCAACAGATGACCGGCATGCTCCAGCGCCTCGATCACCAGGTGGCAACGTTCGTCGGCATCGGGATGGTTCATCCGTGCACCAGTTTGCGACGGGCGGAGAGCGGATGCTCCGACATCGGGCTGTGCTCATCGAGGCCGATGATCACCAGTTCACGGCCCTCGCGCTGATAGGATTCGGCAAGGTGATGCAGCTTCTCCATGACGGTGTGGTCGACGAAGCGGGTACCGCTGAGATCGACGACGACTCGCGGGAAATCGGCGAAGCGGGCCAAGCGGCGGCTGATCGTCAGGTAGTTGCTGAACACCGCGGCGTTGGCGAGCGTCAGCACGGCGGTCTGCTCATCGGTATGCTCGGCGATCGACGGCCGGAACATCTGCCCCAATTCGATGCCGTGACGCAGATGCATCGCGACCTTGGCGAGAATGCCCGCACCGACACCCACCAAGAGGTCGGTCGCCAAGGTCACCACCAGCGTCACGGTGAAGACGAACAGCTGGTCCGGCCCGATGCGCAGGGTGCGGGCGAATTCGGCGGGCGATGCCAGCCGAAGTCCGGTGACGATCAGCATCGCCGCCAACGCGGTCAGCGGAATGCGATGAATCAGCCAGGGCAACAAGGCGGCGAAAACCAACAAGAAGGCACCGTGGAAGAAGTTCGACAGACGGCTGCGCGCGCCGTAGGCAAGGTTCGCCGAGCTGCGGACGATCTCGGAGATCATCGGAATGCCGCCGATCGACGCGGCGACCAGATTGCCCACGCCGGTAGCGAGCAGGTCGCGGTCGAGATCGTTCTTGCCATGACGGGGATCGAGCAGTTCCACGGCCTTGGCGCTGAGGAGCGACTCGATGCTGCCGACCAGGGCGAACATGACGACGTACTTGATCGAAGTAGGACTGAATACGGCGCTGAAGTCGGGGAAGGTGATGGCCGACAGCAGGTTGGCGGGGAGGTTCACGAGAAAGCGCGGGCCAATCGTAAAGGAGTGCCCGACCCAGGTGTAGGTGTGCTCGGAGTCGAGGTCGAAGAATAGACCGAGCGGCATGGCGGTGAGCAGCACGAGCAGTGGTGCGGGGACCTTGGCGAGGGCGGCGAAACGCTCGCGCAGGGTCTGGTGTCCGAGCAGGAGGATCAGGCTGAGCAACCCGATCAGCAGGATTTCGGGGTTGGCCTCACTCAGACTGCGGGGGATCTCGGCGATCAGCTCGAGCGGTTCATGACCGCCCGGCTGTACGCCCATCAGCACGTGGATCTGCTTGGAGCAGATGATCACGCCGATGGCGGCGAGCATGCCGTGCACCACCGACGGCGGGAAGACGTCACCCAGTGCACCGGCGCGCAGCAGGGCGAGCGCGATCTGCACTAGTGCGGCCACCACGCCCACCGCCAAGGTACGGCGATAGCCGAGGGTGGCGTCGCCGGCGCCGAGTTCCTGCACGGCGCCGAGGACGATGACGATCAGACCGGCGGCCGGTCCCTTGATGGTGAGCGCGGCGCTGCCGGCCCAGGTGGCGACCAAGCCGCCGACGATGGCGGTCAAGACACCGGAGATCGGCGGCACGCCGCTGGCCATCGAAATGCCGAGACAGAGCGGGAGGGCGATGAGGAAGACGAGAAAACCGGAAGTCAGGTCGGCGGTCCACGCC
Organism: uncultured Binatia bacterium (SeqCode); assembly: GCA_964524885.1. Taxonomy (GTDB): domain Bacteria; phylum Desulfobacterota; class Binatia; order HRBIN30; family HRBIN30; genus CALJUJ01. The sequence goes on from CAZGEJ010000055.1 coordinate 31,800, forward strand.
GACCGGGGATCATGCTCCATGCGAATACACTCCTAGAACGATCGCGATGCGGCCGATCGGCCACATCGAGCCCACGGTGCGGCTGCCCTGGGGTAGCCGCGGCGATGTCGGGGAACCCGCCGGTGGCGGGGGAGTGTCAGACGCGAGGAGGAGCGCGCAGCGGGGCGCTCGGGACGAAGGAGAAGGTGGGGCGTAGGCCCTGATCGGGGTGGCGATGAAAGCCAGGGTTGCCGAGGCTGATCGTCACCGCGCCGGCAAGGGCGGTCGCTAGGAGCTTGTTTTCGTCGGCACCCTCGTCGACCGCCAGACTCGATTCGATCGGGCCCGGAGGCAGCGGGGAACTGCGTTCGACGAGGGTCGTACCGCCGCTCGCGAGGTCCGCCTCGGGCGACGGCGCGAGCGTGAACGTGGCAGAGGCGAACGCCAGGCTGAGCAGCAGCCGGGACAGAGAGCGAGCGCCGTGGCGCAAGCGGCTCGTGGTTCGCATGATGATCTCCACCGATAGCTGTCGCCGCCGCGCGACGCAATCGCGCGGAGGCACGGCAAGTCTTCGCTGCGTGCGCCGAACGGGACACGCAACGACGCAGTCGAACCCTCGCGCAGGCTTGGCCGAGGGCCTGGAACGAGACGCTCACGGCACGCACTGCAGCAAACCGGGTTCGAGGCAGCTGGCCAGCGTCGCGTCGACGACACCGTCGGCGTTGCGGTCGAGGTCGACGCTGCCGTCGCTGCGATAGCTGACCCGGGCGTTGCCCGCCGTAGCCGTCATGTCGATGCCGCCCGCCACCGGGCAGATCTCCGCCTCGGGCAACTGCAGCACCGGGTTGCTCGCGAGGTCGACACGCCCGCCGAAACACGGCGCCTCGAGCCCGCCGCCCATGCCGACCGCCATCGGGTCGGCGCTGTCGTCGACGTCGACGACCAGATCGTCGAAGGTCACGTCCACGGCGCCGGCACCCGTTCGCAAGGTACCTGGGCCGTCGAACTCCATTTGGTATACGGTGGGCACGCAATCGCTGCTGAAGGTATCGACACGGATCGACAGCTGCGTGCCGGCCAAGTCGAGCGTCGCGCCCTCCCCCGACGGCGTGACCACCGAGAGACTTCCGGCCGCGACGTTCAAACCGGTGGCGGTCAGGTAACAGGCGCCGCCGAGGCTGGGGCTCGCCGTACCGCGGAGATCGGCGCCGACGCGGCGGGTTTCCGCCCCGCCGGCGTCCGTGAAGGTGGCGGTGATGTCGGCCGTGACGGCCGCGATGCCGACCGACACCGAGCCGTCGTAGGTGACGGCACCGGCACCATTGGGCACGCGGCATTGGTCGAGGTCGATGGTCAACGAGAACGGCGGGCTGCCGCTCTCGGTGACACTGCCGCCGAGGGGACAGTTCTCGGTGCCGCCACGGGTGATCCGCGGCGACGCGAACGCGGCGGAATCCATCGTCACGCCGGTGGCGATGGCGCCGACGACACTCGGCACGGTCATGATCGTGTTGGCGAGGATCGTCGTCCCCGCACTGACCCGGTCGGCGATACCAGGCGTGGGCGACACCGCCGGGCATCCGCTCAGCGCGTGGTTCACCGCCGTGAGGATCTCGTCGACGGTGACGGCGCCGTCGCCGCTCGGGTCGCCGGCCTGGCAGATCACGACGTCGGCCGTCCCCAAGGCGATGTTCACCATCTTGAGGATTTCGTCGACGGTGACCGCGCCGTTGCAGTCACAGTCGCCGACGCAGCCGCACGGATCGACGCCGCCGGTCGGCGTGACCGTTGCCGTCGCGGTTGCGGTTGCGGTGCGCGTCGGCGTGCCGGCGGACGGCGTGCGCGTCGGCGTCGCCGTCGCCGTATTGGTCGGCGTCGCGCCGGTCGGCGTGCGCG
>CAZGEJ010000056.1:0-18556 GCA_964524885.1 uncultured Binatia bacterium (SeqCode)
CAGGGCGCTGCGCGCCCATTTTCATCAACCTTCGAGCGACGGACGGTCATGACCAGTCCGTTGGCTTCGTGTCGCGTCGCCGCGCTAAGGCTTCACAGCTCCTTTGAATTGGCTGGAGTCATTCTTCTTGACTTGCTCGACCCCGGCGAACGACGAGTCGAAGCAGATGCCGCCGTCGTCGCGGATGACCTGAGCCCGCACCGGTTCCACGAGTGGCAGAGGCGGGTCGTTCAACCCGACTCCGGCGCCGTCGACTCTGACCTGGCTCTTGGGATCCTCGCTGCCGCGGAGCGACATCTTCTTGATGCCGCCGAAGCTCGCGGTGCGATCCTTGAACTTGTAGCCGCGCGTCTTGTCGGCGACCCAGCAGGGATCGGTGCCACACATCGCCGCCGCCGGCACGGCGGATTCGAGAACCAGTCCGGCGTCATCGTAGATGCACAGCGAGTAGGCGTCGGTCGTGGTAGGCTGACCAAAGTCGGCTTGCGTCAGGGCCGGGCCGTTCAACCACTTGAAGGACACCTTGTCCTTGCTGTCGTCGGCGTTGTGTTTCAGCAAGAGATTCGTTTTCGCGGCAGTCAGGCAGTCGGTTCGCGGCGTCGCGTCGTTGCGGCATTTGCCGGCTGCGTCGCACTCGTCCTGCGTGCACGCGCTGGCATCGATGCAGTCCGTGTCGTCGACACAGGTTCCGGCGCACACACCGCAGGCGCAGACGTCGGAGGTGGTGTTGGCGTTGCCGTCGTCGCACGACGTACCGTTGATGAGCGGCTGTGCGCCACAGGTTCCGGTCGCGGGGTCGCACATGCCGTTGGCACAGGCATCGTCGAGCTGCGAGCAGTCGATCGGCGTTCCCGAGCAATCTCCCGCGCTGCAGGTGTCGTTGGTGGTACACGGATTGCCGTCGTCGCATGCGCCGGCACACGGCAGGAGCGGCCCCGCCGTTTCGACGATGTAGTCGTCGACGCGCTGGCCGGCACGGTTGCCGCGCGGGTCGGATTCGAACTCGATGCCTGTCGCACCGGCGTTGGTTCCACCCGTGACGGGAAGCGGCAGGCTGGTGAACAGACTACCGTCCGAGATGCGACGAAATACCGTGAGCGTCGAATCGAGCAGCACCCGCAGCGTACCCGGCGAACCTTGTACCGAGACGCGCACGTCGTGAAAGACGTCGGCGTCGAAGTCCGACGGCGCCATGCTCGCCGCGACGAAGGTGCCGGTGTTGTTGGCGTAGACACGCAGCTGGCCGAGGCTGTCGAGTTCGACGCGAAAGCCGCTCGCCGAACCGCCGCGGACGCCGTCGCCGGTATAGGCATTGCGGGTGCGGAAGTAGATCGAGGCGATCGTCGCGTCGGTATCGCAAACCCACTGTCCGTCGTTGCCCGAAGCGACGGTCTTGGGGAGAAGGACCCGCGCGGCGAGATTGAGGTCCTGCCCGACGTTCGTGCTGAAGGCGCAGCACGTAGCGGACACACTCACCTCGAAGCCGCCGCCTCCGAAGGCGGTGCTGCTGTTGAGCACACTGCCGTTGTCGATGGCGGCTCCGACGACATTGCAGGAGCCGACTCCTTTGATGCCGATGTAGCCGCGGCTCGGTGAGCCCCCGTAGCTATTGTCGCTCAGCCCGAGCGAGCGGTTGGGGTTGGATGGGTCGACGGCCGTGCCGCAGACTGCTCCCCCTGTTCGATTGAAGCTGTCGGAGAAGAGAACGCTGGCGGAAGCCGTCGGCGCCGTCAGCAGGGTCGCTGCGGCAAGAGCTGCCCACCTCTGCCGCCGGAGAGATCGGTTGCCCATCGTGCGAGTCATGGCCGCCTCCTTCCTCGAATCCGTGCGAAAGGAGTTGGCCCTTCTTCCTCTTCCCGCGCGACAACCATCCCATTGCATCGGATGTGCCAGCCACGCCGGCATCCACCGGACGAGGCGAATGGCGCGACTCCTCCCGAGTCTGCGACGGGCTAGGAGTCGCATGCTGCAATCCCGCGCGGTCGGCAGGGCAGACGGGTTCGATGCGGTTCCACGCCTCGCCGCCGCACGACGATCGGCGAGGGGTTGCCGGCACGCCCCAACGGACCTGGGGAGGTCCCACGACGAGGTCCGAAAACCGCGAGCCTCCGGGACGGGGTTCGTCTACATTGCGCTGCATGGACGGGCTCGATGCGGCGGCTTGTTACCGCGCCTTGCAGACGCACGACGATCGCTTCGATGGTCGGCTCTTCGTCGGCGTCACTTCCACCGGCGTCTATTGCCGGCCGGTCTGCCCGGTGCGCCCGCCGCGTTTCGAGAACTGCCGCTTCTTCCCCAGCGCCGCCGGCGCCCAAGAGGCCGGCTTCCGACCTTGTCTGCGCTGTCGACCCGAAACCGCGCCCGACGGCGGTGCGTGGCGCGGGACCTCCAACACCGTCCTGCGCGGCTTGGCCTTGATCGCCGACGGTGCCCTCGACGGCGACGATGGCAACGTCGACCAACTCGCCGAACGCCTCGGCGTCGGCAGTCGCCATCTGCGCCGGCTCTTCCTGCAACACCTCGGCGCCAGCCCCGTCAGCGTCGCCCAGACGCGACGTGTCCTTTTCGCCAAACAACTCCTGCACGATACTCGCCTGCCCATGACCGAAGTCGCTCTCGCCTCCGGCTTCGGCAGCCTGCGCCGCTTCAACGAAGTCTTCATCGCTCTCTACGGTCGCCCGCCCAGTGCGCTGCGCCGGAAACAACAGACCTCACTACCGGAGGGCAGTGTGTCCGATACCGGTGTCGAGGTGCGGCTGCCCTATCGCCCGCCTTACGCGTGGGACCTCATGCTCGACCATTGGCGTCTGCGGGCGATCGACGGCGTCGAGTCCGTCGACGCGAACCGCTACCGCCGCACGATTCGACTCGGCAGCCAGCGTGGAAGTGTCGAGGTGCGCCATGCTCCGAAGGGACACGCGCTGCTCGCGACCATCCGATTCCCCACGGTCGATGCCTTGCCGCGCATCGTTACCCGTTTGCGACGGCAGTTCGACGTCGGCGCCGATGTCGATGCCATTGCCGGCCACCTAGCCTTGGATGAGCAGCTCGCGCCCCTCGTCGCTGCTCGCCCCGGACTGCGTGTTCCAGGCGGTTGGGATCCCTTCGAGGTCGCGGTCCGCACCGTTCTCGGACAGCAAGTGTCGATCACGGCGGCGCGCCAACTCGCCGCACGCTTGGTGCGACTCTGCGCCCCGGCGACGGAACCTGGCGCCGAACTCTGTTTCCCCACGCCGCGTGAGGTCGCGGATGCCGACCTTGCGGCGTTGGGTATGCCGCAAGCGCGTCGCGATGCCTTGTCCGCTTTAGCGCGCGCCGCTCTCGAGGATCCGGAGCTGTTCGAAGCACGCGCTTCGCTCGACGCAGCCGTCGAGCGTTTGACGGCCATCGAAGGAATCGGGCCGTGGACGGCGCACTACATTGCCCTGCGCGCCCTGCGCGAACCGGATGCCTTTCCCGCGAGTGATCTCGGACTACTGCGTGGCGTGACCCCGCCCGGGCAAACTCGCTGGACGGCCAAGCAACTGCAGCAACGCGCCGAGGCCTGGCGCCCCTGGCGGGCGTATGCGGCGCAACACCTCTGGGCCGCCGATGCCGCGGCCCAAGCGAATAGCGAGGAAGCATGAACCGTCGCCTGTGGCACGACGAATTCGACACGCCCTTGGGGAGACTGGCCGTACTGGTCGACGATGATGCGCGGCTGCACGTCGTCGGCTGGCTCACCGATCACCCGCGCATGCGGAAGTATTTGCCCGTCGACGGAGTTCGCCGTGCCGACAACCCTGCCGGCTGCCGCGTAGCCCTCCAGGCCTATTTCGATGGGGAGGTCGCGGTGCTGCAAGACCTGCGCGTCGCGCCGCTCGGCACGCCGTTTCAACAAACCGTATGGAAGGCTCTGCGCGAGATCCCCTGCGGCACGACGACGACCTACGGCGAACTGGCCGCACGCATCGGTAACCCCAAGGCGGTACGCGCCGTCGGACTCGCCAACGGCGCCAACCCCGTCGGTATCGTCGTGCCCTGCCATCGCGTCATCGGCGCCGACGGCAGCCTGACGGGTTACGGCGGCGGCCTCGAACGCAAACGCTGGCTCCTGCAGCACGAGGCCGGTACCGAGTATCGCTAGGCGGCGAGCCGTATCCCCTGTTTCCCGGGCCAACCTTACTTGTCGCTATGCCTTGCGCGAGCGTTGCTGCAGAAGTCGATTGTATGCTGCATGAGATCCGATCCAGAACCAGACGATCTCGTCCCCATTCTTTACCCCGAGGGCGCGATAGTGGAGGGAATAGATAGGATCGCGCGGGTGCACTGGCTTGAAGCGAAGACCGGGGTGGTGCGGGTCCTCCAGGAAGATGCGATACGCTTGACGAGCCAGGCGCCTAATGTCGTCTGGCAATTGCTCGAACAGCTTCCGAAAACTCGCGTTGGTACGCGACTTCACAGCTTTTCCGGATCCAGTTCGATGGTTCGACCGGCGGCGTGGTCTGCCAGTGCTTCTTGTGCGAGGTCGCTCAGAAGGTCCGGCGACTGCGAAAAGAGCTGGTCCCAGGCGCGCTCTGACGCCAGTTCTTCCAGAATGAACTTCGCCAGCGAATCCTGTGTCGCCTGAGGTAGCTTCGCTGCCTCCTCAAAGGCCTTCTCGAGAAGTTTCGTCATGACAAGGCTCCTAGCGGGCAGCACCCAGCGCGTTTTCTGCGGGCCGCTCCTCCACCCTCCGTAGCAGAACGACTGCGGAGGACGAGGCGTTGGGTCGCTTGCGCGCTGCCATCGCGAAAATTCGACTGAGCCGCACCAAAAGGTGTCTAGCATAATCGCTCTCGTGTAGGCAGCAATGCACCGTGCCCAACGGATCGCTGCCGATGGCAGCCTCACCGGGTCGGCGGCTGGGTTTGCAAGCGCCGGCTACTGCGCACGCGGCCAGTACCGGGCCTTGCGCGGATACCCTATACCGTGAACTGCATACCCTGGAGCTGTCCCTGCTTGCGCCAGTCGGCGAGGACTTGGAAGAACTCGATCGAGCCGCCGCCGTAGAAGCCGTCCTGGACGCTGCGTTCCGAGACCTTGCCCTCGTTGTTGTAGTAACCGGGGGTGCAGTTCTCGAAGAAGTCGCCCATGTTGCGGGCGCGCTCGATGCAGCGTTTGACCCACGCCGCTTCGCCCTCGGGCGTCGCCTCGACGACGCGCGCTCCCTGCTCGATCCCCTTCTGGATGATGTAGGCGAGATGTGTCGCCTGCTCGTCGAGGAGGTGCGGGTAGCTTGCGGTGAAGCCCGCCTGCGGGTTGCTCATGAGGTACAGGTTCGGGAAGCCGTGCACGTGCATGCCGTGCAGCGTGACGATGCCGCCCTCCCACTTCTGCGTCAGCGTCTGCCCGTCGCGGCCGATGATCGTCATGCCGGCGCGCCGTGAATAGTCGGTGCCGACTTCGAAGCCGCTGGCGTAGATCAAACAATCGACTTCGTACTCGCGCCCTTCGACCACGACCCCTTTCGCGGTGATGCGTTCGACGCCCTTGCCCTTAGTATCGACCAAGGTGACGTTCGGGCGATTGAAGGTGTCGAGGTATTCGTTGTGGAAGCAGGGGCGCTTACAGAACTGCCGATAGTAGGGTTTGAGCGCTTCGGCGGTCTGCGGGTCGCGTACGATCGAGTCGACGCGGGCGCGGATCTCTTCCATCTTCTCGAAGTCGGCGAGCTCGACGGCCTTGGCGATTCCCTCGGGCGTCATCTCGATGGAGCGGCCTTGTTGCACGCCGAGGATCAGCTTGCCGATGAGGTCGGTCCAGCCGTCGTGCACCAAGTCCTCCGGCTGCGGCACGCCCGAGACGAGCGCGTTGAAGTTGTCCATGCGGTGGCGGTGCCAACCGGGCTGAAGGGACTTGGCCCACTCCGGGTCGGTCGGCGGGTTGTTCTTGACGTCGATCGACGATGGCGTGCGCTGGAACACGTAGAGATGCTCGGACCACTCGCCGAGATGCGGGATGCACTGCACGGCCGTGGCACCGGTGCCGATGATGCCGACGCGTTTGCCGCGTAGGCCGGTGAGGTTCCCCTCCGCATTGCCGCCCGTGTAGCGATAGTCCCAGCGGCTGGCGTGGAAGGAGTGTCCGCGGAATTCTTCGATGCCTGGGATGCCGGGCAGTTTGGGCCGATTGAGCGGGCCCGTCGCCAAGCAGAGGTAATGGGCCCGCATGCGGTCGCCGCGGTGGGTCGAGACGATCCAGCGGGCGGCCTCTTCGTCCCAGCGCACTTCTTCGACGCGGGTCTGGAAGCAGACGTCGCGGTAGAGATCGAACTTGCGGGCGATGGCTTGGCTGTGTTCGAGGATCTCGGTGCCGAACGAGTACTTCTCCTTCGGGATGTAGCCGACCTCTTCGAGCAACGGCAGGTAGGTATACGATTCGATGTCGCAGGCGATGCCGGGGTAGCGGTTCCAGTACCACGTGCCGCCGAAGTCGGCGGCGGGGTCGATGATGCGGAAGTTGTCGATACCCGCCTGCCGCAGCCGCACGCCGGCGAGCAGGCCGCCGAAACCACCACCGACGACGATCACCTCGACCTCGTCGTGCAGCGGCGCGCGCTCGAAGCCGGGTTCGGCGTAGGGGTCTTCGAGGAAATGCTCGTACTTGCCCTTCACCTCGATGTACTGCGCATTGCCGTCGGCCCGCAGGCGGCGGTCGCGTTCTTCGCGATACTTGCGTCGCAAGGCGTCCGGGTCGAACGCGAGGTTGGCGGCGCCGGCTTGCGGCGTATCGGTTGCGGGTGTCGGGTCGTTGGCCATGCTGTGAACTCCCTCCGGCGGCTGCGTTCTTATTGCACCAGCGCCAACACTGCGCCAAGCTCCGCGCGTGGCTGACGCGACGACACGACGCCCGGAACCGAGCTGGCACGGTGCCAACCCCACCGACCCTGCCTACCTCGACAACCCCTACCCCTACTACCAGCGCCTGCGCGGCGAACATCCGGTAAGCCTCACCCCCGAAGGCGTGTGGCGGCTGACCCGCTACGAGGACTGCTTGCGCATGTTGCGCAACACCAAGGCCGGCATGCGCCGCACCGACGGCACCCTCCCCGGGCAAACCGTCGAGGAAGCACAAGCCGATCGTGGGCAGTTCATGTTGCTCACCGATCCGCCCAAACACACCCGCCTGCGCAAGCTGGTGTCGAAGGCCTTCACGCCACGCGCCATCAGCGCCTGGCGCGGGCGCATCGAGACGGTCACCGACGAATTGCTCGATCGCCTCGCGGGCCGCGACCAGATGGACCTGATCGCCGACCTCGCCCTGCCGGTACCGGCGACGCTGATCTGCGAGATGCTGGGGGTGCCGGTCGAGGACCGCGATACCTTCACCGAATGGACGGGTGACGCCACCTTCGGACTCGTATTGCGCCGCGGCAATGCGCCGGCGGAAATCGTCGAGCGTGTCGAGAAGGCCCGTCTCGGCTTGGCGACCTACTTCCTGAAACTCATCGACGAGCGACGCGGCAAAGCCGGCGACGACTTGCTCAGCGAACTCATCGCGGCGGAAGAGGAAGGCGACCGACTGAGCAGCGAAGAGCTGTTGGTGCAGTCGATCGGTCTCCTCATCGCCGGCTTCGAAACGACGATCGGTCTCATCGGCAACGGCCTGACGACCCTCATCCGCAATCCCGAACAACTCCAACGCTTGCGCGCCGAGCCGCACCTCATCGAGAGTGCCGTCGAGGAATGCCTGCGGTACTCCGGCCCGATCACTTGGAGCGTGCGCATCCTGCACGAGCCCGCCGAGTTCGGCGGCTATCGCATGGAAGCCAACGAAGAGGTCGCCGTCGGCTTGGCCGCGGCGAATCGCGATCCGGACCACTTCATCGATCCGGAACGTTTCGACATCGCCCGCTACGCCGGCGCTCCCGAGCCCCCTGCCCACTTGTCCTTCGGCGGCGGCGCTCACCTCTGCTTGGGTGCCCACTTGGCACGACTCGAGTCGCAGATCGCCATCGGCAAACTGGTGCAGCGCTTCACCGACTTCGAGCTGCTCGAGCCGCGGACGACGTGGGGCCGCTCCCTCTTCCGAGTTCCGGCGCGCATCCCCGTGCGCCTGCGCGCCGTCGCTTGAGCGATCCTCGCGCCTCTTTCGTCATGGTCGCTGGCGTTGCGCCAGACGGTACAGGCCCGGCAGCACGACCAGCGTCAGCAAGGTCGATGACACCAAGCCACCGATGACCACCGTGGCCAACGGCCGTTGCACCTCGGCACCGGTCCCGGTGGCCAAGGCCATCGGGACGAAGCCGAGCGACGCCACCAACGCCGTCATCAATACCGCGCGCACGCGGGCCATCGATCCCTCGACGATGGCATCGTCGAGGCTCGCGCCTTTGCGCCGCAGTGCCTCGATGAAGCTGATCATCACGACTCCGTTGAGCACGGCCACGCCGGAAAGAGCGATGAAGCCGACTCCCGCGGAAATCGATAGAGGAATGCTCCGCAACCACAGCGCCAATACACCGCCGCACAGGGCTAGCGGCACACCGGAAAAGACCACGAGCGCGTTCCGCAGCGAGCCGAAGGTCGAGTAGAGCAGCAGCACGATCAGCACGAACGATAGCGGCACGACCAGTTGTAAGCGTCGTGTCGCCGACTGCAGTTGCTCGAACTGACCTCCCCAACTGAGCCAAATCCCCGGCGGCAGAGCGACGGTACTTTCAACGCGCCGGCGGGCGTCGGCGACGAACGATCCGAGGTCGCGGCCGCGTACGTTGGCCGTCACGACCGCGCGACGTTTGCCGTTGTCGCGGCTGATCTGATTCGGCCCATCCACCAACTCGATATGCGCGACCGCGCTCAGAGGAATGAACGGATGATCGCCGAGTTCGAGATCGCCGTTCGGTACATCACCATCACCGTCGCCTTTCGGCAGCAGAACCGGCAAGCGGCGCACGCTGTCGAGATCGACACGTACTTCTTCCGGAACGCGCACGACGACATCGATGCGGCGGTCCCCCGCGAACATTTGCGTCGCTGCTGCACCCCCCAAAGCGATGCGCACCGTGTCTTGCACATCCGCCAGCCGCAAGCCGTAGCGTGCCATGGCCGAGCGATCGAGTTCGACGGAGAGCACCGGCAAACCGGTCATGGGTTCGACCTTCACGTCTCGGGCTCCATCGATACGGCGCAACGCGGCGGCGACCTCCTCTCCCAGAGTCGCGAGGGTATCGAGATCATCGCCGTGGATGCGTACGGCAAGGTCGCTGCGAACTCCGGAGATCAACTCGTTGAAGCGCATCTCGATCGGTTGTGTCACCTCGTAAGCGTTGCCCGGGATGGCATGCAGCGTGTCCTCGATGGCATGCACCAGCTCGGCTTTGCCGCGTCGTGGGTCAGGCCATGCACTGCGCGGATGCAGGATGATAAACCCATCGGCAACGTTGGGCGGCATCGGGTCGTTGGCCACCTCGGCCGTGCCGATCTTGCTGAAGGCATGGGCCACCTCGGGAAACTCTGCCAGCCGCCTCTCGATCACCTGTTGCATGGCGATCGACTGCTCGAGGCCCGTGCCCGGAATGCGCAGGGCATGGATGGCGAGATCGCCCTCGTCGAGGCGCGGAATGAACTCGGTGCCCATGCGCGACGCGAGCCAAGCACACGCCAGCGTCATGGCTACGGCGCTGATCAACACGGGCACACGTAGACGCAAGGCCCAGCGCAGGGTCGGGCGATAGGCTGCGTGCGCCAGGCGCATCAACGCGTTCTCCCGCTCGGCGACGCGACCGGTCATCACCAGCGCCAGCATGGCGGGCACGAAGGTCAGCGACAGGACCATGGCCCCGAGCAACGCCAGGATGACGGTGAGCGCCATGGGGAAGAACATCTTTCCTTCGACACCCGTGAGCGTGAGGATCGGTAGATAGACGACGGTGATGATGATCTCGCCGAACAGCGTCGCTCGGCGTACCTCGCGCGAAGCCTGGAAGACGACGCGGAAGCGTTCACGCCGACTGAGCAAGCGTCCGCGGCGGTGCTGCTCTTGCGCCAGACGGCGCATGCAGTTTTCGACGATGATCACCGTGCCGTCGACGATGAGCCCGAAGTCGAGGGCGCCCAGACTCATCAAGTTGCCGCTGACGCGGCTGGCGACCATGCCGCTGATCGTCAGCAGCATCGACAGCGGAATCACCAGGGCCGTGAGGATGGCGGCGCGTACGTTGCCGAGCAGGGCAAACAGCACGGCGATCACCAGCAGGGCGCCCTCGATGAGATTGGTGCGTACCGTCGCGATCGTCGCGTCGACGAGGTTGGTGCGGTCGTACACGGTCTGCACCTGTACGCCTTTGGGCAGCGTCGTTTGGATCTCGCGCATCCGCGCCCCGACCGCTTGCGCCACTTCGCGGCTGTTCTCGCCCATGAGCATGAACACCGTGCCGAGTACCACTTCGTGGCCGTCCTCGGTTGCCGCGCCGGTGCGTAGTTCGTGGCCGAACTCGACCCGTGCCAGGTCGCGCACGTAAACCGGCACGCCGCTGTGGTTGGCGACGACGATCGAACGCAGATCGTCGAGTGAAGTGGCCTGGCCCGGGACGCGGATCAGGAGCTGTTCACCGTTACGCTCGATGTATCCGGCGCCGACATTGGCGTTGTTGTCGGCGATCGCCCGGACGATGTCCTGCAGCGATAAGCCGTATGCCAGCAACAATTCCGGGTTCGGCAGCACGTGAATCTGCTCGACGTGACCGCCGACGCTGTTGACCTCGGTGACGCCCGGCACGTTGCGCAGCTGCGGTCGGATGATCCAGTCCTGCATCGTGCGCAGATCAGCGGGCGTGTAGGGCTGTCCGTCCGGGCGTCGCGCTTCCGGCAGGGCGTCGACGATGTACATGTAGATCTCGCCCAGCCCGGTGGTGATGGGTCCCAGCGTCGGTGCGATTCCCTCGGGCAACTGTGCGCCGATCGTCAGCAGTCGTTCGCTTACCTGCTGGCGCGCGAAGTAGATGTCGGTGCCGTCTTCGAAGACCACGGTGACTTGCGATAAACCGTAGCGCGACAGCGAACGTGCCTGGGCCAGGCGTGGCAGCCCTGCCATCGCCGTCTCGATCGGGAAGGTGATGCGCTGTTCGACCTCGAGCGGCGTATAGCCCGGCGCTTCGGTGTTGATCTGTACCTGCACATTGGTGATGTCCGGCACCGCGTCGATCGGCAGTCGCGGATACTGGTAGATGCCGAGACCGGCCACGAGGCAGGTCGCCAGCACGACGAACCACCGCCGCCGGATGGAGAACGCGAGAAGTCGTTCGAGCATGGTGCCCTCAATGGTCGTGCGACGCCGCACCCTTGCCGAGTTCCGACTTGAGCACGAAGCTGTTGCGCCGGACGTAGAGTTCACCGGCGTGCAACCCGTCGACGACTTCGACGCGTGCGTGATCCCTCCGCCCCAGGCGCACCTCGCGTACGAGGTAGCGTGAACCCTCGCGCACGAAGACGACGTCGTGACCGTCGACTCGCTGCAGTGCCGACAGGCGCACCGTCACGGGTACATCGACTTCGTCGAGGAGGACTCGGCCGCTGACGAACAGGCCGGGGCGCCACTTGCCCTGGGGATTCGGCAGCTCGACGCGTGCCAGCATGGTTTGGGTGTTGGCGGCACCGAAGGGCGAAATGTAGATGACCTCGCCCGTCGCATCGCCGTCGCCGACGCCGGCTTCGAGCTGCACCCGCTGTCCGACGCGCAGCGCGTCGAAGTCTTGCCGATACACGTCGAGATCGACCCAGACGGTGCTCAGGTCGGCCACGACGAAGATCGGCTCGCCCGGCCCGGTCGAGTCACCCGGAGTCGCATGCTTGCGTAGGATCGTGCCATCGATGAGCGAGGTGACGGTATACGGCTGCAGGCTCTCGTTGCTCTGCACCACGGCGAGAACTTCGCCGCGTCGCACGCGATCGCCGAGGCGTTTGCGCACCTCGAGCAGGATCCCCGGATAGCGCGGGACCACGTGTGCCAATCGATCCTCGTTGGGCAGGATGCGTCCGTGTAGATGGATGCTGCGCTGGATGCGTGCGGCGCCCGCCGCTTCGACTTCGATTCCCGAACGAGCGGCCTGATCGGAAGGATCGACCCACTCCATCTCATGGTCATCGTGATGATCATGAGCCTCTTCATGATGTTCCGCCGTATCGGCAACACTCGGAGAACCAAGGAGGGCGACAGCCAAGCCGCAAATGAGAGACCGAGATACGCGCATCATGATTCCACTCCCGCGAGTCGCTGGACTTGGACGACGGCGCGTTGGCACTCGCGCTGGGCACGCGTCAGGCGCTGCCGTGCTTCGATCCAGGCGCGTTGGGCTTCGAGTACTTCATTGAACCGGAAACGGCCTTCGAGATGACCGCGCTGCATCGTACGCAACGCTTCGGTGGCCGCCGGTATGACGTCCTTCTCGAGTTTGGCGACGGTACGCGCGGCGGCGCGGCGTTCGAGGCGGCTTTGCTCGAGTTCGGTTGCCAAGGCGAGTCGCACTTCGTCGGCACCAGCTTGGGCGACCTGAAGTCGTGCTTGTGCGGTGGCGACGTCACCCTGATTCCGATGTCGCACGGGGAGCGGCATTCTCGTCTCGAGCACCAAGGCGGCCTCTCCCGTATCGCCATAGTGCCGCACTCCCCCGACGACCGTTACGTCTGGCGTCATGCGGGTCTTGGCCGTTCGCACCTCGGCGCGGCGTTGTTCGAGAAGAGCGTCCCAGCGTTGCAGATCGGGGTTGCTCGCCATGTCGCGCGCGTCGTCGAGCGGCGCGCAGGCGATACGCCCGTCGAGCGTGGTGAAGCGTGGCGTCGGGCTGCCCCAGAGAGCGGCCAGACGGCGCCGCGCGGCTTCCAGTTCGATGGCGGCGCGCTCGCGTTCGACCTCGGCCGTGGCGTGGGCGGCGCGGGCACGTTGTTCGTCCGCCGCGTGGATGCGACCAGCAGCGACCAAGCGAGCCAGCGTCTGCACCATCTGGGCGTCGAGTTGCACGACCTCGTCTGTGAGCGCGAGACGGTCGTAGGCGGCGCCGACGTCGATGTACGCGCGCATGACGGCGGCGCGCACATCGGCCGCGGTCACCTCGACGGCTTGTTCGGCGACGCCGAGGGCCGAGGCCGCTTCCTCCTCGCGTGCGGCGCGTTTACCGCCGAGTTCGAGGGTCTGTTCGAGACGTAGTGTCGTCTCGGTCTGCTCCACCCCTTGCCGATCACCGCTGCCGGCGAAGTCTTCGAGCGTCAACGCCGCGTTGGGGTTGATCCCTTGCGACGCCCGTATGCGTTCGGCGTGGCGGACGTCGAGTTGTGAGCGCGCCGAAGCGAGCGCGGGATGGCGCGCCAAGGCGAGCCGAACGGCGTCGTCGATCGTCAGGCCTGCGCTTGGTTCGTCGATGTCGATGGATGCCTCGTGGTGAACGACGGGCCGTGATGCCAGTGGCGCCTGGCGCGAAGACGACGGCGTGAGCGTCGTGCATCCGAGGCACGTAACGGCGACGAGCCCAGTCCAGGCGCGTCGGAATGGTGGCATGGTCATGCTTCCTTGTCGGTCGGGGGCGGCGCGCGGCCGCCGGATGAGCGAGACGCCGGCGCAGCGACGGAGCCGTGATCTCCTCGCCGCGGTCGAACCAAGCGTACGCACGACTCAACAAAGAAGGATGGTTTGGCGTGAGGCAGGGGGGGCGAGCGGAGGAGGTTGGCGCAGGGCGAGCGGCGCCCCGCGGAGCGACGCCTCGCGGAAGAGACCCCATGGCGTCAGCACGACGCATGCAGTGCTGCGCTCGAGGCGCGGAGCGGACGCCCCAGGTCGTTCGGAGGTAGCCTCGCACGCGACGAGTGAATCGACGCAGGGGTCGCTGCAGTCCTCTGCGAAGAGGCCCTGGGGGCGGTCTTGGTTGGAGGAGTTTTTCGCTTCGTCGAGGCAGCAATCGGAGGAAGTGGATTCCAGCGAGACGTGCCCGTTGGCGCCGACGCAAAGGACGAGTGCCGAGGCCTGGCCCGCGAAAGCGAGCAGCAAGGCGGCGAGGAGCGCGACGGCACGCCTGCGGCGAGAGAGCATGTGCTGTGCTTAATCGAAGGCGCTCAGCCCTGCAATCGTGCGAGAAATGAAGCGGCGGGCGCTTCGCGAGGCTCGTCGCCGGTCTTCAGCTCGCCGCGATCGTCAGCTCGGTGGCGACGACCTTCGTTCCTTTGTCGCGTACGACGCTCTTGGCGCGGAACAATTGTTCGATTGGTACGTCGTGGGTGCCGACCCACGCGTCCGTGCTCATGGGCAGCCGCCAAGCGATAGGCCGACCGCCGCGACGATTTCGTCGACACTCACGTCGCCCGAAACGTCGGTGTCGATGGCCTGACACGACTCCGGCGCGACGAGCCCGAGAGCGATGTTGATTCCGGTGATCAACTCATCGACGGTCGTCGTGGCGTCGCCGTCGCAGTCGCCACCGCATATCCGGGGAACCTCGACAACCGTGATCCCCATGGGTGCGGCGCCGACCGGAATCGTCGCGACGACGCATGTGCGTTCGGGCTCGACGATGGAGACCGTGTCGGAGCCGGTGTTGGCGACATATAGTTGCAGGCCGTCGGCGCTGATGGCGAGGGCTTCCGGTACCGAGCCCACGCCGATCATTTCGAACACGCGCGCTTCGCCTGTGTCCGTGTCGATCTTCACGACCCAGCCGAAGCCGTCGGCCCGACGGAATGCGGCGAAGTACGCGATGGCGCCGTCCGGGGAGAACACGACAGCTTCGGGCACCAAGTCGAGGTCGGGATGGACCTGCCGCGGCGAGAAGATCGCGAACCCGAGGCGTCCGACCTCCCAAAATCGCTTGCTGTGGAACGCGGTCACAAATCCATTGCCGCCGTTGGCAGGCATCGAGATAGCGCTCAAGCCGCGCGCCATGTCGGTGCCGCGGGCCTTGGCGCGAAACACGAGGGTCGCGGTATCGATCAGTCCCAGCGTGGTTTCATTGAAGTGGGCGACGACCACGCCGCTGCCGTCGGCCGTGAGGGCGAGGCCGGAAGGGCTGCGACCAACGCGAATCAATGTGTTCACACTGCGCGTCGTCAGGTCGACGGCGGCGACACTGTCGATGTCGGTCAGGCTGACCCAGGCGCTCTGCCCGTCGGCTGCAATGGCGAGCGCGTTGGGTGCGCCGGGAAGATCGATGTTGCCGACGACCCTGCCAGTGGCGGTTGCGAGCAGCGATAGGCTGTGGTCCTGGAAGTTCGCCGTAACGACGAGGCGCCCGGCGGCGGTGGCCGTAACTCCGAGCGGCCCGGCGCCGACGGGAACCGTGGCGATGGTCCTGCGCGCGGCGGCGTCAATCACGGTCAGCGTGCTATCGTCATAGTTCGAGACGTAGACGAGCCGCCGCGGTGGTTGGGTCCACGGGGTTGCCGTTGCGCTTGCGACCGGGACAGCGGTTGCCGTCGGGGTGGCGGTGGGAGGAACGCTCGGGAGCGGCGTTGCGGCCGTCACTAGCCCCCAACCGATGTCCTCGAGTGCCGGCAGCAGCAACCCTGGGTCGCGAACCGCGCCGACGAAGAAGGGCGCCATGAGTTCGCTGAGGCGGGTGTCCCAGTGAGAGATGCTGCTACCTCCCCGAAACGGATTCGGCGCGTAGAGTGGAGGCGAGGCGCCGTGGGCGGCGGTCGCGGCTGGGCCTATCCAGAAGAGCTGCTCGGAGGTAATGGCGGCCAGTCGTTCGGCGTCGCGCATCGAGGCAAAGCCACCTACGCCCGGGCGGAAGATCTGCATGTCGAAGGCTGTCGGCGTGTCCTGCAGCAACGAGCCGTCGTCGGAGTTGACGAGTTGACCAAAGCCGAGCCCATGGCCCAGTTCGTGTAAGGCGATCGAGATGAAGTCGACATCAGCGCCGGGCTGTGCGTCGAGACCGTAGTACCAGTCGACGGAGCCGAGAACCGTGGCATTGTCGACGGACGCGTTGAAACTGATGCGAATCTCGGAAATGTCGCGGTCGTTGAGGTCGTTGCCGCTCAGCTGATTGGCGAGGGCTACCGGGAAAAACGTGTTCTGGTGGGGGGCACGCGGGAAGTTGCGTTGCAAGGTGGTGGGGCCGCTCGACGCGAGCAGTGCCGAATCCCCGAGGCCGCCCATCTCGGGCATGTCGGCCTCGACGATGATCGGGATGTTACCGTCGAGGGTCATGGCCCAGAAGTCGACGGCGACTTGCAGCGCTTCGCGCCGTGCGCTGCCAAGCACGGGATCGAAGAAGCCGGCTCCGGGCGGGTCGACGTACTCGATGCGGATGGGAACGGCAGCGGCCGCCAGCGGCCAGAGTAGCAGAGCGAACATGGCCGTGGCGCGTTGGAGAAGATCCATCGATGTCACCGTGAACCAGGCTCGTGCCGCCGTGGTCGGCCGAGCGCACGATCCGCCTCGCGATGCTGGGACGTATCGGACGCTGCCGGCCCCTCGCAATGGACCTCAGCCCCTGGGTCGCCATTCGCCGACTTTCGTTGCACCGAGGTGCGATGGCGGAAACGCTCGTCGAGACGAATCATCTCACCACCACCGGGAGCAGCCTCGATCCGCGGAACGGGCAGTTCCGCGTCGTCCGTGGTGGAAACCCCGCCCGCGGGAGTATCGGTTGCGAGCGGGGCGACCTCCTGCGGGTTGGGCAGAACAGGCTCTCCCTCATCGTCGAGGTGAACGACTCCGTTCATGCGTGGTTCGCCCGCAACGGTTCGCTGGGTGGCTGGCCCTGGAGTCTCGCCATCCGCCCGATTGGGGCGGGCGCCAACGATTCCAAGCGACACTGCGACAGCTGCCGCAATCCAACGCTTTCCGGGGCGCATCTGGCTATCTCCCTTCCATCTTCAGTAGAGCGCGCAGGCCATGGCGGTAACCGTGGCGACTAGTGCACCGCCAAAGGCTATCGTGGCGACGATTCGTCGATCACCCTGTCCGAAGTGGTACCCCGCCACGGCGGTCCATGCAGCTGCCGTCAGGTACCCCCCGGCCATCCCCATCCTCGTGAAGAGCCATGGGGTGAACACAGCTGTCAGCAGACCGCCCAGTACCAGGGAACCGCTGACGACCATTCCGAATCGATCATGCTGACAACCGCTAACGACGGAGATTTGTCGTATCGCCGCAAGCGTCACCGTGAAGCAAGGGATGAGCAATGCCAAGACGATGAGCAACACGTATCCGCGCCCCGGAGTCAACGAGACTTCGTAGTGGTTCCAGAGAAGCAGCTTCAGGCCAAGGATCGCGGTAGTAGCAGCGGCAAGTCCATGCGACGAATCTCTGGCCCAGCTCGATCGGGGTGTTGACGGCAAAACCACCCCTTCCGGCTCGTTCGAACCGACCACGAGTCGCATGTAACCTGCAAGCGCGGCGAGCCCCAAGCACGGGGAAGCGATCAGGGCCACGAACACCGAAGTTTCCTGCCCAGGTAGCAGCGGTCGCAGACCGCGCTCCAATGCCGGGCTTATGAAGAGTCCGGCTGACCACGCCGTACCCACCGCCGCCATCGCCGGAAGGCCTTGCCATAGCGGAGTCCGCGACGTCGCAGGGGGAGTCGAGTTGCGTCGGGAGGTCAATAGGGTTGCCAGCGACAGGACCCCGAGCGTTAGCCAAACCGAACGAGATCCGCTTCCCCTGTTGCTGGATTCTTCCGGGGACAGTCGCAGTGATGCAGCGAGCCAACTCCTCACCTCGGCTCGGGTCGCTGCTGTCGTGAGTACGTCGAGATGTCCACGGTCGAGCACGCGGACGAGGGCTCGAGCATCACCGAAGCGGACGTCTCCGACGCGTCCTTCGCCCAGCAGACCATACCGCGTTGCACGGGAAATCAGGGCTCTGTCACTGTCGTGCAGGACGAACTGGTCATCGGCACCGAAGATCAGCAGCAAGTTTCGTGGTGAAACGTGGTTGACGAATTGCCAAGGACCCGTCGATGGGCTAACCGCGATGGTCGCCTGCAGCTCCCAGTCCGAACTCCCGGCGACCAATGCGGCCGTTGCACCATCACTATGGCCCAACAGGGCGATTCGGGTTGGGTCGATCAACGGTCTGTGCAAGCGAAGGAACGCAATCGCCGCGGCGAGGTCAGGGTACCGGTCGTCGATGCCCGCGGCGACGACGTCGCTCTGCCAGAGCGTACCGTCGCTCCTCCCCTGGCCACGTCGATCGAGGAACAGTGCGGCCGCTCCCATACTGGTGAGGTCGTGAGCCCACGGAATGTACATGTATCGACCGTTGGCCATGTAGCCCGGGCTTACGACCACTCCGGGGACACCGCCCCGGGCGCTTTCATGGCTTGGTGGCAAGAACAGGCGTCCGCGGATCGTGCCCAAGCCCGAGGATCGGAGCCACACTTCCTCGGTTCGGCAGCCGGGGCAGGCTTCTCGGTTGGCCAGCCACGTGCTCAAAAGAAATGCTACGACTGCCACCGTTACGACAATCGACGACATTCTTCTCGACCGCGCGACGATCTTCGTCATTTCCCGTCAGCGAATGTCGTCGAACGAGCGCGGGGGGGGGGGGGGGGGGGGTTTTCCCACCGGGGCGGCGGGCCCCCCCCCACTCCCCAACACACCGG
>CAZGEJ010000056.1:18566-32868 GCA_964524885.1 uncultured Binatia bacterium (SeqCode)
GGGGGGGGGGGGGGGGGGGGGGGGGGGGGGGGGGGCGAGTCTTGCCGCATCGGCGCGGCTGGTCACCCCCAGCTTCCGAAACAGCCGGGATACGCCGTTCTTCACAGTCTGCAGCTCGATTCCAAGGTCGCGTGCGATTTCTTTGTTCTGTCGTCCGGACGCCAGCAGATCGAGAAGCTGCCTCTCTCTGGTCGAGATCCTCGCCAACGGTAGGCGCTGCCGCGACCCAATGGGTATGAGGCGGTCGATGCTTCCCACCGAAGGAGGGAGCCGTTTCTCGCCACGCAGGACACAGTCGACGGCGTCCGCAAGTGCTTCCAGCCCCTCGCTGTCGAGCACGACTCCGTCCATACCCAGCGAAAAGCATTGCAGAATTGCCTCTTCGTTGTTCGGGACATCGACCGCAAGCGACTTAGCGCGGGGCCAAAGGCGACGGACGCATGTGCTGTGCCTGAGTACCGTACTTGCCGAGGATGCGACGACGAGGACCAGAGTGACGTGGCCGTCCGCTGAGTACGGATCGAGTTCGGGACCTCCAACGACGATCGCGTCGATGCCGAGGGCGTGCCGCAGTGCCTCCGCGATTAGCTTGCTGTCGCATGCAATTCCCACTTGGAGTCGGCGCACGCGTGGGGCGATCGCTTTGGGCCGTCGGTTAGGGTGTGTCTTGGGCATCACTCGATGACGATCTATCCCTGAGACAAGCTCGAACGTCAAGATGTTGCATGCGTCAGCCTGTCACCCCGTAGGTACTCTTCTGTTACTCGTCATCGTATGAATTCCGTCCTATGCAGACTGTCGCCGAAGGACTTGCCGAACAAAGGCGTGTGTACCATTCACGAGGAAGCGAAGCTCATGCGGGGTCCGGAATCGAGCCTAGGTCTCATCGCGATCGTCCTACTTTCCTTGACGTGCACAGGATCGGTGGGCGCCATCTCCTTCCGGAATCCATTTGATCCAGCCCAGTGTGATCGGGCGATCGCATATGCAGTTCGCCGAATTGGGTCGGATGAGGATGGACGAGCGAAGAAGGTCTTCGCCGATGCACTTCTCTGTCGCGGTCTCAGCGGGGACGATTGGGCGCTGCGGGATTCTATCGCGCTGCTCGCACCAATGGTCGCAACGTCGCCGACGGATGTGCACGTGTGGGTCTCCCTGGCAGAGGCACTGCGCCGCCAAGCCCCGGCGTCGGAAGAAGCCATTCTGGCGACCGAACGTGCCCGCCAGGTGCTCGAAGGCGAGGTTCGGGCCGAAGGTACCCACCGTCCGATCATCGACCACCTGGCGGCGAACGAAGTGGCGATGAGGAAGCAGCGCATGGCGCTGCTTGAATACCTGCGGGCGACGGCCGCGGCATCGGTGGCTGGCGTATTGTCACCGGTGGACCTCTATCGAGTGGTCTCGACCGCAAGGTTGCTGGGTGATGCTGGGGACTCCGCAGCCCGCCGCATCCTCGGGCGACATAGGGATGCGGCAGCTCCTGGGTCCGCCGTCTCCGCGATGATCGAATTGTTGGAGACAGAATCGGAGCTCGGAAAAGCGCCCGTCGAGATCGTTTTGCCACGATACGAAGGCGCCGCGGCGGAGTTGTGCGGAGGCTGGCAGACGGAGCTTGATGCGGCGATCTGCGAGACCACCTGGAAACGATTGTCGTCGCTGCGTCGAATCGCGGTCGAACGGGAAGCGGGTGTGCCCACGTGGACCGCATGGCGAAAGGAATGAGGTATGGGAACGGGTAGTACCAACACATGGATCGGCTTCGCAATACTGTGCGGAGCCGGGGTGTGGGCGACGCAGCCCGCCGCGGCGGTGATGTGCAGTGGCGATGGTGCGGTTCTGGAGGTCAAGGTGCGCAACGATACGTCGACTACGCCGACGGTGACGATTGCCGGGGACGTGGTCAACGCGACGTGCGGGTCAGCCTATGGCTCGTACAATACGACATGCGCGTTGTTGCCGAACGCGACCACGACGTGCTCGGTGAACCGACCGGGGATCAATAGCGGCGTATGGGTGCACCGTATCACTTACAATCTCGGGACGTCGCCGACGTTGTTGGACGTGAAGCAATACCAGAAGAGCGTCGTTGTCTTCGACCCCACCGAGGAGTCGACGATCGAGTGGACGTATTTCCCGAAGGCGGTGCGGGTCAATCGTGCGGGCGGAAACGGCCCGACCACGTGTCCCGTGAACGCTCCTCCGGCGGCGAACAGCTGCGACATCCGCGATGCCGTGTTCACGGTCCAGCCGGGGAACCCCGGAGGTGGCAGCGATCCGGTGCTGATCATGGTCGCCACTTCGCCTGGCGCGCTGAATGACGGTCACCTCAACAACAGCCGGAGCAAGTTGACGATCGATGGTACGGACGCGAACGGCAGGCCATGGAAGATCGCCGATCCGGCGATGACGGCGGGAGGGTGGCAGGATGCCTTTGCGCGGGTCATCGAATTCGCGCCAGACTACGGGTTCAAGATCAACAATTCGGACGTTACCCTTCGCGGTCTGGAAATTCGGCAGGCGGTCAATGCCGCGATCGGCGTGTCGAATCCGGTGATCGAAGTCGGCGAAAGCGGCTACGGCTTTCGGATGGTAAATTCGAGGATCGACGGGCGGATGGAGCAGGACTGCGAGGCGCCGCAGAATAACTGTGGCGATGTCGCCAGCGGGATCGAAGTGGTGCCGCGGAGCGTACCTCTGCCCCCGGGCGTCACCAGCGTGCAACTCGACAATGTTGAGGTCCGCTCTGCAATCCACGCCGGGCTCGAGGTAAGGACGCACGGCTCCGCGAGGGTCAGCGACAGCTGGCTGCACAACAACTACGGGTCGAACGTCGTGGCGCAGAATGCCAGTGGGCTGATTCTGGAACGGAGTGTCATCGAACGGGCGGGGCTGCGCGCCAGCGACGACCTTCTGCCGTATTCCTGGGGTGTTCCAGCGGGCGTAGTGGTCAGCCGTCCGGGAACGGAAGGGCCGACGCAGATGACGTTCAGTAGTTCGATGTCGATCTACCGCAACAACTTCTTCTTCGGATTATGGGGCACCGGAGACGGGGCTACATTCGCACCGGTCGACGACGTCTTCTGCGGTAATCTAAGCTCGGGAATAAAGACGTCTGAGTACGGAGCGACGGGTACGCCGGTGGTCAGCAGCGGCGGCGGCCTGGCGGTGACGTACAACGGACTTCTGGGCGGAGCGATCGCCGGGTACGGAGTCGACGTTCTGCCGCAGACGGCGGTCGGATACGACTTCAGCGGAGACTCGGTATTCACGGCAAACGCCGACTGTGGTTTGTTCAACCGATCAGCGACGATCGAAATCCCGGCGGTGGGCAACCAATGGCGCGACGTTGATCCGAGCGACCCGAACGATCCAGCATCCTTCGACGACTGCGAGTCGAGCGGCGGCGGCCCGGTCGACACAAGCATCCCGCTTGATGCGATCGATTCTCCTCAGTTTGTCTTCAGTACGTTCCCGAGCAACGCCTTACACGCGAACCAGACGGTACGGGTCAGCGGGCTGAACTTCGACGCCATCGCGGGCAATCCGTTATCGGCCGACCCGAACGACCCCAACGCTCCAGGTGCGGCCTGTGAATTGGGGTTGGATTTCTCGGGAGAGTGGAGCGGCACGGGTACGCCCCAAGCGGCATCGTGCTGCAATGACGCGACCCGTTCGAATACGTGTAGTCCGATCATCGGCAACTGTGTGCAGGTCCGGGATGCGCTGAACAACATCAAGAACCTCAAGGTGAAGGCGGTCTCACCACGATTGCTCGAAGCCGAACTGCCGGCCTCGACCCTCTCCTGCATCGGCGGGGCGGGCGAACGTGTAACGGTGACCAAGCTCGACACCATGGGAAATCCGTTGACCAGCTTCACCACGATATGTCTGGCGATGTGATCGGGCGTTGCTACGGAAGGAGTACGAGATGACTTGGGTGATGCCGTGTCGATGGATGGCTGTTGCCGTTGTGCTGGTGTGGCTCGGTGGGGCTGCCGCCATGGCGCAAGAGTTGCGTGGGTCAGGAGAATGGCAGAGCGATGATGGTGAGTCGATGAAGGGATCGTGGCAACTGAAATTGAATCAAGCTGGGGATCAGCTCTCCGGTACGATCGAACTCGACGGCTCAAATGTTCTGCGGTCCGCCGATGTTCAAGGGACGATCCGCGACAATGAGGTGACCATCGGTGTCGTGAAAGAAGGTATGCGGGCAGTAGCGTTTACTGGGCGGCGTGATGGTAAGTCGATTGCTGGCGAATGGAGTTTCTCCGGAACGGAAGCGAGTGGAGTTTGGTTCGGCCAGCTGTCTGAGGCCGAGACAGCGCTGCCGTCGACGCGTTGATGGTTGTCGTACGGGTCGTTTCGAAGCAGATGTCTCCGTGGGGAACTGATGCGCGTTGCCCATAGGTCGCGGTGCGGCATTGGGCTGGTCCTGGCGGCTGCCTCATTACTGAGGGCTGCGCCCATGTTTGGCAGCCCGGTAGTGCAGATCATCGCCCCGACAAGCTCATCGAAAGTTTACTCCGACCGGCCTATGACGGTGCGGTTTCGGGTGGAAGCCGATGAGGGATCCACGGCGGTACGCAACTGGATTCTCGAGGTCGTTGACGCGTCGGGAAATCGTGAAACGATCGCCAGTGGCACGAACGCAGAGCTTTCCGGCCGGGCGGTTATCGAACTTCGAGACGAGACAACGATACAGGCCCCGATCGCTGTTCTACTTTCGGCCGTTGATGAGGCAGGTGGCGAGAGTCGGGCGGAGATTGCGATCCGCCTTTCCTCCCCGACGTATCGCCTGATTCCCATGCGCGAGGGGAATCATTCGGTCCTCTACCATGAGGTACTGTCGACGGATGCCCTCGGGCGTCGCATCAGCCTGGGTGGGGAGTTTGATTCCCAGGTGAACGTGACCGAAGCCCTTCTTCACGAACGGGTCACGGGTGCCCGGAAAGCGTTTCGGGCGGAGATTGGAAGCAACATCCATGCGAGGTTGTCCCCCGATGGCTTTCGGTTCTTCTATACCGGATTGTTCCGTGAAGAACCTGGAGTGGTGCAGCTCGGCTTGGGATTCTCGGATCTAGCGGGCGACAAGACCCACCTCGTTGCGCAAGAAGGACAGTACTTCTTCTCTGTGAGTCAGGACGGGCGCTACGTGGCGTACCAAAAGGAGGTGCGGGAAGAGGGTGGGGCGCGGCTGCGACAATACTTCTGGCAGGATACCGCAACCGGCGAGGAGAGGCAGCTGACGAATAGCCCGGACGCGGTGGTGCTGAGCGACAAGGATGACATTTGTCCGCGTGTCTCAGGGACGGTTCCCCACATCAGCGGCGACGGGCAACGAGTGGTGATCGTTACCGGTTCGACTTTGGCTAGCGTCGCAGCAAAACCAACGGTCGGTTGCCGGGTTTTCTCCTACGACATTCCGACTGACGTATGGAAGCTCGCGGCCGAGCTACCCCTGGAAATCGCGCTTGGAAACAGCGTGCTTAGTGCGGACGGTCGCTGGTTATCGTTTACTAGCTCACGCCCGGTTGCCGGTGGGCGCCAGGCGTTCCCAGCATTGCTCGACCTGGCTACGGGGGAACTCACGGACCCAGTTGCGGGGCTCGCGCAATTCGCCGCATTGGACTCTGCGATTACCTATGACGGGCACTCGATCATCCTCTCCACTACCGCGGACCTTGACCCGCGAGTGGGCAACGAGGATCACAACCTAGAGCTGTTTATCTACGATCGGGAGACCGGAGAATTTGATCAAGTCAGCGAGACGACCGGCGGAATAGGCTTGACCTCGGGTCGTTGCGATTCAATTGAGCCCGGGAGTTCCGCGGACGCGGAGGTGGTGACCTTCGGGTTCAATGTGCTGAGCGTCGAGCGCTGCCGGCTCGAAGGAGCCCAGCGCAACGAGGTCGATGGGTTCGAGTTCCGCTCGGTACGCGCCGTGCGCAAGCGGGAGGGGAACCGTGGGCCGGAGTGGCAACCGCCGTTGCGGGCGTTCGTGCGGGCCGGCGAATCGCTGGAGGTCGACTTCACGGCGGTCGACCCCGACGGCGATCCCTTGACGTTTTTCGCGCAGCAGCGCCCAGGCCGCGATGTGCCGCGGGGATCCGAGATGAACGATTGGCACGACGGCACGGCGACGTTCACTTGGCCGACACGCCCCGAGGACACCGGCCGCTACACCCTACGCGTGGCGGTATTCGACGAGGGCGGCGGTGAAGACTGGGTCGACTTGCCGATCGCCATCTGCTCACGCACGGCGGACGACGGCAATCTAGCAGGGATTCTGTGGGCGCTCTTCGGTGCCGACAGCACCGCCGTACCCGTCGAGTGCCGCGGCGCCGACCTCAACGCCGACGGCCGCATCACCGCCGCCGATCTGCTCGCCGCCGTGGGTTGGAAAGGGAACTAGCGGGCTGCTCCCAGCAGCCTCTCTACGGGCTGCTCCTCCACCCTCCGTAGCAGCGCTACCGCGGAGGACGGGCCGTTTAGTCGCTGCTGGGCTGCCCTCGCGAAAATTTCGATTCAATCACGCCGACTCGGCTTGATCGCTAGGTCGAAGCGATCATCGCTGCGATCTCCCGCATACCGCTTGCGCCTGGGCCGCACGCGCGACTCCTCGAGGTTTCGCTGGTCAAAGGTGCCCACGCCAGGACTGCCATCGAGGGCTACACCCTGAGCGAGAGCCAAGTCGCCGCTGGCAGGTCGCTACCGCCGAGCAAGCAGTACCGAGCTTCCGCTCCGCTCAAAGTAGGCCAACCTCGCCGCCTCGGCGTTTCCGCATAGCCCGTCGCTCCCGCGGCTCGGGCTATGTACCTGAAATCGTCAGCTCGGTGGCGACGACCTTCGTTCCTTTGTCGCGCACGACACTCTTGGCGCGGAACAATTGTTCGATCGGTACGCCGCGCGTGACGAGTTCGTCGCGGATGATCGCCGAGCGGCGTCGAGCCAGTAGACGCACGGCTTCGGGATCGACGGACAGCCGCTGTGCCAACGCGTCGGCCACCTCGTCCACCGAGCCGGTCGCTTCCGCGCCGAGCTCTTCCTCGTAACGAACCTGCAGCAGTCGCTCGCGGTCCGCGTCGGGCAGCGCGCTCGTCGTATCGTCCTCGGGAAGCTTCTTCTCCTTCAGCCACGCGACGCGAATCTCGTTCTCCAACTGAGCCCGCGCGAGCCTGGGTGCATCGCTCGTCGTATCGCCCACGCCGCGGATCTCGAGCCGCAGCGCCGGACGATCCTTGAGAGCTTTGCCGAGCGCGTCGATCTTGGCGCGCTCGTCGTCCGACAGCTCGGCCGAACCCGGGGCGAAGTCGATCGCCTGCAACTCGTCGGCACCCATACCCACCAGCGATCCCAATGCGCTGAACGGCGAGGTCACCGTCTTCTCGATGAGGTTGCCGAGCGTCTTGAAGATGGTGCCGCTGATGGTGAACTTGGGATCGTCGAGCTTCCCGCGCACCGGCATGTCGAGCATGATGCGCCCCTTGCGATCCGTAAGCAGCGCCAACGCCAACTTGACCGGCAGCGAAACCGCGTCCGGGCTCTTGGTCTCTTCGCCGAGGGCGAGTTGTTCGGTGACGAGGGCGTTCTTGCCGACGAGTTCGTTCTTCTCGATGCGATAAGCGAGATTGAGCGTCAGCCGGCCCTTGTCGACACCATAGCCGGCATACCGTCCCGAATAGGGGGACAGCGTGGTGACGTCGAAGCCGGAGAGCGAGATCTTGACGTCGGTCGGCTCGGCATGGCCGACCGGGCTCACTTGACCCGTGACGCGGAAATCCGCTTCGCCCTCGATGGTGCCGGCGAGTTCGATCGGCACCGGGCCGAGTTCGGGCAGGTGGATGTTCTTGGCACCGCCGGTGAGATCTTCCAGAGCGGTCGTGAAGGCCGGCTTCACCGTGCGGTCGGCGAAACGCAGGGTGCCCTTCCGGATCTGCAGCTCGGCGATCTCGACGGCGAAGGGGGACGCATCGTCGGCCGGCTTCGCCGTTTCGGGCGGCGCCGCTTCGTCGCGTTGCACCAGGACGGAGCCGACGTCGAGAGTGCCGTCTTCTTTGACGCTGGTTCCCGTGCGTGGCTCGTCGAGGTCGATCTTGGCGATGGCGAGGCGGCTCTTGCCGGTGTCGAGGTCGATCCCGACCAAGCCCAGACGTTTCCATGCCAGCAGTTCGCCGAAGTCGGCGCTGCGGTTGAGAGTCAGCTCGTGCACGTCGAGCGAGCCGGTATAGCGCACGGCGTTGGCGCCGTCGGCTTCGACGATGGCGAGATCGCCTTGGGCCGCGGTGCGCCCAGAAGCAAACGTCACGCGGGCGAACTGGCGCACGTACGGTTCGCTGATGGCCAGCGGCAGATCGTCGAGCTGGACCTTGCCGGCGAGAGCCATCGGCGCCATCGGACCGGCCAAGGTGACGTCGAGCGAACCGCCGCCTTCGACGGCGACGGTCAGGTGAGCATCGAGTTCGCCGCCGTCACTGCGGAATCCTTTGAGCTGCAAGGCGATGGGATCGAGGCGTAGGTTCAGATGCGGGTCGACACTCTCGTCGGAGAAGGTGACGACGTACTTGTCGAGTTGAACTTCATCGACGGCGATCTTCCACGCCGCATCCTCCTTCGCCGCCGGCGGCGTGTCGCCGTCGGGAGATGGTTCCGCCTCCGCAGACGGCTCCGGCGCGGCGGTCGGGTTCGTCGTCGCATCTTCGGGCGCCGCCTCGGGTGCCGCGGGGGAGGGAACCGGGGTGGGCTCCGCCGGCGCTTCGCTGGGTGCCGCGGGTGCGGCAGCAGCGTCGGCGACGTCGGAGTCCGCCGCTACCGGAGCGGCGGGCGCGCTTGCCAGCAGCGAGGCGTAGTTGGCCCGGCCCTGAGCGTCAATCGCACCATTCACGGTAAGGCCGTTGCTGCGCACGGCGGCGAGGTGGACGTTCTTTTGGGCGACGTCGACGTCGATGCCGGAGACGTCGAGTTGCGCCAACGAGAGGAGTTCTCCGGCAGGTTCGCGGGTAGCGAGCTTCAAATCGCGCAGATTCAGGTTGCCCTGATCGATCCGTACGTCGGTGGCATCCCCGCGGCTGGCGACGGTGAGGCTGCCGGTCACGCCGAGTTTGCCCGACGTCAAATCGAGAGGAACCGGCACGCCGGCATAAGGCCAGAGCGACGCCAAGCCGAGGTCATCGACCTGCAGTTGCGCTTGTACGAGGAGAGGCTCGATGCCGAGGCTGCCCTCGATGGACAAGCGTTCGCCTTGTTCGGTGGTGGCCGAGAGTTGAAAGGCCGCCTGCTGATCCGGTCGGGTATCGAGGTCGGATAGGTTGAGGTCGAGCGGTTCGAGGTCGAGGCGGAGTGGCGCGGCGCCGCTGGCGTCGGAGAGGGCGACGCTGCCGCGTTCGATGATCAGGCTACGCACCAGTACAGGTGGTAGGCCTGCGTCGGCGTCGGCGGGTGTCGGTTCGGGCGCCGCCTCGGCGGGGGATGAGGTGAAGGTATCGACGAGTTCGAGCGAGCCGTCGGCGGCGATGTCGACACGTACCCGCGGCGCGGTGAGGCGAATTTCGTCGAGGACGACGGCGCGTCGCCAAAGGGAAGACAGCGAGACGTCGATGCGGATGGCTTCGGCGGCGATCAACGGATCGCCCTGTTGCGCCGGGATGCCGAGGCCACCGAGGGTGACGGCGAAGGCGAAAGGGTCGAGTCGCAAGTCCGCCAACACGACCGGGCGACCGACGACGGCGGACGCTTGGGCGACCAATTCGTCACGAGCGAGCGGCGGCAGTACGACCCCGACGCCGACGGCGAACAGCCCATAGAGTAAGGTTGCAGCAATCAGGAGCCGCCGCGGCCAGCGACGTTTGCGGGCGGATTGCGGCGGGGTGTCATCCAAGCGCGATTCTTCCTCGGGCACGTCCTGCGACATGGCCGCACCCTGCCGCAGCGAAGTTTGCGGATCAATCGCAATTCAGGATTCGGGTTCGTCAGCGAAGCGGTCGGAGCCGGTCGCGGCGGGAGACTCGACCCTTGTGACCGTCGCCGGAGTGTTCTTGCGCAGGACGGCTTCCTCTCCCCCGTACAACTCGCTTTCGACGTATTTCGCCAGGGCGAAACGCACGACGACCGCGATGGCCGCCGCCGCGGGAACGGCAACCAACATGCCCGTGAATCCGAACGAGGCGCCGAAGACCACCAACGCGAACATGACCCACACGGGGTGTAGCCCGACCTGTTCTCCCACCAGCTTCGGTTGCAACAGGTTGCCCTCGAGGAATTGGCCGACGAAGAAGATCGACGCGATCACCACGACCGGGGTCCATTCCGGCCAGTACTGTACCAGCGCCACTCCGACCGAGAGGACCAAGCCGCTGATGGAGCCGACGTAGGGGATGAAGGAAACGAACCCGGCGAACAAGCCGATCAGTAAGCCGAAGTTGAGACCGGCGACCGTCAGCGACACGCCGTAGAAGATGCCAAGGACGAGACAGAGGGTGCCCTGACCGCGGACGAATCCGGCGATGACGCGGTCGATGTCGACCAAGATCGTGTGAATGGTGGCCCGATGATCCCGCGGCAGCAGGCGGTCGATCTGTGCGACCATGCGGTCCCAGTCCAACAACAGATAAAAAGCAACGACCGGCGTGACGACCAGCAGCGAGAGGATCGACAGCAGGGCTTGCCCGGAAGCCCACACCCCGGAGAGCACGGTACCGAGCCATCCGGCCCCCTGTTTCACTAGATCACCAATGTGGCTCTCGATCAGCGCCGTCTCGCCGCCGATGAACCGGCTCATCCACTCGATGTCGAGGGAGGTGAGAAGCTGTCGCAGTAGGCGCACGAGATCCGGTAGCCGCTCCAGTAACCCGGTGATCTGGCCGCCGAGGATCGGAACGACGATCAACAACGAGATGACGAACAGCAGGACGAACGCGACCAGGATGATCACGGTCGCCACCAACCGCGACAGGCCGACACCCTCGAGAAAATCCGCTAGCGGGTCGAGGAGGTACGCCAGCGCCATGCCGGCGACGAACGGCAGCAGCAGATTGCCGAGAAGCCAGAGAAACAAGACGAAAAACAGTGACAGCCCCGCCCAGAACAAAGCTTGCCGGCGGATCGAACGTTCGAGCGCCTCTTGCATCGTCGCTCCCTCCCCAGTGTGTCGCGCGTTCCATAGCAGAAGCTTCGCGCGGCGCGATCCTCCGCGGCGCTCGGCTTTCCCGCGGGCCAGTACGCCACGCTCGTGGAGGGCGCTTGCATCGCGTCGGAGCGGCGACGATAACGCCGGCATGACGACGCGGGTGTTCATCGATGGCGACGTGGGGACGACCGGGCTGCAGATTCGCGCCCGCCTGGAAGGGCGTGCCGACTTGCAGTTGCTGCGGCTGCCGGAGGCGCAGCGCAAGGTGCCCAGCGAGCGTCGCCGGGTGTTGAACGAGGCCGACGTCGTCATCCTCTGCCTGCCCGACGACGCGGCGCGCGAGGCGGTGGCGTGGATCGACAACCCCGAGGTGCGGGTCATCGATGCCAGCACGGCGCACCGCACCGACCCGCAATGGGTGTACGGCTTTCCCGAGATGGACGCCGAGCAGGCGGAGCGCATCCGTGCGGCCAAGCGGGTCACCAATCCCGGTTGCTATCCCACCGGCTTCGTCGCCCTGGTGCGGCCGTTGGTGTGCGCCGGTCTACTGCCGGCGTCGCAGCCTCTCTCGGTGCACGCGATCTCGGGTTATAGCGGCGGCGGTCGCGGGCTGATCGAACGCTTCGAGGATCCGGCGAACCCCGATCCGGTGCACGATGCCTACCGCAGTTACGCCTTGACGCTGCAGCACAAGCACGTGCCGGAGATGCAGCTCTACGGCCTGTTGCAGCACCCGCCCATCTTCGTGCCGAGCATCGCTCGCTTCCGCCAGGGGATGTTGGTGCACGTGCCGCTGGCGTTGGGCTCCTTGCCGGCGCGGCCGTCGGTCGACGACGTGCACGCGACGCTGCACGCGGCCTACGCGGGCCAGACCTTCGTCGAAGTGGCGCCGTTGGCGGAATCGCTGCAGCTCGACCATCTCGAGCCGGAAGCGCTCAACGACACCAACCGCATGCAGCTCTTCGTCTGCGCCAATCGGGCGCGGGAGCAAGTCGTGCTGGTGGCGCGGCTCGACAACCTCGGCAAGGGTGCCTCGGGCGCGGCGGTGCAGAACCTCAACACCATGCTCGGCCGGGCCGCCGATACCGGTCTGCGCGACGCCGCGGCGTGACCCCTCCCCAGCCTTCCGGCGCCGGGGGTGAGCCCGCCGCGGCGCAACCTTCGACCCAGGAACGCATCAATCTCTGGATCGTCTGCGCCTCGCAGCTGCTTATCCTCGGCGGCATGACGGCGGTGCTGCCGCTGTTGCCGCTCTATCTGCGTTCGGTCGGGGTCACCGAGCCCACCGCATTGAGCTATTGGACGGGTGCCCTCGGCGCGGCACCGTTTCTGGTGGCCGTGTTCGCCACGCCGGCCTGGGGCGTCATGGCCGACCGCTTCGGTCACAAGCTGATGGTGGTGCGCTCGCTGACGGGGATCGCTGCGGCGGCGGTCGGCATGGGCTTGGCGACGAGTCCGGGTTCGCTGTTGTTCTGGCGCGGCGTGCAAGGCGGGGTGAGCGGGGTCTTTCCGGCGGCCGTGGGTTTGTTGACGACGACGACGGGCGAGGCGCGCGTCGGCCGAGCCTTGGCGTTGTTGCAGAGCGCTCGCTCGGCGGGGGCGTTGGCGGGTCCGTTGTTGGGGGGCTTGGCGGCGGATCTCTTCGGCATTCGGCCGTTGTTCTTCGTCGTCGGGGTTTTGGGTTTCAGCTTGGCCGGTCTGTCGGCGTGGCTGGTGCACGAGCCGTCGCGCATCGCGGCGCCGGCCGAGGCGGCGGCGGAGATCGGCTGGCGCGAACTGCTGCGCGTGCCGGGCACCAAGTCGATGTTGGCGTTGCTGACGTTGTTTCAACTGGTCGTCGTCACGCCTTGGCCGACGCTGGCGCTCTACGTCGGCGAGTTGGGCGTAGCACCGCAGGCGGTGGCGACGACCACGGGGTTGATCGTCTTTGCCGCCGGCTTGCCGGCCTCGTTGATGGCGACGACGTGGGTGCGGTTGGGACAGCGTTGGGGTTTGCAGAGTGCGATGGTGCTGTCGATGGCATTGAGCGGAGTGACCAATGCCGCCGTCGGCGCCGCGTCGCATCTCGCGGTGATCTTGGCCTTACGCGCGGTCAGCGGTGTGGTGATGGCGGGATTCGTGCCATTGGCCTTCGATTGGTTGAACCGCCGCACCCCGAAGGAAGCGCGCGGCCGCATGTCGGGTCTGGGGTCGACGGCGCTGATGTTGGCGAGCGTCATCGGCCCGATCTTGGGCAGCTGGCTCGCGGTGCACGTCAGCCTCGCCGCCACCTTCTGGGTGCCGGGCGTGCTCTTGGTCCTGACGGCCCTGGGCTGGTTCCGGGTCGCCAAGCAACTTTGATCCAGCCAAACGTCGGGGTGAAGTCGCTCATCGGCGACCCCATACAGCAAAGCGCAAAGCGCGTGCCTTGGTGGGCGGTCGGAACGGGCTTGCGACGAGGGACAACCGTCCGGCGACCACCATCACGAGGTCGGCGACCACGCTCACGAACGCCGGAACCGCCGCGCCAGGTTTGCTCGGTGGGATTTCGGCTCGTGCAGGCAAGCCGCAAGGTTTGTTGGACCGGTTTTGCACCCGAAAACCGTCGAAACGAGGTGTGTGACGACGGGAATTGGCTCCGATGGCCTCGTCGACGATTCTGGCAAGCGTCCGAGAAGGTGAAACGGTCTCACGCGAGCTTAGGACAACCGTTTCGACTGCTGAAATCGTCTCCCTAAAGTTTATGGGAACGATTTCAGCTTCTGAAACGCATGCCATAAAGTTTATGGGAACGACTTCAGGACCGAAAATCGTCGCCCTAGACTTTATGGCACCCCCACGAGGAGCTGAAATCGTCCCCCTAAAGTTTAGGGCGACCGTTTCAGAACCCAAATCCGTTCCCATAAAGTTTATGGGAACGACTTCGGACCCCAAAATCGTTCCCATAACGAAATCTGACGGCATCTCGCCTCGTGATCCGGCGCATCCAGCTTGCGGGCACCCCTTTCTCCTTCCCCTCTCCAAAGCCGTCGCCGCGGGAACATCTGACGTGAGGTCCAAGTCGAGGCGGTACACCCGAGCCTGTCCACTGGAGGGCTCGGCTCCGTCCGAGCCGGGGTGGTGTGGATGGGTGAAACGGGGTCGGATCTGTCATTTCTCACGAGCATGACCCACCCTGAGGCGAGTTTTTCTCACGGCATG
>CAZGEJ010000057.1:0-26001 GCA_964524885.1 uncultured Binatia bacterium (SeqCode)
GACGATAGTCGGCCTCACCCGGCCACCGCCAGACGGGCTACGGCGAGCACTTACCGTCGACTTCTCCCTCAGCAGTAAAGATGCTACCTATTCTCGCAGGTGGGATGCAGTCGTCTTTTGGCTATTCCTGTGGTTTGCAGTCAAGATGTTCGGATATCGGTTCGGCATGCGCCGATAGGTCGGGAGACGTCGCGGACGGAGATCCTGATCCGATTCCTGAAAGCCGCTCGATTCCCAGCATGGGGATCACTTCCTAATAGGCAGGCGTAGCCTCCTCTCGTCTCGGGAATGTGTAGAACCGGCCTGCTTCTGCGGAGGTAACGTGCAGGGTGCACGTGGGCTTCAGGAACGCCCTCCGATAAAGTGACTAAGGCGAAGGTCTTTTGCCATCACTTGTACCGAGTGAATGCAAATTCGAACCGCATTCACGAAGGCTTTGCCGCTAGCACCCTATCCTCAAGTTGCAGGAATTCAGCCAGCTGACACCAGTGGGAGCACTTGTCTATAGATGGACCGACACGATTCCATGACCGCGACACTCGACGAAACCTTCCCTAGCCCTCCGGTGCCGCGACTCGAAATCGAGGCGTCCGTAGCGGATCGAATCACGCTCGCGACGTATCAAAACGACGCACCCGTCATCTCCGACCTGGCCGTCCTCAACCTGGGGGATGCGCCCGTCGAAAATCTTCAGCTTGTCCTCGATTGCTCGCCACCCCTCATCGCTTCTAAGACCTGGCGACTCGATCGGATCGCTGCAGGTGGTGAGATCCGCGTGCGCGACCGCCAAGTTTCGCTCTCCGGCGCCCTGCTCGCCCAGATCAACGAACGCGTGCGGGCCGAACTCCGCCTCAGCGTCACCGCGGCAGACGTCACGCTTTCCGAACGCCGGATCCCCCTCGTTGGACTCGCCCGCAATGAGTGGGGTGGCGGAGCCCACATGCCCGAGCTGCTCGGGGCGTTCGTCATGCCCAACGATCCCGCCATCGCCAAGGTCCTCAAAGACGCCGGCGAGGTCCTGCGCAGTGCGGGGAAACAGCCGACGATCAATGGTTACCAGTCGAAGTCGCGCCAGGTCGTATGGCAGCTCGCCGCCGCAATTTGGTCCGCCGTCTCTGCCCGACGCCTGGTTTACGCGGAGCCGCCGGCCAGCTTCGAGTCCGAAGGCCAAAAGATCCGCACGCCGTCGGAAGTCCTTGATACCGGCCTCGCGACTTGCCTCGACACGACCGTGCTCTTCGCCGCGGCCCTCGAACAGGCAGGCCTCAACCCCGTCGTAGCGTTCACCAAGGGCCATGCCTTCTGCGGAGTCTGGCTGCAGCCACAAGTGTTGCCCACGCTCACGGCGTTCGATTGTTCGGATGTCCGTAAGCACGTCGCGGCGAAGGAACTCGTGCTCTTCGAGACCACGCTCGTCGTGAACGAACCGCCGATGCCATTTGCGAAGGCGATCGAATCGGCCGATCGTCTCATCTGCGAGGATCGCGAAGCCGATTTCCACTACGCACTCGACATCCGGCGCGCCCGTCAACATCAGATCACGCCGTTGTCGCTGGTGATCGAACCTACGCGGATCGCCGACGCAGCAGGCAACGCCTCGATCCATGTTGGACTCGACTCTCCTCCGGAGCTGCCGGGATTCGATCTTGGAATCGACGACGGTCCAACCCCCGACTCCCCCGAAACGCGACTCGAGCACTGGAAACGCAAGCTCCTCGACCTCACCAAAAACAATCGCCTACTGAACCTAAAGCCGTCCAAAACGACGATCCGACTACGCTGTTCGGACCCGGGTCGCCTCGAAGACCGCATCAGTGACGGCGCGAAGATCACCGTCGTTCCGATGCCGACGCTCTCCCAGAGCACACGCGACGAGGCCTTCTTCCAATCTCGCACCGGCGAGGAGTTTGCCGCACGCTACGCCGCCGAGGCGCTCGATCGCGACGAAGTCGTGGCAGATGCCTCGGATAAGGATCTCGATTCGGGCCTCGTTCAGCTCTACCGCAAGGCCCGCACCGATCTGCAGGAGGGCGGCGCCAATACGCTCTACCTCGCCATTGGCGTACTCAAGTGGAAGCAATCACCCGATGAGACTCGCTTGTACCGCGCGCCGCTGCTTCTGGTCCCCGTAACTCTTGAACGCAAGAGCGCCGCCTCGAAGATCCGTATCGCCAAACACGAAGATGATGCCGTCTTCAACCTCACCCTGCTCGAACTTCTGCGCCAGGACTTCGCCCTACGGATCCCCGAACTCGAAGGGGCGCTGCCCATGGATGAATCCGGGGTCGATGTAAGCAGGGTGTGGGAGATCGTGCGCCGCGCCGTTCGCGACGTACCCGGCTTCGAGGTTACCGAAGAGATCGTCCTCAGTACCTTCTCGTTCGCCAAGTACCTGATGTGGAAGGATCTCAACGACCGTACCGAAGCACTCAAGCAAAGTCCGTTCGTGCGCCACCTCATCGATCACCCGCGTGATCCGTACCCGAATTCTGCCGCCATCCTTCCCGCGGAAAAGATCGATACGGTGATCGATCCGGGAACTCTTTACATGCCACTCCAGGCGGACGGTTCACAGGTGGTCGCCGTGCATGCCTCGATGCAGGGTGGCGACTTCGTTCTCGAAGGGCCTCCCGGGACCGGAAAGTCACAGACGATTGCCAACATCATCGCCCACAATCTCGGTCTAGGACGGCGCGTTCTATTCGTCTCGGAAAAGATGGCCGCTCTCGAAGTCGTCTACCGGCGCCTGCGGGAGAAGGGCCTAGGAGACTTCTGTCTCGAGCTGCATTCGAACAAGGCGAACAAGCGGCAAGTGCTCGACCAGCTCGGCCAGTCCTGGCGCAGTCGGCGCACGCATACCCGCGCCGAATGGGACACAGAAGCTGCGCGCCTCAAGCGACTTCGGGATGATCTCAATGGTCTCGTCGCTGCCCTGCACCAACCCGGTCCCACCGGTATCAGTCCGCGGGCAGCGATCGGACGCTCGGTTCGCTGGGGAGAGCGGCATCGCGTTCGCCTTGGCTGGACGGGCGGTCTTGAGGCCGACCACGCGAAGTGCCCGGCCGACCTCAACGAGCTGAGCGAGACAGCGAAACGTCTCGGCCAGGCCTATGCCGCGATCGATGCTTCCGATCGCGAGGTATTCCATGTCGTTCGGCATACAGAATGGTCGAACGCGTGGCAGTCTCGCTTCGTCAACGTCTGCGGCGAGTTACTCGCGGCGATGGAAGAGTTCGAAGCCGCCACCGATGCATTCTCCGAGCAGTCCCGCCTGCCCCGCGCTGGGGATTCGTTGGCTTTGCGACGCGGCGTAGCCGCCATGGCGTCTCTGGTGCGCGAGGCAGCGCAACGGCATCTTGGCTTCGCCCTCGGTTCCAATGGCGGTGATCAACTTGCAGCAGTCGAGTCGGCGCGACAGCTGCTTCTCAGCTATCGCAAGACGGCCGCCGAACTGCCATGTCCCTATCCCATCGACACGATACAACCAGCTTCAGTCGAAGCGTGGACTGCGGAGTGGGCTCGCGTGCAGGCCAAGGCGTGGCCATTCCGCTCGCTCTCCGCTTGGTTGTTGCGGCGCCGGCTGCGCAAACAGTTGAAGCTACCGGTACTCCCCAACCTCGCCAGCGATCTTCCCTCCCTGAAGGAGTTACTGTCGCTGCAACAGCGTATGGACGTGACGACCCGCAACCTACCAACGGATTCCCCGTGGCGTGGTTTGGAGACCGACGAAAGCGAACTCGAATCGACCCTCTCGTTGGCAAGGGACATTCGTGAGGCGACGGCGCGTCTGGCGGCCGACGTCGCCGAGCTCACCGAGCTGCGTGCGAGTGTGCACCGCCTCTTGGTGGAGGGTCGCGAACTGCTTCAGGACGGTATGCCGTGTGCGGCCGCGGCCCAACGGGCTCAGCAGGCTGCTGCCACGTTCGAGGCGACCCTCGCGAACTATCTAAACGAAGCCGGCGGTGAAATGGCTGCCGTGACGAAGCTCTCCGAACTCCGATCCCAGGCACGAGGTATCCTGGAGCTCCAGCCCCGCATCAATGCGTGGTGTCGCTGGCAACGCGCACGCCAAGAGGCAGAAGCGGCACAGTTGAAGGAGTTCGTCTCGGCTCTCGAGAACGGATCACTCGCGGCAACCGATGTCGAAGAGGCGTTCCAAACCGCTTATTGCGACTGGCTGGCGACCCGGCTCATCGACGCCCGCGAGCCGCTGCGAACCTTCGCCGCGGTCGACCACGAAGAAAAGATCCGCCTCTTCCGCGAACTCGATCAAAAGCTTGCCACCCTTGCGACGGACTTCATCCGCGCTCGACTGAGTGGCGAAGTACCCGACCCCGACGACCAACACCGCGACGCCGGTTACGGCGTGCTGGCGCGAGAACTCCAGAAGAAGATGCGCCACCTGCCGGTGCGCCAGCTGATCGACAAGATGGGCAGCTCGCTGACGGCGCTGACACCGTGTCTTTTGATGAGTCCGCTCTCCGCGTCACAATACCTCGCGGCCGGGAGTCAACTCTTCGACCTGGTCGTCTTCGATGAGGCATCGCAGATCACCGTATGGGACGCGATCGGTGCGATTGCTCGCGGCCGCAACGTCATCGTCGTCGGCGACCCTAAGCAAATGCCGCCGACCAGCTTCTTCGACCGTTCGGCGTCGGGCGATGATGAGGACGAAGACGGTCTACTGAGCGACGATCTTGAGAGCATTCTCGACGAGGCGCTCGCCGCCAGCGTCAAGCTACATCGTTTGACCGGCCACTATCGCAGCCGGCACGAGAGTTTGATCGCGTTCTCGAATCACCGTTACTACGGCGGTGACCTCGTTACTTTCCCAGCAGCGGAAACGAGGGAAACGGCAGTTTCTTTCCGGAAAATCGATGGACTCTATCAGCGGGGAAGCGGGCGAACCAATCCCGCGGAGGCGAAAGCGATCGTCGCGGAGATCGTGCAGCGTCTCACGCATCCCGAGCGGGCACGCTTGAGCCTTGGAGTCGTAACGATGAACGCCGATCAACAGCGCCTGATCGACGACCTTCTCGACCAGGAACGGCGGGCGAATCCGGAGCTGGAAAAGTACTTCGGTGACGATGTCTCGGAGCCGGTGTTCGTCAAGAATCTAGAGACTGTCCAGGGAGATCAGCGCGATGTGATCCTGTTGAGCGTCGGCTATGGGCCGGACACGCCGGGAGCACGGACGATGTCGATGAACTTCGGCCCGCTCAACAAGAAGGGAGGCGAGCGACGGCTGAACGTAGCCATCACGCGCGCAACATCCGAAGTGGTCCTCTTCGCCAGCTTCGACCCTTCGATGATCGACCTTACGCGGACGTCGGCAAACGCGGTACGCGACCTGAGGCACTACATGGAGTTCGCGCAGCGTGGTCCGGCTGCGCTCGGCGAGGCGGTGCTGTCGGTCGGAGGATTGGACCAGTATGAGTCGGAGTTCGAGGAGGCCGTAGCCGACGGCATGCGGCGACGTGGCTGGAGCGTTCATACACAGATCGGCGTCTCGAAGTTCCGTGTGGACCTAGGGATCGTGCATCCGGACGCTCCCGGTCGGTACTTGGCTGGGATCGAGTGTGACGGTGCAACGTATCATCGATCGCCTTCGGCACGTGACCGCGATCGCGTGCGCCAAGCGATTCTGGAGAACCTGGGTTGGAAGTTGGTTCGCATCTGGTCGACGGACTTCTTCATCGATCCGCGGCGAACTCTCGATAAAGTCCACGACCGATTGCAGGAGCTTTACGAAGCCGAACCTCGGGAGGCGAAGCAGGTTCAAGCCGATCCAAGGGCGGTTCCGACGGATCTGGCGGGACAGGAGACTCGCATCATGGAAGCCGCCGCAGTGGTCCGCACCAAGGGTTGGGGAACTACCGATGTTCCTGTCACCGAGGCGGTGTCGACACTTCGGGGGGCGTCGTCGGGACCGAGCGACAGCGACCTCGACCCGGAGCGATTCTACGAAGACGACTATCTACCGGTGCTGCGCCGATTCGCCTGTCGATTGATCGATGAGCTAGGCCCGATCACGTTGGAGGATCTGGTCGCCCGGGTTTCTCGGGCGCACCAGTTCAAGCGCGCGGGCAAGCAGATTCGGGCACAGGTGCAGCGGGCGGTTTCGAAAGCGCGAGCACGAACGGAGGTTCGCGGAGTCGTCTTCTGGCCCGACCGTCAGGAGCCGCAGAAGGTCGTCGGCTACCGCGGGAAGTTGCTCGGCGGCGTCGAGCGCGATTGGGCCGATGTTCCGTATGCGGAGAAGCTCGGACTGGCGCATGAGGTTGCCGCGACGCTGTCCGGGGAAGACGCGCTCGCAGCGCTTGCCGCTCGGATCGGGATTGGGCGACTGAGTCGTCAACTCCGAGAGGAGTTGGAGGAGCTACTGCTAGAACAGGGTCGCACCTTTCCAGGTGCCTGATCGGCGTCGGGATCATCCGTAACGCGGGGTTCGGGGTCGCACCAGCGCAAGTGGTTGAGTTCACGGCCATAGCAGTTTCCGGGAGGCTCGATTTGCGCGCGAAGCGCACCATTTCGGCACCGAAATCGTCACCGAGGAGGAATTTGCCTTGAGCCTCCGGAGTGATCCAGAAGCCCGCGCCCCGTACTCCGGGGCGCAGAGACGATACGGACGATTCTTGCGAGATTACGTCGGGGGCATCCCGTAGCAGCCACCGGCAGTGCATCAACGCCGGCGCATAATGCTCCGAATGGTCTCTACATTCCGGAATCTTCCTTGACGAGGCGATCACGGCGTTGGCTGACGCATAGGGGGCGAGGTGCTTCCCGGCGGTCGGAGTCCTAGCGCATAGGCCCAGCCGGCGGATTCGGGGTCAAACAACGATATAGCGTAGCAAAGGATTGCTCCGGCCAAGGTGCAGGATGAACTCCGCCATGGTCTTACCGAACCGGCTCGCTTCCTTCGATCGCTCGCGACAGAAATTCTCGTCGGCGAATCTAGCGAGCAGCTGCACGGCGGGAATCTGCGAGTTGCCGAGGAACGACTCGTGCAGTTCGAGGAGTTCGTCGACGAATCCTCGAACTTCGGCGTCGTCGCCGGACACACCACTGATCCACAACAGTCGCTCGACGGGCTTGGCGTCAACCATCTGCCGTGCTCGTTCGATTGCAACGTGGCCGTTGTCGGGCGTCGCGCATTTCAGCAGGAACGCGACGGCGGAGAAGCAGGTCAGACAGCGGCTGAACCGCAGTTTGTAGCTGAGCATGCGCCGCTTCGCGTCGGTATCGGTGCCTGCGTCGGGCGGCGAAGACTTGCGAATCTTCGCCTCGTAGTTGAGGAGGACTACCCGCCAGTAGCGCACGATGTCGTTGACGAGGATGATCGGCAGATGATCCGTCTGGTGCTTCGCCGCATTCGTCCAGTACAGATCGAGGACGTCGTTGAGAATCGAATCGTACGTCGCTGGATCGACGATGCAGATGCTTTCGAGCAGAAGCAGCATCCGCGCGGTGAAGGTGTTCTCGGAGTCGTCCTCCGGCTTTCCGAAGTTTCCGCCGATTCGAGCAACATCGTGCACCTGCAGGAACATCCCGTCGCGCGAGGGCTCCGGAAATCCGCAGGCGCGCGTGGCGCGCAACAGCGCCGTTTTGATGAGGATGTGATCGACGTTCGAGATGGCATCGGCACGGCTGACCGAGAAGAGGTCGAGATCGCTGTGCTCGCCGATTTCTCCCCGGCCCGCGGAGCCAACCGCGTAGATGCAGACCCGGTCGCGCAGGACGCTCGCGCGCTCGGGAAGATGGTGGGCGAACTGCTCGCGAAACGCGTTCAGTCGCTCGCGAGTCTGTCTCGCTCGGTCGCCGAACCGCTCAGCGAATCCCACGGACTCCCTCCCACGTGAAGATCCGGGCGAAGATCTCGGCCTGCTCGATCGCGTCGTCGAGGGCATCGTGGGTGTGAGGGCGCGGTGACTGAAGGTGCGATGGCAGATGGCTGTGCCCCGCGCGTGCGACCGGTGCGTGCGCCTTCACCGCGAAGGCCGTCTTCAGATCGAAGCAGCGCGAGTGGTTGAAAGGCGAACCGGTTGCCGAGAACTTCGTGAAGTACCAATAGAGCCATGCCCAGTCGAAGCTGAGCGGGTAGGCGACGAGCACCGGAACGCAGCCCCCTGCCTCGCGGACGATCCACTCGGCCGCGCTGGTCATTGCTGCGGCAGGATCGGCACCCTCCCGTACGAGGAGGTCGCGATCGAGGCCGTTCACCCGCAACGCCTCGGCCTCGACATTCGTCGAGATTGGCCGCAGGGTCGTGACGAAGCACCGGTCGTAGCGCTCGGGCCGCGTGAACACCTCGCCGTCGAATGTCCCGGCGACGACCAGGGCGAACGACAGCATGGAAAACTCGCCCGGAATCGGCCCGTCCGTCTCGACATCAGCGGAGAAGTAGACATCGACGGCCGGCGTCACGCTGCCGCTTTCGCGGTCGACGCTGCAAGGCGTTTCGGCTGCCGGCGGCAATGCCCCAGCGTTCGGCCAGCTCGCAGCGAGTCCCATGCTCCACGGCTAGCCGATCGCTAGGCGAAAGTCGACGCCGTTCGCCCTTCGGCAAGCCTTCGGGGGACGGGTCGGCCGGCGCGCGTCCACCATCGGCTGAACGGGGAACGGGGTGGCACCAATCCAAGTGCCTTATCTGGTTCGGGAAGCGTCCGGATTGGGGCTCGAATTTCAGCTTGGAAGCTGGATTTCCCCGATGAAAATGGGGGCGTACGGCCATGGAGGTGGCGCAGGGAGGAGGCGTCGCCGGTGTCGGTGATCCTGAATCACCTACCAACCCTGGGGCGTGGGGCGTGACGCCGTCGGCGTAGGGACCGTTACCAGGACGTGCCCCGCCACGATCCTCCGGGCGCGTGGCCCGAACTCATTCCTTGCGGGACGTCTCCCTCGGCGCGGGGCGGGCCCGCCGCGTGCAACTCGGCGCTCCTGGCGCTTCGCGCCCGCTCTCATTCGGCTCGGGCGCCGGCAAGTCCCGTGCCCGACCGCTCCGTTGGCACCAACCCGAACTGGGGCGTCGTCTTACCAACCTGCTGCTGCCGGCGGCCGCCTTTCCGTCAACTCGGAGGGTGCCACGACAGTTGTGGCACGGTTCATGACCGACTCGAAGGGTGCCACAACAGTTGTGGCAGGGTTCATGACCGACTCGAGAGGTGCCACAACGGTTGTGGCATGGTTCATGACCGACTCGAAGGGTGCCACAACAGTTGTGGCAGGGTTCATGACCGACTCGAGGGGTGCCACAACAGTTGTGGCAGGGTTCATGACCGACTCGAAGGCTGCCACAACGGTTGTGGCAGGGTCCCAATCGCTTCAGGACCTCCCCTCGTTGCCGACATCCCCGGACACGCACCGGGTTTTCCGCTGAACTCTAGCGTCTTGGCGCCGCGGCTCCGCACTTTTGCATGGCTGGGTGGGCAATTCTGCCAAGCGGCGTCC
The DNA here is from genome assembly GCA_964524885.1 of uncultured Binatia bacterium (SeqCode). Lineage (GTDB taxonomy): Bacteria > Desulfobacterota > Binatia > HRBIN30 > HRBIN30 > CALJUJ01. The sequence goes on from CAZGEJ010000057.1 coordinate 9,448, forward strand.
CCCGTTCCCCTGCCTCACATCGTGTTCTCTTTGCTCGGGCGGTTCCTCCGCGGTTGGCACGATCTTGGCACAGCCAGGAAGTCACAACTCATGAACTTCCTCGCAACATTGGCCATCCATAGGCCGTCGGCACGACCCCCGCCCGCAACGCTTCGAGGCCTCGTTCGTTCCACGTTGCTGCTGATTCCACCCACAACATCATCCAAGGAGAAACTCATGAAACGCAAGAAGTTCAATCAAGCCCATGCCGGTCGCCTGCACAAAGGCGAGATCCTCCTGGCCGCTGCCAAGCTCGTCGACACCCGCTTGGTCGAGGGCCGCCTGGCGGCGTTCATCGACGCGCAACGCCTTTACGTCGATGCCCAACGGGCCGTCGACGAGTCGTTCGACAAGGAACGCGAAGTGATCGCCGCCGCAACCGGCGCCGAAGCCAACGTCGAGATCGCCCTCGAGCGGTTGATCGTCGCCCTCCAGATCGACGGCCACCCGCGCACCTCCCCCTTCTCGGCCTACGGTGGCTTCACTCTGAGCGCGCTGCGGGCGACCAATCGCAGCGAAAAGCCGGCGGCGGTGCGTGACCTCGTGGCGGCGATCCTGCGCGATCCGCGCTTGTCGGCCGGCTTGCGCGAGGCGGCCGAAGGAGTGCTGCCGGCCGTCGCGGCGCTCGAAGAGGCTCTGCGTCAGATCACCGCCGACGAGGTGCGGGCACGCGAAGTGCGCAACACCCGCGACGCCACCGCCGATCGCTGGGAGGAGGCGTTCAATTCCCTCAAGCGCGGCGCCCGCGCCGCTGCCGACGACGGCGCGCCGGGCCTCTACACGGCGCTGTTCGGACGCCTCACCCCCGTCCGCAACCGCAAGACCAAGTCGGCCGAAACGCCGGACCAACCGCCGAGCGAGACGCCGTCGAAGGCGGCCTGAACGGCGCCTTCACGCGGAGAAGCAACATGAAGAAGGACAAACAGACCTCGGCGACCATCGCCGAGCTTGCCGGACGCACCCTGGCCAGCCCCAGGGCTTCCAAGACCAGCAAGTCGCTCGCCGCATCGGCCTTGGCGCAAGTGAGCGCCAGGCCCAAGAAGAAGCGGGCCGATCGTGCCTGACGCGGGCGCAGGCAAAAGGTTCACGCTGCCCGGGTGAGGTTCCCCTTCCCCGGGCAGCGTGAACTCCGCGTCCGACACCCTTCCTCGATCCCCACGCACACGCGGAGTGAATCACTTCGCTGCGCCATCCTCCTGTTCCCGATCACCCGTACCGTCCAGATACTTCTGGATCGTCCGCCGATGCAGGCCGACGACACGTGAAGTCTCGCTGAGGCTCGCGGTCCGCCGGTAGATGTAGGCGGTGTAGTGCTTCGAGATTTCCTCGACCGTGATTTGCCCAGCGCGCATGCGGCTCGCCAAGTCGACGAGCGGGTCGTGGTCACCCTCGTCGGGAGCATACGACCCACGCACCACGACGCTACGCACACATTGCTCGAGTTCGCGGATGTTGCCCGGCCACGGGTAGCTCCTTCCCAAGTGGGCCTCGACGAACGCCAGCACGCGGTCGGCGACGAAAGCGGCGTCCGCTTCGCCGACCATGCGTCCGGCCAGGATGAGCATCAGGTTGCGCAGATCATCGGGGCAGTCGGCGAGCTGTTCGCGCAGCGTTGGCGTGGCGATCGTATCGGCGCAGATGCGGTAATAGAGATCCTCGCGAAAGGCCCCCTCGCGGATGGCTCGTTTGAGCGGGCGATTGGTCGCCGCGATCACCTTCCCCTGGAAGCGTGTCGGCTGTGTATCACCGAGACGGCGAAACTCACGATTCTGCAGCACCCGCAGCAACTTCAGCTGAATGCCGACGTCGAGATCGCCGATTTCGTCGAGAAACACCGCGCCATGCGCGCCGCACATGGCGAAGCAGCCGGCGCGGTCCTCGTGGGCGTCGGTGTAGGCGCCGCGACGGTGTCCGAACATCTCGGATTCGACGAGAGTGGCGGGACCGACGGCCAGGTTGACGGGAAAATAGCCGGCGGCGGGGTCGGCGACGAACTGTCCGGACGCGGCATCGAACGGGATGTACTGGGAGAGGGCAATGGCGCGGGCGACGAGGTCTTTGCCGGTTCCCGACTCACCCAGGACGAGGGTCGGGATCTCGCGCATTTGGCCGTAGAGGACGCGCCGGTAGAGGTCGGCGTGTTGGGTGAAGATGGAGTCCCAGATTTTGGCGCGCAAGACACCGGCGGGGCGGGAGCCGCCGTAGATGCGGCGGAAGGTATGGTCGAAGGCGCGGCGCAATTGGAAGCCGAGCGCGAAGAGATGCGCCGCATCGGCGGCAGGGCCGGGCAAGGTGTGGAGGAACTCTTTCACCTCGTAGGCGAAGCGTGCGTAAGTTTGTGCCAGACGGGCTTTGGGTTGTGGGCCGCCGGTATGCGGCATGAGGTAGTACCAATCGTCCTCGAAGTGCAGCCAGAGCACGTAGAAGACGAGGCCGCGGTAGGTGGCGAGCTCGGCTTCGGAGCCGGTCGCGCCGGCGGCGAGGCGTCGGCGCATGGCATGCGCCAAGGATTCGGCGCGTTCGACGAGATGAGGGCGATTCGGATCGGCGAGGAAGGCATCACCAGCGGCGTGCCAAACCGGCCCGAAAGGCTGGTAGGCGGGTCCGAGGGCCTGCTGCATCCACACGGCCCGTTGAGGAACGAACGGGTTACAATCCGCCAGTGCCGCAATGGCGAAAGCCGCTGCGGCGTCCTCCTTCCCGAGTAGCGCCATCGTGTGAGTTTCCCCCAGCGGACAAGTTTCCTAGCGCTCTCACGCCTCCCCTGTCCAGGAACTTTTGGCTCGGGGTATTTCCGGCGACATAGCGACCATCTCGGCGAATTGGCGAGTCCCCCCTTTCGTATCGCCGAGGGGGGCGTCCTTGCGTCCCGGAACCTCGTAGATTGAAGGTCTGGCGTGCGATTTACGGGGTTGGGCGCGCGATGACCATTGACCGGCGTCAAGCGGCGCACGTTGGGCTGCAGCGGCAGTACTGTCCCGCCGTGGCGCGGCAGGTCGGAAAGCCCACGCTTGCGCTCGATCTCGGCGCCGCGCGCGGCATCGCGGCCATACTCCCCGCGATCCGTAGGAAAGCGCCGCAGATCTCGGTGCGAGAAACCTTGCGCTACGTCTCCTTCCACCCGCGACGGGCCCGCGGAGTACAACTCGGCGCTCCAGGGCGCTGCGCGCCCCGCTTCATCGCGAGGACCGAAAGAGCGCGCGAGCCTGCAACTCTCAGCCGGTGCCTTGCATGGCGGCGGCTAGGCCGTTGATGCTGAGGAACAGGGCTTGGCGTAGCGGCTCTGCTTCGTTGCTTTGGGCCGCCGCGCGGTGGCGTCGTAACAGCTCCACTTGCAGTAGACTCAAGACGTCGGCGGAGGGGTTGCGGTGGTCGATGCGTTGCCGCACCACTGGCTGGTCCGCCAACAGTTCCGGTACTCCGGTGATCGCCAGGATCGCTTGTCTGGCGCGGGCGAACTCCGCTTCGATCGTTGCGTGGAAGGCCGCGCCGCCGGGTACCTCGCTCGCACCCAGTTCGCCGTAGCGCGCCGCGATGCCCAAGCGCACCCGCGCCATCTCCCGCTGCACGTTGTCGAGGGTCGAACGAAAGAACGGCCAGTCGCGGTAGAGTCGCTGCAAGGTCGCCAAGCGCCCGGCGTCGATCTCTTCCCCCAGACCCCGGCCCGTGCCGAACCAACCGGGCACGCCGTAACGCGTCTGCGTCCATGCGAAGACCCAAGGAATCGCCCGCAGACTCTCGAAGTCGACGTCCTTCGCCGCCGTGCGCGCCACCGGTCGTGAGGCGATCGGTAGGCGGCTGATGTGCTCGATCGGTGTCGCTCGCGTGTACCACGTCCAAGCGCCGTCGGCGTCGATGAACTCACGGTACGCCGCCATCGACCGCCGCGCGATGCCGTCGACCAGCCGGCGGTCGGCTGCATCACCCGCAGCGCCGACGACTACCCCGGAAGAGGCTTCGCTGCTCGGCGCGCTGGCGACGATGACGGCGTGCACGATCTGCTCGAGATGGCGCCGCGCGATGCCCGGCTCGGCATAACGAAAAGAGATGACCTCTCCCTGCTCGGTGAAACGAATGCGGCCGTTGCGGGCGGCCGCCGGCATCGCCAGGATCGCCTGGTTGGCGCGCCCGCCGCCGCGTCCGACGCTGCCGCCGCGCCCGTGAAACAGCCGTAGCGCCACGCCCTGCTCACGACATACCTGCGCCAACTCCTCTTGGGCGCCGTGCAGGGCCCAATTCGCCATCCAGTAACCACCGTCTTTGTTGCTGTCCGAGTAGCCCAGCATGATCTCCTGAAAGCCGCCGCGGGCGCGCACATGATCGCGGTACACCGCGCTGGCGAACAACGCCCGCAGCCGGTCGCCGGCGTGGTCGAGATCCTCGATGGTTTCGAACAGCGGCACGAAATCGAGCGGACAGACGATCTCCGCCGCGCCTCCCGCGTCGTCATCCGATCGCGGCACGACGCGCAACAGCCCAACCTCCTTGGCCAGCAGCATCGGTTCCAGAATGTCGCTGACCGAGTGGGTCATGCTGACGATCCAACAGGCGACCGCCGCGGGATCACGTTCGTGCGCCAGCCGTACGACCTCCATCGCGTCGAGTGCCGTCCGCGCCGTCTCGGGCAGTTCGGCGCCGCGCGGCAGCAGCGGGCGCGGCTGCCGCAGTTCGCTCTCGAGCAGCGCCACCCGTGCGTCCTCCGCCAGCGCCAGGTAGTCGGGGCAGACGCCGGCCAGACGCAGCAAGGCGGCGACGGCCTCTTCGTGGACCCGCGAGTGTTGGCGGACGTCGAGTGTCGCGAGGTGGAAACCGAAGGTCTCGGCGAGCGCGAGGACCCGCGCCAGACGGCCTTGCCGGGCGATCCCCGGGAAGCCGCTGGCGTCGAGGCCACGTTGCAGCAAGCGTAGGTCGGCGACGTAGTCGTCGGCATTGTAGATGATGGTGGGCGCCGTCGTGGGCGTGTCGAGCTGCCGCAGCAGGTGAGTCAGCTTCTCCATCATCTGCGTGACGCGGACGCGGTACGGTTCGCGTTGGAAGTGGCGCCGGTGCGGCTCGGGCAACGGCACGGCCTCGGCGTCGGCGGCGATCGCCGCGAGCAATTCGGGCGGCGTCGGCGCACGTTCGCTGGAGAGGCTGAGTTCGTGGCGCAGGTCGTAGAGCTCGCGCAGGTGGAGCTGCAGCGCGGTGCGACGGTGTTCATCGAGGGCGCGGCGGGTGACGTCGGCGGTGACGAAGGGATTGCCGTCGCGGTCGCCGCCGATCCACGAGCGGAAGCGCACGAGCGGTCCGACGTCGCGGGTGGCGCCGTACACCTGGCGGAGGGCGCGCTCGAGGTCGCGATGGATCTCGGGGACGGTTTCCCAGACGGTGGTGCGGAGAAAGTGCACGCCCTGCGCGATCTCGTCGTGCACGGTCGGCCGCTCGGCGCGGATCTCGTCGGTGACGAGAAGGAGAGCGATCTGGTTGGCGAGGTCGGTGCGGGCGTCGGCGGCTTCGGCCGGGGTGATGTCGCCGCCGGCGAGCTGGCGCAGCAGGTCGCCGATGTGGCGCTGTTTGTGGAGGATGCTGCGGCGCCGTGCTTCGGTCGGATGGGCGGTGAAGGTCGGCTGGATATCGATCCGCCCGAGCAGCTCGACGGCTGCGTCGAGCGACAGCCCGCGCGCGGCGAGCTGCCGGATGGCGTCGGCGATCGACTCCGGGCGTGGCCGGTTGGCCGGCGCGGCGGCCTCGCGTTCGCGGTTGACGCGGACGATCTCGCGCTGTTCGGCTTTGTTGACGAGGTGGAAGAAAGTGGTGAAGGCGCGCAGTTGGCCGAGGATCGCGTCGAGGTCGAGAACCTCGATGCGCGCGGCGGCGGTGCGCCGGGCCGCGCCGGATGGGTCGAGGGCGCCGGTTTCGCAGAGGCGGCGCAGATCCTCCCCGAGGGCGAAGGCATCTTCCCCCAACCGGCTGCGGACCGCGTCGCCCAGAAGGTCGGCGAGCAGGCCGACCTGATCCTCGAGTTGTCGTGTCATGGATCCTCGCTCCGTGCCGATCGTACGCGCCCCTGAGAGGCGAGCAAGACGGGAGCGGAAACGATGCCCGCATCGACGTGGCGCGCGGATTCGGGATAGAGCATGCCGGCAAGAGGTACCCGCATGCACGCCACTTCGAAGTTCGCGTTCGCACGCATCGTGCGTCTGCTCGGCTTGTTCGTGTGTCTAGGATCGGTGGGATGCGGCTCGGACGGAGGTTCCGACGAGCCCGTGGCCGAGTTCATCGCCCAGGAGAGCGACTTCGAGTGTCTGACGGCGCAGCCGCGGGTGCGCAATCTGCGGATCGTCAACAAGCTCGGGCGGCTCGAGGAGGCGCTCGCGTTGGCCGAGAACCCGCAGGTCGGGAAGCAGTTCCCGGTCGGCACGATCCTGCAATTGTTTCCCGGCGAGGCGATGGTCAAGCGCGGCGGCGGCTTCGACCCCGCCAACAACGATTGGGAGTACTTCGAACTCGCGGTGTCGCGCACGGGTACGCTGATCCGCAAGCGCGGCCGGGACGACGTCATCAACATGTTCGGCGGCCAGTGCTTCGGCTGTCACGAGGCGGCGCGCGACTTCGACTTCATCTGCGAGGAGACGAACGGCTGCGTCGCCCTGCCGATCACCGATCCTCTGATCAACTCGTTGCAACAGAACGACCCCCGCTGCCTCAGCCAACCGACGCCAACCGCGACCGAATGAGTGCAGCTCGATGAGCATGACCGGAGCATGACCGGGGTGGCACCACTCCAAGTGCCGGAACGGGTTGCGAAACCGCCCGTATCGAGGGCCGAATTTGGGCTTGGAGGCACGTTTTCGGTGCCGAACTTGGTCGTGTAGGTAATTTCGAGTTCGTGCGTGAACTCGTTCCCACGGAGGTCGAGCCCATGAGTGCGTGGCAAGATCCGCCGGCGCGTCCGCTGCGCTTCCTGACCTACTTGGTCACCGACTTCGTCGCGATCTTCGTGACCATGCGCGCCTTCGGGCTCATCGCCGGGTTCGCCTACGTCGCACTGCTGTCATACGCGGTGAAACCGCGCGAGACACGCGCCCGTGCTTGGGGCTCGCTGGCCTTGGCGGCGGCGGTGATCGCCGTCGGCGGCACCAAGATCTCCAGCACCATGAATGTGCTGCGCGTCTGGGAGGGTGTGCCCAGCCCCGCTTTTACGCTCACCACCCTCGCCGGCGATCCGCTCACGTCGGCCGAACTACGCGGCAAGCGGATCGCCTTGAACTTCTGGGCGACCTGGTGCGGTCCTTGCCAGCTGGAGGTACCCGAGCTGAATCGCCTCTTCCAAGAGAACGGCGCTGCCGACGTTGTCGTCGTCGGCATCTCCGACGAGCCTCCGGAGACCATCCGCGCATTCCTCGCGACGACCCCCGTCGACTACCCCATCGTCTCGATTGCCGACGCGGCCCTGCCGTCGCCGTATCGCGACGTGTTCGCCTACCCGACGACCTTCGTGGTCGACCGCAACGGCATCATCCAGACCGTACGCGCCGGCTACGTGATGGCCGGCGAGCTGCAGCGAATCATTTGGGATGCCCCCGACTACGACGGTCCGATCCAGCAGCCGCCCGTAAAGGAATGAGCGCGAGCCGCCCGCCCGCCAACTGATTCCCAGGCAATCCCACGTTTCATTTGCCGGAGCAGCCGCCACGGGTCTATGACGCCGAAGACATAGACTTGATTGGCGGGACTCTGTCCCTGCGCCTTGCCCTGTTCAGAACTGGAGTACGAGCATGACTCTTCGCGACCTCTTTACCACGCCGCGTTGGCCGCGTGAGAGCATCCTGTTGCTGGTCGCGCTGACCGCCCTTCCCGCTTTCGCGCAGTCGCAAAGCAAGGGGCAGCAGGCCTGTATCAACGGGCTCGGCAGCGCCGCCTCGCGGGTCGCCAAGGCGCAAGCGAAGGAGAACAGCAGCTGTCAGGGGCTCGTCGCCAAGGGCACGGATGTCGCCGAGCTGCCAGGCGGCAGCGCCTTTGCCTGCATCGCTACCGACCCCAAGGGCAAGGTCGCGAAAGTCGAGACGAAGACTCTCGCGGTCGAATCATCCTCGTGCACGCCGGCTCCCGACTTCGGCTACAAACCCGCCGCCGACATCAATGAAGCTGCCCGCGCCGCATCGAGGGCGCTGTTCGACGACCTCTTCGGCTCCGAATACGCAACCGCCGCGGTAACCTGTGAATCCAATCGAGCCGCGTGCCGTTGCCAAGCCAGTATCCTCAAGGCGACGAATTCCTCCTTCGTGGCCAAGTTGAAGCTCTACCTCGCGTGCGCCAAATCCGAACTCGCCGACGGAGCCACGTCCGTCGCCGACCTCGACCGATGCCTCGACGACGGCGGCACGCCCGGTTCGGTCGTCGCCGACACCAAGGGCAAACTGGCCAAGCAGGATGCCAAACTCGAGGCGACCGCCGTCTCCGCCTGTATCGAGCCGTCCCTCGACACCGGAACCCTGTTCCCAGGGGAGTGTGCCGGAAGCACCGGCGATCCCGACTTCGCCGACTGCATCGACGACCGCGTCGAATGCCGCCTCTGCGAAATGCTCGAGCGCAACCAGGCTCTCGGCGTCGACTGCGATCTCTTCGATGACGGCGCCGCCAATGCCAGCTGTGTCGACTTCCCGGGGTTCGCCATTCGTGTGATCGCCCCCGGCTACTACGTCGGTGCGACCTCGGACACCGGATTGCTCCTCGTCAACCAACCGTATCCGACGGCAGCCCTCGACTACTTCGAACTCGTCCACCTGCCGAGTACGACCCTGCTGCGCAACAGCGGCAACGGCCAATACGTTCGCATCGACGACGGCGACTCCTTCGCATATGCCGACGCGGACGAGGCCGCCGCTACCTCGTGGGCCATCTTCATCGACGATGAAGATGACGACGTCGTCATTCTTCGTGATGGCCCGGTGAGTGCTTCCGTGGACGCGCTCCGATACGACAGCGACACCGGCCGACTGAAGCTGGTCAATACTCCCGTGATCGATGTGTTCAACGACCCAGCGTTCGCGTTTCGTTTCGAGCAGTGAGCCCGAGGGGGCGTGTCCCGCGGCCGTCATGCGTCGGGTTGCGGCGGTGACCCCGTCCACAACATGCATGTCTTGACGCTGCACCTTCGTCGACGCACAAGAGCCAGCCGTGCGTAGCCACGCACCAACCCGATCGCCCGAGCCGCGCGCTCACGGCGGCATGGCCGCGAGCGACATGCACCTCTTGCTCGGCCGCCGCGATGGACCGGCCCTAGCCCTCTTCGCGCTGCAACTCACCGCCTTCGTCGCGGGTTGCTTGGCGACCCTCTCTCTCGCCGCCGAGGGGAATTCTCTGCGTTGGCTCGCCGTCTCCGTCACCGGGGCCGTGTTGCTGATGTTCTTCCCGTCGCTGCACGAGGCGGGGCATGGCACCGCCTTCCGCACGCCTTGGCTCAACCGCGGCGTGACCTGGATCTCGGCGGCGTTGATGTTGCAGGCGCCGACCTTCTTCCGCGAGTTCCACTTCGAACATCACCGCAGCACCTCGGATCCCGACGCCGACCCCGAGATCTCCGCTGCGCCGTCCCTCTTGGCCCCGTGGCCGTCGAACCCATTCCTGTGGGCCGCGCGTGCTTCCGGGCAGCATTTGATGTTCGGCAAGGCGTTGTTCACCTTGGTGTGCGCGCTGCTGCCGATCGACCGAGTCAGCGACCTCGTGTTCCCCTTCCTCCGACCGGCACTGCGTCGCCGTGTCGTCTGGGAAAGCCGTGCCGTGGTGGTGCTTCTCGTCGTCATCTGCGGCAGCGGTGTCGCTTACGTGCCCGGCTTCACGACCCTGCTGCTCGCTTGGCCTGTGGCACATCTCGGACTCGGCCTGTTCGTCATGCCCGAGCATACCGGCCTGCCGTCCGACGGCTCGCAGATGCATCGCACCCGGTCGACCCGCAGCAACGCTCTCGTGCGGTGGGCCATGTGGAACATGCCGTGGCACTCCGAGCACCACACGTTCCCCGCCGTGCCCTTCCACGCCTTACCCGCTCTTGGCGGACGCCTCGCGCCTGAAGTCGAAAACGTCGCCCGCGGTTACTTCGCCTTCCACGCCGAAGCTCTACGCCGCTCCATCGGCCGCCAATCGTAGGCTCGAGGCGGCAAAGGGGACAGTCCCCGTGCGGGGACAGTCCCCCTTGCTCCACAAATCCGCTTCTCCGTGGTGAAAACTCCGACCTAGAGCAGCAACTGCACGCCCATGCCGCCGATCACGGCACGCCCGGCGCCGGGTTCGAAGGCCCGTCCGCCCACCGCGTTGAGGCGCACCGTGCCGTCGTAGTCGCGGTCGAGTAGGTTGCTCAGGCTGATGAACGGCGTCAGCCGCCACGGGCCATGACTCCAGTCCCATCCCAGGCGTAAGCCGACCAGTTCCTGGCGCTCACTCTTCAGCTGATTCGCGTCGTCGACGTACAACGCATCGACCAGAAACGCCTCCGCCGCCACGAACGCCCCTAGCTCATGCTGGTAGCGAAGCTCCTGAAACACTTGCCAGCCCGGGATGCCCGGCTCGTCGTTGCCGGCGAAGTCGCCCGCGCCCGTCGTATAGTCGCGAAACTCCGCGTCCATCCACGTCACCGCTCCCAGCCAGCGCAGCCCATGCACGACTGCCGCACTCCAATCGGCCTCGACCCCGAAGCGCCGACTGCGGCCGGCATTGCGATAGGCGTCGCGCCCCGATGCCGATTCGAAACGCAGGATCGCGTCCTCCACTCGCAAGAAAAAGCCCGCGAGGCCGACATCTAGTCGATGCGACAACCAACGCCCGCCGATCTCGGCGCCGGTCGACCTTTGCGGGTCGAGATCGTCGGACAAACCTCCGCTGTCGGGTAGCGCCAGTTCCGTCGTCGTCGGCGTTTGAAACGCCGTGGTCAGACTGGCGAACAACCCCAACTGCTGCAGCGGCCGCCACACCAAGCCCGTCGACGGACTCAACGCGTCCATCGTACGGGTCCCCGAGGATCCCTCACCGGTGGTGTCGTAGTGAACTTCGGTGTCGAAGTGCACGCTGTCGTAACGCAGGCCGACGAGGATCTCGACGTCGTCGCGCCAATGCCAGGCGGTTTGGGCGTAGACGCCGGATGCCGTTACACGTTCGTCTTGATCGAGAGCCAAGTAACCGCGTTCGCCGCCGACGTTTTCGTAGCGTTGCCGGTCGTCGTCCTGGTACTGCACGTCGCTGCCGACGGTCCACGTCAGACGCTGGCCCCACCAGTCCACATCACGCACGTATTGCACTCCGCCGCCGGGGCTGATGCGGTCGAAGGTGACGATACCGGCCCCCGCCGCGGGCGCGATCGGCAAGCGGTTCTCGAAGTCGCGGTAGAGCACGTAGCCGTAGGCGGAGAGGTCGCCTCCCGCCAGGTCGTAATCCAAGACCGAGCCGAGACGCGCTTGCTGCAAGCTCTCGCCGGCGTCGAGGGCGACGTTCACGTCGCGTGCTTGGCGCGGATCGGCGTCCGCTTGTTCGCGTGTCAGGCCGCCTGGGTCGTCGGCGAGCGGAGCGTCGACGGCATCGAGCAACAGCGTCAGTCGCCCGCGTGCGAAGTCGCGGCGCAAGTTGACGTTGGCGATGCTCGAACGACTCGCCGCATGGTCGCGATACCCTCCGGTGGTGAAGCGCGCCGCGTGGGTCGACACCTTCCACGCGCCGGAGCGACCGCCGCCGCGTAGCTGATACTTCTGCGTGTCGAAGCTCCCGCCGAGGACGCGCACATCGAACCACGGTTGGTCGGGTCCTTCGCGGCGGGTCAGACGCACGACGCCGCCGGAGGCGTTGCCGTACAAGGCAGCGGCGGGGCGCCGTAGGACTTCGATCGCGGCGATGGCGCCGAGGTCGAGGGTATCGACCTGCGACTGCCCGTCGGGGAGCGTCTCCGGCAGGCCGTCGACGATGAGGCGAATCTCGCGGATGCCGAAGCCGGAGCGGGTGCCGAAGCCGCGGATTTGCAGGCGCAAATCTTGCGCGTAGTTGCCGCCGTCCTGCACCAGCAAACCCGGCACACGCCGCAGCGATTCGCCGAGGCTCAACGTCGGCCGCGCCGTCTCGATGTCGTCCGCATCGACGACCGCCACGGCCCCCGGAGCTTCGAGCCGCGGTTGTTCACTGCGTGTCGCCGTAACGACCATCTGTTCCATTGCATGGAGCGGTCGCAACGCCACCAAAAGCATGAAGACCAACGCCGAGACGCCGAGGCGCGGAGCGTGTCGGCCGAAGATCATCGACTCTCCGCGTCTCCGCGTCTCTGCGTTGAATCGGTTCGGCGCATCGACGCGAAGAAGCCATCTACTTCGCGCCAGACCGTCGTGGCGTCGGCGATCAAGCGACGCGCGGGCGGGAGGGATTCGAGGAAGGTGCGGCCGTAGCCTTTGCGCACGACGCGGCTATCGAGCAGGACGACGGCGCCGCGGTCGGTGCGCGAACGGATGAGTCGTCCGAAGCCCTGCTTGAGCTTGATGACGGCTTGCGGCAGCGCGTGTTCGGCAAACGGGTTGCCGCCGCGTCGTTCGATCTCTTCGACCCGCGCCTGTTCGATGGGCTCGGTCGGCACGCGGAACGGCAGCTTGGTGATGACCACACAGCGCAAGGCATCGCCGCGCACGTCGACCCCTTCCCAAAAGCTGTCGGTAGCGAACAGCACACTGCGCCGATCGGCGACGAAGCGGTCGAGCAACAGCTGGCGGTTGGCTTCGCCTTGACGCAACACCGTCAGGCCGGCGCGCCGCAGGTCGTGCATCACCGCTTCGGCGGCGCGTTGCAGCGCGACGTACGAGGTGAACAAGACGAAGGTGCCACCCTCCGCCGCCAACGTGATGCGGCGGATGGCGTCGTGGATCGCCGCATCGTGCCCAGGCGCATTGGGTTCGGGCAGATCACGCGGCACGGCGAGCAGCGCTTGTCCGGCGAAGTCGAAGGGCGACTCGACGCGCAATTGACGCCGGCGCTCGGGCGGATCGAGCGCCGCCAGCCCGACGCGATCCTCGAGGAAGGCGAAGCTGCCGCCGACCGCCAGCGTCGCCGAGGTCAGCACCACCGTGGGGAAGGGGTCGAACAAGGCTTCGCGCAAGCGCGGCGCGACGCGGATGGGCGCGGCGTGGAAGGTGATGCTCTTGCCGAAACGCGGCCGGTGGCGCGCCTCGATCCACTTGCAGTCGTCGTCGCTCTCCTTGGCGAACTCGTGCATGGCGCGGCCGATGCCGGCGATGCGCCCGCGCAGGGCGCGCACTTCGGTTGCCAGCGATAGCGTCCGCTTCTCGCCTTCGCTGCCGAAACTGCCGAGACGCTCGAGGACCGAATCGAACTCGCCGGCATAGTCGAGAAAGGCCGTACCGAGACGTCGCAGCGAGGTTTCGATGGTGCTCCAGAACGGGTGTTGGCGTAGAGCCGAAGTGACACGAATCTTCTCGTCGCGCCCGAGGATCAGTTCCTTGCCTTGCCGTCGTTCGACCTGCTCGACGAACTCCGCGAAACGTTGGCGCGCCTCCTCGAGCAAACTGCGTCGACCCGGCAGCAGCCGCTCTTCGAGTTGGCGCAAGGCTCCCTCGGCGATCACTTGATCGCCGGGGTCGTCGATCGATTCCAGCGCCACCAACAAGGTCGGCAGCACGCCCTTGTGGTCGGCGCGGGCGCTTTGCAGGCGACCGAAAAGCCGATCGATGGCGGCTAAGCTGACGGTGAGGCCGAAGTAACTGGTGGCAACGTCTTCGAGGTGATGCGCCTCGTCGATGATGATGCGGCGAGCCGGCGGCAGGATGGCGTTCTGCGTGTAGCTGTCGAGCTCGTCGCGCAAGGCGAGGTCGGCCAGGAGCAAATGGTGGTTGACGACGATGATGTCGGCCTGGGCCGCGGCGCGACGTGCCGAGTAGAAGAAGCACTCCGAATAAAAGGGGCAGCGGACGCGTAGGCAGTTGTCGCTTTCGGAGACGACCTGCTCCCACACCTCGGGGCGCGGTTTGACCGGCAGGTCGCTGAGGCTGCCGTCGCTGGTGGTGCGGATCCAGGCGAGCAGGTCCTTGAGTTCGCGACTCAGGTCGTCGGCGATGAGCCGGTCGCCCTGTTGTTCGGCCTGTTGTGCCTTGCGGCGGCAGACGTAGTTGCCGCGTCCTTTGACGAGGACGGCGCTCGAGCGCAGGCCGACCTTTTCGGTGAGCAAGGGGAGGTCTTTGCGGATGAGCTGTTCTTGGAGGTGGATGGTGTGGGTGGCGATGACCACGCGCTCGCGATTCTGGAGAGCCCAGCTCACCGCCGGGATGAGGTAGGCGAGCGACTTGCCGGTACCGGTGCCGGCTTCGACGACGAGGGCGGCATCGTCGTTGAAGGCTGCGACGACGGCTTGCAGCATACGCAGCTGCTGTGGGCGATGTTCGTAGCCGGGGAGCTGTGCCGCGACGCCGCCGCCGGGAGCGAGGATGGCGTCGGTGCGGGCGCCGTCGAGAGCCGCGGCAGTGGCCGGGCGGTGTGGTTCGACGACGACGTAGACGCGCTCGACGTCGTTGTCGACGATGAAGGCGCCGATGCCGTCGTTGCCGAGGCGGGCGGCGATGTCGAGGTCGGCGTCGGAAGGGGTGAGCTGGCCGCTCGGGTGATTGTGGATGACGACTTCGCCCGGCCGGGGAATCTGCAGCAGGGCGGGGACGGCTTGGCGGTTGCCGCGGGCGACGACCCGCACGCCGGCGACGAGCCGTTGCTCGTCGAGGGTACCGAGGAGGAAGACCTCGTTGCCGCCGGCATCGCGAATGGCATCGCGCGCCGCGGTCAGCGCCTCCTGGGTGAAACGATCGGTCGCGGCGTGGGACACCGGCCAAAGCTAGCAGCCGGCCCAGAGGATGTCAGGCGCGCCGGTCGACCGGCGATTCGGCCGCCGCCGTGGGCTTGGCCCCAAGATGACGATCTACCGCCAACGCCCCGTCGCGCTGGGCTAAGGTGGCGGCAGGCGGCAGCCGTTGAGCGCGTTGTCCACGGACTGGAGAATCTCGTCGACCGTCACGTCGCCGCTGTGGTCATGGTCACCATGGCAGGGTGGATCGGTATTCGTCTCTTGCGCCCCGATGAGAAGAAACGAGTCGGGGTTCCCTTCGACCTCGAATTCGCGAACGACCTTCAAGTCGCGAATGATCGCAACGGAAAAATGTGTTGGCGGGAGTAGGGGACCGCCGAAGCTGGTGACCACCATATCGTCGCCCCGGTTCATGATTCGGGCAACGCGCGTTCCTTTAACATCGAATGTTGAAACGTATTCATACTCCGCAACTGCACGGAGCACGACAACCTTTGCCACGGAGTCCCAATTTTCACCCAAGAACAGAAGCTTTCCATCCGCACTCGTCGCCAACGCACTTGGCCAACCGACGAGGGGAATCGGATCCAGAACCCTCCCCGTTGAGAGATCGATGCGATCGAGAAAGCGGTGCGCCCAATTCACCACGAAAAGCAAATTCCGAGCCTGGGCATACGAAGCTACCGTGCCGTAGTTCGGGATTCTCACCAACTCACTCCCGCCCACCTCCGTCACCACAAGCGCGAAGTTGTTGGGATTGGAAACCACGATCTGCGCTTCGGACGCTGCCGCAGTGAACGCCCGGGCGAATCCGAGGATCTGGGCCCGTACATCTTGTTTCATCCATCGTTCCTTTCTGCCTAACCGAGGAAGGAATTCGCCACGCTTGTTAGTTTGGCGGACCAATGGTGGCCCAGCAAGGGGGACGGTCCGCGTACGGGGACCATCCCCGTTCGTCGCTTCGTCGGTACATCAAGCTGCCGCATCGATAACGACAATCGCCAGAACCACACCCCAACGCCAAAGGCGTTGCGTTGCCTGGTCCAGGGTCGCCGTGGCTGCGGCTACCCTGGGGATGGTTGCGCACCTTCGGGCGGTACCGTGCGAGCCTCTCTGGCGTAGCGTGTAAGCCCGCCGGGTATGGTGTGTGGCCGCCACGGGTGGATCGCACGTGAAGGGCACAACCCCTTCAGGGTTGAGCTCATGTGGGACGGTGGACCCAGGGTAGGCGCGGGGCGCGCCAACCCTGGGCTATGATGCACAACGCCTGCGGCGTTGGACTCGGACGGAACCTATTGGTTCGGCGGACGAATGGTGGCACGGCAAGGGGGAGTGTCCGCGTTATTCGCTTCTACCGCGTTCGCGCGACCCTTCGGAGACTGGAGGGCCGGGCTCTGTCCCGGCCGTCGGGGTTCATCGAGGTGCGTTGTCACCGCCTGATCCCCCCGGCTCGGACGGAGCCGAGCCCTCCATCGTCCCAAGACTGGAGGGCCGGGCTCTGTCCCGGCCGTCGAAGTTCATCGAGGTGCGTTGTCACCGCCCGACCCCCCGGCTCGGACGGAGCCGAGCCCTCCATTGTCCCAAGACTGGAGGGCCGGGCTCCGTCCCGGCCGTGGAGGTTCATCGAGGCGGGTTGCCGCCGCTCGAACCCCCGGCTCGGACGGAGCCGAGCCCTCCATTGTCCCAAGACTGGAGGGCCGGGC
>CAZGEJ010000057.1:26101-32365 GCA_964524885.1 uncultured Binatia bacterium (SeqCode)
TCCGTCCCGGCCGTCGAGGTCCATCGAGGCGTGTTGCCGCCGCCCGATTCCCCGGCTCGGACAGAGCCGAGCCCTCCGCGGACTTAGGACGGTCCTGGTTGGCATGTGACGCTCGCGTGGTCGGTTACGGCTGGTGGCGACGAGCGCCGACCGTCCCCGAAGGCCTAGGCTGGCCGCCCGACGGTGTCGTGCGACACGATGGAGCGCACGGGTCGTGCCGATCGTCGGGGATGGCCATGTCGCCGGCATGGAGAACGTGGCGCGCATCGATCTGATCGGTTGTCCCTTCGATGTCATCGCGTTCGACGAGGTCGTCGAGGCGATGCGTCGAGCGGTGCTCGACGGAGGCCGGTTACAGATCTCACCCGGCAATCTCGATATGGTCGCCAAGGCCCGCGCCGCGGCGAGATGAAGGTGAAAGGCTGCCGTCCGTCATTAGACGGAGTCATCCGACGTCAGATGAGGACTACCTTCCCTGCACTGCTGCAAGGAAACGCTCCTTGACCGTTGAGGGGACTGCTACCAGAATGCCCGCCATCGGGAGGAATCACGATGGCTACGCTGAACGTGAAAAATGTGCCGGACCGTCTGTATGCGACACTGCAGACCCGGGCGAAGCTGCGCTCCCGCTCCGTTTCCCAGGAGGTGATCGCCATTCTTGCCGAGGTCGTGGATGACTCATCCGCCCTTTCCGTTCTCGAACTTCAGGGGCTCGGCAAGGAGCTTTGGCGGGATACCGATGCGACCGAACACGTTCGTCGCGAGCGCGACGCATGGGACTAGACGATCGAATCGGACGTGGTCCGGTTGCGCTCGATACTTCGATCTTCATCTACTTCATCGAGGAACACCCTGACTACATCGACCCCGTGCGGCCGGTATTCGCTGGCATCCATGAGGGTCGCTGGTCGGCAACGACATCCGCTGTCACGCTGCTCGAGACCTTGGTCGTCCCTCATCGCGCCGGAGACCTCGTTCTCACCGAGCGTTACGAATCCCACCTGATGCGAAGTCGTGGCCTGCGCATGCTTCCGCTCGACGCGGCGCTCTTGCGTGCGGCCGCCTACTTGCGCGCCACGCTCGGGGTGCGCACGCCCGATGCCTTGCAGCTCGCGGCAGGTCTCGCAACGGATTGCCGCGTCTTCCTGACGAACGACCGCCGCCTCCCGTCGACGGTAGGGTCCATGGAGATCCTCGACCTAGGCGCTCTCTCGTAATCCTGGCCTAGCCATTCAGTCTGATCCTTCGAGAGCATGGAGAACGTGGCGCGCATCGATCTGATCGGTTGTCCCTTCGATGTCATTGCGTTCGACGAGGTCGTCGAGGCGATGCGTCGCGCGGTACTCGACGGAGGCCGGTTACAGATCGCACCCGGCAATCTCGACATGGTCGCCAAGGCCCGCGCCGAGGCGGAGTTTGCCGAGGATTTGCGCCGCGCCGATCTGGTGATTGCCGATGGGCAATTCATCACTTGGGCGGCACATTGGCTGGGCACTCCCCTCCGGAAGCGGGTCAGCGGCACCGAGCTGGTGTGGGCTTGTGCCCAAGTGTCGGCGGAGACGGGCCGGTCCGTGGCGTTGATCGGCGCCGCGCCGGGTGTGGCGGACCGGGCGGCGATGGCGATGATGCAGCGTTACCCAGGGTCGGAGGTCTTCGCGCTGCCGACGCCGTTTCCGCTCGACGCCGCGGCCAACACCACCTTGGTGCATGCCATCCGCGAACGACGGGCCGCGATCGTGCTCGCGGCATTGGGCGCACCTCGGCAGGAGCGGTGGATCCACCAGCACCTCGATGCCTGTGGTGCCCATGTCGGTATCGGCATCGGCTCGGCTTTCGACATCATCTGCGGCGACAAACCGCGGGCGCCGGTGTGGATGCAAAAGCTGTCGCTCGAATGGCTGCACCGCATGTTTCAGGAGCCCAGTCGCCTCGGCCGCCGCTATCTGCTCGACGATTTACCGCTCGTGCCGATCATCCTGCGTGAAGCGCTGCGCCGGCGGTTACGCTGGCGGGTAAGGGATCAACGCTGAGGCGCCGAGAGGCGGAGGGGAGACGTTCTCCAGGAACTCCGCGTGTCCGTTCCTCCATAGAAAATCCCTGGGCCACCCGGAGTGTCGAGTTGCACTCGACACCGCCCGGCGCAGCGCCGGGCGCGGCCCGCCACCATCTTCCCCGCGATGCGCAGGAGAGCACCTCCGAACTTGGCGCGAGAATGCTCGCGATATGTTTCCGTCAACCCGCCATGGACCCGCCGAGTACAACTCGGCGCTCCAGGGCGCTGCGCGCCCCGTTTCATCAACCTTCGGGCGACGGCAGGTCATGACCACTCCGTGGTGAGACATCCGGGCTACGACTTCGAGCGTCTCGACGATGGCCTCGATGCGCTCGCGCGAAACGAGGAAGGTGACCGTCTCGTCTCGCCGCCGGATCCCGATCGTTTTCCCGGACTCGGCCCGCCGCAGCAGGCCGGGCAGCTGACTCTGCGCCTCGGACACCGAATAAGGACGAAGTACGCAGCGCCCTCGACAGCGCCGGGCAAGTCGCAGCCGCGGCGCGCATCTCTCGTGCCGCACCTTCTTCAGCACCCCGCGCCGGCTTGACTCCGGGGGGTGAAACGTCGGCTATGGCACGATGCGGCGGTGGATCCTTCTCGCGACGGTCGGCGCGTTGGTGATCTGGGCGGTGCTCGTCGTGTTCGGGGCGCGGCAGGGTTGGTTCCGTCCCATGCCCGCTCCGCCGGGCGACGAGCGGGCGTTCCTGCGCTGGGCCGAGAGCCGCTACGCGGCGGAGTCGCGCGGCAATATCG
Source organism: uncultured Binatia bacterium (SeqCode) (assembly GCA_964524885.1). Lineage (GTDB taxonomy): Bacteria > Desulfobacterota > Binatia > HRBIN30 > HRBIN30 > CALJUJ01. Next base: position 28,908 of record CAZGEJ010000057.1, read on the forward strand.
CCATCGTGCTGCTCGAGAACGCAGGCGTCGCGGAGACCTACTTCGCCTCGCCGGGCCGCTCGGTCGACGGCGACTCAATCTTTCAAGTCGCTTCGCTGAGCAAGTGGCTCACTGCATGGGGCGTGATGATCTTGGTCGAGCAGGGGCGTATCGACCTCGACGCGCCGGTTGCGCGCTATCTCACCCGTTGGCGTCTGCCGCCCGGCGATTTCGCCAACGAGCAGGTCACGACCCGCCGCTTGCTCAGCCACAGTGCGGGGCTGACGGACGGACTGGGCTTCATGGGCTTCCCGCCGGATCAGACGCCGCCATCGATCGAGCAGGAGCTGAGTGCGCCGCGGGATGTGATGCCTGGCGCGGACGGCGCCGTGCGGGTCGGCGCGCGCGCCGACGGAACCTGGCGCTACTCGGGCGGCGGCTACCTCATTCTGCAGCTGCTCCTCGAAGAGGTGACGCAGGAGCCCTTCGACGACTTCATGCGCGGCGCCGTGTTCGAACCGCTCGGCATGCGCGCTTCGACCTTCGTCGATCCCGATCCCGATCGCCTCGCCGAGTTCTACGCGCCGGATGGATCTCCGGCACCTCACTATGCCTTCACCGCCACCGGCGCCGCTTCGCTCTACACCTCGGCGACGGATCTGACGCGCTTTCTGCAGGCCCAGATCGACCGCGGGAACGCACTCGCCGGGCGCGGCGTGCTCCGCCCCGCAACGCTCGAGGCGATGCGACGGCCCGAAGCGTACGTCTTCGGCATGCCGGTATGGGGGCTCGGAGTGACGCTCTACGCGCCCAACCAAGCGGGCGGCTTCGTGATCGGCCACGATGGCGGCAACTACCCCGCCATCAACACCACCGCACGCGTCGATCCCGCGACGGGCGACGGCGTCATCGTCCTCGAAACCGGCAGTACCACGCTCGCCCGCGAGATCGGCGGGGCGTGGGTGTACTGGAAGACGGGCGTCGTGCCGCTCGATGCGCTGGTGCTGCTCGACGTCGGGCGGACGTTGCTCGTCTTCGCGATCGGCGCACTCGTGATCGTAGCTGGTGCCGTAGCGAGGGCACGCAGTCGTTGAGACTCAGCGCCGTCCGCCGTGGTGTACGGTGCGCCGCCCCCCCACCCGACGCAGCAGAATCACTCCAAGTAAGCCAAGCGGAAAGCCAGTGCCGCCGGGCTTCAGCGGGCGATGACCACTTCGATCGGCGCGATTCCGAGTTCGATGGCCCCCGGTGACGCACGCTCGCCGGTGCGAGCATGGAACACGTGCAGGCCGCGCTCGCACCCCGGGTTGCGCGGCGACAGTTCACATGGATCGGGATAGAAGAGGAGATCCTCGATGCGGTCGAGCGCCAGGTCGTCGACGTGTTCGGGGGCAAAGGTGTTGTGGGTTTCGGTGGTGATGCCGCCGAGGATGTTGAGGTGCGACGACGGCGCCGGCCCGGTGGTCGTGTGGGTGATGATCCAAAAGATGCCGGGCTCGACGAAGGTGAAGCCGCCCACCTCCGCGCCGATGTCGATCGGCAGTTCGCTCACCTCGAAGGTCGCGAGGTCGATCTGCTCGTAACCGCCGCCGCCGCGCATCAACAGCTCCGGTTCGGCGACGAAGAGGACGCCCAAGTCGCAAGCGATGGGCATGTCGAAGTTCGGTTTGCCGCTGAGCCGAATCGGTTGCACGCCGGGGGTCGCGGGCTCGGCGTCGACGAGTGGCTCGGCGGCGTCGAGGTCGACGACGGCGAGCGCCGATCCGATCGGCGCGGGGACCTCAGTCTGGTGTTCCCAGCGACGCATCTGCACGAAGAGGCGCCGGCCGCAGTGCGCCAGACGCAGCATTTCGGGGAGGCCGTCCTCGTCGGCGAAGGGGCTCAAGTCGATGCCGCGACTGGAGCCATCGCGCAGGTCGACGACGAGGAGTTCGGCGCGGCCGTATTGGCTGATCACCGCGAGGTCGTCGTCGAGCAGGGCGACGTCACGTGGGTCGGCGCCGCGCTCGAGCTGCAAGCGGTCGAGCACGGACAGGTCGATGGGGTCGACGACGCTGATGGCATCGATCGCCGGGTGGACCACGAGGCAACGACCGGCGTGGCAACGGGCGCTGGCGATATCGGCGCCGAGGTCGTGCGACGCCCGCACCGTCCATGGCGGCGCCACGTCCAGGGAAACCATCTCACCTGCGCGGCTGAGGGCGACGACGCGCGGGCCGATCACCGGGCAGCCGTCCAGGGTGTTGCGGATGGCGCCGAGGATCTCGTCGACGGTGACGTTGCGATCGCCGTTGGCGTCGACCGCGGTGCATTGTTCGACCGACGCCGAACCAAGGGCGATCGTCACCGCGACGAGCAACTCGTCGACTGTCACCGCGCCGTCGCCGCCGCAATCGCCGTCACAGGCACGTGCCGCGGTTGCTCCGGTGATGAGAAGGTGGAGGGCGACGAGAACGAGGGCCCGCGTGGCCAAGAGGCGGCGTCGAACGAAAGGCATGCTCGGATTCTCCTCGGCGGTGCGCGGGCTGACGCGCGGATCAACCGTTCGTGAGTGGTACGCGGCTGCGGGTGATGAAGCCGTTGAGGAAACTCTCGACGTCGTGCGCCGGCGTCGTCAGCGTCGAGGCACAGTTCTGGGCGTCGAACACGCCGTTTGCCGTCGGCGCGAGCGGCACGTCGATGAGAGTGCCGCGCACCGTCGTGCCGGCGGCGCAGCTCGGCACGTTGAGATTCTCCACGTCGGTCGGCGCCGCTTCTCCCGCGAGCCATTCGGTTCGGTGCGCCTCGATCCAGGCGAGCACGGTGTCGACGGCGAGCTGATAGTCGTACTCCCCGCCGGCGGCGGGTGTTCCTTGCGAGGCGGCAAAAGCCGGGATTCCCAGCCGCGCCGCGGTACGCGCGGCGCCGACGGTGCCGGAGATGCGCGTCGCCACCGGTAGACTGACGTTTTGGCCCTCGTTGACGCCGGAGAGCACGACGTGCGGCGGCGCGTCGACCGGGTAGAGGTTGGCGAGCGCATGCAGCACCGCATCGGCCGGGCAGCCGTTGACGGCCGTCGCCGGATAGCCGCTCAGGGTGACCGCTTGGCGCACCGCCAGGTCGCCGCAGCGAGAGGACGGGCCGGTCATGTCGCTGCTGCCGCTGCGGTTGCCGTCGGGGGCGGAGACGACGACTTGGTTGCGTGGATCGGCGACGAGCGCTTGCACCAGGGCATCGATGCCCTCGGCGGCGAAGCCGTCGTCGTTGGTGACGAGGATGCGCAGCGCGGAAGTGGTCGAGGCCCCGTCATCGTCGCCACAACCGGCCATGCAGGCGGCCACGAGCAGAGCGAAACATGTCGCAAGTCGGTGCGTCATGAGGGGGAGCTAAGGCCGACGCCGTCGCTAGGTCAAGCGCCGCCGTCGGCCCGTCCTCGTGCCATGGGCTCCTTAGAAAATCGCTGGGCCACCCGGAGTGTCGAGTTGCACTCGACACCGCCC
>CAZGEJ010000058.1:0-32037 GCA_964524885.1 uncultured Binatia bacterium (SeqCode)
AGACTGGAGGGCCGGGCTCTGTCCCGGCCGCGGGGTCCATCGAGGCACCCCGCCATCCCGCCACCCCGGCTCGGACGGAGCCGAGCCCTCCATCGGCTTCGCCACGGCTACCAACGCAATGTCGCGAGCTCGCCCGCGTAGGGCCAATCGGATGCTTCCATCACCAGACCATGACGAACGGGGTTAGCTCGCACATACTCCCATCTCCGATCGTAACTTTCGGCCTCACGTAGTTGCGTGTCCCAGTAATCGCGCTGCCACACGGGGCGATCGTCTGGGTTCGGCCAGTGCCTCGCGGCCTCTGATTTCCAGTACCGCACCCATTCTCCAAGCGAGACTGCGTCATCCCTGGGCGCACAGAAGAGATGGACATGGTCGGGCATGATCACGTAGCGACCCACCAACCAACCATCCGCCAGGTACCAAGCACGGAGGATGGAATGCTGTGCTGACCAACTTGCGAGAATCGGCCGCCTCGATGCACTGCAGACGGTGACGAATACGATCGTTGCCCTATCTCGTTGCTCGAGTGGCGCCGGATGAGCTGGGCGGTCTCGCGAACGGCTCCGCATGTTTCGCGATTGTCACCCGGTTCCGCTCACACACAAGACCCGTTCGCGCCCGCAAGATCCGATCGCCGTCATGAAATGCACCCTGGAGGGCCGGGCTCCGTCCCGGCCGCGAGGTCCATCAAGGCACCGCGCCGCTCCCACCACCCCGGCTCGGACGGAGCCGAGCCCTCCATCCTAGTGTCCGGCGGCCGGCTGGCATTGCCGCTGCGCGCGTTCCAAGATCCGCGCATGTTCGCCTCCCAGCGCAATGGAACTTCACCTTGGCGCAGCATGCGGTCGATGGCCGTGGCGCGCCACGCCATGGTGTGCACGTCGCAGACCTTGGCCACCGCCGCAGGGCTCGACCTGATGCGGCGCGGTGGCAATGCCGTCGACGCCGCCGTCTGCGCCGCCGCCGTGCTCGGCGTCGTCGAGCCCTTCAGCACCGGCATCGGCGGCGACTGCTTCGCCTTGGTGTGGTCGGCCGAACAGGCCGAGCTGTTCGGCATCAACGGTTCCGGCCGGGCCCCGGCCGGTCTGTCCTTGGCCACCCTCGAACAGCGCGGACTGAGCGCCGTGCCGGCACACGGCATGCTGCCGGTCACCGTGCCCGGCGCGGTGCGCGCCTGGGATGATCTGCTACGGCGCTTCGGGCGGTTGCCTCTGGCGACGGTGCTCGAACCGGCCATCGCCTATGCCCGCGACGGCTTCCCGGTTTCCGAGATCATCGCGTACCAATGGGACCTGATCGTGCGCTTCGGGGTGCTGCAGAACGACGCGGCGCGCCAGACCTTCGCGCCCGAGGGCAGCGCCCCGCGCTTGGGTGAAGTCATGCGGCTTCCCGGCCTGGCGCGCTCGCTCAGCGCCATCGCCGAGGGTGGCCCCGAGGTGTTCTACCAAGGCGACTTGGCCCGGGCGTTGGTCCGTTGCTCCGATGAACTGGGCGGCGTGCTGGCGCTCGCCGACCTCGCCGCGCACGAGTCGACGTGGGTATCGCCGATTCGCACCAGTTACCGGGGCCACGAGGTGTGTGAGATCCCGCCCAACGGGCAGGGCATCGCAGCGCTCATCGGACTGAACGTGCTCGAGAACTTCGACTTGTCGCGGCACGAGTTCGCTTCGCCCGAGAGCCTGCACTTGCGCATCGAGGCGACCAAGTTGGCTCTGGCCGATCGCAATCGCTATGTCGCCGATCCCGCCTTCGCCGCGGTACCGGTCGAGGAGTTGCTCGACAAACGTTACGGGCAGCGGCGCGCCGCGACAATCGATCTCCAGCATGCCATGGCGCAGGCGGAGGCAGGCTCGCTCAGTCCGGGCACCGATACGGTCTATCTGACGACGGCCGACGGCGACGGCAACGTCGTGTCGTTCATCAACAGTCTCTTCATGCCCTTCGGTTCGGGCGTGGTCGCGGGCGACACGGGCATCGCGTTGCAGAATCGCGGCCACGGTTTCGTCGCCGAGCCGGGGCATCCGAATTGCGTCGCGCCGGGCCGACGACCGCTGCACACGATCATCCCGGGGATGATGCTGCGCGAGGGCAAGCCCCTCGTTTCTTTTGGGGTGATGGGAGGTCACATCCAGGCGCAGGCCCATGTTCAGATGGTCTCGAACCTCGTGGACTTCGGCTTCAACGTGCAGGAGGCCCTCGATGCACCGCGTTACTATTGCTTCGGCGGTGCCACCGTGGCCATCGAAGACGAGGTGCCGCAGGCGAGTCGGACGCGCTTGGCCGCCATGGGTCACGACGTGCAGGGCCCGGACTATGCGGCGCTGCAAGGCGGCTTCGGCGGCGGCCAAGGCATCATGATCGACGCCGGCGGAAGTCTGTGGGGCGGTTCGGACCGGCGCAAGGACGGTTGCGCCTTGGGCTATTGAGCGCAGCGGAGGCGGATCATGAGCGAGCGAGTGAAGTACACGCTGGAAGAGAAGGACATCCCGAGTGCCTGGTACAACCTGCAGGCGGATCTGTCCAAGCCGCTGCCGCCGGTGCTGCACCCGGGGACGGGCCAGCCGATCACGCCGGCCGACCTGGCGCCGTTGTTTCCCGATAGCCTCATCGCTCAGGAAGTGACGACGCAGCGGGAAGTCGACATCCCGGGGGAAGTCATCGACATCTACCGCTTATGGCGTCCGACGCCGCTCTACCGGGCGCGGCGCTTGGAGAAGGCGCTGCAGACGCCGGCGCGCATCTACTACAACTACGAAGGCGTCAGCCCCTCGGGCTCGCACAAGTCGAACACCGCCGTGCCGCAAGCGTTCTACAACCGCGAGGCGGGCGTGAAGCGGATCACCACCGAAACCGGCGCTGGCCAATGGGGTTCGGCGTTGTCGATGGCATGTCGCTTCTTCGAGCTCGAGTGCAAGGTCTTCATGGTGCGCGTCAGCTTCGAGCAGAAGCCGTACCGCAAGGCGTTGATGGAGACCTTCGGCGCCTCGGTGACGGCGAGTCCGAGCCTCGAGACCGCCGCGGGGCGCGCCATCTTGGCGCAGGATCCGGACTGTCGCGGTTCGCTGGGCATCGCCATTTCGGAAGCGGTCGAGCTGGCGGCGCAAGATGCCGATACGAAGTATGCGCTGGGGAGCGTGCTCAACCACGTCTTGCTGCACCAGACGGTCTTGGGTCTGGAGGCGATGGCGAAGATGGAACTGGCGGGCGATTGGCCGGACATCGTCATCGGCTGCACCGGCGGCGGCTCGAACTTCGCCGGTATCGCCTTTCCCTTTCTCGGGCGTGCCTTGCGGGGCGAGCGGCCGATGGCGCGCATCGTTGCGGTCGAGCCGGCGGCGTGTCCGTCGATCACCAAGGGCAAGCTCGCCTACGACTATGGCGATACGGCGCATCTGACGCCGCTGACGAGGATGCACACCTTGGGGAGTACGTTCATCCCGCCGGGTGTGCACGCGGGTGGCCTGCGTTACCACGGCATGGCGCCGTTGGTGTCGCACGTCGTCGACCTCGGCTATGCCGACGCGGTTGCCGTGCCGCAGTTGGAGGTGTTCGCGGCGGCGGTGCAGTTCGCGCGCACCGAGGGCATTCTGCCGGCGCCGGAGCCGTCGCATGCCTTGGCGGTGGCGGTGCGTGAAGCGCTGCGCTGTCGTGAGGAGGGCGTGTCGCGGGCGATCCTGTTCAACCTCTGCGGCCACGGGCACTTCGATTTGCAGGCGTACACGGATTACCTCGCCGGCAAGTTGACGGACTACGATTACCCGGAGGCCGAGGTGGCGATGGCCCTCGCCGGGCTGCCGTCGGTGGAGTGAACCGCGCGGCGATGCCGCGCTCGAGAGCATCCGAGGGTGTCGTGTGGATGCCGCGTGAGAAGGGGAAACGATGGACAATCCGATCGAGGTGATGCCGTTCGCCAAGGCGTTGGGCATCCGCGTGACACAAGCCGAGAAGGCGAGCATCCGGGCGGAGATGTTGGTGCGGGCGGACCTATGTACGACGGGCGGTATCGCGCATGGCGGCGCGCTGATGGCGTTCGCCGACTCGGTTGGCGCGTTGGCGGCCTTCATGAATCTGCCCGAAGGAGCGGGCGGTACGACGACCATCGAGAGTAAGACCAACTTCCTGGCGGCTGCCCCGGAGGGTGCGACCTTACGGTCGGAGACGACGCCGCTCCAAGTCGGCCGACGTCTGTCGGTCTGGCAAACCAAGATCACCCGCGACGACGGCCGCACCGTCGCCGTCGTGACCCAAAGTCAACTCGTGTTGTGATCGAGTCTTCCGTCCCGAACCCATCGCCCCGTGACGGGCTCGGCTCCGCCCGAGCCGGGGCGGTGGGGTTGGCGCGGTGCCTGGATGGACCGCGAGGCCGGGACGGCGCCCGGCCTCGCGGGTTAGGGAGGGATTGCCGCGCTGGTATCAGCGTTCGGCGCAATCCCAGCGCCAGCGGCCCAAGGACCGACACGGTTTCACGTCGCCGATGACGTCGGAGCGCGTCGCGAGACCTTGGTTGACGGTGACGCTGATCATCCCGGACGGGCGCACGTTGCCGGCCTCGTCGGTGTCCAGGCCGCGCAGAACCACGTTCATCGTCGTCAGCAGCGGTGTGCGCGGCTTGAACGAGAACTTGGCCCGCACGAGCTTGTCGGGGCTGGCGCAGAGGATCTTGGTGCGGCGGCTGATGCAGTTCGTCAGCGGCCGGTTGATGCTGAAATTCGCGCCGTCGGCGACGTCGATACTGACCGTGCCCCCGAGCACCGCCAGCGCGAAGTCGCCGGCGGTATCCACGTCGTCGACCAATGCCGTAACCTTCGCCGACCCGTTCGGGTTTTCGCCCTCGGGCGACGTGTTCGGCCGCAGCGTGACCCGCTTGAGGACGATGGGGTCGAGAGCCCCGCCGCAGACCCCGCCGTTGCAGGTCCCGAGTCCCCCGCCGCAGGGCGTACCGTCCGCGATGGGTGTCTCGACACAACCATTGATCTCGTTGCAGGTACCGATCTCGACGCACTCGCCGCTCGCCACGGGGGTGAAGCAGGGGCCCGCGTCGTCATCGATATCCGCGGCCAACCAATCGCTGTAGTCGATGACGCCGGCGCCGACCGGACCGCCGCTGGCGCCGATGGCGCCGCCGGTGCCGCTCGGGTTGGTGGCGACTGTCGGGCCGCTGGCATTGCCCCACCAATTGAGCTCGGCGTCGATGACCTCGGTCGAGCGCCAGTCGACGGCGTAGGCGCCGGCGCTGCGGAAAGCGTTGCCCGCGAGGGTGACTGCGGAGGGCACGCCGTTGATGGTTTCGAAACCCTGGAACGCCGTATCGATTTCGAAGATGTCGTTACCGGTGACGGAGATCGTGGGCACGTTGCCCGCGGCGCGGATGCCGATGGAGCCGATCTGTGCTCCGCCGCCGGGGCCGGAGATCCGGTTGCACGAAATGATCGCGCCGGTGATCGTGCCGCGCGACGAGTTCGCCAGGGAGTTGGCGTTGTTGCCGAGACTGATGCCGCGGCGATAGGCGACGACGTTGGTGATCGTGTTGGCGGAGATCTCGACGTTGCTGAAGGTGCCGACCGTCGTGCCGGTGAGCGCGCCGATGAAGGCGATGGCGCTGCCGCCGTTACTGGAGGTGTACGGGCCAGGATCCGGCGCCATGTTGATGGTGTTGTTGCTGACGCGCTGCAACGTCGTGATCGGCGTGTTGGTGTGGCTCATGTTGACGTAGGCCGACACCGCGCCGCTGAACATGCCGCGTGCGAAGGTGTTGTAGCTGACATCCGTCGGGCCGGTGAAGCGCTCGATCAGGATCGGGTTGGAGCCGGTTTCGCGGATTTCGTTGTGCTGGAACACCAGGGTCGCGACGCTCGGTTGGCTGCTGATCGGGCCGAACGCGTAGAAGCCGTAGTCCGAGCCGTAGGCCGGGTTGTTGGTACCGATGATGACGTTGTTGGACACCGTGATCGTCACCGGCTGCGACGAGGCGACCGTGATGCCGACGCGCAGCGCCGTCGCCGAGGTGGTCGCCCGCGGATTGCGCACCGTGAAGCCGTCGAACAGGACGTTGCCGGTATTGGCGGTGATGCGGACGGTGCCGAAGAGACTGTTCCCGAAGCCGCCGCCGCCGTCGATGATGGTGACGTCGGCTCCCGACCCCTGCACCGTCAGTGCTTTGGTGACCTGGATGAGGCTCTCGTTGTAGGTCCCCGGACAGACGAAAACGGTGTCGCCGTCGACGGCGGCGGTGATCGCAGCCTGGATCCCGGTGAACGAGACGTCGGTCCCATCGCATCCGGCACCGACGGCATCGTAGGTGCCGTCGTCGTCGACGACCTGCGTTGCGGCGACTGCCGGTCCGGCCAGGAGGGCGAGGCCGACCAGGCCGAGAAGGAGACCACGTCCACGAGAGAACCGGCGGCTACGGCCGGGAATGTCTGCGCTCTGCATTGGAATTTCCCCCATTTGCACGTTGTACTCGGCTCGCGGGTCCTGGAGGGGACGACGCGATTCCCAAAGAACTCCAGAAATACCCGAGTGGGGGAGCCTGATTCAACCGAAAACGCGGAGGTTGAGCGCAATTACCGTTGCGGTGGGGCGAGGCTTCGGGTCGGCACCCGGGGTGCTTCAGCCGAGTCGCGCCAGGCTGCGACGGTAAGGGCGGCGGGCGATGCCGCATTCGGTGATGATGGCGCTGACGAGGTCGTTCGGCGTCACGTCGAAGGCGGGATTGGCGATGCCGACCCCTTTGGCTGCCACCCTTCGTCCGCCGCAGTGGCTCACCTCGTCCGGGTGGCGTTCCTCGATGGGGATCGCGTCGCCGTTGGGACAGGCGAGGTCGATCGTCGACAGCGGCGCCGCGACGTAGAACGGCACCCTATGCCGTTGGGCCAGCACGGCGAGGGGGTAGGTGCCGATCTTGTTGGCGACGTCGCCGTTGGCGGCGATGCGGTCGGCGCCGACCACGATACAATCGACCTTGCCGGCCTTGAGGAACGAGCCCGCCATGTTGTCGGTGATCAGTGTTGCCGGAATCTTCTCTTGTACCAGCTCCCAGGCGGTCAGGCGTGCGCCTTGCAGGAACGGGCGCGTCTCGTTGGTGATGACCGAGATGCCCTTGCCGGCTTCATGGGCGGCGCGGATGACGCCCAGCGCCGTGCCGTAACCGGCGGTGGCGAGAGCTCCGGCGTTGCAGTGGGTCATGACGCAGGCGCCGGCGGGAATCAGCTCGGCGCCGAGGCGTCCCATCGCCCGACACGCATCGATGTCCTCGCTGCGAATGGCCAGAGCTTCGTCGAGCAGGGCCTGGCGCAGCTGCTCGAGCGGCAAGCTACGTTTGGCGGCGAAGGTACGGCGCATGCGGGCGAGCGCCCAGGTGAGGTTGACGGCCGTTGGGCGGGTGGCCGCGAGTTTGGCGCAGATCCGTTCCAGCGCCCGTTCGGGGTTGCCCTTGGCCTGGCGCATTCCCAGCGCCACGCCCAGCGCGGCTGCGACGCCGATAGCCGGGGCGCCGCGGATCACCATGTCCTTGATGGCGCGTGCCACTTCGTCGTGCGTGCGATAGGTGTTGTAGACCTCGCGCGTCGGCAGTAGCCGTTGATCGAGCATGACCACGGCGCCGTCGCGCCATTCGATGGTTCGGATCATCGCGGCTGCCTAGCGCGATTCTGCCGAGCTGTCACCTCGCGCGCCCGGCCTTCCCACATGTCTTCCGAGACACCCATCCATTCGAAGACTCTCGTTCTGTTCCGAGACACCCATGCTTTCCTTCCAAGATTCGATACCAAGATACCCACTACCTCCAAAGAGACTTCCACTTCTCGTCTTCTAAGACACCCATCCATTCCAAGGAGGCCTTCAAGAAAGCACCCACCGACAAGTCGCTCACTCACAAGACACCCAGCAACACACCTGAGCCCGGGCTTCTGTGCCGGGCTTTCAATCCACCCTCGATCGCGCCTGTGGGAGCACAGAGACCCGGATGGGCTTATGCCAAGACAGCCATGTCTACCGTTCGTACCTCTTGGCCGAAGAGCCGCCTAGGTAACTTGTGTTAGCTTTGTAACTGAGATTCACTGACCACATGGCCAGCCCGCGCCACACTCAGGTCGACATATGGGCGACGCCCTACTACCACTGCATCAGTCGCTGCGTGCGTCGAGCCTTTCTCTGCGGCGAGGACTCGGCCTCGGGACGGAACTTCGATCACCGCAAGCCGTGGGTCGTCGAACGAATTGCTTGGCTCGCGAGCATTTTTGCCATTCGTGTCTGCGCTTACGCCGTCCTCAGCAACCATTTCCACCTCGTGCTCCGCATCAACTTCGAGACCGCCGAATCCTGGGACGACGACGAGGTAGTCCGTCGCTACGGCCAGCTGTTTCGCGGCGCAGGAGACCCCAGGACGCAACTCCCTCCCGGTCGGGCAGCCGATCAGATTCGCTGCTGGCGTGCCCGACTGGCCGACTTGAGCTGGTTCATGCGCTGCCTGAACGAGTCGATCGCCCGACGGGCCAACGCCGAAGACGAATGCACGGGCCGATTTTGGGAAGGTCGCTTCCGCAGTCAGGCCCTGCTCGACGAAGCGGGGTTACTCACCTGCATGAGCTATGTCGACCTCAACCCGATCCGCGCCGGCATCAGCACGAGCCTCGAAGAATCAACCTTCACCTCGATCGAGCAGCGAATCTCCGAGCGCGCGCAGGAGATCGGAAGTTCGATCCAACTCCAGGGGCGGAGGGCAGAGAGGAATTCGGAACAGTTGCCCAACCTGATGCCGTTTGCCGACGGTGAGTCCACCGTGACCGGAGATGCTTTGCCCCTCGGTTTCTCCGACTACGTCGATCTCCTGACGGCGACCGGGGTGGCGCTCCGATCCAACGATCCGGGCGCCGCACTGCCCGACGCAGCCGGTCGCACGATGCTTCGCCTGGGCATCGCACCGCGGTCCTGGATCGAGACCATCCGTGGCTATCGTCAGCGGTTTTTCGCCATGGTCGGTACGGTCCACGCCATCGACCTCTACTGCGCTCGGACGGATCGCAGCCGTGCCAAGGGTCGCTCCTGGGCGGCGCGTGCCTTCAGCGCGGCTAGCTGAGTGCGTCGCAAGCTCTACCCTCTGCGGTCGCACCGACTCTCCATGCGCCATTCGGCCTCGCCTTTTCGTTGTCTTGCTGGCGTGCAGCCGCGGTGATCACCAAGGCCGTATGCTACGAACGCAGGGCGCGCGGACTAGTACACGGCGATCCGCATGCAACGACTCGTTCACCATGATGCATTCGGTCTCCCTTTAGGTCACTGAGTCCCTGTTGTTTTCATGGGTGTCTCCGAGCCACGGAATCTACCTCACGCCCGGTGTCCTACATGGGAATCTGGGTGTACCTGGGTCTCCCTGAGGCTGGACTCATGTAAACCGACCTCCGGGAAAGCCGGGGCGGGTCAACATGGGTGTCTTGGTGTCAATCGGTGTCAAGATTCGGCAACTCTAGGTCTGCCAAAGCCGCTTGGGCGCGGTGAACCCAGGCGGCGACGTCGCCGATGGAGGGGAGTGCTCGGTGTGCCTCCATGCGCGCCAGGCCTCGGGCCAAGAGTCGCCGTGCGCCGTTGACCACGCCAAGCTCCAGCTTGTGGAAGCCGGCAGCGAGTTGGATCAGCCCGGCCAAATAGGCTCGCTCGTTTCCCGTCGCCTCCAACCACAGGCTTTCCCAATGCTCGTGCGCCTCGAAGTAGGCGCCTCGCTCGAATGCCATGGCACCTGCGGCGAAACGCACGTCCGACTCGCACGCCAAACTCAAGCCACGTCCTCGTCACCGCGACTGCGGATCGCCTGCACCCAAGCCGCATGCCGCTCGGCGCGCGTCGCCGCGTCCGTCGTCGGTTCGAATCGCCCGCCCGACTGCCAACTGCCGCGGACCTCGTCCACGCTTCCCCAGACACCCACCGCCAGTCCCGCGAGATAAGCCCCGCCGAGCGCCGATGCCTGGACACAGCGCGGTCGCTCGACGCTGCACCCAGTCACGTCGGCCAGCTGCTGCATGAGAAAGTCGTTCGCCGCCGCTCCGCCGTCCGCACGCAAGACGTCGGGCCGCGGCATGGCTGCGTCCTCGATCACGGTGTCGAGGACCTCGCCGATGCGAAACGCGACTCCCTCGAGAACCGCTCGCACGATGTGAGCCTTGGTCGACCCACGCGTCAGCCCGCCAATGCGCGCTCGCGTCTTCGGCTTCATGTGCGGCGTCCCCAAACCCTGAAACGCCGGTACCGCCCATACACCATGGCTGTCCTGTACGCTGGCCGCCAGGGCGGCACAGTCCTCGAGCCGTTCGAAGAGGCCGAGACCGTCGCGCAGCCATTGAATCGCCGCGCCGGCGGTGACCACCGACCCCTCCAAGCACCACAGCCGCTGCGTCCCAAGGCGCCACAGAATCAACGGAAACGCGCCGCGCCTCGACAACACCGGTGCGTCGCCAACATGGATGTCCAGCATCGCCGAGGTGCCGAGCGTCACCTTGCAGGCGCCCCGCTCCAGGCCGAGTTCCCCGAACATCGCCGCCTGCTGGTCGCCTGCCATGCCCCCCAGGATCACCTCGGCGCCGAAAGCCTCGACGGTCGTGCGCCCCAGCACCTCGCTCGAAGCATGGATGTCCGGGAGCATCGCCTGCGGGATGTCGAGCGCCGCCAGCGGACGCTGGTCCCAGTCGTCGCTCAGTGGATCGTAGAGCCCCGTGCACGAGGCGTTCGAGGAATCGGTGACGTGCAGCTTGCCGCCACTCAGGCAGAAGATCAGCCAGCTGTCGACGTTGCCGAAACACAGCTCGCCGCGCCGCGCTCGGCTGCGGTCGCGGTCGACCTGGTCGAGAACCCACTCGATCTTGGTCGACGACGCCATCGAACTGGCGAAGATCCCCTGCGCCAGCAATTCCTCGACCCGCGTCGCCGTACGGCCGTCTTGCCAGACGATCGCCGGCCCGACGGGGCGCCCGCTGGACCGCTCCCAGACGACGACGCTGGCACGTTGGTTGACCACCCCGATGGCGGCGACGTCGGCCGCACCACAGCCGGCCTGCGCCAAGGCCTGCTGCATCACGCGCTGCGTCGCTCGCCACAGCGCCAGCGGATCCGTTTCGACCCAGCCCGGTTGCGGATACGCGCAAAACAGCGGTTCGTAGGCGAGTGCATCGACGCCTCCGTCGTCGCGCACCAATACGGCGCGCACGCCGGTGGTACCCGCGTCGACGGCCAGAACTCGCGCCATGCCAACGACTCAGCTTCAGGCCGGCGGGAACAGCGCCCCGGGATTCATCAAGTCGTGCGGGTCGAGCGTGTGCTTGATGCGCCGCAGCAGGTCGAGTCCCGCCCCATGCTCACGCTCCATCCACGCCTTGCGCACTCGGCCGATACCATGGTGATGCGCGATGGTCCCGCCGCTGGCGAGCGTCGCCTCCATCGTCTGCGCCCAACATTCGAGATACGTCCACTCGGCCTTGGCTGGATCCTCGGGGTAGGCGGCGAAGGTGAAATAGATGTTGGTCCCCTGCGGATAGCTGTGCGAGCTGTGCCCCGACGCAACGATGATCCCCGGTACCGTCTTCAGCGCCGCGATGACGTTGTCGTAGAGCGCATCGATGCGGTCCCAGGTGGCGGCGACCTCGATCGTGTCGACCACCAACCCCCTCTCCAACAGCGACTCGAACGTCGGCACTTGGTTGCGATGATGCACCCATCGCTCGACCGGGCCATCGCCGACGAAGGAACCGCCGACCGCCTCGCAATGCACCCGACAGCCGGCGACCTCGGCAGCCACCAACGACGGCGCCCCCTCCGAAAGCATCAACAGCAGGGCGTTGTCGCCGCTGTTGTTGTCCGGAAACAGACGCGCCACCTCGGGGTTGTCGTAAAGCCGAATCACCGGCGGACGCCAGCCCTCGCGCACGAGCCGGCGGATGGCGTCGAGCCCGGCACTCATGCTGGGGAAACTGAAGGCGTGCCCCACCGTCGACTCGGGCAGCGGCACGATGGCGTACGTCACCTCGGTGACGATGCCCAGAGTACCCTCGCTGCCGAGGAATACGTGGCGTAGATCCGGACCGGTGGCGGCGCGCGGGCCGACCTTGGTACGGATCACATGCCCGTCGGGCAACACCGCTTCGAGGGCCAGCAGCAGATCTTCCGTGTTGCCGTAGCGCGAGGAGTACTGGCCGGCGGCACGTGTCGCAACCCAACCCCCGACGGTCGACAAGTCGATCGACTGCGGGAAGTTGCGCACGCTGTAGCCCGAACGGTTGAGCGCCGCCTCGAACTCGCCGCCCATCATGCCCGCTTCGACACGCACGTAGAGCGAGGTCTCATTGAGTTCGAGAATGCGGTTCATGCGCCGCAAGTCGATGACGACCGTACCATCCCCCGGCAGCACCGCGCCGCAGACTCCCGATCCGCCGCCGAACGGCACCACCGCAAGCTGGTGTTTGCGACAGTACCGCAGCGCCCGCGCCACCGCTTCGGTGCTCGTCGGCGACACCACGCAAAGGGGAGTGTTGTCGAGCTGGCCGCGCATGCCGCGCAGCACCGACAGACACCATGTGTCACGCCGATGTGCGACGAGGGTTTCCCCATCCCAGCGCACGGCGTCGGCGCCGACCTCGGTGGCCAATCCGGCTCGGTGTTCTGCTTCGGAAAGCTCAGCCATGGGCAGCCTTGGGCTCCTCTCGGATTTCCTCGCGCGCGAACGCGAGCGTGGTCGCAACGTACTGGCGATACTCTTCGACCTCGCGCAGGCGGCGCGCTTCGCTCCAGCCGAGACGCTGCGCCAGCAACTGCGCCACACCCTCGGCTTCACGCAGGCCGTTGTCGACATCCCAGAGGAAGAGACGCGCACGCCGGTCGAGGAAGTCCTGCAACGTCAGTACCATCTCCTCACGCACGCCGTACTCGACCTCGCCGCGCGTCACGCTGGAGCCCGGGGCGACACGTTCGCCCAGACGCGGGTCGGCGGCCATCGCTTCGACCATCCGTTCGCCGTTGCTGCCGTAGGTGTGGATCAAGCGCTTGACGATGTCGCCGCCGACGGTAGGCCACTTGGCGCGTAGCTGGGTGACGACGGCGTCGATGTCCTCGCTGATGTCGCCGCCGCACAGCGGCACTTCTTCGCTGGCGCCGAAGCTCTTCGTCGGGGCCGGCTCGCCGAGTTCGGTGAGCCGTTCGACGACCAACTGCACGATGCGTTCGGCCATCTTGCGGTACGTCGTCAGCTTGCCGCCGGCAATCGAGATCAGCCCCTTGTCGCTGATCATGATCTCGTCCTTGCGCGAGATCTCACTCGGCGCCTTGCCCTCCTCGTGCAACAGCGGACGCAAGCCGGCCCAGGCGCCGACGATGTCGTGCAGGGTCAGTTCGTGGACGTCGAACGTACGGTTGGCCGCTTCGAGAAGGTAGAGCGCGTCGTCGACGGTGACCGCCGGGTCGTCGTAGACGCCGTGGTAACTGGTGTCGGTGGTGCCGATGTAGACGATGTTGCCGCGCGGGATGGCGAAGACCGGCCGTTTGTCGCGCGCATACATGACGATGGTGTTCGTCAGCGGCAAGCGGTCGCGCCGGACGATGAGATGCACACCCTTGGTCAAATGGAGGCGGGACCGTTCACCCGCGCCTTGCATCAGGCGCACGTCGTCGACCCACGGGCCGGCGGCGTTGACCACCACCTTGCCGTGGATCGGGAAGGTGCGGTCGGACAGCGTATCGTGGGCGATGACCGCGGTCAGGCGGCCGTTTTCGCTGAGGAAGCCGGAGGCCGCGGTGTAGTTGGCCAGGTGCACCCCGAGGGCCGCCGCGGCTTTCAGGTTCTCGAGCACGAGGCGAGCGTCGTCGGTGAGGCACTCGTAGTAGACGCCGGAGCCGTAGACCGGTTCGGGGCGTAACAGGGGTTCGAGAGCGCGGGTTTCCTCGACCCCGAGCATGACGTTGCGCTCGTCCTTCGGCACCCGCGCCATGCGGTCGAATGTCCACAGCCCGGCGCGAATCTTGGCGTAGCCCGAGCGCCCGGGCACCGGCATCACCATCTTGATCGGACGGGCCAGGTGCGGCGCCAGCCGGCGCAACACGCGCCGCTCGTTGGCGGCCTCCATCACCAGGGCGACGTCACCTTGCTGCAGATAGCGCAGGCCACCGTGAATCAGCTTGGACGAGCGGCTGCTGGTGCCGACGGCGAAGTCGCGCCGCTCCAGAAGACATACCCGCAAGCCGCGCAAGGCGGCGTCGCGCGCAATGCCCGCGCCGGTGATGCCGCCACCAAGGACGACGAGGTCGAAGACATCGCGCGACATCGCCTCCAACGAGGCGGCGCGAGTCCGGAATGACAGCTCAGGCGGGCGCATGTTCCGTTCCTCGTAGCGATGATAGGGGGTAGGCCACGTGACTGCGCGTGGGTAACCCGGCCCCCGGAGAATTGTCAACCATGGCCGGCCCGCTCTGGCCAAGTTCCCCTTGACTCGCGCGGGCTTCAGACGATGATCCCCGCGGCATGACGTTTCGCGCCATCTTGTTCGACTTCGGCGGCACGTTGGATGGCCCCGGTGATCCCTGGGTCGATCGTTTTCGCCGTCTGTACGCCGACGCCGGCCGCCCCCTGGACGAAACCGACCTGCACCGCGCCTTCGGCTCCGCCACCCGCCGCGCTTACCGCGACTCCGCCATGCGCTACTGCCCCAGCTTGCGCGAAACCGCCGCCCTGCACGTCCACTGGCAATTCGAGTCCCTCGCTTGGGATGACGATGCCGCAGCGCGCCGCATCATCGATGGCTTCGTCGATGCGACCCGAGCGTCTCTGTCCGCCAGCCGTGCCTTGCTGACCCGCTGGCGCGCCCGTACCCGTCTCGGCGTAGTCTCGAATTTCTACGGCAACGTCGCCCTGCTCCTCGCCGAGGCCGGCATCGCGCCGCTGCTCGATACCATCGTCGACTCCAATGTCGTCGGTGTCGCCAAACCCGACCCGCGCATCTTCCACCACGCTCTCGACGCCCTGAGCTGCGAGCCGACGCAGGCGCTCTACGTCGGCGATTCGTTCGACAAGGACATCCTCGGAGCGCATGCCGCCGGACTGCGCGCGGGCTGGTTGGTGCCGCCGCAGGTGGCGGAGGACGGACGGCTCGGCGAGGCCGACTTCGTCTTGCGCGAACTCGCCGAAGTCGAGCGATTGTTGTAATGCGCGCCGCCGTCCTCGCCGCCGGTTCGGGTGAGCGCCTGCGCGCCGCGGGCTTCACCATGCCCAAACCGCTCGTGCCGGTCGCCGAACGCCCTCTCGTCGATTACGTGCTCGCCGGCCTCGAAGCGGCCGGCCTGCGCCAGGTCGCCTGCATCTTCAACGAAGAATCCGCCGCCGCGGCCGATTACTGCCGCCGCCGCTGGCCGCAGCTCGAGCTGCGCATCCTGCTGCGCACGACCCCAAGCTCGATGGAGAGCCTGTTCGCCTTGCAGCCGTTGCTCGACGACGAGCCGTTCGTCGCGATGACCGTCGATTCGATCTGTGCGCCGCCGACGCTCGCCGAGTTCGCTGCCCGCGCCGCCGCGCGTGGCGCTGCGGGCGCCGACGTCGTGTTGGCGGTCACTTCCTTCGTCGACGACGAAAAGCCGCTGTGGGTGCGACGCGCCGCCGACGGACGTGTACTCGCCCTCGGCCCCGCCGCCGCCCCAGCCACCGAAGTCACAGCCGGGTTCTACTGGTTCACACCGCATGTATTCAGCGCCGTGCCGCATGCGCGCGCCCACGGCTTCACCGCCTTGCGTCAACTACTCGGTCATCTCGTCGAACGCGGCGATCGCGTCGAAGCCGAACTCATCGGCAAGACCATCGACGTCGACCGGCCCGAGGACATCGTCGTCGCGGAGGGTTTCTTGGCGCGTGGCTGCCGGGACTGAGGCCGGCGATGGATGCAACGCCGAGACGCGGAGACGCGAAGTTGGATCTCGACGACCCTCGCCTCGGCGGGGCGCTGCGTTACTGAACCCGAATGGACTTTCTCGGGATCACGCGCGAGCGGGTCTACTCGCCCGGTAAGGTCGAGGCCGACGCGCTCATTCTGCACGCCGTTGCCGACGACATCCGGAACACCGGAGCTCGGGTCGTCACCTGCAGCGGCGACGATGTGGACTGGCCGACACCCGAGGCCGACACGCTGGTGTTCACCATGGCGCAAGGGCCGCGCGCCTTGGAACGATTCGATGCATGGCAGCGGCGCGGTGTCCGCGTCGTCAATCGCCCCGAAGCGATCCGCAATTGTCATCGACACCGCACCGTCGCATTGTTGCGCGACGCCGGCGTCGGCTTGCCGGAAACCGTGCTGCTCTCGACCTCGGCGAACGCGATGCCGCGCGTCGAGGCGGGCCGTTACTGGGTCAAGCGGGGCGACGTCCACGCGGTCGAGGCCAACGACGTGGTCGCCTGCGACGACACGACGCTGCCGGAGGTGTTGCATGCCTTCCGTCACCGCGGGATCGAGCGAGTCGCCGTGCAACGCCACGTCGACGGACGGGTGCTGAAGTTCTACGCCGCGCGCCCTTCCTTCTTCCACTGCGTGCCCCCGGCCGACGGCAGCATCGTGCCGCCGGAGGTGCTGATGCATCTCGCCGAGGTCGCGGCGCGCGGTGCGACGGCGCTCGGGCTCGAGGTCTATGGCGGCGACGCGGTCTGGTCGGACGACGGCCGCTTGAGCTTGATTGACTTGAACGATTGGCCAAGTTACGCAGCCTGCCGCGCCCAGGGAGCGACAGCCATCGCGACCTACTTCTTGGCGCAGAAAGCCGAGCTGTGAACCCGAGCGATTGCGACGTTCCCGCGCCCGCCGCTCCGCGCGCGCTTCCTGGTCCGCGCTCCGCCGAGCTGACCCACGCCGAAAGTGAGATCGTTGCGCCGGGCTTGCAGCGCATCGCGCAGCTTTCCCAACTGGCCCTGGAGGAAGGACACGGCTGCCGCGTCACCGACGTCGACGGCAACACCTTCCTCGACTTCTTCGCTGGCGTGGCTGTCGCGAGCCTCGGTCATTCGCATCCGCGCTTCGTCGCGGCGATGACGCGACAGCTCGGCAAGCTCGCGGTGGGCAGCTTCACCACCGAACCGCGCTTGCGGTTGTTGCGCAGACTCGCCGACCTGTTGCCCGGTGCGTTGCGCCGCACGCAGCTTTACAGCGGCGGCGCCGAAGCGGTCGAAGCGGCCGTCCGGTTGGCCAAGGCATTCACCAAGAAGTTCGAGGTCGTCGGCTTCTGGGGCGGATTTCACGGCAAGACCGGCGGCGTCATGGGGCTCATCGGCGACCCGTGGAAGCAGAAGTGGGGTCCGCTGGCTCCGGGCACGCATCTCGTCCCCTACGCCGACTGCTATCGCTGCCCGTTCAAGGTCGAATACCCGAGCTGCGGCATGCTCTGCTTGGAGTTCACCCGGCAGCACTTGAAGGCGTCGACGGCCGGGGCGATCGCCGCCGTCATCGTCGAGCCGATGCAGGGCACGGCCGGCAACATCGTTCCACCTCCCGAGTTCCTTCCCGGTGTCGCCGAGATCGCCCGCGAACACGATGCACTGTTGATCGCCGACGAGATGATCACCGGCTTCGGCCGAACGGGGAAGATGTTCGGCTGCGAACATACCGGCGTCGAACCCGACATCATGACCCTCGGCAAGGGCATGGGTTGCGGCTTTCCGGTCAGCGCCTTGGCCTCGACCGATGCGATCACCGCGGCTCTGCCGTTCGCCAAGCCGAGTTCGTCGTCATCGAGTTACGGCGGCAATCCGTTGGCGGCGACGGCGGCCTTGACCACCGTCGAAACCATCATCGACGATGGGCTCGTGGAGAACGCGCAGCGTGTCGGTGCGCACTTGCTGGATGGGTTACGTCGTCTGCAGGAGAAGTACGCCTTCATCGGCGACGTCCGCGGCGTCGGGCTGATGATCGGCGTCGAACTGGTCGCCGATCGTCGCACCAAAGAGCCACTCGCTACGGCCGCGGCGGAATTCGTCTTTCTCGAAGCGCTGCGTCGTGGACTGCTGATCATGGGTTACGTGCCGCGCATCCGCATCCATCCGCCCCTCGTGCTGAGCCAGGCCGAGGCGGACGAAGGACTCGCCATTCTCGACGAGACCTTCGCCGCGCTCGAACGTTCGGGTCTCGTTGGGCGATGACGCGACGCTGGCGCGGCGCCATCCTCGGCTTCGGCGCCGTCGCCGAACACGGCCACCTGCCAGGCTGGCGCGGCGATGGGCGCTTCCAGATCGTCGCGGTCGCCGACCCGTCGCCCGAGCGCCGCGCCCGCGCCAACGGTTGCCTCGAAGGCGCGAGGGTCTATGCGGACATCGACACGCTGTTGCGGTACGAGGCCCTCGACTTCGTCGACATCGCCTCGCCACCGGCCTTCCATGCGGAAGCCATCGTCGCTGCGGCGCAGAGCAAGCTGCACGTCCTGTGCGAAAAACCACTGGTCCCTTCCCGTGCCGCCTACGAACGAGTGCAACAGGCCGTGGCCGCATCCGGATGTGTGCTGCATCCGGTGCACAACTGGAAGCATGCGGAAGCCTTCGTCCGCTTTGCGCGGGCGGTGCAGGATGAACTCGGCACGTTGGAAGAAGTGGCTTTTTCCGTCGAGCGCAACGGCTGGTCGGTGAGCGCCGGTGATTGGCGCGCGCAACGCGCCCTCGGGGGCGGCGGTATTCTCGTCGATCACGGCTGGCACAACTTCTACTTGGCACGCACCCTCGTGGGACATGAACCCTTGCGCGTACGAGCGACGACCGCATCGCGGCGCTACGTCGATGCCGACGTGGAAGATACCGCACATTGCGAGATCGATTTTTCTGGATGTCGCGTGACCATCGACCTCACCTGGGCCGGTGACAAGCGCGCGACCAGCTGGAGGGCTCGCGGCAGCAAGGGGCAGCTGATTCTGGAAGACGATCGCTTGATCTTCCGCGGCGGCGACGAAGAGCGCACGGAGCGATTGTCGACGTCGCTGTCGGCCGGATCGCACCATCCCGAATGGTTCCCCGGCGTGATCGAATCGTTCGCTCGCGAACTCGACGAGCCAGGGCTGCGCGGCGAGGGGCAGCGAGAAGCGGTCGCCTGTCTGCGATTGCTCGACGCCGCCTACGCTTCGGCCGCCGCCGCAGGTGCTACGGTCGAGCTGGTACCTCCATCCGCATGAGTCGGCAGGCCGCAGCCCCGCAGCGTCGCGGCGGGTGGGTCGATCGCGGCGTGTTCGTCGCCGGATTGCTGCTGCTCGCCTACCTGATCGAGCGCCTCGGCGTAGATGAGGTCGCGCGGCACCTGCGCGGCGTCGGCTGGGGCATCGTCTTGCTCATCGCGCAGGAGATCTTCGCCTACGCGGCCAATACGCTGGGTTGGTACTTGGCCTTCGTGGCGCCGCGGCCACCCATTCCCTGGAGGGTGTTGTTGGCGGCGCGCATTGCCGGCGATGCCGTGAACTACCTGACACCCACGGCGGGGCTTGGTGGCGAGGTGGTACGCGGGCGGATGCTGCGCGGTTATGCCACGCCGACCGCGCTGGCTTCGTCCGTCACCGTCGCCAAGCTCAGTCAGTTCGCCGGCCAGGTGGGCTTCGTCGTACTGGCTGGTGCGTGGGTGTTGCCATCGCTGACTCTCGATCCGACGACGCGGCATGCCCTTTGGCTGACGATGACCCTTTTCGTGGGTTTGGCGTTGGCATCGGTCGTCGCACAACGCCGCGGCTTGTTCGGGCCGCTCCTGCGGCTGGTGCAGCACGCGGGCTTCGTGCGGCGCCACGCCGGGCTGGCGCAGCGCCTAGCCGACCTTGATACAGAGGTGGCGCGCTATCACCTCGACGGCAGCGTCGCCTTCCTTGGTTCCACGGCGGCGTTTGCCCTGGGTTGGGCCTGCGGTCTGATCGAGGTGGCGTTGCTATTGTGGCTTCTCGGCGTCCCGGTGCAGCCGGCGACGGTGGTGGCGATCGAGGTATTGTCGATCGTGCTCGACGCCGCGCTGTTTTTCGTTCCGGCCAAGGCTGGGACGCAGGAAGCCGGGAAGGTGCTGATCTTCACCTTGCTCGGACTCGACCCGGCGCAAGGTCTGTCTTTCGGCTTGCTGAGGCGCATTCGCGAAATGACGTGGTCGGCGGTGGGGCTGACGCTGCTGCGAAAACTCCGACCAGCCTGAGACGCCACCACCTTGCGGATCGACGGCGGAGGTGGCATCGACGCGAGGGCGTCGATGGATGGCAGGGTCATGGTTCCACAACATTCGCTTCGGTTGGCTGCTCGTCGTCGCGCAGTCGTTGGCCCACACCGCGATCACGCCACGAAGGCTGAGCAACGAGCCGAGAGGTGGAGGCTACTGATGCGGCGAACGAAGGTGTGCGCTACAGCCCCGAGGGACGTTACGGTTCATACCTTCGTTCGTCTCATGCATCGCGTGATTCACCTGTTCAGCCTGGCCTTGCCGTTGGGACAGGTTGGGTGTGCCGCCCTGTCGAATGAGCCGGCGCGCGTCCAACTCGTCGAGCCGGAGTCGAGTTGCGGCGAGGCGCTGGCGGCTGCGGTCACCAGCCTGCAGCGTCTCGGCTACACCATCGAGTCCGTCGAACGGGCCAGGCCCGATCAACCGGGCAAGGTCACGGCGACGCGCGCCAAGGGATATTCCGCCGCCAGCCCCGAGGCATCAGGTGAGGCGTCATCCGTCACGGTCGAGGTGCGCTGCAATGATGCTGGGGCCACGGTGGACGCCGTGTCGAACGAATCCGGCATGGAGCGCGTGCGCTTCCCCGGCAGCTTCAGCGAAGCGTTTCGCAATGCGGTGGTCGCCAATCGGCGCCCGGACCCGGTGGTGCGGCGCGTCGAGCCGGAGCGGGGTCTCGTCGTCGACGTGCGACCCTTGCGCCGGCAGGAGGCCTCCCAGGCATTGGGTCAGGATGTGGCTGCCGTCGGGCTGACGGCGGTGCGCATCGAGATCGACAATCGCGGCGAACGGGCGGTGCGCTTCGATGCCACGGCGGTGCGATTGGTGACCACGCAGGGGGAACGGCGCAGCCCGAGCACGGCAACCGATCTGGCCAAGCTCGGCGCGACGGGCGCGGCGGTGGCGCGAGCGCAGATCGAGTCGGGCGACCTCGTCCCAGGAGCGAAACGCAGCGGCTTCCTGTTTTTCCCCGCCGCCAGCTACGCGCGCGCCAGCGTCGTGCTCATCGACATCGAAAGCGGTGAGTCCGAAGGCCTATCCATCCGCTTCTGAGCGCCCATCGACCTCGGGCCGAAGCCGACGTCCGCAACGACGAACCACGGAGACGCGAAGGTTCAGAGGAGTTGGGATTCCTTCTCGCTACGCCTCCACGCCTCTGCGTTGAAGATCTTCACTGCCCGCGCAACGCCGCCCCCCGCCGCTCGGCCTTCTCCCACATGCGGATGTAGCCCTCGGCCGAACGGAAGAGCGGCTCGAGTTCGGCATCGGTGACGCCGTCGCGGCGGACGTCCTCGATGAGGTCGGCCAGCATGCCGATATGCACCAAGCCGTCGGTGTTGAAGTCGATGCTGCGGTTGCCGACCTTGGCCTGGTGGAAGGTGACGTCGCCGGCGTACGACTGGAACGGATAGGTCAGCGGATCGGTTTGGGTCGAGCCGCAGCCGCTGCGTTCGCCGAAGCGCGGCCCTTGAGCACCGGCGAAGCCGTTCAGGTCGAGACCGAAGCCCAGTCCGGGGTAGCCGCCGTTCTCGACGATCTTCGCCAGGCGGCTCTGGAAACCATCGTCGACGGTGGAGCGGCGCTCGGGGTTGCGGCACGACGAGAAGCCACTGGTCGAGATGCCGCCGAGGGCATAGAGCTTGCCGAAGTTGTCGAGCCCGTGGGTGCCGGCGGCGGGATAGTCGTTGGCGACCATCATCTCGAAGACGCGTTTGTAGGACTTACGCGGCAGGTGGTCGATTTCGAGGATCATGCCGCGGCGCATGAGCTGTTGGACGAAGAACTCGCCCAGCGGGGTGATGCCGGCACGCTGGCAATGATTCGATTCCCCCGGGATCGGCGGCTGCAGCAGCGCGTTGAGAATGCGCCCCAGCTTGCGTAGCGGGTCGATGTAGAACTCGGTGAAGTCGTTGGGCGCCGGCTCGACGTAGTTCTCACGCGGGCGATTGAGGCCGGGGAAGGTCATCGGACCGCCGTCGAAGACGGTCGGTGTGTTGGGGTCGCACTCGGTCGAGAAGTTGGAGAAGTGCCCCGTCATCAGCAAGTTGCCGAGTTCGATGAACGACTTGTTGCCGTCGCCGGCCGAGAAGGCGTTGTCGTACTTGTGCACGGGAAACAGCGCGCGTAGGCCACGATCGTAGTAGTCTTCGATCTTTTCGACGAGATACTCCTCGGTGCAGGCGGGAAAGCCGTCTTGCGGGGTGAGGAAGCAGTCGAAGACGTTGGAGGTTTCGACGCCGAGGATGACGGCCATCTTGCCGCCGCGCACTACCTCGCGCGCTTCGGCGGGCGACTTGACGATGCGGAACCAGCCCTCGCCCGGGCCGCCTTCTTGGGCATCGATGTAGTCCTGCATGTTGTAGGCCTCGTCGATTTGGCGATCGACGCCGACCATCTCGTTGCAGGAGTAGCGGACCGGCTGGATGCCTCCGCCGGCGAGGAAGTCGCAGATGATCTGGTTGTTGACGGTGTGCAGCACCACGAGTCGCAGCCCGGCGAGATAGGCGCGCTCGAGCCACTTGTAGTACTGCACCTGGTGCGTCGAGCTGCGCGGCCCGTTGGGCCAGGACTTGAACTCCGGATAACCCTCGGTGAAGTGATTGAACATCGGTAGGCGACCGGTGCTGATCGCCTGGATGAAGAAGTCGAGGCCGCCAGAGAGTCCGTTGTCGAAGCCGTAGCCGAAGAGATCGGCGCGCCCCTCGGCGCCATGGAAGCGTTCGCAGCTGTCGAGGGCGTGCTCGACGCCGAGACGGTGGAACGGTGCACCGTGAAAAATGCCGCCGCCGCCGAAGGCGAAGTTGGCCAGGATGTGCGAGTGCGCATCGATGAAGCCGTAGACCGAGCCGTCGGCGAAGGTGCGCGGCTGGACCTCCCCCTCCGCCCACGTTTCCTCCTCGGGGAACGGGGTGCAGCCCTCGTTGGTCTGAAGGTCGATGGTCGCCGCTTCCGCCGCGGAGGCGACCAGTCCGGCATGGGCCAGGAAGCGGCCGGTCTTGCGGTGTTGCAGTCGGAAGTGGGCGGGATCTTGCGCCGCCGCCTGCAGGACCCACTCGGCTTCGGATTCGTAGGTGTCGTCGATGCGCGTGATGTCGGATTCGAGGCGCGTCGTGCGAAGCAGGGACGTGCCGTCGGAGACGAGGTAACCGCGTCCCGCGTCGTAGAGGAGGTAGGAACCGAGACCCGAGGGCTTGAGGAAGAAGGGGGTCGGAGCGGCGCCTGCGGAGACGAAGGCGTAGCGGTCGTCCGCGGCGAGGCGTTGCAGAGCGTCGCCGGTGTCGAGGTCGACGACGGCGCGGCATTGGTTGGCCTGAGCGTATACGTCGGCGGTGCCGCCACCATCGTCATCGGAGCAGGCGGAGAGAGTGGCGGCGAGGAGCAGGAGGAGCAGTCGGGAGGGATGCGACACAGGGGCGACCTTTCGAATTGAATGATACACTCATTTCGCGCTTCAGGGTTCGAGTCAATCGCGAACTCCCGGATCGAGCTTGACCGTCCGGTGATGGCGGGCCAAGGCTAGGCCCGATGGCAACCGACGAATGGGTGGTGCACGGCTGCGACTGCTCGTATTACACCGGCAAGCTGGAGGCGTACCTGCGCGCCAAGGGGATCGCATATCGGTTGGCGCCCTTCAGCCCGAGCAGCATGAAGCGCGCCGCTCGCTCCACCGGCGTCATGCAGATTCCGCAGATCGAGCTGCCCGACGGCGGGTGGTTGGTCGATACCTCGCGCATCATCGACTACGTGGAGGAGCTTCGCCCGCAGCCGTCGATGCGCCCGGCGTCGCCGGCGTTGCGGTTCGTCAGTCTGCTGCTCGAGGATTATGCCGATGAATGGCTTTGGCGGCCCGCCATGCACTACCGCTGGTCGTACGGCGAGAGTGCTCTGTTGGTGAGCCGCTGGCTGGCCGAGCATGCGCGCGAGGTGCCTGGGCCGTTCTTTCTCAAGCGACTGTATTGGTACACGCGTCAGCGTTGGTACTACGTGCGGGCCGACGGGGTCACCGCTCGCACGCGCGCCGCCGTCGAAGCGAGTTACCTGGGCACCTTGGCGTCGCTCGACAACATCTTCCGCTCGCGCGACTTCGTCCTCGGCGCGCGTCCGAGCGAAGCCGACTTCGGCTTCTTCGCTTCGATGTTCCGGCATTTCTTCTGCGACCCGACGCCCGGACGCATCATGCGCGAGAGGGCTCCCGGGGTGCACGCATGGGTGGCGCGGTTGTGGAACTTGCGTCCGGAGTCTTTTGCCGACGCACCGCCCCTGACGCGGATCCCCGACGACGTCGCGCCGCTCTTGCATGATGTGACGCACATCTACCTGCCGTATCTAGCGGCCAACGCCGTGGCCCATGCGGCGGGCAAGAAGCACGCAACCTACCACGTGCAGGGAGTCGACTGGCGCGAGCCGGTGAAGCCGTATCGGGTCTGGTGTCTAGGGGAGCTGCAGCGCCGCTACGCGCAACTCGGCGAGGAAGATCGCGCCGTCATCGACGATCGACTAGGCGCCGGCGCGCAAGTGCTGCAACAGCCTTTGGCCGTTCCAGTCGCCGACCTCTTCACCGCCCTCCCGCTGCGAGGCCAAGCCACCCGCCCACCGGCGGACAGCTGGTGGCGCTAGTTGCAGCCCTTCTTCTGACGCCACGGCGACCTGCTACAGTTCGGCGCAGCGATGAAGAGGTTGTTGATCGTTTACCACTCGCAAGGGGGGAGCACCGAGGCGTTGGCGCAGGCGGCGTTGCGCGGTGCTCGGCGTGAAGCGGACGTCGACGTCGTGCTGCGGCGCGCGTTTGATGCCACCCTCGACGACCTGCTCGGGTGCGACGCGCTGCTGATCGGCTCGCCCGAGAATCTCGGCTACATGGCCGGCGCCATCAAGGACTTCTTCGATCGCACCTTCTACCCGGCCCAAGGCAAGGTCGATCAGCTGCCCTACGCCGTCTTCGTCAAGGCCGGCAACGACGGCACCAATACCGTCACGCAAATCGAACGCATCGCTCGAGGCTACCCTTTCCGTAAGGTGGCCGAGGCCGTCATCGTGCGCGGCGACACCACCGACGCGGACGTCGCTCGCGTCGAGGAACTCGCCCAAGGACTCGCCGCCGGCTTGGCCTACGGGATCTTCTGAGTCGCGCCGACCCGTTCTCGCAGCGGCGTCCGCACGGAATCAGTGACGCGTCCTCTCCAACCTCAGGCGCCCGCCAGTTGCACCAGCTCCACCGCCGCGGCCGCGAAAGCGCGAATCCCGTGCCGCTGGGAGTGGATCTCGGGACGTCCCACCGGCCAGCCGAGGTAACTCAGGCCGCGCGCCACGAGCATGTCCGGCAGCAGCGTCAGTTCCTCTTGCGGAAATTCCCGCACCTCGATGTAGCCCGCGAGAAAGCCTTCCAGCCCGGCGTCGAAGCCGCCGCTCACCAGAAGTGGAAACAGCGAGGTCGCCAACTCGAACACCGGCCAACTCCAGCCGCAGTCGTCGAAGTCGATGACGTTCAGACGCTCGCCGTCGACCAAGACGTTGTCGGGGATCAAGTCGCCGTGCACCAGCTGTCGCACCGGCCCGAGCGACTGTAGCCGTGCTCGTACGCGGTCGCGGGCGTTCAGCAAGATCGTCCGCTGGTGTTCGTCGAGCACGTCCAGTTCCCAGAAGCGTCCGAACGCCGGATCGTCGCCGACGAGGGAGTCGACGTCCCACACCGGCCGTTCGAACCCGTCGGGCCGACGCCAGCCCGCCGCGTGCTCGTGCAAGCGTGCGGCGAGTCGGCCGATCGTCACGTAGGCCGCGCGCACGCCGGCGGCGTCGAGATCGACACCGCGCTCGAGGCTGCCGAGCGGCCGTCCCGCGATCCAAGCGATGACGTCGCACTGACGCGGCTCGGGCACATCGTCTGCCGCCGTGACCGTGAGCACGTCGCCGGTGCGGGTGGGCAGCACGGCGGGCGTGGCGAACCCGTCCGCTGCCAGCGCCTGCATCCACGCGGCCTCGGAGCGGATCATCGCATCGCTACGGTAGCCGGGGCGGTGGATGCGGAGCACCGCTTGCGGCCGATCCGCCGTGCCGACACGGAAGACCGCGTTTTCGCGGTACTTGATCAGCTCGACCGGCTCCGCATCGAGTCCCCACGCGCCGAGGGCGGCGCGACCCAGGCCGCGCAGGGCCGCGACCTGCTCGGCTTCGCTGCGCTGCGCGAAGACCGTCATGCTTCGATGTCCGCCAATGCCGCGTCGAGCCGCTCGAGCAGCAAGTCACAATAAGGCTCATCGATGAGCAGACCGGGTTTGAATTGCAGCACCGAGAGGTCGAAGCCCGAGAACATGGCCCAGACGCCGCGAGCATAGAGAGCCCGCGACAGTTCGAGCGCCCCGACCTTGCCCTCGATCTCCAGGCCCATGACCAAGCCCTTCTGACGGATGCCGCGCAACCGGCGGCGGCGGGAGCGAATGTCGTCGAGACCGCGCCGTAAGTAGCCGGCGATGTGGCGGGCGTTGGCGAGCGATTCCGGGCGCCGGCACATCTCGAGCACGAAGCGGCCGAGGCCACAGCCGATCTCGGCGCCGCCGAAGGTCGACACGTAACCCCATCCCTGTTCCGCCAGCCAGGCGCCGACGCGTTTGGTCATCACCACGGCCGAGACGGGATAGAGGCCGCCGGAGAGTCCCTTGCCCGTCACCAGCATGTCCGGTTCGACGCCCCACGCTTCGATCGCCCAGAGGTGACCGGTGCGGCCGAGTCCGGTCTGCACTTCATCGGCGACGTAGAGGGTTCCCGCGTCGCGGCACAACCGGGCGACGCCGGGGAGATAGCCGTCGGCAGGCACGGGGAAGCCGTAGGTCGCAGGAATCGTTTCCATGAGAACCGCGGCGACGTCGCGTCCGGCGAGGGCCTGTTCCATAGCGCCGAGGTCGTCGAACGGAACCGTGACGAACTCGTCGGGGTAGGCGCTGCCGAAGTAGCGGGCGTTGTCGTCTTGGCCGGCGGCGGCGGAGAGTCCGGTGCGGCCATGGTAGGCGGCGGCGAGGGCGACGATCTTGCGGCGGCCGGTAGCGTGGCGGGCGATGCGGATGGCGAGGTCGTTGGCCTCGCTGCCGGACGGTACGAAAACCGAGTGATGCAGATCACCGGGAGTCGATCGCGCCAACGCCTCGGCGAGGTCGGCCCGCGCGCGCGAGGGGAAGTGGTGGTTGCCGACGTCGAGGGTTTCGAGCAGGCGATGCAACTCGGCGACGACTTCCGGGTGGCGGTGGCCGAGGTTGTAGGTGCCGCCGTTGAGGTGCAGATCGAGCAGTTCGTGGCCGTCGATATCCCAGATCCGGTAGCCCTCGCGGCGTCCGATGACGAGAGGCACGCCGAGGCCGAGGAAGGCGTCGACGCGAGCGGGGGCGAGATAGTCGCGGGTGCGGCGCAGGACATCTTGCTTGGCGGCGGACATCCCGGCGAGGGCAGCTTCGAATTCGTCGTGGGTCATGGTCCAGACTTAGCGAATACCAACGCCACTGCCGGCGCAATCGCCGCCGCCGCTTCAGTCGATGCCGGCGCGGCAGAGTTGCAGCCAACGCTCGAGCGCCTGGCCGCGGTGCTTGCGACGATGCAACACGAAGTAGAAGCGGCGACGGAAGTCGCGGCGCGGCACTTTGCACGGAACCAAGCGGCCTTGGGCGAAGGCGTCGGCCAGTGCCAGACGCGATAGACACCCCAGGCCCAGCCCCGACTCGACGGCGCGCTGGATGACTTCCGTCTGCTGCAGCTCGAGCGCAATGCGCAACTGCGACAGGAGGCCGCTCATGGCACGGTCGAAGGCCTGCCGCGTCCCGGAGCCCTTTTCGCGCACGATCCACGGCACGCTCACGAGGTCGTTGTCCGTCAGGGCGTGCTTCT
The DNA here is from genome assembly GCA_964524885.1 of uncultured Binatia bacterium (SeqCode). Classification (GTDB taxonomy): domain Bacteria; phylum Desulfobacterota; class Binatia; order HRBIN30; family HRBIN30; genus CALJUJ01. The sequence goes on from CAZGEJ010000058.1 coordinate 28,038, forward strand.
TCGCCAAGGGATGTGTCGGCGCGGCGAACACCACCAGTTCGTCGTCGCGGAACGGGGTCACCTCCAGGTCGGCGTGCGACAGCTCCCCTTCGATGAGTCCGACGTCGATCTCGAAGTTCACCACGCGGCGCGCGATCGCTTCGGTGTTGGCGATTTCGAGTTCGATCTCCGAGCCCGGTACGTCCGCCATGTAGCGGGCCATCAGGGGCACGGCGACGAAGTTGCCGATGGTCAGGGTGGCGCCGACCCGCAACCGCCCGGCGCCCGGCTCACCCGCGAGCTGGGCTTCCCATTCGGTGGCCGCATCGAGCACGGCTTGGGCCTGCGGGCGCAAGGCAGCGCCGAGCTGGCTCAGGCGCAGCCGCTTGCCGAGACGGTCGAAGAGCAAGACGTCGAATTGCTTCTCCAGTTCGGCCAGGGAGCCGCTGACGGCGGATTGCGACATGTGGAGTTCGTCGCCGGCGTGGCTGACGCTGCCGGTGCGAGCGACGGCGAGAAAGACCTCGAGCTGCCTGAGCGTGTAGCGCATATCGATTCAACCGGATAGCTTCATCGAAATATCCCGTTTTGCCGATAAAGCAACCGCCGCTAGGGTGTTCCCAACGCAACGTCACGGAGCACGCCATGAGCACCCTTTCGCACGAGCAAGTCCTCTCGGTCCGCCACTGGAACGACAACCTCTTCAGCTTCACCACCAGCCGCGACCCCGGCCTGCGCTTCCGCGCCGGCCACTTCCTCATGCTCGGACTCGAAGTCGACGGCCGCCCGCTCCTGCGCGCCTACTCCCTCGCCAGCGCCCCCTACGACGACCATCTCGAGTTCTACAGCATCAAGGTCGCCGACGGCCCGCTCACCTCGCGCCTCGCCCACATCCAGCCGGGCGACTCCATCCTCATCGGCCGCAAGCCCACCGGCACCCTCGTGCTCGACCACCTGCTCCCCGGCCGCACCCTCTACCTGCTCGGCACCGGCACCGGCTTGGCGCCGTTCCTCAGCATCATCCGCGACCCCGAGGTCTACGAGCGCTACGAAAGGATCGTCCTGGTGCACGGCGTCCGCACCGTCGCCGAACTCGGCTACCGCGACTATCTCAGCGACGAACTGCCGCGCCACGAACTCATCGGCGACGAAGTCCGCGCCAAGCTGCTCTACTACCCGACGGTGACGCGCGAGCCTTTCGTCCACCAAGGTCGCATCACCCATCTCCTCGAGAGCGGCCAGTTGCAGCGCGATCTCGGCTTGCCCGATCTCGATCCGGCGCGCGACCGTGCCATGATCTGCGGCAGCGTCGACGTCCTGCGCGATGTCGTCCACCTCCTCGAAGCCCGCGGTTTCGCCGAGGGCAGCAGCCACACGGCGGGGCAGTACGTCATCGAGCGGGCTTTCGTCGGAGCCTGATGCGCGACGTCGACGCCAGGACAGACACCGAGACGCCAGCACTCGATCGACGAGCTCGTGCGCCGTGGTGCCCCCAGGTGCACCCGAAGTCAGGCGGCGGCAGCGGTGGGCTCGGTGGCGGTGGCGCCAAAGAGGTGCAGCAGTTCGTTGAGATGGAGCGGCTTGGGCAGTACCGCCCGCACCCCCGTGGCGAGGGCGCGTTCGGTGACCGCCGGGCCGGCATAGGCGCTCATCAGCACGGCGATCGCCGCCGGCTGCAGGTGGTGCAAGGTCGCCCAGGCGTCGACACCGTCGCCGTCGGGCAGAGTTCGGTCGAACAACACCGCGTCGAAACGCGCCCGTCGCAGGGCCGCCTCGAACTCGGCCACCGTCGCCGCCGAGCTGACGTCGAAGCCGCGGCGCGCAAGGAAACGCGACAGCTGCCGATGCAGCACTGCGTCATCCTCGAGGAGCAACAAGGTCCGTTTCATCGCCTGGGTCCGTCCAACTCTACCTGCCGCACCACTGCACGGCCCATGCCAACCCAAAGCATGCCCCGAGACGGCGAGCGCCCTGGGTATGCCCCACACCCAAGTGGGGCAGATGCCATGTCCCTGGGTCAGCTGCCCCAGCCCTGGGCCCAGTCCGCCGCCCACTTTGCCGCGGCACGTTGAATTGAGGCGCGCCACTAGGCTTTACTCGCCGCGATGGCGTCGATCCTGGTGATCGAGGACGAAGAGGTCCTCGCCAAAAACATCAAACGCACCCTCGAGAAGATCGGTCACGCCGTCCGCCTCGCCGGCACGGCCGCCGCCGCCTTCGAGGAAACGGCGCGCGAACGCCCCGACCTGGTGCTGCTCGACCTGCGCCTGCCCGACGCCGGCGGCCTCGACATCCTGCAACGGCTGCGCGAGCAGGACGCCGCCGCCAACGTCTTGATGATGACCGCCTACGCCAGCGTCGAGGACGCCGTGCAGGCGATCCGGCTCGGGGCGCGCGACTACCTCCCGAAGCCGTTGCACCTGGAGGATCTGCGCCACGCCGTCGAACGCGCCTTGCGCGAAGCCCGCTTGCAGACGGAGGTCAGCTATTACCGCGACCGCGAGGCGCACGGCGCGGCGCTCGAGACTCTGGTCGGCAGCTGTGAGGCGATGCAGAAACTGCGCAGCCGCATCCAGCGCCTATGCTCCCTGCCGCCCGACGCGGCGCCGCCCACCGTCTTCGTCGGCGGCGAGACCGGTACCGGCAAGGGTCTGGTGGCGCGTGTGCTGCACTACAACGGGCCGCGCGCGTCGCAGCCGTTCATCGACGTGAACTGCGCCGCCATCCCCGAGAACCTCGTCGAGGCCGAACTCTTCGGTTACGAAAAGGGCGCTTTCACCGACGCCAAGGCGGCCAAGCCCGGTTTGTTCCAGGCGGCCGACAAGGGGACGCTGTTTCTCGACGAGATCGGCTGCCTGTCGCTCGCCATCCAGGGCAAGATCCTCAAGGCGATCGAAGACAAGCGCGTGCGCCCCGTCGGCGGCCGCGCCGAAAGCCAAGTCGACATCCAGATCATCGCCGCCACCAACAGCCCGCTGGAAAAGATGGCGGCCGACGGCACCTTCCGCGAGGACCTCTATTACCGCCTGCAGGTGGCACCTCTGGCGGTCCCGCCGCTGCGCGAACGCGGCGCCGACATCCTTCTGCTGGCCGACACCTTCCTCGCCGAGATCACTCACCGTTACCGCACCGGACCCATGACCCTGGCGAGTGACGCGCGCCAAGCGATCGAAACCTATCGTTGGCCCGGCAACGTGCGCGAACTGCGTAACGTGCTCGACCGAGCGGTGTTGTTCTGCGACGGCAACGTCATCGACGCGGCTGCCTTGGGTCTGCCGCGGCCGGCCACCGCGGCGGTTCCGACGATCCCGGCGGCGGCGTTCGATGCCAGCCAATTCGAGATTCCCGACACCGGCATCCGCCTGGAAGACGTGGAGAAGGGCTTGCTGCAAAGCGCGCTGCGCAAAGCCAAGGGCAACCAAACCGAAGCGGCGCGGCTGTTGGGTATGAGCCGCGACACCTTGCGTTACCGTATCGAGAAGTTCGGCATCACCGTCGATTGAAGCACCACGCAGGTGGCGATCCACCCGACCGAATCCCGCGCCCGTCGAGCACGAGGGGAATCGCGACCCTTCGAAGGCAGCGAACCCAGCAAGGCCGCCGCTCGATGGCGCTTCATTCCGCTCGGCCAAGCGACCGAGCACGCAGAACCTCGGCGCCGGGGTATTCAGCCCGCGCCGTACCCGAACTCACGTGGTTGACCCGGCCCACGCCGATGGGCTACATGCAGCGCCGTAACGTGTCGTAGGGAAGCCGGTGTGAATCCGGCACGGCCCCCGCCACTGTAACCGGAACGAAAGCGGTACCCTCGTCACTGTCCTGCGGGATGGGAAGACGCCGCGAGTAGGTCGCCGGAAGTCAGGAGACCGGGCGCGTTGCACGGGACTCGTAGTCCCCCGGGGTGCGGGGATGAGGGTACGACGCCTCCGGGCGTCGCAAAGCGCCACCGTCTCGTAGCGTTCCCTCCCCCTCTCATCGGCCCGGCGACCACCGCGCTCGCTCGTGAGTGCTGACACGGGGG
>CAZGEJ010000059.1:0-32016 GCA_964524885.1 uncultured Binatia bacterium (SeqCode)
CCTTGGCCCTTGGCCCTTGGCCCTTGGCCCTTGGCCCTTGGCCCTTGGCCCTTGCTAATGCGGCCCGTGCTTCCCGAGGGCGCCGAGGCGGGCCATCACCTTGCGCACGTCGGCCGGGTTGTCCGACAGGGGGTAGAACAACGGCACGTTGCGGCGGCCGGCGACGTCGACGCGGCCGAGGCGGCTCTGCTGGATCGCTTGCCGCGCGCGGCGGGAGACGGTGCTCTCGGCGTAGATGCCCTCTTGGAACTTGGGATCGTTCTCCGGTGCGTTTTGCACGGCGAGCGGCACGACGCCCGGCGGCGTGAACGCGCCGTCGTCCGTCGTTACCCACACCGGATTGGTGATGGCATAGGCCGTCACCGGAAAGACCTCCGGCGGGCGCAAGTCGCCGAACTCGTCGTTGGCCAAGCCGAGCGGCCCGGCGAGACTCGCCAAGGCGTCGGTGAGCAGCAGCGGCGGCAACTCAGCCGGGCGGATCACCGGGTACATGCTGCGGTAGCCGATGGCTTCGACGACGAACCAGCTATCGATCGGCCCGGCGGCATCGGCGCCGGCGAGATCGACGTCGATCGTTTCCTCGAACGGGTCCGCCGCCAAGTCGCGGTTTTCGTCGAGTTCGCGGCTATGGACGATGACGCCGTTGCGGTAGACGTTGATCCGGCCGACCGAGATCCACGGCGCCGAGGTGACGCGGTAGGTGAGCGAGACGCTGCCGTCGCTGTCGGTGATGGTTTGGCCCATGGCGCCGAAGTCGGGATCGTTGACGAAGAAGTCCACGAGCGGGCCGTTGGTGGCGACGGCGCGGCGGCTGCGCAGCCCCTCGACCAGCATACCATCGCTGACGGCGTCGGGCTGGTCGACGCCGAGGTAGACCATGGTACGGAACTGGCCGGCTTCGTCGAAGCCGGTATGCGAATCACCGGTGCCGACGGCGACGTAGCGGTAGCCGAGGTTGAGCAGGTTGAACCAGTCGTCGACCACGCCGGGGTAAGCGACGTCGCCATCGGCATCGACGAGGATGCTACCAGTAGGCGGAATCTCCGCCGGCATTTCGCCGGGAGGCAGCTCTTCCGGCACGCGGTAGTGGTGCACCTCCCAGTAGAGCTTGCCGTTGAGGATCTCGAGCGCCTCGAAATCGAAGGAGAACGTCGTATTGCCTTGGGCATCGATGAAGGCCGGACCGGACGGCGAGATGAAGCGGTCGATGAAGCCGGGGGGCTGCTGTACCGCGGTCAACGGATCGCGATTGTACTGTCCGAAGTAGCCGAGCAAGTCGTCGCGCGGGTGATTCACCTGAACCACGGTGTCCTCGGGGCTCAGACTGCCGAGTTCGCGCAAGTCGTCGAAGATCGCATCCGGCGGACGGCGGGCCCACTCGAAGGCGCCCTTGGTGACGGCACCGACGTCGTAACGCATCGGGAAGCCGTTGAAGTGTCCCGACTCGAGCGTCGTCATCTCGATGCCGACGATGGGCTTGAGCCAGGGCGTCAGGTCGTTGCGAGCGACGTACGGTGCATAGTCGGTGATGAAGTTGTGGTCGGTCGACACGGGAATCTCGACGCCTTCGGCGGCGATGGCCACCACGCGCTCGTCGAGGCTCATGCCCGAGTCGATGCTGTTGCGGCTATGGATGTGCGAATCGAGAGCCAACCAGCCACGCGTATCGACGACGCGGCGCAGGCTGTGTTTGACGGTGGCCGTCTGCGACGGACGCACCCGCACCCGGCTGCGCTGCACGTCGTACTCCGGACCGCGGCTGCTGACGACCTCGTACTCACCCGGGCGCACCGTCAGTTCGGCCGTGCCATCGGCGGTGAACGCCACCGCCTCGATGAACTCGAGGGTCGACGGATCGTCCGGATCGTCGGGCACCATGTCGCTGCTGCGAAACTCCTCACCAGCCTCCAAGTCGAAGAGGAACTCGGGCGTCAGCTTACCGGCGTCCTCACGCCCGTAGCGCCCGATCGCCGTGGCCTTGGCCGGCAGCGGTACGCCGCGGTCGTCGACGATGCGAACGAAGATCTTGCCCGGCGACGGCGCGGCGATGAGCACGTCCGTGGTCTCGCCGGCGCGAATCTCGAAGTCGTCGTACGACTCGTTGTCGCGTCCCGGACCGACGATCTTGACGCTGTACATGCCCGGCTCGAGCGTGCCGCCGAACAAGCCATCCTGGCGCACGTCGTACTGGGTGAACGGGCGGCGATACCCGTCCTCGTGCAGTTGGTAGACGATGGCACTGAGCCCCTCGCCCGCGGCGCCGGTGACGGCATCGAGCACGCGCCCGCCCAGTTTGCCGGTCGTGACACCGCGCAGCTCGTGAATCTCGTCGAGCACCGAACCGACGTCGCCGCCGCCGAGGACGAAGCGCTTGACCACCTCGAAGGACTCGCCTGGGGTGATCTGAGCCGGGGCATTGGAGTAGAACAGCCCGACGAAGGAACTGGCGACGAAGGGCACCAGGATCGACGAGTCGGTGATCGGTGTGCGGCCGTCGCCGTAGACGTCGCGTTTGCTGTACGCGTAGTTCAGTGGCGTCGGATCGACGACGACGCCGTAGCTGACGTTGTCGGCCTTGGCGGCGATGTACTCGGCCGCGAACCCGGGGAAGGCCGGGAAGTCGATGCCGCGGTCGTAAGCCCGCTCCAGCCCGAAGCGCAGGTCGAAGCCGACGCCGGGGATGAAGACCTTGCTGGTGGCGCCGAACAAGGCGATGTCGCCGACGGGAACGGTGAAGCCCTGCAGCGGCAGTCCGAGCAGATTCAACAAGAAGACCGCGTCGCGCCCCGGAAACGCCAGCGGACGGTCGGAGATGTTCTGCACGCGGAAACGCGTGACGACGTGCTGCGCCTTCGGATGTAGTTCGTAGATCGTCGAGTAGCGGATGCGCGGATCGCTGTTGGGTCGGTCGAACTGCGCGTTCGAGCCGGTGACGGCGCGATTGAGCACGCCGACGAGTTCGAGGAAGTCGCCGGCGACCCCCGAGGCCTCGACTTGCGCCGGGCCGCCGTCGGAGCCGTCGTTGAGGACCTTGACCTCGTCGACGGCGACGGCCTGGACGAAGAAGGCGGGAAACAGCTCGGCGAACTGGTCGTTACCGACGCCGCTCAGACTGTTGCCCTGCTCGCGCGGCCGCCGCAGGTCGGCGTCGATCAGGCTGCCGCCGTAGACGCCGAAGCCACGCGAGAAGCCCTCGCGCTGGATGACGACGCGGATCTTCTCGTTCTCCATGAGCACGTCGCCGAGATCGCCGAGGGCGCGGTCGCCGCCGACGAGTTCGGAACGATGCCCGATGAAACGGGCCGACGCCTGGCCATCCTTCTCGAGCGACGTCGAGTCGCCGCACGAGCCCAAGCCCGCTGCCGCGAGTGCCCACAGGGCCGCCGGCAGCACCCACCTGCGAACCGGCCGCTGCATCAGAATACGACCTGGGTGAGGATCTGCAGCCGGTCGTTGTGCAGCTCGCGCGGCTCCTCCTCGTCGGTGAACGTGTAGTTCACGAACAGCGACAGGGGCAGCTCGAGATGACCGAAGCGCACCCCGATCGTGTGGTAGCGGACTTCGAACGAATCGAGATCGAGTCCATCGGTATCCCCGTCGGAGTCGGCATACGGATCGAGGACGGCGTATCGATAGCCGGGCGTCGCGGTGAGCCACGGCGTCTCGAACAGGTAGCTGAGTTGCACGTGATAGGCGCGCTGGGTTTGGTCGAGGTTGTCGCCGACCGTCTTGTAGTCGGTTTCCAGCTCGACGTACTGGGAGAAGAGTTCGGCGCCGTACGCCGTCAACAGCAGGTCCGCCGCCACGCCGGTGTCTTCGTCGTCGGTCTGGTTCGGCGGATCGCCGGCCGTGCGCTTGTTCCAGAGGCCGGCCGCGCCGACGGTGACGAGTTGGGCGTAATGGGCTTCGACGCGACCGATGACGGCGAGGTCGTCGTTGTCGTTGAGGTACTCGTTTTGGCCGTTGCCGTTGGCCACCATCAGGTAGTAGTCGGCGGAGATTTCGTCCCAGACCGGCAGGCTCGTGCCCGACGACATCATCGCTCCGAGCTGACGGCCGATGGCGACGCCCTCCTCCTGGAAGCCGCGACCGGGGAGTACGCCTTCCTGGCCGACGGCGCGCGAGATGAAGGTCAGGTCGACGACACTGCGCAATTCCTCCGCCGCCAGCGGGCCGCGGAACTGACCGACCTGCACACCGAAGTAACGCAGCGGATCCCAACGCATGTAGGCGTCGCGCACCCGCACGTCGATGTCGCTCATGGGCGAGTTGGTGTCGATGTCGTCGGCGCTGGCGCCCTCGACGGTGACGGCGACCGACAGGTGTTCGCCGACCGATCCGCGCACGCCGATGCGGGCGCTGTCGAGGATGAAGCCGTCGTTGCGACCGATGAAGTCGTAGCGATCGTCGTTCTGGACGCTCTCGTAGCCGACGCGGACGAAAGCCCACGGATCCAGCTTGACGCCGAGCTTTTCCTCCCAGTTCATCCAGTTCGGGGGCCGGCGTCCCTTCTGAGCAGGTCCGTCGTCCTGAGCCCACGCGGGCGTACAGACGAGGCCTAGCGTGAGGAACATCAGGGCTGCGAAGGCGTTGGAACGTTGGCTCGAATTCATGGGCTCTCCAGGCTGGCGACGAGTTCCGTGCGGTGTGCACCGACCCGCGGCGGAAGGCAAGCGGCGACGCCGAGTCGCCGCGCGGAGGTCAAGCGGGGCGAGGCTTGCCCGCGTCGAGGAGAATCGCCACCTGCAAGTCGCCCATGACGTTGACGGCCGAGCGCAGCCGGGCGTTGATGAAGTCGACGCTGTAGACGATCGGCAGGGCCCACTGCACGACGTCGGCCGGGAGCCGCGCCGCTTCGAGCACCAACGTCAGAATGATCAGACCGGAGTTGGGGATGCCCGCGATGCCCATGCTGCCCGTCAGCGCCGCCAGCAGCACCGTCACCTGCGTCTGCACCGACATGTCGAGGCCGGCCGCCTGGGCGATGAACAGGGCGGTGATCGCTTCGTAGAGCGTGATGCCGTCGTTGTTGAAGTTGGTGCCGACGCAGGCCGAAAGGCGCGCGGATGCATCGCTGACGCCCATCCGCCCGAGCGCCGCCAAGGTCAAGGGCGCGGTGGCCAAACTGCTGTTGATCGAGAAGCCCGTGAGAATCGCGTCGCCGCCTTCGCCGAAGAACCGCCGCGGCGCGACTCCTCCAATCAGCCAGGCCGACAACGGGTAGTAGACGAAGGCGTGCAGCACGAGCGCGCTCACCACCAACACGAAGAACCCGCCGGCCATCGCGAACACGCCCGGTCCGTTCGTGCCGACGACTCCGGCAACGGCGCAGCCGATCATCAGCGGCGCCAACTCGATCAGCCACGACAAGATCTGCAACACGACGCGGTAGCCCGCCGCCACCAGATGCTCGAGGGTCGCCAGCGCCGGAGCCAACTCGGGCTCGCCGCCGCGGCGGACGGCACGCAAGGCCGCGCCGAACAGAATCGCCAGCACCGCCACCGACAGCACGGTGTTCTCGACGAAAGGCTGCAACAGACTCTTCGGCACGTACCCCTTGAGCATCGCCAACGGCGACAGCGACACGTCGGCCGGCTTCGCCGGCACCACGCCGCTCGCCCTCGGCGCCGGCTGGGCCAAGCCGGCATCGACCGCTTGCCCGTCCTGCCACGCTCGCCCCGGCTGCCACACGTTCAACAGGGTCAGGCCGATGACGAAGGCGACGGCGACGTTGGCCGCGCAGATGGCGAACATCCGCAGCCCGTCGCGCCAGGCGATCTGCGTCCGTACGAAGGCGTCGGCGATGGCGAAGAAGATGAGCGGCGTCGCCATCGCCGTGAGAAATTGAATGTAGAGCGTCGCGACCGCACCGAGCGTCACCGTCGACAGGCCCGCCCACCACTCTTCGGACCCCAGTCCGAGGCCCAACAGCGCGCCGACGGCGACTCCGGCGGCGACACGCGCGACGAACGGCCACGTCAGCGGGTTCCACCAGATGCGCCGGGCGTCGCGCGCCGTCTCGGATGCGTTCATACGGACCGCGCGAATGTCGCCAATCGGCGGCACAATGTCGACCCCGCCGGCGCGTCCCACTTCACCCCGGCGCCGCCGAAAGCGTATGGTGGGCGCATGATCGACCCGGTGCAGGACCTGATCGCCTTCCTCGACGCGTCACCGACGCCCTACCATGCCGTAGCCGAATGCGTCCGTCGCCTCACGCAAGCGGGCTTCCGTGCTTGGTCGGAAGCCGACCTGTGGCGCTGGGATCCCGGCGCACGCGGTTTCGTCGTCCGCGGCGGCGGCAGCCTCGTCGCCTTCGAACTCGGCCACCAGCCGTTGGCGGACGCCGGCATGGTCGCCATCGGCGCCCACACCGATTCGCCCGGCCTGCGCCTCAAGCCGCAGGGCGACACGGCCAACCACGGCCTGCGCCAACTCGCCGTCGAACCCTACGGCGGGGCGCTGCTGCATACCTGGCTCGATCGCGAGCTGGGACTCGCCGGACGCGTCAGCGTCGCCCGACCCGCCGGCCCGGAGACGCACCTGGTCGACCTACGCCAGCCGTTGGCGCGCATTCCCAACCTCGCCATCCACCTCAACCGCGAGATCCGCCAAGAGGGTCTGCGTCTCAACGAACAAACCCATTTGGCCCCGCTTTTCGCCTTCGACGGCGCTCCCGAGTTGCGGTCGCTGCTCGTCGAGGCACTCGCCACGACCGTCGGCGGCACGTTCGCCCCTGCCGACCTCCTCGCCTGGGATCTGCTGCTCTACGACGTGCAGGGCGCGTCCATCGCCGGCGCACGCGGCGAGTTCCTCTGCTCGGCACGGCTCGACAACCTGGCCTCGTGCCACGCGGCGCTGTCCGCCTTGCTCGCCGCCGGTTCGGCCGGGCCGGCACCGTTCACCCGACTGGTGACTCTGCACGACCATGAGGAAGTCGGCAGCCGCAGCGCCACCGGCGCCGACGGCTCCTTCCTCCTCGACGTCTTCGAACGCCTCGCCGCCCTCGCACCCGACGCGGCCGGCCAGACGCGACCACGCGCCTTGGCTCGCTCCTTCTTCGTATCGGCCGACATGGCGCACGCGGTGCACCCCAACTACGCCGACCGCCACGAGCCCGGCCACCGCCCTCGCCTCGGTGGCGGCCCCGTCGTCAAGGTCAACGCCAACCAGTCCTACGCCAGTGACGCGACGACCGCGGCGCGCTTCGTCGCCGTCTGCCGCGACGTCGGCGTCACGCCGCAACACTTCGTCACCCGCAGCGACCTCGCCTGCGGCTCGACCATCGGCCCGATCACCGCGGCCCGCGTCGGGTTGCCGACGGTCGACGTCGGCAACCCGATGCTGGCCATGCACTCGTGCCGCGAGATGGCCGCCACGGCCGACGTGGAACCGATGATCCGGGTACTGACCCGCCTCTTCCGCGCCGGCTGAAGGCCACGGGCTGCGACGCGCCGTTCGCCGCGCGGTGCGGTCGTGGCGACGTCAACGGCACTCCCCGTCAGCGCGCGCAGCTGAGCTCGAGACGGGCCCGATGCTTCTGGCTCGTCTTGCCGCTGCCCGACCAGACGTCGACCATCAGCTCCTCGCTCCGGCGCGGCCGGCGACCCAGCTCGACGTCGATGGGGAAGGCTCGACTGCAGTAGTTGCGCTCCCTCGCCAGTAACGCCGGTTGCTGGGAGTACTCGTCTTGCGGTCGTCCGGGGTCGTGCAGATGCGTCAACGCCTCGGCCAAAGCGTCGAAGTTGGCGCGCGCCGAGGCCCGCGCCGGCCGGGCGATCCGCGTACCGCTCACGCCAGGTGGCACACATTGGGGTAGACCGACGTCCTCGTTGTTGAGGCAGGCGACGACCTGGAACCGGCAGCGTCCCGGGCGCGGGTCGAAGTCGCACGTCGGATCCTGGTCGAGACACTCTTGCCGTTCGGCGAGGCTGCCGTCGGCAAGCGGCGCCTGGGCCGGATTGACGACATACCAGCCGAAGACACAGCCGCGCTGGCGCACGGCACGCAGGCGCCGGTCGCCGTGGACCAACTTACCCGACGTGCTGTAGCGGCACTCGTCGCCCGGGCCGGCCGGGCAAATGTCGTCGGCGAGCAGGTTGCCGTCGTCGCATTCCTCATCCCAGTCGAGCCGACCATTGCCGCAGAGCGGCGGCATCGTCGGCAGGGGGGTGGGGCCGACCGCGAGACCATGCGCGGCCGACATCGCCAAGCCGTGCAGCGCCGCGCCGCACAAGCCGAAGCGCACCATCGTACGTAGACTCATAAAGCACCTCCGTATGAGTCTTATTTAGTCGTACAACAGCTATGTCAACGCACCACGGCGCCACAGCCCGACAGCGCCAGGCTCACCGTCTCGACGATCTCGACCACGTCCACCAGGCCATCGCCGCTACTGTCGTGCGGACAGCGATCGAGGTAGGACGCCAGCCCCCACAGCGCCAGCACCAACGTGTGATCGACCCCGGGCTGGGCTTGGGCGCGGCCGCCATCGAATTCGATCGTGCCCGTCGTCCGCGCCCACGTCCCATCCTCGCGCTGCGCCGCCAGCATCCGCTGCAGGCTCGGCGCCACGGCGTCGTGCGGCTCCGCCCCTTCGGCCAACACCAACGCCAACCGCTCACTGAACAAATCGGTGAACGTCGTGTCGGACTGCTGCTCCCGCGCCAGGCGCGCCAGCAGGGCCGGCTTGCGTCGCTCGGCTTCCTCGGGCAACTCCAGCCCCGATTGCTCGGCCCAACGATAGCTCAGCACTTGATGCGTCAGCACATAACCGCTGGTTTCCTCGACGGCCAAGTAGGCGAGAACGAAGTCGACGGCGCGCTCGATCGGTGTTCCGAGCGGGGCGACGACGTAACGTGCCCAGCGCTGGATGCCGACGCCCGGATCCTCGGGCAGTTCGACCCGCGGCGCCGTCGGGTCGAGCAGAATGCGCAACGGATCGTCGACCAGGGCCGCGCTGCGACGCGCCACGTCGCTCGCGAGGGCGGCGTCCGGCCGCAGCGCCAGCACCTGCTGCAGCACCCATACCTCGTCGGCATCCATCACCGGCCAGGCGAGCACCGCCGCCCGCGCCTTGGAGTAGGCCTGCTCGACGGCCCAACGCGGCGCCACGACGGCGGTCCCGGTCGCGCCGGCAGGGCCGCAGCCGCGCAAGGCAGCGTCGATCGCGCGCACCAGTTCATCGACCTCGACGGCGCCGCTGCCGTCCTCGTCGTGCGGACAATACTCCTGGGCCGCAGCCGGACTCGATCCGAGGCAAAGCAGGACGGCCAAGAGGATTCGTGGAAGCCATGGCATGGGTATCGCCTAGCCCGAGCCGCAGGCGTGGGCAACGACGAAGTCGCGTGCTTGCACCCGCGCGCCGGCGGGCCATGATGCGGCATGCTCGCGCGCCACCATTACCTCATCTGCGTCACACTCCTATTCGTCGCTTCCGGCTGCGCCACCCTGGCGCCGCGTCCCGTGCAGCCGGCCGCGCCGGCAGCAGCCGAGGGATGTGTCGAAGTCGGGCAGTGGTACGACCCTCAGCAGCGCCAACCCGTGACCGCTCCGGAGGTTCAGCGGCGGCTGGCAAAACACGACGTCATCCTGCTCGGCGAATCGCACGACCGCATCGATCACCACCTGTGGCAGCTACAAGCGGCCGCGGCACTCCTCGCCGAAGGCAGGCCGTTGATCCTGGCCTTCGAGATGCTGCCGCGCAGCGGCCAAGCGGCAATCGACCGTTGGACCCGCGGCGAGGGCAGCGAACGGGAATTCCTCCATGCCAGCGGCTACCTGACGAACTGGAGCATGCCCGCCGAACTCTATCTGCCGTTGTTCCGATTCGCTCGCGCCAATCGTCTGCCGATGCTCGGGATCAACGTCGATCGATCCCTCGTCGCCCAGGTAGCACGCGACGGCTGGGCGGCCGTCGAGCCGAGCGCCCGGGAGGGGGTCGGCGACCCCGCGCCGGCATCGGAAGCCTATACCCGATGGCTCCGCCAGATCTGGGACGACCACCGTCCGAAGGGCGACGCCGCGGGTGACGCCGAGGCTGCGTTGCAGCGCTTCATCGAAGCGCAACTCGTCTGGGACCGCGCCTTCGCCGAGGCCATCGCCGCCGCCGTGCGCCGGCACCCCGAGGCGACCGTCGTCGGCATCATCGGCAGCGGCCATCTCGAGCGCGGCTTCGGCGTGCCACACCAGCTCGCGGCCCTGGGCGTCGAGCGCGTCGCGACGCTGTTGCCGTGGGACGTCGACCGCAACTGCAGCGAACTCGGCCCCGACGTGGCGACCGCGGTCTTCGGCACCGAGGCGGTCGCGGAGCAGGCAACGCCGAAGCCGCGCCTGGGCGTGCTCTTGGAACCGGCCGAGCGCGGCATCCGCATCGCCGGTGTGACACCCGGCAGCCTGGCTGCAACCGCCGGCTTGACCGAAGGCGACGTCGTGCGCGCCGCGGCCGGGCGCGAGCTGCATGCGGTGACGCAGTTGCAGGCGATCGTGGCGCGGCAGGCACCGGGCACTTGGCTACCGCTGCGCGTCTCCCGTGCGGGCAGCGAAGTCGAAATCGTCGTCCGCTTCCCGCCCGAGGAATGAGCCCGGTCGCGCTTCAGAGATCGGTTTGCGGCTTGTGTAGGAAGTTCGTCTTGGTGAGCGAGTAGTAGAGGCTTTGCACCAAGCTCGGTCGTGTGGCGAGAAAGGTGAGCACCGTCATCAACCAGGACGAGCGCCAGCCCTGGCGCAGATCGTAGTAGCGATAGCCGACCGAGATCGTCGGCGTCAGATTCTCGACCGTGTGCCAAACCAGCGGCGGGTTGTAGAGCACGTCCCCCTCTTCCAGCGTCACTTCGTAGGCCGTGGCGAACGGCGCCAGGTCGAATCCCGAGCAAGGCCGTTCCGGGTGAAAGTCGCTGTGAAAGTAGGGGCGGCGATCGGCGACGGGCTCGACCAGGGCCTGATGTTTGGCGGGATAGAGAATCCATCGCTTGCGCCCGCGGAGTTGGACGAAGAAGTTCACCGTCAGGGCGCAATGGAGCGGCGTGTAGGTCGAGGCCGGACCGAGGAAGAACTGCGGCGCTTCGCGCAGCGAGGTGCGCGGCCGGAAGGCGCGCAGCCAGGGCATGTCGAACGCCTCGAGCAAATGCGGGTTTTCGGCGAGCAGCGGCGAGAAGCGCAAGTACGTCGTGCGTCCGGCGCAGATGTCCGCGACGATGCGACCGACGGTCGTCAGTTCGAAGCGGCCGACCTCATTGGGCCCGGCGAGACCGGGCTGTTCGACCATGACCGCTTCGGTGTCGCCGTACTTCTCGCCGAAGTACTCGATGGTCCACTCGCGGCACGCCGGCCAATCGCGGGCGACGCCGCGTAGCACCACCGGCAGACAGGCCGTGCGATGGCGCCGCAGGAAGTCGGCGTGGTTGGTGAACTCGACCTCCGGCACCGGCAGGCGGACGTGCCGCGGCTGGTCGGCGAGAGCCTCGGCCAAGCGCGCACGGTGGCGCGCGCGGGTGGCGCCGAAGTGACGGGCGAAGCGTTCCGGCCCGAGCAGATGCTCGAGGAAGAACAACGCCTCGTAGACGTGGCGTTCGCCGCGCGGCAAGGGTGTGGGTTGGTTCGTCAAGCGGCTCACGTTTCGAAGGCGATGCCCTGGGGCGCGGGCGTGAATTCGCAGTAGGCCCCCGTCCGGATCGTCATCGCGAGGTATTGCGCCAAAGTTTCGTCGTGTTCGCGGATGCGGCGTTGCGCGACGCCGATGGCCTTGGTGACGGCGATGCGGATCCGCTCCGTCGTCGCCGCGGCTCGCCGGTCGCGCCCGCCCAGACCGACGGCGCCCGCCAGCTGCCGGGCCAAGGCATCGATCTCGACATGCGCCGCCGAGGCCGTGGCCAGATCGTTGCCCGCTTCGGCCTCCGCCAGTCGCTCGCGTAGGGCTTCGAGGCGGCGACGGTAGGCCGCCTTGGCTCGCGCATCGAGGACCTCGCCGGCGTCGCCCATGACGGGGCGCAGGCTGCCGGGCTCTGCGCCATCAGCCAGTTCGCTGAGTTCACTGACATGGAAGGCGCGCCCGGGATGCCGCAACAACCAATCGATGTAGAGGAAGCCGCGCAGGTGCTTGATGCGGAAGGTGCGCTCGCCGTGGGCGATGGTCCAGAAATCCCCCTCGCGCCGCAACGCGGCTTTGCTCTGGGGAACGACAGACGGGGTCGCCGTGACGGGCGTGATGTCGCGCACGGCATCGATACGGCGGACGAGATCGAGCATCCCGAGTCGGTCCGCCTGCTGGCGCGCGGTGGCGAGCAGCTCGGCGGCGCGGCGACGCTCGGCGGGGTTGGCCTCGGGCGATCCGAGCACCCGTGCCAGGTCGAAGCGGGTCAGGGCGAGGAAGGGCTCGGCGTGCAGGCGCTGGTTGGCCTCGAGCGCCGCCTCGAAATGCCGGAGGGCGGCGGCGCGCTGCCCCAGGGTGGCGGCGAGCATGCCGAGGTAGCGCTGTGCCGAACCGAGGCCGGCGATACCGTAGCCGACGACGATGGAGCGATCGGCGTAGGGCAACAGCAGCTCGTACAGGATGCCGGCGCGCCGCGTATCGCCAACGAGATGGCAAACCTCACTGAGAAAGACGATCGCGGCAAGCCGCATGTAGTCGCGCGGCAGGTCGGCGAGATCTTGGGCGGCCACGCGTTCCAGTTCGGCACGGGCCGCCTCGACCCGGCCCTGCTGTGCGTGGACCCAAGCGATGGCGAAGCCCCAGACACTGAGGCGGGGGTACTGCGCGGCGAACGACTGCAAGGCGGGTTCGACCTCGTCGAGGCGGCCTTGCAGGGCGCGCAGGTTGAGGAGGAGCACGCCGAAGACGAGAAAGGCATCGCCGTGTTGCACACGCTGGGCGGCGCGCAGCCCCTCGTTGGCTAGCTCCTCGGCGTCGGCGAAGCGACCCTCGACGATGGCGAACATGGCGCGGAAGCGCGCCACGTACCAATCGTACCAAGGCAGACGCAGCTCGGCGGCTTCGGCGCTGTACAGGCGCAACTCCGCCACCGCGCCGCTGCGGTCGCCGAGTTCGAATAGATCGACCAGGCGCCAGGCGTGTTCGCCAATGGCACGTTCGCGGTCGCCCATGCGCTCCGCGAGGGTGATGAGTTCACTCGCCGTGCGCAGACGCTCGTCGATCGTCTCCGGCCCCCAGAGAGCCCAGCGCACGTCGTTGAGCACTTGTGCCTGCGTCAGCAAGTCGTCGCTGGCGCGCGCCCCGGCCACCGCTTCGGCCGCCAACTGGCGGCGTCGCTCGAGCGAATCCGGAATCGAATAGATGGCATAGGCCAGGCGTGCCGTCAGACGGGCCCGCAACTCCGGCGCGCGATCGCCGAGACGGCGTAACGCTTCCTCGATGACGTCGACGACGTCGGGCTCGAAGGCGACGTGGGCGCGTTGTTGCCGGCCGGCGAGACCGATCGCGGCGCGGGCGAAGCGCTCGGGGCCGTCCGCGGCCTCGGCGTCAGCGAGGGCGCGCGCCGCCGCGACGGCGAGGCGGTACTGCGCCGCCCATTCCGTCAGATCGCCGGCACCCCAGGCGGCATCACCGAGTTCGACCAACAGATCACAGCGTAGGTCGGGCGGCGCCTGCGGGTCGCGCTCGAGGAGTTCGAGTGCCGCGCGCAAGTGGCGCCGGGCCTCGTGGTAGGCGAGCTGCACCATGGCCGCGGTGGCCGCGGCCCGGTGGCGCTCGACTGCGCGGCGCACGGTGGGCAGCGGCGCGTCGAGCGGCGCCGCGGCGAGCCCGAAATGGCGCGCCGCCTGGTGCAGCAGGCTCGGGTCGGTGGCGCTGCGGGCGGCGAGAATCTCACCCGCTTGCCCGTGCAGACGCGCCCTCTCGTCCGACGCCAGATCGTCGTAGAGGGTTTCGCGCAAGAGCGCGTGGGCGAAGGCGACCTCACCGTCGGTGGCCGGTTCGACGACCGATGCACGCTGCGCCTCGGCGACGGCCCGAGCGACCGGCTCGGCGCCCACCAGGCCGGCGAGGACGCGTACATCGAAGGATCGGCCGAGCACCGCGGCGGCGGCGAGCACCCCCAGCGTTTCGCTCGACAACGGCCGCAGGCGGCGGCGAATGGCTTCGCGTACCTGGTCCGGGATCGGCAGGGGATCCTCGTCCGAGGCCGACGAGCGCAGCAGTCGACCGTCGGCGCGCAGCAGCCGTACGTATTCGTCGAGATAAAACGGATTGCCCTCGGAGACGCGATGGATCTCGGCGATCACGTTCGGGTGCGGCTTGGCGCCGGCGAGCAGCTCGATGCAGCGCGCCGCATCGCCCAAGGCGAGCCCGCCGAGAACCAGCCGACGGCTTTCGCGCGCCAGTTCCCCGTCGACGACCGATTGCACCGGGCTGACGCGCAGCGCCGCCTCGCGGTAGGTGCAGAGCAACAGGATGCGCGCGTGGTGCAACTCGCGGGCGACGAAGTGGAGCAAGCGCAGTGAACTCTCGTCGGCGGCGTGGATGTCGTCGAACACCAGCACCATCGGCGCCGTCGCCGCCGCCTCGTCGAGCAGCATCGCCGTCGAGTCGAGCAGACGAAAGCGGGCTTGCTCGGGTTCGAGACGCGGCGTCGCCTCGCGCTGCGGCAGGAGCGGACGCAGCTCCGGCAGGGATACCGCCAAGTCGGCGAGGAACGGACTGTCGCGCGCCACGGCGCCGTTGCGCAGTAGGGCACGCAGGATCTGCACCCAAGGCCAATAGGCCGGCGTGCTGCCGTCCTCGGCACAGCGCCCCCACAGGGCGCGAGCGCCGCGCAGCAAGGCCGCGTCGCAGAGTTCGGTGGCCAGGCGGGTCTTGCCGATGCCGGGGTCGCCGGTGATGAGGATGCAGCCGCCGCGGCCGGCCAGGGCATCGTCGAGGCCGGCGCCGAGCTCGCTCATCTCGCGCTCGCGGCCGACGAAAACACGCGCTCGGCCCACGCCCGCAGGAGCATCTCCGGGGTCCATCGTGATGACGGCTACGTTACGCTTCCCGGTCGGTCAAGCGCAGACTGACCGCGGCAGAAAAACGTTGACCGGCGGGACCGAGCTTTGCTAGGCCCGACCCGCGAGTGGCGCTCGGCGCGCCGCCGAAGCGAATGCGCGGGGAGGTAGGGGCCATGCACATGAAGAAGTGGGTGTCCTTGGTGGCGCTCGTGGCGAGTCTGGGGGCGGTGCTGCCGCGCCCTGCCGAAGCGATCTGTTTCTTCAATTGTTCGTACACGAAGACGAGATACCCGATCGTGCTGGCCCACGGCATGGCCGGCTTCGACTCGCTCTTCGGCGTGTACGAGTACTGGTACGGCATCCCGGCGGCCTTGCGCGACGGCGGGGCGCAGGTGTTCGTCACCTCGGTCAGCCAGTTCAACTCGACCGAGGCGCGCGGCGAACAGCTGCTGGCCCAGGTGCAACGCATCGTCGCCACCACCGGCAAGGGCAAGGTGCACCTCATCGGCCATAGCCACGGCGGGCTGGACGTGCGTTACGTCGCCGCCGTACGGCCCGATCTCGTCGCCTCGGTCACCAGCGTCGGCAGCCCGCACAAAGGCGCCGACCTGGCCGACTACCTGCGGACCAACGTACAGCAGGGATCGTTCACCGAGGGTGTGCTGTCGTTTTTCGCCAACAGCCTCGGCACCGTGCTCGGCCTGTTGACCGGCAAGACCAATCCGCAGGATTCGCTCGCCGCGCTCGCTTCGTTGAGCAGCAGCGGCATGGCCGCCTTCAATGCCAAATACCCGCAGGGCGTGCCGACGACGGCCTGCGGCGAAGGCGCCAGCAAGGTGGGCAACGTGCGCTACTATTCGTGGTCCGGCACGGGAGTGTTGACCAACGCGCTCGACGTATCGGACGCGCCGCTCGGGCTGACGTCGCTGTTCTACGACCAAGCCAACGACGGCCTGGTCGACCGTTGCAGCTCGCACCTCGGCGACGTCATCCGCGACGACTACTTCCAGAACCACCTCGACGAGGTGAACCAGATTCTGGGGTTGAGTTCACTATTCGAGGCGAGTGCGCCGACGCTGTTTCGAGCCCACGCCAATCGGCTGAAGAACCTGGGATTGTAGAGGATGCACGCCCGCCGCTGGGCGGGAGCCCTGGCCCTAGCAGCGCTGCTAGCTCAGACGAGTCCGACAAGTCCGACAAGTCCGACGAGTCCGACGAGTCCGACGAGTCCGACAAGTCCGACAAGTCCGACAAGTCCGACAAGTCCGACGAGTCCGACAAGTCCGACCCTCCTCCCCTCCTCCCTGGACGGCACCGAGCCTGACGGCTTCCTCGCCGTCGACGCTGGCGGGCGCTTCGTTCCGGGCCCGGAAACGCGCCGGTTCTTCGACTACTTCCTCTCGACCGCCGGCGAGGTGCCGGCGGCGGAGCTGCGCGCTCGTATCGTCGCGGCCGTCGAAGCACGCTTGCCCCCCGCGGCGGCGCGCGACGCCGTCGCCCTGCTCGATCGTTACCTCACCTTCCGCCGGCGCGCGCGTGCCCTCGCCGTGCGCGGCATCGTCCCCACCGACCTGCGGCAGCGCCTCGATGCCCTGCGGCACCTGCGGCGCGACGTCCTCGGCGCAGCCGACGCCGAAGCCCTCTTCGGCGACGAGGACCGCCAGATCGAACTCGATCTGCAGCGCCGCGAGGTTCTGCAACAGCGCGACCTCGACCCGGACGAACGCATGCGCCGGTTGGCGGAAATCGAAAGCCAACGCCCCGCGGCCGACACCGCCGGCCGCGCCGAGGCCGAACTGCCGCTGCGCCTCGCCGAGGACGAGGCAGCCCTGCGCGATGCGGGCGGTACGGAGGAGGAGATCGAAGCCTGGCGCGTGCAACAAGTCGGCCCACAAGCCGCCGCCCGGCTCGCGGCACTCGATCGCGAACAGGCCGAGTGGCAAGCCCGCGTCGACGCCTTCATCGCCGAACGGCAGACGATCGAAACCGACACGCGGCTCGCGGAAGCCGATCGCCAGCATCGCGTCCAAGCCTTGCTCGAGAAACAGTTTACCCCGGCGGAACAGCTACGCGTCCGCAGCATCACCGGCCTGCCGTAACTTCGTGGGAAGCGGAACGTGAGACTCGACCGCGCCACGGTCCGCCGCCATCCGCGGGAGTAGAGGGACTCCCACGGATGGCGACGAAGAGGGGGGGAGAAAACGTCGGCGTCAGGCCGTACCTTCAGCCGCGCAGCCGGCGAACCCGTCGACCTCGCGCGCGGAAGCTCACGACCTTCACACCCAGACGTCGAAGCAACCGACATGCCAAGCGCACGGAAGACTCCGGGGCTTTCTCTAAAACCCCTGCGCCGCATGGCTTTTCTGTGCCGTAACGTGGTTCGAGGCGCCGCCAAGCGCACAGCGTCCGAGGCTCGATCGGTTGAAATGCACCAACCTTGGTCGATGGATTCAGCCATGCCATGGCTGCTCGTGAGCGTGCTTTGGACTCGGACTCAGGTTTCCCTAGGCGAACCCGGGCGAGGTGTGCTTATTGTCGGAGATCTTTCGACAACGGTGAGGAGATGGGTATGCGCCTCTGGCAACGCGCCTTCTGGCTAGCTCTGGTTCTGATGATCGCAAGCGGCTGCTCCGACGGCGACGGTGGGTCGCCGGCAGCCACACCGACGCTGGCCGCGACGGCAACCCGGCCGGCGGCCACCGCGACCCAGACCCTCGCCCCGACCGCGACACAACCCCCCGCGCCGAGCCAAACGCCGACGCTGGCGCCCTCCGCCACCCAGACGACGGCGCCGAGCCTCACGCCAACCCCGGCACCGACCGACACGGCAACGCCGCTGCCGACCTCGACGGCGACGGCTTCACCCACCGACACCGAAACGCCGCTGCCGACGGCGACACCCACCGTATCCGCTACGCCGACCGTGACCGCTACCCCGACGATCACCTCGACCCCGACGGCCACCCCTACCCTCGGACCGCCGATCGCCGGCATGGCCGAGGCGTTCGCCGACTTCCCGGTCGGCGCACCGCTCGGCGGCTACACCTCGCGCTGCCGCTGCTTCGGCGGCGCCGGCCGCTACGACACCCGTAGCACCGCCTACCAGAACCAGTTCAGCCCCTCCCTCGGCGTGCAGACCCAGCCCAAACTCGTCGCCCTCTGGCTCGAAAACGGCCCGCAAGCCCTCGTCCTGATCAAGACCGACGCCATCTACGTCTTCGAGCGCCTCGTCACCGCCCTCGAGGACTCCCTCAGCCGCGCCACCGGACGGGACATGCGGGGCAAGGTCGTCATCACGGCCAACCACACCCACAGCGCGCCCGCCAACTTCGACATGGGCGTCACCTGGTACCTCGGCGGCGACAGGTTCAACCGCGAGGTCTACGAGCGCTACGTCGCCAGCTTGACCAACGTCGCCCTCGAAGCCTGGAGCCGGCGCGCGCCGGCCGCCGTCGGCATCGGCCAGCGCAAGGATTGGGACCCGCAGGATCGCGTCTACCGCGACCGCCGCGACAACAACAACGCACGCCAGTTCTTCGACGACATCCCAGCCGGGCGCTACAAGGACCCCTACCTGACGGTGCTGCGCGTCGATACCGCCGCCGGCGCGCCGCTCGGCATGTTCTTCGCCTTCGGCATGCACGGCACCATCGCCGGCGACGACAACCAGCTGTGGAGCGTCGATTCCGGCGGCCACGTCGAAGCCGCCGTCGAAGAACGCTTCGACGCGCCCGTCATCGTCGGCTACATGCAGCACGGCGGCGGCGACGCCTCCCCCGCGGGTGTCGATGACGAGTTCGCCCGCATGGAATCCGTCGGCGAACTCGCCGCCGACGCGATCTACGACCTCTGGTCCGATACCCCGACCACCACCACGACCATCGACATCGAGTCGCTCACCCGCTCGATCGACACGCGGCGTGACATCCTGCAGGTCCACCGCGACCAAGGCGTACTGGAATACGCACCGTTCGACCCGTCGGCGGAATACAGCGCCGACGACGTGGTGTACGACGAGCAGGGTCGCATCCTGACGCCGATCGACGAATTCAATACCCAGTACGGCGGCGCCTTCTGCGGCGAGGAGAACCCACCCCTGCCGATCACCATCGTCGGCAGCCAGGCTTTCCCCTACAACTCCTGCGCCGAGGTCGGCACCCTCTCCGAGTTCATCCGCCGCTTCTTCTCTCTCCCGGTGATCGAGAAGCCGCTGCCCGAGAGCCTGCGCGCCAAGACCAGCGCCGCCCGCCTCGGCCCCCTGCCCGTGCTGCAACCCGACGGCACCACCGTCGTCGACGACGTGCTTTTCGGCTTCTTCCCCGGCGAAACCACCGCCACCTACACCGAACAATTTCGTCGCCGCGCCGCCGCCCAACTCGGCATGCAGCACACCGTCCCCGTCGGGTACGCCCAGGACCATCAAGGCTACCTGCTCATCCCCGAGGACTGGCTGCTCGGCGGCTACGAGGCGTCGATCAACATCTGGGGCCCGCTGCAGGGCGAACACATCATGGAAGGGTTGCTCGATGCGGCGCAGCTGCTGACGACGCCCGAGATCGAAACGCCCGACCCGAACACCCTGCTCGGCGACCCCGTCTACCCGGAGGCGCCGCTGCCGACCACGGCGCCCGATCTCACCCCCGACGCCGGCACGCCGCTTACCGCCGTGCCCAACAAGTTCATCATCCCGCTGTCCAACGTCACCGCCGAGGTGGCGCCGCCGGCACGCGTGCGCCGGGTCCAGGATCTCGTTCAGTTCATGTGGGAAGGCGGCGACCCGGGCGTCGACCTGCCACTCGTCTACATCGAGCGCAAGCAGGAAGACGGCACGTGGCAGCGTCTGGAAACGGCCGCCGGCCGCGCCGTCACCACGCCGATGTACGACATCATCATCAGCACCACCCCCAACCCGCTCCGAGGAATCGACCCGCAGCGCCACAACTGGTGGGCGATCTGGCAGCCGGTGGCGCATAGCCACGACCGCACCGGCCTGCCGACCGGCACCTACCGCGTGCACGTCGAAGGCCACCACTATGCCGGTGGTGCGACCACCTGGCCGTGGCCGCGGCAGCCCTACACCGTCGACTCCCCCGAGTTCGAATTGGTCGAGGCCGACCTGGACGTGCGTTGGGACGGAAGCACTCTGTCCGCCTCGCTCGATGCACCGAGCGGCGGCTACCGCCTCGTCGACCTCGAAGGCAGCTCGCGTGGTCGCAACCCCGTACGCCGAGCCACCGTGCGCGCGATCCTCGCCGACGGAATCGCCGAGCTGAACCCGACCAACGAGCGCATCAGCGACCGCCGTACCGTGTGGGATCTGGACCCCCAGTCCCTCGCCGACGACGCCATCGCCATCGAGGTGGTCGACGCCTTCGGCAACCAAGGACACGTCGAGATCCGATGAGGTGCATCCGTCCGTGAGGAGCGGGTGCCGACGAGATTTCCCCTCGTTGGCACCCGCGCTTCAGGCCCTTCGATTGGTTCGACGACCGCCTCGCGTGAGCCCCGACGCCGGCTCGCTCGAACGATGGCACCCGAGCCGCCAGTCGGCCGCCGGGTCGCATCCCCGAATGCCCGGCGCGGCGGTGGGCCACCCGGCCCCTTGCCGCGGCACGCGTGCAGGCAAGATCGATCAGTTGACGTCGTCGAGGTGACTGCGCCCGGTCGCCAAGCGGGCGATGGCGGCGACCGCCAAGCCGACGCAAGCGCCGGTGAACCAGTTCCAGCCGAGGCACGGATAGCCGCAACTCGGGGTCGCCACCGAGATGAAACCCAGCGGCACCATCGCCAACACGCCACACAGAGGGCCGCGCAGCCACCAAGGCTCCGGCCATCGCGTGATGCCGATCCAGAACCCGATCGACAGACGAGCCCAGTACCAGGCCATCACCGCGATGTCGCCGCGGATGTAGAGCACGTTGAACTTCTCGGGAATCGGCCCGTGGAAGAACATCGGCAGCCAGCCGAGCACCAGCCCGATCCCGGTGCACAACAATGGATACGGGATCTTCTTCAGCATGACGGTCTCACTCCCGCGACGCGGGCTCGAACTCGAAGGCGAGCTTGTGCTTCTTCTGATCGTTGCAAGACTTGCACGCCGGCACCAGGTTGCCCTTGGTCGAGCGGCCCCCGCGTGCCAGGGGAACGAGATGGTCCATCGTCAACTCCTGCGGCGGGAACTTCCCCCCGCAGTAGTGACACAGGCCGTTGCCGCGCTTGCGCTTCCACCACGGCGACTGCCGCAGTTCGCGCGCCTTGGCGCGCTCGCGCTTGATCTCGTCCTCCGACAGGACCGGGAACCACTCGTCCATCGTCACCCGCCGACGGCAGCCAGCGCCTGCGGCAACTCCGCCCGCAAGCGGCGCACCGTCGCCGCGTCGATGCGCAGTTGTTCGATCGCCTGGGCGATCGTCTCCTGCGTCTGCGGCGTCTTGTGCTCGGCGAGGAATGCCGCAACGGCTGCCGCCGTCGGCTCGGCGGTCAGTTGCGCCACCGCACGCACCAAGCCCTGCATCAGCATCGGATCCATCGACCGCTGCAGCTCTTCCCAACGGTCGCGCACGAAGTCCCATGCCGCAGCACGTGCCGTCGGGCTGCCGAGCAGGTGGGCATAGAGGAAGGTCCGATCCTGCGGCCGTACTTCCGCCGACAGTCCCAAAGCGAGCGTGCGCTGCACCAGCTCCGGCGCCTCGAAGGCAGCCAAGGCCAACAGGAAACGCTGCTCCTCCTCGGGATCACTGGTGGCAGCGCGTTTGCGTTCCAAGTAACGCTCGTACAGTCCGGCATCACCGTCGATGGCGGCGATCGACACGACCGTCGACGCCAGATTGGGATCGAGCGTCGCAGGTTCGCGCAGATACCGCTCCAGACGCTCGCGCGCCTCTGCGCGGATGCGCGGCTGGCGCGCGATGCGACCGAGAGCCCCCAAGATGGCGCCGCGCTTCATGCGCTCGTCGGCCGTTTCCCCAGCCTGGGCGTCCCAACCGAGCCCTTCCCAACTCTCCGCGAACAGACCAGCGACGAAGGCACCAAAACGATCCTGGGTCGTCGCGTCGACGACATGGACCCCGAGCCAGCCGAGCTGCTCGACCACGGTGGCCACGGCAGCCCGGTCGGGCTCGCCGCGGAAGCCGCGCAACAGGCTCAACAGCTGGGCCAGCGACACGCTGCCCGCCTTGAGCAAGGCCCACTGGTTGCCGGCCAGGGCCAACCGTTCATGGGCTTCGAGAACGTTCTGCAGCACCGGCGTCAGGCGTGCCAGCAAGCCGTCGTCGAGCGTGAAGCGATAGAAGCCGGTCGCCTCGGCATTGGGGAACACCCAATCGACAGCGCCCAACTCGACCGTCGCCCGCGGGCCGTCGAGCAACACCGGCCGGCGCTCGACCGCATCGCCTTTACCGAGCTTGAGCACGAGCGGTACGGGCCACGTCTGCGGCGCCAAGGTCGCAGCAGCCGCCGGGTCGGCGAAGAAACGTTCCTGACGCAGTTGGAGGCGCAGCCCGTTCGAGCCTTCCTCGGCGGCGACGTGCACCACCGGATGGCCGGGCTCCTTGATCCACGCGTTGGCGATGGTGCCGACGTCCCGTCCGGAGGCCGCGCTCAGTTCGCGCCAGAAGTCGTCGGCGGTGGCGTTGCTCTCGCGATACTTGTTCAGGTACACGCGCACCCCGGCGCGAAAGGCGTCGGCGCCGAGGAAGCCCTCGATCATGCGGACCACGCCGGCACCCTTCCAGTAAGTGATGACGTCGAACCGTTCGGTGGCCTGCTGCGCGTTCTTCACCTCGAACGAGATCGGGTGCGTCGACACCAAGGCGTCGAGGGCGAACGGGCGCGACAGGGTGGCGACGAAGTCGCGCCACATGCCCCATTCGGGCATCAGGTCGGCGACGGTCTTGTAGCCGACGAAGGTGGCGAACGACTCGTTGAGCCAGAGGTCGTCCCACCACGCCATGGTGACGAGATCGCCCCACCACATGTGGGTCAGCTCGTGCGCCGCGGTGTAGAAGATGCCCTTGAGCGAGGCGGTCGAGGAGCGCTCGGCATCGGCGGCGATGGCGGTGAGGCGGTAGGTGATGGCGCCGGGATTCTCCATGGCGCCGGCCTCGAAGTCGGGCACGCCGATGGCGTCGACCTTGGCGTAGGGGTAAGCGATGGCGGTGTAGTCTTCGAGGTAGGTGAGCGAGCGCAGGTGTGCGTCGCGGGCGAAGATGCCGCGCTCGGCCATGCCGCGCGGCAGGAAGACGCGCACCGGCCAGCCGTTGGGGCTGACGGCGACGGGCGTCGCTTCGAACGGACCGATGCACCAGGCGACGAGGTACGAAGAGATCGGCGGCGTTTCGGCGCAGCGCACCTCCTTGCGCTGGTCGTCGAGCGGGCGCTCTTCGAGCACGGCACCGTTGGCGATGACGCTACAGTGGCGCGGCACGACCAGGGTCAGGGCGAAGCGGGCCTTGAACTCGGGCTCGTCGAAACAGGGGAAGGCGCGGCGCGCATCGGCGGCCTCGAACTGGGTCGCGGCGTAGCGTTCGCCGTCCTTGGTGGAGCGGTAGAAGCCGCGCAGGCGCTCGAGGATTTCGCCTTCGAAGTCGATTTCGAGGCGACAGTCGCCGGCGGGCAGGGGTGCGGCGAAGTGCAGCACCGCGACCTCGGCTTCGGGATGGTAGGTGACGGTGGCGGTTTGGCTTTGGCCGCCGGCATGGGCGACGGCGCGCCGTACGACGAGGTCGGCCGAGTGCAGCGGCACCTCGGCGGTGGCCGCACCGAGGGCGACATCGATGGTCTCCGAGCCGCGGAAATGCCAGCGCTCGAGGTCGGCCTCGAGGCGCAGGTCGTAGCGGCGGGGACGATTGGCGGTGGGGAGACGAAAATCGCGATCGATCATGCGCCCGGGTGTACCGCTTTGCCTCGGGCAGAGGAAGCGGCCGCGGCGGGCGCGGCGCTCAACCGCGGTGGACGATCAGCCCGTGCGTCGGGTCGTACGGCGACACGGCAATGGTGACGTGATCGCCGGGGATGACCTTGATGTGGAACCGACGCAGGCGTCCGCTGATGCGGGCGACGAACTCCTTGCCGTTGTCGCCCTTGATCCGGAAATGGCCGCCGGCGAGAAGCTCGGTGACCGTTCCCGGGATCTGCAGGAGGTCGTCTTTGGCCATCAGCGCTCTCCGAAACGGCTCCGACTGCGAGCGGCCTGGCGGCGGCGGCGGCGAATCGCCTCGCGCGTCTTGCGGCGCTTACGGTCCCCCGGCTTCTCGTAGTGCTCGCGGCGCTTGAGGTCCTTCAACAAGCCTTCCTTGATGACCAGCTTCTTGAACACCTTCAGGGCCACGTCGAGGCCGCGGTCGCCGACGAAGACGGTGAGTGCGGGGAGCTTGCCGCGCGGCGTACGCTCACGTCGTTCCGTCTGCAGAGTTTCGCCTTCAAACATATACAAACGCCTCCTGGGTCGATTGCGAACCGTTCTTCGAATTCGTCGCGCCGGCGGCCTCTCGCCGCATGCGAGGGCTACCCCCCAGACGCGAAAATAGGTTCCTGTAGCAGGCTGCACCAGAACTGTCTAGCGAGTTGTGCGCGACGCACCGTATCGGGCGGGAGGCCGACCGCGTTCTTCACGATCGGCGGCAGAAGAAAGACGTTCGACCTCTCCGGTCGGCAGGTCGCCCCCCTGGCGTCTGGCGAGCGTCGGCTCTAGGAGTCGAAGCCGCTGGAGGTTCCCATGCACGGCAAGATCGACCACCTGCTGCACGTCCAGTGGGAGCGCATGGTCGAGATCCAGCAAACCCAAATCGAACTGCTCAACGAACTCGCCTCACGCCGGCGCTGACGGCACCGTACCGCTGGAATACGATCGGTTCGGCGGGCCAAAGGTCGCACAGCAAGGGGGACCGTCCCCGCACGGGGACTGTCCCCTGCTCCGTTTGCGCTGCTGCGTCTCGCTGCCGCATCAATAGGCCATGCGCTCGAATCTCGTTCTCATCGGCATGCCGGGTGCCGGCAAGAGTACCCTTGGCGTGCTGCTGGCCAAGGCGACGGCGCGCGATTTCGTCGACACCGACGTCGTCCTGCAGGCCCGCGCCGGCCGTACCCTGCAGGACATTCTCGACCGCGACGGCGCCGCCGCCTTCCGTCGGTCGGAAGAAGGCGCCCTGCTCTCCTTGCGCTGCCGCCGCACCGTAATCGCCACCGGCGGCAGTGCCGTCTACAGCGACGCCGCCATGCGCCACGTGCGCACCAACGGCGTGACGATCTACCTCGAACTGCCGCTCGCCGCATTGCAGCGACGCCTCGACAACCTGCCGACCCGCGGCGTCGTCGGCCTCGACCGCGGCGGCCTCGCGGCCCTGCTCGCCGAACGCGATCCGCTCTACCGCCGGCACGCCGACCTGGTCGTGCCGACCGACGGACTCGGGCACGAAGCGGCCGTCGAACGCATCGTCGCCGCCCTCTCGGATCGCGGCCTCGCCGGCACGCCCGATGCTCCTTGAGCCAGAGCCGATCGGGCCACCTGCGGCGCCCCCCCCGTGGTGCCTCGTGACTGGATGGTCCCGGGCAAGGTCTCACTAGGTTGAGCCCCCGGCGGCGTGGTAGGTTGCTGCCATGGGCTTTTTCCTCCTGCTCTTTCTCGTGGTCCCGTTCGTCGAGCTGATGTTGCTGCTCGAAGTCGGCGCACGCCTCGGCACCGTGCCGACGCTCGGGCTGATCTTCGGCACCGGGTTCGCCGGCGCCTGGCTGGCGCGGCACCAAGGACTGCAAGTGCTACGCGCCATCCAGACGGACCTCGACGCCGGCCGCGTCCCCGGCGACGCCCTGTTCGACGGCATCCTGGTGCTGGTCGCCGCCGCCTTCCTCGTCGCCCCGGGCATCCTCACCGATACCGCCGGCCTGCTGTGTCTGGCGCCGGGCTCGCGCGCCGTCATCAAACGCCTGCTCGCACGCTGGCTCGAGCGACGCATGCAAAGCGGCACCCTGCGCTTCGACATGCGCTTCTCCTCGCCTCACTGGGGCCCAAGCGCGACCGGCCCCGTTTACGACATCACCCCTGAACCCGAGGCCACACCGTCACCGGGCGCCCGACGTGTCGGCGCCTGGACCCCACCCACGCCGGGAGATCGACAGCCGTGATGCGCCACCTCACCTCTAGGCTCTTGCTCACTGGCGGCGCCGTCGGACTCGTCCTTTGGCTGAGCGCGTGTGCGCCTCAGTCGCGCCCCGACCTGGTGGCGCAGACCCGGCGCGCGAGCGTTCCGTGTGACGAACTGCAACGCTTTGCGGCATCGCTGCGCGCCCAAGGCGACCCGGTCGGCAGCGCCAGCCCGAGCGTACTCGTCGAGGAATACGTGCTGACGCGCCTGCTCGCCGGTGAAGGGAACGCGGCCGCCGGCGCCGACGACGTCGCCGCACGCTGGCAGCGACGGCTGCAACTCGCGGAACGGGCCGTCGCCCCGACGCCCGTAGCGACGCCGACACCCGAAGCGCCACCAACCGAGGCGGCCGAAGCCACGCCGACGATCGACGACGCCGCCATCGCCGCCTACTACGAGAGCCACCGCGACGAGTTCGAGCGCCCGGAACGCCGGCGCACCCGCCTCATCTTGATCCGGCTCGAAGCCGGCGCGAGCGCGGCGGCGCGCCGCGAAGCCACTGCACGCCTGCGCGACATCCAAGCGAAGTTTCTCTCGGGCACGCCCTTCGCCGACCTCGCGGTACGCTTCAGCGAAGCCGACAACGCCACCTTCGGCGGCGACGTCGGCCTCAAGGCTAGGGGTGAAATGCCCGCCGCCTTCGACGCCGTCGCCTGGAGCATGGAGCCCGGCGAGGTCAGCGACGTCGTCACGTTGCCGGAAGGACTGGCGCTGATCCTCGTCGAAGCGGTCGAACCGCCGCGCTCCGCCAGCCTCGACGAGGTGCGCGACGAGATCCGCGCTCATCTCGAATCGCCGGCGGACGGAGCCGCCGTCGCCGTGGCCGACGCCACGCCACCCTCCGAACCGGCACCCGAAGAAGCACCCGACGCGCTCGACGAGGCACGCCGCGGCTGCATCGTGACGATCGATCGCGAGGCCCTGCTCGACCTCGACCTCGACCCGTCGACGACGCCGGTGGTGTCGATCGACGGCGAACCCCTGCGCCTGACCGACTTGGGCATGACGACCCGCGCCCCTGGGGTGGACAGCAGCCTGGCGCGAGCCATCGACACCGAGTTGTTGGCAAGGCTCGCCCTGCGCCAGGGAGCCGGCGACGCCCCCGGCGACGCCCCCGGCGTCGGCCCATCGCCGGCGCGCCAACACGCCGACGCCATGGCCGCCCTCGAACGGCGTGTCGATGCGCTGCTGCCCGAAACCTCCGACGACGCCCTGCGGCTGCGTTACGCAGCCGAGGTGGATCGCTGGCAGCGCCCCGAGCGACGCATGCTCGAAGTCGTCCGCGTCATGGCCGAATCCGGTGACCTCGGTTCGGCCCGGGCGGCAGCCGAGGCGCTCGGGCGTGTCTGGCGGCCGGCGGCCGCCGTGCCGCAACGGCACCGGGCGGAAGTGTGGGGGCCGATCAGCCGTGAGGACCTGGCCGCGGCGACGTCGCGCGACCTCGCCGACACTGCCTTTACGCTCGAACCCGGCGTCGTCAGCCAGCCGTTGTTGGTCGAACGGACCTGGCCCGAGTTGGCCTACGTGCTGCTGCGCGTGGCGCGCGTCGAACCCGCCGGGCCGGCGCCGTTCGAAGAAGTCCGCCCGCGACTGTTGGCGGAAACGTCGGCGCCGGAACGGGACGCCGTGCGGGCGCGGCTGCGGACGGAACTCCTGGCGGAAGCCGCTTTGCGCACCCTGCCGGCGCTGTTCGCCTGTGAACTGACGGCGCCCATCGATTCGAGCGCCATCGATACGAGCCTCGAAGCGCTGACGCCGACGCGACAGCGCCGAGGCGGCCAAGGCTGGCCCGCCTCGTCGAAACAACGCGAAGCCGCCGCCCCCTGAACCACCCGCGGCGCCGTTGCAGTTGGCAAGGCCGCAAAAATGAGCCAAAGGGCCGCTCCGGGACCCGTCATCCATGAGACTTGCCACCCTCCGCCTGCTGCTGCTCGTCGCGACGTTGCTCGCCAGCCCGCTGCCGAGCCTGGCGCAGGCGCCCGACCCGCTCTTCGACGACCTCGAAGAAGAGGCCGGCCCCGACGCCTTCCCCGACCCGCTCGAACCGGTGAATCGCTGGACGTTCGCCTTCAACCAACAAGTCGACCGCTGGCTGCTCGACCCGATCACGCACGGCTACCGGCACGTCGTGCCGGACTTCGCCAAGCGCGCCGTGTCGCGGCTGGTCTTCAACCTCAACTCGCCGGTGTTTCTCGCCAATGACGTCTTCCAAGGCCGCTTCGAGGCGGCCGGCATCACCCTCTGGCGCTTCACCATCAACACGACGGTGGGCATCGGCGGCCTGCTCGACGTCGGCGCCTGGCTCGACGTCCCAGGGCATCGCTCGGATTTCGGACAAACCCTGGCGCTTTGGGGGGTCGGTAGTGGTCCTTACCTGATCGTGCCGGTGCTCGGGCCGACGACGGTGCGCGACGGCTTCGGCTCGATGGTGGACCTACTGCTGCGGCCGACGACGTACCTGCTGGCGCCGGCGGATCAGCTGATGTTCAGCTCGATCCACGGCGGCGGCTCCGGCTTGGCCCTGCGCGAATCGAGCATCGAGGGCTTGCGCGCCCTGCGCCAATCGTCGGTCGACTTCTACGCCGCCCTGCGCAGCGCCTACTTCCAGAACCGCATGGCCGAAATCGAGGAGCACTCGAAGGAAGAATCGCTCGAGAACTAGTGGGCTGCGCCCCGCATATCGTCTACGGGTCGCTCCCCGTTGGGTCGCTTGCGGGCTGCCATCGCGAAAACGCAACTCAGCAGCGCCGACTTCGCCGGATCAACGAACCCCATCGGGCGGCACGCTGGCGCCCAACTCGACGATCTTGGCTTCGAGGTTCTTGAGCAAGGCCGGCAGGCCGCCGTCGCGCAGCACCGCGGCATAGTCGGAGCGGCGGATCGCCAGCTCGCTGACCGTGCCTTTCAAGTAGATGTCGACGATGCGCCAGCCCGCGGGGGTTTGCCGCAAGCGGTAAGTGAGATCGACCGGCTCGACGCTGGCGCTGGAGATGCGCGTGCGCACCGCGATGGTGTCGCGCCCGCCCGGCTCGTCGCCGAGGATCTCGAACTTCTGCTGGTCGGACTTGTCCAGCCGCGAGGCGTAGGTGGCGATGGTGTAGGTCGAAAACACCTCGACCCAGCGACCGCGATCGGCCGGGCTCAGCCCTTCCCAATGCTTGCCGATCGACTTTTCGGCCATGAACGGCAGGTCGAAGGTCGCCCGCAGAGGAGCATCGAGACGCTGCATGCGCCCGGCGAAGCCGAGGCTGGCGGCATCGCGCAGCGTGGCGGCCATGGCTTCCTGCAACTGGAGCACGACCGCCCGGGCCGGGCCTGCGTCTTGCGCCGACGCCGGTAGGACGGCAGCGAGCCCGACGACGGCGGCAGCGAGGAGGGAATTACGAACGGCGCTCGAGAATCGGTTCGACATAAGAGGCGGGTAACCACGTCGAAGCGTGGATGGTAGCGCGCTGGCGTTGGCGCGAATCGAGGTTCGGGTTGAGGAACATCCAAACGATGTCGCCCGACGGCGTCAATTCCATCAGGCGACCCTTATGCGTCTCGGTAACGAGCGTATGCCCATTCGGCAAACGTTGCGAGGCGCCGCCGCCCGGCGTGTAGAAGCGTTCGACGTCGCGCGGTTCGAGCGAGGCGACGATGCGGTTCTGGCGCGGGTCGATCTCGACGACGCGCGAACGCTTGCGGCCGAGGCCGTTGTCGAAGACGAGGATGTTGCCGTTCGCCAGGATCCGCGCCGAATGCTGTCCGTCGAGTTCGCCGCGCCCCCAAGCCCAAACCAACCGACCGTTGGTGCGATCGATCACCGCGATCGTGTTCTGGTGCCGCAGCGACACCAGAACGTTGCCCGGGGTGTAGATCGGATGGGTGCCGGCGAGCTCGGGCAGGTCGATCCAGGTCACCGAATTGGCGTGGAACAGGTCGGCGCCGCGGCCGCCGTCGTAGTCGATTTCGTAGTTCGGCACGTGCAGCCGCGCCAGCTCGGGCGCGGCGTGGAAGAGGTCGAAGAGCGAGTGCGTCTCGAGGGTGCGCCCCGCGGCGTCGAGAAGGACCACCTGGTCGTCGACGATCGAGCGAGGCCGGCCGTCGACTTCGACCTGACGCAGAGCCGACGACAGACTGAGCAGGCGGCCGTCCTGGAGGGCTTCGACGTCGTGATGGGCGGGAACGGAGGCCTGCCAGACGACGTTCGAGCGCCAATCGAGCTTGCGCAGGAAGCGCGACCGCGCGTGCTCGGCCGTGCCCTCGGCGCTGGCGCCGACGACGAGCAGGCCGCCGTCGGGCAGCAAGGCCGTGTCGCTCCAATAGCCGCAGTCGCGCTGCGACCAGCGGTGTTCGCGCCGGCCGCCGGTTTCGATCAGGTCGGCGGAGCAGGTACCGCGGCTGGCGAACAGGACATAGCCGTCGGCGGCACGCGCGGCGTCGTGGCGGGCGACGCCGCCGTCGTGCTGCTGCACCGGGGCGTCGACGAAGAGTTCGTAACCGAGGGATTGGAGGCGCTGCAGGTCGCCCGGCGACAGGGCGGCTTCACTCGGCGAGGCAGGGTTACCGTACTCGCATGCCGTCAAGAGCAGCGGGAGAACCAGGAGCAGAAACCGCGCATACATAAGTTTTGGACGCTAGACGAGAACCATGCATTAGAAAAGCCCCCATCCCGGAAATCGGCTGAACGGTTCCGAGGGCGGGTGCGTACGGCTACAATCGGCGCATGGATCGACGAACCTACTTCGGCCTCGCATTGACGGCGTTCTTCCTCGGCAGCCTGGTCTCCGGCACGGCGCTGCTCGCCCTGGGCGGGCAAAGCGGCGGTCGCCGCCCGGTCGAACGCCGCGGCAGCCTGCTCCCCGAGGAGCGGACGACCATCGACCTGTTCCGCAAGGCCGCACCGTCGGTCGTGTTCATCACCTCCCTCTCGGTGCGGCGCGACGTCTTCTCCTTCGACGTGCAAAAGATCCCGCGCGGCAACGGCTCCGGCTTCGTCTGGGACGCGCGCGGCCACGTCGTCACCAACTACCACGTCATCCGCGGTGCCAACGCGGCGCGCGTCACCCTCTCCGACCAGAGCACCTGGGACGCCCAGCTCATCGGCTTTGCCGAAGAGAAAGACCTGGCGGTGTTGCGCATCGACGCGCCGGCCGAGCGCCTGAAGCCGATCGCCATCGGCTCGTCGGAAGACCTGGTCGTCGGTCAGAAGGTGATCGCCATCGGCAACCCGTTCGGCCTCGACCATACGCTGACGACCGGGGTGATCAGCGCCCTGGGGCGCGAGATCGAGTCGATGGCGCAGGTGCCGATCCGCGACGTGATCCAGACCGACGCCGCCATCAACCCGGGCAACTCGGGCGGTCCGCTGCTCGACAGCGCCGGGCGGCTGATCGGGGTCAATGCCGCGATCTACAGCCCGTCGGGGGCCTATGCCGGCATCGGCTTCGCCATCCCGATCGACACGGTCAATTGGGTGGTGAGCGACCTGATCGCGCACGGCCGTGTGGTGCGGCCGACCTTGGGGGTGCAGATCGCCACGCCGCAGCTGGCGCAGCAGCTGCGGGTGAAGGGAGCCTTGGTGATCAGCGTCATGCCGGGCAGCGGCGCCGAGCGCGCCGGCCTGCGACCGACGCGTCGCGACGCCTACGGCCGGTTGTTGTTGGGCGACGTCATCGTGCGCGCCGGAGCGGAAAAGGTGACCGACTCGGGCGACCTGCTGCTCGCTCTCGAATCCTTCCAGGGAGGCGACAAGGTGCCGCTGACGATCCAACGCGACGGCAAGCAAGTCGTCGTCGAGGTCACGGTCGACACGGGGCGGTGAGAAAAGGGCCAAGGTTCAAGGGCCAAGAACTCCATGACGTCGCGGCTTGCGAGCGGCGGTAGATTCTGATCCCCAAACTGTCTTGGCCCTTGGCCCTTGGCCCTTGGCCCTTGGCCCTTGGCCCTTGGC
>CAZGEJ010000060.1:0-27602 GCA_964524885.1 uncultured Binatia bacterium (SeqCode)
TCTTCGTCCTCTTCTACACCTGGCCGCTCAAGTACATCGGCATGGGCGAGGTCGCCGTCATCGTCGTCTGGGGCCCGCTCATGGTCGGCGGCGGCTACTACGTCATCACCGGACACCTCTCGACCGACGTCATCATCGCCAGCCTGCCGGTCGCCTTGGCGGCGACGACGGTGCTCTTCGGCAAGCACATCGACAAACTGGCGGCCGACGAAGCCAAGGGCATCCGCACCATGCCGGTGCTGCTGGGCGAGACCAACGCCCGCTGGGCCACCGTCGGCATGCTGACGCTGCAGTATCTGTTGGTCTTCTGGCTGGTGGCGAGCGGCGCCCTGTCGTGGTTGATGCTCGTCGTCCTCGGGGCTGGCAACTGGTACTGGCTGGCGCTGCGCGCCTACACGCAACCCCGCCCGGACGCGCCGCCGGCCGAGTATCCGCCCAACATCTGGCCGCTGTGGTACGCCGCCTTCGCCTTCCAGCACACCCGCCGCTTCGGCGGCCTCTTCCTGCTGGGCCTGGTCGGTGATCTCCTCGCCCACCGCCTCGGCTGGCTCGCCTAAGACCCATAGGTCGTATTGCTGAAGGAATTCTCCATGTCGTTTCAATTTCCCGAAGGATTCATCTGGGGCACCGCCACCGCGGCGCACCAGGTCGAAGGCAACAACGTCAACTCCGATTTCTGGCTCCTCGAACACGTCCCCGAAACCCTCTTCGCCGAGCCCTCGGGCGACACCTGTGATCAGTACCACCGCTACGCCGAGGACATCCGCCTCCTGAAACAACTCGGCTTCGCTTCGTATCGCTTCTCGATCGAGTGGGCGCGCATCGAGCCGGTCGAAGGTCACTTCTCCCTCGCCGAACTCGATCACTACCGGCGCGTCCTGGCCTGCTGCCTCGAAAACGACGTGCTCCCCTGCGTCACCTTCCACCACTTCACCTCGCCGCTGTGGTTCACCGCCGATGGCGGCTGGGAGGATCCGAAGAACGTCGACCGCTTTCTGCGTTACTGCGAACGCACCGTGCGGCACCTCGGCGACCTCATCGGCATGGCGAGCACGATCAACGAGGCCAACCTCGTCGCCACGCTCAAGGACTGCGGCATCTTCCCGGCCGAGGGCATCAAGCACATGGCCCCCTTCGTCGCCACCGCGGCGCAGCGCTGCGGCACGACGCTCGATCGCTTCGGGCCGTTCTTCCTCGGTCACCCCTACAAGATCCGCGACGTCATGCTCGCAGCACACGTGCGCTCGCGTGACGTCATCAAGTCGGGTCCGGGCGACTTCCCCCTCGGTGTGACGTTGGCGATGCAGGATTACCAAGCCCTGCCCGGCGGCGAAGCGCGGCGCGACGCGGCGCGGCGCGAGAGCTTTCAGGGTTTCCTCGAAGCCTCGCGCGCCGACGACTTCGTCGGCGTGCAGACCTACTCGCGCCACCGCTTCGACGCCAATGGCCCGATCGGCCCCGAGGAAGGCGTGCCGACGCTGATCATGGGTTACGAGTACTACCCGCAGTCGCTCGAGGCGACGATCCGCTACGCCCGCTCCGTCACCGACGTGCCGATCTACGTCACCGAAAATGGCATCGGCACCACCGACGATGCGCAACGCTTGGCCTATGTCCGGGCCGCCCTCGAGGGCGTCGCCAACTGCCTGCGCGACGGCATCGACGTGCGCGGCTACTTCTACTGGTCGCTGCTCGACAACTTCGAGTGGCTGTTCGGCTACGGCCCGCAGTTCGGCATCGTCGGCGTCGACCGCACGACGCAGATGCGTTCACCGAAAGAAAGCGCTCGCTGGCTCGGTTCCGTGGCGCGCGCCAACCGCCTCGATCCGTGAGCTCGACGCGTCGCCCGGACGTCCACCACGGAGGAACGGAGACACGGAGCTCGATCAAGAACTGGGCCCAGGGAAGGCACGACGCGCCTTCCCTGGGCCACGCGGCACAGCGACTTACTCGTAGGCGACCTTCCCCAGGGCGCGTCTTCACTCGTACCCGAGCTGTCGCAATCGTTCCTTTTGCGCCGGATCCACCGGCGCGGCGGCCCCATCCGCTTCCCGCACCAACTCCAAGCCGGCGATCGACACACCCCCTTGCGGGTTGCTGACGCGGATCTCGAGCGGATTCCGCAAGCGCAACACGCCGAGGTCGCGCAATCGGCCTCCGGCACTTTCCGGCCCGTCCACCACGATCGGCGTATCCGGTTGGGCCCCGGGAAACTCGATGACGAGCCGCTGCTGATAGCCGCGAATGCCGCTGCCGTCGAAGCGCAACATCACGCGATACGCCCCCGGCAGCCATTCCGTCGAAAGATGCAACTGTGGCGGACTCTCTCCCGGTGCCGCGCGCAGATAGGTGCCGGATAGGGTCCAGCGATCGTCGTCGGCTAGGTCGACGAATGTCGGCGCCGTCGCGTTGTGCGGCGCCACTTCGAATGGAACCGGCAACTCGACCCGCGGTGGCAGTTGCGCCGCGTCGACCCACGGCAGCGCCGCATGGCGAGTCTCTTCCCTCGCGCGGCGCTCGGTGAGGGCCTGCCGCAGGCGCGCCTCCGTCGCGGGATCCTCCATCGGCCTGAGGCGCGGGTAGTTGTCGCCGTCGGGCTCGACGCGCAGCAGCGGCGAGAAGGCACGCTCCCACGTGTCGTAGTGCAGTTCGTGGCTCGCCTCGAAGATGCCCCAATAGCGCCCGCTGCGCCCGAGCTGGAGCCGCGGCGCCGGCGGGCTGGCAACATCACCGCGCCAGGCATACGCCAGGTCGACGCCATCGACAGCGTCGTGCGAAAGCTCCGCGTCCGGCACCGCCAACCGTAGCAGGGTCGGCGCCACGTCCACGTGCCCCGTCATGCCGGCGTGCCGCAGCCCCGCATGCGTCGCCCCAGGCAGACGCAACAGCAAGGGCACGTGCATCTGCGAGCGCCGAACGAAAAGTCCGTGATGGTGTTGGAATCGCTCCGGACCCATCTCGCCGAAATCCTCGCCGTGATCCGAGGTCACCAAGAGAATCGTCGACTCGAGCAGGCCGCGGCGACGCAGTTCGTCGACGACCCTGCCGATCCAGTGGTCGGTGAAGTCGATCTCGGCATCGTAACGATCGACGTCGGGCGATGCGGCCTGGGTGCCGCGCAAGCGCTCGAAGCCAGGGTGAAAGTCGTTCGGCCCGTGCGTGTCCATCGAATGCACGTAGAGAAAGAACGGCTCGCCATCGTCCTCGGCGTCATCCAGGAAGTCGACGATCACCGGGAACAGCTTGTCGAACTCGGCATAGCCCTTGCGGCCGTCGGGGTCCTCGACGAGGTGCGTCTCGCTGAAGGCCGCCAGCAGACGCGGGCTGTGCTTGAACCAAAAATGCGAGCTGACCAGCGCCGTGCGGTAGCCGTGCTCCTGCAACACGCGCGGCAGAAGCATCAGGTTCGCGGGTGGTTCACGCAGCGGCACCGACAAGTAGTCTTGGCCGATGAGCATCGGCGCCGACCACCGCCCCGTGAGCAACTGGCTCACCGACAAGGTCGTGCCGGGGAAATGCGCCAAATGATTCTCGAAGAGGATGCCCTCCGAGGCGAGCTGCCGCAGGTTCGGCGCGGTGTCACGGCGATAGCCGTACATCGGCAAGTTCGCCGCACGCAGTGCATCCGACAGAAACACCACCACGTGCGGTCGTGCCGGCGACGAGCGTGTCGAATCGCGACAGCCGGCCAACGCCAACAGCAGCCCGAGCGCGAGCGCGACGTGCTTCATGCGTCGGGCGCGACGACGGTGAGAACGTTGGTCACGGCGACGTCTCGTATTCCGATGCCCGATGTATCGAAGCCGCCGACGGTGGCGAAGTAGAGGCCCGGCTCCAAGACCACGTCGACCCGCTCCTCGAAGGCACAGGCACCGGCCGCACAAATCGGGCGTTCGGCAACCAACTGCGTCGCCACCAGCGGCGGCACGTCGCGACCGGACTGGCGCCGCTCGGTGCACGCGTCGGGCGCGACCCGCAGCAAGCGCAAGGCCTGCGGGCGCGGCGACGTGCCGGTGAGCACGAAGGTCGCGCCGCCGCCGGCGATCTGATCACCGATGGCGCCGAGGTGCGTGCCGCTCGTATCGATCACTTCGAAGGCGACGAAGGTGCCGCTCTCGTGCAGCACCATGCGCCCGGCGCGCACACCCTCCATCAAGGCATCCCAAGTGAGGGCCTCGGCCCACACCGAGGTGATCGGCACGCCGATGGGCGGTCCGAGCTGGGTGCCGATGGCATCGGCGAACGGGATCAAGGTGCGATGATTGTCGCTGCCGCCGACGGCCACGGTGGCGTGCCCCTGCAGCCGATCGCAGAGATAGGCCTCGTAGGCCGAGCGGTCGAAGGTGTCCCAACCGATGGCCCCGCTATAGACCTCGATGGCGTCGTAATCGCGGCTGGTCCAGTCGTACTCGATCCACGGCGTGGCGCGCACGAACGGGTGGTTGATGATGGTGAAGCCGTTGCGCGATTGGCATTGCTCGGCGGCCGCACCGCCGGTGACCTCGCCCGGCGGTCGATCGACGAGAGGCCCGTCGATGACGAAGGTGTCGAGGTTCTCGGGCACGCAGCCGATGTGCCCGACGGGCGACAGACGTCCTGTGCCCAGGCTGGGGCAGTTCGGGCAGAGGTCGGCATCGAGGGTCGAGACCGGCGAGATCTCGTTGCCGTCGATCATGAGAAAGGAGGCATCGCTCAGGTCGGCCGCCGTTTCCCACAAGGGGAACTCGGGGCCGAGGTTCCACAGGGCCGGATCCTCGACTTGGGTCGAGGCATCGCCGCCGGTCGAGTTCGAGTGGTCGGTGAGCACGACGAAGGACAAGCCGCGCGCCAGGGCCACCGCCCGAATGTCTTCGGGGAACGACTCGACGTGGCCGTCGGGGTAACGCGTGTCGTTGCTGCCGACGGAGGTGTGCACGTGGAAGTCGCCGCCGTACCAGCGACCGGCCGCGGACGTCGGGCCGGCGCCGTCGTCGTCGCCACAAGCGAACGAGCCGCAGGCCATGGCAAGGACGACGACGCGTGCGAGGAGAGAACGAAGCATCGGGGAACCTCCGCACGCAGCCTGCGAGAGTTCGGCCCGCAATTGCAAGCTCCGCGGTCAGGCCGTCAGACGCTCACACAGATCCCACAAGGCGCGCCGGTCGGCCGGGCTCTCGCGCGTCGTCGGCAGGTAATGGGTCGAGCGCGCCTGGCGGTCGAAGAACCACTCGCCACTGCGGCCGCGCACGCTCGCGCTGGCGGCGAGCCAAATCGCCGTGTCGGCGCCCTCGGCCGGCGTACGCAGCAGGCGGCGCATGATCCGGTGGAAGGTCGGCAGCGACGTCTGCACGCCGCCGGTATCGGCCCAGCCGGGGTGCATGGCATTCACCGCGATGCCGTCGCCGCGCAGTTCGTCGGCCCACAGCTCCGACAGGATCACCTGCGCCCGCTTGGTTTCGGCGTACG
The DNA here is from genome assembly GCA_964524885.1 of uncultured Binatia bacterium (SeqCode). Classification (GTDB taxonomy): domain Bacteria; phylum Desulfobacterota; class Binatia; order HRBIN30; family HRBIN30; genus CALJUJ01. The sequence goes on from CAZGEJ010000060.1 coordinate 5,446, forward strand.
CCCGCACCCCATCGTAGGGTCGCTCGCGCCACTGCGGATCGCCGAGGTCGAGCCGCTGGGTGTACATGCCGCCCGACGACACCCAGACGACCCGTGCATCATGCGAGCGCGCCAGCGCCGGGCGCAGCAGTTTCGTCAGCAGATGTGGCCCGGCGACGTGCGTGGCGAAGGTGATCTCGAGGCCGTCGGCACTCTCGAGGCGCTCGGCCGGCAGGAGCCCGGCGTTGTGGATCAGAACGTCGACCGGCCCCTCCGCCAGCCGCGGCGCAACCTGGCGCACGGCAGCGAGGTCGGAGACGTCCAGCGTCACGTCGACAACCCGTGGATTGGCCGTTTCGCGCCGCAGCAGTTCCGCCGCCGCGGCGCCCCGCTCGGGCGAGCGGCACAGCAGCACGACCTCGGCCTGGCGCGCGGCGAGCCCGCGCGCGATCTCCAGCCCCAAGCCCGCATTGGCGCCGGTCACGAGACAGCGGCGCCGGCGCAGATCGACATCGAGGTCGCCGGGTTCGAAGGCTAGCGAGTGCACCAGGTACCCCGTGCGATCGAAGGAAAAGACGATGGTCGGGTCGACGAGAAGGCCGAGGCCGCGACCGAGCCAACGAGAGAGAGCGGATTGCATCGAAACTCCTACGGACGCGACCGATCAGGCGCCCTACCGTCAGGCTTACCGGCGGCGGACGACCGTTCAAGCACGCCGCCCTGGCGACGGGGTTGCGTCAGCGAGCGCCCTCGTGAAAAGGACGCAACCACCGCGTGCGAGCCCGTGCTGATTCGGCGGCGACGGAACCGACGCGGCCAAAGCCGCAGCCGACGGAGGCCTCATGAATCGATTGCCGCAGCGCCTGCCCGTGCTCGCCGTACTTTTGCTCGCCGCCTGCGGGCGCCACGAGCCGCCCGGAGAAATTACCGAGGTCGAGATGCCGCCGGCGGAGGTCGCCAAGCGCGCCGAGCAACAAGACGCGGCGCTCAAGAAGCTGGTGACCGGCGGCGACAAGCAGATCCTCTTCGGCGACCTGCACGTCCATACGACCTTCTCGGCCGATGCCTTCATCATGAGCCTGCCGGTGCTGCAGGGCGAAGGCTCGCACCCGCCGGCCGACGCCTGCGACTTCGCCCGCTTCTGCTCGCAGCTCGACTTCTGGAGCATCAACGACCACGCCGAAGCCATCTCGCCGCTGCACTGGGAAGAAACCAAAGAAGCGATCCGCCAGTGCAACGCCGTCGCCGGCGACCCCAAGAACCCCGACACGGTCGCCTTCGTCGGCTGGGAATGGACGCAGGTCGGCGCCACCCCCGACGACCACTACGGCCACAAGAACGTCATCTTCCGCGACCTCGAGGAGAAACAGCTCCCCGCAAGGCCCATCAGCGCCCTCAACCAACGGCTCATCGGCATGATGCGGCAACAGCCGCCGCTGGCGCAGCGCCTGATGTTCCCGCTCTACGATTTCGGCAACCGCCAGCGCTACTTCGACTTCGCCAAGTTCCAAAACGAGCTACAGGACGTGCCGCTCTGCCCCAAGGGGGTCGACGCGCGTGAACTGCCGAAGGAATGCCACGAAACCGCCGACACCCCGGCCGAGTTGTACGAGAAGCTCACGCAATGGGGCTTCGACACCCTCGTGATTCCGCACGGCAACACCTGGGGCCTCTACACCCCCGCGGGTTCGACCTGGGACAAGCAGCTCGTCGGCGCCGAGCACGACCCCGAAAAACAAACGCTCATCGAGGTCCATTCGGGTCACGGCAATTCCGAGGAGTACCGCGACTGGAAAGCCGTCGACATCGGGCCGGCGGGCGAGCTCATCTGCCCCGAGCCGACCAAGGACTACCTGCCCTGCTGCTGGCAAGCGGGGGAAATCGTGCGCCAGCGCTGCGCCGACCCCAACAGCGACGATTGCCGCAAGAAGGTCGAGGACGCGCGCCTCAACTTCCTGCGCGCCGGCACCGCCGGGCGCCAGGTGCTGCCCGATGCGCCGGTCGAAGCCTGGGCCGACTGCGGCCAATGCCGCGACTGCTACATCCCCGCCTTCAACTACCGCCCCGGCACCTCGGTGCAGGCCGCGGTGGCGACCAGCAACTTCGACGACTCCAACCGACCGCGTCGCTTCCGCTTCGGCTTCATCGCCTCGAGCGACAACCACACCGCGCGTCCGGGCACGGGCTACAAGGAATACGGCCGCACCTGGATGACCGAAGCTGCCGGCCCACGCGACGAGCATTGGTTCGAGCGCCTGATCGGTCCCACCCCGACACCAGCCGCCGCATCGCGCCCTTTCGACCCCGCCTCGGTGCAGCGGCAGATCACCCAAGCCATGCAGGCCGTCGATTTCGAACGCCAGGCCTCCTTCTTCATGACCGGCGGCCTCGTCGCCGTGCACAGCGACGGACGCGATCGTGAGGCGATCTGGGATGCCCTCCAGCGCAAAGAGGTCTATGGAACCAGCGGTGAGCGCATCCTCCTTTGGTTCGACCTGATCAATCATCCGCAAGGCAAAGTCGCCATGGGCGCCGAAACGACGCTCGACCGAGCGCCGCGCTTCCGCGCCCGCGCCGTCGGCTCCTTCGAACAATTGCCCGGCTGCCCCGAGATCAGTCAGTCGGCCCTCGGACCCGATCGGATCGACAAACTCTGCCGCGGCGAGTGTTACCACCCCAGCGATCGCCGCCACGCCATCACCCGCATCGAAGTCGTACGCATCCGACCACAGACCACGCCTGGCGAGTCGCTGCGCGACCTCATCGACGACCCATGGCGCACCTTCCCCTGTCCGGGTGACGAAGCGGGCTGCGCCGTCGAGTTCGAGGATCCCGACTTCGTCGCCGGCGGCCGCGAGGCCGTCTACTACGTGCGCGCCATCCAAGCGCCGTCGCCCGCGGTCAATGCCGGCGGCCTGCGCTGCAAGTACGACGACGCCGGCAATTGCGTCGAAGCCAACCCTTGCTATGGCGACTACCGCACCGCCGAAAGCGACGACTGTCTGTGGGAGAACGAGGAACGCGCCTGGTCCTCCCCCATCTACGTACAACCCGGCAGCCCGACGGCCGCCGCACCCGAGGCCAACTCCTGATGCAATCCGTCGACCGTGACACCTTCTTCCGCTTCTACGGCAGCGAAATCTCGTACTTCACCGGCAAGGTCCGCCCCGCCCTACGCTACAAGCGCCTACCGTTCCTCGAAATCCTCGCCACCCCGGCGGCGTACGACAAGGTCATCCGACCGCGCACCGGGCTCGCCTTCATCCCGATCGTCGTGACCCCGGACGACGAGACCTGGCAGGACACCAGCGTCATCCTCGACCTGCTCGAGCAGCGCTACCCCGAGCCGCCGCTCTATCCCCGTACGCCCGTGCAGGGCGTCGTGTCGTACCTCTGGGAGATCTACGCCGACGAGTTCCTGGTGTTGCCGGCGATGCATTACCGCTGGAGCTTTCCCGAGAGCCAGACCAAGGCCCGCGCCGACTTCGCCTCGACGTCGGGTGATCCCGTCACCGCGGCGAAATTCGCCGACCGCATGGGCGGCTCGATCGCCTTCCTCGGTGTCGTGCCCGAGTCGATCCAAGCCATCGAGGCGCACACCACCGACCTCTTGCACCTTCTCTCGAACCACTTCGCCCACCACGGTTATCTCCTGGGCGACCGCCCATCACTCGCCGACGATGCGCTGATGGGTCCATTCTACGCTCACCTCTATCTCGATGCCGTCCCCGGCCGCCTGCTGCGCGCCACCGCCCCGGCCGTGTGTCACTGGATCGAGCGCATGAATCACCCCGAGCCGGATGCCGTGGGCGAGTGGATCGCCGACGACGGCATCGCCCCGACCCAACGCGCGCTGCTCGAACTCATCGGCAAGGACGCCGTGCCGCTCCTGCTCGACACGGTACGCGACTTCGAGGCTTGGGCCGACGGCAATCGCCAAGCGGGCGCCGAACCGCCGCGCGCCATCGGCATGCACGACACGCAACTGCGCGGCACCAAGTTCCAGCGCTACACCAGCGCCTACACGTTGTGGATGCTGCAACGCCCGCTCGACGCTTACCATCGCCTCAACGACGCCGACCGGGCGCGTGTCGACGCCGCCCTCGCCGGCACCGGCTGCGAGGCGCTGTTCGCCTATCACCCGCGCCATCGCCTCGAGAAAAACGGCTTCCGCCTCGCCTTCGCTTGACGAGATGCACCACGGAGTGGTCATGACCGTCCGTCGTCCGAAGGCTGATGAAACGGGGCGCGCCGCGCAGGAGCGCCGAGTTGTACTCGGCGGGCCCGTTGCGGGTGGACGGCGACGTATCGCAGGCATCCTCGCACCGAGATCGGAGGGGCTCTCCGGCGCATCGCGGGAAGTATGGTGGCGGGCCGCGCCCGGCGCCGGGCGGTGTCGAGTACAACTCGACACTCCAGTTGGCCCTGGATTGTTCTAAGGAGACGCGGGGACACGGAGAGGAATCGGCAGATTCCCTCTGCGTTTCCGCGCCTCCGCGTCGATCCAGCGCCGTCAGTAGACTTCGGCGAGGTCGGTCTCTTCGGTGAGTGCCGTGCAGTGCCCGGAGCAGTGCAAGCGGATCTTCTTCTTGGTGTAGAGGTCGCGCCCCGTCGTCATGTGCCGATCGATGCGCGTGTAGCGCAGCGTCAGATCGGGCGCTGTGCCGTCGATCGACACGCCCATCCAGCCACAGGCGAAGTTCTCGCCGCGTGCCTGATAGGCGCGTTCGACCTCGTGGCAGTGGCGCAAGAGCCACTCGCGCACCAGCTGTTCGGTGCCCATGAGGCCGGGGCCGTACGCCGTCACCCAACCGGGACGAATGCCGACGACCGGAGCATCGAGCAACGGCCCGCGCGGTAGCTCGGGTGTCGGCTCACCGGCGGCGCCGGCGATGGGAGCCGGCACGCGCGCCACCTTGGCCGGCTTCGGTGCGGGTGCTTGTGCCCGCGGCTTCTGTTTTCTTGGTGCCGCCGGCGGCACCTCGGTCGGCGTCGCGGTCGGCGACGGCGTCGCGGTGTGACACGTCGCGATCGTCGCGGTCGGGCTCGGTGGCATGGGAATGGCGTAACGGGGCTCGGGCTCCTTGCTCCAGGCGAGCCAGAACAACAAGGCCGGCACGGCGATCACCGCGAGGGCCAACAGCACCATTCGCTCCCAAGGCATCGGCGGCCTCGGTCGCACCTGTGGCTCGAAGGCTGCCGGTGCGATTCCGCCACCACCACCGTTCGCTTGCCGCGGCAGCACGGCGACGAACGCCCCGCCCCCTTCGCCCCCAGGGGAAAAGTGGAGGACGTCCGCCGCGCCATAGGTCGGCACGCCGGTCCAGCCGCGCAGCGCCGCGCCGATGTCGTTGAGGGCGGCACGTACGTCGGCCGCCGGCAGATGCGCCAGCGAGACGACGATGACGAAACGCCCGAGATAGGGATCCCACGCATGCCACAGCTCGGCCGTGCCGTGCCCTTCGAGGCGAGCGACGGCCTGATACGGACCGAAGCTATGGGACGTGGGTGGAGGCATGGCGCGCGTCGCTTTCCGCCGACTCAGACTCCCAAGGGCGAGCAAGTGCCCGGGCGCGTGAAGCAGGCACCGTTGACGCAAGCACCGCCGCCACAGGCAGCGTCCGTTTCACACACGCGGCGGACACACACCTTCGCCTCGCCCTCGCCGCCGCAGGCGTGGGTCGCCGGACAATCGCCGTCGGAACTGCAGGGGGTCGCAACACAATGACCATCACCGGCACAGGTCTGACCCAGTGGGCAATCGTTCGCGCCGGTGCAGGCGGACTGGCAGATCGAGGTCGTGGTGCAGAAGCAGCTCGACGGCGCCGCCACGGCGCAGACTTCACCCTCCGTCGAACAGTCGGCGTCGGAAGCGCACACACCGAGTTCGTCGGGGCCGAAGCGTTCCGGATCGATGCAGATGCCGCACGAGTTGCCGGCGTTGGTCCCCTCGGGGTCGCGGCAATAGCCGAAGGTGGCACTGCACTCCTCGCCATTGCGACAGCCGCCCGGGCGCAGCACCTCATGACCGGTGGAATGCTCGGCGACGTCGTCGGAGTCGAGGTACACGGGCAACGCCTCGTTGGCCAACCACAGCCTGGCCTGATCGGCGAAGAAGGCCGAATCGGTCAGGCCCGACTGTCCACCCGGAATCACGTTCATCCCGGCGAATTCGCCCTCCTTGAGGGAGAAGACCATGCGCATCACCGGGCCGCTGCCATGGGTGAAATCGGTCGCCGAGAGACCGGGGTTGGCGGCGTCGACGCCCCACTGGTCGCCCGGACGCGGGAACCAGCGCAGCACGGCGCGCGGATCGTTGGCGGGGAGGCTCGGCGCCAGCGGCAGTTTGGTGGTGTCGATGTTGAACGGGCGCGTGAACACTTCGAAGCTCGGGTCGTTGCCGAGGAACGGCGCCAGCAGCGACTCGAAGCGAGCCTGGTGACGCAGGCCCCACAGCCACTGGCTCATGTCGTCGGTACCGAAGCCGCCGCGCCCGGGCTCGCTCGGCGCGCCGCGTAGGAAGGCCAGCCCATCGGTGAGCGCCTTCAGCATGATCTCGCGGCTGCGTTCGACCACGTCGGGCGTCGAACGGTCGTCGAAGAAGGCCGATTCTCCGGTGGCCTCGACGTGCGACGCCGGCCGATCCCGTTCGCCGTCGCGCGCTTCGAGGAAGTCGCGAATCAGCTTGATGCGCGTGTGATCCCCATCGGCAAAGAACCCCCCGTCGAAGTTCTCGTCGGCCCAGACGCCGCGGATGAAGCGGCCGAACCAGGCATTGTAGATCATCGTGGCGACGGCATCCTCCGCCTCGCCCGGAGCCGGGGTGTGGTAGAAGGTCTCGACCCCGGACAGAGCATGGTAGCCGCCCTCGCCCCAAGCGCGCAGGCGGCTTTCGACCTCGGCGAGCGACTCCCCGAGGCCGGCGTAGAGGGCGACCAAGCGGTCCTCGTCGGGTGTCAGCATACGATCGATCATGGTCAGGTGACGCGCATGTTCGATGGCTTCGAGCAGATAGGGCACGAGCAACTCGCCGGTGCGCGACTGATGATTGCCCTGCAGGTCCGCCATGTCTTGCAAGTCGGCGTCACCCGCCTCGACGAGGGCTGCGAGCGTGCGATCGATGGTGTCGGCGCGGAAGCCGGACTCCCAAGAGCCGCCGATGTACCAGTCGTCGTTTTCGAGGGAGTCGTCGAGCGACAGATTGCCGGGATCGTTGTTGGCGGTGAGGACGTAGCCGCGGTCCGGGTTGAGGGCCTGCGGCGTCGAATCGAAGGGGACCAGGCAGCGCGCCGGGTCGCCGCCACTGGCAGTTTCGTCGACCCGTCCATCGGTCATCGGGATCTCGAAGCCGCCGTACTGGGTGCCGTCGATGAGGCGGCGAGGATCGGCTCCGGGGACGAAGCTACCGTCGGCGCGGCGCGGCAGGTAACCGCGGCAGGGCACGGCGTGGTACGAGGTGTAGAAGATGTTGCCGTCCTTGTCGCCGGCGGCGACGTTTTGCGAATAGGCGATGAGGTTGCGGCTGGCGGCGCGGAATTCCTCCATGTTCGAAGCCCGTCCGAAACCGTCGGCACCATCGAGCAAACGCACCGTATCGAGGCCGGAGTAGTCGAAGCTGACGCCGCTGACGACGCCGTCGCCATCGACGTCGGCAGGCACGACCAAGCCCCGCAACGTCTGCACCAAGCTTTCGCCCGGGGCCAGGGCGTCGCCGACGTTGGCGCGCCGTCCTTCGACGTCGGTGAGGAAGCGACCGTCGAAGAGGACGAAGCGCGGCCAGGTCTCGGTACGACCAACGCTGTCGAGGGCCGGCACGTTGGCGATGACGACGCTCTCGTCGACGCGGTCGAGCGGCTTCCACTCGCCGCGGAAGTAGGAGGCGACGGGTAGGCCGGCGGCGTCGAGCTGAATTCGTTCTCGATACCAATCGGTGATGTCGGCACTCAGCTGGGTTTGGCACCAGGCGACGTCGCCGTTGCTGCCGACGGGCATGACGAAGAATCCGGGGATGACGAGGCCGACCTGGTGGATGTCGCCGCCGCCGAAGAGCGAGGTGTCGAGGCCGATCTGGTAGAAGATCGGCGGCACGTCGAGCGAAAGGTGGCCGTCGCCGGCGACCAAGGTGGCGCCGGAAGCGGTCTTGGTGCCGGAGAGTGCCCAGGAGTTGGAGCCGAAGCCGTCGACCCGGCCGAGGCGGCGCTCGAAGGCGTCGAGGCGTGCAACGAGGTCGGCCGTCGCCACCGAGGGACCGCCGCTGCCGCCGCCGGCTTCGCCGACGACGCTCCATTGCGCCCCCGGGACTTCCGCGGGGGTCGGGCCGAGGATGAGTTCATCGCCGACTTCGAGCCCCAGGCCGGCAGCAGAGACGATGGGGTGCACCGGAGCGATGCTCGGCAGGACGTCACGCTGCAGGCCGGCGAGGCGTTCCGCTTCGAGCGGCGCGCCGGCGAAGGGGTTGCCGACGTTGGCGAAGGTGCGGTCGCGCCCGACGTCGCCGGTCTCGTAGCTCGACTGGTACATGATCACGGCGAGGATGGCGGCGATGTCGCGACGGGTGAACGGCACCATGAGCTGCGCCGGGTTGGAAGCGCCGAGCAGGGCGCTGGCGAGGCGCAACTCGCTGGGCAGGGGCAAACGCCGTTGCCCGGCGAGCCGGATGTAGTTGTTGACGCCGGCGGCGAAGGCGTCGGCCATGGCGGCCTGCTCTTCGCTGAAGCCGTTGGCGATGCGGTCGGCGATGTAGGTGAGACCCGTGAGTCGCGACTCGAGATCGACGTCGAGACCGCCGTCGCCGATGAGCTCGCTCGTCTTGCCGAGGCCGAGACGCCGCGTCAGGTCCATCATGAAGTAGCGATCGCGGGCGATGACGAAGCCTTGGGCAAAGGCCAGGTCGCGGCGATTCTCGGCGAAGAGATGGGGGACGTTGCTGGCGGTGCGAACGACGTGAACCTCGGATTCGAGTCCCTCGAGTTCCAAGGTTTGGGTCACCGGCAGGGCGCGAATGCGCGCCGCGCCGGTGAGTATCGGCGTCGGTTCGGCGGGGCTCGGCGAGGCCGTCGCGGTCGGCGTGGACGCGGGAGTGTCGCTCGGCGGCGGAGTCGCCGTCGGCGGCGCTAGCGTGACGGTGGGGGTGGCGCTGGGCGGTACGACGGTGAAGGTCACCGTCGGTGGCACCGTAGACGTCGGCGTGGCGCTCGGCACCTGGGTCGGCGTCGCGGTTGGGTCGGGCGGCGTCGTCCTGGTGGCAGTGGCGGGCACCGGCGTCGCGGTCGGCTCGGGTGCCGAGCTGTCGTCGTCGCCGCAGGCGGCGAGCAGAGAAAGGGAGACGATGAGAAAGAGGCGGCTTAGCATCGGCGATCCTTGGCGGTGGCGCAGAACGGGCTGCTGAAGTGTCGAATGGGACCCATGGGTCCCATAGGTCCTATACGTCCCATACGTCCTATCGGTCCTACGGCTCCGCCGACTCCAGGGCGGCGGCGATCTCTTGGCTGAGTTGGAGGGCGGCGCGGCTCATGCCGCGCGCCCAGGCATTGCCGGTGTCACCGTCGAGCGGTTCGCGGATGCGCGACTCGCGCGCGGTGACGAAGTGGCGGTCCTTGCCGGCCCGCACCAACCAGCGGGCGAAGAGCGAGACTTCGTTTTCGTGCGTCGGTTCGAAGCGCAGGACCTCGATGGCGACCTCGACGTCGAGGTTGGTCCGCCGCTGTGCGGGGAGGGTGACCACCTTCTCGGTGCCGAGGAGGATGCCGATGTTTTCGGAGACGACGCGCGCGAAGTTTTCGTCGAGCGGCTCGGCCCAATAGCGATCGGGGGCGTAGCGCATCTGGTTCGGCGTCTTGCGGCGTGCGATCTGCGGTCGGCCGAGGTAATCGGGGAAGAAGAAGGGACCGACTCCGACGACGCGATCGAAGGATTTCCCCGTCGGCTCGGCCAGCGGCGACAAGACGAAGTACTTGGTCTCGTCCGGCTGCGGCCGCAGCAAGGCACATCCGCTGGCAAGGCTAGTGCAGGCGAGGACCACGGCGGCAAATCGGAAGGGGCGCTTCATTTCGGTGTCTCCTCGGTGGCACGGCCGCGCAACAAGGTGCTGGGATTGCGTTCGAGGTCTTCGGCCAGGCGGCGAATGGCACGCGTTGCGGCGGCCATGTCCTCCATCGAGCGCGAGAACTGGTAAAACGCCGGCGACTCCGGATCGAGCACCTCATTGATCGAATCGAGCGTCGTGCGCGCCGCGACCATGGCTTCGCTGGCGCGATCGGCGGTGCGCGTCAGGCTGGCGACGGCGACCTTGGCGTCGCCGCCGAGGTTGGCGCCGATCTTGCGGACCTCGGCCAGGGTCAGCGTCGCCTCGTCGACGGCGGTGTTCAGCTTGCGCACGGTTTCCGGCATGAGCTCCACGGTTTCGGTCAATGCCGGCAAGTTCACCAGATGATTGATGCCGTCGATCGTCTCGGTGAGGGCTTCGATCAGGCCCTCGACATCGAGCTTGTCGAGGCGCGACAAGAACATCGCCGCCTTGCGTTCCACCTCTTCGAAGCGCGTCGGCCGCGTGGGGATTTCGACGTATGGAACGCTTGGGTCGCCCACCATGCGCTTTTCGGCGGCGGGATCAATGTCGAGCTTCACGTAGAGCACGCCGGTGACGAAGCTTTCCATGCTCAGTTCGGCGCGCAGGCCGCGCTCGATCATGGCGTGGATCGTATCGGGGTCGGGGCGCAGCGCCGACCCGCGCGAGGTCAGCGACTCCTCCTCGAGCTCGATGATCACGGGGATCCGCACCCCCTGCTCTTCGATGTCGTCGACACTACGCTGGAAGATGTTGTCCTGGCCGACGTTCAGCAGGATCTTCGACACCGAACCGATTTCGACACCCTTGAGCTTCACCGGGGCGCCGATGTTGAGGCCGTTGACGTCGCCGCTGAAGAACACGACGTAAGGGTAGGTGGTACGGAAGAGCCGTCCGGAGCCGAAGAGGGCGACGGCGGCGACCGCGAGCACGACGGCGCCGACGACGAAGGCACCGACGATGGCGGGATTGGCACGTTTGCCCATGAGGTCCTCTACGCGGCTGCGCCGCGGCGCAGAAATTCCTGCACGCGCGGATCGTGGTTGTGGGCCAATAGCTCGCGCGGGTTGCCGCTGGCGAGCATGGTGCGGCTGACCGGATCGAGGAAGATGCTGTTGTTGCCGATGGCGAAGATGCTGGCCAACTCGTGGGTGACGACGACCACGGTGGCACCGAGGCTGTCGCGCAACTCGAGGATGAGCTGGTCGAGCAAGTGCGAGCTGATCGGATCGAGACCGGCCGACGGCTCGTCGAAGAAGAGCACCTCCGGGTCGAGGGCCATGGCGCGCGCCAAGCCGGCGCGTTTCTGCATGCCGCCGGAGATCTGCGACGGGTAGTAGTCCTCGAATCCCTTGAGGCCGACGAGCGCGAGCTTGAGTTCGGCGACCTCGCGGATCTCCTTCGGGCTGAGGTCGGTGAACTCGCCGATCGGCAGTGACACGTTCTCGGCCAACGTCATCGAACTCCACAGCGCGCCGCTCTGGTAGAGGATGCCGAAGCGCCGCAGCATTGCCTCGCGCTCGTCCGGCTCGGCGCGAGTGAAGTTGAAGTCGTCGTATTGGATCTCGCCCTTGGCCGGCTCGTTGAGGCCGATCAGGTGGCGCAGCAGCGTACTCTTGCCGCAGCCGCTGCCCCCCATGATGATGAACACGTCGCCGTGGTTGACGACGAAGTCGAGGTCGCGCATCAGCACGAAGCTGCCGTAGGCCATCGTCAAGTTGTGCACGATGATGTGGGGCGTCGCCATGCCGTGCGCTCTCAGATCCCGAGGATGTAGAACAGCACGGCGAAGACGCCGCAGGCGCAAATGACGGCGACGATGCTGGTCACCACCGCCGCAGTCGTCGCGTCGCCCACCGCCGACGAGCTGTTGCCCGACTGCATGCCGCGCAAACATCCCGCGAGGGCGATGAGCACGCCGTACACCGAGGCTTTGAACACCCCCCCGGCGAGATCACCCAGCGACACGGCGGCGATCGACTGCAGGTAGTAGGACACCGGCGACAGGCCGAGCATGCCGATACCGACCGCCGAGCCGCCCAGCATACCGACGAAGTCGGAGTACAGACACAACAGCGGCATCATCAGAAACAGTGCCAACAGGCGCGGCAACACCAGAAAATCGAGGGGAGGAATGCCCATCGTGCGCAACGCGTCGATCTCCTGCGTCACCTTCATGCTGCCGAGTTGCGCCGCGTACGCCGCACCGGTGCGGCCGGCCATGACGATCGCCGTCATCATCGCGCCCATCTCGCGCACCATGGCGATGCCGACGAGATCGGCGACATAAATCGATGCACCGAAACGCTGCAGTTGCACCGCGCCGACGAAGGCGAGGATCAGGCCGACGAGAAAGCTGATGAGCGTCACGATCGGTAAGGCCTCGGCCCCCGCCTGTTGTAGGAAGAGGAAGAGGTCCGACCGGCGAAAGCGCGCGCGCCCGGAGAGCAACCTGAGCATCGACAAGGTCGCGTCGCCGACAAACGCAACCATCTCGCGCGCCGCGGCCGTGCTCGACAGCGTGGCCTTACCGACCCGTTCGAGGAGCGACTCGTCGACTTCGTCGCCGCGCGCGCCCTTGCGCTCCGGCACCGCCTCGGCCAACGCGAGCAGGCGCCGCACGCCTTCCGGCAGGCCGTCGCGTTCGATGGCGATCGACCGCTGCCCGCACACCGCTTCGAGGCGCAGCAAAAAGGTCAACAGGCCCGTATCCCAGCGGCCGAGGTCGCGGCTGTCGAAGACGATACGTCCCGGCGGACGTTGACCGACCTCGCGTTCGATGGCGTCGAGCCCCGGCAGGCGGTTGCGCAGCACCCAGCCGCCGGCGAGGCGCAGACACAGCGTCGCCTCGGACTGGCGTTCGGCGGCGAGTGTCGCGGTTTCCATGGTGCTCGGCGCATACCACACCCCGGCGCGGGCACAAGCCTCATCTGGGCTTGCAGGAAGTGCCGTCCGACAGGCACGATCCCAAGACATGCCTGCTTCCGCCGCCGACGTCGCCGCCATCCTCGCTCCATCGCCGCGACGTTCGGCCTTGCAGGAGTACCTCGCCTCCTTTCCGGCCCAAATCCGGCGCCGCGGCGCCGAGTACGCCGACGCCGGTCTCGTCGGCGCGCTGCAGATCATCGGCGGCGACATGGTGTTCGCCGATGTCCGCGGCACCCGCACCTACGAGACCAGCTGGCAATGGGATGGGCGCGCCTGGGAAGAGGCCTGCTCGTGCCCCATGGGGCTGGAGTGCAAGCATGCCTTCGCGCTCGCCACCGTGATGCTGCGCCAGGCGGAGGCCCCCGCGGCCTCACCGCGCCGCGCGACGCCCGGCTCACCCGCCAACACCCGCTCCACGTTCACCGTCGCCCTCGACCAGTTGCGTCAGGCCCCCGACTCCTGGTCGCGCTTTCGCCCGCTGCAGATGGTCCTGAACCAGCTCCAGCACCGCGACCTGTGGGCGAGCGACGAACGCTTCGCCGATGTCATCCAAGAGGACGACGCGGACTTGCGCTGTCTGCGCCTGGCAGATGCCCTGTTCGACCTCGGCAGCGACGTTCCGGCGGGCCTGCGGCAATACGCCGACGATCCGGCCCTGCGCCATCGTCTCCAACAGGGCGCCCGCGATCGCTTGCGGCGCGAGTTGCTCGCTTGGGTCGATCGGCATCCAACCCAGAGTCAGCGTTCCCTGCGGTTCCGCTGCTCGCTGGTTCCGTCCAACGGCAGTTTCGAAATGGTCCTCGTCGGTCTGGTGTCGTCGGCGCGCCTCGACAACGAACCGCGCAGCCCGGCCCAGCTGGCGCAACTGCGCAACGACGCCCACCGCAACAACGGCGCGCTCCCGGCGCAACAGGTGGCGCTGCTCGACGCCTTGGCTGCGGCGGGTCTGCTGGGCAGCGGACGGCGTGTCGAACTCGCGATCGAGCCGTCCACGACGCGGACCCTGCTCGAACTCGATCGCGGCCAAGGCAACCTCGTTTGGTCGGAGGACCTGCCGGAAGACCAGCAACGGAACTTCGGTCTCGTCCCCGGCTCGAACGTCGAGTTGATGAACGACCTCGTGCGCATCACCCCCGACATCGACGAATGCGGCGGCGAGATCGGCGTGTGCCTGGTGGCGGCGTGGTCCGACGGGAGGCGCGTCCCGTTCGAACGCGTCGCCCTACTGGAGAGCCGCCGTAACGCCAGCCTGGCCATCACCTTGATCGCGACCGAGGGGAAACTCTGGCCCGTCGTCGAGCTACCTCCCGCCGGGCTGCGCCACGAGTTCGCCGCACAAGGGCGGCTGGCGCTCGAAGAGCAAGAACGGCAGGCCCTCCTGCCGTTGCTGGCCGAGCGTTTCGCACCGCTGCGGCAGAGCCTGCGACAACACACGCGCGTGGTCCCGGTGCGCGCCGTGCTGACGTGCGAGCTGCGCTCGGACGACTGGTTGCAGGTGCGCGCCTACGCCTGTCCGGCGCATCTCGCATGGAGCCCGGGCCAAGCGGACCCGCCCGGTCTGTTCGAATATGACCCCGTGCGCGGCTGGTGCGCCGCCGTCACTGCAAGCGAGGAACTGACGGATGGCACGGAACCAGATGCCGGCGTGCCGGCGACGGCGCCGGCAGCGATCGAGGCCGCGCCGGAAGTGCAGGACGTGTGGCTGGAGATGCCCGACCCGAGCGTCACCGAGGCGGTGAGCGGCTGGCTCGAATCGATCGGTGCCGTCCCCGGTAACCGCGGACTTCCGGGCGGCTACATGGCGCCGCGCGAGGACCGGGAGCTGGGCTGGTGGCTGCGCTTCACCGCCGCCAGTGCCGAGCGCTTCCTCGAAGCCTGGCCCGAGCGTCCGGAAGGACTGTACCTCGGCAACACGCGGCTGCAGCGCCTGCTCAGCGGCAAGGCCGCGGTGGCACCGGTGGTCGAGATCGAATCGAGCGGCACCGACTGGTTCCAGGTGTCGGCCGGTTGGCGCACCGAAGGGCTCAGCCTGACGCAAGAGGAAATCGACAAGCTGCGCAACGCCACGACACGCCTGGTGCGCCTGCCCTCGGGATGGGTGCAACGCGACGCGGTGGAGATCGACGACGCGGCCGTCGAACAACTCGCCGACCTCGGCGTGGAAGTCGGGCTCGAGGCGCAACGGGTGACGCTGTGGCAACTCGCCGGGGCCGATCCGGACACCCTGGCGGCACTCGACCGTTTCGGCGGCGACGCGGCGCTGGTCGCCAAACTGTCGCAGCTACGCCAGCGCATCGCCGACTTCCGCGGCCTCCCGGAGGTCGACCCGCCGGCGGCGCTCCAGGCCGAGCTGCGTCCGTACCAAAAGCGCGGTCTTGATTTCCTCTGCTACACCTCCGAACTCGGTATCGGCGCAGTGCTCGCCGACGACATGGGCCTCGGCAAAACGGTGCAGGCCTTGGCCTGGCTCGCCTGGCTCAAGCAAAAGAGGCGCGGCAGCGGGCCGGCTCTCGTCGTCTGCCCGGCGTCGGTGGTCCACAACTGGGTGCGCGAGGCCGAACGCTTCGTCCCCAGCATGCGCATCCTCGTCCTCGGCCGCGGGCCGGAGCGCAAGAAGCAACGACGGCGCTGGCAGAAGTTCGACCTGATCGTCACCAACTACGCGCTGTTTCGCCAGGATCAGGACTTCTGGCACGACATCGGGCTGCGGGGGGTGATCTTCGACGAAGCGCAGAATTTGAAGAACCCCGACGCCGCCGTCACACGGGTGGCGCGCAAGCTCCAGGCGAAGCACCGTCTGGCGCTGACGGGCACGCCCTTCGAGAACCGGGCGCTCGACCTGTGGAGTATCGTCGACCTCCTCACTCCGGGTTATCTCGGCAGCCGCAGCTCCTTTTCGGCGCGCTTCGACCGCACGGAGCTACCGAGCCACCAGCGCCGCCTGCTGGCGGCCAAGCTGCGCCCGATCCTGCTGCGCCGCATGAAGAAAGAGGTGGCCAGCGAGCTGCCCGAGCGCATCGAGGAGCGCATCGACTGCGAGTTGACGAGCGGCCAGCGGCGCGTCTACCTCGCCGAGTTGCGCCGTTGTCGCGCGCTGATCGACGAGTTGAGCGAAAGCCCCGAGGGGCTCGAGCGCAACCGCATCCACGTGCTCGCGGCGCTGACCCGCCTGCGGCAGATCTGCTGTCACCCCGAACTCGCCGGCTCGGCGGGTGGGTCCGAATCCGGCAAGTTCGAGGCTCTCTTCGAGTTGCTCGAGCCGTTGCTCGACGAGGGCCACAAAGTACTCGTGTTCTCCCAGTTCGTCCGCTGTCTCGAGCTGCTGGCGGCGGAGATGCAGCAGCGGCAGATCCGACACCACATCTTGACGGGAGCGACGACCCAACGCGAACGCGTCGTGGCGGAGTTCCAGGAGGACCCGCAGGCTTCGGTGTTCCTGATCTCGCTCAAGGCGGGTGGCACCGGGCTCAACTTGACGGCGGCGAGTTACGTCGTGCTCTTCGACCCGTGGTGGAATCCGGCGGTCGAGGCGCAAGCAATCGATCGATCGCACCGCATCGGCCAAGACAAGACGGTGATCGCCTACCGCCTCATCAGCCTCGGCACGGTAGAGGAAAAGATCTGGGAGATGCAGCAGCGCAAGGCGGAACTGGCGCGCGACCTCCTGGGCGAAGACGGCTTCGCGCGGACGCTGTCGCGCCACGACCTGGAGTTCCTGCTGGCGGAAACCTGAAGAGTTGGGGGGTAGGTCCCATGGGTCCCACAAGACCTATGGGACCCATGGGACGTATCCCCCCGCTTCAGCAGCCGTTGGAGTTGGCGCGGGTGCCGGTGGCGCCACCGTTGCCGGACGAGTTACCGCCTGCTCCGGCGGTGCCGAGAGTGAAGGTATTGGACGTCTGGGTCACGACGGCACCGTTGCGGCAGACGATACCGATGGTCGGACCACCGCCGCCGCCGCCACCGTGACCACCGCGGCCGCCGGCGCCGCCGCTGCCGCCGTTGCCGCCGCGGCCGGAGCCATCTTCGCCGCTACCACCGGTGCCGCCGCCGCCACCGTTGCCGCCGTTGCCGGCCGTGCCGCCGTTGCCGCCGGTGCCACCATTGCCGGTGGTGATGGTGGTGTTGGTGATCGAGTGACCGGTGCCGCCATCGATCCAGATACCGAAGGAGCCACCGCCACCGCCACCGCCGTTGCCGCGCGTACCACCGCAACCACCCGAACCACCGCCGCCGCCCGAGCCGCCGTAGCTGTCGCAAAAGGAATCGCCGTAGCCGCCGCCACCACCACCCGAGCCACCACCGCCGTTGCCACCGTTGGTCCCGAGGCCGCCAGTCGCCGGCGTGTAGACGTCCGAGCCGCCGCCGAAAGCCACGCCGGCGGAACCGTTGGTTCCGGTGGAGCCGGGGTTGCCCGCATTGCCGGTATTGCCGTTCGAGTTGGTACCGCCGCCGCTGACGCCACTGCCGCCGGTGGAGCCGGTGCTCGAGGTGCCGCCGGTCGCGGAGGAACCGCCGTTGCCGCCGGAACTACCGGCGCCGCCGTTGGAGCCACCGCCGGAGGTACCGCCGACGCTGGCGGAGCAGTTGCGTTGACCGCTTCCACCGCCGACGGAGGGCTGACCGCAGGTGTCGCAGGCGATCGACGAGTTCTCGCAGCCATTGCCGCCGTTGCCGCCGCCGGCGCCATCGATCCCCGAGGTGCCGCCGCCGCCGGTGCTGCCGTTACCGCCGTTGCCAGTGAAGACGGCGCAGTCCTGGATCGAGATGTTGCTGCCGGCGGCGCCGATGCGGATGCCGTAGGAACTGCCGCTGGCGCTGGTATTGTTGGTGGAAAAGAAGCGCAGGTTGCGGAGCGAGAGGTTGCCGACGGATGAGCCGGCCGCCGCGGTGGTGCCGCCGTTGATGTTGGTCTGAGCCCCGCTGAAGAGCCAGTTGGCGGCAGCATTGAACCCACCGCGCAAGCTGACGCCGTTCTTGAGGGTGAGCGACTCGGCGTAGTTGCCGGCGTCGATGCACACTTCCATCCCGGCGGAGGCGGCGTTGATGCCCGCCTGGATCGACTGCTTCGGCGCGGCGCGGGTGCCGGCGTTGCTGTCGTTACCGAGGCTGGCGCTGACGAAGATCGCCGGGATGCCGCCAACGTGTGTCGCCGTCGGCGTCTGGGTCGGCGTGCGCGTCGGTGTCGAGGTCGGCGTGCGCGTCGGCGTCGAGGTCGCCGTGTGCGTCGGCGTCACCGTCGGCGTATGCGTCGGGGTGGACGTTGAGGTGAAGGTCGGGGTCACCGTCGGCGTATGGGTCGGGGTGAACGTCGGCGTACGCGTCGGCGTTTGCGTCGGCGTCGGGGTGAGCGTCGGGGTATGGGTTGGGGTGAACGTCGGCGTCTCCGTCGGCGTCTCCGTGGGGGTCGCCGTCGGGGTCTCGGTCGGCGTCTCCGTTGGCGTGAACGTCGGCGTCACCGTCGGCGTCTCGGTCGGGGTCGGCGTCTCCGTCGGTGTT
This sequence comes from uncultured Binatia bacterium (SeqCode), assembly GCA_964524885.1. Classification (GTDB taxonomy): domain Bacteria; phylum Desulfobacterota; class Binatia; order HRBIN30; family HRBIN30; genus CALJUJ01. The sequence continues at coordinate 23,918 of CAZGEJ010000060.1, forward strand.
GCGGTTGGCGTGCGCGTCGGGGTGACCGTCGGCGTCTCCGTCGGCGTGGTCGTCGGGGTGATGGTCGGGGTCGAGGTCGGCGTCTGCGTCGCCGTGGCGGTCGGCGTGGGGATGTAGAACTCGTCGCCTTCGACGGCGAGGACTTCCGTCTGCAGGCAGATGCGATCGACCGACATGGTGTCGTAGAGGACCGGCTGCGGGAAGCCGTTCCCCGGCAGCGTGCGCACGGGGTTGCCGTCGGAAACGCGGCGACGCTCGTGCGAGGCTTGGTCGACGGCTGCGCCGATGAACCTGCCCGACAGAGCCGAGGCGCGGGCGCTGAGGATGGTACGGGCCAACTTCGGCTGGTAACACAGCAGAGCCTGCGTGGTGTCCGCGGCGGACGCGCTGACGTTGCCGGTGGCGCTGCTCTTGCGCCCCCCCTCGACGGGGTCTTTGTCGACCGGGGTGCACAGTTCCTTGAGCTTGGCGAGATCGAACAAGCAGCGACCCTCGACGGCCGAACCTTGGAAGGCGGGCGCGCCGGTCCTGTCGTTGAGGCAATCCTGGAACTGGTCGCCGAGGAAGACCTGCAAGCCCTTGGCGAACTTACCCTTGCCCGAACCCGGAAGGGATTCGGGGGTCTGGTCGGTCAGGTCGATGGTGGGGGTGACGCCGTAACAGACGAAGTGGGTGGCGTCGCCGACAGGAGACGGCACGGCGGCGAGACCGGTGGCCGTCGGCAATAGGAAGCCGGTGACCTTCTTCGACTTGACGTTGATGGTGCCCATCTCGTTGCGCAACTGCCAGAGGCGCGGGATGTGCTTGGCCGGCTTCGGGAAACGATTATTCACCGGAGGCGCGGTCGACTGCGACCCCAGCTTGGCACGGTAGCGGATGTAGCTGACGTCACCGGCGAAGGCTTCATCGACGGCACCCGACAGCAAGGCCGGATTGAGCAGACCACTGACCTTGCGGATCAGGAAGTTCTCGGGATCGTCCGGAACCGCGTCGTTCAAGGTCTGGTCGTTGAGCATGACGACCCAGTCCTTGGGCAACTCGCCCTCGAAGAACTCGCCGTCCAAATCGAGTCCGGGGGGGCCGCCCTTGTAGCTGACGTAGTTGTCGAAGTCACAGCCGCTGGGGACGCCGTCTTCGTCGGGGTCGACGGTATCGTCCGACCCCGGGCAACGATCGCAGGGATCGGAGACACCGTCGCCGTCGCTGTCCGCGACTTGGCGTAGGTTGTCGACGAGCAGGGCGGAATCGACGCCCTGGGTCTGTACGTCGACGACACCGAGCGCCAGGCTGTGGCTGCCGCTGGCGTCGATTTCGAAGCAGAACGAACGAAAGCGCGTTTCCTTGGCGTAGGTCGAGTTGCTGGCGACGAAGGGGCGGAAGTGCGTGTCGGCGAGGACCTCGGGGGCCGTATCGTCGACGACGACGAAGGCGTAGTCGTTGTTGGTCGACGGGGTGCGATCGTTGGTGAGGAAATTCCAGTCGATGGCGTAGCGTTCGCCGGCGTTGGCGCTGAAGGCCTGCCGGATGACGGTGCCGCGCCGCGCCGTGCCGCCGCCGAGGCCGCTCAACGGGTTGCTCGGACCGGTGGGCAAGCCGAGGAAGGTGGCCATCGCATCGGCCGATGTCGCTTCGGCGCCGTTGGCGAGGCGCGCCTGCTGGTAGCCGTCGGTAGGGCCGCTTTCGAAGGTGGCGTCGGCGGGGTCGGCGTCACCGACGCTCGCCCAACTCGCCAGGCCCGCTTCGAAGCTGCCGTTGATCGGCGCGGCGTGGGCATGCGGGGCCGAGGCAACGGCAAGGGCGAGGCCAAGGGCGTAGGCCCATACACCACGGACGGAAGAAGCAAGCATCATCATTCGACTCCTTGGCGTGGGCAGAGACGGCAGGGACGAGTGTGGTGGATTCCCCCCGAGGCGGCCCGCGTAACGCGGCTATAGATGCCATCGAGTATGGGGGGCAACGCAAGAAAAATCTTTCAGGGGGAGAGGGCGGCGACACCCGTGTGCGCCGCCGCCCTATCGACTCAGCAACCGTTTTCGTTGCTGCGCGCTCCCAGGCTGCCGGGGTTACCGGATGAAGTTCCGCCGCTGCCGGCGCTGCCGAGCGTGAAGGTATTGCCGGAGCGGGTGACGGCCGCGCCGTTGCGGCAGACGATGCCGATGCTCGGCCCGCCGCCGCCGCCGCCGCCGTGTCCGCCGCGGCCGCCGGCGCCGCCGACGCCGCCGGTGCCGCCAGCGCCCGAACCATCTTGGCCACCACCGCCACCGCCCGCGGTGCCGCCGTTGCCGCCATTGCCGCCGCTGCCGCCGTTGCCGCCGTTGCCGCCGGCGCCGGTGGTGATGGCGGTATTGGTGATCGAGTGGCCGGTGCCGCCATCGATCCAAATGCCGAAGGAACCGCCCCCACCCGTGCCTGGGGTGCCGCGCGTGCCGCCGCAACCGCCCGAGCCGCCGCCGCCGCCCGAGCCGCCGTAGCTGTCGCAGACGGCGTCGCCGTATCCGCCGCCGCCGCCGCCGGAGGCACCGCCGCCGTTGCCTCCGTGCGCCCCCAGGCCCCCGTCGGCAGTCGAGTACGCAGCGGTACCGCCGCCGAAGGCCGCCCCCGCCGCGCCGTTGGTTCCGATCGACCCGGCGTTACCGACGTTGCCGGTGGAGCCGGCGGTCCGCAAACCGCCACCGCCGACCCCGGTGCCGCCGGTCGAGCCGGTGCTCGAGGTGCCGCCGGGGTTGGACGAACCACCGGTTCCCGTGTAGCTGCCCCGCCCGCCCGCGCTGCCGGCACCGCTCGTGCCGCCTACCAGGGTGCACGCTCTGGAGGCTCCTGCCGTCCCAGCAGCGGGCTGCGAGCAGGTCGCGCAGAGGAACGTCGAGTTTTCGCAGCCACTGCCGCCCGTGCCACCGCCGTTGCCGTTCTCGCCGGTGGAACCCGAGGTACCGGCCGTTCCAGCGCCGCCGTTGCCCGTGACGACGGTGCAGCTGTCGATGGTGATGCCGTTGCCGGCGGTTGCGAGACGAATGCCGTAGGAACTGCCGCCGGCGGCCGTGTTGTTGGTCGAAACGAAGCGAAGGTTGCGGATCGCGAGGCTGCCGACGGAAGTGCCGGTCGCCGCCGTGGTGCCGCCGTTGACGGTCGTGGTGCCGCCGGTGAGGTTCCAGTTGGAGGCGGCGTTGTAGCTGCCGCGCAGGCTGACCTGGTGCTTGAGCGTCAGCGATTCGTTGTAGCTGGCGGCGTCGATGCAGACGTACATGCCGGCGGTCGCCGCGTTGATGCCGGCCTGGATGGAGGCTTTCGGCTGGCTGCGGGTGCCGGCGTTGGCGTCGTTGCCCGTGTTCTTGCTGACGAAGATGCACGGCTCACCGCCGTAGTGGGTCGGCGTCGCGGTTGCGGTTGGGGTCGACGTCGGCGTGGCCGTCGGGGTCTGGGTCGGCGTGGAGGTCGGCGTGAACGTCGGCGTCGCCGTGGGGGTTCGCGTCGGGGTGCTGGTGGGCGTCGCCGTCGGGGTGACGGTCGGTGTGAACGTCGGCGTTCGGGTCGGCGTGACGGTCGGGGTGTTCGTCGGCGTCGGGGTATGGGTCGGCGTCTGCGTGGGCGTGAACGTCGGGGTAGAGGTCGGGGTCTGAGTCGGGGTCGCCGTCGGCGTTTCCGTGGGGGTCTCGGTCGGCGTGTCCGTCGCGGTCGCCGTCGGCGT
>CAZGEJ010000060.1:27702-31166 GCA_964524885.1 uncultured Binatia bacterium (SeqCode)
GTCGGCGTCTCGGTGGGTGTCTCGGTTGGGGTGTCGGTCGGCGTCGCCGTCGGGGTTTCCGTGGGTGTCCCGGTTGGCGTGTCCGTCGCGGTCGCCGTCGGGGTTTCCGTGGGTGTCTCGGTCGGCGTGTCCGTCGGCGTCTCGGTCGGCGTCTCGGTGGGTGTCTCGGTTGGGGTGTCGGTCGGCGTCGCCGTCGGGGTTTCCGTGGGTGTCTCGGTCGGCGTGTCCGTCGGCGTCGCCGTCGGGGTTTCCGTGGGCGTCTCGGTTGGCGTGTCGGTCGCGGTCGCCGTCGGCGTCTCGGTGGGTGTCCCGGTTGGGGTGTCGGTCGGCGTGTCCGTCGGTGTCGCCGTCGGCGTTTCCGTGGGTGTCCCGGTTGGGGTGATGCTCGGGGTGCTCGTTGGTGTTCGCGTCGGGGTCACCGTTGGCGTCGCCGTCGGCGTGCGGGTCGGGGTCACGGTGGGCAGTGGCGTATGCGACGGGGTCGCCGTCGGCGTGACAGTCGGAGTCGCGGTCGCCGTGCGCGTCGCGCTGGGGGTCGGGGTCGCGGTGGCCGTTGCCGTGGGAGGGTATGTGTGGGTCGGGGTTGATGTCGGCAGCACGGCTTCGACTTGCGTCACCGCCAGCACCTCGGTCTCGAGACAGAGCCGATCGATGCGCTGCGTCTCGACCAGATCCGGCGCAGGGAATCCGCCGCTGGGGGTCACATACAATGGCGAGCCGTCCTTGACCCGGCGCAGCGAGTGCCTCGCTTGCTGGATCATCGTCCCCACCGGCTGCTGCGACAGCGTGGCGGCGGCATCGGAGATCACCTTGCGAGCCAGCGAGGGTTCGTAACAGAGCAAGGCTTGCTGCGTCTGCGCCACGGAACCTGTCGCCGCCGTGGCCGACGTGACACGCGGCGCCTCGGCGACCGCCGTGTCGACGGGGGTGCACAGCTCACGCACCTTCTTGAGGTCGAACAGGCACGTCCCCTCCACGGCAGAACCGGGAAAACTCGGCCCGCCGGTCGGAGCGACAGCACAATCTTGAAAGGCGTCGGCGGCGAACAACTGCAGGCCGTTGGCGAAGCGGCGGCGCGTCACGACGCCGGAGCCTGGGCGGGATTCGGGCGTCTGGTCGGTGATATCGAGCGTCGGCGTCACGGCGTAGCAGAGAAAATCCGAGGCGCCCGAAACGGGCGCCGGCGGGGCGCCTTCGACCGCAGCGGAGGCCAGCAGGAAGCCGACCGATTTTTTCGAGGTGACGTTGATCGTCCCCAGTCGGTTACGCAGCTGCCAAGTGCGCGGTACGTGCTTGAGTGGCGGCCGGAAGCGGACTCCACTGCTGGGAAACGCCGACTGGGAGCCGAGTTTCGCCTTGTAGCGCACGTAACCGCGCGCCGGGTCGATCGCGCTGGTGACGCCGTCAACGTGCAGAGCCGGATTCAGATAGCCCCCGACCTTGCCGATGGCGTAGTTCTCGGGATGGTCGAGGAAAGCGTCGTCGATCAGGGTGTCGGTGAGCTTGAGGATCCAGTTTTTCGGCAGAGCCGCCGTCACCGGCTGGCGATTGACGTCCGAGTTGGGAGCCGAGGCCTTGTACGCCAGAAAGCTGTCGTAGTCGCAGCCGGTCGGCACGCCGTCCGCATCGACGTCGTCCCGATCATCCGACCCCGGGCAGCGATCGCAGGGGTCGGGGGTTTCGTCGCCGTCGCTGTCGGCGACGACGCGCAGGTCGTCGAGAAGAAGGGCCGACGCCCCGCCGCTGCCGCTCGCATCCGCCACCCCGAAGCCGATGCTGTGCGCTCCGGCCGCCAGCGTCACACAATACGATCGCGTCAGGGTGCCGCGCCGATACGCCGTCGGCGAGTCGACGACCGGGCGATAGGTGGTGTCCGCCAGCAGCACCGGCGCACCCGCATCGAGCGTGACGAACGCCAAGTCGTTCGCCATCGAGGGCGTGGTTTCGTCGGTGAAGAACGTCCAATCGATGGCAAGGTGCTCACGCGAAGCCAGGGTGAAATTCTGCTTCAGCACCGAGGCGCGCGAAAGGCTGGCCGTGGCAATCGCCGCGACGGCCCCCGACGACAGCCCCAGGGAACCCTCAGCCGCAGCCAGCGACACCGCTCCGGCGCCATTGGTCAGTACCGCTTGTGCCACCCCCGCGCTCGGGCCGACGCCGAAACTCGCACCCACCGTCGACACGTCGCCGCTGCTGCTCCACCCCGTCAGCCCCGACTCGAATCCACCGTTGACGATGCTGGCCGAGGCGATCGCCGGCCACAGCATCCAAGTCAACACCAACGCAAGGACTCGACGGCGGCGCACTGCGAGCAGGTCGTGGGACATGCCGAACTCCTGGGAACGAGTCCGGGGAGGCTCGCTGCCGTCGGCGTACCGCGCCCCCTGCGCTGACGACGACCAATCCCCCAACCCCGGGTTGCGCGGTGCTATGCCCTTAGCAACCCATGGCGGTCAAGGGAATTCCGCAAACTTTGATGACACGTGTCGAGAAAGTCAGAATTTCGGCGTGGGTGTTCCCGAAACCCGAGAGAGCGTCAGCGGACTCGCCCGCTCTTCCGGCGTCAACTGCTGCCAGACCGCGGCCAGAGCCCATGCGGCAATCCCCGTGGCATGGTGCCGGTAGTACGGGTCGGGGTCCTGCCCTGTCCCCCAACTCCCATCCTCGTGCTGCCGGCCCAACAACGGCCCGACCCATCCCAGGATCGCCGGATGTCCCGGCTGCGCCAGCGCCACCATGAGCAATCGTTCACCGTAAAGATCGATGTCGAGCGTCCGCTGCGGACTCAACGTCGCCGGCTGCGTCCGAACCATCTCCTCGACCAGCGATCGTCGACAGGCCTCCGCCTCGGGGCCGGCGGCACAGCCGCGCTGCATCGCCTCGATCAAGGCCCACGCCGCATGCGTCGTGCCGTAACCGCCGTCGTCGCGCATCGCACCGCAGACGTAGGTCTGCACCTCGGGCCGCCAGCCGTTGCGATCACAATGCAACGCCTCCGCCATGACTTCATTGATGCGCAGCCGCTCGTCGTCCGCCGCCGGCACCGCCCAGCGCGAGGTATGCTCCGCCGGGGCCAGGTATTCCGGACGCCATAGCCGTTGGTGCGGGTGATCGCGATCGTGGTCCGCCACCTTGCGGGCGGCGGTGTAGGCTTGGCGCAAGGCGGGACTGTCGAGCCTCTGCCGCACGCCGTACAACGTGATCGCCGCATCGAAACGCAGCTCGCCGGGGTAGTCCGCGAGCCAGCTCCCGGCGCGCGCCACCGCGAGGAACAGCCGCTCCTCGAGCGAGCAGGCAGCGCCGGCGCACGCCTTCTGCAAGGCCTCCAGCTCTGGCAGTTCCCGCGGCGCCTCCGCCGCCGACAGAGTCAGCGGCACGTAGAACACGAGGATCCAACTCAGCCGAAACAGTCGTGTCGCCATATCGTCTCGGGAAGGTAACGTCGCTCGCTCGCTCCTGGAACC
>CAZGEJ010000061.1:0-30594 GCA_964524885.1 uncultured Binatia bacterium (SeqCode)
TGGCGTCGCTGAGCGCCGCGTCCCACAAGCGGCGCTTATGCTCCTGCAGTGCCAGCAGTTTTTCTTCGACCGTAGCGGTGGCGACCAAGCGGTGCACGAGGACCGGCCGTTCTTGGCCGATGCGGTGGGCCCGATCGGCTGCCTGATCCTCGACGGCCGGATTCCACCACGGATCGAGCAGGAACACGTGATCCGCGGCGGTGAGGTTCAGACCCGTGCCGCCGGCCTTGAGCGAGATGAGCATCACGGGCGGACCGTCGTCACTCTGAAACGTCTCGACGACGGCACCACGATCCCGCGTAGCGCCATCGAGTCGGCAAAAGCCGATGTTCGCTCGGTGCAAATGCGGCTCGACGAGGTCGAGCATCGACGTCCACTGCGAAAAGACGAGTGCCTTGTGGCCCTCGCCGACCACGTTCTCCAGCATGGCGAGGAGCACCTCGATTTTGGAAGAGGATTCCGCCTGTTGGCCGGGCACCAGCGCCGCATGGCACGCGGCTTGGCGCAAGCGCAGCAGCGCCTCGAGGGCTTGGAGTACACCTCCGCCGGCGGCAAGGCGTTCGATGACGTCGTTGCGTGTCGCGGCGCGGACGGCTTCGTAGACGGCCCGTTCCGACTCGTCGAGTTCGCAGTGCAGCACCACCTCGGTACGCGGCGGCAACTCGGGCGCGACGTCGCGCTTCAGACGGCGTAGGAGGAACGGCCGAATGCGCTCGCGCAGTCGTTGCGCAACCGCCGCCTGGCCGTCGGCGATCGGACGGGCATAGCGCTCGACGAAGTCGGACCGGCTGCCGAGCAGGCCGCGATTGAGGAAATGGAACTGGCTCCAGAGTTCTTCGAGGCGATTCTCGACGGGTGTACCGGTGAGCGCGATGCGGAAACCCGCCTGCAGCCGGAAGGCCGCGCGCGCGACCTGACTGTCGGCGTTCTTGATGTTCTGCGCCTCGTCGAAAACGACGGTTTCCCACGCCCGCGCCGCGAGGATATCGGCGTCCAGTCGGAGGATCGCGTACGTGGTGAGTGTGACGTCGGTGTCGGTGAGCAGAGACCGCTTGGCACCATGGTAGAGGTTGACGCGTAGGGCTGGACGGAAGCGGGCGATCTCCTCGGCCCAGTTCTGGGCCACGCTGGTGGGCGCGACGACGAGGGTTTGGCCACGGATCGCACATAAGGCTTGCAGGGTCTTGCCGAGGCCCATGTCGTCGGCGAGCAAGGCGCCGAGGCCCGATGCACGCATGAAGCACAACCAGTCGACGCCTTGGCGTTGATACGAGCGCAACGTCGCCCGCAGGTCGCCGGGGAGTTCAGCCGCCGGAATCGCGGTGAAGTCACGCAGCGTGTCGCGCAGTCGGCGGAGGTCGGGCGGAGACTCCTGCTCGAGGTCGTCGGCGAGGGCGGCGAGATCGCCGGCCATGACGCGCGGCAGCGTGCCGTCGTTGGCGTCGCGTGCGGCGAGCAGATCACTGATCTGGTTGCCGAAGCGCGCCAGCCAGTCGGTGGGCAAGGGCGCCCAACCGCCACCGTCGAGAGGCACCACACTTTCGCCCTCGCGCCAGGCGCGGAGCACGGCGGCGGTCTGCGCTCGCGCCGGCGTGGGGCTCGACGGACTCGTCGATTCGAACACCACGTCGAGGCCATCACTGGCGATGTGGACGCGAGCGCGCAGCGGCTCGGTGAGAAAGAAGCTGTCGTGTCCGTGCCCGCTGACTTCGCCACGCCAAGCCTCGAGGCGTTGCGCGAAGGCCACCGCGTCGGCGCCGGTCAGATCGATGGGACAGCCGGGGGTGAGGTTGAGCGAGGCCCGCAGTTGCCGGCTCAGGCGTTGCTCGGCGGCTTCGTCGCGCAGCGGCAAGGGATCGCTGAGCGGAACGAAGCGGCCGTCGTCGATCCGCGCGGTGGGCGGTTCACCATAGACGAGGGTCGGCAAGACGATGAGCCGATCGCCACTGCGGCGAGTCTCGACCACCAAGCGGGGCGGCACCGTATGGGTGCGCGGCAGGCGGCGCGTACGAATCTCGACCGGAAGCCGCTTTTCCAGATCGGGGAGGATTTCGGTGACCAACTCGGCGATCGCGTGCGGCGCGAAATAGAGCCCTTTGGGCAATTGCTCCCGTTCGCGGGCGGTCAGGTGGGTCTGCCGCAGCGGGCGGAGCGTGTGGCCACACAAGGCGGCGCCATTGGCGAAGACCAGGTCGATGGCCGGGTCCTGTTCGACGAACAGCCGAACGCCATCGTTCTGGTCGACCACGCGCCCGACGATGCCGACCGGTTCCGTCGAGATCCTGACGGGTTGGCCTTCGAATTGGGTGGCCGACGATTCCTCGAGTGCGACCAGCAACCGGGAAACGAGGCCGGGGGAAAGCAGTCCGCCGCGGTGGGTTTCGAGCAGCTGGTCGAGGTTCCAATCGCGCTGGGTGGGTGAGAGTGCGATGCCTCCCGGGCGATTGTCGACGAATACCTTGAGGCGCGACTCGAGGATGCGTTCGGCGTCGCCGGCGGCGACGACGCGAGTGAGCGTCAGGCCGCCGGCCGTGCGACCGAAGCGATAGATCAGCTGGCCCATCGCCGGCGCGTCGGCGATCAGCGATTGGCCCTCCTCCTCGGCGTGCGCGAGGGCGACCACCGCCGCGGCGACATGTTCGCAGGCGTCGGCGACGCTCGGGCAGGCGCACTCCCAGGCATTGGATTTCGGGTAGAGGATGACCTCCGGGCAGAGCATGCCGTTTTCGGTGGTGAGGCGGACGACGATCTCGTCGTCGAGGGCATTGGCCACCACGGTGGCTTTGCGCGCGAACCTCACCCCGCGCGACCACATGGCCGGGGGGCACACTTCGCGTACCGCTTCGAAGAGAGAGGACATGGGTGCAGGCCGTAGCAGGATTCGCGCGACCGACCTAATCACCCCAGTTCAGCGTTGAGAAGACCGGCGCAGGCGCGTAGTCTGCGCCCGCGTCGGGGCCGCGAGGCCGGACGCCCGAGGGAGGACGGGATGGAGCTGCCACAGACGCCGCTGGTCGGGGTGATCATGGGTTCGCGTTCGGACTGGGAAACCATGCGCCACGCGGTCGAGACGCTGCACGACCTCGGCGTGCCGCACGAAACCTCGGTCGTCTCGGCGCACCGCACGCCGGATCGCCTCTTCGCCTATGCCACGGATGCCGAAATCCGCGGCCTCGAGGTGATCATCGCCGGCGCCGGCGGCGCGGCCCACTTGCCGGGTATGACGGCGGCGAAGACCATTCTCCCGGTGTTCGGCGTGCCGATCCTGTCGTCGACGCTCAACGGCGTCGACTCGCTGCTGTCGATCGTGCAGATGCCCGCCGGCGTTCCCGTCGGCACCCTCGCCATCGGCAAGGCTGGGGCGGTCAATGCGGCCTTGCTCGCCGCCTCCGTGCTGGCCAACAAGTACCCCGCCGTGCGCGTCGCGCTGCGCCGCTACCGCGACAACATGACCGAAGGCGTGCTGGCGCAGCTCGACCCGAGGTCGCCGGCGTGACCCACGTCGGCGTGCTCGGCGGCGGCCAGCTGGGTCGCATGCTGGCCCTGGCCGGCATCCCCATGGGCCTGCGTTTCCGCTTCCTCGATCCCAATCCCGACTGCCCGGCCGCTGGCCTGGGCGAGCTCATCTGCGCCGACTACCACGACCCGGCTGCCCTGGAGCGCTTCGTCGACGGCCTCGACTTGGTGACCTACGAATTCGAGAACGTGCCGGTCGAAGCGGCGCAGCGGCTGACCCAGCGCTTGCCGGTGTTCCCGGGACCCCTCGCTTTGGAGGTGGCGCAGGATCGGGTGCGCGAAAAGTCGTACCTGCGGCAATGGGGGATCCCCACCGTCGATTTCGTCGCCGCAGACACGCTCGACGAGCTGCGGCGGGTTCTGCGCGAGGTGCCGTTGCCGGCCATCGTCAAGACCGTGCGCCAGGGTTACGACGGACGCGGACAGACGATCGTGCGCCAGGCCGACGAGGCGGAGGACGCCTGGCGCAAGACCGGTGGCGTGCCGGTGATCGTCGAGCAGTTCGCCTCGTTCCGGCGCGAGTTGTCGTCGATCGTCGTGCGCAGCCGGCAGGGCGAATCGCTGGCCTACCCGCTCGTCGAGAACCATCACGCCGGCGGCATCCTGCGTACCTCGCGTGCTCCGGCGCCCGCCGTCGCCGGGGAAGTGCAGGCGGCGGCCGATGCCATGGCAGCGCGTCTGCTCGATGCACTCGGCTACGTCGGTGTCCTGACGATCGAATGGTTCGAGTTGCCCGACGGCTCGTTGGTCGCCAACGAGATCGCACCGCGGGTGCACAACTCCGGTCATTGGACCATCGAGGCGGCCGAGACCAGTCAGTTCGAAAATCACCTGCGCGCGGTGGTCGGATTGCCGCTCGGGTCGACCGCCTGTGTCGGCCACGCGGTCATGCTCAATCTCATCGGCAGCATGCCCGAGGCGCACGCCGTGCTGCGCGAGCGCGACACGCATTTCCACTCCTACGGCAAGGAAGCCCGCCCCGGTCGCAAGCTTGGGCACATCACGTTGCGCGGCGCCGTCGCCGAGGCGCTCGAAGAACGGGTGGCGCGGGTCGCGGCGTTGCTGCCGCGGCCGGCGTGAGATGCGTCGTGTCGGTCGCTTCGGCGCGTCACCTCGCGTAGCATCGACGTCCCATAGGAAGGGCAAGCCATGAGCCAAAGCACACGCGTTCCACCCGGATCGATTCCATTGCTGCGACCCGACCCGATCATCCGCGTCGACGAGATCGCCTACATCGTCTTCGAGAAGCGCGACTTCGAGCCGACGCGCCGCTTCTTGACCGACTTCGGGTTGGTCGAGGCCGGGTCGTCGGACCACGAGTTGCTGTTCCGCGGCACGGGTCCGGCTCCGTATTGTTATGTCGCCCGGCGCGGCCTGCAGGCGGGCTTCGTCGGTACCGGCTTTCGCGCCCGTTCGCGTGAGGACATCGAGCATCTGGCGCATGCGACCGGCGCGGCGGTGCGGCCGTTGCATCGACCCGGCGGCGGTGTCGGTGTGACGCTGGTCGACCCCATGGGCTACACGGTCGATGTCGTGTACGGCATCGAAGCGGCCGAGCCGCTGCCGATGCGTCGCGAGCCGTTGCCGCTCAACACCCCCTTCGAGAAACGGCGCGTCAACGCCGGCCAGCGTCCGCGGCTGGAGCCGGCCGCCGTCTACCGTCTCGGTCATTGCGTGTTGCAGAGCGTCGACTTCAACACCTCCGCCACCTGGTACATGCGTCACCTCGGCTTGATTCCGACCGACGTGCAGTGTCTGCCCGATGGCCGCCCGGCGCTGGCCTTCATGCGCACCGACCGCGGCGAGGTGCCTGCGGACCATCACGCCTTGGTCGTCGCCTCGGGATTGGCCGACGGGTACGTGCACAGCGCCTATGAGGTTCTCGATCTCGACGCCTTGGCGCAGGGACAGCAGTTCCTGAAGCGGGCGGGCTGGAAGGCACGCTGGGGCATCGGCCGTCACCTTCTCGGTAGCCAGATCTTCGATTATTGGAGTGACCCCGACGGCTTCGAAGTCGAACACTACGCCGACGGCGACGTGTTCGATGCCGGCTATCCGACGCAGTACACGCCGCTCGAACCGGCGGGTTTGTACCAGTGGGGTGCCGACATGCCGGCCGACTTCTTGCCCAAGCCGTCGCCGCGCGTCGTACTCGACGTCGCGCGCGGGCTGTGGTCGGGCAAGCTCGATCTCCAACGGCTGCAGCAGCTGGGGCAGGCGATGAGCGGCAAGGCGCGCGAGTGGATCGGCTGATGTCGGTCGAGCCGGGTAAGCAGAGTCTCGCCGCGCTGTTCGATCTACGCGGCAAGGTGGCGGTGATCACCGGCGGTAGCCGCGGCTTGGGGTTGGCCATCGCCCACGCCTATGCCGACGCCGGCGCCGATTTGGTGCTGGCGAGCCGCAAAGAATCGGCCTGCGTCGAGGCGGCTCAGGCCATCGCCGCGCGCACCGGGCGACGCTGCATCGGCGTCGCTTGCCATGTCGGTCGCTGGGCCGACTGTGACCGCCTAGTCGAAACGGCCTACGAGCAATTCGGCCGGGTCGACGTCCTGGTCAACAACGCCGGCATGTCGCCGGTCTACGAGTCTCTCGTCGACGTCAGCGAGGATCTCTTCGACAAGGTGATCGCCGTCAACTTGCGCGGCCCGTTCCGGCTGGCGTCGCTCATCGGCACGCGCATGGCGGCAGGTGAGGGCGGCTCCATTCTCAACGTCTCGAGCATCGCCGCGGTGCAGCCGACGGCACACGAGATGCCCTATGCCGTCGCCAAGGCGGGCCTCAACAACCTGACGGTGGGTCTGTCGCACTCGTTCGGACCGAAGGTGCGCGTCAATGCCTTGATGCCCGGCCCGTTCCTCACCGACATCAGCAAGGCGTGGGATCCCGAGCGCTTCGCCGAGATGGCGCGCTCGATGATTCCCTTGCAGCGTGCCGGCGAGCCGCACGAGGTCGTCGCCGCGGCGCTGTACTTCGCCAGCGACGCTTCGAGTTACACCACCGGCGCCATCCTCAAGATCGATGGCGGCGCGGCCTACGCGCCGGCCTGAAGTCATGTCGACGACGATCGAGATCCCCGGCGTCGACCTCGGCGTCTTGCGCCGATGGATGGACGAACACGGCCTCGGCCACGGCGAACTGGAGGACGTCTGCCTGCTCGGCGGGGGCACGCAAAACGTCTTGCTGCGTTTCATTCGCGCCGGCCGCGGCTATGTGTTGCGGCGCCCGCCGTTGCACAAGCGCGCCAACAGCGACGAGACCATGCGGCGCGAGGCGCGGGTGCTCGCGGCGCTCGCCTCGACCGACGTGCCGCATCCGGGTTTGATCGCCGCCTGTGGCGATGAGGCGGTGCTCGGCGCGGCTTTCTATCTGATGCAGCCCATCGACGGTTTCAATGCGACGGTGGGCTTGCCGCCGCTGCATGCGAGTGATGCGCGCGTGCGGTACGCCATGGGCTTGGCGGTCGTCGAAGCCGCGGCGGCTCTCGGACGGGTCGACTACCTCGCCGTGGGCTTGGGTGATTTCGGTAAGGTGGAAGGATTCCTAGCCCGCCAAGTCGAGCGTTGGCGCAGTCAGCTCGAAAGTTACGCCGGCTTTGCGGGTTACGGCACGCCGAAGCTCCCCGAGGTCGACGCGGTGGCCGCGTGGCTCGAAGCGCGTCGGCCGTTGCAATTCACGCCGGGCATCCTGCACGGCGATCTGCACTTGGCGAACGTGTTGTTTCGGCCGGATGGGCCGCAGGTGGCGGCTCTCGTCGATTGGGAGTTGGCGACGATCGGCGACCCGTTGCTCGATCTCGGTTGGTTGTTGGCGACTTGGCCCGACCCGCGCCACACCGACGAAATGGCCATCGCGCCGGTGGATTCGACCGGTCTGCCGGAGCCGGATGAGCTGGTCGAGCGTTACGCCGGCGGCTCGACGCGCGATCTGAGCGCCATCGCGTGGTACGGCGTCCTCGCGTGTTACAAGCTCGGCATCATCCTCGAGGGCACGCATGCCCGTGCCTGTGCCGGCAAGGCCGATCCGGCCATCGGCGACGCGCTGCACGCCACCGCGGTGGGGCTATTTCGGCGCGCCGCCCGCTTCATCGCCGCCGCCTGAGGCCTTGGCCCAAAGCGCCGCGACGCCTGCGGCATCGAGATGGAACGAGTCGGCGACGATGAGGTCCATGTTCGTCGCGACGTAATCGCGCGACAGAGCCAGCCAGAGCAGGGGACGGCGCTGCGTCAGCCGGACTTCGCCGGCGACCTCGGCCGCCTCGAAGCTGCTGAACACCACGGCGGCTATCCCGGACGTTTCATCAGAACATCGCACCACGGTGGGGTCATGATCTGCCTGCGCGGCCGGAGCGCCGAGTTGTACTCGGCGGGCCCGTAGCGGATTGACGGAGACGTGTCGCAAGGATTCTCGCACCGCGATCCGCGGGAAACTCTTGCGCATCGAGGGAATGATGGAGGCGGGCCGCGCCCGGCGCCGGGCGCCGGGCGGTGTCGAGTACAACTCGACACTCCGGGTCGCCCAGGAATTGTCCGAGGATGCGCAGCGACTCGGAGAGAAACGATCCGCGTGGAACTCGTGTCGACCGGCGTGGAGCGGGGCACGTTGCCTTCCGCGGCACCTGCGTGTCTCCGCTCCTCCGTGGTGAGAGATCTGGGTTGGGTCGTCGTCGATGACGAACTCGATCAGCAACTTGCGGCGGCGATCCACCGTACGGTCGCCGGCCTTGGGTTTCGGAATCATCGCGGCCGCCTCGCGCAACGCCGCGATGTACCTTTCGGCATCGGCGTGGCCGGCACGTTCCGGCGGCCAGTTGGCGGCTTCCTTGCGGGCGATCTCGGCGACGACGCGTTCGAGCAACTTGGTGTACAGCATCGTTTGCACGATGCGCACGCCGCCGTGACGATGAACCCGCACCTCGCCGACGCGCCGGCTCGGTTCGGGCACGGCGACATGTGCGATGGGTGTGTCTGCCGCCGCCAGTGCGGCGGCCAACGATGCCGGCAACGCCGGTGTCTCGGCGCTTGCCGTCGTCGTGATCGCGAGCAGCAGCCCAGTCGCGAGCCAGCGCATCCTTCGTTGCATCATGGGCGGTGCTTTCGATTGTCGAGCGTCAGCAGGCAAAGCGGCGTGATGAGGAGATCGCACAGCAGCCCGGTGATCATGGTCAGGCCCGAAAGCAGCGAGAAGTAGATCGTCGGCTTGAAGCTGCCGAAGCAGCCGACCCAGAAGCCGAAGATCAGGATGAAGTTGTTGATCACCAGGGCGCGGCCGATGGTGTGGCTGGCCTCGCGAATGGCCGCCGCGCGATCGCCGCGAAAGACGCGGTCGTACTGCGTCAGATAGTGGATCGTGTCGTCGACGATCAGCCCGAGCACCGCCGACGCGATCATCACCGTGCCGGTGCTGAGATCAATGCCCAGGGCGCCCATCATGCCCATGGTCCAGAGGATGGGAATGGTGTTGGGGATCACGGCGAGAAAGGTCCAGCGCAGCGAGCGGAACAGCAGGCCGATGGCGAGGAAGACCAGCAACATGGCGCTGGCGAAACTGCGGACCTGCGAGACGACGAGGCGATTCGAGTCGCGCACCACCTGCACGAACGGGCCGCTGATCGATAGCTCGTAGGCGTCGCCCAGGATCTGTTGGCCGCGTCGTTCGAGGTGATCGAGGATCGGCTCGGCTTCCGCGGTGCCGATGGCCCGCATGCGCAAGCTCAAGCGGGCGCGGGTGCGATCGTCGTTGATGACACGCCGGATCAACGGTTGGTCGGGCGCCGCGGCGTCGACGAGGTCGAAGGCATAGCCCAGCGACTCCTCGTCCGCCGGCAAGCGGAGCGTGTCGTCGCCGCGTTCGGCGCGTTCGATCTGCCGCAGGATGGGCAGGATGCTGGTGACCGAAGTGATGTGCGGCTGACTGCGGGCTTCCGCTTCGAGGGCCGCCAGCCGTTCGACATCGTCGAGGGCGACGAGTGGTTCGCCGTCGCGTCGCTGCACGACGAGGTCGATCGAGTTGACGCCGGTGAGATGGGTGTCGATGAACAACGTGTCGCGCCGCAAGGGTGCATCGGACTTGAGAAAGCCGACGAGGTCGGTGTTGTTGCGCAGATACGGCAGGCCCAGCAGGCTCAGCGCGGTGATGGCGATGAAGACGATCCAGATGGCGCGGGGGTAGGCGGTGACCAAGTCGCCGCATCCGGCGAGCCAGCGGTCGAGCGGATGGGCGCGCGCATCGAGGTGGCGCGGCGGCGCTTGGAAGCTCAAGCCGATGGGCACCAGGGTCATGGCCAGCAAGAAGGATACGGCTACGCCGACGGCGGCGAAGGTGCCGAACTGTCGCACGGCGGGCATGTCGCTCGTCGCCAACGAGCCGAAGCCGAACGCCGAGGTGAGGGCGCAATAGAGGCAAGGAAACCACAGCTGGCGCACGATGCCGTCGATGCGTGCGACGACGTCCGTCGCACCGTCGTCGCGCAGCCAAGCATGCAAGAGGTGCGCACTGGCGGTCAGTGTCAGCACCATGAGGATCGGCGGTAGCAGGGCCGTGATGGCGTTCACTCGCAGGCCGCATAGGCCGTAGAGACCCAGCGTCCAGACGACGCTGACGCCCATGACCGCAAGCGGCAAGACGACCCCGACGAGGCTGCGCATCGAGAGTGCCAGCATCACCGCGAGAATGCCGATGGCGATCGGCACCAATACGGCCTGGTCGCGTCGGACGAGTTCGCCGACGTCGTACTTCTGCACGGCGACGCCGCTCAGGTGGAGTTCGACGCCGTCGCGTCGCTCGTCGTCCATGACACGGCGGATGCCGCGGATGACCTGCTCGCGGTAGAGCACATCGTGCTCGCGGTGTTCGAGCTGAACCACGACCCCGGCCGTCTTGCGGTCGGCGGAGATGAGGAGGCCGGTGAAGTCGGGGTTACGATCGAGGGCGCGAAGAGCTTCATCGGCGATGCCGGCATTCGTCCACGGGCGCGGCAACAACGGTGCATCGACGGCACCGTCGGGACCGGCGACGAGTTGCACCGCGTTCGTCAGGCTGAAGACGTGGTCCACGCCGTCGATGGCGGCGATGGCGTCGGTCAACCGTGCGATACGCTGCAAGCCTTCACCGGTCAGGATCGCTGCGTCGGCGACCGCGACGATGAGGTCGTCGTCGCTGCCGAAGTCGCGCAGGACGGCGGCGTAGGCCTGGTTCTCACGCGGATCGAGGGTGTTGAGGGATTCGTTGTCGCGTTCGACATCGACGCGCGCGGCATAGCTGCCGAGCCAGGCCGTGATCACCAACAACACGGCCAAGTAGGGCCAACGAAAACGCAGCAGCAAGGCGACCATGGCGGAGGGTTTCCTGGGACGACGCGAGGCGGATACGGGTTCGTCGGAACATTGCCCCGATGCAGTGCATCGGGCAACCGCAACGACGGCGTCAGTGCCGCTCGACGTGCCAGCGCCGCCGGCGCGGCAGCCAATAGGGGACGGCACGTTGGTACGCCCGCCACGCGTCGCCGAAATGTCGTGCGTAGCGTCGTTCCTTCCACAACGGACCGACGAGACAATACACGGTCCAGCCGAGGGCCAGCAGCAGGCCGTCGGGTGTCCAGGTCGGGGTCGTCCACAGCGTCAGGGCGAAGGCGACGTAGATGGGCTGTCTTACGACGCGAAAGGTGCCGCGCGGTCGGAAGGCGCCGTAGGTGGGCGTTCGGCCGCGGGCGACGGCGCTCCAACCGAGCCAGCCCGTCTGCACCCCGAGTCCGGCATCGACCATGGTCTTCAGCAGCAACAGCCAGGCCGCCAGGTACAGGCCGACGCAGGGAACGACGATGTGGCCCGACGCCTGCCACCACACCAGGCGCGACGGCGTCCAGGCCAAGAAGGTCAGCAGCAATTGCCACGACGCGAGGGTCGCGTAGGTGGTCGTCGCCAAGTCGTGGCCGAGTCCGTAGGGGACGAGGCGCGCCAGCCGCCGCCGCCCGGATTCCGCCAGCAACCATGAGTGCAACAGCGGAAACTGGGCGAGGAGCAGTAGGTTGACGATGCCGCTGAGGGGACGCGGCAGGTGGCCGAGTGCAAGAGCGAAGCCGCTGCCGATCGACAGCATCATCACGGCGATGGCCGCGGCGAAACTGGCGTGGCAGAGGGCACCCGCGAGGACGGCAACCAGTCGTTGCTTCGGGGAGTAGGGCGAGGCGCCGGGGTTCATGCGGCAGGCGCCAGGTCGACGTGGACTTCGACGGTGATGCTGTCGTCGACACGCACGAGGCCTGCGACCGACGGCGCTTCGAGTCCGAAGCTGCGCAACGAGACGACGAAGGTCGCATCGAAGGAGAGGGAGGTCGGCGTCTCGCGCCAGTTGGAGACAGTGGCTTCGATGTGTCGCTCGACCGTGCGCAGGCGCAGATCGAAGGCAAGGGTCGAAGGCGACTCGGCCGAACTTGGGCGCAGCGCCGCGGGCGCGAGGTTTTGGAAGCGCGCCACGATCTCCGGATGCGCGTCGGCTTCGAGGAGGTCGCGCATCTTGGCGTCGCGCCAACCGTTATCGGTGTCGAGGGTGGCGACGGGCAGCTTGATCTCGGTGGTGAAGGTTCCGCTGGCCGGATCGCTGGTCAGTTGGAGGGACTGCGGCGGTGCCGTGCCGGTGAAGCCGTGCAGAGTGGATTCACCCTGGAAACGAATGTGGACCGTGCCGTCGAGGCGCGATGGCACGTCCGCGGCGCCTGCCGTCGTGGCGGCGAGGAGCATGGCCAACGAAGAAAGCCACCCAATCAGGTTCATGCGACGCTCGGGAGCAGCCGTCGTGCCAGCGGCACGGACAAGCGTCGGTCATGCTGTCGCGGTACGGACGAGAGAAACCCTGCAGGAAGTTGCAGGCACCAGGCGCCGTGCTCTGCAGCCGTTTGCGCGGTGAAGGGGTCCACGGCGCGACGGCCCAGCCTAGGGTGTCACGCGTGGTGAAGCGTCGTCGGATTTGGGCGGAAGATCAGCTGCCGGTTGCCCGGCGCGTCCGGTGAGGCGTTGCAGCCAATGGCGCGCCCAGGCGAACTCCAGGGCGAGGATGGCGAGTCCGATCGGAATGACGACGAACGCCGGGCCGGGGGTGACGAGCAAGATGAGTCCGACGATCAAGATGGTCCCGCCGATGAGTCCGACGACGATTTTGCGGGCACTGCGTAGGGTGAGCTGGGCGAGCCAGGATACGTGCTCGATCATGGAGTCGTTCCGGATGACGGCACCTTGGCACATCATCGGAGTGGGCGGAAGGCGGAAGGCTCAATGCGAAAGGCTGAAGGCGAAAGGCGGAAGGCGAGGGGTCGCCTTCCGCCTGGTGCTTTAGCGGGCGTCGCGCGGGGCGTCGCTGCGGGTTTCGGGGCGGCGTGGACGGCGGCGGCGAGCGCCGCGGTGCTGCTCGGCGACGCTCGGATGCGTCGTGTGCGGCACGTGCCCACGGCGAACGGGTGCCTCCGCCATCACCGGCACCGCCGGTGTGTGCGTGCGCAGGTTCTGGAACGTCGGCAGGGCGCGTCGCGGGATCGCCGATCCCAGCTTGCGCTCGATGTCGCGCACCGCTCCACCGTCTTCCGGTGCGACGAAGGTGTAGGCCTTGCCCGTGCGCTCGGCGCGGCCGGTGCGACCGATGCGGTGCGTGTACGCCTCCGGCGTGTTGGGCACGTCGAAGTTGATCACGTGCGACACGCCGGCGACGTCGATGCCGCGCGCCGCGATGTCGGTGGCGACCAGCACGTCGAAGCGTCCGTCACGGAAGCCCTGCATCGCGCGCTCGCGTTGGGCCTGGCTCATGTTGCCCTGCAGGGCAACGGCGTTGTGTCCGAGCCCGGCGAGCTGTTGGGCCAAGCGCTTGGCGCGGTGCTTGGTGCGCAAAAAGACGATCGCCGAGGCGAAATCGTCGTCGGCCAGCAGGTGGCGCAGCAACTCGACCTTGCGGTCGGAGGCTACCGGGTAGAGGGCGTGTTCGATCGTCGAAGCCGGGCGCGTGTGCGCCAGTTCGACCACGGCCGGGTCGTGCAGCAGGTCGCGCGTCAGCCGGCGCACCTCGTCCGGCATGGTCGCCGAGAACAGCAAGTTCTGCCGCTGCGCCGGCAGCGCCGCGAGGATGCGACGAATCGACGGCAGGAAGCCCATGTCGAACATCTGATCGGCCTCGTCGAGGACGAGCATCTCGACGGCGTCGAGGCGCACTTCGCCTTGTTGCATCAGGTCGAGCAGGCGGCCGGGGCAGGCGACGACGATGTCGGGGCGCGCGCGCAGGGCACGCACCTGCGGGTTCTGATTGACGCCACCGATCACGGCGACGGTGGTGATACCGGCGAACTTGGCGAGGGCGTCGATTTCGGCGGTGATCTGCAGCGCCAACTCGCGCGTCGGCGCGACGACGAGAGCCCGCGGTCCGCGGCGGCGTTGGCGATTCAACCGTTCGAGCATCGGCAGCGCGAAGGCGGCCGTCTTGCCGGTGCCGGTCTGCGCCAAGCCGAGGATGTCGCGGCCGGCGAGGGCGGCGGGGATCGTCTGGGTCTGAATCGGCGTCGGCTCCTTGAAGCCGAGTTCGTCGACCCCACGACGAATGCTGGGAGCGAGAGAGAAGGCGTCGAAGCCCGATGCTTCAGCGCGAGGAGAAGGTGCAAACATGCAAATGCCTTTGCCGCGGGCGCCCATGAAGCGCGGCGGCGATGAGAACCTGATCAACAGAGGCAGGTCGGAAGGGAAACGGAGACGCGATCGGGTGGATCCTGTTGAGCGTCTTCGGCCGCGAGGCGGCGCATTAGAATTGCCAAGCCTTGTAGCAGCTCCGGCGCCGAACTCAAACCGCGCCGAGCGCCGTTCACTTTTTTTCTGGACGCCCGCGCCTGATTTGGATTATGCGCTTGAGAGAAGTGGGGAGGAGGAGGACGGCAGCATGATCGACGATTCGTTCCCCCTGCAGCACGTCCAGATTCATGGGCATGACGTGCGGTTTCGGATGGCCGGAAGCGGCCCGACGTTGTTGCTCATCCACGGCATGGCGGGTAGCTCGCGCACCTGGCAACCGGCGATGCAGCACTTGGTCGAGCGCTACACCGTGCTCGCCCCCGATCTTATCGGCCACGGCGAGTCGGCCAAGCCGATGGGCGATTATTCCCTCGGTGCCTTCGCCAGCGGCTTGCGCGATCTCCTCAGTTATCTCGGCATCGAGCGGGTCACCGCGATCGGGCAGTCGCTCGGCGGCGGCGTCGCCATGCAACTCGCCTATCAGCATCCGGAGCTGTGCGAACGTCTGGTGCTCGTCGGCAGCGGCGGCCTCGGGCGTGAGGTCAATTGGATCCTGCGCGCCCTGACGCTACCCGGCACCGAATACGTCATGCCGCTGCTGTTCCCGTTCTTTCTGCGCCAACGCGAACGCGACCTCGGCTGGATCCTCGACCGCCTCGGGTGGGCGTCGCCGCACGTCGGCGAGATCGTTCGTTCCTACACGGCCCTTGCCGATGCCGATCACCGCAACGCGTTCATGCGGACATTGCGCGCCGTCATCGATGCGGGCGGCCAGACGGTGAGCGCGCATGATCGCCTCTATCTCACCTCGGGCATGCCGACGCTGGTGCTGTGGGGCGCGCTGGATGCGATCATTCCCGTCGATCACGCTTACGCCGCCTACCGCGCCATGCCGGGAAGCGAATTGGCGATCTTCGAGAACGCCGGCCACTTCCCGCACGTCGAAGAGCCCGAGCGCTTCGCCGCGGTGCTCGGCTCGTTCATCCAAGCGAATCCGCCGGCCACCGAACGACACGTCCCGTACCGCGAGCTGCTCCGCGGTCGCTTGCGCGTCAGCGCCTGATCGCGTCGGCTGCAACTTGCACCGCCCGCGCCCGTGTGCGACACGTCGCGCCCCGAGCCGATGGCGCAGCGTCAAGACATTCTTTCGATCGAAGCGGCCAGCCAACGCGCTTGGCCTCCCATCGCGGTCGAACCCTTTCACGGTTGGGAGTTGCGTTACGGCGGTGCCCAAAGCCGCCGCCTCGATTCGGTGCGCACCCTCGCGTTCGATGATTCCATCGCCCTGGAAGATGCGGTCGCCCGGGTCGAGGCTTGGTACGATGCCTTCGCCTTGCCGTCGTGCTTTCAGGTTACCGATGTGACCCAACCCGCCGCACTCGACGCCGTGCTGGCTACGCGCGGTTATGAGCCACTTTCGGTGACCGTCATCCAGTGGGTCGACCTCGCGCGGGTCCCCGCACCGTCATCCCAATCGGTGCAACTCCTCGGCGAGGTGACGCCGACCGTGCTCGATGCTCTGTGTGCGCCCGAATGGAACGACCGGGTCCGCTTGGCGCGCCGGGCGCTGTTGTGTCGCATTCGACCGGCCCGCCGCTTTGCCGTGGTCGAAGTCGATGGGCAGGTGGCGGCGGGTGGACTGTGTGTCGCCGACGGCCCGTTGGCCGGCATCTTCAGCATGCGCACGCACCCGGCCTATCGCGGCCGCGGTTTGGCGCGGGCCGTCTTGCTGCGCCTCGCCGACTGGGCCCGCAGCCGCGGCGCGCAGCGGCTGTACCTGCAAGTCGAAGAGGACAATCTCCCGGCGACTTCGCTCTACACCAGCGTCGGCTTCAGCTCGGTGTACCGCTACCACTACCGCGAACGTCCACGCCGCTAGCCGCCGCGTACAAGGCGCGGAACGAAGCGTCTTCGTTCTTGCGGCGGCGGATCGCCTCGTGGCCGGCTACGACCAGCGGATGCTGATGCTCGAGCATGGCCGTACGGTAACTCGGTAGGTCCGTGGTCCGCTGCCAGTAGGCGCGCAGTGCCGGGCGCCGTTGGTCGAGGATGACCTCGAACCAGTCGGCTTCGCGCAATCGTTCGAGGATCACCGCCCAGCTGATGTCGGCGAGGCTGCGCTGCTCGCCGAGCAACCACGGACCGCCGCTCGCCAACGCCGTTTCGACACCATCGAGGTGCCGCTCGAGATGGGCGCGGCTGGCGCCGATCAAGCGGCGCACGGCGGGCAGCCGTGTGGTGCCACCGAGTCCGAGCAGCTTCATCCCCAGGAACGACAGCGGACGCGACTTGAGCCGGTGGAACAACAGTCCTTCGGCGATGCGATGCGCCGGGATGTGCCGGATCATCGCCGCGAACAGCGGTATCGTGAGCCCGGGAACACAATTGCCCGCGGTTGCGGCGAGGTCGGCGGTCGGGTCGTCGCCGATCAAGGAAGATCGGTCGATCCACTCCTGCATGCGGGCGACGAGCCCAGGATTCTCCGGGACCAAGCGGCTCTGGGCCTGGGGCAGGGCGGCGGCGTAACGAATGATCTCGTGCGACTCGTAGATCGGGTGACCCTGGTGCACCAGAACCGGCACCAAGGCGGCCGGATTCACCGTCAGGAAGGCGCGGCTGATGTTCTCGTAACTGCCGGTTTCGATCAGGTCGATGTGCCGGCTGCGGTACGGGATACCGAGTTCGGCCAGACACATGCGGACCTTCTTCGAACAGAGCGAAAAGGCGTTGTGGTAGAGCTCGACCTCGGCCTCGTGCGGCAGGTGAATGTCGGGCCGCAAGCCGCCCGGCATCGCATGCGTGCGTCGATGCCGCCGTTCCTGGAGATACCACACCAACAAGGAAGCGCCGGCCGCGGCGCCGAGCCAACTCGCCCGCATGGGATCAGCGCGAGTAGGCCCGTTGGAACGCCGGGCGTTGGGTCAAGCGTTCGACGTACTCCCGCAACACCGGCGTGTCGTCGAGTAGGCCGAGGAAGCGGCACCAGGTCAGCGTCGATCCGACCATGATGTCGGCGGCGGAGAAGGTGTCGTCGACGAGGTAGGATTTGCCCGTGAGCGTCGTGGTCAAGACGCGTGCGACCTCGCGGAACTGCACGCGCCCCTGCTCGGCGATCGCGGGGTTGCGTTCGGGCTCCGGCAGACGGGTCGTGTGCAGGAACACTTGCAGCACCGGCGGCTCCATGGTGGCGACGGCGTAGAACATCCATTGGTAGTACTTGCCGCGGGCCGCGCTGCCCGGCGCGGGTGCCAAGCCGCGATCGGCGTAGACGTCGGCGAGATGCGCGCAGATGGCACCCGATTCGATCAACGTCTGGCCTTGGTCGACGAGCACCGGCACCGCGCCGTGCGGGTTGAGCTTGCGGAAGGCCGCGGTCTTCGATTCGCCTTTGCCGAGATCGACGGCTTCGACCTCGCAGGCGACGCCGAGTTCCTCGAGCAGCCAAAGTACACGTGCCGAGCGCGACAACTTCGAGTGATACAGCTTCATGGGGTGAGACCTCGAGAATTTTCACCGCGGCGACGCGGAGACGCGGAGGGTGGGTCAAGAGATCGGTAGGGCTGTCGACGATGGTCCATCGAAGTAGAGACTACAGTTGGATGCGATGGAGGCCGAGGATGCGGGTGATGCCCCACTGATACCATTCGGCCGGGAGCACGCGTCGCAGCCAGTAGCCGACCTTGGCCTGTGGGCTGACCGGGTAGCGCAGGCGCGGCCGCGATGCATCGAGGGCTTGGGCGATGACGTCGGCGACTTCTTGGGGGTCGCGGGCGTCGCGCACGACGTGCTCGTCGATCTGCTTCTCGAGATGGCGCAAGAACGGTTCGTAGGCCGAGCCCTCGGGTAGGATGCGGGGCGTCGTGCCCCAGATTTCGGTGCGGTACGGGCCGGGCTCGACGAGGATCACGCGCAGACCGAAGGGTGCGACTTCATACGCCAGGGACTCGGCCCAGCCTTCGACGGCGAACTTGGAAGCGCAGTAGATGGAGTTGGCGGGTTCGCCGAAGTAGGCGGAGTTGCTCGATACGACGAGGATGCTGCCGCTGCGCTGCCGCCGCAACTGCGGCAGCAGGGCGCGGGTGAGGCGCAAGACGCCCCAGAAGTTGGTTTCCATGACCCGGCGCGCCTCGTCCTCGGGCAAGTCCTCGAACGCGGCGCCGGCGGCGACGCCGGCATTGTGCACCACGGCGTCGAGGCGACCGCCGCCGAGGTCGATGGCGCGGCGGGCGCCGGCTTCGATCGACTCGGCTTGGGTGACGTCGAGGGCTTCGACGACGATGCGCTCGGCGACACCGGCCGCCGCGGCCGCCTCGTCGAGCGGGCCGCGTTTGCGGACGTCGCGCATGGTGGCGACGACGCGCCAGCCGCGGCGCGCCAGTTCGATGGCCGCGACTTTGCCGAAGCCGCTGGAGGTGCCGGTGATGAGGACGGTGCGCATGTCGATCTCCACGAGTCGGCGAACGGGTGTCGCTCGATCCTATAAGGAACCGCGTGGGACGCAAAAGCGGCGCTTCAGGCGCCGAGGGCGCGCGTTGGGTTGCCCGAGAGCGGGCTGCGACGTAGACGGAGTGCATGTCGATTCCTGCCCAACCCCGAGCCGTCGTCACCGGCGCCGGCAGCGGCCTCGGCCGCGCCTTTTGCCACGAACTCGCCCGCCGCGGCGCCAAACTGCTGCTGGCGGACATCCACGTCGACGCGGCGCGCGCCACCGCCGCCGAACTCGGCATTCCGGCAGAGCAGGCGGTGGCCTGTGACGTCGCCCGCTACGAGGACGTGGTCGCGCTCGGCGACACGGCCGACCGTCTGCTGGGCGGCGTCGACCTGATCATCAACAACGCCGGCGTCGCCGCCGGCGGGCCGGTGGGGGAGGTGCCGATCGCCGACTGGGAATGGATCGTCGGCATCAATCTCATGGGTGTGGTGCACGGCTGCCACGTGTTCGTGCCGAAGCTGAAACGGCAGGGGAGTGGCCAGGTGATCAACGTGGCGTCGACCGCCGGCTTGATCGCGGCGCCGATGTTGGGGCCCTACAATGCGACCAAGAGCGCGGTGGTGGCCCTGTCGGAGACCCTGTACGGCGAGCTGACGCCGCTGGGCATCGGCGTCAGCGTGTTGTGCCCGACCTTTTTCCAAACGAACATCGCCAAGTCGGCCCGTTCGACGGGCCAGGACACGATGCAGGGCGTGCTGGAGCGGATGATGGCTTCGGCGAAGATCCAGGCGCCGGACGTGGCCCGCATCGCGCTCGACGAAGCGCAGCGCGGCAGCCTCTACATCTTGCCGCACCGCGACGGCCGCGTGATGTGGCGTCTGAAGCGCTTCAGCCCGTCGCTGTTCCACCGCCTGACGCCGAAACTGCTCGCCCTGCGCGCCCGCCGCCTGGGCATCGGCGTCCCCCGCTGACGCGACCGCCCGTACCCGAACGCGGGCACGGGCGGTCGGTCGTGATGACATGCGGTCTAACGTAAGTCGCTGACGTCGGTGACCTGCGTCTGGACGCAGACGACGGCTTGACCCTTGGTGTCGACGAGCCGCGGCGCGGGAAAGCCGGCGCCGGGTGTGCTCTGCAGCGGATTGCCTTCGGCGGAGGACAAGACCGGGGCCTTCGACTGCTTCGGCGTGACCTTGTCGCCGATTGCCGCGCCCAGGGCCGCAGCCACGGCCGAGTCGGCGACTTTGGTCGCCAGCTTGACGCTGTAACAAAGAAGGCTGTCCCCTGTCGTTGCGGTGACGACGTCGATGCCGGCCGCGTTCGTCTCGCGCGGCGGCGGGTCAGTCCCGAGATCGTCGGGTCGCGGCTCACGGTGAAGGTCGTCGCGCCGAGGCAGGCGTTCGCCGTGCAGAGTTGAATCTAGGGTAGGACAGGGCGAAAACGGTGGTGATCACAGAAGGGCGCGAGCCTCGCGTAGATCAGTGGTGTCCGCGCCTGGCTCAAACCGCGCCACGACCTCAGCAAGCTGGTGTCGCGTCTCCTCGCTCTCGTTCAAGCGCATCCGCGATAGTACTGCGCGTAGCTCCCAGCTCGTCGCACCCTGGCTACGGGCGATCTGTCGCGCCAGGTCGAAGCAAGCATCCGCTTGCGCCTCGGAGCTGCGTGTACGACGTGCCACGCTCAGCAAGATCTCGCCGCGTAGGCGGTGAACCTCGGCGAGATAGCAATGATCGCGGGTGGCATCGGCGATCGCCAACGCCTCGCTGATCGCCAGCAGAGCCTGGTCCGTGTCACCACGCTTGGCGAGCAATT
Organism: uncultured Binatia bacterium (SeqCode); assembly: GCA_964524885.1. Classification (GTDB taxonomy): domain Bacteria; phylum Desulfobacterota; class Binatia; order HRBIN30; family HRBIN30; genus CALJUJ01. Next base: position 20,518 of record CAZGEJ010000061.1, read on the forward strand.
GGCCGTAGAGCGCAAGGAAGTGCGGAAAGGTGTTCATGGCCTGCATCTCACGCAGATCCAGGATACCTCGTCGCATCACGTCGATACCCGCGCCGAGATCCCCCTGCGCGGCGATCATGCAACCAAGATAGGGCGCGGTCCAGGTGCGCTCCTGGGCAATGCCGTGCTCGGCGCACAGGACATTGCATTCGTTGGCGCGCTGCATCGCGAGCGCTCCATCTCCACTGAGGAAACGGAAGACAACCTCGATGTGGATCGCGAAGGCGATGCAGCGCGGATCGCCGCCGACACGGGCTGCCGCCACCGCCTCGTCCATACGACGACGCGCTTGCTGCGGGCGTCCGAGCAGCCATAGCGATCGGACGGTATTGGCCATCAGGTACAGGCCCGGATCGAGGCCGTAAAGCGCGACGTACTCCTCATGTCGCCACGGCTCCCAGACGAGCAATCCGCGTTCGAGATGATCGTGTCCGACGAGCAGCTCGCCGAGATGCACCGATGCAAAGCCGCATCCGACGCGACCTGCGACCGCAAGACGCGGATCTCCCGAGCGTACCGCCATCTCGATGAGCTGCTGGCCGATGTCGCGCGCCGCCGTCAACTCCGGCGCTACCAGGTTGTAAACCAAGAGCCCCCACAACGCCTGGTGCAGCTGTGGCGACTCCGGAACCCGCTCACACAGCCGGCGGGCGCGGCGCATGCTCTCGCCGGTGAGATCGGCGGAGTAGCCGTGCAGGACACTGAGCGACAATCCGTGGGCGATCTCCAGCGCCAGCTCCAGCCGCGCGCGATCGAGCGTCGGCTCCAGCGCATCGAGCGCCGCCAGACCGCGCTCGGCAGTGGCTGCTGCTTCGCGATGGGCGAACTTGCGCGCCGCCAATTCGGAGGCGGCCAGAAAACATTCCGCTGCCCGTCGCCAATGGCCGCCTGCCTCGAAGAGATGCGCGAGCTCGCTCGGAAGAACATCGACGCCTTTCAGTTCCTCGAGCGCGATGGCGACTTCTGTGCTCAATCGACGACGCTCGCCGCTTTCCAATCCGGCATACAGCGCGTTCTGGGAAAGAACGTGCGCGAAACGGTAGCGCGTCGTCCGGCCGCCGCCAGGCAGATCGACCTGCGCCTGGCGACGCACCAGATGGGTGTGTTGCTCGACGCGCTGTAGCTGCCGTTCGACCTCGGCCAGATCGAGACCAGCCGCGCGCGCCACAACCGCGGAGTCGAAGCTGTATCCCTGCACCGCCGCTACCCGAAGTACCGGCTCGACTCCGATTCCGGCACGCGTCACCACCGTTTTGATCATGTGGCGCAGGTTCTCGGGAATTCCGGCGCTTGCGAACGGTCGCTCCATCCCCCACTCGCCGTCGCGCATTCGGAGCAAGCCGCGGTCTATCAGGTACTCGACCATGCTCACCATGAACAACGGGTTGCCTTCGGTATAGCGATGCACTGCGTCCGCCAGCTCGGCGTTGACGTCATGGGCGGTCAGGCGATTGCGAAGATATTCTCCTACCGCCCCTGCAGCGAGCCGAGGCAACTCGATCTCGTGCCAGCGGGGCGGCTGCTCGGCGCTTTGCGGCATGGCTCCGAATGGCGACTCGCTCGACTGCAATCCGGGCGGCCGGCTGGTGCCGAGAATCATGATGCGCGCCGAAGCGGCTCCTTTGGAGAAGCAATCGAGAAACTCGATCGTCGAGGGATCGCTGACATGCAGATCCTCGAGTACCAGAAGGACGACGCGACCGGCCGCGAGCTTCTCGAGCGCTGAAACCAACTCGGCCTGCATGCGGTCACGCGTCACACTCGTCTTCAGGCGCGAATCCGAAACCCCTTCACCGATGAGTGATCCGGTCAGTTGCGCCGCCCAGGTCGGTGCATCCTGCCGCAATACGGTGATGGCTTCGGCACCGTGCTCGCCGCGGCACAGATCCTCGAGTGCTTCGAGGATCGGCATGTACGCCTCGCGCTCGCCGTAGACCTCCATGCACTGCCCGCGGCCGACGGCAACACCGTCGCACGCGATGCCGGCAGCAACGAAGTGGTCGACCACCGCCGTTTTGCCGATCCCTGCCTCACCGGTGAGGAAAACCAGCTGGCGCTGCGCGCTACGCGCGGCGGCGAAGCACTGCCGCAAGCGTTCGAGTTCCGAGTCGCGTCCGACCAGAGACGCCGACGCTGAAGCGGCGGGCGTTGGGCGAATTCGTTCGACCGATCGAAAGCGATAGCCAGCTCGTCCGAACGTTTCGAGGAACACTGGTTGGGTTGCCGTATCGCCGAGCGCGAGACGGATGGCGCGGATTGCCACCTTCAATACCGCGGGGCTGACGGCGCCCGGCCAGACCGCGGTGAGCAGCTCCTGTTTGAGCACCACACGCCCGGCATTGGTGGCGAGATAAGCGAGTACTGCCGCCGGCTTGGCTTGCAGCGGAACCGGGATCCCGTCGCGGCTCAAGCGCAAGCCGACCGGATCGAAGCGAAAAGGTCCGAAGGCCAGCTCGGGCGAGCGATCGTTCACGATTTTACCGTTCCGATTCAGAACTTACCGTTTGAGTCCTTGCGAACCGTGTCCCCAGTTCCCTATCCACTCGATGAACGTACTGCCTCAACGTGTGCGGGCAGCTCAATGACCGGTGAGGCTGAACTGGAGGGGTCTGCTCATGCCACATGGATTTCGCTTCGCACCTCGCGTGCACACGTTCTTCCTTGCCATCGCCCTACTGCCGATCGCGCCGGCCGTCACTCGGGCGGCAACGATTCCGGTGGCATACACCGTCGAGCACCGGGCGTTGAAAGCAGCGATCGCCGGCACCGAGTTGACCATCGAGCTGTTCGCGGAGAAAACCTGTTCGGAATCACCCATCTACACGACCTCGGAAGCGATCGAAAACATCGATGTGCGCGTAATCGAGAGGATGGCGCAGGTCAAGAGTTCTGACAAGCTGCCCACGACCGTCACGCTGCGTTTCGCGTTGCATGACGTCATCCTGGATCACGGCAGCGAAGTTTTCGCCCAGATCAGCGGCACCGGCATCGTCCCGTACCCCGAACCATGTCAGGCGCAGAGCCGGGCGGGCACGCCGGGCGCTGATGGCCTGCCCGGCAGCCCAGGAGAAAGGGGACCTGCGGGACAGGATGGAGCACCGGGACCGGCCGGCGCACCGGGTCCCGCGGGAGCACCGGGCTCCGGGATCGAGCCCGGGGAAGCAGGCACGGTGCTGGTCAGCTACGGCGGCGGGGTACGTTGGGTGCCGCTCAGCGATCTGTGCCTCACGCCTCCGTGCAGTGACGGCAAGAGTTGTGCGACGGATGACGCCTGCATCGGCGAGAGTCGCTGCGTCCAGGCGCTTTGCGTCGGCCCGACTTGCAGCGACGGGATCCAGAACCAGGGCGAGACGAGGGCCGATTGCAACGGACCTTGCGCGCCGTGCACCTGTAGCGACGAAATTCAGAACCAGGACGAGGAGGGCATCGATTGCGGTGGTCCCTGCTCGTTGCCGTGCAGTTGTAGCGATGGTGTTCTCAACAACGGCGAGACCACGGTCGACTGTGGCGGGCCCTGTCCCATCTGCGGATCATGCACCAATGGGTTCGAGGATCCGGGGGAGCTCACGGTCGATTGCGGTGGGACGTGCGCGCCGTGCACCTGCGGCGACGGAAAGCAGAACCAGGGCGAGACCGGCGTCGACTGCGGCACGGTTTGCGGCAACACGTGTGCAACCCGCGGTCCGCTTTGCCAACAGTGCTACCCCCTAGGAGGCTGCAGCAATTACGGTTGCCCGGCCAACACGGCTTGCAATATATCGGCAGGCTTTGACGGGTCTTCCTTCAAAACCTACTGCAGCCTCCCCCCAACGACTTGCAGCGACAACATTCAGAATCAGGGCGAGACCGGAGTGGACTGCGGCGGCCCGTGTGCGGCCTGTACCGGATCATGCACCGACGGAGTTCAGAATGGGGGCGAGACCGGGATCGATTGCGGCGGCCCGTGCGCTGTCTGTTCGTGCGACGGCTGCCCGACCTGCTCCGACGGCATTCAAAATCAGGGCGAGACGGCCGTGGATTGCGGCGGCCCCAACTGCACCGCCTGTGCGCCGACGTGCAGCGACGGCATCCTGAACCAGGGCGAGGCGACCATCGATTGCGGCGGCCCGTGCCCCACCTGTGAGCCGACCTGCAGCGATGGAGTTCAGAATCAAGGCGAAGCCGGTATCGATTGCAGCAATCTCGGCATCGGGCCTTGCCTCCGATGTGCCGGCCAACCATGCGACCTTGATAACGAGTGTGAGTCCGGCGGTTGCCGCCCGGACTATTCCAGCTTTCCTACGCAGTTCTACTGCGCTCAGCCCACCTGCAGCGACGGAATCAGGAATGGCGGCGAAACCGGCGTCGACTGCGGCGGTCCGTGCGGTACCTGCCCGTTCTGATTCGACGGCATGCGAGATCAGGGTGAGTGGCGATCGCGATGACCACTACTGCGCAGCGCGCCGAACCTCTCGCAGACGCGCCATGCCAGGATGCGATGGCTGAAGTTGTCGATGATCAGCGCTGATGCTGATAGGTCGTATGATCTGCGCAATTCATCATGACACCGAGTATCGGACGCAGGCCCGGGGCTGACAGGCCGTATTAGCGGCGCCCCGAGATCGTTCGGCCCGACGGCAGCCTGGCGCTGGCGTACCTAGATGCGGCGCTGACGGCAGCAGGCTTCGAGCGCCGGATCCTCGACATGAGCATCGGCACCGACGCGGATTCGCTCGACGACACGTTCTTCCGCCACGCCGAGCTCGACAACGGCTTCATCCGCGTCGGCATGTCCCCCGCAGCAGCGCGCGAAGAGGCACGGCAGGACGGGGTGCAAGCCGCCATGCCGGTTCGGGTTCGTACCAGCGCAAGTGCTTTAAATTCAGCTCGAATGCGTTCCCTGGAGAGTCGTTTTCTTCGCTAACTTGCGCTGGTCCGACCAGAGACCTCGCTCCGGGCAGTCCCCAGATGATGGCGCGCCATGGCTTGAGCGCCGACTCCTTGCGCGGCCCCAGGTAGCCCGGACCACGCACCGGATCAGGTCACGACGTAGGCTCCGGAATCGCGCGTCGGCTACACCGCGGCCGCGCCTTCGCCATCGCAAGCCGGCGGCGGCAGCGTTGTACCGGGCTCGTCTGGGGATCGGCCAATGACGTCGTGGCGGACGGTTTCCATGAAATCGAACAACTCCGCCGGCGTTTCGAACCGCGAGCTGCGGCCACTGATTACATGTTCGACCCGCCCGCGACAGGTGGCGGCACCCGCTGATGCGGCGGCGCCAGCGGTGAACTGCACGACGAATGCCTGTTCGGGGGGAAAGATCGGCGGCGAAGTCTGGGTCAAGTGTTCGTGCTCCCCAAGTCCGCGACGTTGCAACCAGCAGTGTCCTTCATTGCCTCCACACCATACTTGCCAGCAACCCGCGTAGTCCTGTCGAAACCCTCACATTTCTCAAACATTCTCGGGCTCGCTCGCGAGTTGAATCTCGGAGCGGAGCGCGGTACGTCGCGGCGTCTATCTATGAACGCGAAGTCCGATGAAATCGCGGAATCGATTTCCTTTGCAGGGTTTCGCCTCGATTTAGCCACGCAAAGGCTGTGGCACGGCAGCAAGCCGATCGGCCTCCGGCCAAAGGCCTGGAGCGTGCTCGTACTACTCGCGCAGCGACCCGGCGCGCTGGTGAAGATCGACGAACTCCTCGACGCGGCCTGGCCGGAGACTGCGGTCACGCCGACCGTCCTCACCAATGTCATCAGTGAATTACGCCGGACGTTCGACGACCGCGGTCAGCCGGCGCGTGTCATCGAGACCGTGCATCGCCGCGGCTACCGCTTCATCGCGAAGGTGGAGCCCGGACACGGTGTCGCCGAAACAGCCGCAGCCGATGAGGATGACCCATTCCCGCTGGTAGGCTCGCCGTTCATTGGCCGCAGCAGCGAGTTGCAAAGGCTCGTCGCCAGCGCGCGGTCGGCGGCGGCTGGCGATCGGCAGTTGGTGCTCGTCTCCGGGGAACCGGGGATCGGCAAAAGCACCCTTCTCGACCAGGTCGTGCAGCAGCTCGTCAGCGGCGACGAGCCGTTCCTGCTCGGCCGTGCGCCGTGCCGGGAACAACTCAGCGGACGCGAAGGGCTCGGCCCACTGCTCGACATGGTCGAGCAATGGGCCACCGACGACCCGTCGGTCGAGTTTGTGGCCCGGCTGCAGCGCTATGCGCCGAGTTGGCTGGCGCAAATCAGCTGGTTGCTCGCACCCGACGAGATGCAATCCCTGCGGTATTCTCTCGTCGGCAGCGGCGCCGAACGACTGGTACGCGAAGGTGCCGCTTTCCTCGAGGCGATGGCGCAGAACTCGTTGCTGGTGCTGATGCTGGACGATCTGCACTGGGCCGACGACGCCACTCTCGATCTGATCATCACCCTCGCCCAGCGGCGTGGCCCGGCGCGCATCCTGGTGCTCGGCACGTATCGGCCGGTTGATGCGCTCGTGCATCAACACTCGATCATCGATGTCGCCCGCCAGCTGCGTCGCCATCGCCATGCGACAGAGCTGCCCCTCGGCCCGTTCGGCGCCTCCGAGGTGCGCCGCTATCTCGAATGGCGCTTCCCCGAAACCGACCCCGACCCGTCGTTCACGGCCGCCTTGGAAGAACACTCCGGCGGCAATCCGTTGTTCCTCGGTGCGCTCGCCAACTACCTCGACGAACACGACTGGCTCGCCGGGCGCGAAACCACCGACGGCTCGACGCCAGCCGATCCCTTGAGCGGGCTCGACCTGCCGCATGACATTCGCGCCGCCATCGAGGCACAGCTAGAGCAACTGCCGGCACCCGCGGTGGCCGTGCTCGAAGCGGCGAGCGTTGCTGGAGAGTCATTTTCTTCCGAGGCGGTCGCCGCCGGGGTCGAACGACCGACGGACGAAGTCGAGGACCACTGCAACAACTTGGCGCAGCTCGGGCACATGGTCATCCGCGACCGACTCGGACGGCGAGACCAGGCCAGCGCCCACTACCGATTCGTCCACACACTGTATCGACGCGTCCTCTACGAGCGCGTCGCACCTTCGCGCCGACGGACATTACACCAGCGCATCGGCGAGACCCTGGAACGGGCCTACATTGATCATCTTGCCGAGCACGCCGCTGAACTCTTGGTTCATTTCGAGCACGCCGACGACATCACGCGCCGCCTGCGCTATCGCGAGCTGGCCGGGCTCAATGCCGTGTCACGCTTTCGGCACAAGGAAGCCCAGGAGCACTTCACCCAAGCGGTCGCCCAACTGCAGCGGCTACCCTCCAGCCGCGAGCGTCTGAAGCACGAGGCAAATCTGCAACTCGCCATCGGCAACACCGCCGGACTCGGTCTGGGTTTCGCCGACCCGATCACCATCTCGGCGTTCGAGCGTGCCGAGGCGCTGGCGCGCGAGGTCGATGCGCACGCCGAACGCTTTCGCAGCCTGCTCGGCCTCGGTGCCGGGCTGAGCGCCGCCGGCGATGAGGACAGACGGCGAGAGGTCGTCGACCAGCAACTCGCGATGGTGCACTCCGTCAGCCCGCAGTTCACCGCACAGGCCTACTGGCGCTCGGGCGAATACCACCTCGTCCACGGCGAGTTCCAGACGGCACTCGAGCATCTCGAACGAGCGCTGCATGCGGAGGGGGCACCCGGGATTCCGGTGGCCTACGATTTCCGCATTTGCGCCGACGCGGGAATGGCAACGGCGCTCACAGCGCTCGGCCGGCTCGACCAGGCGCGGCTCGCCAGCGAGCGCGCCCTGGCGCGCAGCGAAGCGGCCGAGTTGCCGTTCGGTCGCTGCTACGCGCTTTGGTTGGTGATCGTCACGGCGGTACTCCAGCGCGATCATCGCCGCACGATCGCACTGGCTGAGCAGTTGCATGCCCTGGCCGAGGAATTCGGCTTCATCAACTTCGCGTTGGTGCAGAGCTTGCACGGGGTCTGCGCCCGCGTGCACCAGGGCTGTGGCGAGCTGGCGAGCAATGCGGAACTCCAGCAGGCCATCGAAGCCAATCTACGGAGTTCGGGGAAACAACACGTATCGTTCAATCTACTCGACCTGAGCCAGGCACATCTCGAACGCGGCGACGTGCGTGCGGCCCAGGAGGCACTGGATCAAGCCTTCGCTTTCGTCCGTTCCACCGACGAACATTGGCTCGGCGCCGAACTGCATCGGCAGCGGGCGGAATGCATCGTCGCAACGATGCCCAACCGGAGCGGCAAGTCTGCTCGCCTTGCCGGGGTCGACGAGGCCGAACAGCAGTTGCGACGCGCGCTGGCGATCGCGCAGCGACAGGAGGCGAAGCTCTGGGAGTTGCGCGCCAGCACCAGCCTCGCACGGCTCCTGCACGGCAGCTCTGGAGCGACGCAGGCGCGCGAACAACTCGCCGAACTCGTCGATTGGTTTACCGAGGGCAGCGAGACGATCGACCTGGTCGCAGCCAAGTCCTTGCTCGCAGCGGGGAACGGACGGAAACGCAGCTCGCGCCGATGAGGTCAGCTGCAGGCAAGCAGCACCGCCTCTCACTCAACCAGCGACGCGCCCCTGGCGCAGCAGCGCTTGGCGCATGTCGCCGTCCGCCTGGGCGATGAGCACCGACAGGTTCAATTCCTTCAGGGGTAATCTCGCGCCTTCAGGGCACCGACCCCACCCCGACCAGTAACCCACGCCACCGCGCCGCCCTCAGTCGCAAGCTTCGTCGAGGCGGCGGATGGCTTCGCCGAGATCAGTCGACGCGGACTGCGCCTGCCGCAGTGGAAACTCAGCTTGTCCGAGCTATCCGCTCGCCGAGCCCGGTCGCCCGCGCGCCAGCCGGAGGTGCAGGTGCCTGGCTTGCCCTATCGCTCGGGTCGGGTGGGGGCGAGAAAAGGCCGAGCCCAGGTTGGCGGTGCGCGGGCACGCGGAAGAATTGTTTGGGAAATGTGTGGGAACTCTGAGGACTCGCGCCGTGGTGCCGATCAACTCTCCTGGCCAAATCACATGAGGTCCCAGAAGGGGATTGGAGGGCACGAATGGGAGTAAGGATTCGCAGGATGATGGCCGGCGCGCTGCTGGCGACGATGGTCGCGGTGGGGGCGGCGATTCCGCAGCCGGCGGCTTCCGAGGTTCCGGCGCCGACGATCATCGACGCGCTGTGTCGCAAGGATTTGCACAAAACGACCTCGGCCGTCGTCAAGGCGGCGCTTTCCGAGCTGGCGCGCTGCCACAAGAAGCGCGTCTCCGGGGACATCCCGCCGGGCACGGACTGTAACGACGTCGCCAGCGCCCTGTCCGCCAACCGCGTCGGGCGCGAGCAGGACAAGGTCCAGCGCCGGGCGGAAACGTCGTGCAACGGCGGCCGTCGCGAGGCCGCGTCGCCGCCGTCGGTCCTCGGCTTCAGCGCCTGCCCCGCGCCTTGCGACGAGGTGGTCATCGGCGAGGATTACAGCGGCGTTGCGGATTGCCTCATCTGCCTCGCCAACGTCGAGTCGGAGTCGACGATCGCCACGGTGTATGGCGCGCCGGCCCTGCCGGTCGCCGATGCGGCTTCGCGCTGCATGGAACGCGTCGGCACCGCGCTGCAGACCTACGTGTCGGCACGGATGAAGTTCCAAGAAGTCTGTCAGACCGAAAAGGACCAGGGCGACCTACCGCTCACGACGGATTGCCGGAGCTACGACCCGAACGGTCGAATTGCCGCAGCCGAAGCGACCCTCGTCCGCAAGGTGGAAACCTGCGGCGATGCCGCCCTAGCGCTGCTCGACAGCTGTGGCACTTCGGTGGCCGCGGCGCAGACGTGTGTCGCCGGCGCTGGGCGTGACGTGGCCGATGCGATTTTCGACGCGGTCTACCCGCCCATTCCGGGTCCGCCGACGCTGACGCCGACGGCTACCGCGACCCCGCCGCCGACCCCGACGCCGGATTCCGTCGACTGCGTGGTCAGCGACTGGAGCGACTACAGCAAGTGCTCGAAGGAATGTGGCGGCGGCACGCAGACGCGCACCCGCACGGTACTGACGTTCCCGGCCAACGGTGGCAAGGCCTGCCCGGCGCTCGAAGAGTCGGTGC
>CAZGEJ010000062.1:0-30355 GCA_964524885.1 uncultured Binatia bacterium (SeqCode)
ATCTCGAACGTCGCCAACTGCCGGCCGTCGGCATGCACCTGATTCCACGAGCGGCACAGATAACGGCCATATTGGAGCGGCGCATTCTCTTGATTCTCGCCCTTCAACACACGGTGCAACAGCACCCGCCAGCGCAACCCGTCGGCACGCCCGAGCAGGTCGTCCGGACGTTCCCAAACGACGCTCCGGATCGCTTCGTCCCCCGGCACCGGCCCGCCCGCGGCCAGCAGGTCGACCTCCGAACCGTCGACCAAGCGGCCGGGGATCACCATCCAGCCGGTGCGGGTCGGCGGCATCGCGAACATGCGCCAATTCTGCTGTAGGAAAAGTCCGTGACCGAACCAACGCGCCGCCGTCGGCATCATGAATTCAGGGTCGCGCAGCAAGCCGACGTTCCAGACCATCACCCACAACGCGCACGCCAGGGCCACCGTCTCCATGACCCACGCCGGCGACCGTCGGCGCGAACGCACCGGCGGCAACATGCCGCGCAGTCGCTCGCGCCAGCCGTCGAAACGCGCCCGCACGCCGCGCGCCGTCGCCGCGCGCTCCAAGGCGTCCCAGACCGCCGGCGGCAGAAAGACCACCAGCGCCAGTGCCGCCAGTTCCGGAAACGGCCCGACCGCGAGCGCCAGGGCGAAGCCGAGGTTCATCACCCAGAACGCGCCCACCAACGGCAACCGCAAACCCGCCAACGGGCCACCGCAGAACAGCAACGCCGGCGGGCCGAGTATCTCGGCGATCAGCACCGCGTAGCCGCCCCAGCGACACAGCGTCGGCAAGCTGCCCAGCCAACGCCCGAAGCCGGTGACGAAGTAGTCGTCGGCGAAAATGAGTCCGAGCGCCTCGCCTTGCTCCCAAAAGCCGGTCTGCCACTTTGCCCAGCCGGCGCCGAAGTAGACGCCGGCAACTTGCAGCAGCAGAGCGATTCCCGCGATCGAGACGTGCCTCGTGTCACGCCCGCGCGGGTCGTCGATCGTGTCGACCGCGGCGCGCGCCCCGAGCGGCAGGAACATGCCCCAGAACAACAACATTCGCAGCAAGCCGTCGAAGCCGCCGCCGAGATAGAGGTTGCGCCACTGTACCGATGCAGTGAGCCACCAGACGAGGACACAGGCCAAACGCGTGCGGTAGCCCACCAACAGCGCCAACGCCGCCAAGGCATGCACGCCGAACAGCAACGTTTGGCCCAACACGCTGCCGCTCATCAGGTGCAGACACAGCGGCCACTCGTGCAACCAGCCGAAGGCCTGCAGCAATTCGGCCCGCGGCAAGACTCCCTGGTCGGAATAGTGCGCCGCCAACCACGGCAGGCGCCCGGCGAGGTCGTAACCGACGAAGCAGGCGAGGCCGATCCGTAGGCAGGCGAGCGCGCGGGGGTCGATGCCGAGCCACGGCGCGAGAGGACGGAGCATCTGGGGCGACGGATTCACGCCCCGGTTGTTGGCAGGAAAGGCGGTTCCGGCGCAAGGCGGCGCCGCCGCTTGCCGCGGCCACCCGACGAAGTTTGCCTTCGCCGGATGGCTGCGGCCTCGCCTCACTCGCTACACGTCGTGCCGCCGCAGGCCGCCGCACCGTTGCAGCAATCCGCGGCGCCGACCGGACAGTCGTCGTGCGGGTCGAAGCTGTTGGCGGTGGTACCGCAGGCGCCACTGCCATCACACGATTGACAGAAGCCGCATTCGCTCTCGGGATCGGTGTTGGCCGCATGATCGGCGCAGGCACCACCCGAACAAGCGGCACAGGTGCCGCAGGCATTGCCCGGATCGAGGCCGTTGTTCAGGTTGCCGTCGCAGGTGCCATTGCCGTTGGTGTTGAACTGACAGGGGCAGGCCACGGCGCTGCACCGCCTCGTCGTGCAGTTGGCGTTGGCGCATTCGCACAGGCCGCTGTCGCAGTCGGTCGCCAGGGTGCAAAGGTCGTTGTTGTTGCGCCGCACGTCGGTCGTCACCGTCGGCGCCGAGACTTGCGGGCCCTGGGCCTCCGCCGAATCCACCGAGGCGACGTTGGTGACCTCGTTGAACGTCGCATCGTTCTGCACGCCGCTGCCGTTGGCCGCCGTCGCGGTGACGGTGATGGTGGCGCTCGTCCCGGCGTTGATCGTGCCGAGGTTGCACGGGAAGGACGAACAGCCGCCTTGCGACGGAGTCACCGTGATCGACTGCAAGTCACTGTCGAGCGTGTCGGAGACGGTGGTGTTGAGGGCGCACGAGCGCACCGCGTTGTTGTCGACCGTGATCGTGTAGGTGAGGAGGTCGACGTTCTCCTCGATGGCGCTGGGCGAGCCGATCTTGCTGATCGCCAGGTTCACGTCCTCGGTGATCGTCGTGCCCTCGCTGCTGGCGTTGGGCGTGCCCGGATCGGCCTCGCCGCCGGTGACCACTTGCGCGTTGTGGGTCACCGAGGTGCGGGTGCTGCACGCCGGCGTCGAGGTGATCGTCACCGTCTCGGCCGCATCGGCGACGAGGATCGAACCCAGGTTGCACGTGACGACGCCCGAGCTGTGGCTACACGAGCCGCCGCCGCTGTGCACCGCCGACACGAAGCTGGTGCCGGCGGGCAAGGTGTCGGTCAGCACCACGCCGCTGCCGTTGATCGCATCCGACGGACCAGCATTGTCGATGGTCAGGATGCGCACGATGCCCGACGGCGTGCCGGCGAGAGCCGGATCGGTGCCGGCGTCCGTCTGACTCAGGCTGAGGTTCGCGCTCGGGGCCAAGGTGCAGTTGTTGGTGCTGGTGTTGTTGCCCAAGTTCGGGTCGTCCACCGTGCCCGCCTGCTTGGTGACGGTAGCAGTATTCGCCAGCGTGCCGCGGGCACTCGGGTCGATGTTGCACGTGACCGAGAAGGTCACCGAGTTGCCGCCGCCGGCGGCGATGTCGACCGAGGCGTTGATGTTGCCGGCGCCGGCGGCCGGACAGCTCGCCGTGCCGGACGAAGCGCAGGTCCAGCTGCAGCCGCTGAGGCTCGACGGGAAGTTGTCGGTCACCGTCGCGCCGGTCGAGTTGCTCGGGCCGGCGTTGGTGACGACGAGGCTGTAACTGACCGTTTGACCCGGGACACAGTTGCCGACCGGGCTCGTGCGCGTCTTGGAGATCGCCAGGTTGGAGCGCCGGCGCACCAGCGTGTTGCGGCTCGTAGTTTCGTCGCCGGCGCCGATCTCGGTTTCGTTCTGAGCGAGACCGGTGACGTTGTTGGTCACGGTCGTGCCCTCGACGATGCTCGCCTGGGTGTTCACCGTGAAGGTCCGGCTGGCGTTGCTGTTGCAGCCGATGCTGGCGATGTTGCAGGTCACTTGCTGGTTGACGAACGGCGTGCCGCCGGTGGCGCTGCAGTTGGTGCCGCTGGCGAAGGACAAGCCGGCGGGCAGAGTATCGGAGATGACGACGCTGGTGGCATCCGACGGACCGCCGTTGGCGACCTGGATGGTGTAGTTCATCTGCTGGCCGGCGAGAACGTAGCCGGGCGTCGGGTTGACGCTATCCGTCTTGGTCGACGACAGGTCGACCTCGCCGAGGAAGCCGGTCGTCGCGTTGGCGCTGTCGTTGCCGGGGACCGGGTCGAGTTCGCCGGCGTTGCTCACCGTCGCGGTGTTCGACAGCGGGCTCATCGGCGGATGGGTATTGTGGGCGTCGCAGTCGGGCGTCACCACGATGGTGACGACCTCGGGGTTGGGCTCGGTGCCGTTGGGTTGGGTGTTGATGACATCGACCCGACCCATGTCGCAGACGACGGTTTGGCCGAGCACGGTGCACGGCTGCGGCGCGCCGCCGTCGCCCGGCTGATGCGTCGCCGAAACGATCGTCAGGTTGTTCGGCACGATGTCGGTCAGCTGCACCCCTGGCGGATCGGCCTCGAAGGCATCCGAGGGACCGAGGTTTTCGATCTGGATGGTGTAGGTGAGCGCCGAGGCCAAGCCGGCGATGGACGGGTCGGGCGCATCGACCTTGGAGATGACGTTGAGATCGGAGATGCCGATGACGGTCGTGTCTTCGGTGCCCTGATTGTTGCCCGGCACGGACTGCTCGATGTTGCCGTGGACCTCGAAGTTGTTGGTGATGATGCCACGGGTATCGGCCAGGGTGGTCACCTCGATCTCGATCGTCGCCTCGTCGTCGAGCACGAGGGTGAGCGGATCATCCTCGCGCCCGAGGGTGCCGAGGAAGCAGAGTACGGTATGGGCCGAGGCGACGTACTCACACGAGCCGTTGCCCTGCGTGATGTTGACGGCGTTGAACGTGACCTCCGGCGGCAACACGTCGGTGACGACGACACCTGGGGCGATCGACGGGCCGTGGTTGTCGACTTGAATGGTGTAAAGGATGTCCTCGCCGGCGACGACTTGGCCGATCGGCGCATCGGGGTTCTGCGGATCGGGCACGCCCGTCTTGGTGATTTGCAGATTGGTCGGCAGCAGCGGCGTGAACGGGCGATGGCGGATTTGGTTGCCGCCGCGCAGATCGACCTCTTCGCCGAGGACGGCGCCGTCGACACCGGTATCGCCGCCGAGCTTGATCTTGCGGCGGCGCGGCGCCAGCACCGTGCCGGGCAGGTCGACGTCGCGGCTGATGAAGATGGCACCACGGTCGCCGTCGAGAATCCACAGCAAGTTGTCGGGCGACAGCACGTCGGCGGGATCGTTGGGGTCGGGCGGCACCAGAGTGATGGCGTTCTCGCCGCCGATACGCAAGCTGCCGAGAACCCGCAGCACGACGACGGCATCGGCGGGGGCCTCGATCTCGAGGTTGGCGGCGCGGCGCATGTTGATGAAGTCGACGTTGCGCACGTGCGTGCCGCCGCCGCTGAAGGTCAGGCGCTCGGTCTGCTCGCCACGGATGAACACCGAGTCGGCCGTGAACACCGCCGGCGGATCGGTGAGCGACAGTCCCGGCAGATTGGCTACCCCGAGACTCGCCGGATCGCCGCTGTCGTCGCGCAGCAGGGCCAGCGCCACCTGTGCGGCGCGGCAGCGGTCGTAGTCGTTGCACGGCGAGTTCGGATCGTTCGGGTCGAGCGTACCGCCGTCGAGCACGACGTACGGGTTGTGATTGGGGTCGAGCGTCGGCAGAAAATCGAATTGCAGACGCGCGTCGCAGAGGTCGCCCGGCAAGGCGGGCGGATTGCACGTCACGCCGTCGTCGAGACAGCAGTCGACGTCGGTGTAGCAATTGCGGGCCGCCGACGGCAGGCAGAGGCCGGCACCGACCCAGTTGGCCTCGGCGTCGAAACGCACGTGCGGCGACGGGGTGGCGTTGCTGAGGCGCTCGACGCAACCGTCGCAGAAGAAGCTGGCGCCGAAGTCGACGAGATTGCGCGATTCGACGAAGCCGCGGCCGATGCGGACATTGCCAGTGGCGGCGACGTTGCCTTCGAGAATGCATTCGCGGCGGATCTGCATGTTGGCGCCGCAGACGCCGGCGTGGCTCTGGGCATGAGGATACGGCAGCGGTTCGCAGTCGGCATCGGTGGTGCAGCTGCGACCGGCCACCTCGCAACCCGGCCGCGGCAGCGGCGGACCGTTGGGGTCGTTGGGATCGCCGCTGACGAGCGTGTCCGGGCAGGTGCAGGTGCCGGCCGTGCAGGTGCCATAAAGGAAGAGATCGTCGTGGTCGGGCGTCGAGCCATCGTCGAAACGGTGGGCGATGCGCACCTCGCTGCCGAAGCGTAACCCGTTACGGGCCGTCGGGTCGGTCGCCAACACCGCCTGCCGCTGCATCGTGTCGAGAGTGGTGCACTCCGGGTCCTCGGAGTCGAAGAGGCCGTCGCCGTCGTTGTCGGCGCCGTCCTCGCACACGTTGACGCCACCGTTGAGACAGGGCGCCGACGCGGAATCGACGACGCCCGGGGTGCTTATCGTGAACCCCGTCCGGCTTTCCTCTTGGATGTTCCCCGACGAGCAGCAATCACCATCGACGGTGTTGCCGTCGATGCAACCGACTGGACCGGACCCCGGCCCGCTGGCGGTGGCGGCCGGTGGCTCACCCATCCCGAGACCGATGGCGAGGGCGACGGCACCCGCGAGCGCCACCGCGACCACCGAACCTTGCAGCGCCCCCCGGCGCGGCACGACGAAACGACCTGAGCGTGAGACCATGTGACCCGTCCCTTTCGACCAACCCGCGATCCTCGGCGCGGCGAGATGCCGCGCTTCACACCCGTCGTGTGGTAGCTCAGGGCACACGAGTTTTAGAAGCGAAAAACTTCGCGACCGCCACGTGTCATTCTCCCCTGCAACCAAGGGATTCCCCCGGTACGTCGGCCGAGGCCGCCGATCTCAGCGCTGCACGATGGTCTGCGCCCCCTGGACGAATTTCTCGGCGTCCTTCTTCTCATCCTCCAGATTCGGCAATTTCACCGGTACCTCGATGCCACGGCGGCAGGCCGGCCGCGCCTCGAGCGCATCCTTCCAACGACGCAAATGATCGAGCCCGTCGATCGAGATGCCGGACCACTTGTACGTCCGCACCCAGCACCAGTTGGCGATGTCGGCGATGGAGAACTCGTCGGCGAGCCATTCGCTTTCGCCCAGGCGCCGGTCGAGCACCTCG
The DNA here is from genome assembly GCA_964524885.1 of uncultured Binatia bacterium (SeqCode). Taxonomy (GTDB): domain Bacteria; phylum Desulfobacterota; class Binatia; order HRBIN30; family HRBIN30; genus CALJUJ01. The sequence continues at coordinate 6,549 of CAZGEJ010000062.1, forward strand.
AACAAACGACGCCCCTCGTTCTGGTAGCGATCGATCGCCGGCTGAATCTTCTCGGGGAAGTAGCGAAAGAAGACGTTGGCCTGGCCCATCATCGGCCCGACCCCGCCCATCTGGAACATCAACCACTGGATGACCCGCGAGCGGCCCTTGGCGTCACTCGGCAGCAGCCGCCCGGTCTTCTCCGCGAGGTAGAGCATGATCGCGCCGGACTCGAACACGGCGAAGTCGTCGGCGTCGCGGTCGACGATCGCCGGGATGCGGCCGTTGGGGTTGATCTTCAGGTACTCCGGGCTCTTTTGCTCGCCCTTCATGAGGTCGACCGCGTGCACCGTGTAGGGCAGCTCGAGTTCCTCGAGGGTCACGGAGGCTTTCCAGCCGTTGGGGGTCGAGGCGGTGTACAGGTCGATCATCGGGCGAACTCCTCTGTGGGTTGTAGAGTCCGTTCCATCGACGGAATTCGCGCCGCAAGCAAGAGCCGGCACAGCACCGGCGTTCGCTTGGTCCGACCGACCCGATTCGGCTAGTAGGCCGCATGTCGTTCCTGCGCCGCCTCGCCACCGTCTCGGCCCTGCTGCTGAGCCTCGTCGCCTTGGTCGTCTGGGGCGTCGGCCTCGGCCACTTCGCCGGCGACGACGCCGCCCATGCCGTGCGACCGCTGCCCCGCCCGCCGGCCAGCGTCGCCGCCGAAGCCGCCCGCAACCGCGGCCCGGAGAAGCAGGTCCTGTTCGGCGACCTGCACGTCCATACCACCTTCTCCAGCGACGCCTTCCTCTTCAGCTTGCCCCTGGCCCAAGGGGAGGGGGCCCACCCGCCGGCGGACGCTTGCGACTTCGCCCGCTTCTGCTCGCAACTCGACTTTTGGGCGATCACCGACCACGCCGAGCTGATCACTCCCGAGCAGTGGCGCATCACCAAGAATGCCATCCGCCAATGCAACGCGGTCGCGGGCTCGGCCGACGACCCGGACATGGTGTCGTTCCTGGGATGGGAATGGACCCAAGTCGGCAAGACGCCCGCCGACCACTACGGCCACAAGAACGTCATCTTCCCGGACATCGAGGAGGAACGCGTCCCCGCCCGCCCCATCGGCGTCGACCACAGCGGGCTCGCCGAAGCCATCTTCGCCTTGCCGCTGCCGCTGCGCACCGTGCTGCCGCTGTTCGATCCGGCGGGCTTGACGTCGTACTTGCGCTTCAACCGCTTCGTGCGCCAGGCCGCCGAGGCACCGGTCTGCCCGCGCGGCGTCGACGTGCGCTCACTACCTGCCGACTGCCTCGAATACGCCAGCACGCCCGCCGAGTTGTTCGCCAAGCTCGATCAATGGGGCTTCGAGGCGCTGGTCATCCCACATGGCACCAGCTGGGGATTGGATACGCCGGCGGATGCCGAATTCGCCAGCCAGCTGCCGCAACACGACGCCGATCGACAACGGCTCATCGAAGTCTTCTCCGGTCACGGCAATTCCGACGTGCACCGCCCTTGGCGCGGCGTCGAGCGGGCCTCCGATGGCTCGGCCGTTTGCCCGCCGCCGCGCGCTGGCTTCACCGCTTGTTGTTGGCAGGCCGGCGAGCTCATCCGGCGCCGCTGCGGCACCATCGACGCCGCCTCCTGCGAGACCCGCGTCGAACGCGCCCGGCGCGAGTTCCTCGCCGCCGGAGTTCACCCGCTCCGCTTCCACATGGTCAGCGGCGCCACCGCCGCCGACTGGGCCGACTGCGATCAGCTGAACGACGACTTCCTCCCCGCCTACAGTTACCGCCCTGGCATGTCGACCCAGGCCGCGCTCGCCGCCGCCGGTAGCCGCGGCGAACGCTTTCGCTTCGGACTCGTCGCCTCGAGCGACAACCACACGGCTCGCCCCGGTACCGGCTACAAGCAGTACGATCGCGAAGTCATGACCGATACCTGGGGCTTGCACCAAGACCTGATCGACCTGGCGACCGACGACTTGCCGCAAGAAGACGAGATCGTCCCGATCGACGTGCTGGAGGAACGTGTTTCTCCCTTGCAGCCACTTCAGCCGGAACGCGGCGCTTCCTTTTACTACACCGGAGGACTGGCCGCGGTGCACGCCGAGGGACGCGATCGCGCGTCGATCTTCAAGGCTCTCGAACGACGCGAGGTCTACGCCACCTCGGGGCAACGTATGCTGCTGTGGTTCGACCTGCTGTTGCCCGACGGCACGACGCGCCCCATGGGCTCCGAGGTCACGTGGAGCGGCACCCCCCGCTTTCGGGTGCGCGCCGCCGGGGCATTCGAGCAGTTGCCCGGATGCCCGGACGATTCCGTCACCGGACTCGGGCAAGCGCGCCTCGCGCGGTTGTGCCGCGGCGAGTGTTTCCACCCGGGCGAGCGGCGCAAACGCATCGACCGCATCGAAGTGATTCGCATTCGTCCGAACCCGAATCCCGCGGTGCCGATCGCCGACCGCATCGAGGATCCGTGGCGTGTCTTCGCTTGCCCCGAGGATGGCGACGGCTGCAGCATCGAATTCGACGACCCCGAGTTCGCCGCCACTCCGCGTGAGACGGTGTACTACGTGAGAGTACTGCAGGAAGCCGAGCCGCTGATCAACGGCGACCCGCTCCGCTGTGAACGCGACGCGCAAGGTCGCTGCCTGCAAGCCCGCCCCTGTTTCGCCAGCGGGCCGCGTGACGTTGAAGACGACTGCCTGAGCCCGGCACAGCCGCGCGCCTGGTCATCGCCGATCTTCCTCGACCCCGCTTGAGATCGGGCCGACTCCGGCAATTCGACACCACTCGAAATTTCCTCTTGCATCCTTTGCGGGGATTCACTAAACACCGTGCCGATGTTCACGCCCGCCCAACACCTGTGTTGTTGTTGTACCAAGGCCCGAGAGGTCTCTCGCGCTTGTGGTGCGGGTGTGTCTGCTCTGATCGTCGCCTGACGACTTAGACGCCATCCCGAATCGAACGGCCCGAGCGGAACCATCCTCTCGGGCCGTTTTCGTTTGTGCCGCGGAAATTCCCCCGCCGGCGCCATCGTTCCCCCATCTCCATTCCCGTGCCGACAGGAGAGCGCTCATGCTTCGTCCGACCGCTATAGGTTTGTTCACCGCCCTCGCGGGCCTCCTCCACTTCGCCGCCCCGGCCCAAGCCGGCGACCCGCTGACGTTGCTCAACGTGTCCTACGACCCGACGCGCGAGCTCTATCGCCAGATCAACGAACGCTTCATCGCCCAGTACAGCAAGGAAACCGGCGCCACGCTCACCATCCGCCAGTCCCATGGCGGCTCCGGCGCCCAAGCGCGCGCCGTCATCGACGGCCTCGAGGCCGATGTCGTCACCTTGGCCATGTGGCCGGACACCGACGCCATCCGCAGCACCGGCCTCATCCGCGAAGGCTGGGAGGATCGTCTCCCCAACCGCTCCCTGCCCTACACCTCGACGATCGTCTTCGTCGTCCGCAAGGGCAACCCCAAGGGCATCAAGGACTGGCCCGACCTGCTCGCTACCGGCGTCGAGGTCATCACGCCGAACCCCAAGACCTCGGGCAACGGCAAGTTGAGCTTCCTCTGCGCCTGGGGCGCGGTCACCCAGCGCGGCGGCTCCGACGCCGACGCTCTCGCCTTCGTCACCGAACTCTACAAGCACACGCCGGTGCTCGACTCCGGCGCTCGCGGCGCCATGACCACCTTCGCCCAGAAGGGAATCGGCGACGTCAACCTCGCCTGGGAGAACGAAGCCCATCTCGCCGTGCAGGAGTCCGGCGGCGAACTCGAAATCGTCTACCCGCCGATCAGCATTCTCGCCGAACCGCACGTCGCCGTCGTCGACGGCAACGTCGACCGCCGTGGCACACGCGCCGCGGCCGAGGCTTACCTGAAGTTCCTCTATTCGCCGGAGGGACAGGACATCATCGCGCGCAACCACTACCGCCCTTTCAGCCCCGAGGCGCGCGCCAAACACGCGGCGAACTTTCCCGACATCAAGCTGTTCCCGCTGACCGCGGTGGCCAAGGACTGGACCGACGCCAACAACCGCTACTTCGCCACCGGCGCGGTCTTCGACAGCATCTACCAACCCTGACGCAGATCCCCCGACGACGAGGTAGAGCATGATCGACGTCAATCGCCGCGTCTTGCCGGGCTTCCACCTGAGCCTCGGCTACACGCTGATCTATCTGGGCCTGCTCGTGCTCGTGCCCTTGTTCGCCTGCTTCCTCAAGGCCTCCAGCCTGCCGTGGCAGGACTTCTATGCGGCGGTGTGGACGCCGCGGGCGCAAGCGGCCTACCTGCTGACCCTCGGCACCTCGTTCGTCGCGGCCTTCGTCAACCTGTTCCTCGGCGTGCTCGTCGCTTGGGTGCTGGTCCGCTACGAGTTTCCGTTCAAGCGCCTGCTCGACGCCTTGGTCGATCTTCCCTTCGCCCTGCCCACGGCAGTCGCCGGGCTGGTCTACTCGAGTTTGTACGTGAAGACGGGCTGGCTCGGGCAATTCCTCGTGCCTCTCGGCATCGAGGGTGCGTACACGCGGCTGGCCATCGTCTTGGTGCTCATCTTCCTCGGTCTGCCGTTCGTCGTGCGCACGGTACAGCCGGTGTTGCAGGACATCGACGCCGAGATCGAGGAAGCGGCGGCCTGCCTCGGTGCCTCGCGCGGCCAAACCTTCCGCCGCGTGCTGTTGCCGACGTTGCTGCCGGCGATCGTCACCGGCTTCGCACTCGCCTTCGCCCGCGGCCTCGGCGAGTACGGCTCGGTCGTCTTCGTCTCGGGCAACATGCCGTATCGCACCGAGATCGCGCCGGTGCTCATCGTCTCGGCCCTCGAGGAGTTCAAGTACGCCGAGGCAGCCGCCATCGCGGTCGTTCTCCTCGGCCTTTCCTTCTCGACGCTCGTGCTCATTCACCTCCTCGAACGTTGGAGCAAGCGCCATGTCTAAAGCCACCTACGCCCCCCCTACTCTCGACGTCACTCGTGGCGAGGCACCTCTGCTGCGGGCCACCCTGATCGCCAGCGCCGTCGCCGTGCTCGGCGTGTTGGTGATCATCCCGCTGGTCAACGTCTTCTACGAGGCCCTGCGCAACGGTCCGCAGGCGTACTGGGATCATCTCGTCGGCGACCCCGACTCCTGGGCCGCCATTCGCCTGACGCTGACCGTCGCACCGGCGGCGGTGATCGCCAACGTCGTCTTCGGTTTGGCCGCGGCTTGGGCCATCGCCCGCTTCCGTTTCCCAGGAAGGCAGCTCTTGCTCTCGTTGATCGACCTGCCGTTCGCCGTGTCGCCGGTCGTGGCCGGCTTGATCTTCGTCCTCATCTTCGGCCTGCAGGGTTGGCTCGGGCCGTGGCTGCGCGAACACGACCTGAAGATCATCTTCGCCACGCCCGGTCTCATCTTGGCGACGGCCTTCGTCACCTTTCCCTTCGTCGCTCGCGAGCTGATCCCGCTGATGGAAGCCATCGGCAACGAAGAGGAGGTGGCGGCCGTGAGCCTCGGGGCCCGCGCTCGACACATCCTCACGCGCATCACCCTGCCGAACATCAAGTGGGGGCTGCTCTACGGCGTCATCCTCTGCAACGCCCGCGCCATGGGCGAGTTCGGCGCCGTCTATGTCGTCTCCGGGCGGATCACGGGCGTGACCGACACCATGCCGCTGCGCGTCGAGAAGCTGTTCCAGGAATACGACAACCCCGGCTCGTTCGCTCTCGCTTCGCTGCTTTCGTCGCTCGCCCTTGTGACGTTGGCGGTGAAGACGGTGCTCGAGTGGAAGACGCGGGCCGAGATTCAAAGTCGCCGACGTGATGCGGATGCCGCCAGCACGACGGCCGACAGCCGTCCGCGCGGGGTGCGCATCCGTCAACCTCGCCCGCGGCCGGTGTCGTCAGACCCGACGCGTCCGGGGATCTCGGTACGGTCGGTGACCAAGCGCTTCGGCGATTTCGCCGCGCTCGACAGCATCAACCTCGAGGTACCCGACGGTTCGCTGTTGGCGCTGCTCGGACCGTCGGGGTCGGGCAAGACCACCCTGCTCCGCATCATCGCCGGTTTGGAGACGCCCGACAGCGGTTCGATTCACTACCACGAAGAGGAAGCCACGAATCGGGCACCGCGCGACCGCAACGTCGGCTTCGTCTTCCAGCACTACGCCCTCTTCCGCCACATGACGGTGTTCGAGAACGTCGCCTTCGGCCTACGGGTACGTAAGTGGCCCGAGGACAAGGTTCGCCAGCGGGTGCACGAGTTGCTCGAGCTGGTGCAACTCGATCGGCTCGGGTCGCAGCTGCCGTCGCAGCTCTCCGGCGGCCAACGCCAGCGTATCGCCTTGGCACGCTCGCTGGCCCCCGAACCGAAGATCCTGCTGCTCGACGAACCGTTCGGAGCGCTCGACGCCAAGGTACGGCAGGAGCTGCGGCAATGGCTGCGTCGCCTGCATGACGAGATCCACGTCACCAGCGTATTCGTGACGCACGACCAGGAAGAGGCCTTTGAAGTCGCCGATCGCGTAGTCGTGATGAACCGCGGTCGGGTGGAGCAGATCGGCACGCCGGAGGAGGTCTTCGAGCATCCGGCGAACGACTTCGTCATCGACTTTCTCGGTAACGTCAATCTGTTTCATGGCCGTGTCGAAGGCGGACAAGCCGACCTCGGGGGCATGCAGATCGCGGTTCCGGAAGCGGCCGGCACGCCGGGGCGTTCGGTCAAGGCATACATCCGTCCGCACGAACTCGACCTGCACCGTTCACCGCCGAGCGCCTCGACGTTGGCCGCGGAGGTCGTCCACCTGAACCCCGCCGGGGCGCTGGTGAAGGTGGAGTTGGTGTCGCGCGACTTCGGCGTGCCGCTGCAAGTGGAACTCACTCAAGAGCGTTACCACGAGCTACGCTGTCGCCCCGGCGACATCGTCTACGTATCCCCGAAGCGCGTCCGCGTCTTCGTCAACGATTACGACATCTAAGAGGAACCGAAGCTCACCATGAACGCATACACGCAACAACCGATCGGAACTGAGAATCGGGGGATTCCATGACTCATTCAAGGTACGACACCCACCTACGAGTTCGACCCATCGTGACGATTCTTGCCCTCACGATGGCTCTCGCATCGCCCTCCTTCGCAGAGGATGTGGCGGCGGAAGAAGAAACGGAGGAGACGGCAGGCGCCGAGGACGACGACGCCGTGGAGGAAGACCTCCCCGCGGCCAGTGGCGTCGAGGAATTCGTCGTCACGCGCGCGCGCCGGCGCATCGAGAACGTCCAGAACGTGCCGATTCCGATCAGCGCCTTCACGGGCAACTTCTTGGAAAAGACCGGCACCTGGAACGTCCAGCGCTTGACGGAACTCCAACCGACGCTGCAACTGTTTTCCTCGAATCCGCGCAACACCTCGCTGACCATCCGCGGCATCGGTGCCCCGTTCGGCCTCACCAACGACGGAATCGAGCCCGGCGTCGGCCTCTATGTCGACGACGTCTTTTACGCCCGCCCGGCATCGACGGCGTTCGACTTCATCGACCTCGAGCAGGTCGAGACGCTGCGCGGTCCGCAGGGAACACTGTACGGAAAGAACACGACCGCCGGCGCCGTCAACCTGCGCACTCGCGCTCCGAGCTTCGACCCCGAAGCGCGTGGCGAACTGAGCGTCGGTCGGTTCGGCTTCGTCCAGGCCAAGACCTCGCTGTCCGGCCCCATCCTGCGCGAGCGCTTGGCCGGCCGTTTGTCGGTGTCGACCACGCAGCGTGAGGGAACGGTTCGCAACGTCACGACCAACGTCGACGTGAACGACCAGAACAACATCGGACTACGCGGCCAGTTGTTGTGGCTGGCTACGGACGACATCAAGGTCACCTTCGGCGGCGACTACAACCGACAGCGACTCGAGTGCTGCACGCAGGTGATCGCCCGCGTCGCGCCGACGTTGCGCAACCCTAACCGCCAATTCTTCGGGATCATCGATGATCTGGGCTACACGCCTCCGAGCATGAACGGTTACGATCGTATCACCGACGTCGACACGGACCTTCAGGCCAACCAGGATCTCGGCGGCGCGTCGATCCGGGCAGACTGGGAGATCGCGGGTGGCACCCTCACGTCGATCAGCGCTTGGCGCTACTGGGATTGGCGACCGTCGAACGACCGCGACTTTCTCGGCCTGCCTGTGACCACGGTGTCGGCCAACCCCTCACAGCAGGACCAGTGGACCCAGGAGCTCCGCTTCGCGTCGTCCGCCAGCCTGCCCGAACTTCCCTTCTCGCTCGGCAGTGACGTCGACTACGTCGCCGGATTCTTCGCCTTCTACCAGGGCATCGATTCCCAAGGCGCCCAAGAGCAAGGTTCGGCTGCTGCTCGCTTCCTGCTGCCGCCTGGGCCTCTGAATACGCCCGAGTTGCTCGATGGTTTGCGCGCGGATGACGACAGTAGCCTCGACACCACGAGCGTCGCGCTGTTCAGCCAGGCGACCTGGCGTGCCACCGATCGACTCGCTCTGACCCCTGGCCTGCGCCTGAACTACGACGACAAGCACGGCTACTTCAACCGCGTCGTATCCGGCGGCTTGGAAACTACCGATCCAGCGCTGATCGCTCTCAAGAATCAGATCTTGAGCCCGCAGAGCTTTTCGGTCTCGACCGACGACTTCAACGTTTCGGGTCAGATCACGACGAGCTACTCACTGCGGGACGACGTCCCCGGCTTCGACGATCTGTACGGCTTCTTCACCTACGCGAAAGCCTTCAAGTCGGTCGGCGTCAACATCGCCGGCATTCCCAATGGCGTGGACGGGCAGCCTGCGACGGAGTTGGCCGAAGTCGATCCCGAAGACGTCGATCACTTCGAGGTCGGCCTGAAGTCGATGCTGCTGGACGGCATCCTGACGGCGAACCTGACCCTGTATCACACCGAGATCAGGGACTATCAGACGCAGGTCGTCAACGACCAGGTCGGCGTGCTTCGCGGCTACCTGGCGAATGCGGACCGGGTGCGCGTTCGCGGCATCGAACTGGAAACCGTGGGTCGGCCGCATCGCAATGTGGACGTCTACGTCAATGCCGCTCTTTCCGACGGCGAGTACAGAGACTTCGTCGACGCGCCGTGCCCACTGGAACTGACCGGTGGCCCGGCCTCGTGCGACGTGTCGGGTGAAGATCTGCCCGGCATCTCCAAGTGGGCCGCGTCGTGGGGCGCCGAGTACCATGTGCCGGCGAACTTCTCCGTGTTCACGGGCGAGGCGTACCTGGGCTCGGATGCGAGCTACCGGTCGTCCTTCTCGTCGAGCCCGTCCAAGTCGCAGTACATGGACGTCTCGGATCGTACCATTTTCAACTTCCGCGGCGGCTATCGCTTCGACAACGGCTTCGAAATCTCCGGCTGGGTTCGCAATGCGTTCGAGGACGATTACTACGAATTCCTCAGCGCCCAGGGGGGCAACTCCGGCCTGATCGTCGGCCAACTTGGCGATCCCCGAACCTACGGACTTACGGTGAGGGCTACGTTCTGAGGCTGCTTGAGACGAATCGCGTCGAGCGTTCTCAAGCCGCTGAAGGGTGCATCCCCGCGGGGATGCACCCTCCGGTGGCTACCCATTTGGGCACGCCGCGAAGACCCGCCGCTCCTCTCGTCGGCGGCAACGCGGCGTTCGAACCGATCCGACAAGGCATTTCGCTCTAGATGAAGAGGCAACGATGACGACAATTTTCAACCGATCCCTTCGCTTCCACCCGCGCTCGCACCGCAGCCACCCGGCGACTCGGCTAGCCGTCGGCGCGGCAGTCGCGCTGGTTCTCCCGCTGTGGACCGCATCGGCGGCACGTGGGGTGACCGTCGATGCGGTCGTGAAGGAACAGGCTGCGGCGAATAAGGCCGCGATCGATGCGCAAGCGAGAATCGATCGGCTCGAGGAACAAGCGACCGACGCTGCCCTCAAATACAGCGATACGCTGGCACTGGCGACGAGCCTGGAGACCTACGGCAAGCAACTCGAAACTCAGATCGGGTCACAACAGGACCGACTCGTCGACATCAAGAAGCAACTCGACGAAATCGAGGTCACCCAACGCAACATCATCCCCTTGATCGAGCAGATGATCACGACGCTGGAGAAGTTCGTGAGCCTCGACTTGCCGTTCCAGCTGGAGGAACGCCAGAACCGCGTCGCGGCGTTGAAGCAGGTTCTCGGACGCTCCGATGTCAGCACTTCGGAAAAGTATCGCCGCACCCTCGAAGCGTACCAAATCGAGATGGAGTACGGCCGGTCGCTCGACTCTTACGTGGGCACACTGGGTGAAGGCGACGCCGCACGTACGGTCCAGTTTCTCCGATTGGGCCGCATCGCCCTCGTGTACCAGACGGCCGACGGCGAAGAGACCGGCTACTGGGATGCCGCGCAGAAGAATTGGGTCGTCGACGACCAGTACAAGCAGGACGTGAGACGCGCCATCTCGGTGGCCAAGAAGGAAGGCGCCCCGGATCTGGTCGTCCTCCCGATCCCGTCGCAAGAGGAGGTTGCCAAGTAATGGGTACCAAGACAGGAATTCGCATCGCGACGGTAGCCGTCGTACTCATCACCGCGTTTCGCGTCGGTGCGGTAACGAACCTCCGAGAGCTGCTCGACGAGACCAAGAATCTCCGCGCCAAAGAAGCGCAGGAGAACGCGGCGCGCGAGGAGAAGTTCCGCGCCAGTCGGGACCAGCAGGTTGCGTTGCTGAAGGAAGCCGAAAACCGGCAACGCGCGGCCGAATCGCGCAGCAAGCAGCTGTCGGCGCAATACGACGCCAACGAGAAGGAGATCGCCGAGCTCGAGACCGCGCTGCAGGAGCGTCTCGGCAACCTGGGCGAACTCTTCGGCGTGACCCGCCAAGTCGCTAGCGACACCGCGACCGTGTTCTCTCAGTCGATGATCAGCGGTCAGCTTCCGGAGCGCGAGGCTTTCGTGCGCAAGCTCGCCGACTCCAAACAGCTCCCCTCGATCACCGAGCTCGAACGGCTGTGGTACGAGATGCAGCGCGAGATGACGGAAACCGGCCTCGTGTCGCGCTTCCGCACCGGAGTCATTTCCCCGAACGGCGAAGTGATCGAAAGCGATGTCGTGCGCGTCGGGCCGTTCGTCGCAGTGTCGGATGGTCGATATCTGAACTACCTGCCGGCGCAGCAGAAGCTGACCGTGCTTCCGAGGCAGCTCGGCGGCGAGTTCGCCGAAGCCGCACGCCGGCTGCAGCAGACGCAGAGCGGATACGTTCGAGCTGCCGTCGATCCAACGCGTGGCGTGCTGTTGGCGCTCTATGTGGAACGGCCCACGTTGGTCGAGCGGATCGAACAAGGTGAGCTCGTCGGCTTCGTCATCATCGCCGTGGGTCTCTGCGGTGCGCTCGCCGCACTCTTCCAGTTCCTCTACCTGTTGCGCACCCGCTTCGCCGTGCGGCGGCAGCTGGCCAACGTCAGCCAGCCCACGACCAACAATCCCCTGGGCCGCGTCCTCCTCGCCTTCCGTGGCGATCCGGGACGTATCGAAGAGGACGCCGAGGTGGCCGAGCTGCGCATCTCGGAGGCCGTCCTCCGCGAGATCCCGCGCGTCGAACGATTCCAGGCTTTCCTCCGCCTTGCCGTTGCGGCCGGACCGCTGCTCGGCCTCGTCGGTACGGTCGTGGGCATGATCATCACGTTCCAGAGCATCACCGAATCCGGCTCGAGCGATCCCAAGCTGATGGCCGCCGGCATCGGGCAAGCCATGATCGCCACCGTCCTCGGCCTAGGCATCGCCATTCCTCTCCTGTTCGCCAATGCGGGTTTGGCGACGTTGTCGCGCCAGATCGTCGGCACCCTCGAGGAGCAGAGCGCGGGATTGCTGGCCGAGAGCATCGAGGCCAAACGAGGCCTCAAGGAGGCGACGAACCATGTCCCTGCCTGAGCTGGGAGAGCGTTTGGTCGGGCCCGTTTGGATGCTCGTCGAAGGCGGGGGGCCCTTTGTGCTCTGGATCTTCCTCTGCGGCGTGCTGATGTGGACGCTGGTGTTCGAACGTGCCTGGTTCTTCGCTCGCGTGCTGCCGCGTCGCTCCCGGGAAATGATCGAGCAATGGCTGGCGCGGCGTGAGCACACGACGTGGTGCGCGCGTCAGATACGGCGCGCCATGATCGGCCGGCTGAGCTTGGAGATGACGAGCAACCTACCCCTGCTGCGCGTGCTCGTGCCGCTTTCTCCGCTCTTGGGCCTGATCGGTACGGTATCCGGCATGCTCGAGGTGTTCGAATCGATGGCTCTGCGAGGGTCCGCTGACGCACGCACCATGGCAACCGGAGTGTCGCACGCCATGATCTGCACGCTCAGCGGGCTCGCCGTGAGTATCACCGGCTTGTATCCGGTCCACTACTTTCAGTCCCGAGCCAAGCGCGAGGCCGAGTTGCTCGCCGACCACTTCACCTACTGACGCCCATGCGACTACGCCGACACACCCGAGAGAACAGCGAAGACAGCCACGGCATCGACCTTGCGCCGATGCTCGATTTCGTCATGAACCTGCTGATCTTCTTCATCATCACGGCGGTTTTCGTGAAAGAGACCGGCTTGACCGTCAACCGCGCTGGCGGCGCTTCCTCCCGCGGCGGGGCCGCGGCGAGCATCGCCGTCAGCGTCACGGCCGAAGGGGAGATCTGGGTCGATGGTCGCGTCGTCGATCTACGCGCGGTGCGCGCCAACATCGAACGACTGCATGCGGCCAGCCCGAAGAGCGGAGTGCTCGTGGCTGCCGATCAGAACGCAGCCACCGGCTTGATCGTCGAGATCGTCGACCAAGTTCACTTAGCGGGCGTCTACGACGTCACGTTTGGAACCAACTGAAACCATGAAGGCACGTCATCAGAAATCGGAGAGCGAGGAGCACGGGATCGATCTGGCTCCCATGCTCGATTTCGTTCTGAATTTGCTGATCTTCTTCATCATCACCACATCGTTCGTGAAAGACCCGGGCACGGTGGTGACCCAAGCGGAGGCCGAAACCGCAGCATACCGCGAAGACGGAAACATTCTGATCGCCGTGCGCGACGACGGCGAAGTCTGGATCGATCGTCGCAAGGTGGACTTGCGCGAGGTTCGCGCGGTGGTCGAGCGCATGCACGTGGAACGACCCGACGACAGCGCCGTGATCGTAGCCGACCGAGCCGCGCGCGCCGGCCTCGTCGCCATGGTCATGGATGAGGTCAAACTCGGCGGCATCAAGGAAATCGCGCTCGGTGCCAAAGTGCCGAGCAAGGAGTGAAGCATGCGTGCATGGCTGCGACTGACAGTGGCGTGCTTGCTCGCCCTCGCCTTCAATGGCGGCATGTTTTCCTTCCTTGGGACCCTGACTCGCTCGCACGTCGAAGCCCCCGAACGGCAAGAAGCGGCGCGGATCGAGTTCAGTCAGGTACGGCGCGACAGCGAGACGAAGACGATCAAGCGGCAGAAACCCGAGCCGGAGAAACCCGTCAAGACATCGGCCTCGGCGCCGAAGATGGAGACGAGCAGCATCGGCGGGGCCAAACCCAGCATCGGACCCATCACCATCGGCTACGGCGCAGGGGCGATCGTCGACGTGGCTGGGGTCTTGGGTGGGCCGATGGCGGTGAGCGTCGGTGGCGCCGATCGCGATGAAATGCCGCTGGTGCGGGTCGAACCGGTTTACCCGGAACGCGCCCTGTCACGCGGCATCGAAGGGTGGGTGCTGGTCGAGTTCACGATCACGGCGGCGGGAACCACGACGGACGTGCGTGCAGTGGAATCACAGCCGCCCGGAGTGTTCGACGCATCCGGGATCAAGGCGGTGCAGTCATGGAAGTACACCCCGAAGGTCGAGGGCGGCTCGGCGGTCGATCGACGCGGCATGCGCGTCCTCCTCTCTTTCAAGGTCAGCTCATGAAGTCTCAACTCATCGTTCGGAGAATCGCCTGGGCACTCCTCTTCATGGTCGCAGTTCCCGCGATGGCGCAGACGAAGAAGGAATCCGCCTCACCGGCGCAGCCGCGTTTCGATGCTCGTATCGGCAAGTTGCTCAACCAGGCGGTGGAAGAGCTGAACGCGGGCAAGTCGGCTGCGGCACGCACGACGTTGAAGAGGATCAACCTACAGCGGGCGTCGCCCTATGAAGTGAGCCGAATCGAGCAGTTGTTCGCGGCGATCGACCAGGGAGAGGAGAAGTACGGCGCGGCACGTGAACACTTGGAGAAGGCACTGGCCTCCGGCGGCCTCAACGACAAAGAACTCTCCGCGACGCGCTTTCAGATTGCAGCACTCTTCCTCGCCGAGGAGCGCTGGGCGGACGCCGTCCGAGCACTCGAAGCATGGTTCGCTTCCGAGCCTAAACCGAATTCGGTGGGCTACTATTCGCTGGCGGTAGCCCACTACCAGCTGGGAAACTACGCGGCGGCGGCCGGCCCGGCCCAGAAAGCGGTGGATCTAGCGGGCGACGACCCGCAAGAGTCGTGGCTCCAACTGCTGCTCGCCATACGCGTCCAGCGCGAAGAGTACGGGCTAGCGCTGCCGACCCTGATGCGCCTGCTCCAGCGCTCGCCGGAGAAGAAGCCATACTGGGTGCAAGGTGCGTCGATGGCTCTCTCGATGGAGCGATACGATTCCGCGGCGGATCTGCTCCAACTCGCCTATACGGCGGATCTTCTGACCGAAACTTCCGAGATCCAACAACTGGCCGAGGTTCTCGTGCACGTGGGCATACCCAACCGGGCGGCGCGTATCTTTCAGGACGCGATGACGCGCAAGCAGATTCCTGAAACCGCCAAGGCCTACGAGTTCCTGGCCAACAGCTGGATCGCAGCCCGGGAATACGACAAGGCGATCGCCCCACTCGGTCGTGCCGGCGAACTCGCCAGCAGCGGCGAACCCTATGTTCGCCTCGCCGAAGTGCACTTCCAACAAGGAAATTTCAGCCAAGCGGCGGCGGTCCTCAGGAAGGCGCTGGGAAAAGGGAATCTCAAGCGCCCCGGCAAGGCCCACCTCCTGATGGGCATCTCTCTGTTCAATGAACAGAAGTGGAGCGAAGCTCGATCCTCGTTCGAACGAGCACGCGGGCACGAAGAAACACGTAAGCAAGCCGACGAATGGCTGAACGATCCTCGCTTTCAGCTGGCAAGTTGATCTTCGTCGCGCAAGTGGTCTAGCAGAAGCCCATGAGGTGAGCCCTTCGATCTTGGGCCCAGCCTTCAGCACGTAAAGCATCGGTCCGAAAGTGACCAGCAAGCGAGCAAAAATGATCGTACGGTTGATTCTTCTTCTGTGTATCACCGCGGCCGGATCGGCCGCGGCTCAAGCCGAACCGCCCGCTGCTAATGCAAGCGATCGGTCCGTGAACACGCCCGCGGCGACTCCGGTCGCATCCCCATCGCCGGTCCCCACCCGCATCAGTTTCTATCGCGAACCCGGCACCTACGGGACGAAGCGCGAAACGATCCCTCCCGTCTATGTCCGCAACATGAGCAAGACGGGCATCAAGATGTTGCGGGACAAGACTTGGATCGACATCGGGTTGGATCACCGCGTCCGCTGGGAGCACCGCGTCGACGATCTGCGGCGCCCACGTGCCACCACCGACGATCCCATCCTGCTCCGTACCCGCGTCTACGCCGGCATCCACGACATCATCGACCCGCTGCGGTTCGTCGTCGAAGTCGAGGACGCGCGGCGGGAGAACGGCAAGTTCCCCAAGGACAATCGCGACTTCAACGAGTTCGAGCCGATCCAGGCGATCGCCGAGTTGTACTTCAAGGATGGACTCGGCCAGGACGAACTCGGCAACGATCGCCCGGTGAACCTGCGCGCCGGGCGCATGTGGTTCGAGAAACTCGATCGCCGCCTCCTCGCCAACAACGCCTGGCGTAACACCACCAACACCTTCCAGGGTCTGCACGTCAGCTTGGGCGGTGAACTGAACGACTGGCAGCTCGAAGGCATCGCGACGCAGGTGCTGGAGCGAAAACTCTTCGACATCGACTCCCCCGTGGATGGGCAGTACTTCTTCGCCCTCATCGGCCATTGGCGAAAATGGTCGCGCATCGTCACGCTCGAGCCTTATTACCTGGTGATTTCGCAGGACTCCGACGAAGGCCGCCCGGAACGCGAGATCCACGCGCCGGCGTTGCGCTTCTACGGAGCCGTCGGCACGACGGGCATCAACTACGACTTCGACCTCATCTACCAAACGGGCAGGGATGCCGGGCGCGACCACGAAGCCTTCGGTTGCTCGAGCGAGGTGGGCTACACCTACCCGCATCCTTGGAAACCGCGCATCAGCGGCTTCTACGGCTATGCGAGCGGCGACCGCGACCCCGAGGACGGCCAGAACGAGCGCTTCGATCGCTTCTACGGCTTCGCGCGGCCTTGGTCGGCGAGCGATTACGTCATCTTCGAAAACTTCCACATCCCCAAAGCTCGGCTCGAGCTGGAACCCATCAAGGGACTGCGGATCGACGGCGGCTACAGCGCCTGGTGGTTGGCCAGCGATACGGACCGCGTCGCCAACTTCAACCTACGCGACCCGAGCGGCAACAGCGGCGACTTCGTCGGACAAGAGTGGGACGTGCGCGCCCGCTATCCGTTCCTGCAAAGGATCGACGTGACCCTCGGATACTCGTTCTTCCAGATCGGCAATTTCGTCCGCAACACGACGGAAGGCACGGGCCGCGGCAAAGACTCCAACTTCTTCTACATCGAAGTCACCATCAACGCCTTCGCCAGCGCTTGATGACCCTCGCCATGCGCCTGTCGTCCACAACTTCTCGACTGTCGGCGCGCTACCCGCGGGACTCGCGCCAAGCCCGCGCGAGTCTCGCCAGCGCAACGATCGTCGGAGCGGAGGCGTCGCCTCTTGCGCATGGCGCGCAAGGCCCGTTCCGCCTTGAAATTCGCGTCGCGAACGACTTGACCGTCCGATCTCAATCGACTACACACGACGGCACGATGTTGCTTTCCGCTCACACCTTCAGCTGTTGTTGTACCAAGGCCCAAGAGGCTCTCCGGGTCGCACGAGGTGTGGCGTCGTTCGGCATCGTCTACTGACGATCTGCTAGTCGACTCCGATCCGAAGGCCCGAGAGATGATTCTCTTGGGCCTTTTTCGTTTCACGGCTCCGCCGTGGCCCATCGGCTCGTTTCGGACATTCAACTAGGAGAAGACTCATGAATCGCCAACTCACCCTGCAGGACATCGGTACCCTTCGCCACGTCGCCACCGAGCTCGGTGGCCACCAGCACCTCCAGGTGCGTCTTTGTCGTCGCTCCGCCCTCGCACCGCGGAGCGAATCCGTCGGCTGACCCTCGTTCCCCTCTCTCCCGCCCGGAGAACCGCCTCCACGGACGATTCGCCGAGGCGCTCGCCGCCCGCTTCGACCGTCCCTTCGATCGGCTGGCGGCATCGTTCGAGTCCCGGACGACGGGCGACCGGGCCGGTAGCCCGCCGTTCCTCGGCTTGCTCGTAGGCGTTGCAACCTCCGGTGTGCTGTGGGCTGCCATCGTCTCCACCGCCTGGGCCGTCCTACGCTCGTAACCCGGCAACCCACTCGATCACGATGACGTCGACACCGCATACGGCGACCACCGGCCGTCGCTGTATTGGGGCCCGCGAGGCCTCCCGCGGCGTCCTGGTCGTCGTGCGCTCCCTTGCCTGAACGGCACGATCGAGCCGCGACACGACGAGGCCCGGGAGGAGAAATCCTCTCGGGCCTTTTTCGTTTCGCCCCCCCCCCGCCGAAGCAGAGTCACACAACGGAGGTTCCGATGTTCCACTGGTTCCAGGACAATGCGCAGTCGATCGGACGCACGCCGCTCGTCCGCCTGAACCGCATTCACGACGGCGCACCGGCGACGATCCTCGCCAAGGTGGAGGGGCGCAATCCGGCATACTCGGTCAAGTGCCGCATCGGTGCCGCAATGGTGAGCGACGCCGAGAAGCGCGGCATTCTCGTCCCGGGCAAGGAACTGATCGAGCCCACGAGCGGCAACACGGGTATCGCACTGGCGTTCGTCGCCGCTGCTCGAGGCTACTCGATCACGCTCACCATGCCCGACACGATGAGTCTCGAACGAAGAAAGCTTCTCATCGCCTTCGGCGCGCGGCTCATTCTCACCGATGGATCGCGCGGCATGACCGGAGCCATCGAACGCGCCGAACATCTCGCGGCCACGGCGCCCGACCGCTACCTCTTGCTTCAGCAATTCGCCAATCCCGCCAATCCCGAGATCCACGAAACGACGACCGGCCCGGAGATCTGGGAGGACACGAATGGTGCCGTCGACACGTTCATCGCCGGCGTCGGCACCGGCGGCACCATCACGGGCGTGTCGCGCTATTTCAAGCGAGTCCGCGGCAAATCCATCACGTCGGTCGCCGTCGAACCGACCGCCAGTCCGGTCATCACACAGGCACGGGCCGGGGTACCGCTCAAGCCCGGCCCGCACAAGATTCAAGGAATTGGTGCGGGCTTCGTACCGGTCAACCTCGATCTGTCGCTCGTCGATGCGGTCGAGCAAGTGACCAACGAGGACGCGGTCCTCTTTGCGCGCCGCCTGGCACGCGAGGAAGGGATTCTCGCAGGCATCTCCAGCGGCGCCGCCGTCGCTGCCGCGGTTCGCTGGGCCCACCGGCCCGAGTCCGAGGGCAAGACCATCGTCGTCATCCTTCCGGACTCGGGAGAGCGTTACCTCAGTTCGGTACTGTTCGAAGGCATCTTCGATGCCCAGGGGGTAGCCCTATGAATTCCGTACCACGCGTGAAAGCGCCAAGCCTGGAGGGCCTTTGGGATCTCCCCGACATCGTCGAGGCGATCGCCGAGGCCAACGCGGATGTCCTGAAGGGGGCGACGGCCTACCGCGGACGTCACAAACTACCATCGAAGGAGTCGCTCGAGGGCATCATCGCGAACCTGCGCATGGCGTTGTTTCCCGTCCACTATGGCGACGCTCATTGTGCGGAACCGCACCTTCGCGCCTTCGTCGGGCACCGCCTGGACGCCGCACTGTTCGAGCTACAGGAGCAAATCGGACGCGGGCTCATCTTCGCCGCTACGAACGGTGCGGGAGATTGCGTCGAGGCCTCGATACACGCGCGAGAACGGACGTACGAATTCGCACGCAGGTTGCCCGAAATCCGCAGGCTCCTCGGTCGCGACGCACGAGCTGCGTTCGACGGTGATCCAGCGGCCACGAGCACCGACGAAGCGATCTTCTGCTACCCGGGTTTCACTGCGATGATTCACCATCGAATCGCGCATGCGTTGCACGTCATGTCCGTGCCGCTGATCCCGCGGATGATCTCCGAGCTGGCCCATACGGTGACCGGCATCGACATCCACCCGGGGGCATCCATCGGCGGCAGCCTCTTCATCGATCACGGCACCGGCGTGGTCATCGGCGAAACGGCGATCATTGGTGAACGCGTCCGGCTGTACCAAGGAGTGACCCTCGGCGCCAAGAACTTCCCGACGGACGACCATGGTCGTTCGATCAAGGGGCTGCCACGCCATCCCATTCTCGAGGATGACGTAACGATCTACGCCGGAGCCACCATTCTCGGACGGATCACCATCGGCCGCGGCTCGAGCATCGGCGGCAACGTCTGGCTCACCCGCGGCGTGCCCCCAGGGAGTTTCATCAGCCAGGCCCAAGTGCGCAGCGACCTCTTCGACGGTGGTTCCGGCATCTAAAGGCGTCCGATGTCGGATCGGGACGACGCGCATCGCCCCACGATCGGATACGGGCTGGCATAGTCGCTGGCAATGAGTCGACGCGGCGTCACATTCATCGTGCTTCTCGATCGTGCAGGGCTGAGCCGCGGCGGAAGATCCGCCGCGGCTCAGCCGTTACGGCAAGATGAGCCAGACGCCCCAAGCAACAGTGATCCACAATCCCAGGCTCAGGGGTGCAGCTACGACGAACCCGACGAAGGGGGCCTCGGCACGATCGTGCTTGGGTTCGCGGGGTCGGCGGAGCACCATCGGCCGATGCAGCTGGCGAAGAACACGCATCGCCGATGGCTGGCGATTCTCGAACGTGGTTGAGCTGGATGCAGTGAGTTGGTTCGACATCATCGTTCGATCCCATCGAGTCCCCGCAGGACCTCACGCGCGGCTCTGTCTCGATGCAAGCTCTCGCGAACGGCAATCGGATCGATCCCCAACCAGTCGCACAGGTTCAAGAACGAGAACGGCCAGCTCCGGTCGTCCTCGAAGATCCACTCGTAGGCTGCTTCCGATTCGGAGTTGCTGCCGTGCGGCGGGCGCGCGATGCAGTCGACGGCATCACGCACCACCGCGCGCATCAGCCCCAACTCGGGCAAGGCCGAGAGCGAATGCCTGGACGGCAACTGGGACGGCAGCAGCAACGGTGGCGTCAACCACTCCTGTGATCGCCGCGGCATCATCGACCTGCCTCCGCTCGGTAGGGGTGGTTGCAACCGGCCCGCGTCGAGAACACGCAGTCGAGGCAATAAGCCGACTGTGGATCGGCCGCGTCGAAGCAGCTTTCCGTGGCGAGCGTATCGCCGCATTCGGTGCAGCCACGGCAGGAATGCTCTTCCCGGTGGATGAGCCAACGACGATCCTCGATCAGTACCTGCGCAATGCCGTGATCGTGGACGCGCGACACCACGGCGTTCACCAACGAACGTCGCTCGGTCGGGCTGCCGGCGGGTAGGAACTCTCCACCACGCGGATAGGAAAGATGGGCGATCCCCTTGGCGAGTAGGCTCATGCCGAGACCTCCTCACCGTCGAACATCACCCGCGAGAACTCGACGGATGCAGCAGCGTGAACGTCAGGAGCGACGACAAAGGCAGTGCCCCAGACCCGATTGCCGGAAGCTCGGTACGTGGGCGATGGCGAGCGGGGACCTGACGGCTTGGATGATGTGGTTTGCTTTCACGGTAGGAACTCCTTCTTCAGCGACGATGGCATCGGTCGAAATGAAACGGCCCGAGAGGACTCTTCCTCTCGGGCCGTTGGATTCGTCGTCGAAGATGGATCGCTAGAACGAACTCGACGGGGACACCACGGCGCGAGAGGCCTCTCGGGCCTTGCTACAGCAGCCATGGAATTCGTTGTGTCGAGCCGTGAACGTCATGCGCCCTCGTTTCTGCCGAAACTCACATGGCTCGTCAAGTTCGATTCATACATTTCGAAGCGGTGCCGCTCGACGATACGACGCGGCCGCCGCATCGCGCAGGGCGCTGCCTTTCGCGGCTGTGTCAGAGTCTTCTCAGCAAGCGAAAGTCGACCGTGCGGCGGCGGAGCGAAACCTCCTTGGCTTCGACTTCGACGCGGTCGCCGAGGCGGTAGCGTTGTCGTTTGCGTAAGCCTCGCAGGGCACGCTCCGCCTCGACGAATCGGTACACGTCCTCCAGCGACTCGAGCCGCACCAAGCCCTCCACCGGATAGGCGTCGGGTTCGACGAAGAAGCCGAAGTCGGTGACCGAAACGATCGTGCCCGGCTCGGGCTCCATCAGATGATCGAGCATGAACTCGGCCTTCTTGAGGTCGAGCATCGCACGTTCGGCTTCCATGGCGCGCCGCTCCGACTGCGAACTCGACTGACTCGCGCCGGCCATGCGCTCGGCTTCGTCACGCGCCGCTCTCACTTCGCCGTCGAGGACACGTCCCAACTGCCGGTGGACGAGCAAATCAGGGTAGCGGCGGATCGGCGAGGTGAAGTGACAGTAGATCGGAAACGCCAAGCCGAAGTGGCCGGCGTTGTCGATGCTGTAGTGCGCCTGCGTCAGCGCCCGCAAGACTTGGCGCGTCAACACGCGCGACAGTCGATGCCCTTCGAGCGCCTTCAGCAGACGTTGCACGTCGAGCGGCCGCACCTCGCCGCGATACTGCACCCGCTCGCCAAAGGCGCCGAGGAATTCGTTCAACTCGTCGATCTTCTCGTTGCTCGGCGGCTCGTGCACGCGATACGGGAAGGGCACCTCTTGCGCCCGCAGAAAGGCGGCGACGGCGCGATTCGCCACCAGCATGAACTCTTCGATGATCCGATGCGCGTCGTTGCGCTGCAGCAGGCGCACGCCGATGCTGCGCCCTTCCTCCGATAGATCGACCAAGGCTTCCGGCAAGTCGAGGTCGAGCGATCCCGCCGCCAAGCGCGCCCGCTGCAGCACGCGCATCAGCTCGAGCATGAGTTCGAGATTCGGCAACAACGGCCGCAGCTCGTCACGCCAAGCATCGATGGCGGGCGTTCGCGTCTGCGACAGCACCGCCGCCACCTGCGTGTACGTCAGCCGCGCCCGACTGCGCATGACGCCGCGATAGACCCGCGTCGACCGCAGCTCGCCGACGCGATCCAACTCGACCTCCGCCACCAACACCAGCCGGTCGCGTTCCGGATTCAACGAACAAAGCTGATTCGACAGGCGCGGCGGCAGCATGGGGATGGCGCGATCGGGGAAATAGACGCTGGTGCCGCGAACCGAAGCCTCCAGGTCGAGAGCGGAACCGGGGCGGACGTAGTGCGAGACGTCGGCGATCGCGACCCACAACCGGTAGCCGTCGCCGGCCCGTTCGACGTGCACGGCGTCATCGAAGTCGCGGGCCGTCTCGCCGTCGATCGTCACCAGCGGAAGATGCCGCAGATCCTCGCGGCCCACCGCATCCTCGGGAGAAGGGTCGGTGGGCAGCTGCTCGGCTTCGGCCGCGGCCTCGCGCGGAAACTCGAGACGCAAGCCGTGAGCGCAGACGATGCCGAGGAATTGCACCTCGGGGTCGTCGCCGGTGCCGACGATCCGTTCCAAGACGCCGCCTGCCGACGTCGTCGCCGTGGCGCGCCGGGTCAACCGCACCAGGCCATACTGGCCGCGCTGCGACGCTTCCGGCAGTTCGTCGCCGAGCAGCTCGATCGGCGGCAGCAGTTCGCTATCGGGCAACAGGATCCAGCCGTTGCGCCCACGTTCGAGCGCACCGACGAAGAGATGATGCGCGCTCTCGACCACCTCGACGATGCGCCCACGCACGCGTCGCTGGCGTGCTTCGCGACCGACCACCTCGACGAGCACGCGGTCGCCGTGCAGGGCCGGCCCTTCGTCGCGGCTTTCGATGAGGATGTCGCGGGCGAAGCGCGCCGCGCCGCGGCCGATCACGGCGACGAAGCCGTACCCGGCGCGCACCCGCGTGTAGATTCCCTCGTAACGCGGCACTCCGCTGCGTCGCGCCGCGCGTCCGCTGCTCTCGGGCCGCCGATCGACCTCGCGCAACCATTGGTAACGCGTCTTGCCGATGTGTCGCAGCACCTTGCGCTCGACTTCGGCATCGAGGCGACGGCGAATGGCGCGGGCATCGTAGTCGTCGAGTTCGAGCAGACGCGCCATGTCCGGCACGCTGAGAGGACGAGGCGCCCGCTGTTCGAGCAGGGTCAGGAACGGGGTGATGTCGATCGACGTCGCGGAGCGGGGCATCACCTGCGACGATGGACCCCGGCGAGCATGGCGTCAACGGCAGCGAGGAATTCCCTCAAGGCAGAGGCGCCGAGACGTGGAGATGCCAACACGCGGACGAGCGAGGACGATCCACGGTCTTGAGCCGCTTGGCTTCCCCGTGCGACCAAACTGCGCAATCCGAGCTCGCTTGGTAGACGTCGAGTCGTTCATGGTCCAACTTCAAGTCTTGCCCCCTTCCGATCGCGTACGAGTACGTGTACCGCTCCGCTGTGTACGTGTACGGACCATCGCCGAACGCCTCGGCGGTCACATGCGGCGGCTTGCCGCCGTCAGCTGCACCGGCGCGTTCGGCACGCCGGCCTCCTCGTACCCGTACTCGTACACGTACACGTACACGCCTTCCTTTTGCCCCCTTCCGACCGTGTACGAGTACGTGTACCGCTTCGCTGAGTACG
>CAZGEJ010000063.1:0-30098 GCA_964524885.1 uncultured Binatia bacterium (SeqCode)
CGAAACGGCTGATCACGTCCGCCGGAACGAGTGATCACATTCGCCGGAATGCGCATTCCGGGTCAGAAATCGCTGGTGAGTTCTACCTCGAATGGCAGGGCCTACGCTTCGGAGATAGCTCTGGCAGCTGGCACGCTACCCCGACTCCGACGTTTCCGCCTGGCCCGTGAATCTTCCACCCTCGCCCGGCGGGAAAAACTCGTTGACGCCCGACCTCTGCAATTGTTGGGCATCGCCCCATGGAATGCGACCAACACCTCGCCGCGACGGTGATTCGCGCGGCGGTGACTGTCGACGCCGTACACGCAACAGCACCTTCCCCTCCGCGGTCCAGGTAAGGCTGGACGCGCGGCTCGAAAAGTTGTGCCATTAAATGTTGGGTCCGCCCGTCGCCCATGGCGTTGGCGGGGCAGGGAGACAGCGCGGTTCTGGTTCCGAGCACAAGCAGCATTCAAGCCAGACCGTCTGTTCTGTATGTGAAACGGCTTGGCTGCAATCCGAGCTGACCTTTAGACCGACAGACTCCTCAGCCTTACATATGGTTAAACAAGCCTGTAGGAGGCCCTCTGCGGACAGGAGACACTCAGCCAGCTCTACAACAGGCGCAACGGTTGGCGTATAAACCGAATCCTCCCCCCAATTGAAGGGACGAGGCTTCGTGGGTGGCGTCACATCCGCACACGGGAATAGCGATCTGGACACCTCGACTGCTTCCCCACCGGGAACCATCAACTCGAATTTGCTCCACTCCTCCTTACCCGGCAGCCTCAGCTTCGTGAGCACCCTGATTTTACCTCCCGTATCGGGGCGGCTGGTCGGCGCGGGACGCTGATCCGCATTCTCACCGAGCAGGAGCCGGCCAGACAGGTTAGTAAATACCTTCAGTTTGCAGTCGCGCTTGTCTCTCAAAACGTTGGCCAAATCCGCTTCGAGGACCGCCCTGTCGGTCGCGGAGCTTTCGTATGTGGCAGCACCGTCGACCCCAACGTCAACGATCTACGAGATGGCTGTATTCAATTTCGCCTTAGCCTCGCCCGAGAGCGTAACCCCTTGTGTGGTCTGAACTGTTGGAACACCCCCACAGATGCTCTCAGCGGTATTCGGAATGATAGCCAAAGCGCGGGCCGTCCTATTCAAATCATCTTGTGAAGCTGCCTCGGTGTTTGCCGCGGTGAGCAGGCGACCTCTGAGACCCAATCGCGCCACGCGAGTTCGAGCCTCGCCCGCGGCACTCTTCGATCCGGTGCGACCGTCAGTCCAGCCACCAGCGCGACAGGTCGAGTTCGATCGCGTCGAACGGCTCGGCGCGCACCTTGTCCGAGCCGCCGAGCGCCTGTGCCACCATCCAGCGGCCGGCTTCGAGGCGGTAGACCTCCAGAGTGTGGGCGAGCGGATCGACCAGCCACAGGTGGCGAACACCCGCTCGAGCGTAGATCGGCATCTTGCCGATCCGGTCGAGTCGTGCCGTTACCGGGGATACGACCTCACACACCCAGTCGGGCGCCAGCGTGAAGGCTGCCGTGTTGGGGATCCGCGGCATCCGCTCACGACGCCAGCCGGCGAGGTCGGGCACGAGGACGTCGGCGTCGAGGTGCAGTTCAGGTTCGAAGAGGATCCACCAGCCGCCGGGCCCGCGGGGTCCCCCGGGTTCGTCATCAAAGGGACCCAGATCCCGGCTGGCCACCGATGCGGCCCTGGCATGCGGGCTCGCCGGCCGCGGCGACGTGTACAACTCGCCGCCGACGATCTCCGCGACGAGATGGTCGGGAACCTGGAGCAGATCCGCGTAGGTCGCGTGCCGCCTGGACGGTTCCATGCGGCGAAGCTAGCACGCTTGGCGAAGATTCTTGAAGACATCCGGCCGCGGGCGCATAGGCCGGATCAGCTGCGTTTTTCGGTGGATGCTCGGGGTGGCACCACTCCAGGTGTGCGACAGGCTTGCGAAAGCGTGCATTTCGGTATCGAGGACGATCATGACAACCGCATCGGTTCGGCGGGCTTCTCGTCCCTGACCTGTTGCACGACGGCGAAGTCCTCCTTGGTCAGCCCGATCATGCGACCCAACGCCACCAGCGCCTCACCCATGCGAACACGCCTGTCCGGCTTGACTACGCTCGCCGGGGTCTCACGCACTTCGGCCTCGGTACTACGTCCGTTGTGAGCGGCGCGAATCCGCAAGGCGCGGTGCATGTCATCGGGCAAGTTGCGCACGGTCAGGGTTGCCTTCGTCGCTAGCCCTCGCTTGCCATCAATGACTTCACTGGCACTGGTATTCCGCTGCTGTCAT
The DNA here is from genome assembly GCA_964524885.1 of uncultured Binatia bacterium (SeqCode). Lineage (GTDB taxonomy): Bacteria > Desulfobacterota > Binatia > HRBIN30 > HRBIN30 > CALJUJ01. Next base: position 2,288 of record CAZGEJ010000063.1, read on the forward strand.
GGAGGCAAGGATCCTCGGCGCCACTCCGCACGATGGGTAGTTCGAGCAGCTCGAGCACTCGGTACCAAGTGCAGCCCGCTCCGACGTCCGCAGCGAGTTCGGGCCGTTCCGTCTGCCCGTCAGGGCAGTTTACCGAGCCTCGTCCTACTTCGCTTCGTCGTTCAGTTCGTAGCTGGTGCTGCGGCCGCCGGCGGTGGATTTGCGCAGGACGCCGCGGGTCAGCAGGTCCGTGATGTCGCGTAGGGCAGTGTCCGGTGAACACTGGGCGATCGCCGCCCATTTGCTGTTGGTGAGCTTGCCCTCGAAACCTTCGAGCAGCCGGTTGATGAGCTTCACCTGCCGCGCATTCATCGGCACGGATCCGGGTTGAGTCCAGCGCTGCCAGTAGCGCGTCGTGCGCAGCACGGCGTCCAGCGTGTGCTGTGCCTGGTCGACGGCGCGCTGGAGCGTGGCGAGGAACCACACTAGCCAGTCGGTGACCTCCAGCGATGCCTTCTGGGTGCGCTCCAAAATGTCGTAGTAGGCGCCGCGCTCCCGCTGGATCTGAGCCGATAAGCCGTAGAAGCGCTGGGAGCTACCGTCCGCGCGCGCCAGGAATAGATCGCCGAGTGCACGTGCGATGCGGCCGTTGCCATCGTCGAACGGGTGCAGGACGACGAACCATAGGTGCGCGAGGCCTGCCTTGATCAGCAGCGGCTCGCTCGATGCGCTGTTGGCCCAGACCAGAAAACGGTCCATTTCGAACTCCAGCCGCTCGGCCGGCGGGGCCGTAAAGTGCACACGCCGGCGCTCGGGAGGAGCAATCGGCCCCGAGACCACCTGCATCGGGCCGGTCGCATCGTCGCGCCAGCCGCCCACTTTGATCCTGACCAGACCCGAGTAACCCGTCGGGAACAAGGCGGAGTGCCAGCCGAACAGGCGCTCTCGGGTGACCGGGGCGTGGCAGTTGGTCGTGGCGTCGAGCACCATCTCGACGACACCTTCGACACGACGGTCTACCGGGGCCAGCCCGCCGATATCGATGCCGAGCCGGCGCGCAATGGAGGACCGCACCGATTCGACGTTGAGCCGTTCGCCCTCGATCTCGCTGGTTTTGATGACGTCTTCGGTCAACACCGACAGGCTCGCCTGATCGCGCAAGGCCATGCCGACGTCGGCCAGGCGTCCGAGCAAGATACCCTGGGCACGGCTGACGTCGGCTAAGGGTTGGGCCAGGGCAGCGAGATCGAAGCGCCAAGATGGCCAGTGGCTGTCCTGCCAAATGTAGGCGTAATCGCCGCTTTGCATGCGGGGATTATGGCCACATGCAAAGCAAGAGCAAGTTAATCACCGCATTGAATGCGGCGATTGGTGTCGGTATTCGCCGCACGGGTGTCTCCGGGCCATCCCCGCCGGTAGCCCTCACCCTAACCCACTCCCACTCGCCATGTGGGCGTGGGGACCCTCCATGGATGCCTCGTGCCGGCTCAATGGCTGGCATCGGGGTCGTAGCCCAGGTTCGAACGCAGCCAGCGCTCGACCTCGGCCATGGGCATGCCTTTGCGTCCGGACTACCCCCCCACTTGGATTCCAGGACGCCGATTCGAGGAGCTGCACCCCCCGTTTTAGACTCCAGATTGGTAGTTCGAGCAGCTCGAACCCCCTTCCCAGAGTCTAAAGTGGGTGTCCGAGTAGCTCGCTTTCCGTGGTGCCACCCCGTTTCGACGAAAGCGGGGGCGGCCTTCCATTGAGCGGCAACCCAGCGACGACTGTGCTAATTTCGTTTGAGCATGAAACCTCGGATTTACGTCGAGACGACGATCCCGAGCTTCTATTTTGAGGTTCGCAGCGAACCCGAAATGGTCGCGCGCCGCGATTGGACGCGCCAGTGGTGGGAGCGGGCTATCGAGACTTGCGAATTGGTCACGAGTGCTCCGGTCATTGACGAACTCGAGCGAGGTGACTTCCCTGGCCGCGAGGAGGCTCTTCGCCTCGTCGAGCCACTGCCCGTGCTTGCCGTAGAACCGGCCGTTCTCGAGATCGTGCAGACGTACATTGCCCGACGTGTCATGCCCTCCGACCCAGTCGGGGATGCCTTGCACCTAGCGGTTGCTTCTCACCACCGGTGCGACTTTCTTGCGACCTGGAACTGCAAGCACTTGGCGAACGCCAACAAGTTCGCCCACATCCGGCGCGTAAACGCCCTGCTTGGCTTATTCGTTCCCATGCTCGTAACGCCGATGGAGCTCATGGAGGCCGGCGATGAAAAATGATCCAGCCATTCAGCGGACGCGCGATGCGCGGCAGCAGATCTCCTCGGGGCTCCACCATGATCCAGCGAAAGTAGTGGCGTACTACATCGAGATGCAGGAGCGATTCGGCACGCGCCTGCGCCCGATCCCGAAACAAGCAGCACCGGCCCCAGCGAACCCGGAACACGGGACCCGTGTTCTCGCCGAGGCGCCAATCACCGACTGACGCCCCAACGCGTGCCATTCCGAGTGCACCAAGCGGACGTCAAAATGTTTCCGTCATCTGCGGCCATGCCGAGATCTGTGAAGTGCCGGACAGAGCTTCGGACCAGTGCAAGGCTTTGAAATTCTTAAGAGTTCACCAAACTCCAGGCCGTGCAATCGCGCACATCGACCCTTTTCGGGCAGCAAACGGAGCCGGAGACTCACGGAGAATTGCCAGGACACCCACTGCAGAATTCGTTCTCTCCGGACTCTCGCCGATCGTTGCCTCGACGCAGCCTCAGCCGGCCCCCCCCCACTTGGATTCCAGGATACCGATTCGAGGAGCTACACCCCGCGTTTTAGACTCCAGATTGGTAGTTCGAGCAGCTCGAACACCCTTCCTAGAGTCTAAGTTGGGTGTCTGAGTAGCTCGAACACCCTTCCTAGAGTCTAAGTTGGGTGTCCGAGTAGCTCGAACACCCTTCCTAGAGTCTAAGTTGGGTGTCCGAGTAGCTCGAACACCCTTCCTAGAGTCTAAGTTGGGTGTCTGAGTAGCTCGAACCCGGGAAGTAGGGAGGCGGGGCGCGCCCGGCGCCGGGCGCCGGGCGGTGTCGAGTGCAACTCGACACTCCGGGTGGCCCAGGCGTTTTCCACGTAAGCGCGGAGTCGGAGCCAAAGGTCTGCGTTTCTCCCTGGTGCAACATCCGGAACCGCGCGGGCGGCTTGCCTGGGTGGCGTGTGCTCGTCCTATACTTCGGGCGTGACCACCCTCGACCTGACCCGCCGGCTGCTCGCCTTCGACACCATCAATCCGCCGGGCAACGAACGTCCCTGCGCCCTGGCCCTCGCCGAGTTTCTCGAGGACGCCGGCCTGCACGTCGCGGCCTACGACTTCGAGCCCGGACGCACGTCGCTGGTCGCCACCCTGCACGGCGACGGCAGCGGCGCGCCCATCGTGCTCACCGGGCATCTCGACACCGTGCCGCTCGGCGCGGCGCCGTGGTCGTGTGATCCGTTCGCCGGTGAAATCGGCGACGGCCGGATCTACGGGCGCGGCACCTGCGACATGAAGGGCGCGGTGGCGGCGATGGCGGTGGCGACGCGCCGCCTGGCCGCCCTCCACCATCGGCGTGCCGACGTCCGACTGGTCTTCACCGCCGGCGAGGAACGCGGCTGCCACGGGGCGCAACACTTGGCATCGCTGCCCGGCGTGCTCGGGGCGGCCGGTGCCATGGTCGTCGGCGAGCCGACGGGCAACCAAGCGTGGATCGCCCACAAAGGCTGCTTGCGCTTCAACCTGACGGCTCGCGGCGTCACGGCGCACGCCTCGATGCCCGAACAAGGCGACAACGCCATCCACAAAGCGGCGGCGGCGGTGATGGCCCTCAGCCGCTTCGAGTTCGGCGTCGAGCCGCATCCCCTGCTCGGCCGGCCGACCCTCAACATCGGCACCATCGCCGGCGGCATGAACGTCAACTCCGTGCCCGACACCACCGTCGTCGGCCTCGACATCCGCACCATCCCCGGCCTCAGCGACGACCACGTGCACGGCAAGGTGCATGCGACCGTCGGTGACTGGGCCGAGGTCGAGCGCGTGGAAAGCGGCGCGGCGGTGGAAAGCGATCCCGACGATCCGTGGGTGCAGCAAACCCTCGACGTCTTGCAGGAGCTCCAGGGACACCGCCCCAGGCTCGGCAGCGCGCCGTACTTCACCGACGCGGCCTTCCTGAAGCCGGCCCTCGGCGACCCGCCGACGCTGTTGTTCGGACCGGGCGACGCCGAGGTGGCGCACAAGACCGACGAGTATTGCGATTTGGCCAAGCTGGAGTTGGCGGAGGAGGCTTACTTCGAAATCATTCGCCGCTGGTGTCGGACCTAAACAACGCAGAGGCGCCGAGACGCAGAGGCTCCCTCCCGTGGGGGTCCACTCGGCGTCTCAGCGTCTCGGCGTCGTACTCCTCACACGGCGGCGCCGAGGTCGCCGCGACCGAGCACGTCGAGGCGCGTATCGGGGACGATGGCGGCGCCGCTCGAAACCGACTTCACCAAGCCGCGCATCCACGAGCCGCCGTCGGGATCCTTCAGCACCTCGCCGACACGCGCGGCGTGGTAGATCTCCAACTCCTCGCCGCTGCCCTCGGCGAACAACTCCGGCTCCGGCCGATCCATGCGCGTCAGCCTCTCCAACACCGCTCCGGCGGCGTAGTCGAATACCGGACGAATCGTCACCGGCTCGCCTACCCGCGGGCACAGCGCCGCGTCGAGGTCGAGCAGTTGCTCGGCCTGCAGGGATAGGCCCGGGTCGCCGACTTGCGCGACGTGACGGCGCAAGGTGGCGCGGATCGTGTCGTACATGCGATCGCGCTGCGCCAGGAACGCCAAGTACAACTCGGCGCGTTGTTCGTAGGCCGCCATGCGGCTGGTGCGCGGCTCGGGCGACACCTCGTCGGCGAACTCCTCGATGAGGTCGCGCAAGACGCCGCGCAGCAAGGCCGACACGCTGACGCGCCCGTCGAAGGCGAGTTGGCGCACGGTGTACGGGATGATGTGACCGCGCGAGAACATCACGTGGGCCGCGACCAGCAGATAGCCCTCCTCGCCTTGGTCACGCGAGAAGGTGTGGCAGCCGACGACGTATTCGCCCTTGGCCTTGCCGTAACCGGCCACCGGCACGGCTTGGATTTGGTACTCGTCGCGGCGGTCGAAGAACTCGGTCCCCGGCAGCAACGTGTAGGCGAAGATGTTGATGTTGGGGAACACGGTGAACAGGTGATCGAGGTTCTTCTCGAACTCGGGCAAGGTGTCGCCCGGCAGGCCCCAAATGAGTTCGGCGGCGATGGGCACGCCTTCGGCGGCGAGCGCCTTGACGACCGGCTCGTAGTCGTTGGCGCGCATGTTCGTGCGGTGCGACAGCTCGAGGGCCTTGGGCGTCAAAGTCTGCAGCGCCAGATGGTAATGCCAGAGCAAGCCGTTCTGGTGCATCAAGCGCACGATCTCTTGGACGCGCTTGTTGTGATTCTTCGACCACGACGTGGCGAAGGTCTGCGGCAGGCCGGTGCGCTGGCGCAGATCGATGATGACCTTGGCCTTGTCGAGGTCCTCGCGCAGGGCGCCGAAGTTGGAGTCGCACAGCCAAACGTCCTGGATCCCGCCGGCGATCACCTTCTCGAGGTCGCTGCGCATGCGGTCGACCGAAAACTGGTACATCTTGGTGCCGATGGCGCCGGTGCCCCATTCGCAGAAGGAACAACGGTAGGGGCAGCCGCGGCTCGTCTCGTAGGCGATCTGGCGATACAGCGGGTGGCCGTCGGCGTCGCGCAGCGGGATGACGTCGAGCGCGGTCGGCAGCTCGTCGAGGTCGACACGCCGTTCGCGCGCCCCCGTGCGCACCACTTGGCCGGCGGCGTCGACGAAGGCGCAGCCGACGACGTTGGGCCACTCCTCGCGCGAACCGCAATCGAGGATCTCGGTGAAAGTGTGCTCCCCCTCGCCCAGGACGACGAGGTCGATGGCCTCGTCTTGGAGGAAGTCCTCGGCACGCTGCACGTGCGGTCCGCCGGCGACGACGAGGGTTCCCGGGACGGCCTGCTTGATGGTCTTGGCGGCGCGCAGGAACTCGGCGACGTTCCAGGTGTAGCAGCTCAGCGCCACCACCGGCACGACGCCGGCGGCCAGCGCCGCCGCGGCATGCGGCTGGAGAGTCTGCGGCCAATCGTGCGCCAGCCAGCGCTCGAAGTGTTCGGCGTTGTGGAAGTGAACGAGTTCGACGTCGGTCGTCGGGGCGGTCGTGCCGAAACGCTGGAAGTACGCCTTCAGCGCCCCCGTCGTCATCGGCGGGGCGCAGAACTGGTCCGTATCCATGCTCAGGAGCCAAACGGGTCGCTTCATAGGGGGTCATCTGTCGCAAGGAATCCCCGGCGGTGCAAGCCACCGGGCCAGGGTCCAACGCTGGGTCAGCGTTCGACCCTGGAAGGCTGAGGCTGAGGCTCAGGCTTAGGCTGAGGCTCGGGCGATGGAGGTCCTCCACGCAAGTCGCCAGCGCAGCAAGCACCTCCGCCTCAACCTTAGCCTCAGCCTCAGCCTAAGCCTAAGCCTCCGGCGCAAAGCGCCGGCCCCCCATCATTGTTCCGCCATAGGGTTTGTGGAATGCCAGCCGTACCGACAACGACCGACCGCCATCCCGCGCAAGGAGAGCCTGCCCATGTCCCGTTCGCCCATCCGTCGCCGCCTGCGATCCTCCGTGTTGGCTCTGGCTTTGGCCCTGCTCGCTGGGGGCCTGACCCCAGGTTGCGGCGACGATGACGGCGCCGCCGCCGGCCCGTGCCGCGGCCTGTGCGTCGAGGACTGCGGCTGTGTCTCCGTCGCCGGCGAGGTCGTCGATCTGCCCAGCCCGGCAAAGCCGGCTGACACCCCCGGCAGCCCCGGAGTCGTGGTCGATCCGAACTCGTCGGTCGCCCGCCAGTTCGGCACCACCGACGTCGACCTGAACCAAGCTCGCTTCACGCGCTATCACGTCGAAGGAGCGGACCGCCCCGACGCGATCGTCGTTCTCGTACCTGGGTTCGAAGGCGGCGCCAGCGACATGCGCATCCTCGCCGAGGAGCTGCTGCCGCGCGCCCTGGAAGAACACGACCTTCTCGTCGAGGTGTGGGCCTACGACCGGCGCTCGGATCAACTGGAGGATCGCTCCGGCTTGGTCCTGGCGGGCGAGAAGAACGACGCCCAGCTCGCCCTCGACTGGCTCTTCGGCGCCGAACTCGGCCTCGATCTGTCGCCCGAGCTGACGCGGCGCGCCGTCATCCACAACCCGACGAGCGACATCCCCTTCCTCGCCAACTGGTCGCCGCTGGTGTTCTCGCGCGACCTCGACGTCATCATCGAGACGGCGCGCGACACGGCACGCGGCGGCAACGTCTTCCTCGGCGGCCACTCGGCCGGCACCGGCTTCACGGCACGGTATGCCGGCACCGACTTCAACCTCGACGGCGAAGGCGCGCCCGAACCGGGCTACACCAAGCTGCGCGGGCTGGTGCTTCTCGAAGGCGGCGGCGGCAACGTCGAAGGCGACCCGGTCACCGACGAGACGCTCGATCGCATCGAAGCCCGCTTCGACGGCGGCCTCTACCACGCCGTGCGCGACGCCGCGCCGCGCTGCACCGACGGCACGCCCTGCACCGTCGCCACCGAGGCCGCCGACTGCGGCCATCTCGCCAATCCCCGCTGCGTCAATTCGACCTTCGCCTATGCCCAGGTCCCCGGCCTGCTCAACCCGCGCGTGCTCGCCGCCATCGAGCCGGCGGCGATCCAAGGGCAGAGTGATCCCGATGGCGGCCAAGTCATCCTGCAAGTCGACCAGAACGGCATCCTCAACAATGACGCGGTCCAGAAGGTGCCCGACTTGGCGGGGCTGTCGTTCCTGCCGCAAGCGACCGTCATGGGCGCCGTCGGCGGCTTCGTCGACGACGACGGCTTCGTCGCCGGCATCGCCGCCTTCGTCGCCATGTCCGTGGGCTTCCGCGGCCCGACGGTCGACGGCCTCGGCACCTGGAGCGACATCACCGAAAGCGTGCCGCCGCAAGCCTTCGTCAACAACGGCGCCGCACCGACCACGCTGCCCGGACGCGTCTGGGCCATCGAAAAGGAACCGACCGACTTCGCCCGATTGCTCGATCTCTTCATCGGCGAAACCAACTTCCTCGACTGGTACTACCCGTCGTCCGGGCTCGGCATCACCGCCGGCCTGCCGAGCCTCGACACCTCGGCTCTGTCGCTCGACCCGCCCGCCGGGCGCGGCCGGCGCGACATCGACAACGTGACGCAGACGCGCAACATCGACATCCCGGTGATTTGCTTCGGCGGCAGCAACGGCTTGACGCCGGTGACCGGCTCGTTCGTCACCTTCGCCAACAGCATCGCCGCCTGTCGCGCGCCGAGCTGCGACGGCAGCACCCCGCGCGTCGTCGATGCGAACGTACCCAACCCCGCCTTCCCCACCCTGGGCAACGTGGCCGGCGGCTTCGAGGCATACATCTCGGAGGGTTACGCCCACGTCGACGTGGTCACCGCCAACGACGGCCCCGACAATCTCGTCGTCGGCCCGCTGGCCGCGTTCCTCGCCCGCAACACCGCCCGCTGACGCGAGAAGGAACCAACGCAGAGACGCAAAAAGGGGACTGTCCCCTCAAAGGGACTGTCCCCCTTGTAGTCTTCTGCGCGCCTCGGCGCCTCTGCGTCTCTGCGTTAAAACTCCGCCGTCGCGTCGATGCGGCGCAAGCCGGCGTCGAGTAGCGCCAGCGCCGCGTCCAAGCCGCCGGGAACCAGTCGGGATCGTTCGTCGGCCACGGAGTGCATGTGTCGCGGCAACGACCGATCGGGCAGTACGCTGATCAGCGTCATCGCCGGCACGCCATGTGCCAAGAACGAACGCGCATCCGTCGCCGCCGAGTACCAGGTCACGTACAGTGGCGTGCCCACCTGCTCGCGATGCACGGCATCGAAGACCTCGAGCAGGCGAGGCGACGGCGGATAGGAGCCGCTGGCGAAGCGTTCGCCATGGAAGGTTCCGAACTCCTTTGCGGCACCGAGGAATTCGAGATTGACGACGGCGGTGGGTAGCGGCGGCGGCGTGGAAAATGTGCGGCTCGCATAATCCCATGATCCTTGCACCCCGATCTCCTCGCCGGTGAGGAAGAGCAGGCTGACGCGGGTCTGCGCCAAGGGCTGCTGCCGCAAGCTCTCGCCCAAGCGAACGAGCACGGCACAGGCTGCACCGTCGTCGAGGACGCCATGACTCCGCTCGCGCACCAGGGCGCCGCCGGCGAGGGTGGCACACGAGGCGAAGCCATAGAGGATGCTGGCGACGACCGCACCGCGCTCGAGGCGGCCGGGAGGCATCGCGGCGTGGCGCGCGGCGTAGACCGCCGCCCCGAGCATCAACAGAGCCAACGGCAGTCCGAGCAGTTCGATGGGAGCGCGCACGACGTGGTCGACGAGGTCGGTCTTGCTGTCGAGGTGGGCCGCGACGATGACGTGGCGTGTGACGTGCGGTGGTTCGAGCACGACCTCGAGATGCTGCTGTGACGTGGCGCCGAGCCACCCGAAGACGGGCTGGTAGAAGTCGACTTCGACCAGCAGAAGCAGAGGGGTGGCGAGGGCCAAGGTCGCGGCGAGATGGGCGCGCCGCCGCGCCAAGGCCCATGCGTACGCCAGACAGCCGGCCAGCACGAACAAGCCGGCGAGACGCAAGCGATACGGATGCGCGGTCCATTCGAGCAACCTCGGATCGAACCCGAGCGACCGTAGCAACTCGGCCAGGTCGTGTAAGGCCTGGGCCAATTGCGGCGAGCCATTCTCGCGCGGCCCCGCCGCGACGACGTCGAGCAGACGCTCCCAGGAGGTCATGCCCCATCCATCCCGCATCCCCTCAGCCCACACAACCCCAGCCGATCGCCGCGCGCACGGGTTGACCCCACCGGCGAATCGGCCCAGCCTACGCGCATGGCTTCCTCCGATCTCGACCGCGAGTCGTACATCAACCTGGCCACCTTTCGTCGCAACGGCGCCGAGGTCCGCACGCCCGTCTGGTTCGCGGCGATCGGCGCCAAGCTCTACGTCTTCACCGACGGCACCTCGGCGAAGGTGAAGCGCCTTCGGGCGACCGGGCGCATCCGCATCGCGGCGTGCGATGTGCGCGGCAAGGTGCATGGCAGCTGGATCGAGGGGCAGGGCCGCGTGGTCGACGAAGCGCCGCTGGTCGAAGCGGCGTACGCGGCCCTGCGCGCCAAATACGGCTGGCAAATGTCGCTCGTCGATCTCGTCTCCTGGATCGCCGGCCGCATCACCCGCCGCGCCATTCTCGAGTTGGACGTTTCCCCGGCCGCGCCGTGATCCGAGCGGCGGGTTGCGTTGCCCTATCCGGCAACCCGCTCTTCGACTGTGCGCCGTAGCAGACGGGCGAGCGGTGCTGTCTGCCCGAGTGAACACCCGCGAATGCGCAAATCGCGCGGTTCGGCTCTCGCCTCCTTGGCATCGAATGTGCTCCACTCGTTCCATCGAGTGAATGTGCAGAGTGACGCCCGAGGGGGGAAGAGGGAACCGACGCATGCGGGGGGTTGAGTTCGAAGCCTATCTCGAAGAGGCGCGCCATATGGCGTTGGCCGAGATCGGGTCGTTGTTGCCGCGGCAGCCGCGGTATCGTGAGGTTCTCTACGACCTGGTACTCGACTACCCTCAACGTGAGGCCAAAGCCCTGCGCCCGGCCCTGTGCATCGCGACCTGCCGAGCTCTCGGTGGGGCGCTCGAGCAGGTACTGCGCTCGGCCGCCATTCTCGAGCTGTATCACAACGCCTTTCTCATCCACGACGATGTCGAAGACGGCTCCAGCGAACGGCGCAGCCGACCGACGCTGCATGACCTGCACGGCATACCGATCGCCGTCAACGTCGGCGACGCCATGCTGGCCCTCGCGCTCGAGCCGCTCCTCGACAACATGCGCACTCTCGGCATGGGCAAGGCCCTGCGCATTCTGCAGGTCATCGCCCGCATGGCGCGCGAATCCGCCGAAGGCCAGGCGCTCGAACTCGCCTGGATCCGCGACAACAACTGGCAGCTGAGCGATGCCGACTATCTACGCATGGTCTACAAGAAGACCAGTTGGTACACCTTCGTCACCCCTGTCCTGTTGGGCGGAATCGTCGCCGACGCCAGCCCCGAGGTCATGGCCCCGCTGCGGCGCTGCGTCGCCCTGCTGGGCATTGCCTTTCAGATTCAAGACGACGTCCTCAATCTGAGCGCCGAAAGCGACGGCTACGGCAAGGAAGCCGCGGGGGATCTTTGGGAAGGCAAGCATACACTGATTCTGCTGCACGCGTTGCGCAATTGCCGGGCTTCCGACAGGCGGCGCGCGCTCGACATCCTGGCCAAGCACAGGCCTGGCGGCACCACGAGCCTCGACCTTCCCGACGGGTTGCTTGCCGCACTCGTCGCCGCGGGCGACTTGACCCCGCGCGGCCGGCGGCAGCTGAGCGGCGAGGCAAGGCGCCGGCAGCGCATGGACTTCAAGAGCGAAAGCGACATCCGCTTCCTCGTTCGCCTCATCGAGGCCGGCGCCAGCATCGACTACGCCCGCGGCATCTCGCGCCGCTTCGCCGAACGGGCGGCGCGGCAACTCGAACGCGCCGCACTCGAGGACTCGGTACACCGCGACTTCCTCGCCACCCTCATCCATTTCGTCATCGAACGTCGGCGGTGAAGCGCGCCGACGAGATTTGAGAGTCACCATGGCCCAGCGCAACGAGAAAGATGCCTTCCACCTCGGGCAACAAGCGATGCTCGACACCGTCGTGCACCAACTTCGCCTCATCCATGAACTGAAGCGACCGGAGCCCCCGGTCGCCGCGTGCGACCACCAGCACCCCAACTTGAGTCCTCGGCGCGACCCGCAACTCGAAGAGCGCGTCCACGACTTTCTCTACGACCTCACGCGCAGTTCGATGGAGGCGTACCGCAACTGGCTCGACGTCAACTTCCGCCACTTCGATACGCTCGCCGACAGCGTACGGGCCAGCTTGGGATTGTCTCCGTCGCTGCCGGGCGCGGTGGCGCTACGCGCCGCCGGCACGGTGGGTGACACCATCGAGAGCAATGAGGTCTTCCTACGCAACCCTCTCCCCGAGCCGTTGCGGATCAGCCTCGCCAACCCCGCCTTCCGTTCGGCGGGGTTGGCGGGGCTCCGCAGCGGAGACTCGTTCACCAACGTGTGGTTCCGCGTCCGTCGGAGCACGGGGGAACAGGCCGAACTGGCTCCTGGCCAGGTGATCGAACTCGGGCCCAACGAGGACCTGGGGCTGCAGATCCGCGTCGTTGCCGCCGCCGCACTCGGCACGGGCACCCTGACCGGTAGCGGCCACATCCTCGCCGCCGGGCGAGCCGTGGGCACGCTGTCCGTGACACTGGAGATTCGACCGTGAGACGTGCCGCCTCCGACGCTCCAACGCTGGTGCTCGGGCCGATCCAAGATCCCTTGGTCGAGCTCCTCGAACGCGCGTCGTTGTTGCTGCTACAGCACCCGATCGCGGCACAAGCTGCGTTTCGAGCCCTCGTCGAAGAGGGCCGCCGCTTCGCCGCAACCGAGGAGGGGAATCGCTGGTTCCGTCGTTTGAGCCACGCGGAGGCCATCCAGCGTGGCCGAGTCCTGTGGGAGGACTCCCTGCTCAACATCCTCGAAGACTCGGCCGACACGCTCCTGCCGTCGGTGATCGTCGACGCGTTGGCCCGCGCCGTGCGCAGCGAAGACCCGCACGCCCTGCTGGCCCAACTGTTCCGCCTACCCGACGCCGATGCTCGACCGTCACGCTGACGTCTTCGCCGACCGCAACCTCTTCCTGCAAGGCGTGCTCGGCGCCCTGTCGCTCGTGCGGCAGCTGGACCAGGTTCTGCTGTCGGCCGTGGCGCATACCGAAGAGGTGCCCGAGCACGCGGCGCCGCTCGACGCTCGCCGCGAAGCGGTTCTGTTGGCGCTGCTCGGCGCCATATCCTTGCGCCACACGCTGGCCGATCGCATCACCGGGCTGGCCGTCGAGCCGCCGCCTCCGGCTGCCGCGGCAACCGATCCGCCACCCCACCTCGGACAACTCCTGCGATGACGACCGCGTTCGACCCGGCAGCCATGACGCACGCCATCGAGAGCATCGACTTCGTCCGGCGCTCACCCTTCTCCGTCGGTGGTGCAGGTGCACACAAGGAATGGCAGCACTTCGTCGTGTTCGGGCGCGACCTCGATCTCCTCGTCAACTTCAGTCTCTCGGATGACGTCCGGCCGATGGCGCCGCGCGGCAGCGAGATCCCGCGCGTCGTGGTGCTCAGTCGGAATGGCAACTGGGACGGCGACGTCGAGTCGTTCGATCCGGCGCGCTGCCACATCGCCGGCGGCACCATCGATTTGCGTTTCGGCACCAACCGCCTTCGCTTCGTCGATGGCGCCTATCACATCGAGGTGAAACTCGACGAGCGCCCGATCGAGGCCTCGCTTCGCCTCGAACCGACCACGCAGCCCGCCGCCGTGCCCGCCTTGTCGATGCTCGACGGACCACCGCTACGTTGGGCCGTCGTACCGCGACTGCAGGTATACGGCTCGGCTCGCATCGGCGATCGCACGTACGACCTCGACGGCGCCCTCGCCTACCACGACCACAACTGGGGCCATTTTCTCTGGGGCCACGACGTCTCGTGGGACTGGGGGTTCGTCCTCCCGGAGGATCCGGCCGAGCCATGGAGCGCCACCTTCGTGCGACTCACCAACCGGGCCCGCAGCATCGCTTTGGCGCATACGGTGCTGGTGTGGAAGCACGAGCGCTTGCTCGGCATGTTCCGCGAGACCGAGGTTCAGGTCGAGCTGGATCCGCGACCGCTGCGTCCGCACCGCATCTTTCGCGTACCGCGCGCCATGGCCCTCGCCGCGTGCGAACAGGCCTGCGACGTGCCTGCTGGAATTCGCTTCGAGGGCCGCAACGGCGGCGGCATGGTCGAGTGTAACGCACGCTGCGAACAGGTCTCGCAAGTGTTGATTCCGCGCGAGACGCGGCTCGGAGTGACGATCTTCAACGAAGTCTTCGCCAACACCGAGGTGCGCGGCCGTCTCCATGGCGAGAGTTTCGCCTTCCGCGGGCGCTCGATCCTGGAGTTCATCCGTGAAGCTTGAAGCGCCCTTCACCAGCATGTTGCGCGAGTCGTTCGTCGTACTCGCCGACGAAGTGCCCGAGATCCTGGCGCGCTTCCGCGCTCGGCTCGGCGGACGACGCGTCGAGCTGCAGGTCGACGCCGAAGTCGTCGGACTGCGGGTGGAGCGGGATCGTCTGTACTGGCAGACCGTGGCGAACCCGCAGGTGCGCATCGTCACTACGCGACGGGAGATCCTCTCCCTCGTCGATGCGGCGAGCACATTGCGCGAAAGCGTACTCGCCGATCGGCTACGACTCTTCGGCACGCCGGACGAGCTATTGCGCTTCCATGACGGACTGATGCTCTATCTGCATGGCTCCTTCCGGGCGCCGTCGATGCCGCAGGTGCTGCGGCGATTCCGCACGTATCCACCATCGACGAACCCGTGACGTCGGATGGCATTCCTGAGGGGGAACCATGCCCAGCAAGACCAAGAAAGCGAAATCCACCAGCGCCGCGACCGGCCCCTCCTATCACGGCGGGCCCCTGCCATCGGCGCTCGAGCATCCCACGGCCATCGGCAAACAGGTCGTCATCTTCGGCGCCGGCATCACGGGACTGACCGCAGCCCATGAACTGGTCGAACGCGGCTTCCACGTGGAGGTGTACGAGCGCGACGGCGCCGACGATCCGCAGCGCCGACTCGCCGACGGCGAACCGTGCGCCATCGGCGGCGTGGCGCGCACCCAGTGGGCCAGCCTACCGCGCAATGCCACACCACGCTCGTCGACCATTCCCGTCTGTCCGCGCACCCCACCCTGGGAAATCGCCTTCGCGCCCGGCTCCGACGTCATCGACGATCGCGGGCGCGAACGCATCACGTGGGCGGCCGCGTGGCTGCGCACGCACGAGCTTCCGGTCGAGGTTCACGCCTACAGCGCCGAAGAAGGCGAGACGCCGACGCCTCTGCGTAGCGATCCGCTACATTGGAACATTCCCTCCAGCGAGCGACTCGACCTCCGCCGCGCCTGGAACGTCGCCAGCGCCCTGGCCGAAGCCTTGCGGCCGACGGACCCCCATCGGATCCGCTTCCGCGGTCTGGGCTTGGGCCGATCGGGCTCGTGGAATCAGTCGGCCCACGCCCGCGACTATGCCCGCTTCCATCTGGTCCAGGAGCTGGTTCCCGGCGAGCACGGCTTTCGGTTTTTCCCGTCGTTCTACCGCAACCTCTTCGACACCATGAGTCGCATCCCCATCACCGATGGGCGGGAGACGTTCCACGAGACGCCGCATACGGTGCTCGACAACGTCTTGCCGACGCAATGGCAGCGGGTCGCGCGCGAGGAGGTCGACGGCGAACCCGAACGCAGCTTCCTCATGCCGCGTCGCGCACCACGCTCGCCGCTCGAAGTCTTCGACCTCTATGGCAAGGTACTCGAGTCCCTCGGCTTCACCGTCGCCGACATCGCCCGCTTTCACGTCAAGCTGTTCAAGTTCATGACGTCGTGCAGCGAGCGCCGCAGCAAGGAATACGAGTTCGTTTCTTGGTTCGACTTCATCGGCGGCTCCGAATACAGCGAGGCCTTCCAGCGCTACTTCGACTTCACCGCCAAGACGAACGTCGCCCTCGACTCACGCGCCAGCGATGCGCGCACCCACGGCAACATCGCGGTGCAGCTCACGCTCGACCAGTACCGTCCGGAAGCGCGCATCGACGGCACACTCAACGGACCGACGACACGCGCCTGGTTCGACCCGTGGCGACGCTATCTCGAAAGCCAAGGCGTCGAATTCCGGCGCGGCACGTTGGTCGGCTGGGAAAGTTTCGACGGCGTGCCGCGCCCGCTCGTCGACGTCCCCGTCGAGGCCGAAAACGGCGACGAACACCTCGAACGCCATCTACTGGAGCGGGACTACTACGTGGTCGCCGTCGGGCTACGCGAAGCGCAGCAGAGCTTTCGCGACGAGTCGACCTTCGCCGGCGAGGACTTCCGCCGCTTGCGCGCCATCGACTGTGGCGACACTCGCCAAGCGGAGCCAACCGGTGCCCTGCGCCACCTCTCGGGCGTGCAGTTCTTCCTCCCCAACGAAGGCGGCTTCCTGCGCGGGCATGCCACCTACGTCGATTCGCCGTGGAGCCTATCGTCGATCGCGCAACCGCAGTTCTGGCTGCGCAAGCGCGGCTGGTGGGACGGCTATCGCGACGTCGTCTCCGTCGACATCGGAGACTGGAACAAGCGCGGGCCGCACGGGCGTACCGCGTGGGAATCGACTCGCGAGGAATTGGCCGAAGCGATTTGGGAGCAACTGCGCGTGACCTTCAAGGATCGCCGCGGCGTGCCGGAGGACTACCTGGCCTTTCACATCGATCGCGGACTCGACTTTCGCGCCGCGGCCGATGGCCGCGTCGTCCCCTACGACGATCGCACGCCGTACCTGGTCAATCTCACCGGCCAGTTCGTCACCCGCCCTGGTTCCGTCGCCGGCTATACCGTGCACTTCGGCAAACTCGTTTTGGCCGGCACCTACATGCAGACCCACACCCGTTTGACGACGATGGAGTCGGCGAACGAGTCGGCGCGACACGCCGTCAACGCGATCCTCGACGCGGACGAGTTTCAAGGAGAGCGCTGCGCCGTATTCAATTTGGAAGACGATGAGGAAATCGGCTTTCGCATGCACAAGGAACTCGATCGACGCCTCGTCGAACTCGGCTTACCGCACATCGTCGACATCCTCGATCTCCGGCAGATCCCGAGCGACCTGATGCGGCCCGACCCCGACCTCAACGCGCTCTTGCGGAACGCCACCCGGAGGTGACCGATGGTACGAAGCGAACTCGACGCGGCGGCGCGCCGTCTCAACGATTTCTGGGAAGATCAGGTGCGTCTGCAAGGACTGGTCGTCGACGTCGGCGAAACTCTTCGCGTCAAGATCGACGAGCGTTGGCATATGCGGGCGCCGATCGATGTCGCCGAAGCGCCTTCGGCGACGATGGTGCCGGGCGGCCTCGAACTGCGATCACGTGTGACCCTACGGACCCTGCTTTTCGAGGAGAACGGCACGTTGATCTGTCGAGTCGAACGCCGATTCGACGCGGACTACTGGCCGGAACTCTGATCCATCCCGCCGGGCGCGAAAACGCGGACGAAACGGGCTGGGTCGACGACGCCTTGCTCGGCGAAGTAAGCCCGTGCCGACTCACGCTCGACGGCGCCGGCACGCCAGCGAGCGGCAGCGGCATAGGCGCACATTTCGACTCGGTCGAAGGCGTGCGCCGCCGCGACGTAGTCGGCTTGCGCCGGCTCCCCGCGCAGAGCGCGGACACCGGCCCGCAGCAGGGCCGCGAACGGTGCCGCCGATGCGATTTCGGGAAGCGCTTCAAGTCGTCGCGCGGCCGTCTCGACGCGCCCCAACAAACGTCGCCGGCCGGAGGCGGCGTCGCCCGCCAACGCCAGCAGAGCCCGCCCCTGCAAGTTGAGCAGTTCGACGCGCGGGCTCGCCATCCACAAGTACAAAGCCTGGCGCAGACGCGGCCAGCTGCGATCGATTCGCTCCACCGCCAGCGACGCGCGCCCCTGGTAGAGGTCGACCTTCACTCTGCCGATCAGATGCAGGTAGTGCTGCAGCAAGAAGACGTGCTGCGGAAAGCGGGTCACGTTTTCGTCCAGAAAGGCCGCCGCCTCCTCGGCGCGATCGCTCGCCAAGGACGCCAGTGCCATCACCCCGGCACGCAAGCCGAATCCGGCATAGAGGTCGTCGCGCGCATCCGCCTCGGCGATCGCCGCCGGCAAGCTCAGGCGTAGGCGTTGCCACTCTCCGAGATGAGCCAGCGACGAATAGGCGAACGCGGCAATGGTGACACGCTCGAAGTACATGCCTTGACAGCGCTCGCGCACGATCGCCGCAGCACGCTCGCAACACTCGTACGCGGCACGCCACTCGCCGGCTTCGTAATGAGATGCGCCGCGTGCGAAGTGCAGGCCGACCTGATCGACCGGGTTGTCCGTGCCAGCCGCCAGTTGCGCCGCCGTCGCCAGAATCGCCTCGCCCCGGGCGCGTTGGCGGCGGCCACCAACTTGGATCCGCTTGATCGCCTCCCACTCGAGAGCTTGCGCGACGCGCGAGGCGTCGCCGAACGCGATCGCTTCGCGCAGATGGCGCGCCCCGAGCGCCTCGGCGCGCAGCAGATCGACCGCCCCCAAACTCATCGCCGCGCCGTTGCACACGTCGAGACGCAAACGAAGCGCCGGATCGTCCGCCTGCTCGGGTCGCAGACGCAGCTCGCCGCGCAAAACCGGCAACAAGCGCAAGCGTTGGCTCGCGACCTCGACGAACGCACGCAGGTCCGACCGCGGATAACGAATCCCGACGGAAGCGAGAACGGCGCGTGTGGCCTGCACCCCTTCCTCGAGATGACCGCTGCGCAGAAAATGCTCGGCGGCGCGCCGGCGCAGGAACACCGTGCGCTCGACCCCCAGCGCCTGCCGATCGGCCTCGGCGGCGGCCTCGAGGAAGGCGCGCGCCGCCGCGACACCGAATCCGGCGTTGGCCAACGCCTCGGCCAGACGCGACATCGTCGCAGCTCGCACGTCGGCGGCCGGCTCCAGTTCGAGCACCTGCCGCAGCAGTCGCGCGGCGCGGTCGAACGCCAATCCACGCTCGGCATGCTCGGCGGCGCGCAGTGCCGCGTCGAGAGCGCGCTGGCGCTCGCCGAGCGCCAGCAGGTGCGGCAGAAGTTCGTCCGGTTCCGCGGCGTGCAGCTCCAGGCTCTCGACGATCCCGAGGTGACGTGCCCGCACGACGTCGGCCGGCAGGCCGGCGACGATGTGCTCGCGCAGCCGGTCATGGTACATCTCGACCGTCGGTCCGAACTGCGCCTCGCTGGCCCGTAGTAGCTTGGTCGCCTCCAGTGCATGGATGCGATGCAAGTGCGAGGGCTCCAGCCCCGCCGCGCGCAAGGCGACGACACGGTCGAACGGCCGACCCGCAAGCGACACGACCTCGAGAAAACGGCGCTCCTCGACCGACAAGCGTCGCAGACGATCGTCGACGAGCGTCGAAATCGACATGGGCTCATGCGGAACTGCGGCGGACTCGCTCAGGTGGTGCGCCAATTGGGTGACGAGGAAGGGCGAGCCGTGCGCTTCGGTGGCGAGATCACCAGGGTCGACCGCCAAATCGAGCGACTCGACGAGATGCTCGGCCAGCCGCACCGCATCTTCGGGAACCAGGGGAGACAGCACCAACCGTTCGCGCTCGACATCGAGTGAAGCTAGCGCATCGCGCCCCCGAGCATCGTCGCTGCGGCGCGACATGAGGAGCAACAGGCGCGGCGCACCGGGAGGACGCAGAAGGTGGCGCAGCAGCGCCTCGCTATCGCTGTCGCCCCAGTGGGCATCGTCGATCCACAAGACCAACGGCCGGCGCTCCGCCAGTTCGGTCAGGAGCGTGCGCAACGCCGTGAAGGCGCGCTGTCGCGCCGCCAGCGGCTCGACCGTATCGGCACCGGGGAGATAACCATCGACCCCACGCAGCACCGGGAACAAGCGGGCGAGGTCGGCCGCCCCCGGCGGCACCGGCAAGGCGCGGCCCGCGCCATGGGCCGCCAGCAGCACCTCGCTCAGCCGGTCGACGATCGCATCGAACGCGCGGTAACCCACGGATTCCTGCGGGTGACACCGTCCGCGCAACACCACGGCCGCCTCGCTCTCCTGCAATCGGCGCAAGACATGGCGCGCGAGTTCGCTCTTGCCGATACCGGCAGGACCTTCCAGCTCGACGACGGTACAGCGGCTGCGCGAGCGGACGAAAGCGGCCTGCAAGCGCGCACCTTCGGTCTCGCGCCCGATGAAGGTATCGCTGCGCCGCGGACTGACGAGAACTGCACGGCGATCGGGCCTTGGGGGATCGAGCACGGCAGCGATCTCGGCGGCCGACGGCCGTGCGGCGGAGCGTGGATCGAGGAGCCGCGTCACCAACCCGTCGAGCGCCGGCGGCACGCCGTCGACCTCATCCGCCGGGTGCGGTGGCAGGACGCCGCCGCCGGGCATGCGCAGCAAGGCCTGGCGATCGTACGGCAACCTACCGGTGAGGGCTTCGAACAGCAGAACGCCGACGGAGTACCAATCGGCGGCAGGCGAGACTGCTTCGCCGAACAAAACCTCGGGTGCGAGATAGGCGAGCGTGCCGCTCCAGGCGTTCTGACGTACGGCGGTGGTATTCGGCGGGCGCAGGACCATGGCCAGGCCGAAGTCGACGAGCACGGTGCGCGCCGAGGCGGTGACGAGCACGTTCGAAGGCTTGATGTCGCGGTGCAGGCGCCCGAACTCGTGCAAGGCACGGACACCGCGCACCAGGCCGCCGGCCGCTGCCTGCAACCGTTCGACCCGCGCCGGTCCACCATCGTGTGCTGGCGAGCTCGTTCCACCGACGAACGCCGCGAACGACTTGCCGTCGATGTACTCCATGGCGAGGTAGGCCTGGGGATCATCTGCCACGAGCTCGTACAGACGTGCGAGATTCGGGTGGACGATGTCGCGCAGAACGCGGAACTCGTCCTTCAGGCGAAGAAAGCGTGCCGGATCGGGCTGATCGAACGTCTTCAGCGCCACGTCGGCACCGACGGCGGCGTCATGCGCCAGGTAGACGACACCGCTGGTGCCGCGCCCCAACTCACGGACGATTCGAAAGCGGCGAGCGAGGCGGGGATCGGCGACTGGCGCTGCAGCGTCGTGCGGCTCGACGCCGGTCACGCATCGCCCCGGCGCAGCTTGAAGCCGCGGATGAGGGTGTAGAGGTGCGATCGGGCGATGTCGAGGCGAACGGCGGCGGCGGCGACGTTCCATTGGCATTCGTCGAGCACCTCACGGATGTGCCGTGCCTGAAAGCGCTGCGTCGCCGCCTGCAGCGTCGGCGACTCGCTCGACTCGTCGACGGTCGTGCGGGGAAAGATCCGCTGCGCGCCGATCTCGAGTTCGCCGTTGCCAGCAGCCCGCAGTGCGGCGATTTCGATCGCGTTGCCCAGCTGGCGCGCGTTGCCCGGCCAATCGGCGTATTCGATGGCGGAAAGCGCACCGGCGGAGAGGCGCAACCCCGACGGCAAGCGATGGCGTTCGAGGGCGACGGCGCACAGCCGGCGGGCGAGTTCGCGCAGGTCCTCGCGCCGTTCCGCCAGATTCGGCACGTGCAGCGAAACGACACTCAGGCGGTAGTAGAGGTCCTCGCGAAACCGGCGCTCGCGCACGGCTGCGGTCAAGTCGGCGTTGGTGATGGCGATCAGACGCACGTCCGCCTGTTCGGCCTGCGACGATCCGAGCGAGTAGAAGGTACGGCTCTGGATCAACTGCAACAGCTTGGCCTGGGCCGAGAGCGGCAGCTCGGTGATCTCGTCGAGCACGAAGGTTCCACCCTGAGCCGCGTGCACCTTGCCGAGGATACGCTCGGAGGCCGTCGAGTGGGCGCCGCGCTGCGCTCCGAACAATTCGCTCTCGACCAGATTCTCGGGCAGGGTGGCGCAATTGACCTCGACGTAGGGGCCGCTGGCGCGATTGCTGTTGCGGTGGATGACCCGCGCCAACTCGGTCTTGCCGACCCCCGACTCGCCCGTGAGCAAGACATTGACGTCCTGCCGCGCCGTGACCGCCACCTCGCTCAGGATGTCGGCCCAGGCGGGGCTGCGGCAGATGAATCCCTCGAGGTCGAGGCGAGAGCGCAGATCGCGCGTGGGATCGTCGAGGCGCAGGATCTTGCGCTCGGCGAGCAGACGGTCGGCGACCAGCGCGAGCTGCGCCGCGAAGACGACCGCCAGCGACAATTCGCCCTCCCCGAACAGTCCGGGCCGCGAGCGTCCCTCGAGGTAGAGCACGCCGCGCGGCGGCGCTTCGCCGATCGGCACGCAGAGGACGGCCTCGATCTGCTGCTTGAGCACGCTTTCCTGCATGCCGAAGCGGTCGTCGAGCAGGGCCGACTGGGTGACCACCGGTGCCCCAGTGGCCATCGCCTCCGAAATGATGCGACCGGAGAGGTAGGCCCGAACGTTGGCGAGTTGCTCGGGCTCGAAGCCGTGGCTCATCGACCACACGAGAGCCCCCGCCCCCTCTCCTTCACGCAGCTCGAGATAGCCGCGACGCACCTGGGCATGCTCGACGATCAGCCCCAGCGCGTCGCGCACGAGCGTTTCGAAATCGCGTTGCGTGCCGAGCGCGAGCAACCGGCGCAACAGTAGATTTTCGCGTTCGAGCCCGTCCATCGGAATGACCGTCGTCTGCCCCCTGTAACGCTCCGCTCCTAATCTGCCCCAACCACTTCCGTCAACCCGAAGTCGTCGCCGTGTCGGGGACGCGCGGATTGCCGACGCGCCGCGGGCCGTTCCCCTCCACGGGTACACCGGTGTAGGGTTGGCGCATGAGCCAAGCACTCGTTCTCCGTACCGAGGAACACGCCGCCTGGTCGAGCACCAAGATGGGCAAGAGCACGCTGTACTCGAGTCCGCACATGCTCGTCGGGCTGAACGCTTTCGAGCCTGGGCAAGAGCACGCGCTGCACGCGCACACGGGCATGGACAAGGTGTATCAGGTGTTGAGCGGCCGGGGCCTGTTACTGCTGCAGGATCGACAGGTCGCCATCGAGCCGGGGATGACGGTCGTCGCCCCGGGCGACGTACCGCACGGTCTCCGCAACACCGGCGACGAACGGCTGCTGGTGTTGGCGGTGTTGGCGCCGGGCGGAAAATAGACGGACAGGTCGACGCGAGCGCGACGCCGCAACCCTACCGCTGGCGCGTTCACCCTGCGGCGTCAGGACGCCGCGAGCCGCACGCGAAAGGTCGAGCCGACGCCCGGCGTGCTCTCGAGTTCGACGCTGCCGCCGAGGACCTCCACCAGCCGCTGGACGATGTACAAACCCAGTCCGGCGCCGCCGAAGTGGCGCGACAGGTCACCGTCGGCTTGGCGGAACGGTTCGAAAATCAGCTTCTGCGCCTCCGGCGCGATGCCGATGCCGGTATCGCGCACGGCGATTTCGACGCCGGCGTCGACCGACTGCGCCGCGACTTCGACCGTACCTTCGTGCGTGAACTTGAGCGCGTTGTGGAACAGATTCTTGATGATGACCTTCAACTTGCCGGCGTCGGTATGAACCACGGGGAGATCAGCCGCGACCCGCCAGCGAACCTCAGCCGGCGATCGTTGCTGCAATTCCCTGGTTTCGGCATCGAGTTGGCCCAGCAACACCGCGAGATCGACCTCGGACATCTCGACGTCGACCTCGCCGTTTTCCAAGCGCGACAGATCGAGAGTGTCGTTGATCATCTCCAATAGACGATAGGAGTGGCCCTGGATCCGGTTCAGCGTATCGGACTGCTCGGCGCTCAGCGGGCCGAAGGTGCCGTCGAGGAGCAGTTCGTTGTAACCGAGAATGACGTTCAGCGGCGTGCGCAACTCGTGCGACATGGTCGCAACGAAGTCCGACTTGATGCGGTTGGCCTGCGTCAGCTGCTCGAACAGACGCGCGTTGTCGATCGCGAGCGAGCCGATCTGTGCCAGTCCGAGGGCGATGCGTCGCTGCACCGGGGTCCACGCCGGCGGCGGCCGGTCGTACCAAGCGGCGGCGTGAAAGCCGAACGACGTGCCGCGGCTTTCGAGCCCGAGCAGCACGATGCGCTGCACCCCCGACGCCAGGGCGGCGGCACCGTCCGGACGCTGCTCCAAGTCCTCGCGACTCAACACGAGAACGGGTAAGTCCCCTGGGCTTTCGAACCAAGGCCGGAAGGTACTCATCGGAAAGCGAATACCCGCCACCCAGTCGCGCACCACACCGTCGGCACTGAACTGCGCCGCCAAAACGATGGAGTCCTCCTCCGGCACGACCATCCAGGTCGAGGCGCGTTCGGCGCCGAGCAACTCGCACGTCATACGGCACAGTCGGTCCATGACGTCGGTCAGGCGCGGAGCGCTGAGCATCGCGCGGCTGACGTGTGCCAGAGCGGTGGCGACGGAGGTCTCGTTCCTCTCGATCTCGAGCAGCCGCTGCTCCCAAGCGCGCCTTTCGCGTTCGGCCTCGGTGCGCCGCCGGCGTTCGCCGTGTCCCACCCAATTGGCCCACATCGACACGGCTAGGGCGATGACGGTGGTTGCCGCCTCGGCGTAACCGTACGCGGCCAGGGTGCCGGCGACATACCAGACGGTGAATGCGAAGCTGGCGATCGCCGCCAGCACGACCATGAGCTGAGCGCGCCAGTCCCAGCGAAAGATGCCAGCGGCGCCGAAACATAGAGCCAACAAGGCGAGTGGGATCGTGCGGTGCTGCCCTCCGAGGAGGCCGGTTGCGATGATCGTGATGCAGGCCAGCAAGCAAAGGAGGAGGCCGATGAGGACGACCTCACCCATGCGCTGGCGCCGCTGCAACTGTGCGAGGAGAACCGCTCCGGTGATGATCTGTACGACCTCGAAGGCGATCGGATAGAAGGCAATGGAACGGACGTAGAGCACGTCGAAGGCGAGAGCCGACCCGGTTCCGAGCATCACGACCCAAACACCCGCGGCGATGCGGCGGGCCAAGGCTCGCACCTCGACGGCAGCCGAGCCGTCGATCTCGACTCCACCGCGTGATACCGGCTGTTCGTTCATCACCCCACGTCCTTGTCTACGATTGAACCAGTGCACCGAGAGAAGCAAAGAGAATCGTCCCGGATTCGTCCGGCAACGCACGATCGGCCGCGTAGCCTTCGCTTGGACGCAGCGCCTGCTTCAGCACCTTCCCCAGCAAGGGAATTTTTCGAACGACTCTGGCGCGCCAACTTGGCATACTGTCGCCCCATGAAGTCCCTTCGCCTGCTGCAGACCGTATTGTTGTCCTTCACCCTCCTCGGCATCGCCCAACCCGTGCGCGCGCTCCTTCCCGGTCCGCAAAAGCTCGCCATCTACTACGGCTACCCGAGCCTGGTGAACGGCGCGGCCGGCAACCTCGCCGCGGCCACGGCCCACTTCGCCGCCTTCGACGTCGTCGTTCTCGGCGACGGGCTCCAACAACCGGCGCACCCCGACCATGCCAACACGGCGCAGATCGTCACCGACCTCATCGCGTCCGGCACCGAGGTCTACGGCTACGTCGACATGGGGGTGAGCACCCAGAACCTGCCGCTCGCCACGGCGCAGCAGTATGTCGATGCATGGGACGCCCTCGGCGTCACCGGGATCTTCTGGGACGACGCCGGCTACGACTATGGTGTCGATCGCGGCCGGCAAGCCGCGTTCATCGGCTACACGCACGGGGTCGGCTTGAAGGCCTTCGTCAATGCCTGGGATCCCGACGACATCTTCGCCTTCGACGGAGTCGCGACGCCTCTGCAAGCCGGCGACTGGTACCTCGCCGAGAGCAGCCCCGTGGCCGACGGCGACTTCGCCGACCTCGCCGCTTGGTGGGCCAAATCGCAGCAACTCGCCGGCTATCGCGACGCGACCAACGTCAACATCGCCGCCATCGCCACCGGCGCGGACGGACCACTCGGGTGGGCCAACGCCGGAGCCTATCGCCAATCCCTATGGGCGGCGTACCTCTTCGCTTGGGATGCGTTCGGCTTCACCAACATCCAGTACAGTTCGAGCGGTCCCGGCGCCAATCGTCTCCGGCCGCTGCCGCGCGTGGCGACGAACGTGGGCAACACCTACACCGGCAACCCGACGCAGGTGAACCCCACGACGTTCAGCCGCACGACCGACACGGGCACGATCGTCGTCACCGGCGACACCAACGAAGGTTACGGGACCTTCCGCGGCGGCGCCTGCGACACGTCGTCGATGGGTGACGCCATTTGGCCGAACTGCAGCGGCACACCGCCGCCGCAGAGTAGTCCGTTCGGCCCGCGGCAGAAGGCGAGCGAAAGCTTTCGCTACGACTTTCACCGCGGCGTCGACATCCCGCAACCTCTGGGCGACCCCGTCTATGCCATGCAGGACGGCATCGTGCGGCTCGCCGGCAGCGACCCAGGCTATAGCGATGGGGTGATCCAGCTACGTCACCGCGGCAGCACGCCGTACCTGTTCAGCAACGTGCTGCACATGGATTCGGTCGTCGTCCAGGTCGACGACCTCGTCACCGTTGGCGATCTCGTCGGCTATAGCGGTGAGAGCGTCGGCGGCTTCGACCACATGCACATGGAGTTTCGCGACGGCTGCGCCAACCAGAACTGCAACGTCAACCCATGGGGCTACCTACCGTACACCGACACCGCGCCGGTGGCGCCGAGCCTGAGCGCCGCCAACCTCGGGGTGGCCCAGGCAGCCGTCGTCGTCGACGTCAGCGTCGCGCCGGGCGAACTCGACTTCGACGGCCTGGACATCGACTGGGACGGCACATTGTCGGCGGGGATCGATGCGCTCAATGCCACGACCGATCCAGGTCAACCTACCGGGATGGACCATCCCGTGTACGACCTCGGCGGCGGCACGAGCCTGTGCATCTTTCCCGCCCCCTTCAATACGGCGAGCAGCTCGGCCGACTACCGCTTCGCCTTCTTCGGCTTGCCCCCCGCGGCGAGCGGCACGGCCAATGGTCGCGACGTGCAGTCGCTGGGTTCGGCCGTCGCCCTGACGCCGAACCTGCCCGACGTGCACGTCGCTCCGACCGCCGCACAGAGCGTCGTCGGCCCGGGCGCCATAGCGACGTTCCAGTGGACCGTGAGCAACCAAGGCGGCGCGCCGGCGAACCTGAGCTTCACGGCACAGAGTGCCCAGAGCAGTCCCCTGCAAGTGACACCCGACCAAGTGCTGCTGGCGGCGGGAGAGGATGTCGTGGTCATGGTCGAGGTCGACCTGCGCGACGAACTCGCTGCCGGCATCGGCGACTGCATTCTCTTCGAGGTGGACGCCGGCGGGCCGTACAAGGTCGTCGCAGGGGGGCGGGCCGTGACCGGCGGCACGCCACACGGATGCCCGGACGCGCCCGCGGGCGGCTGCGTCGCGGCGACGGCGGCGAGCTTGGCGATCGCCGATGATCCGAGCAAGCCGGAGAAGAAGAAGCTGCAGTGGAAGTTTGCCAAGCCTGCCGTGTCGATCGACCCGGCGGATTTCGGCGATCCGGTGAACGGTGCCGGCGGATTCCGTTTGTGCCTTTACGACGCGCAGGGTGGCGTCGAAGCGCTGGCGGGTGGCGCGGCGGTGGCGGCGGGTGGCAGTTGCGGCGGCAAGGCCTGCTGGAAGCCCGGGCGTGA
The DNA here is from genome assembly GCA_964524885.1 of uncultured Binatia bacterium (SeqCode). Taxonomy (GTDB): domain Bacteria; phylum Desulfobacterota; class Binatia; order HRBIN30; family HRBIN30; genus CALJUJ01. The sequence goes on from CAZGEJ010000063.1 coordinate 29,591, forward strand.
CGGCTTCAAGTTCAAGGACCGCGGACTGGCGCAAGGCGGAGTCGCAAGCCTCTCCGTGCGGGGCGGCGAGGCGAAACGCAGCAAGCTGTCCTTCAAGGCGAAGGGCGTCGGTTTGGACCTGCGTGGTGCGGCGGGCATGAGCTACCTGCATGCGGACACGACGGTGCGGGTGCAGCTGGTCGAGACGGCGACGGACGCCTGCTGGGAGAGTGTGTTCGAGGCGCCGGCGCAGATCACCAAGAATACGGCGACGCAGGCTAAGGCGAAGCGTAAGCCCTGAGGGCGATCAGTCGGAGCGGCGCTGCCGGGAGCGGTGGCGGTAGAGGCGTTCGGTGAAGCCACCCTCTTGTTCGAAGGCGGCGGCTTGGGCCGCCAGTTGACGGTCGAGGAGGCTGCAGGCCACCGCGATGAGCACCAACGCCCCGTTCGCGGCAATCTCGGGGTAGGTGGACCGGGTGGACTGGGTGGACTGGGTGGACTGGGTGGACTGGGTGGACTGGGTGGACTG
>CAZGEJ010000064.1:0-26262 GCA_964524885.1 uncultured Binatia bacterium (SeqCode)
CCCTCCGGGCACCGGCAAGACGCTCCTGGCGCGCGCCATCGCCGGCGAAGCCGGGGTGCCGTTTTTCTCCATCAGCGGCTCCGACTTCGTCGAGATGTTCGTCGGGGTCGGCGCCTCGCGCGTGCGTGACTTGTTCGTGCAGGGCAAGAAAAACGCTCCTTGCATCATCTTCATCGACGAAATCGACGCCGTCGGGCGCCATCGCGGCGCCGGCCTCGGCGGCGGACACGACGAACGTGAACAGACTCTGAATCAGCTGCTGGTCGAAATGGACGGCTTCGAAGCCAACGAGGGAGTCATCCTCATCGCCGCGACGAACCGACCCGACGTGCTCGACCCGGCGCTGCTGCGGCCCGGTCGCTTCGACCGCCGCGTCGTCGTGCCGCGCCCCGACGTCAAAGGACGCGAGGGAATCCTCAAGGTCCACACCCGCGGGGTGCCGCTGGCCCCCGACGTCGACCTCGAACTGCTGTCGCGTGGCACGCCCGGCTTCGCCGGCGCCGACCTCGAGAACCTCGTCAACGAGGCAGCCTTGCTCGCGGCCCGCAAGAACAAGGACCGCGTCGACATGGGCGACTTCGAGCTGGCCAAGGACAAGGTCATGATGGGCGCCGAACGGCGCTCGATGATCATGACCGAGGCGGAGAAGCGCAGCACGGCCTACCACGAAGCCGGACACGCGCTGGTGGCGATGCTGCTGCCCGGCACCGATCCGGTGCATAAGGTGAGCATCGTGCCGCGCGGCATGGCCCTCGGCGTGACGATGCAGGTGCCGCACGACGACCGTCATTCGTACAGCCGAGAATTCATCACCAACACCCTCGTCATTCGCTTCGGTGGCCGCGCCGCCGAGGAATTGGTGTTGGGTCACGTGACGACGGGTGCTTCGGACGACATCGAGAAGGCGACCGATTGGGCCCGCAAGATGGTGTGCGAGTGGGGCATGAGCGACAAGCTCGGACCGATGACGTTCGGCAAGAAGGACGGCGAGATCTTCCTCGGCCGCGACTTCAACCAGACGCAGGATTACTCCGAGCATACGGCCGTCGAGATCGATACCGAGGTTCGGACGATCATCCGTAGTTGCTATGCCCGCGCCAAATCGCTGCTCGAGCGCGAGATGACTGCGCTGCACAAGGTCGCCGAGGAGCTGTTGGTCAAGGAAGTGCTGGACGGTGCCGAAGTGGGCTCCATCCTGCGTCAGTTCGGCAGCCCCGACGCCTTGGCCGTGCTGGCCCCAGGCGCCGCGGCAGCGCGAGCGTAGATCCGGATCGAGCGGGTGCGCGAGCGACGCCGCCACGCGGCGCTCGCGTTCCAGTGTTTCTGCGGTGGAGCCAGGGCGCACGCCCTGCGCGTGGAGCATCGACGCCGATGCGACGGCCGGACGCGGCCGCCGGCGGTGCGCGTCGATGCAGGTGGGCGAGGTGGAGGCGTCTGCGCCGCGACGGCGGTACCCCGGCCATGATCGATTTCTCCGACACCCTGGCGAATCTCCGAGTGCAGGATGCCGTCGACATCCTGATCATCGCCTTTCTGATTTATCGGATCATGGACCTCATCCGCGGCACCCGCGCCGCGCGCATGATCGTCGGCCTTGCCGTCGTATTCGTCATCTTCCTCTCGTCACAGACTCTCGAACTCTACACCCTCAACTGGGTGCTCGATAACTTCCTCAGCTCGATCCTGTTGGTGATCGTCGTCATCTTCCAGGACGACATCCGGCGCGCCCTCACCCAAGTGGGCACGCGGCCGTTTTTCGGTTCCGAGCAGCAGATGCAGCAGGAAGACGTCGAGGAAATCATTCGCGCCGCGGCGTCGCTGGCCTCCAAGCGCATCGGCGCTTTGATCGTCCTGCAACGCGACGTCGGCCTCAATCAGTACATGGAAGTCGGAACCCAACTGGATGCGCGTGTCGGCCGCGAGCTGATCATGAGCATCTTCCAGCCGCCCGGTCCGATGCACGACGGCGCGTTGATCATCCACAAGGGCCGCATCGTCGCCGCCGGGTGCTTCCTGACCCTGACGACCAACCCCTACGTCAGCAAGACCCTCGGTTCGCGCCATCGCGCGGCCATCGGCATCACCGAGGAAACCGATGCCTTGGTCGTCGTCGTGTCCGAGGAAGAGGGCACCATCTCGATCGTGCGCGAGGGGCGCATCACCCGCGGCGTCGATGTCGCCACCCTGCGCAGCACGCTGCAGAAGGCACTCGCCTGATGGCCGACGCTCCGAAGAATCGCTTCCGCCGCCTGGTCCTCTGGATCAGCGCCGCCCTGACGACCAACCTGCTGCGCAAGTTCCTGTCGCTGCTGCTGGCGTGCGGCCTCTGGCTCTTCGTCAACTTCGGCGAGCGCGACACCGAGGAGGCGCTCAAGGTGCCCCTCGAAATGCGCAACATCCCCGGGCGCCTCGTGATCACCAGCCCGCGCATCGACTTCATCGATCTACGTGTCGCCGGGCCGCGTACCTTGCTCGGTCGGATCGACCACAACCAACTGTCGCTGCCGTTCGACCTGACCGGGGCTCGCCCAGGGCCCGCCGTGTTCAACATCAACACCGACCGCCTCGGCCTGCCGCGCGGCGTGCGCGTCGTGCGCATCACGCCGGCTCAAGTGACCGTCACCCTCGAGCAAGTGCGGCGCAAGCTCGTGCCGGTCAACCTGCGCCTAGCGGGCGAGCCGCCCGAAGACTTCCGCGTCGTCGCCGCCATGGTGAAACCCAAGGAAGTCGAGATCTCCGGCCCAGCGTCGCAGGTCAATCCGATCGAATCGGTCGCCACCGAGGAGCTGCGCCTCGACGGCCAATCGTACAGCAACATCGCCAAGGACCTGCCGCTCGAACCTCTCGGCGAGAGCGTTACGCACAAGCCCAGCACGGTCGCCGTCGAGATCCAGATCGAGGAGATCGTGACGACACGCACCATCGCCAAGGCGCCCATCGAAGTCGTCAACGCGGCGTTGCCGTTTCAGGTCGAACCGCCCAGCGTCAGCCTCACGCTACGTGGCCCGCGGCGCGTCCTCGAGCCGCTCGACCCCAACACGCCGATGGTGCAACTCGATGCCAGCGGTCTCGCTTCCGGAAGCCATCGGCGTTCCGTTCTGCTGACGCCGCCGGACGAAGTCGAAGTCGTCGAGGTCGACCCGAAGCGGGTGCAGATCATGCTCATCGAGCCGACGCCGACACCGACCGAGGCGTCGCAACCGCAGCGGGCGCCGACCGCAGCCCGGCCGCGCAAGGCAGTCAACCCATGACGAGAGAATCACGCAGTTGGTTCGGCACCGACGGCATCCGCGGACTCGCCAACGTCGAGCCGATGACCCCGGATTTCGCCGTGCGCCTGGGGCGCGCCTTGGCCGTGCGCCTCGGGCGCGAAACGAACGATCGACCGCTGGTTGCGGTCGGCCGCGATACGCGCCGCTCGGGGCCGATGTTGGAGGGTGCACTGGCGGCGGGTCTCGCTTCAGCCGGTGCGGACGTGTTGCTCCTCGGCGTCGTGCCGACGCCGACGGTGGCCTTCGTCACCCGCGTCCGCGACGCCGACGCGGGCATCGTCGTCTCGGCTTCGCACAACCCCTTCGCCGACAACGGCATCAAGATCTTCGATCGCGCCGGCTTCAAGCTGCCGGACGACGTCGAAGCGGAAATCGAGGCGGCTCTGCGACAGGGCAATCCGGCGCCGCAGCCCACCGGAGCGGCGCTCGGAGCGATCACCCGCGACGATACCGCCTCCGAGCTGTACCTCGACTTTCTGCGGCGCACGCTACCCGCTGGATTTTCGTTGCAGGGCCGCCGCATCGTCTTCGATGGGGCGCACGGTGCCGCCCACGCCATGGGGCCGCGATTGCTGCGCGACCTCGGCGCCGAGGTCATCGAGCTGGGAACGGCTCCCGACGGTTGCAACATCAACGTCGCCTGCGGCGCGACGCATGTCGATGCGGCCTGTGACCGCGTACGCGCCGGCCAGGCGGATCTCGGCATCGTCGTCGACGGCGACGCCGATCGCCTCGTGCTGATCGACGAAGCGGGCGTTGCGCTCGACGGCGACGATTATCTCGGCATCGTCGCCTCCCAACGCGCGGAACGCATCGGCGACTGTGTCGTCGGCACGGTGATGAGCAACCTCGGCCTCGAACTCGCCTTGCGCGAACGCGGGCTCGGCCTCGTGCGGGCCGCGGTCGGCGATCGCTACGTGCTCGAAGAGATGCGCCGCACCGGCGCCCGCCTCGGCGGCGAGCCCTCCGGCCATCTCATCCTGCTCGACCATGCGACCACCGGCGACGCCTTGCTCGCTGCCGTACAGATGTTGTTGGTCCTGCACGAATGCGGGCGCTCGCTGGGGGATCTGCGCGGCGTCGTGCGCAAGCTGCCGCAGGTGCTGCTCAACGTCCGGGTGCGACAGCGTGTCGACCCGCATTCCGTGCCGCGCTTGAGCGACGCCATCGCGGCGGCGGGCGCGGCTCTCGACGGTCGTGGACGCGTGCTTGTGCGCAGCTCCGGGACCGAGCCATTGATTCGCATCATGGTCGAAGGCGAAGACGAGGCCGAGGTGAGTCACCAAGCGCAGCTGCTGGCGGCCTGCATCAACGCCGAACTCGGAGCCGGAGGGAGCTGAGCATGGGCGACATCAAGCTGGGAGTGAACATCGATCACGTCGCGACGTTGCGCCAGGCGCGTCGCGTCGCCTATCCGGACATCGTGCAGGCGGCCGAAGCAGCCGAGCGCGGCGGCGCCGACGGCATCACCATCCACCTGCGCGAGGATCGACGCCACATCCAGGACGCCGATGTCGAGCGGCTGGCGCCGCGCGTGCGTACCAAGCTCAACCTCGAAATCGCCGCGATCGACGCCATGCTGGCGATCGCGCTGCGCGTCGCGCCACGCGACGTCTGCCTCGTACCCGAGCGCCGTCAGGAAATCACCACGGAAGGCGGCCTGGATGTCGGCGGACAAGGCGACGCCGTGCGGCGCATCGTCACGCCGCTGCGGGAGAAGGGGATTCACGTCAGCCTGTTCATCGATCCGGACGAGCGGCAGGTGGAAGCGACTCTCGTCGCCGGAGCGGATGTCGTCGAGTTCCACACCGGAGCGTATGCCGAGGCGCCCGAGGGGGCGCGTCGGTCGGCGGAGTTGGAGCGCCTGCGACGCGCAGCGCGAATGGCGGCGCAGGCCGGCCTCGTGGTCAACGCCGGGCACGGCCTGACCCTCGACAACGTCGGTCCGATCGCCGCCATTCCGGAAGTGTACGAACTCAACATCGGGCACAGCATCGTCGCCGACGCCGTCTTCGTCGGCCTCGAAGAAGCCGTTCGCCGGATGAAGACGCGCATGGTCGCGGCCCGCGCCGCTGCGGTTTGACGCCATGCTGGTCGTCACCGCCAGCGAGATGCGCGCCCTCGATCGGGAGACGATCGAGCGCCACGGCGTCCCCGGCTACGAGTTGATGCAGCGGGCGGGTGCCGGTGCCTACGCGATGTTGCTCGAGCGCTTTCCGTTCGTGCGCGGCCAGCGTGTCGTGGTGGTCGCGGGCAAGGGCAACAACGGCGGCGACGGATTCGTCGTCGGACGGCTCCTGGCGCAGGTCGGTGTGCAGGTCGAGGTCGTGCTGCTGGCGCGCATGGAGGAAGTGCAGGGTGACGCGGCGCTGGCGCTCGCCGACTATCGCGCTGCCGATGGGGTCTGTGTCGAAGTCACCGACGTCGCTGCCATGGGGGAACTGTTGCGCCGGCTCGAGGAAGCTGTGCTGGTCGTCGATGCCCTGCTCGGAACCGGGCTCAACGCCCCCGTGCGTGGTCTGCAGGCGGACGCCATCCATGCCGTCAACAGTTGCGGCAAGCCGGTGTTGGCCATCGACGTGCCGTCGGGACTCGACGCCGACCGGGGTTTGCCTCTCGGCGTTGCCGTGCAAGCGGAGGCGACCGCCACCTTCGCCTTTCTCAAGCTGGGGCAGGTGATTCATCCAGGGGCGGGCTTCGTCGGCGAGTTGGCCGTCGTCGACATCGGGATTTCGGAGGAAGCAGCGCGGGCCATGGGCGTGCGGACGCACCTGCTGGAACGCGAGGACGTCGCGGCGCTGTTGCCGGAGCGCGAGGCCGAAGCGCACAAGGGGACGACGGGGCATGTCGTCGTCGTGGCCGGATCGCGCGGTCACACGGGTGCCGCGTTGATGGCGTCGAAGGCGGCGGCCCGCGCCGGCGCGGGCCTGGTGAGTCACGCCGGTCCGGCGTCCCTCAACCTGGTCTTCTCGTTGGGGGCGCCCGAGGTGATGACCGTGCCGTTGCCGGACCGCGATGGTCAGATCGGCTTCACCACGGCGATGGCACGCGAACTGACCGCGGGTAAACGCGCCGCCGTCGTCGGTCCGGGGCTGGGTACCCACGGCGACGCGGGCCGCTGGGTCACCTATCTTCTGCGCGACACGGCGCTGTCGTTGGTGATCGATGCCGATGGATTGACCTGTTTGGCAAGTGATCTGACGCCGCTGCGCGAGCGATCGTCGCCGGCGGTGTTGACGCCGCATCCAGGCGAAATGGCGCGGCTGACGGGCCGTACGACGCAGGAGGTTCAGGCGAATCGCGTCGGCCTGGCGCGCGACTTCGCGCGCGACCACGGTTGTGTCTTGGTCTTGAAGGGGGCGCGCAGCGTGATCGCGGCGCCGGACGGCAACGTCTGGATCAACCCCACCGGCAACCCCGGCATGGCGACCGGCGGCATGGGTGACGTCCTGGCGGGCATGATCGGCGGCCTGCTGGCGCAAGGTTTGAGCCCGACGGCGGCGGCGCGGGTCGGGGTTTTCGTGCATGGTGCGGTGGCCGACCACATCGCCGCGGAGCGGGGGATGCGCGGCCTGCTGGCGAGTGACGTCGTCGACGGCTTGCCGGCGGGATGGCGTTGGCTCGCGTCGGTGGACGGCTAATCTCAGGCGCGTGGCGGCGATGGAACTCGGCTCGGTACGGCGATGAAGAGCCTGCGACGACGCAGCCGCTGTGAAGAGGATACGGCGGCCTGGGCACGTGCCTTGGCGCCGCATTTGCGCCCGGGACACGTCATCGGCCTGATCGGCGAACTCGGCACGGGCAAGACCACGTTCGTGCGCGCCTTGGCCGCCGCGATGGGCGTGCCGCCGTCGCGCGTTCGCAGCCCCACCTTCACGCTGGTCAACGAATACGAGGGTGGCAGGCTGCCGTTCTACCACCTCGACCTGTACCGGTTGGAGCCTACGGCGGTGGACAGGCTGGCGCTGCGAGAGTACCTATACGGCGACGGAATCTGCGTGGTGGAGTGGATCGAGCGCCTCGGCGAAGACTCTGCCTGTCTGGAGATCCGCTTGGCCCACAGCGGGCCGGAAGAGCGGACCGTCGAAGTGACGGCACGAGGCGAAACGTACGATTCGTTGGTGACGGACGCCATCTGGACCGACCCCGCCGCGCGCGGCGAGGCGGCACGGGGAGCGGCCGGCGCCGACCGTGAAGGATGAAGGGCGAGGAGCAGTCGTGGCATTGATCGTTCAGAAGTACGGTGGCACCTCGGTGGGCACCCCCGAACGCATTCGGGCCGTTGCCGACCGAGTCATCGCAACCCGCGCTCAGGGGCACGACGTCATCGTCGTCGCCTCGGCCATGTCGGGCGAGACCAACCGGTTGCTCGATTTGGCCGGCCAGATGGCGAAGCAGCCGGACACGCGTGAAGTCGACGTGTTGCTCGCGACGGGGGAGCAGGCCTCGGTGGCATTGTTGTCGATGGCGTTGCGTGAGAAGGGCCAACCGGCCCGCTCGGTGCTTGGTCACCAGATCCCGGTGCTGACCTCGAGCGTCTTCGGCAAGGCGCGCATCAAGAACATCGAAGGCGACCGTCTACGCGCCATTCTCGCCGCCGGCGAGGTGGCCGTCGTCGCCGGCTTCCAAGGTGTCGACGCCGAGGACAACCTCACCACCCTCGGCCGCGGCGGCAGCGACACCAGCGCCATCGCCATCGCTGCGGCGGTGAACGCCGACGTTTGCGAGATTTACACCGACGTCGATGGTGTCTACACGACCGACCCGCGTATCTGCCCGGAAGCGCGCAAGCTCGAGCGCATCTCGTTCGACGAGATGCTCGAACTGGCCAGCCTGGGCGCCAAGGTGCTGCAGATCCGCTCGGTCGAATTCGCCAAGCGCTACAAGGTCCCTGTGCACGTGCGTACGAGTTTTTCCGACGTCTCGGGAACGTGGGTCGTCGATGAGGAGGCAGGAATGGAAGACGTTCTGGTGTCCGGTGTTGCCCTCGATCGCAACGAAGCCAAGATTACCCTGCAACACGTGCCCGACCGCCCCGGTCTGGCCGCGCGCTTGTTCGGCCCGATCGCGGCGGCGCACATCGTCGTCGACATGATCATCCAGAACGCCGCCACCGAGATCGGCTACACTGACCTGACCTTCACCGTGCCGAAGACGGACTTCGCCCGCGCCTGTGAGATCGTCGAGCAGCTCAAGACGGACCTCGGCGCGCGTGGCGTCAGCACCGACACCGAGGTCGTCAAGGTCTCCGTCGTCGGTCTCGGCATGCGCAGCCATGCCGGCGTCGCCGCCGCCATCTTCGCCGCACTCGCCGAGGAAGGCATCAACGTCGAGATGATCTCGACCTCCGAGATCAAGGTCTCGGTCGTCATCGCCGCCAAGTACGCTGAACTCGCCGTGCGTGTCCTGCACAAAAAGCTGATCGAAGAGGGCGTCTCGGAGGAAGGTACATGAGTCGCGACGCCAAGGTCGATCTCTACGATACGACCCTGCGCGACGGCTGTCAGGCCGAGGACATCGCCTTCACCGTCGAAGACAAGTTGCGCATCGCCGAGCGTCTCGACGACTTCGGCGTGCGCTATGTCGAGGGCGGTTGGCCGGGTTCGAACCCGCGCGACGAAGCGTTCTTCGCCGCGGCGCAAGGTCTCAAGCTGACGCAGGCGCGCGTCGTCGCCTTCGGCTCGACGCGGCGCGCCGGCGTGCGCGCCAGCACCGACGCCAACCTGAAGAAGCTGCTCAAGGCCAAGACGCCGGTCGTCACGATCTTCGGCAAGACGTGGGACCTGCACGTCCGCGACGATCTGCGCATCCCGAACGAAGAGAACCTCGAGGTCATCTACGACAGCGTCCAGTACCTCAAGCGACACGTCGACGAGGTGATCTTCGATGCCGAACACTTCTTCGACGGCTTTCGCGCCAATCCGACCTTCGCCGTCGAGTGCTGCCGCGTGGCGCGCGAGGCGGGTGCCGATCTGGTCTGCCTCTGCGACACCAACGGCGGCCGGCTGCCGAGCGAGATCGCGGCGGGCGTCGATGCCGTCCGCGCCGCCATCGACGCCCCGATCGGGATCCACTGCCACAATGACTCCGGACTCGCGATCGCCAACTCGCTGATGGCCGTCGAACGCGGCGCCGTTCAGGTGCAAGGCACGATCAACGGCATCGGGGAACGTTGCGGCAACGTCGACCTCTGTGCCGTCGCCGCCAATCTGCAACTCAAGATGGGCTACAAGGTCGTGGCCCCAGCGCGCCTGCGCCAACTGCGCGAGCTGTCGCACTTCGTCTGGGAGCTGGCGAATCAAGAGCCGAACAAGCGGCAGCCTTTCGTCGGACTCAGTGCTTTCGCCCACAAGGGCGGGGTGCACGTCGCCGCCGTGCGCAAGAACCGCGAGACCTACGAACACATCGATCCCGCCACCGTCGGGAATCATCAACGCGTGCTCGTTTCCGATCTGTCCGGCCAGAGCAACATCCTCCACAAGGCCGGCGAGCTGGGGCTCGATCTCGACGATCTCAAGCCCGCCGTGCGCCAGGTCCTGTCGGAGGTGAAGGAGCTCGAGAACCAAGGGTTTCAGTTCGAGGGCGCCGAGGCCTCGCTCGAGTTGCTCATGCAGAAGGGCATGAACGGCGCGCGCACGCGCTTCTTCGAACTGATCGGCTTTCGCGTCATCGACGAGAAGCGCGAAAAGGGCGAACAGCCGCTGTCGGAGGCGACCATCATGGTGCGCGGCCCCGAAGGGCAGGTCGAGCACACCGCGGCGCAAGGGAACGGTCCGGTCAACGCTCTCGACAACGCGTTGCGCAAGGCACTCACCAAGTTCTACCCCGAGATCGATGAGATTCGCCTGCTCGACTACAAGGTGCGCGTGCTGGGCGGCGCCGGTACCGAGGCGCAAGTGCGCGTGCTCGTCGAGTCGGGCGACGGCGACGAGCGCTGGGGCACCGTCGGCGTGTCGCCCAACGTCATCGAAGCGAGCTATCAGGCGTTGTGCGACAGCATCGATTACAAGCTCTACAAGGACCGGAAGAGGGCGCGTAAGAAGAGTGGCGGCGCGGCTCGCTGAGCCGGCTGGATCAACGTGTCGCTCTATCTCGACCACAACGCGTCCTCGCCCCTGCGGCAAGCGGCGCTGCAGGCAATGTTGCCGTTCCTGACGGAGCAGCATGGCAACGCCTCGAGTGCGCATGCCTGGGGCACGCGCGCCCGCTGTGCCGTCGAGGAGGCGCGCGTCGAGGTGTCGATGCTGCTCGGTTGCCGGCCCGGTGAGGTCGTCTTCACCAGCGGCGGTACCGAGAGCAACAACACCGCGGTGCGGGGCGCCTCCGGACGCATCGTGACGACTCCCATCGAGCACGCCTCGCTGCTCGCGCCGTTGGCGGCGCGGCATGACGTGGAAGTCGACTTCGTCGCGGTGGATGCACACGGGCGGGTCGACTTGGACCAGCTACGCCAGGCTCTGCGACGTCCCGCTGCATTGGTCAGCGTCGGCTGGGCGAACAGCGAAATCGGCACCCTGCAGGACATTGCCGCCGTCGCCTCGATCGGTCGCGAGGCCGGTGTTCCGGTGCACGTCGATGCGGTGCAGGCCGTCGGCAAAATCCCGGTCGACGTGCGTGACCTCGATCTCGTTTCGGTTTCGGCGCACAAGTTGGGCGGGCCGCAAGGCGTGGGCGCGCTGTACGTCAAGGCTGGACGCTCGTGGCCGGCTCTGTTGTTGGGCGGTGGTCAGGAGCGTGAGCGACGCTCGGGGACCGAGAATGTCGCGGGCATCGTCGGTTTCGGCGAGGCCTGTCGCTTGCGTCGCGCCGAGTTGGTCGAGTGGGGTACCCGCGTCGCGGCCTTGCGCGATCGGCTTTGGACTGGGCTTCAATCAGGTATCGACGGCATCCAGCGCGACGGTGCGCCGGGCTGCGGCAGTCTGCCGAACACCCTGCATGTGCGCGTCGACGGCATCCGGGGCGAGGTGTTGGTGGCGGCGCTCGACCTGCGCGGCATCGGCGTGTCGAGTGGCTCGGCTTGTGCCGCCGGTTCGGCCGAGCCGTCACACGTGTTGCGCGCCATCGGCCTCGGCGAAGACGCGGCGCGGGACGGTGTGCGCTTCAGTCTCGGTCCCGAGCACGACGAAGAGGCGATCGATCGTGTGGTCGCGGCGACGGTCGAGGCAGTGGCTGCCATGCGCTCCGTGAGGGCGGTGGCATGACGCGCGTCGTCGTTGGCATGAGCGGCGGCGTCGACAGTTCGGTGGCCGCGGCATTGCTGGTCGAGCAGGGCTTCGAGGTCATCGGCATCGCCATGCGTCTGTGGGGTGGCCCGTCGGATAGCGGCTGTTGTTCGCTCGACGACTTCGTCGATGCGCGCCGCGTCGCCTCGCGGCTGTCGATTCCGTTCTACGTCATGGACTTTCGGGCGGAGTTCGAGCGCAAGGTCGTCGACCCGTTCGTTGCCGACTACTTGGCCGGCCGCACGCCGAGCCCATGCGTTCGTTGCAACGAACACATCAAGTTCGCCAGCTTTTGGGATCGCGCGCGGGAGCTGGGGGCCGACATGGTGGCCACCGGCCACTACGCGAGGGTCGTCCGCAACGCGGTGAGCGGCAAGTCGGAGTTGTGGCGCTCGCTCGATCCCGCCAAGGACCAGTCGTACTTCCTCTTCAACGTGGCGGAAGAGGCGCTGGCGCACACGTTGTATCCGGTTGGTGAACTGAGCAAGTCCGCCGTGCGCGACAAGGCACGTGAACTCGGTTTGCCGGTGGCGGAGAAGCCCGAGAGCCAAGAGATCTGCTTCGTGCCGAAGGGGCGTTACGCCGAGTTCGTCGCGCAACGGTCGGCGGCGCAGCCTCGTGCGGGCCGCATTGTCGGCGAGGACGGGCAAACCCTAGGTCGACATGACGGCGTACACCGTTTCACGATCGGTCAGCGCAAGGGCCTGGGTGTGAGCGCCAGCGAGCCGTTGTACGTCACCGCCATCGATGCGACGTCGGGCGACGTCCGTGTCGGTACCAAGGAAGCGACGCGAGTGCGTGGCTTGCGCGCGTCACGTGCCAACTGGATCGGCGGTGAGCCGCCGCGTGTCGGCGAGGAGTTGATGGTGAAGATTCGCTCGCGCTTCGAGCCGTTGCGGGTGCGCGTGGAACGCGCCGACGAGGCGGCATTCGAGGTCGAGGCGGAGCAGGGCATGGCGGCGGTGACGCCGGGACAGGCAGCGGTGTTGTACGCGGGCGAACGTGTCGTCGGCGGCGGTTGGATCGAGCGCGCGCTCGCGTGAGGTGAACGATGCGTGTGGCAATCACGACTCTCGGCTGTAAAGTCAACCACTACGACAGCGCGGCCCTCGAAACGCGTTTGCGAGCCGATGGCCACGAAGTGGTCGCGGCTACGGAGGCGGCCGACGTCTTCGTCGTCAATTCGTGCTCGGTCACCGATCGCGCCGATGCCGAGAGTCGCCAACTGGCGCGGCGTGCCCGCCGCAATCATCCCGATGCACGCGTGGTGGTGACCGGCTGCTTCGCGCAAACCAACCCGAACGGTGCGGCGCTGCCCGAGGTCGACGCGGTCGTCGGCCTGAACCGCATGGACGATCTGATCGCAGCGGTGAAGGGTGAACTGGAGGGCGGCAAGTTGCACGTCGACGACCTGCGCACGGCGCGGCAGGTGTCGACGATCGGCGCCGAGGTGTTTCCCGGACAGACGCGTGCGTTCCTGAAGATCCAGGAGGGTTGCGATCTCTTCTGCACCTTCTGCATCGTTCCGTTCTCGCGCGGCAAGAGTCGAAGCGTGCCGCCGCGGGTGGTGTGCGAACAGCTCGAGCGCCTCGCCGAACTCGGTTTCAAGGAAGTCGTTCTCACCGGAGTGCATCTCGGCGGTTACGGGCACGACCTCGAGTCGGAGTTGTCGTTGGTGGACCTGCTGGAGTCCCTCGTGGCGCATAGTCCGGTGCCGCGTCTGCGCTTGAGTTCGATCGACCCTCCGGAAGTGACATCGCGGCTGCTGGAGCTGGTACGCGATGCCCACGTGTTGTGCGAACATCTCCATATCCCGGTGCAGGCCGGCGCCGATGCCGTTCTGCAGGGGATGCGGCGCAAGTACGGCACGCGCGAACTTGCCGATCTGGGCGAGCGGCTGCACCGGTATCTTCCGGAAGCGGCGATCGGCACCGACGTCATCGCGGGCTTCCCGGGCGAAACGGAGGCCGATTTCACTGCCTCGTTGGAACTGCTGCAGCAACTGCCGCTGACGTACTTCCATGTGTTTCCGTACTCGAAGCGGACCGGCACCACGGCGGCGAAGCGGCAGGATCATTTGCCGGTCGAAGTCATTCGGGCGCGGGCGCAAGTCCTGCGTGAACTGGGTGAGGCCAAGCGTGCAGCCTTTGCCCAAAGGCACGTGGGGGGCAGGGCGCGCGTCTTGATCGAGGAAGGCACGCCGAAGCGACCGGGTTGGATGGGCGGCTACAGCCGGAACTACCAACGTGTCGAGGTGCCTGGCGGTGCGGAACTCGGCAATCGCGAAGTCGAAGTGGCGATCGACGCGTGGGACGGGGAGCGTTTGCTGGGCCGGGTCATCGAGGTCGTGCGATGAACGATCGGGAGACGACACCGGCGGACGTGTCCGATCTGGAATCGCTGCGCCAGGTTCAACACAACATCGGCTATCGTTTTCGCGAGGTCGATCGCCTGCGCCAAGCGTTGACGCACACCTCGGCGATCGAAGTGCAAGGGCCGCGTACCTCGGAGCGACTCGAGTTCTTGGGCGATGCCGTCGTCGGTTTGGTGCTCAGCGAACTGCTGCTCAATACCTATCCCGACCACGACGAGGGCCGATTGTCGCGATTTCGTGCGGCGCTGGTCAACGCCAGCAGCTTTGCGGAGATGGCGATATACCTGGAACTCGACGAGCACGTGCGCCTTGGTCGCGGTGAAGAAAAGAGCGGCGGTCGACGCAAGGAATCGATTCTCGCCGCGGCCTTCGAGGCGGTCATGGGTGCGGTCTTTCTCGACGGCGGCTACGAGGCGGTACGTCACGTGGTGGGGGATTTGTTCGAAGGATTGGTCCTCAGCGTCGCCGATCGCGAGACGATCGACGCCAAGACGCAGTTGCAAGAGTTGTGTCAGCAAATTTGCCGGCAAGCTCCCGTGTACCGTGTCGTCGAGGAGGCGGGTCCGGACCACGAACGCGAGTTCGTCGTCGAGGCGTTGCTGGGCGACACGGTGCTCGCGGTGGGACGCGGCCGTAGCAAGCGCATCGCCGAGCAGACGGCCGCGCTCGACGCATTGCGGAATCGGCGCGACCTGATCGGCGCGTACGCGGCCCGCTCCTGACGCGACGTCGGTTCGCGGCATGTCCTCCGCCATCGACAAGACGAGGGTGTTGCTGGCTCTGCGCCAGCGTCTGGCGGAGACCTTGGATCGCCTGACAGCGGCTCAGGCCTCGGCGCAATCGGGCGCGACGCATAGCGAGAACCGCCAGGAACACGCCAAGGACATGCGTTCGACGGAGGCGAGTTATCTGTCGCGCGGCTTGGCGGATCGCGCCGAGACGCTGGCGAGCGACGTGGCCACGCTGCATGCCTTTGCGCTGCAAGTGCGGGGCGACGTGGACGTCGTGCAAATCGGGGACCTGGTCGGCTTGGTCGACGAGGCGGGTGCGGAGACGATCTACTTCCTGGCTCCGGTTGGCGGCGGGGAGAAGCTCGACGTCGCGGGCGCACGCATCTTGGTCGTGACACCTCGTTCGCCGCTCGGTGAAGCGCTCGTCGGCAGTCAGCTCGGCGACGTCGTGACCATCACCCGTCCGGCGGGTCGCGTCGAGTTGGAAATCGACTGGATCCAGTGACGGCAGGAGAACTACCGTCGCCGTCGGCCGCGTGAAACGGCTGCGGCAATCGGCACGTCCGCGCGTGCGATGCCGCGACCAGCTGCCGTTTACGATGCTTCGTCGAGAACGAGTTGCGCCACCAGTTCGCGATTCCAGGTGGCGTCGCCGAAAGTCACCTCGGAGCCCTTGGCGCGCTTGAAGTACAAGTGCATGTCGTGCTCCCACGTAAAACCGATGCCGCCGTGGATCTGGATGCCCTCGCCGCTGACGAAGCGATAGGCGTCCGAGCAATACGCCTTCGCCATACATGCCGTGAGGTGCGCTTCGTCGACACCGTTGGCGACGGCCCAGGCTGCGTAATACGTCGCCGACTTGGCGCTTTCGACCTGCACCATCATGTTGGCGCACTTGTGTTGGATCGCTTGGAACGATCCGATCGGCTTGCCGAACTGCTCGCGCACCTTGGCGTACTCGACGCTCATGTCGAGCACCTTCTGCGCTCCGCCGCACATCTCGGCGCTGATCGCGACCTTGGCTCGGTCGACCACTGCGTCGAGGATCGGCCAAGCCTTGCCGACCTCGCCGAGCACGGCGTCCGCCCCAACCTCGACGTCGTCGAAGCGGACCTCGCACAGCTTGCGCGTCTGATCCATCGTCTTGAGCGTGCGGATCTTCAAGCCGGCGGCCTTGCCGTCGACGAGGAAGAGCGTGATGCCGTCGGTGCCGCTGCCGCCGGTGCGCGCCGCCACGACCAGCAGGCCGGCGTTGTGCGCGTCGGGCACGAAGAGCTTGGTTCCGGAGAGGCGATAGCCGTTGCCCGAGGCGGTGGCGCGTAGCTGGATGCCGTCGGCGTCCCAGCGAGCGCTCTCCTCGAGATGGGCGAGGGTCGTCTTCAGGCTACCGTCGATGATGCGAGGCAGGTAGGCGCGTTTCTGGGCGTCGCTGCCGCCGAATTGGATGGCGCTGCCGCCGAGCAGGACCGTGGCGAAAAACGGACCGGGCATGACGCAACGACCCATCTCCTCGAGCACCACTACGAGGTCGACGAGGTCCAGACCGGCGCCGCTGTACTGCTCGGGGAAGATCAGCCCGAGCCAGCCGAGTTCGGCCATTTTCTGCCATTGCTCTTCGGAGTAGCCGACCTCGTCGTCCATCATTTGGCGGACGTAGGTCATCGGGCATTCGCTTTCGAGAAACTGACGCGCGCTCTCGCGCAGCATTTCCTGCTCTTCGCTGAATCCGAAATCCATGACCCGCTCTCATAAGGCGTCGCCCGGACGGACGCAAACGCTCGTTTGCAGGATGTCCGCCGCCGTCGGACGCCTTGCGCCGGCTGGCTGGCGCAGGGCGCGAACCGCCGCGCGACCATGCGCCGGGCGGTGTATCCTCGACCGGCATTTGCTAAGGCATGGTCATGTTCGACGTCGTCATCATCGGCGCCGGGATCGTCGGTTGTGCCATCGCCCGAGCTCTATCGCGCTTCGACGTTGCCGTCGCATTGCTCGAACGCGAGGCCGAGGTCGGCTTCGGTATCAGCAAGGCCAACAGCGGCATCATCCACGGCGGCCATCACGCCGCACCTCATACCCTCAAGGGCCGTCTCGAATGGGAGGGAAACCAGGCGTGGGACGGTCTCTGTGACGAACTCGGGTTCGGCTTCAAGCGCATCGGCGAGCTGACCGTGGCGCTGGCCGAAGACCAGCGCCCGGTGTTGCTGAAGCTGCTGCAGCAAGGCCACGACAAGGGCGTGCCCGGCCTCGAACTCTGGGACGCCGAGCGCATCCGACGCGAGGAACCCGGCTTGTCGCACGACGTGGTCGCCGCGCTGCATGCTCCGACCACGGGCGTCATCAATCCCTACGAGGCCTGTTTTGCCCTCGTCGACAACGCCGTGCGCAACGGCGTTACGGTGCTCACGGACTGTCCCGTCACGGGGCTGCGGCGTACCGAGGACGCCTGGACGATCGAGACGCCGACGCGCTCGTGGCAGGCGCGCTTCGTGCTCAATGCCGCCGGCTTGGAGGCCGACCACATCGCCGCGCTCGCCGGCGTCGGCGACTTCGTCCTGCACCCACGCAAGGGCGAAGAGTATTTGCTCGATCGACGTCTCGCCGGCTTGGTGCGCCACGTCATCTTTCCGTGCCCGACCCCCGTGTCGAAAGGGACCCTGGTCATTCCCACCTACGACGGCACCATCATGGTCGGACCGACTGCCACCAGTGGCGAAGATCGCGACGATCTGAGCACGACCCTCGCCGGCGCGGAGGCGGTGTTCGCCGCCGTGCGGCGGTTGGTGCCAGGTATCAGTGAGCGCGACTGCATCGCCGAATTCGCCGGGTTGCGCGCCGTCAGCGCCAGCGAAGACTTCATCATCGGACCGACGTCGGCCAAGGGCTTCATCAACGTGGCCGCGATCCAGTCGCCCGGACTGACGGCGGCGCCCGCGATCGCCGCGATGGTGTGCGAGATCCTACGCGACGAGGGGTTGGCGCTGCGGCCGAAGGACGACTTCGTCGCCGCCAACGCCAAGCCGATTCATGTCGCCAGTCTCGATCTCGAGAGCCGGATCACACTGGCGCGGCGCGATCGGCGCTACGCGCACATCGTCTGTCGCTGCGAATGCGTTACCGAAGGCGAGGTGGTGGACGCGATCGAACGCGGTGCCGTGACACTCGACGGCATCAAGTTTCGCACGCGTGCCGGCATGGGGCGGTGCCAAGGCGGATTCTGCACGTCGCGCTGCATGGAACTGCTGGCGCGCCAGTTGGGGGTGCCGTTGTCGGCGGTCACCAAGCGCGGCGGCGCCTCGTGGGTCGTCTGCGAGCGTGGCGACGAGGCTGGCACATGATCCTCACCGCGGCGCATCATCTGCAGAGCGAGTACGACGTGGTCGTCGTCGGTGGCGGACCCGCCGGGATGGCAGCCGCCCTGGGAGCCAAGGAACGTGGCGCCGAGCGGGTGCTGATCGTCGACCGCGAGAAGGAAGCCGGCGGCATTCTGTGGCAGTGCATCCACTCCGGTTTCGGTCTGCACCACTTCAACGAGGAACTGACCGGGCCGGAATACGCGCAGCGCTTTCTCGAACAGGTGCTCGAGCACGACGTCGACGTCATCGGCGATACCTTCGTCGCCGACATCGCCGCCGACAAACGCTTGCAGCTCATGTCTGGTCTCTTGGGTGTCGAGGTCGTCGGAGCCCGCGCCGTAGTGCTCGCCATGGGGGCGCGCGAGCGTACCCGCGGCGCCATCCGCATTCCGGGTACGCGTCCGGCCGGCGTGATGACCGCCGGGTTGGCCCAGCGGTTCGTTAACCTGCACGGCGTCCTGCCGGGGCGGCGTGTCGCCATCCTCGGCTCCGGCGACATCGGTTTGATCATGGCGCGGCGGTTGACCCTCGAAGGCGTCGAGGTCGTCGGTGTGTTCGAGGTGCAGCCGCACGCCAACGGGCTTGGACGCAACTTGGTGCAGTGTCTGCAGGACTTCGACATTCCCTTGCACCTGTCGACCACGGTCGTCGACATCCGTGGGCGCGACCGAGTCGAGTCGATTCGTGTCGCGCCGGTGGACGCGGACGCACGGCCCGATTTGGCGCGTGCCTGGGACATCGCCTGCGACACGGTGTTGCTGTCGATCGGTCTCATCCCGGAGAACGAATTGTCGCGTCGGCTCGGCTTGCGTCTCGACCCGACGACGGGCGGCCCCGTCGTGGCGAGTACGATGGAAACCTCTTGCGACGGCGTGTTCGCCTGCGGCAACGTCGTGCACATCCACGACCTGGTGGATTATGTCACTGCGGAAGCGGCGCTGGCGGGTCGCCAGGCCGGCGACTGGATGTGCGGTGCCCGTCCGCCGGCCGACAACCTGCGGCTCGTGCCGGGGGACAACGTTGCCTACTGTGTGCCGCAGACGCTCTCGACCGATCGCGAGCACGTCGTGCACCTGCGGGTGCGGCGTCCGCTCGACAAGTGCAGCCTGCGTCTCGGCGACATCTTCGAGCGCAAGCTGCGCTACGTGTTCCCGGCCGAGATGGTGCGTCTGACAGTGCGGCCGGAGGTGCTGCAAAAGTTTCACGGCGACAACTTGCCGATCCACGTGGTGCCGCGATGAACCCCGATCCGCCGCACGAGATCACCCACTATCTCTGCATCGGCTGCCCCCTCGGTTGCCGTCTCGAAGTCGAGATCGACGAGCACGGGACCATCGAGGTGCGGGGCGCCGGCTGCAAGCGCGGGCGCGAATACGGTGAACGTGAACACGTCGACCCGCGTCGCCTGGTGAGTACGACGGTGGCGCTACGAGGAGGGCGCTGGACGCGGTTGCCCGTGAAGACGAGCCGGCCCGTACCCAAGGACCGCGTGCGCGACGTCTGCCTGGCGGCACGCCACATCGAGGTGAGGGCGCCGATCCGCTGCGGTGATGTGGTCTGCGCCGACGTCGCCGGCACGGGCGTCGAATGGATCGCCACGCGGGACGTGGCGGCGGACGGCGAGGATGACGGCTGACGCCGTCGCGTTTGGCGCCAGTTGGTGGCAAGTCGCGGCCCTCGCGTGCTTCGTCGCCTGGCCCGTGCGCGCCGCCCCTGTCGTCGAGGTCCCCGTCACGGTTCGCGAGCGCAGCGGTGCGGCACAAGTCGATGTGGCGGTTCGGGTGGGCATCCCGCTTCCGCGAGGTGTCGTGAACGATCGGGACTCCGCCAGTATCGTCGACGGCGAGCGCGCCGAGCCCGCCCAGACGCGAGTGGTCAGCCGTTGGGCCGACGGCAGCGTCCGTTGGCTCGTGGCCGATTTTCCGACCGATCTCGCTCCGAGTGAGCAGAAATCGCTCCAGTTGCGATTCGGCAACAGTCCGTCTCCGGCGCGACGAGTCGTGGTGGAGCGGGTAATCGGCGGCCTCCGCGTCGATACCGGGGCGCTGCGCCTCGTGCTGCCGGAGGACGGCAACGTCCTGTTGCGCGATGTGGTCGTCGATGGACGCGTCCGGCCGTACGAGTTGCGCGCCTTCGCGGTCGTCGAGGGCCGGCGGCATGCCGCCAAGATCCAGCGGGTCGAGATTCTCGAGGGCGGACCCCTGCGGACACGCGTGTCCGTTTCCGGGAGCTACGGTGCGGGCCTGGTGTTCATTGTGCGCCTCGACCTGACGGCCGGCAGCCGCCAAGTGAGATTGCTCCATTCGATCGAGAACCGCGGCAAGGCTCCGTCCGTGACGCTTGCGGAACTCGGTGTCGACCTACGCTGGAGCGAGGGGCCGGCACGCTTTTCCGCAGGGCGGGAAGGGCAAGCGGCATTTGCCGGAGAGGTCGCGCACGGCCGTTGGTTCATGGAACAGAGCGACGCGGGAACCCTAGCGGTCGACGGCCGACCTTCGGCTGGGCGTGCCAGTGGTCGCTTGCTGGTGCGCCACACGACCGATGCCGTGGAACTCGAAGCACCGTTCTTCTGGCAAGAGTATCCGCGTGCCTTCGAGATCCAGCCGGGGAACATACGGCACTATTTCCGCAGCACCGGGGATGGCGTTGCATCGTTTGGTGTCGGGGCCGCCAAGACGCATGCGCTTCGGCTCACGTTCGATCCGCCGGCGAGCATCGATCCCGCGCGACCGGTGCCGGTCGAACCCGTATTGGCCGTGGTCGACCCGGCGTGGGCGGCGGCGAGTGGTGCCTTGCGCAACGCCCTGGGGCGCGACCTCGCCAGTCTCGATTTCCTCGATCGCTTGTTGCGGTCGTTCCGGCGATTCGTCCAGACGCAGGACCTCGACGCCTGGGACGACAGCGGCCGAGTCACCTGCAGCGATGGAGCGGGAAAGAAGCGAATCGGGGCGTACGGCATGTTCCACTGGGGCGATTGGAATTTCGTCGGATATCGCGACACGACCAAAGGCTGCGATGCGTGGGCCAACCTCGAATACGACACCACACAGGTGTTGGCGCTCGGATACGTCGCCAGCGGCGATCCGCAGTTGTTCGAGTGGATGACCGCGGCGGCGCGTCACTTCATGGACGTCGACCGCATTCACCACGATCCGCGGCGGCCGGAATGGGTCGGTATGCACCATCCCAAGAACCCGATGCACTTCACCTTCGAACTCGGTGGGGTCGATCTCGGGCACGTCTGGAACGAGGGGCTGATCAACTACGGCCTGCTGACCGGGGACGAGCGCGCGCTACGGGCGGCGACCGAGATTGCCGACTATCTCGTGCGGCGGCGGCGCGAGGGCATCGACTTTCGCGGCAACCCGCGCCAGTGGGGATGGCCGCAGGTCGCTTTGGTCGCGGCCTACGAACTCACCGGCACGCCGCAGTATCGCGAGGCTGCCGGCTGGTATGCGACGCGCGGCATGGCGGCGCATGCGGCCGATGCCGCCAACGATTGGAAGCTCGGCATTCTCGCCGAGGGGTTGACCTACACCGAGATTGTTCTACCGCGTGCGGACATCGCCGCGTGGTTGGAGACCTATCGCCGATCCGTCCTGCGGACGGCTCCGAGCGACCCGCGCTTCTACCCTGCCTTGGCAATGGCAGCCGACGAGTCGACGCGTCAGCGTGCAATCGCGGTTGCCGCGGGGCTGCGATTCGGCGCCTGGGGCAAGCCGCTGACGATCGCCGGTCGAGTGGGCCTTTCCATCCTCGGGCGCAAATCCTCGCGCTGAGCTGATTGGATCGGTGACTCGTTCGGTCGAGGATGGCACGTAGGTCGCCTCCGAGGTGCGCCCTCCGTCAGTCGATGCGGAACAGGGCGACCTTGCCGTCCGTTTCGAGAATGCGCGTGAACCCGGGTGAGTCTCGCAGCGTTTCGTAAAGCTTCGGCGTGCGATTCATCTCGACGACGACCCAGGATGCACCGAAGTCGTGCTTCAGCGAGTCGTAGGTGCGAACGACCGCATGAGGCTGGCACGGATAGCTACTACACGTCACTTCAGTGGCACGATCGATGGCCATGTAGAATGCTTGCCAATACGTGCGCTCGTCGAAGCGATAATGAAGGATCGGGTCCATGCCATTGATGTAATGAGCATTCGGGTTCCAGAAGAAAAGTTCGCCGAATCGGTCCCAATCGGGATGGAATACGATCGCTCCTGGTTCGGCGTTCTCCGACAACCACTTGCCGACTCCTTCGAATTTGATGGGGTGGAATAGGTTCTCGATGTTTCGATGAAACTCGCGAAGGTGCCATCCAGCCGTCAGCAGCATGGCGCCCGTTGCGGCGAAGACAACGAGCTTGACCTGCGGAGCGAGGCGGTTGAACCACGAGAGGCTTCCGGTTGGCGCGTCGGCGCGGTTTGCCGACGCTGCGGGCCGAGGTCGCCATGTCGCAGGAACCAAGGCCATGGCGTGAGGTTGCAGCAGGGCGAGAAGAATGGTGCCGAAGGCGATGAACAGCTCGTGGGAACGCCGGGCCACGAGGAAGGTCATCGCACCGAAGATGATGGTGAGGAGCAAGCTGCTCCACAGCGTGATCTTCTGGTCACGATCGAGGTCTTTGAATCGCCCCTGCCAGATGAGGATGACGATGACCGCGAGCCCCGCGAGCAAGAATGCCGAGAACGGAAGGAAGAGTGCAATAAATTGTTCCCAACCGAACGGGTAGAGTTCCTTGCCGATGTTGAGGGGGACTCTCTCTCGGTCCACCAGCATCATCGCGAGAACGTCATAGGTGATGCGAAGGGCACCGAGGGGGTTGGGGCGCAGCAAGGCGCCGACGGCGAGGCCGGACGTCAAGGCCGCGAGCTTGGCCCATTCCGGTGCCTGGCGGTGGAGGAGTCGCACCATGGTGACGGCGCCGGCGACGAGCAGGGCCAGCCAGAAGACGACGATGTGGTTCCATGCGAACAGCGCGGCGATCGCGAACAGGGGCACGTTGCCGTAGCGCCCGATGGGCCTGACGAGTTGCGCGAAGAGGACGAGTGACAGGCCGAGAGAGAGGGGATGCGGGCGCAACATCGTCAGGCGATACAGGACGTCGGCGTTGATCAGAGCGAAGAAGAAAACCCATGCGAGAGGAAAAGGCACGGCTAGTCTGCGGAACGCGGACCAGACCAGGCATAGGGTGATGACGGTGACGAACCAGGCGCCGAAGTAAAGGCCGTGGGTAAGGGGCTCGAAGAGGGTTAGTGGGATTCCCAGTAGATGAAAGCCATACCAAATGTCGGCGGCATGAGTTTTGACGATGGAGAATTGTGCCCACGGAAAGGACGAGTCGAAGATGCCATGGACGCGGTACACCCATGCGTGACGAAGATGGTAGAAGCTGTCCGCATCGGACACGCGCGGTACGAGCATCGCGTGCAAGCCGGCTGCAAATAGGACGATCGCGACGATCGCCGAGATCGTCGACGATCGAGGCATTTCTCGCCTTGTCGGGGCGACGGCGGGAGCGGGTTGGGATTGGGGCAGCGAGGCGTGTTGGTGACGTGCCATCGTGTTCAACTTCCGAATCGTCCGTCGATGGATGCCAGCGAATTCATCCGGGTCGGGAGCCTTGAGTCGTCAGCGCTCGTCGTAGCGGACGGTACGGGTGACTTCGACCCGTGGCTCGCCTTTGGCCTTGGCGAGCCTCTCGAAATTCAAGACGAAGAGTTCGCCCTCGGCGCTGTCTCGCCCGCGGGCGCGTGCCAGGGCCAAGCGAATCTCGCCGGGGTTGCTGAGATTGACTTCGAACAGCGCGTCGCGCGCCGGGTCGAGGCGTCGCACCGATGTGGCTCGTAGCGCGGCGGCGTCGTAGGCGATGGTCATTTCGAGGGCACGCACGACGACGTTGGGTTCGATGAAGACGGGGACGCGGAGAGCACGCGGTCGCCCGCGCTGCGCTCCGAGCCATGCGGATGCGGTCAAAGGAGTTCCGGCGCCGCCGCTGCTCCAGCTGCCGTCACAATCGCCGAGAGGAATCCCGCGGAAGTCTTGCTGTTCCAGGCCGCCGACGAGCGGGTCGTAGGTGATGGACCCGGGGGTACAAAGGCCCGCGACGTTGGGTTGCTGCACGATTTGTTGGGGCGCCAGCGAGGGGGCTGGAAGAAAGAGCCAATCGGTCGAGCAGAGCGTCGCGGCGGGGAGCTGGTTCAGTTGGCCGACGGCGAAGCGGAGCAGCAGGGCGGCATCGTAGGCACTGACGGAGCCGTTGCCGCTGGCGTCGCACGCCAGCAGGAACGCGTCGTCCAGGGAGTCGGCGGACACGGCGGCTGCCAGCACGCTGGCGGCATCGGCGGCGCCGATCGCGCCGTCGAGATCACCCGACTTGTACGGCGTGAGGGTCAGGGTCGCGGCGGATGGGAGAGCGAGGGCGTAGCTCCCGTCGCCTTGGCTGATACCAGAGGTGCTGGCGCCATCGATGGTCACATCGGCGATCGGACTATCGAGGGCGAAATGCCGCACGCTGCCGGCGATGATGAACGGCGTCGCACTCGGCGTGGCCGAGGGCGTGGCGGTCTGGGTCGGAGTAGACGTGGTCGTCGGGGTGGCGGTGTCGGTTGGCGTCCCGGTGGGAGTGGCGGAAGGCGTGACGGTGGGGCTGGAAGTGGGCGAGACGGTGGGGCTCGCCGTCGGTGGGTCCGTCGGCGTGCGGGTCGGTGTCGGGGTCACCGTCGGCGTGCGGGTGACGGTCGGCGTCCGGGTGGCCGTGTGAGTCGGGGTAAAGGTCGGCGTGCGCGTCGGCGTCTGGGTCCGGGTAAAGGTGCGGGTATGCGTCGGCGTGCGCGTCGGCGTCGAGGTAGGGGTGTCGGTCGGTGTGCGCGTCGCCGTGGTGGTCGCGGTTGCGCTCGGCGTCGGCGTGATGGTCGGCGTCGAGGTCGGTCCGGCGGGCTCGCTGTTGAAGAACCAATTGAAGTTGGGATTGACGAAGACCGTGGCGCTGGTGATGGCGAGGTGCGAGCCGGAGAGAAAGGTGCCGCCGACGTTGCACTGCGCCAGCGAGGTGTTCGTCGAGAAGGCGATGTTGATGTCGCAGCCCGAGGCGATGCCGCCGTAGGTGAGGGTGACGTTATAGTCGTCGGCCGTGCCTTGGACGCCGTCGAGTCCGGCGCGGGCGAGGCGCAAGGTAGCGACGTCGTCGTGCCCGAGGGTGCGTTGCGCCTCGTCGACGACGGTCCCCTGTTGCATGACGGCTTCGGTGTTGGGCACTCCGAGCGCGACGCCGACGTCGCGGTCGGCATTGGCGGCGAAGGTGTCTCCCGCCGGCAGTTGGGCGAGGGAGACGGCGTAGGTGGTGGTGTCGACCGGTTCGTCGATGGTGAAGGGGTTGTTGTTGCTGCGGCGGAACCAATGCAGGTTGACGTCATCGCCGCGAAGATCGTCGGCGCTGCCGCGGATGCCGTCGGGGCCGGCGTTGAGGTTGAGCACGTTGTTCGGGCCGTCGCCCGCCTTGGTGTAGTCCTGTTGGTCCTCGCCGATGAGCCCGGATTCCGTGGCGGCGTTGGGATGGCCCATCCCGAGGCAATGCCCCACCTCGTGCAGGGTGACCGATTCGAAATCGAGATGGTTGCTTGGGACGTTGTTGCCGGCGTTGAGGAAGAGGTTGCCGGTCGTCGCGGCCATGTCGTTGAAGGTGGCGACGATGTTCTGCACCGGCGCCGCCATCTGCGCCGCATTGACGGATCCCGGGTCGATGCAGACGGAGATTTCGAGAGTCCCGCCGACGCCGGTGTAGCCGGTGGGGTGGGTGATGAGGCTCGGGCTCGACTCACCGGCGAAGATGTAGGTGCCGGCCGATGTGGATCGAGGGATGAAGCAGGCGGAACAGGCGAGCAGCAGGGCGACGACGCGGGGAAGCGGGAGAGGCGCGATCATGGTGACGGAACGGCAGGGTAGCACACGGGATCGCCTTCGACGTGCGGAAATTTGGCTGGGGGGAGGCTGAGGCTTAGGCTGAGGCTTAGGCTAAGGTTTCGGTTGGGGACCTTTTCCGCCCTCAACCTGAGCCTCAGCCTGAGCCTGAGCCTAAGCCTTAGCTTCCCCCCCGAACTCAATTGGTCGTGACGTTCGGGACGTTTTCGAAGGCGCACGCGCCCGGGCAGAAGTTCTCGATGCGCCCGTCCGGTCGCAGGAAGGCATCGATCTGCTGCTGTGCCGCCGGCAGACGCCGCACCGCTTCGTGCACGCCGTTCTCGATCACCGGAGCGTGGTTGGTCAGCGGGTTGTCCATGCCGTTGACGTCGTAGGGGATGTAAGCCGAGCCGTCGAACGGGGCTT
>CAZGEJ010000065.1:0-25537 GCA_964524885.1 uncultured Binatia bacterium (SeqCode)
CGCCGGGCGCCGGGCGCGGCCCGCCACCATACTTCCCGCGATGCGCCGGAGAGCACCTCCGATCTCGGTGCGAGGATGCTTGCGATACGTCGCCGTCCACCCGCAACAGGCCCGCCGAGTACAACTCGGCGCTCCAGGGCGCTGCGCGCCCCGTTTCATCGTCCTTCGGGCGGCGGACGGCCATGACCACTCCTTGGAAAATCGCGGCGGAGGAGCCAGTGGTGGCCAGCTATCCGATTCGAAATCGGGGGCGGCATCGGGATCGAGTCGATGGCCTCGATCCCGACCCCGCGGCGTAGCCCAGGCTTTCATCCACCTTCAGGCGACGGTAGGTCAGGACCACTCCGTGGTGAGAAATCCGGGAGAGTCCTCACACGTCGATGCGGTCACGCCAGCGGGAACGTACCTCCTCGAGCCAGTCGTAAAGCTTCTGCCGGTCCAGGGCGACCATGGCGATTCTGGTGACGTCGAAGCCGGCATCTTCGAGCGTGCCGCGCATCGCCGCCGCGCCCTGCACGTTCATCGAGTGCACCAGGACAGGCACGTCGGGATCGATGCAGCGGGCGATCTCGGTGGCGACGTCAGCGCCCGATAGCGTTTCGTCCAGCGCCGAGGCCGTGGCGCCCTGCAGATCGTGATCGAGCAAGATGCCGGCGTAGACGGCGCCGCGGTCGCGGCGCAGGACACCAATGGCACGCCCGGCGCTGGCGCAGTGGGTGACCAGCACGTCGCCGGGGATCCACGAGCGAATCCGGTCAGCCCTGCCCTTGTCGTCCTCCACGAGGAGCAGGCGCAGGCGGGAGAGCTTTGGGTCGTTCATCGTCGCGCGTCCGGCGGCAGGCACGTTCAGCGAACCGGCAATTCGCCGCCCGGGTTCAACACCCGAAGCGTCTGCATACAGGGCTGCCATCCGCGCGAACGCAACACCCCGAGCACCTCCGCGGCGAGATGGTGGATCTCGGGGCTGCAGGGTGCCTCGGCAGCGCCGGATTCGGCGACATCGGCGAACAGCGTGAGCGACGAGACGAGTTTGACAGCGTCGATGTGCGAGCCCATGAAGTTCTCGAGGTCGGCGCCGCGACCGCAGACGTGATGGTGGACGGCGCGTAGCGCTTCGAGGTAGCGGGCACCAAGGGTCGGATGGCGCAGGTAGGCCGCCGCCTCGGCCGCATCGACGATGCCGTAGAAGCGCGCGTTGCCGGAGCGACCCAGCGACGCAAGCTGGGGAAAAACCCACCAGATCCAGTGCGTTCGCTTGCGCCCGGAGCGCAACTCGGCGAGGGCCCGCGCCAGCCCATTGTCGCGGTCCTGCGCATCGACGAAGCGATCAAGGTCAGCCATGGATTCTCCTCCTCTGGCGAAGCTTGCAGTCGACTGCATACACCGGAGGACGCGCCCCGGCATCGGGTAAGGGACGGCGCCTCTACTCCGCAAAGTGTTTTGCCATCCGTATTCGCGCAAAGCGCCCATCTTCACGCCGCCTCATCCATCGCCGCTTGCCGGCCTCCTGGACGGAATGCCACCCCGATCACCACTCCTCCAACTCTATGGCCACGCACGTAATGTCATCCGTTGCGCCGCGCGCTCGGGCAGTGGTGCAGATCTCGCGCGCCACGGTCGCCATGGGAGCGTTGCACTCGAGGAGCGTGGCGAGGTCTTCGGACGACAGCGCCTTGGTCACGCCATCACTCACGAGACACAGGATATCCCCCGCCTCGAGCGGAACAGACAGCACGTCCATGTGGAAGCCCGGCCCTTGACCGAGGAAGTGCTCCAGCACGCCACGCCGGACATGCTCGCCGGTGAGACGAGCGATGTGCCTACCATCGAAGCGGAACGCAGCCGTGTCGCCGCAGTGCAAGAGGTGGACGACGCCCGCGGGGTCGAACCAGGCGACCGTGAATGCGGCGCCCGCAAGCTGCGAACCCGTCGCCGGGTCGACACCCCAGCCGCATGCCTCGAGGTTCGCGGCAGCGACGATCCTACGAAGTCCTTCGACAGACGCTGCGATCGCCGGGTCGGTGTAGAAGCGGGTCAGGGCGTCGGCCAATAGCTGTGCCGACTTCATGCCTTTGCGGGCGCTGCCGACACCGTCCATCACGGCATACAGATGCCCGCGCCCGGCGGTGCGAACGGCGGGAACATCGCCACCGAGCAGCCGATAGCGGTCCTCATTGAAGGGATGGTCGAGACCGGGAATCGTGGCAAGGCCAGCGGCGGTGATCATGGTGCTTCTTGCATCAGACACTGCATGGAGTGCGCAACATCGGTGGATAATGGCGTTCGCGAGCGACGGTGGTCACGAATCGGTCTGAACCGTTGCGGCGATTGCTGGGACAACGCCGTCGCCGAGAGCTTCTGGGCAACCCTCAAGGCCGAACTCCAACAGGACCTAGCCGTCGCCTCGCCTAGCGAGGCCAGGGGCATCCTCGTCGAGTACATCGAGAGCTTCTACAACCTTCGCCGACGGCATTCGTCGAGCGGCAACTGCAGCCCTCGTGACTACGAGCTGCTTTACTTCGCGACCGCCGTCACCCCACGACGCCGGTGTCCACCAAACCGGGGCAAGTCCACTCCTCCCGGGCGAAACTCACCGGGGCGAGGGTCACAAGGGCGAACCTCACGGAGGCGGACCTCGACGAGGCGAACGTTGATGGAGTCATGGGCCTC
This sequence comes from uncultured Binatia bacterium (SeqCode), assembly GCA_964524885.1. GTDB lineage: Bacteria > Desulfobacterota > Binatia > HRBIN30 > HRBIN30 > CALJUJ01. The sequence continues at coordinate 2,671 of CAZGEJ010000065.1, forward strand.
GACATATGACCTCCCCGAAGGAACTCGCCGCGAACCGCCGGAACGGGCGCCTCTCCACCGGCCCCCGGACCGAAGCCGGGAAGGCAGCCTCCTCGCGGCCCCCCTCGCGCCACGATACCTCGACCGTCGCTATGATCTGACGGCTCCGGCGTAGCGAAATCGCCCCGCTTGCTTCCTATATGCTTCCCAGCGCGGAAAAACCGACGGCGCCAGCCAGTCCCCCGAAACGACACAACCCCCTGATTTCTCAGGGGGTTGCGCGAAAGCTGGCGGGCGGAATCGAACCGTCGACCTGCTGATTACGAATCAGCTGCTCTGCCATCTGAGCTACGCCAGCGTGATTCACCGCGGCGACGGCCCTAGGGCCGCGGCGCGAGTCGACCTTCCTAGCGAATTCGATTGCGCCTGGGAAGAGGCGCGCGCCTCGTGGCTCGCTTTCCCCTCGCTTCCCGCCCCGTCATTGACCCACAGCGGCTCCCCTGCCTATGGCTGAAACGTTCCCACAACCAAGATTCGAGGCCTCCCCATGCTTTCCCGATCGCCGCTCGCCCTCCTCTTCGCCCTCTTCCTCCTCCCCCTCGCCGGATGCGACGACGATTCCTCGCATCCGTCCCCAACCCCCGCGAGCACCGCGACCCCGGCCGCCACGCTGCCGCCCGCCACCGCCACCGCCGTGCCGGCCACGCCGACGCCACCTCCCCCGACCGCCACGGCCACCCCCACCCGACCGCCCCTCGACCCCAATCCGCCGCGCTCCATCGGTATCGCCCAAAATCGCCCGGCCAACGTCGTCCTGCCCGACGACTACGACCCGTCCCGCTCCTACCCCCTCGTCATCCTGCTGCACGGCTACGGCGCCAACGCCGCCCTGCAAGACTTCGTCTTCCGCCTCACCCGCCGCGCCACCACCTACCAGTTCATCCTCGTCCTCCCCGACGGCACCCTGAACTCCCAAGGCCAACGCTTCTGGAACGCCACCCGCGAGTGCTGCGGCTTCGGCGCCGAACCCGTCGACGACGTCGGCTACATCGCCTCCCTCATCGACGATGCCGTCGCCCTCTACGCCGTCGACCCCAACCGCGTCCGCCTCGTCGGGCACTCCAACGGCGGCTACATGGCCTACCACTACGCCTGCGACGCCCCGCGGCCGGTCGACCGCATCGCCGTCCTCGCCGGCTCCACCTCGCTCTCCCCCGACGATTGCGTTCGCCCCCGGCCCATCGACGTTCTGCACATGCACGGCACCCGCGACGACACCATCCTCTACCCGCCCAACCTGCCGCCCAACCTCGACCCCGAAGGCTTGGTCCCGACGATCGGCGCCGAAGCCGCCCTCGCCCGCTGGGCCGGTTACGCCCAGTGCGCCGCGACGCCCAACTTCGTCGATCGCCGCGATCACCACGCCCGCATCGCCGTCGACGGCGATGCCGCCGAAACCGAGGTCGTGCGCTACACCGGCTGTCAGGGTGATCATCTGCTCGAACTCTGGAAGGCCGTCGGCGGCGATCACCTGTACCTCTCCGCCAACGACCGCTGGCGCGACGACGTCGCCGCCTTCCTCAGCCGCTGAACGAACTCGGGACCTTCTAGTCTTCGGACCCTGGAGGGCTCGGCTCCGTCCGAGCCGGGGAACGGGGGCGGCGGGGCGCATCGATGGTCGTCGATGGCCGGGACGGAGCCCGGCCCTCCAGGGGGCCAGGCGGGGGATGGGTGGCGCCCAGGTGACGGACGTGTCGCGACGCCGATGCCGATAGCCATACCCTCCCCGATCGCTGCCTAGTGGACCGCTGGCAGGGGGCGAGCGCGATTTGTCGTTGACGTCCTCCCGGCTCCGTGGGACGTTCGGCCGTGTTCCGACATCGCTCTGGAGGGTCGATCATGGTTTCACGACTGGGCCGTCGCGGCTGGCAGATTCTCGTACTCATCGCGGCACTCGCCGCGTCGGCGGCAGCCCGCGAGGAAGGCATCGCAACGTTGAGCATGGGACCCAACGCGTGCCGGGATTGCCATAACGGCGGCACCGTACCGGTCGTGCAGCTGAGCGGACCCGACATCGTTCTGCCTCTTTCGACCCATACGTACACGCTCACCGTGTCCAACCCGTCTCTGCAAACGCATGCCGGCCTCAACGTCTCCGCGAGTGCCGGAACGTTCGCCGTCGGCGGTAGCGCCTCGGCCAACACCCAGGTGCTCTCCGGCGAAATCGCCCACTCCTCCCCCAAGGCGGGAGTCAGCGGCGTGACCACGTTCACCTTCAACTGGACCGCTCCTGCCTCCTTCACCAGCATCACCATGAGCGCCTGGGGCAACGCGGTGAACTTCAACGGTGCCAGCAGCGGCGACCGCTCCGACAATACCACCCTCTCCATCGCCAACGAGAACATCGTCGGCACCGCCACCCCGACCGATACCCCCACACCGACCCCACCGGCCACCCTCACACCAACCCCGACGGCTACCGCGACCGAACCGCCGCCGCTGTGCGACACCACCCCGCGCACCTGCCAACCGCCCGCCGCCAGCAGCTTGACCATCGTCGACAACGCCGACGACGCCAAGGACTCTCTCGCCTTCAAATGGAGCAAGGGTCCCACCACCGTGATCGCCGACTTCGGCGACCCCATCGACGACGACGATTACGCCCTCTGCGTCTACGTCGATGGCGTGCTCCAGTCGTCCCTCGAAGCCCCGGCCGGCGGCCTGTGCGCCAACAACAAGGATTGCTGGGTCCCCAAGTCCAAAGGCTTCGCCTACAAGGACAAACTCGCTACCCCCAGCGGCCTGACCGCCATCTCACTGGCTGTCGGCAAAGAAGCCGGCAAGGCGAAGATTCAGGTCAAAGCCAAGGGCAGCAACCTCCCCGAGCCCGTCGGCGTCGACCTCGGCGCCGCCTCGGTCACCGTGCAACTCGTCCATCGCGCCAACAGCATCTGCTGGGGCGATTCCTGGAGCGGCCTCGAGATCGACAACGACGGCGTCAAGCTGAAGGCCAAGTCGACGAACTGAGATCGGCGCGGCGATGGCGCACCCCGACGTCGTCCTGCACCAGTTCCAGGCGTCGCACTTCAACGAGAAGGCCCGCTGGGGGCTCGACTACAAGGGCATCCGGCATCGACGCGAGACCTACCTGCCGGGTCCGCACGCGCCGCTGCTCCAGCGACTCTCGGGCCAGACCCAGACGCCGGTGCTGACCGTCGATGGTCGCGTCGTCGCCGGCTCGGCGAACATCCTCGACACGCTCGAGCAGCTGCGACCCGAGCCGGCCCTCTACCCGGCCGATGCGGAACGACGCCGCGCCGCGCTGACCCTCCAAGATCGTTTCGACCGCGAACTCGGCCCGGCCGTGCGCACCGTCGTCTTCGACGTCCTGCTGCGCGAACTCGACTACATGGGCCAGATCTTCGGCCGCGGAAAGCCGTGGCTGACGCTGACCCTCTACCGCGCCATCCTACCGCTCGCCCGTCCCGTCATCGCCCGGGTCAACGGTGTATCGCCGGGCAACGTCGAGCGCTCGATCGCCGTCACCGAGGCGGCGCTCGACGAGGTCGCCCGCGCCGTCGAAGCCACCGGCTACCTCGTCGGCGACTCGTTCAGCGTCGCCGACCTGACCGCCGCGGCTTTGTTCGTGCCGCTCGTCGGCCCCGATCACCCCGACACCGTGTTCCCCGACGGCAAGCCGGCATCGGTGGCGCGCATCCATGCACGCTACGCCGACCACCCCGCGGTGCGTTGGGTTCACGCGCTGTACGCACGGCACCGCCCCCGCGCCAAGGCGTGAATCGCGTGCCACGCGCCCTCGACTTCGACGCCGACGACCGGCGTCCGCCCCCGGCCGCGGCGGTGCTTCCGCCCGCCACGCGTCGCTGGCACTGGTACCACGCCTACTTCCTGCTGGCTCTCGTCGATCTGGCCGTGATCCTCGCCAGCTTGCTGCTGTACCACCGCGCCAACGGCTCGTTCGCCGAGGCGCTGCAGGACCTGGCGGACCTCGACCGGCGGCAGGCGTTGTTGCGCGAACTGCGCACGGCGCTCGTCGATCTCAACGCTCCCGGCAACGACATCTTCGAGTCGCGCGACATCGAAGGTGAGCGCGCCCGCTTCGCGCGGCTGCGCACCTCGGTCGAGCAGGCCCTACACACCGGCGGCGCCTCGCTGCCGCAGCTGAACTCGTTCGTCGCCGACTTTCACGCCATGGTGGCGATCGAGGAACGCATCTTCGGCGCCTTCGACGGCCTCGCCGCCTTGCCGCCGCAGTCTCCGGCCGAACCGACCCTACTGGCACACGCCACCGCACTCATGGCCGCCATGGACCGCGCCCAGGCCGAAGCCTTGCGCAGCCTGCTCGTCGTCGAAGAACAGCTGCAGCACCTGGAAAGCGAGCGCCTGCGGGCCTACGGCGACGAGTTGGCGTCGCGCGCCAGCGACGAGCGCTTCTTCTTCGGCATGTTGGCCGTCGTGCTCACGGGGGTCTTCGTCTACGGCCGCAAGCTACACGCACTGAACGAACGCATGCTGGCCGACCGCCAGCGAGCCCACGAAGAGCGGCAGGCACGCCTCGCCGCCATCGGCGAAGTCTGCGCCACGGTGGCGCACGGCATTCGCAATCCGCTCGCCGGCATCTCGGCAGCGGCGCAGAATGCCCTGGCCGACAGCGACGATCCGAACGTGCGCGAGACCCTGGCCGACGTGATTTCCGAGGCGGACCGCCTCGCCGAGCGCACGCGGCAGCTGTTGGATTTCTCGCGCCCGCTGCAGCCCGAACTACGTCGCGAATCCCTCGAAGCGGCCGTCGACCGGATCGTCGCCGAGATGGGAGCTCGCGCCGCCCGGGTCGGGGCACGCCTATCGCGCACGGGCGCGCTGCAGCTGCCGGCGGCCCGCTTCGACCCGCGTTTGATGCACGAGGCGCTGGCCGAGCTGACGGACAACGCCCTCGCGGCCCTGCCCGACGGAGGCGAGGTCACCCTCGATCTGCAACGCGAAGGGGCGGATCTCGTCGTCCGCGTCCACGACACCGGCATCGGGATTCCGCGGTCGGTGCGCTCGCGCATCTTCGAGCTGTTCTTCACCACCAAGAAAAACGGCACCGGACTCGGCTTGGCCACGGTGCGCAAGATCGTCGAGGCCCAGGGATCGCGCATCGCCCTCGAAGCGTCAGGCCCGGACGGCACGACCTTCACCGTGCGCGTGCCGGCGGCCTGACGCCTCGACCGTGAATCGCTGGCAGGGGTCGTCGCAGGTCGCGCGGGCGAGCTCGCAGACTTCACGCGCCGGCTCGCGCCGTGCGCGAGGAAAAGCTGCCGCCGGGGGTTGCGTCTGGCGCGTTCCTTCTGCATGAGATCGCCGGTTCGGAGGTGCCGCCGCGGCGACTCCCCCGAGGCTCGCAAGCCCACGCAGAAACGAGGAACCATGATCATCGCAGTACCGGCAGAAACGACTCCGGGCGAACGGCGCGTTGCGCTCGTGCCCGATGCCCTCGCCCCTTTGAACAAGCTCGGCCTGACCGTCCAGGTGGCGGCCGGCGCCGGTACGCGGGCCTCGTTTTCCGACACCGACTACACCGAAGCCGGCGCGACGATCGTCGCCGACCAGGCGGCGCTGTTGGCGGCCGCCGACGTCGTGCTGAAGGTGCAAAGGCCGTCGGCCACCGAGATCGACCAAATGAAGCCGGGCGCCGTGCTCATCGCGTTCCTCGAAGCGACGACGCAGCCCGAGCTGGTGCGGCAGCTGGCGGCGCGGCAGATCACGTCCTTCGCCATGGAGGCGGTGCCGCGCATCAGCCGCGCGCAGAAGATGGATGCCCTCTCGTCGCAGGCGAACATCGCCGGCTACAAGGCGGTGCTGATCGCGGCGGGCTCGCTGCCGCGTTTCTTTCCCATGCTGATGACGGCGGCCGGCACGGTGCACGCCGCCAAGGTGCTGGTGCTCGGCGCCGGCGTCGCGGGCTTGCAAGCCATCGCCACGGCGCGCCGCCTCGGGGCGCAAGTCTCGGGCTACGACGTCCGCCCGGTGGTGAAGGAGCAGGTCGAAAGCCTCGGCGCCAAGTTCCTGGAGTTCGACCTCGGCGTCAGCGACGCGGAAGACAAGGGCGGCTATGCCAAGGCGCTGACGGCGGAGCAGAGCCGGCGCCAGCAGGAGTTGTTGGCGGCGAAGACGGCCGAGTTCGACGTCGTCATCACCACCGCCCAGATCCCCGGCAAGCCGGCGCCGCGCCTGATCACCAAGGAGACGGTGGCCAACATGCGTCCGGGTTCGGTGATCGTCGATCTCGCCGCCGAGAGCGGCGGCAACTGCGAACTGACCCGCGCCGGCGAAGTCGTCGACGTCGGCGGCGTGCTCATCCATGGGCCGGTCAACCTGCCGTCGAGCATGGCGGTGCACGCCAGCCAGCTCTACGCGCGCAACGTCAGCGAGCTTCTGCGAGCGCTGGTCGACAAGCAGGGAGCCCTCAAGCTCGACTTCGCCGACGAAGTGATCTCCGGCAGCTGCATCACGCACGCCGGCAAGGTCGTGCACCCGGCGGTACAGGCCGCGCTCGCCTGACGCTACGATGACCCCAGAGGTCGAAGTCGCCTCATACATCTTCCTGCTGTCGAGTTTCCTCGGCTACCACATCATCACGCGTGTGCCGCCCCTACTGCACACGCCGTTGATGTCCGCGACCAACGCCATCGCCGCGATCTCGCTGGTCGGCTCGCTCGTCGTCGCCGGCAGTGACTACAGCACCATCGAGCACGGCTGGGTCTGCGCCTTGCTCGGCTTCATCGCCGTGACCTGCTCGTCTACGAACGCGGTCGGCGGCTTCCTCATCACCGACCGCATGCTGCGCATGTTCAAGCCGTCGGACGCGCAAGCGGCAGCGCAGCAGCGGGCGATGGAGAAGCGGCTGGCACTGACCTTGGCGGCGTTCAGCATCCTCGCCGTCGTCGGCGTGATCGCGTCGCAGCCGGACGACATGAGCCTCGGCGCGTACGTGCGCGAACACGTCGCCGCCGATGCCGTGCGGTTCGCCTACATCCTTTCGGCGGCGATGTTCGTGTTCGGATTGAAGGGCATGAGCTCGCCGCGCTGGGCGCGCTCGGGCACCATTCTGGCGTCGTACGGCATGTTCCTGGCCGTCGCCGGCACGCTGTTCCACCACGAGATCGTGCACTACACGTGGATCGTCGTGGGCCTGCTCATCGGTACGGTGGTCGGCAGCCAGATGGGCCTGCGCATTCCGATGACGGCGGTGCCGCAGCGTACCGCGATCTCGCACGCCTTGGGTGCGCTGGCCGCCTGCTTGGTCGGCATCTCGGAGTACTTCCGCTACTCGGGCAGCTTGAGCCGGGTGACGCTGACGGCACTCGACTTCGAGGTGATCGTCGGCGGCCTGACCTTCACCGGCAGCTTGGTGGCGGCGGCCAAGCTGCAGGAGCTGTTGCCCGGACGGCCAATCACCTTCCGCTTCCAGAACATCTTCAACTTCAGCCTCGCCGGCACGATCCTGGCGCTGGCGGTGTTCATGGTGGTGTCGCAAGAGGCGAGCGGCTGGTTCTACTTCATGGTGCTTCTGGCCTTCGGCTTCGGCTTGCTCTTGGTGTTGCCGATCGGCGCGGCCGACATGCCCGTCGTCATCGCCTTGCTCAACTCGTACGGCGGCTTGGCCGACGCGGCGATGGGCTTCGTGCTGATGAACAAGATTCAGATCGTCACCGGCTCGCTCGACGGCACGTCGGGCTTCCTGCTGTCGCTGCTGATGTGCCGCGCCATGAACCGCTCGGTGAGCAACGTGCTTTTCGGCGCCTTCGGCAGCGTTTCCGAGGAAGCGGCAGCCGGCGGCGGCGACGCCAAGGGCGCGGTGCGCAGCATCTCGGGCGAGGAGACGGCGGTGCTGCTGGAGACGGCACGCAAGGTGGTCATCGTGCCGGGCTACGGCATGGCCGTGGCGCAGGCGCAGCATGCCGTCGCTGAACTCGGCAACATTCTGCGCGAAAAAGGCTGCGACGTCGCCTACGCCATCCATCCGGTGGCCGGCCGCATGCCGGGGCACATGAACGTCTTGTTGGCCGAGGCCAACGTCGCCTACGAGATGTTGCACGAGATGGAGGAGATCAATCCGTCGTTCGCCGAGACTGACGTCGTGCTGGTGGTGGGCGCCAACGACGTCACCAACCCGGCGGCGCGCACCAACAAGAGCAGCCCGCTCTACGGCATGCCGATCCTCGACGTCGAGAAAGCGCGCTCGATCATCGTGCTCAAGCGCAGCATGCGCCCGGGCTTCGCCGGGGTCGACAACGAGCTGTACTACAACGAGAGATGCATGATGCTGTTCGGCGACGCCAAGGACAGCATCACCGGGCTCATCCGGGAGATGAAGTCGCTGCTCTAGAAAGATCGAGGGCCAAGGTTCAAGGGCCAAGGGCCAAGTGGGAAGGTGGCAGGTAGGACGGCAGGCAAGGTGCATCGCCTGTCTACCTGCCTACTATCTTACCTCCACCCTCCGCTCTTGGCCCTTGCACCTTGGCCCTTGCCCCTCTCCTCGTCTGGGCCCTTGAGTCTCAAGCCTTTCTCAAGACCAATCCCTCCCACGGCGTCAGCTGTAGGCGCCCGGCGCCGACGATGGGGGGACGGTGCGTGTCGGTCGACACCAGCTCGACGTAGCCACTCGGCAGCTCGATGGTCGACGGCGTATCGGCGAGATTGAGCAAGACCAGAACCTCGTCGTCGCCGCTGCGCCGGACGTAAGCGAGCACACTCTCCGATTGGAATTCGGCGACCAGCCGCAGAGCGCCCGCGTGCAGGGCGCGAGATTGGCGGCGCGCGTGCAACAAGCGGCGATAGCAGTGCCACAACGAATCGGCGTCGGCTTGCTGTGTCTCGACGTTGCGCTCCGCGCAGGATGGCGTGATCGGCAACCACGGCGTGCTGGACGGCGGGCAGAAGCCGGCGTGCACATCGGGGCTCCACTGCATCGGCGTGCGGCACTCGTCACGATTGAGCGCCTCACCGATCACCCGGCCAAAGAGATCGAAGAGCGGCTGCGGCCAGGTACGAAACCGATCGACGACCGGATCGAGGCTGTCGCGCACCGGCAAATGATGTTGCTCGATGCCGACCTCTTCGCCGTTGTAGAGGAAGGGCACGCCGCGCGCCGTCAGTTGCAGGGCGACGTTGGCCTTGGCCTGGAGCAGATCGCCGCCGAGGCGCGAGATGCGGCGTTTGCGGTCGTGATTGCCGAAGACCCACGTCGGCAGCAGCGGCTCGGCGAACTCGCTCTCGTAGCGTTCGATGAGGCGGCGCAACGGAGCGGCGGCGAGTGGGGCAGCCAGCGAATCGAAGAGAAAGCAGAGGTGCAGGCCGTCGGCGGCGTCGCCGCCGCAGGCGGCGCGCACCATCTCGATGGGCGCGATCACTTCACCGACGAGGAAGCGTTGCCGGCCGTCGAAGTCGTCGACGACGCGGCGTAGCGTGCGCAAGAAGTCGATGGTGTCGGGGTGGTTGAGCGTATGCGCCGTGCTGCGAAAGAGCATGCTCGGGTCTTCGGGCGACGGCAGCAGCTTCCAGGCGAACGGGTTGTCGCGCAGCTCGGCGTCTTCGAAGAGGGCGTTGACGATGTCGAGGCGGAAGCCGTCGGCGCCGCGTTGCATCCAGAAGCGCACGGTGTCGAGCATCTCGGCCTGCACTTCGGGATTGCGGTAGTTGAGGTCGGGCTGGAACGGCAGGAACTGGGCCCAGTACCACTGCTCGGTGGCGGCGTCGTAGTGCCAGCCGCGCCCGGCGATCATGTTGAACCAGTTGTTGGGCGGGGCTTGGCCGCCGGGCTTGCGGCCGTCGGCCCAGATGTACCAATCGCGTTTGGGGTTGTGGCGCGAGGAGCGTGATTCGAGAAACCAGGGATGTTGGTCGCTGGTGTGGTTGAGCACCAGGTCGAGCACGATCTTCAGGCCGCGCCGGTGGGCTTCGTCGAAGAGGCGTTCGCAGGTGGCGAGGTCGCCATATTCGGGGGCGACACCGCGGTAGTCGCTGATGTCGTAGCCGAAGTCGCGCTGCGGGCTGGGGTAGAATGGTGAGATCCAGAGGGTTTCGACGCCGAGGTCGACGAGGTAGTCGAGCTTGCGGACGATGCCTTCGAGGTCGCCGATGCCGTCGCCGTTCGAGTCGCAGAACGAGCGCGGATAGATTTGATAGACGGTGGTCTGGCGCCACCAAGCCGGGTTGGACACCGGGCACACCTAGAAGAAGCAAGGGCCAAGGTGCAAGGGCCAAGGGCCAAGAGGGGATCCCTCCGTTCTTGGCCCTTGGGCCTTGGGCCTTGGCCCTTGGCCTTTCGCCATCGCGGCTGCCCCACCTTTCGCAGCGCCAGGGCCTATTCATAGGTGTGCGCGGCTGGTAGCTAGGGGAGATCGAATTGCCCATGGCGCCACCCACGTCTTCATCCTCGACCGCCGCTTCGCCCGCCCTGCCGGGGTTCGAGGCCTGGCGCCAGCGCTTCATCGCCGGGCTCCAAGCGCGTGGGTCATATCCGACGTGGGTGTTGTTCGCGGTGCTTGCCGGCACCTTCGCCACATCGTTTCCGGTGACGATTCTGACGATTTCGCTCGGCGACATCGCACGCGAGTTGGGCGAGCGCGAAACCACCGTCGCCTGGGTCTTGTCGGCCCCCCTGCTGCTCTCGGCAGTCGCGCTGCCGCTGATGGGCAAACTGGGCGACCTGTACGGCCATCGGCGCGTCTTTCTCACCGGTTTCGCCGCCGCCACGGTCACGGCGGTCGCCACCTCGTGGGCGTGGGACGCCGCTTCGCTGATCTTCCTGAGAACCCTGGCGGCGGTGGTCGGCGGCGCGACGCAGCCGACATCGATCGCCCTGTTGCTGGGCGTCTATCCGCCGGAGAAGCGGGTGCAGGCGATGGGCTGGTGGTCGATGACCGGCGCCTTGGCGCCGGCCTTCGGGCTCGTCGCCGGCGGGCCGCTGGTCGACTGGTTCGGCTGGCGCGTCGTGTTCCTGATGCAGGCCGGCTTTTCGCTGATCGCTTTGGCGTTGGCCACCTTGGTGTTGCGCGAAACGCGGCGCCAGCGGGTCGCCTTCGACGTCGCCGGCGGACTCGCGCTGGCGGTCGGCGTCGCCGGCTGGATGGTGGCGCTCGGGCGAGTGCGTGAGGTCGGGCCGACGTCGCCCGAGATCGCGCTGGCCGTCGGGCTCGGCATTCTCGGCTTGATCGCTTTCGTCCGCATCGAGCGCCGGGCGCCGGCGCCGATGTTGCCGCTCGAGTTTCTGCGTGAGCGCAACTTCTCGGCCAGCATCCTCGCGGGGGCGTTCAACGGCGGTGCGTACATGGGTGCCTTCGCCGTGGCGCCGCTCGTCTTCCTCAACATCTTCCACTACTCGATCACCGAGACCGCGGCCGTCATGCTGACGCGCACGGCGGCGTTGACGATCGCCTCGCCCTTCGGCGGGCGGCTCGGGGCGCGGATCGGCGAGCGCGGGGCGGCGGCAATCGGAGGCAGCATCATGGCCTTCTCGATGACGCTGATCGCCTTTGGTTGCCTGTGGCAGTGGATGCCCGGCCTCAACGTCGGCCTTTTGTTGCAGGGCGTCGGCCACGGACTATCGATCCCCTCGCTGACGTCGGCGAGCGCCCTTGCCGTGCCCGAGGAGCACGTCGGTATCGCGGCGGCGATCAATCGGCTGGCCAACCAGATCGGCGTCGCCTTCGGCATCACCGCCTTGATGATGGTGTACGGCGGGGTCAACGAAGGACACGCCTTCCAGCATGCCTTCCTCGTCGCCGCGGCGATGGCGGCGTTGTCGGTGCTCGTCGCCGGCGCCATGCGCGGCAACGAGGCCAGACACGATTGACCAGAAGAGCAAGGAGGCCCGGAGACCCAAGCGAGGATCGGCCCGACGAAGATGACGCCGTAAACGACACGGAGCTTCCTCTCCGTAACTCCGCGACTCCGTGGTGAACTACCTACTTCCCAACGATGAATACTTGCAGCAGGAGGAAACGATGACGCACAACGAGATCAGCGACGAGGACCTGCGCGCCCGCGTGCGCGAGCTCCTCGGCCGCGTGCATGCCGACAAGGTGGATCAGTTCACCTTCCGTGGCGCCCAGTACGATGCCGGCTTGGCTTGGGTCCATTTCCCCGAGGGCTTCGGCGGGCTCGGCCTCAACCCCAAGATGCAAGCCGTCGTCAACGACGAACTGCGCAAGCACTGCAAGACCGTCTACGACGATCTCGCCATCAACGCCATCGGCATCGGCATGGGCGCGCCGGTGGTCCTGACCTACGCCGACGACGCCACCAAGCATGCCCTGCTGAAGCGCATCTTCACCGGTGAGGACATCTGGTGTCAGCTCTTCAGCGAGCCCGGCGCCGGCTCCGACGTCGCCGGCCTGGCGACCCGCGCCGTGCGCGACGGCGACGAATGGGTGGTCAACGGGCAGAAGGTCTGGACCACGCTGGCGCACGTCTCGCGTTGGGGCATGCTCGTCGCCCGCACCAACCCCGACGTGCCGAAGCACCTCGGCCTGTCGTACTTCCTGCTCGACATGCAGAGCCCCGGCGTCGAAGTGCGGCCGCTGTACCAGATCACCGGCGAGGCCGAGTTCAACGAGGTCTTCCTCAACGACGTGCGCATCCCGCACGATCGCATGCTCGGCAAGGAGGGGGACGGCTGGAAGGTCGCCATCACCACGCTGATGAACGAGCGCACCGCCCTCGGCGGCGGCTCCGGACAGAAGGGCGGCGGTCCGATCTCGGTCCTCAAGGGATTGTGGCAGGGTCGCCGGCCGGGTGCCCACGGCGCCGTCGGCGAAGCGGTCCTGCGCGATCGCATCTCGCAGCTCTACATCCGCTCCGAGTTGCTGCGGCTGACGTCGCAGCGCGCCCGCGCCGCGCAGCGCTCCGGCAATCCCGGCCCCGAGGGTTCGGTCGGCAAGCTGGCGCAGTCCGACATCTACAAGAACATCTGGGAATGCTGTCTCGACGTCTTGGGTGACGACGCCCTCGTCTACGAGCCCGGCTACCACATGCGGCGCCCGGCCTACGAAGAGCGGCAGGACCGCACGCTGACGGCGAAGTACCAATTCCTCCGGTCGCGCGCCAACTCGATCGAAGGCGGCACCTCCGAAGTGATGCGCAACATCCTGGGAGAGCGCGTCCTCGGCCTGCCCGGCGAACCGCGCGTCGACAAGGACGTGGCGTGGAAGGACGTGCCGAGGTCGGGCTGAACGGAGAGTGAGGGCCAAGGGCCAAGGTACAAGGGCCAAGGAGGGAGCCGACCTCCCTCAGCCCCTTCAACCTCGGCGCGTGCACAGCGGCCCCGATACCGTTGAGAACTCCTGACCTTGGCCCTTGGCCCTTGAGCCTTGGCCCTAGAAAGAATTGGACCCAACCAAATGGACTTCGCATTCACCCAAGAACATGACGAGCTGCGCCAGACGGTGCGGCGCTTTCTGGAAAACGATTCGACGGAACAGACGGTGCGCGGCTTGATGGCCACGGACGACGGCTTCGACCGCGGTGTCTGGAACAAGATGGCCGAGCAGATGGGCCTGCCGGGCCTGATCGTGCCGGAGGAGCACGGCGGCGCCGGCATGGGCTTCGTCGAGCTGGCGGTCGTCCTCGAGGAGATGGGCGGCGCCCTGCTCTGCTCGCCGTATCTGTCGACCGCCGTGCTGGCGGTCAGCGCTCTAGTGCGCTCGGGCGACGCTGCGGCGCAGGCCGCGGTGCTGCCCGGCATCGCCACGGGCGAGACGTTGGCGACGGTCGCCATCGCCGAAGACGACGCCGGCTGGGATCTCGCCCGCACCGCGACGACGGCGCGCGCCGTCGACGGCGGTTGGCAACTAGATGGAAGCAAGACCCTGGTGCTCGACGGGCACACGGCGGACGTGCTGCTGATCGCGGCGCGCACGCCGGACGGTCTGGGCCTGTTTCGCGTCGAGAGCGTGGCCACTGGCCTCACCCGCACGTTGCTGCCGACCCTGGACCTGACGCGCAAGCTGGCGCGTCTGAACCTGAAGGGCGTGCGCGCCGAACGCGTCGGCGCGGGCGACGCCACGCCGGTGCTGCAGTACGTGCTCGACGTCGCCGCGGCGGCGCTCGCCTGTGAACAAGTCGGCGGTGCGCAGCGCTGCCTCAACCTGTCGACCGAGTACGCCAAGACCCGGCTACAGTTCGGACGCCCGATCGGCTCGTTCCAGGCGATCAAGCACCGCTGCGCCGACATGCTGGTCGAGGTCGAGTTCGCCCGCTCGGCGGCCTACCACGCCGCGTTTTGTGTAGCGGAAGGGCGCGACGACGAGCTGGCCTTGGCGACGAGCATGGCCAAGTCGTACTGCTCGGACGCCTACTTCCACGCCGCGGCGGAGACGATCCAGATCCACGGCGGCATGGGTTTCACCTGGGAACATCCGGCGCACCTGTACTTCAAGCGCGCCAAGAGCAGCGCCCAGCTGTTCGGCGACCCGATCCAGCACCGCGAGCGCGTCGCCGCGGCAATCGGGATCTAGATGAGAGAGCACTAGGCAACGAAGCGAAAGGCACAAGGCGGAAGGCGAAAAGCGGAAGGTAGAAGGCATAAGGAGAGGGACTGCACCCTATAAGGGCGGCCTTCCGCCTTATGCCTTTCGCCTTTTGCCTTCTGCTTTCAGCCTTATGCCTTTCGCTTTCAGCCTTCCGCCGTCGTGCCTCACGGCTTCAGTGACAGATCGCCGCCTTGGTAGCCGAACGTCAGCATCAGCTGTAGGTCCTGCTCGTCGATGTCGGGCGCCGCTTCGGTCGCGAATTGCGCCCGGAACATCGCACCGACCGTATAGGAGCCGGCGACACGCCACGTGACGTGCGTATCGCTGCGCGCCATGTACTTCTCCGGCTGCTTCAAACTATCGATCAACGAGTCTTCGTGTTCGACCCGCAGGCGCTGCGCCAACCGCAGAGCCGTGTACACCAAGGCGATACGACCGATCGCCACGTGGTCGAGCGGATATCCATCGTAATCGAACATCAGATAGGCCGGCCCGCCCTCGAGGCGCAGCCGGTCGCGCGCCGTGTCGAGAACGCGATAACTGAGGGCTGGACCGGTGGAAATGCGCAGCTCCAAATCCTCCGAGCGATCGTGTTCGAAGCGACTGAACACGACGATCGACCAAGGGCCGGAAATCACCCGCTTCCCGCGCAGAAAGAGTTCGTACTCGGCGTCGGTCAGCTCCCCATCTTCGTGTTCACGGTCGACTTCGGCATCCATCTCGATGCCGTAGAGCCCCCATTCGCCGACGAGTGACGTATCGAGCCGCACCTCCCGCTCGTCGTCCGTGCGCATGCGGATGTCGGCGCCGAAGTTGGCGTCGGCGAACCAGCGCCAGGTCGACGGCAGATCGTACGGCGGCGTGATCTCCCGCACTTCCTCGAGCGAGATGGTGTCGGTATCCCCAGCGGCCGTCTCGATCCGAAGGTCGTCGCCCTTCGCGGTCAAGGTACCGGTGAAGGCCCGACCGTCGTCCGTATGCACCGTGAACGGACGGTCCGTCTCGATGCTCTCGATGAAGTCGGCAGTGATCGACACGTCGCCGGCGTAACGCGTCGCCAACACCAGCGTACCGGCGTGCAACTCCAGCACCTTGCCGGTGAGGATATCGCCATGCTTCAGCACGACTCGGTCCGCTGGAAGCCGCTGCGGCAAGGCGAGGCAGGCGAGAACGCCGACGATCCAGACGTGCCGTTGCCGGCGTCGGGCGACCGACGGAAGCATGCGGCGATCTTGGGCCAAAGTACGACCCGGCCGCAACCCGCGTCGCATCGACCCTGCTTTTCTCCGCCGATTCGCCTATGGTGGCGCCATGAGCGACCAGCTGCCCCCGGTCGAACCCGACCCACGCATGCTGCTCGATCTGGCGCGCATGCGCATGCCCTTCGGCAAGTACCAGGGCCGCTTGCTGATCGATCTGCCCGAGCCCTACGTCGTCTGGTTCCACCAACGGGGCTTTCCTCCCGGACGCCTCGGGCAACTGTTCGGCCTGCTGTACGAGATCAAGGTGAACGGCCTCGAAGGGTTGGTGCGGCCCTTGTCCGACCCCAACACGCCCCTGCCCCGGCCACGGCCACGCTGAACGTTCGCCGCGCCCCGTCCAACGCGGCTTCCGCCCCGCGTTTCTCCCTCGGAGAGCTTTTCGGCTAGCCTGCGGGCATGACGACGCGGCGCGCGGAGATCTACCTCGTCCCCGGCTTTCTCGGTTTCGTCGAACTCGGCAGCCTGGGCTACTACCTCGACGTCGCTGAAGTACTGCAGCATGCCCTGGAACGACATCGCATCGACGCCACGGTCCACGCGACCGCGACCGTACCCGCCGGCACCATCCGTCAGCGCGCCGCCAAGCTGGCGCACGAAATCGCCAAACGGACCACGGACGACCCCGACACCGCGGTGCACCTCATCGGCCACAGCACCGGCGGGCTCGACCTGCGCTTGCTCCTCAGCCCCGGCAGTTCCCTCGACGTCGGCGGGCGTCTCGAGGACACCATGTCGGCCGAGGATCATCGACGCTTTTGCGCCGCACGCGATCGCGTGCGCACCGCGATCGGCGTCGCCGCGCCGTACTACGGCACACCCATCGCCGGCTTGGCGGTGCGCTTGAGCTTCGACGCGTTGTTGCGCGGCGTCTCCGCCGGTGTGCAAACGCCGCTCCTGCGCGACCTCCTCGAGGCGGGTCTCACCGCCGGCGCCGCGGGTCTGCAATTGTTCGGCGCCTTTACCCAGTACCTTCCCTTCCTGCATTGGATTCAGCGCCAAGTCTTGGAGCAAGACCCGACATCGCCCCTGCAATACGTCGACTCCATCGGCGACGAGGTCGGCGCCTTGCGCAACCTGACGCAGGAAGGCACCGACCTCGCCAACGCCTTGTGGATCGATCGCCCCGGCGTCGCCTACGGTTGTGTCGTCACCGGCACCAACGCCCCGAGCTTCGTCGACGATCCGACCGACCCGCTGCTGTACGTCAACACCGTGCTCTTCCGCGTCGCTCGCGCCCTCGCCGCGGCACGCGACGAAGGCTTCGACTACTCGCCGCGTCAACCGGAGCTGCAGAGCCGGCACGACGCCGATCGCCGCGCCGGCCTGCCGGTGGGCGACCTCCGTCTCGACGAGCGCTCCAGCGACGGCATCGTCCCCAGCGCCAGCCAGATCCACGGCACGCTTCTCGGAGTGTACGAGTCCGATCACCTCGATTGCGTCGGGCACTTCCCGCACCAGCGCGCCGACGGCTCCTATGTCACGGGTTGGGTGCGTTCCGGGGCCGGCTTCGACCAGGCTCGTTTCGAGGATCTATGGGGTCGCGTCGCCGGCTTCGTTGCCGCGGCGCAGCTCCAGCCACAACCCAAGAAGCGATCGCGCCGCGCCGCACGCGCCTGAGCGTCGCCGCACCGTCCTCGCGTCATGGCGATCCGCTTCGAGCAGCCTGCCGAGCATCCGCATGTCGCGGTGGTCACTCTCGACCGCGCCGACAAGGCCAACGCCCTCGATCCCTCGACGCTGCGGCAGCTCGCCGGCGCCTGGCGCCGCATCGCCGCCGACGACGACATCCGCTGCGCCGTGCTCACCGGTGCCGGGGAACAAGTCTTTTGCGCCGGCATGGACATGACCACGACGATTCCCGCGGCACAGCGTTTGGCGCGCGGCGAACGCCTCGACGACGCGACCTTCGAAGGGCTGCGTAGCGTCGCCACCGCCACTCTCGCCGGCTTCGATCTGCGCACGCCGCTCGTCTGCGCCATCAATGGGCATGCGCGTGCGGGTGGCTTCGATCTCATGCTGGCGGCGGAAATCCGTTACGCCGTTCCCCACGCTACCTTCGCCCTCGAAGAAGTCGCCATCGGCCTCTACCCCACCGGCCACGCCACCGTGCTGCTGCCGCGTCAGATCGCCTGGGTGCATGCCCAAGAGCTGTTGCTGACGGCGCGCCCGATCACCGCCGCACATGCCGCCGCCATCGGCCTGCTCAATGCCGTCGTCGAGCCGCAGGACCTACTACCGACCGCGTTGGCCGCAGCCGATGCCATCGCCGCCAACGCCCCCCTCGCGGTGCGGCAGACGCGGGCCGGCGTGCGCGAGTTGCTGCACCTGTCGTTGGAGGACGCCTACCGACGCCAAGAGGAACTCGGGCGCCCCCTGCGACGCACCGAAGACGCGCGCGAGGCGCAACGCGCCTTCGTCGAGAAACGCCGCCCGCGCTGGACCGGTCGCTGACACCGGAACGCTCCGACCCGAGTGAACGCGCGCCCGGCTTCGCCTGGTCCCACGTCATGGAGCCGCCGGGCAGTCGTAGATGCGAAACCTCTCCAGCGGAGCATCCTCGTTGATCCAACGACAGCCGCGCACGGCCGCCGCGAGCCGCGCCATACGCTCGGTGTGCTCCGGCCTGCCGTGCAGGTAGTAGCGAATCCCCTCGTGCCGGACGAGCAGATGGCGGCGCCGCGCCGTATCGTTCGGCTTGAAGCGGACGAACTCGAAACCGTCGGGGCGTACCGGACCGAGACGCGCATCGTGCCGCAGCACCGGCAGGCAGGTCTCGAAGACGAACACCCGGTCGAAGCGATGGTCGCTCCCGCGCATCCGATTCAAACGGTCGATGAGCCGCGGTGCACCCTGGCAGTGATTCACCGCCGGGCCGTCCAGAACCCCCTGCGCCGCCGGCCCCATCCAGCGGCCGGCTTGCAAATAGTCGGGCGCGATGGCCCGCGCCAATTCGACCTGATGCAGCACCACGGCCAGCCACACGAGCGATCCCAATAGGCGTTGCATCGTTACGCGTGAGTTCTGAGCATGCGCCAACGCCATCGCGGCCAAGGTGATCGCCGGCAACAGCACCGGGAGAAAGTAGTTCACGCTCAACCACTGCTTCCAGACCAGACTCACACAGGGAGCGACGACGAACGCCAGAGCCCCCCAAAAGGCGGCATCGAAGCGGCGCGTCCGCCACGCCTCCCGGCAACCGAGCGCGACACCCGCCCCCATCACGACGAGAAACGGCACCGTCAACTTG
Source organism: uncultured Binatia bacterium (SeqCode) (assembly GCA_964524885.1). Classification (GTDB taxonomy): domain Bacteria; phylum Desulfobacterota; class Binatia; order HRBIN30; family HRBIN30; genus CALJUJ01. The sequence goes on from CAZGEJ010000065.1 coordinate 21,696, forward strand.
CCGGCCAAGGTGAACCAGAGATAGCCCCACTTCGGCACGGACTCGCGGGCGATCGGTATGACCTCGTGCACTGCCTGCGCCGCCGGCACGGCTCGCGTCGACCGATCCACGGCTTCGGCCGCGGGCGCGGGAAAGTCCTCGGGGGAGAGGATCTTGGTATCGGCCCAGACGATACGCAGACTGTCGAGAATCGGCTTGGCCTGGGTCAGCAACATCGGATGGGTTGCACCCGTCGCCAACAGCGCACCCACGGCGTAGCCCAAGACATGGGTCCACGAGCGCCGCCGCGCCGCGACGACCGCGGCGCCGAGCGGCAGCAGCACGATATTCGTCAGCTTGGCCCCGACGGACACGCCGGCGAGGAGTGCAAGAAGCATGGTGCCGCGCCAGCACGAGCGCCCTGACGACGACCGGTCTTCCCACAGCGATACCGCCGCCCACAAGAAGGCCATGGTGGTCAGCGGCACCAACACATCTCCCGCGGAAGCCGCCGTGCGGCTGCTCGCCAACATCCACGGATTGGTGAGGCAGTAGGCCAAGGCGTACAGCGCCGTCCTCCGTCCGTGGCGTGTGGCAAGAAAAGCCGCGAGGAGAAGCCCCGTGGCGAGGCCCGCCCATACGAAAGGCAGCTTGAAGGCGGCGATCGAGTGGCCCGCCGACGCCAGCCCGAGGGCTCCGAGCAGGTGTGGCAGCCGGCCCTGCGTCGGGTCGCTGGCATTGGCGAACAGCGATCGCTGCTCGAGGATCGACGTGGCGATGAGGTAGTCGGTACGTTCGTCCCAGGTGCTACCGTTCCACCCCAGCTCATGGACGAGCCCATAGAGCCCGGCGCCGAGGCATGCGACCAGCAGGACGTCGACGACGCGCTCGACCCGCGACCATGGAGATGGCCGAGGTGCGGCTTGGCTTTCGCGTTTCGATTCCGTCGTCGACTCCTCGGGTGTTGTTGTGCCCCGTCGGACGTGGACAACTCAAGGAGCAGCGGTGCGCGCCGACGTACTGGCGATGGATGCAACGCATCGGCCTTGGAGGGAGAGGCGCGTTCGGGCTACAGGGGGAGTTGATGAACGGCCCCAAGATCACACTCATCGGCGCGGGTGGCATGTCGTTCGGCCCGGCGATGGTCAACGACGTGGTGCACACGCGCCGTCTCGCCGGTTGCCGCATGGTGCTGCACGACGTCGACGCGATACGGCTGCAGCGCGCCCTGCAGTTCGCCGGCAAACTCAACGCAGCGGCGGGCTCGCCCATTCATTTGGAAGCGTCGACCGACCCGGCCGCCGCCCTGGATGGCGCCGACTTCGTGCTGAGCAGCGCCGAGTTCGGTCGCTTCCGCTACTGGCGCCAGGATTACGAGATCCCCAACCGGTACGGAGCGCGCCAGATCAACGGCGAGAATGGCGGTCCGGGGGCGGTGTTCCATTCGTTGCGCAGCATCAAGAACACCCTCGACATCTGCCGCAGTATCGAAACGTACGCGCCCGACGCCTTTCTCATCAACCTGACCAATCCGATGAGCCGGGTGAGTCTGGCCATCCACCGCGGCACGAAGGTCCGCAACGTCGGCATGTGCCACGAGATGCCCCTCGGCATTCGGCGGTTGTCCCGGCGCATCGGCGTCGACCACAAGCGGGTCAGCGCCAAGGCCTCGGGCATCAATCACTTCACCTTCTTCACCGAGTTCCGCGACACGCAGACGGGCGAGGATCTGTTGCCGCGCTTGCGGGCTTGGCTGGCGGCGATTGCCGTCGACGACTCGGCCTTGAAGCTTTGGCTGGCGCGCACGATCGACCGCACGCTCGTCGGCGCGTTGTTGCTCGAGTTCAACTACATCCCGCTGGTGGCGCAGTTGGCACGCGAGCACGGCCTGGTCGCCTGTTCGGTCGACAGCCACATCGGCGAGTACCTGTCCTTCGCCCTCGACGCGGCCCGGTGGATGCCGACGCCGCTCGACTTCCACGAGCCGGTGATGGTGTGGGCGGAGAAGTTGGCGCGTTGGGTCGCGGAGACGCGTGTGCCGCTGCCGCTGCAGCGACTCGGGCATAGTCCCGAGGAGGTGATTCCGATCATCGCGGCGATGTGGACGAAGCAACCGACCCGCCTCATGGCGGTGAACGTCCCCAACCGCGGCTATCTTCCCGACGTGGCGGAGGGCGCCATCGTCGAGGTCGGTGCGACGGTGGACGGCGACGGCATTCACCCCGAAACGATGCCGCCGTTGGGGCAGCCTCTCGCCGGCTGGATCGCGAAGCAGGTGGAGTTACAGGACCTGGTGGTGGAGTCGGCGCTGACGGGCGACCCGGCCCCTGCCCTACGCGCGGTGATGGAAGACCCCTGTTCGCCGCCCGACGCCGGGGCGTGCCGGAGAATGTTCGACGAACTCCGCAACCTACAGGCCGAACACCTACCGTTTTGAATGCGGCGCCTGGTCAAACGACGATCGCCTGGCTATGGTCGCGCCATGGACGATCGCTTCCTGCGTGCCGACGAGTTGGGAATTCGACTCGAACTCGTCGGCGGCCTGCCAATCTGGGAACCCTATCCTCTTTACAAGCACCAGAAGGCCATCGACCGCATTCGCGCGACGATCAAGCCGAGCCGCGGCGCACGCGGAACGGAAGGTGCCTGCCGATGTGTGCATACGTCGGACGTATACGTGGCGTTTCGCGATGGCTCCTTGAAGCGTCCGGACGTGGCGATCTTTTGCCGTGAGCCGGACGAGGAAGACGAGGCCATCCGGCTCATTCCCGAGGCGGTGATCGAGGTCGTGAGCAAGGGATACGAAGCCAAGGATCTGGAACTCGGCCCGCGGTTCTACCTGTCGCAGGGCGTCAAGGACGTGGTGGTCTTCGATCCCAACACCTTGCTGGTATTGCATGCACGACGCGACGGCAGTAGGCGCCTGATCTCGCCGGTCGATCTGCGCTTCGAATGCGGCTGCCGTTGCCGGGTGTAAGCCGCCGCCCATCTCGACGGCGGCCTAGAACGTTCCATCGCAACGGATACAACTTCATAGCGAAGCAAGCTCGGCGACGCCGCAGGTGGCGTCGCCGAGCTTGAGTCCTTGCATCGACGTGGTCGGCGTGACTGGCGCCGGGGCAGCGGTGGTCTACGAGCAAGGGCCAAGACCCTCCCAATTCACCCGCCGCCGAGCCGTTCAGCGGCCCGTCCCGCGCACGGCGCGCACGGGGTAGTTTGCATTGGGAATCATTCGAAGAGTCAATGCAAAACCTGCACTAACGACTAGGACCTCTCCGGCTTCAACTGGAGTCGACGACCAATGGTAGTTGTCGGCATAGCAGCTGCAGTTTGGATCAGCGAGATCCGCACACGATGCAGCACAAGCCGCGCCATTGAAGGCTCCGTTTCCGATCGGTGGCCGATTGAAATTTAGGCTTGCGTTGATCTCGACTAGTTCCGACGCGGTCGGAACCCGCCAGTCATCATAGCCAGCGAAGCCCGACCCGGCGTTCAAGCGTTCGAGCCATTGCCAAGCGGTCGTGAAGTTCGTTGATGTCCCAATGGAGCACGTCTGCCCTTGGCCATCGCAGACGTCGCACGCGACGTCGGTTCCACCGGAACCGAAATCGAGGGAATTCTTGCACAGAGCACTCGTCGACGAATCGACCTGACAGTAATCGAGCCCAGGCCCACACCTTCCGGACCAATAATAGGTATTGTCTGCATCGTGTGGGTTACTGCTGGGGACACCGTCACTGGAGACCTTTTTCTCCCACATCAGTCCGGTTTCCGTATCCGTGATCGTGCCGTCGCGATTGTCACAGAAGGTAAGTGCTCGCCGTAGCCCGTCTGTACGACCGGTCTGAGAGGTGCGAGATCGT
>CAZGEJ010000066.1:0-23701 GCA_964524885.1 uncultured Binatia bacterium (SeqCode)
GCCCTTGGCCCTTGGCCCTTGGCCCTTGGCCCTTGGCCCTTGGCCCTTGGCCCTGCCAACGCGCCGCGTTGACAAACAAACGTTCATCTTGTTAGGGCAAAGCCCATGAAAGCGCGGGTCGCGGCGCTCGGTTCGCCGGAACAACGATCGACGCGCGACATCATCCTCGACAGCGCCGAACGACACTTCGCCGAACGCGGGTTCGACGGCGTCTCGGTGCGCGAAATCGCCGCCGACGCCGGCCTGAAGAACCAGGCCAGCCTCTACCACCACTTCCAAAACAAGCGGGCTCTTTACGAGGCGGTGCTGCAGCGCGGCATCGACCCGATCATCGAGATCGTCGCCGCCAGTGCCGGACCCAAGTCGGGGCGCTTCGACGCCATGCTCGACGTCGTCGTCGACTATCTCGCCGAGCACCCGCACCTACCGCGGCTGTTGCAGCGCGCCTCGCTCGACGACAGCGACTTCCTGCGCGACACCGTCGGCCGCGCCCTGCGCCCCCTCTACGACGAGGGTATGGCCGTGTTCGCCCAAGCGAACGGCCCGTGGCAGCCGCCTGACTACTTTCACCTCGGCGCCTCGCTCTACCAGATCATCTTCGGCTACTTCGCCAACGCCCAACTCTTCGGGGCCGTGGCCGGTGCCGACCCCCTCGCGCCCGCGGCGATCGAGCGCCAGCGGCGCTTTCTGCGCACCGTCGTGCTGCAGCTCATGAACGGGCCCGGGCCGCTGCGCCCGGTGCGCCCCAGCCGAAAAGGAAAACCACAGCCATGAAGATCCTCATCGATTACGACCTGTGCGAGGGCAACGCCGTCTGCATGAAAGTGGCCCCCGAAGTGTTCACCGTCGGCGATGACGACCGCGCCGCCTTGCTCGACAAGAACCCCGGCGAGGATCTACGCGCCAAGGTCGAGGCTGCCGTGCGCCGCTGCCCGCGCCAAGCGCTCACCCTCGAAGACTGAGCCGGCGGGAGCCCGATGGATCCTCTGCGCGCCCTCGGCGCCAAGCTGTCGAATTGGCGCCGTTGGGGCGACGACGACGAACGCGGCACCGTCAACTTCATCACCGAGGACAAGGTTCGCGAGGCGGCCGCCCTGGTGCGCCGCGGTCGCGTCTTCAGCCTCGGCCTGCGCTTCGGTGCCGACGGGCCGCAGATCGGCCAAGGCGGTCGCGTCAATCCGCAGCACTTCATGACTGCCACCAACGGGGTCGTCTACCCCGACGCGGCCTTCCGCTTCGCCGACGACGTCGTCGTCATGCCGCTGCAGTGCGCCACCCAATGGGACAGCCTGGCGCACGTCTTCTACGACGGTCTGCTCTACAACGGCTACCCGGCCAACTCGATCACCGCCGGCGGTGCGGCGCGCAACTCGATCTGCGCTCAGGCCGCCGGCATCGTCTCGCGTGCCGTCCTGCTCGACCTGGCGCGCGCCGCCGGCGTCGATCGCCTCGCCCCCGGCCACGCCATCCAACCCGCCGAACTCGAAGCGGCCGCGAAATTCTGCGGCGTCGAAGTCCGCCGCGGCGACGTCTTGCTGATCCGCACGGGCCACCTCTCCGTGTTCAAGAACGACGGCGACCGCGTCGGCTACATGCGCACCATGCCCGGACTCGGCCTCGCCTGCGCCGCATGGCTGCACCAGCGCGAGGTCGCCGCCGTCGCGTCCGACACCAACGCCGTCGAGGTCATCCCCTTCGAGGAACCCGGCAATCCGCTGCCGTTCCACCTGATCGCCATCCGCGACATGGGACTGACCCTCGGCGAGATGTTCGACCTCGACGAGTTGGCGGCGGACTGCGCCGCCGACGGCGTCTACGAAATGTTCTTCAGCGCCCCGCCGCTGAAGGTCAGCGGCGGCGTCGGCTCGCCGCTCAATCCGCTAGCCATCAAGTAGCAACCCCGCGGCACGGTCGTACCGCCGCGTCCGCAGAGTGTGAGGCGTCATGCTGGATCTCCTCTTGAAGAATGGCACCATCGTCGACGGCACCGGGGCTCCGAGTTACGTCGGCGACGTCGGCATCCGCGACGGCCGCATCGTCGCCCTGGGCCAAGTGACCGAGAGCGCGCGGCAGACGATCGACGCCACCGGCCTCGTCGTCGCGCCGGGCTTCATCGACCCGCACACCCACTACGATGCGCAGATCCTGTGGGACCCCTACGCCTCGCCGTCGAGTCTGCACGGAGTGACCACGATCATCGGCGGCAACTGCGGTTTCTCGTTGGCCCCGTTGGCGACGGGCGACGCCGACTACATCCGCCGCATGATGGCCATGGTCGAAGGCATGCCGCTGCCAGCTCTCGAACAGGGCATCGAGTGGAACTGGAACTCCTTTCCCCAGTACCTCGACCGCCTCGAAGGCAAGATCGGTCTCAACGCCGCCTTCCTCGTCGGCCACTGTGCCCTACGGCGCACGGTGATGGGCAAGGATGCCGTCGGCAGCGAAGCCAGCCCGGCGCAGGTCGAGCGCATGACGGAATTGCTGCACGAAGGACTCGCCGCCGGTGGCCTCGGCTTCTCTTCGTCGCAGGCTCACACCCACAACGACGGTGATCACAATCCGGTGCCATCGCGTTTCGCCAGCCGCGACGAGTTGCTCACCCTCGCCGGCGCCGTGCGCGAACACCCCGGCACGACGCTCGAGTTCATCACCGACGGCTGCCTCGACCAGTTCAGCGATCAGGAAGTCGATCTGATGATCGCCATGTCGCGCGCCGCCGAGCGGCCGATGAACTGGAACGTCATGGGCGTCTCCGCCCGCACCCCCGAGCGCCACGAGCACCAGCTCCGTGCCGGCAGCCGGGCCCAAGCCGCCGGCGCGCGTATCGTGGCGCTGACGATGCCGATGCTCGGCGGCCTCAAGATGAGCTTCCTCGATTATTGCGCCCTGCACTCGCTGCCGGGCTTGAAGGAAGTGCTCAGCCTGCCGGTCTCCGGCCGCATGGCGGTGTTGCGCGACCCGGCCTCGCGCCAGTGGGTGCGCGAGAAGGCCGAGTCGATCACCGGCGCGCTCGCCGCGCTGGCGCGCTGGGGCCGCTACGAAATCGGTGACACCTACGCCCCCGCCAACGCCGGGCTGACCGGCCGCACGGTCGCCGACATCGCCGCCGAACGTGGCGCCGACCCTTACGACACGCTCGTCGACATCTTGCTGCACGACGAGATGCGCACGGCCCTGTGGCCGATCCCGAGCGACGACGACGACGCCAGCTGGCAGTTGCGCCTACAGGTTTGGCGCGACGAACGGGCCATGATCGGCGGCTCCGACGCCGGCGCCCACCTCGACCGCATGTGCGGCGCCCGCTACCCCACCGCCTTCCTCGGCGACATCGTGCGCCGCCGCGGCCTGCTCTCCGTCGAAGAGGCGGTCCACATGATGACCGACGTACCGGCCCGCTACTTCGGTCTGCGCCAGCGCGGTCGCCTCGCCGAGGGATGGTGCGCCGATATCGTCATCTTCGACCCGACCACGGTGGCGCCGCACCGCATTCTGGCGCGGGCCGACCTTCCCGGCGGCACCGAACGCCTCTTCGCCGGCGCCGACGGCATCCACCACGTCTTGGTCAACGGCCAGGAGATCGTGCGCGACGGCAAGGAGACCGGCGCCCTGGCGGGTACGCTGCTGCGTTCCGGCCGGGACACCGATACCGTGCGGCCGTAACTCGGATTCTTCATCGCGGCGGCGCGGAGCTTTCTCCTTCTCCGTGCCGCCGTGCTTCCTTCGAAAATCGTGGCGGAGAAGCCAGCGCTGGCCAGGTATCCGATCCGGCATCGGCATCGGGATCGAGTCGATGGCCTCGATCCCGATAGCGACTCGGATTCCGACCCCGCGGCGGAGCCCAGGCTTTCATCGCCTCGGGCGACGGCAGGCCATGACCTCTCTGTGGTGAATCGTCCTCGTCCAACCACCTTCGGCTTCCGGGAACACTTCCCTTCTTGCTCCGGGTTGGTAGATTCGTCGGGTCATGGCGATCCGCATTACGCGCGTTTACACCCGCGCCGGAGACGACGGGGCCACCGCCCTCGTCGGCGGCCGGCGCGTTCCCAAGGACAGCCTGCGCATCGAGGCCTACGGCACCGTCGACGAGCTCAACTCGGTCGTCGGCCTGGCGCGTGTCTTCAACGCCGAGAGCCCGGCCTCCCCGGCCCAGGCCAAGCTCGACCAGATCCTGCAGATCATCCAGAACGAATTGTTCGACCTCGGCAGCGAACTCGCCACCCCGCCGGATGCCCACTACGAGGGCATGTTCCGCGTCGGCCCAGCGGAGGTCGAAGCCCTCGAAACCTTGATGGACGAGTGCCAAGCCGACCTCGCGCCGCTCAGCTCGTTCATCCTCCCCGGCGGCGGCAAGGTCAGTGCCTTCCTCCACCAGGCACGCACCGTCTGTCGCCGCGCCGAACGCCTGGTGCTGCAGCTCGGGCGCGAGGAGGAACTGGGCGACGGCCCGTTACGCTACCTCAATCGCCTGAGCGACGTCTTCTTCGTCCTCTCCCGCTGGATCGGTAAGCACTCGGGCGAGCAGGAATACCTCTGGCAACGCGGCCTGCGGGCCCACGAACGCAAACTCGCCTGACCCCGGAGTTTCGCATGAGCGCCCCGATCTATCTCAAACAGATGCTGCTCGGTCCGATGGACAACTTCGTCTATCTGATCGGCGACCCGGAGACGCGCGAGGCCGCCGTCGTCGATGCGGCCTGGGAGATCGACACCGTGCTCGACGAAGTCGAGCGCGGCGGCTGGAAGCTCAAGGCGGCGCTCGTCACTCACTTCCATCCCGACCACCTCGGCGGCCGCTTCATGGGCCAACACATCCCCGGCGCCGCCCAACTGCTCGAGCGCAACGTCGACGTCAAAGCCTGGATCCACAAGGAAGAGGCCGATTACGTCGCGCGCATCGCCGGCTTGTCGCGCTCCGACCTGGTGCTCACCGAAGGCGGCGACGTCCTCGAACTCGGCGGCCACAAAGTCACCCTGTTGCACACGCCCGGCCATACGCCCGGATCGCAATGTTTCCTGGTCGACGGCCAGCTGATCTCGGGTGACACGTTGTTCATCGGCAGCTGCGGCCGCGTCGACCTGCCCGGCAGCGATCCGCGCCAGCTCTACGACAGCCTGGTCAACAAGCTGCGCTGCCTGCCCGAGGAGACCGTGCTGCATCCCGGCCACAACTACGCCGACCGGCCGACCTCGACCATCGGCGATGAGAAGCGGCGCAACGTCTACATGCGCTTCGAGCGCATGGAGCAGTTTCTCCAGATGATGGGGTATGCCTGAGGATCAGGGCCAAGGTGCAAGGGCCAAGGGCCAAGAGGCCTCGGACTCTCGACGTTCTTCCATTCGCGATGTCGCTTGATTCTTCCGTAGCGCTGCAATGAACCTCTTCGTCTATGGCACGTTGATGCAGTCGGACGTCGTTGCGGCGGTCACCGGCACCTCGTTCGCCTCCAAGCCGGCTCGGCTGCCGGGATACCGCCGCATCAGCCTGGCCGGCCACTATCCGTACATCGTCGCCGAGGACGATGCGTTCGTCGACGGTCTGTTGCTGCTCGACGTCGATGCTGCCGCTCTGGCCAAGCTCGATGCCTACGAAGACGAAGGGGTGCTGTACGTGCGCCGCACCGTCTCGGTGCTCGTCGACGGCCAGCCCCACGCCTGCCAAACCTACGTCGGCAACCCCGACACCGTCTCCGCCTTGCGCTACTCATGACGACGCTGTCGCAGGAGGACGTGCGCCGCGGTCTGCGTGAAGCTCGTTACCTCACCAACGCCCGCGTCGAAACGGTCCTCTACCTCGCCCTCCGTCTCGAAAAGCCGTTGCTCATCGAGGGCCCGCCTGGGGCCGGGAAAACCGAAATCGGCAAGGTCTTGGCGCAGACTCTCGCCACCCCCCTGCTCCGCCTGCAGTGTTACGAAGGGCTCGACGAGGCCAAGGCACTCTACGAATGGAACTATCAGAAGCAGCTGCTGCGGCTGCAAAGTGACCGAGACCAGGACCGCGCCTGGTCGACCGTCGCCGGCGACATCTTCTCGCGTGAATTCCTGCTCGAGCGGCCGTTGCTCAAGGCCCTCGGCGCCGACCGGCGAGCCGTCCTGCTGATCGACGAGATCGACAAAGCCGACGAAGAGTTCGAGGCCTTCTTGCTCGAATTCCTCAGCGACTTCCAAGTGAGCATTCCCGAACTCGGCACCGTTCGGGCGCGCCACCGCCCCGTCGTCGTCTTGACGTCGAACCGAGCACGCGAGTTGAGCGAGGCCCTCAAGCGGCGCTGCATCTACCTCTACCTCGACTTCCCTGGGCTCGAGATCGAGCGCGAGATCATCGACCTCAAGGTCCCCGAACTAGCGGCCGATCTACGCCGCCAGGTCGCAGCCTTCGTCCACGCTTTGCGCAAACTCGACTTGCGCAAGACCCCGAGCATCGCCGAGAGCCTCGACTGGGCGCGCGCCCTGCACGCGCTCGGCATTCGCGAACTCGACGTGCCGGCGGTCCGGCAAACCCTCAACCTCGTGCTCAAACACGAGGACGATCTGCGCCAGGCCCAGGCCAAGGTCCCTTCGCTGTTGGCCGCGGCGCAACGGTCGTAGTGTCACGCCGAAGGGCAGAGACGCCGAGGGGGCCGGCCACGAGCCGAGAAGGCGGCGACACGTGCAACGTAAAATCCTCTCGCTGATCGATGCCTTGCGCCAAGAGCGAGTGAGCGTATCACCTGCGGAGACCCTCGATGCGATGCGCGCCGTCGGCTGTGTCGGCGTCGAACCAACGGCCTTTCGCGAGGCGCTGGCCGCGACCCTCATCAAGGACGAAAGCGATCGGCCCATTTTCGATGTCGCGTTCGAGCGCATCTTCGGACTCGGCGAAGCTCGGCGCCGCAAGCGGAAGAACACCCGCGCCGCGGGTGATGCCGGCGGCGGTTCCGGCGGCGATCAGGGGAGCGGTGGCCGAACGTCGACCCACGAACCAAGCGAGGCACGCGCCGCCGCGGTGCCGCGAGTCGAAGCGGAAGAGGCGGACGATCGGCGCGGTCGTGCCAGTGAGCGGCTGCATGCTGCGGCTCGCCTCGCCGCAACGCGCTTCGAGGCAATGACGCCACGCCAGGTGGACGACTGCCCTGCTCTCGCCGAGGCGCTGGCGCGCCGCTGGCGCAGCCGGTGGCAGCGTCGCCAACGCCAACATCGACGCGGTCGTCTCGACGTGCGGCGCACGATGCGCCGTTCCACGTCCAGCGGCGGTGTTCCCTTGGTCCCGGTGCTGCGCCGACGCCGTCCGGGGCGGGTCGACCTGCTGGCCCTATGCGACGTATCCCACAGTATCGCCCATGCGAGTCAGTTCCTGCTGTCTCTGCTGGCGCCGGCGCACTCGTACTTCCGCCACGTGCACATCTTCGGCTTCGTCGACGAGCCGGTGCCCCTGTCGTTCGAGTCGGGACGGGTGATCCCGCACGCGCGACTCGATCTCTACGCCCGGTCCGACTTCGGACGGGTCCTGGTGCAGATGGAAGAAAGGCACGCGGCGCTGTGGACGCGCAACACGGTGGTGCTGATCTTGGGCGACGCGCGCAACAATCGGAGGTCGCCCCGGGTCGACGTGCTGGCGCGCCTACGACAGCGCGTCAAGCGACTCCTTTGGCTCAACCCTGAGCCGCCCTCGCGCTGGAACACGGGGGACAGCGTGCTGGCTTCGTACGCCGCGACGTGTGACGCGCTCTTCGAGGCCGGCACACCGAAACAATTGGCGCACGCCGTCGAACGCTGCAGCGCCTGACGGGTCAACGCAGAGACACAGAGAGACGATGGCTTTCTCGCCGTGTTTCTCCGCGTCCCCGCGCCTCTGCGTTGCGCAAGCTACTTGGAGTCGCTCGCTCGGTCGGCGAGCATCGCCTCGACGTAGCGGGCGATGATGTCGGTTTCGATGTTGACGACGTCACCCGGCTGTTTGCCGAGCAGGCTGGTGTGCGCCTGGGTGTACTGCACCAGCGAGACCGCGAAGGTGTCGGCGGTCTTGTCGATGATGGTGAGGCTGGCACCGTCGATGGCAACCGGACCCTTGACCACCATGTAGCGCAACAACTCGGCCGGCGTACGGAAGCGGGCAATGATGGCATCCGCCTCGGGGGTGAACGAGTCGATGACGGCGGTGCCTTCGACGACACCACGGACGATGTGGCCGCTCAGCCGATCCTGGGGCCGGACGGAGCGTTCGAGATTGACGCGATCGCCGGCGCGCAATTGGCCGAGGTTCGAGCGCCGGTAGGTCTCGGGCATGACGTGCGCCGCGAACGACTGCGGCTCGAGTTCGTTGACCGTCAGATCGACGCCGTTGATGGCAATCGAGTCGCCGAGTTGCGCGTCGACGAGGATCTTTTCGGCACGGATGCGCAGGGCGCCGTCGACAGCGGACTCGACGGTACCAACTTCTTCGATGATTCCGGTGAACATGTGGATGGATGCCTGACGTTGGGGGTGACTCAGAGGGGTTCGACGGCGTTGGCGGGAATCCAACCGCGGCGCCCGTCGCAGCGCGCCACTTGGGCCCAGTCTTGGCGCTGATCGGCGATGACGACTTCGGCGCCTTGCGGAACGGTGAAATGGACCGTGCCGTCCTCGTCGGGTTCGAAGCGCACGGGGGTATCGCCGCTGCCGAGGACGATGGCGCGCGGCGTGCGTTCGACGGTCCAAGCGCGGGCGGCGAGCGACGCGGCGCACTCGAAGCCGAGCAGGCCGAAGACGATGGCCGTGACGGCGAGGGGGCGGCGGGCCCGTTCGAGGAACGGGCGGAGGGCCAGAGCGAGGAAGAGGAAGGCGAGACACGAGGAGGCGAGCACGGCGAGGTTCCAACTCGAGAAGGTCGTCGCCAACGGGAAGGCAAGGTTGAACCAGCCACCCGATTCGCAGGCGGCAGCGCCCGTTTGGTTACGGGCGAGGTCGAGATTGGCACGGAGGTCGGGATCGCCGGGCAGCCAGAGTTGGGCGCGTTCGTAGTTGAGGATGGCGCGCCCGAGGTCACCGCTCTTGAAGTAGGCGTTGGCCAGATTGAAGCGGAGGTTGCCGCCATCGAAGCCACCGGCGGCGACAGCTTCGTAGCGTTGCACCGCGCCGGCGTAGTCGCCGGCGGCATAGGCGGCGTTCCCCTGAAAGAACCCCGTCAACGGAGTATCAGGGCCCTGAGCCGCCGCCGGCGTGACGATGACGACGCAGAGCAACCCGAAGATCGGCAACGAGCGGCGAATCATACGCCGAAGGAAACCGGAGACCGAAAGAACATGCAAGCGTACGAAACGAGGGCCAAGGGCCAAGGGTCCGATCGTCGATCGTCAGACCCTTGGCCCTTGTACCTTGGCCCTCAATCGTCAAGGACAGCCGAGTCGGAACGAGTTCACCGACTGCACCAAGTCGCCGGCGGAGACGCTGGAGTTGGCGTCGGCGTCGGCCGAGCGGCAGCTCGACAGCGGCTGCAGTCCGAGGAAGACGTTGATCGCCTTCTGGAGCTCGCCGATGGTGACCGAGCCGTTCTCGTTACAATCACCGGCACATTCCGGAATGAACGGCGTCGGCGTCGGCGTCGGGGCGTCCGGCGTCGCGGTCGGGGTCGGCGTCGGCGGTTCGGGCACATCGACGGCCTCAGCCTCGAGAGACAAATAGAACCACCATCCACGCTCGCCATTGGGATCGTTGGGAGGATTGCGATCGCGGTCGTCCTGCGTGTTATCGAGGCGCCCGCGTGGCGCGCAGCTGTTGGTGCCGCCGGGAAGTACCTCGCTCAGGATGATCGAGAGCTGAATCGGATCCGTCACGTCGATGGTGATGTTGTCGGCCGCGGTCTCACTGAGAAACCCACGGGCCAGGCCCTTGGTGAGACCCGTCGCCGGATCCTCGACGAATTGCCCGGCAAGCTGCAGGTCCTGCAGCGGAATCGTGATGACCAGGTCGGTCCCCAATTCGAGCGTCAGATCAACCGTGTTCGAAACGGCGCAGGGACCATCCGTAGGAACGATACCGGGGTTGTAGTTGCCGGTATTGTTCGGGCCAGAGGTGCCGGCGTACGCGTCGAGGCAGACAGTTCCCGCCCCTCCGGTCGAGTAGGTGGTGCTTACCGCGTTCTCGAGGTCGCCACTGCAGCTGACGCTGTCCCCGTTGCGGATACACTCGCTGTCGAGTCCGATCGAGAGGCTGCAAGGCGGACCACCATCGGTGCAAGGCGTCAGCGGAGCGCCGGCAGCCGCTTGTTGATCGAGAGGGTCGAAGATCGCCAGCAGGTTGAAGTCCTGGCTACACGGCTCGGCAACCCCGGCGGTCACCGGTTCGCATTCGTCGATGAAGTCCTGCACCAAGCCGTTGACGCTGATGTTGAGCAGTCCCGGCGGATTGGTGATGTTGTTGCACCCGCCAGTCCCAAACACGTCGACGAAGATCTGCGGATCGACGATCTTGAGCGAAGAAACGCGAAACGCCTGTCGAGCCTGCGCCGCGAGCGGTACGCTCACCGACATCGCGGCCACGGCCGATGCCAACGCCCACGCGGAAAAGCCTCTCCTCATGCCCTATACCTCCGGACCAATGTACAAGTGCTTCCGGCTTCGCACGCCGGGGAGTTCACGTCAATCCAAACCTCTCAAACGAAGGGGGCCGCGGAGAAAACCTCCGCGGCCCCCCTGGTCTGGTACCGGCACTAGGCGCTCGAACGGGCCACCTAGGCCTCGCGCACCAACGATCAGCGATAATTCGCCGAGGTCGCCTGGAAGCCGAGTCCGATCGACAGGGCTTCGTTCGGGTTGTTCGGGTCAGCCGGATCGGCGTTCCCATTGAGGTTGATGTCGCCCGGGAAGCCGCTGCTGATGGTCGAGGCCAAGCCGGCCGACGTGAACGGAATGTCCTCGCTGAGCGCGCAGGTGCCACCCGGACAATTGGCGTTCGTGGTGCAGGCTAGACCGTCGTTCGCACCACCAACACAGGCGTTGGGCAGCGCGGAGATCGCGTCGACCAGGGCCTGCTTGTCGACGGCGCCGCCGAGGACACCCTTGATGACCTGCAGGTCCGCGCCATCATGGGTGATGTCGGCGTCGACCTTGACGTTCTGCGCCGTGATTTCGAACGATTGACCACCGAAATCGAGAGGCAGGGTGAAGCTGTTGCCCGGTCCACCACCTGCTGCAGAAGCGGTTCCCGCGACGCCGGAAGTGAAGCCGCTGATCGTGACACCGATCTGGATGTTGGACGAGGCGGCGACGCAGGTCGAACCCAGACCGGTAAGGTCATAGGTGCAGGGATCGGCAGGATTGGCCGGGTCGAGCGGCGGCGAGTTCGGGTCTCCACCGCTGCAGCCAGGATTGTCGGCCAAGGGGGCCGAGAAGCCGGAGATCGTCACCGCGCCGTTGGCGAACTGGCTCGCCTGGAAGAGGAGGCTGAAGCCGCCCGCGTCGAGCTCGTCCTGCAGCAGCGGGTTGAGCAAGCCCTGGATGAGGGCCACGCCCAAGCCATTGTCGATGCCGTCGGTTTGGTCGAACGGCGCCGACGTGAGGGGGTTGTTGTCGACGTCGACACCGCGTGGCAGCCCGAAGAGAGGGCTGTTCGGATCGCTGGTGGCACCGATGGAGAGATGCGACACGTGCGCCACGAAGTCGGTGAAGTTGCCGGGCTCGTAGTTGCGGCAGGCCTGGACGCAGAGGACGGCGTCCTTGGCTGCATCGACGGTGGAGTTACCGAGTTCGTTGGCCACCTTCAGACCGAGGCCGCCGGTGCTCTTCGGTTCGGCGCGGCAGATACCACCCGTGCAGTCGGTATCCGACTTACAAACGGCACCATCGTTCGCACCGCCCTCGCAGGCGGCCTTGGCGGCCTTACCGGCGTAACAGAGCAAGCCGGCCTGTTCCGCATTGCGGCCTTCGACCGCTGCACCGACTTCCTTGGTATCGACCGCCTGGCAAAAGGTCTTCAGCTTGGAAAGCGACAGCGTGCGCTCCGGATGCGACGGGTCGGCGTTGTCGCCGATCGAGTCCTCGATGCTGGCCGAAAGACCGCTCGGATGAGTCTGCTTGGGGAACTTGGCGTTCGCGGTGCAAACACCGCCGCCGGCGCTGCAGGTCGAATTGTCTTTGCAGCTTTCGCCGTCGTTGTTGCCGCCGACGCAGCTCGCCTTGGTCGCCTTCACCGAGTAGCACTTGTAGGCTTCCTTGTCGCTGGGCGGAGGCTGGAACGAGACCGGATCGACGCTCGACGGGACCATGACCGTCAGCTCCTTGCCGAAGTCGACCGGCAGGGTGACGAATCCGTCGGCCACCGCGATGCTGAGGGCGTCGCTGGACTTCTTGTCGAACGCGTCGCTGATGGTACAGGTACCGCCGATGCAGTCACCGTCCTCGTCACACGGAATGGCGATGTCGTTGGTGCAGACACCGTCGCCGGCACGCTTGACCGAGTAGGTCAGGTAGCCGGTGCTGGCATCCGCGATACCGGCTCCGTTGACGTCCGTCGGGACGCACAATTCCTTGGCCTTGCCCGCGGCATACGAGCCCTCGACGCCCGCGAGTCCGCTGAGGGCATCGAGTTCTTGCGGGTTGTCGCCCGTCAAGATGTCGTCCAAGAACAGGGTGCCACCGGCGAAGTTCGTCGATACGACCTTGCTCTTGTAGCACATGTAGCTGTCCCGCTGGGCGAACGCCGGCATGGCGAACGCCGCACAGGCGAGACCCAACATCGCAATGCGAATGCTCTTCACTGTCGCCTCCTTCTACTCTTTTTCCCTACCCCGCGTGAGCGGAGACTTCTGAACGCTGTGTATGGTACATTAGAAGAGGAACGTCGTGGTCGTCAACAATCTTTGCTGGCTGCCGCGAAACTTCGTTCCTCCCTCACGGCGCCACGCCGCTAATGGCCGCGTCGATGGCGCTCAACTCGAATAAGATCGATGAGGATTCGAACTGATCACAGGTGGCGCCGAGGCTGCCTTCTTGATCCGGACAATCGCTGATCGACGTACAGACCCTGCCGTCGTTCGTCGCCCCCTCACAGGTCTTCAGGCCGTCGAGATCCAGGTCGCGCGGCACCTGGTCGATCAAGCCGGCCACCTGGGCCGGCGTGAAGCCGCCGATGTAGGTTTCGTTGCACGCATCCGACGGGTTGCCCCCGCGCGGATCCGGGCAACTGGCGTCCGAGCCGCACTGCGTGCCATCGTTGCTCCCCCCCAAACACCTGCCGTTGTTGGGGCTGCAGACGCCACCGCCGGTACAGAGGCTATCCGACAAAGCGCAGGGCTCGTTGTTGTTCCCGCCGCCCTGGCAAAGTCCCTGCGGCAGCTCGTTGACGGTCTGCTTGAACTGCCGGTGCACCACGGCGCCGGAGAGCTGACCGCCGTTGAGCGCGGTGAACTTGCCGCCGGAGTGCGTCAGATTGCCGGCGATTTGGACCTGGGTGACCGACAGAGCGATCGTCACCGTCGACGTGAACGGGAACGAAAAATCGAAGCTGCCGGTACCCTCGCCCACGACCGCGGCGGGGCCGAGCGTATCGGTACCACTGATGCGGACGGGTAGATGAATGAGCGCGTGTTCGCCGCAGCTGGTATCGATGCGCAACGAGTTCGGGTCGAAACTGTCGGCGTCGACCAGGTAGCTGCAGAACGCCGCCGGATTGCCGACGGCGCAACCGGGATTCGATGGATCGAGGCTGCCGACGTAGCCGTTGACCGACATCGAGCCGTCGCCGAAGCTGTCCAGCTCGAGAAGAAGGTTGATGCTGCCGCTGCCGACTTGATCGTCGATCGCACCGTTCGCGATGCTGGCAAGGGGGAAAAACGCGTGGCCGGAAGTGGCGAGTTGCAGGTCGTTGACGCGCAGGACGTTCTCGCCGAAGGCCGGCGCCGCCGGCGGCTCTTTGCAGGCGGGGGTGCAGAAGAGGTCTTCCTTGCGCACGTCGAGTTCGTGGTCGAAGAACGTATCACCGACGAACATCCCCCGCGTGCGGCTGTCCTTGCTGTCGAACTTGGATTCGAAGCGGCAGCTCACCCCGAGGCCGGTGCCGCAGTCGCTGTCGCTGCTGCACGGCTGATTGTCGTTGTCGCCGAGATGACAGGCGAACTTTTGCGGCTTGGCCGTGTAACACAACAAGCCCGCGGCCGGGGCTGAAGAAGGCACCGCGGCTTCGCCCGCCAACTGGACGTCGCTCGCCTGGCAGTAGTAGGCCAACTTGCCGAGGGCAAAAGGCCGCTCGGGGTCGCCGACGTCGAGGACGTCGGTGAAGTAGGTTTCGAGGCTGGTGAACAGCCCTTCGGGGTGCGTCGCCTTCGGGAAGCCGGCGATCGGCACGCAGGTGCTGAGTGGACAGTCACCGGCGCTCCTGCAGCTCTCGCCGGCGTTTTCACCGCCGGCACACGCCGCCTTGCCCTGCTTCACGGCGTAACACTTGTAATGCTGGTCGGACGGCGGCGCTCCTTGGGGTGCCGAAGGGTCGAACGACGCCGGCGCCAACAAGGCGACCTCCTTGCCGAGGTTCAGTCGCGTATCGTTGTAGGCGTCGACGACGCGCACCGACAGATTGCGCGGGTCTTTCTTGTCGAACTTGGCCGCATCGACACACGCGCCGCCGACCCCGGCGCAAGCGGCATCGCTGTCGCAGGCGAGCGCCGGATCGTTGGCGCAGACCCTCTTGAGCCCCTTGGTGTCGTAGAGGACCCAGTGGGACTCCGCGTCGACGGGGCTCCTGCCATCGACACCCGCCGGCAGGCAGAGGTCGCGCACTTTCCGCACCGCCACGCTCGACGGCCCACCGGGAACCTCGTTCGGGTCGGCAGCGACGTCCGCCACGCCGGCCGTATCGTCGAGCCATACCGTGCCCGCGCCGTTGTACTGCGGAGCGTACAACGTCGCCTTGGCTGAGTGGCACAACAGCGGCGCGCGTTGGGCACGGGCGGGTTGGGCGACCAAAGCGCCGAGCGCGAGACCGACGGCGACGAGGCGAATCAGCATGGGAGCTCCTGACGGCAGAATCATGTACGGGCTCGTAGGACCTTATGAGTCTGACGGCGGGGTCGTCAAGCACGATTTCGCCGATGCGGCGCGACTTTCGGAAATCGACGCTCGCACCCTTGCCGCGCTGCGCGTCAGCTGTTAAGAGGCGGTCCCACGTCGCTACGGCGACCGACCTGAGGGCAGGTAGCTCAGTCGGTAGAGCAAAGGACTGAAAATCCTTGTGTCGAGTGTTCGATTCACTCCCTGCCCACTCTTCTCCTTCTCCTGATTCAACGCCCGACGCCCGGAGACGAACGAGCCACGCGCCCGGTCGTCTCCGGACGCTGCGCACGCAGGTTGCCTAAACCACTTGCACAGCCGCACACGGCGGCGGCACTCGGCTTTGCAAGGGCGCGACGGCGCACGCCACCAAGGCATGGCGCATGACGCGGCGCGGCATGGCACCGCGCTTGCACCTGCATCGGATCGCATCGCGTACTCCTCCGGCCCGGTGAGCGGGCGGCCGTGCTTCGCCTCCCGGCCGCTCGGTTGCCGGTGTCCGGAAGCGACGCGCAAGGGAGATTCGACATGATCCAGGCCGCCGTCCGCCGCCCTCGCCCCAGCCGTGCCCGCGGTCTCGACATCCGCGACAGCATCGACCGCATCGACTTGGAACTCGAGCACGGCCCCGAGCCGGCGCGCCGCAAGGCGTTGCTCGCCATCCTCGAACGCTGGCGTTTCGATACGATGCTGTGTGCCGCCTCTCAGACCCGCGCCGCCGAAGTGGCGCGGCGCCACCGCGAGTCCGCCGCCGCCGCCGGACCGCCGCGGTTGTAGGCGGGCGTCGTTTTGCTATGGTTCGCCGCCAATCCGAGCGGGGGGCGAACGATGCCGAAGCAACAGCAAACTGAAGCCTGGGCCACCAAGATCGGCGTCATCCTCGCGGTGGCCGGATCGGCGGTCGGGCTCGGCAACTTTCTCCGCTTCCCGGGTCGCGCCGCGCTCTACGGCGGCGGCGCCTTCATGATCCCGTATTTCGTGTCGCTGCTGCTGCTCGGCATTCCGATCTGTTGGGTCGAATGGACCCTCGGGCGTCACGGTGGCCGCTACGGCTTCAACTCGGCGCCTGGGCTCTTCGGCGTCATCTGGCGTTCGACGGCGTCGCAGGTTTTCGGCGCCTTCGCCGTGCTGATTCCGATCGTCATCTACACCTACTACGTGTTCATCGAGGCCTGGTGCCTCGGCTACGCCGTTTCGTACCTCGTCGGCGCCTTCGAACCGGGCGCCGACCCCAGCACGTACGCGGGCTATTTCGCCAACTACTTCAACGAGTTCATCGGCGCCGGCGCCGATGGCGCGTTGTTCGCGTCGTTCTCGCCTGCGCTCGCATCCTTGCTGTTCTGCTTCGTCGCCAACTTCATCCTCATCTACCGCGGTCTGCAGGCCGGCATCGAGGCCTTCTGCCGCATCGCCATGCCGGCTCTGATCATCGCCGCCTTGATCATTCTCGTGCGCGTACTGACCCTCGGCACGCCCAACCCGGACCTACCCGAGCAAAACGTCATCAACGGGCTCGGCTTCATGTGGAACCCCAAGCCCGTCGGCGATGGCGGGACCTTCTCGGCGTTGTGGGACCCGCAGGTATGGCTGGAGGCGGCCGGGCAGATCTTCTTCACCCTCTCCGTCGGCTTCGGCATCATCATGACGTACGCCTCGTACTTGAAGCCGAAGGACGACGTCGCCCTGTCCGGACTGACCGCCAGCGCCACCAACGAATTCTGTGAAGTCTGCCTCGGCGGCCTGATCACGATCCCGGCGGCCTTCATCTTTCTCGGCGCCGCGCCGCTCGCCGCCGTGGCCGGGTCGAGCATCGGTCTCGGCTTCCACGCCGTGCCCGCGGTATTCGAATACCTGCCCTTCGGCCATTTCTTCGGCTTCCTCTGGTTCGGCCTGCTCTTTCTCGCGGCCATCACCAGCTCGATCTCGATGTTGCAGCCGGCGATCGCCTTCCTCGAAGAAGGCTTCCAGCTCGGCCGCCGCGCCTCGATGGCCTTGCTCGGCATGATCACCGGCACCGGCACCCTCTTGGTCGTCTACTTCACGCGCGACACCGTCGCCCTCGACGTCATGGACTTCTGGATCGGCAGCGCCTCCTTGATCGTGCTCGCTCTGTTCGAGGTGCTGCTGTTCGGCTGGGTCCTCGGCGCCGAACGCGGTATTGCCGAAACCAATCGCGGCAGTGACTTGCAGGTCCCGGCGTTTTTCGCCTTCGTCATTCGCTGGATTTGCCCCGCCTACCTGATCCTGATCCTGGGCGCCTTCGCCTACCAGAACTTCGCCGACAAGCTGCGCGCCGTCGCCGCCGAGCCGGCCGCGGCGCTGACCATGACGTACATGGTGATGCTCTTCGTGTTGCTGCTGCTCGCCGTGCGCCTCGCCTTCCGCCGTTGGGAAGCCGAGCGCCGCTTCGACGTCGTGCCGCGATCGTGAGCCTGGGATGAGGAGCGAACGATGACTCTCGCCGGTTGGATTCTGATGTCGGCCTCCGTCGGTTCGATCGTCGCCTGGACCGTGTGGTGTTTCCGGCGCGTGTTGAAAGTGCCCGTGACCAAGGACCACTTGCACGCGCCACTCGACATCGAAACGCACGAAGAACCCTGAGCGGCGCACGTGACGTCGCCGACCGGCCCAACGTGGCGCATCCTCGACTCCGTCCACTCGCCCGCTTCGCGGCCGCCGGCCTCACCCTTTTCCTCGTGCGTCTCGCTCTGACGGACCGCCCGTCAGCCCCGCCACGCGCGACGGCAGCAGCTTCGGATTCGGCCGAGATGCTCCTGGCGCGCGAGGCGCTACGCCGGGGCCTGCACCGCAACGATGTCGTCATCGCCGACCGCTTGGCGCGCAATCGGTCCTTTCTCGATCCCACCGAACAACTGGCGCTGCCCGACTCCATCGAGGATGCGTGGCTGCTGCGCGACCCCGTGGTCAGGGCTCGTCTGGCCCAACGCCTGCGCCACGCGATCGAAGCCGCCGTCGACCGCGAGGATTGGGTACGCGACGGCGACGTGCCTGAAGGATCGCCCGTCGTTTTCGTCCGCCTCGAGCTGCTGCGCTTCGCCGAGCCGGCGCACGCTGCGGCGGCGGCACGGCAGCTGCAACGGCGCTCCGATCCCGCCAAGGTCGAGGGGACGCTGGCGCTCGTCGAGGCGATCGACGGTTGGCTCGGCCGCGATACCTTGGCGCGCCAGTTGGGCCCGCACGCCGCCGACGCCATCCTGGCCCTCCCCGTCGGCGCCTGGTCGCCCCCCCTGGTGGCGCCGACCGGAACCTACCTGGCGCGCGTCCTGCAAAACACGGCGACGACGCCAGGCCCTTCGGCACGCGCACGGCAGGCGCGGGCGGAAGCACGCTCTCGCCGACGTGCCGAAGCGGTCGCCGCCGTGGTCGCGCGGTTGCGCGCCGGCGATTGAATCCGCCTCTCAGCCGCGCCGCGGTGCGCCCAAGGCCGCGTTGCGCGTGGTGTACGCGGATCGCTCCACGCGCTCGTAGATGCGCCAGCCGTCCGGCGTTCGCCGCAGTCGATCGCTGTAGGTGCCGCCGTCGAAGTACAACGTTTGGGTCCCATCCGCGGCCGTCACCGCCAACGGATTGAAGAAGTACGAATGCGCCCGTGCCTCGTCACCATCGATCTCGATACGACGATTCGTCACTAGATGCTGGGTCATCGAGAAGTACGGCATCACCTGTGCCAACCAGGCGACGACTTCCTCCAGTCCGCCACGAATGCCGCCGGCGGAGGTGTAGTCGATGAGAGCGTCCGCGGTGAAACAGCTACGGTACGTCTCCCAGTCTTTTTCATCGACGGCTTCGGCGTAACGCGTCAGCAGCGCATCGATGGCCAGCCGGTCGTTGTTCTCGGTCCATGGTTCAGGCGGCATCGGCATTCTCCCACGTGGGCATACCGACGCAGTACTGCGCCCCGAGTACACGACGCAAGACTGGCGCATGCCCCCTTGATCGGGTCGTGCGCTTTGGCGTATTGCCCGTCGACAGTCGCCTGCAGCAAGGAGCCGTGTTGATGCCGTCAGCCCCCGCAGCGCTCGCGCCGCGCTACTCGATTCTCGGACGCGAGGTCCAACTCCCGGCGCAGGTGCGCGACGCCTCATCGGCGACGGCGGTGTTCCTCGTCGCCCAGGAGTCCGCCCAAGCCCTGTTGCCGGGCGACGCTTTCAGGGTCGTCGAGGCGGCGCCGGGTCTCGCCCAGGTGGTGCTCGGTTTCGTAGACTATCGCGACAACGACCTTGGCGACTACAACGAAGCGATGATCGTCTTCTTCGTGCGCCCGCGCGGCAACGCCGACGCCGACGAAGGAACCTTCATCTACAAGCTGCCGGTGAACCAGGAGTTCACTTGCGTCGCCGGCCGCGACATCTGGGGCTTCCCCAAGACCGTCGAAAGCGTCGACATCGTCCGCCAAGGCGAAGCAGTCGAGGGCCGCCTGACGATGGGCGGAAAGCTCGTCTTTCGCCTGTGCGTGCCGACCGGCGGCGACGCTGTCGATACCGGCGACCTGCCGATGACGACCTACACCTACCTCCCGAGCGGTCCGGCGGCGACTCCGTTCGTGCAAGGCGGTGCCACGACCTTCGGCGATCCGGGCAGCGTGCGCCTCGAGCTGGGCGACCACCCGCTCGCCGACGAATTGCGCCGCCTCGGCCTGCCGAGCACGCCGATCTTGACCACCTGGACCGCGCACATGCACGGCTCCTTTGGCGCTCCCCGCCCGGTGCAGCCCCGATGACCCAAGACGAAACGCCGCCGTCCGCCATGCGCCGCGATGCCAAGTTCCGCATCGGCCAGGTCGTACGTCACCGCCTGTACCCCTTCCGCGGCGTCATTTTCGACGTCGACCCGACCTTCGCCAACACCGAAGAGTGGTGGTTGTCGATTCCGGAGGATCGGCGGCCGCGCAAAGACCAACCCTACTACCACCTCCTGGCGGAGAACGAGTCGACGACGTACGTCGCCTACGTCTCGGAGCAGAATCTCGTGCCCGACGACTCGGGCAAGCCGATTCGCCACCCCCAAGTGAAGGATCTGTTCGGCACCCTCCACAACGGCTTTTATGCGCCGAAGGAGCAGATGCTGCACTGAGCGGCGCCAGGCGCTCAGCCCGCGCCCAACACGCCGGCTTGGCGCAAACGGGCGACCCTTGCGTCGTCGTAGCCGAGCACCTCGCGCAAGACGCTGTCGGTATCGCATCCCGGAACCACCGGGGCGCGGCTCGGCGCTTCGCGCTCCTCGCCCATCCAGCGAATCGGCGACGGCAGCAGATCGGTGCCGTGGCGTTCGTGCGGCAACCACGACAGGCGTGCCTGAAACTGCGGATCCTCGGCGATCGAACGAGTGTCGTTCACCGGCGCGATCGGCGTATCGGCCTCCAGGCTGAACTCGATCCACTGGCGCGTCGTCTTGGTCGCGAAGATCGCCGTCAGCTCCGCCCGCAGCTCTTCGTTGCCGCGCGCGTGTTCGGCGACACGCGACCCTGGATACTTCTCGAACAGATCCGGACGACCGACCGCGACGCAGAAATTGCGCCAGAACACCTGTTCCGACGCCATGAACAGCACGAAGCCGTCGCTCGAACGATAGAACTGATAGCGCACCGCCTCCTGCATCGTCGCCTCACCCATCGGCCGGCGTGGGCCGGGCTTACCGTCGCCGTCATTGCCCGTGACTTCGTCCTCCGGCCGTTCGTGCGCCTTGTTGCCCTCGATGCCGTTCCAATTGAAGGACGCCGCTGCCTCGCTTTGGGCTACCTCCAACTCGCACCCCTCGCCCGTGCTGCGCGCCCGCAACACCGCAGCGACGATGCCGAGCGCCGCATAGAGCGGCCCGGCGTGAATGCCGATCGTCGTATATGCCGGGATGTGGGGCCGACCCTGCGCGTCGAACGTAGGCCGCGCCACTCCGGCCCACGAGTCGTAGGCGTATCCATGGCTCGGCAGATCGCGATACGGTCCGCTCAGGCCGTAGCCGCTGACGTGACAGTAGACGATGCGCGGGTTGGTTTCGCGAAGGCGCGCGTAGGTCAAGCCGCGCCGATCGAGAGCGCCCGGACGCATCGCCTCGACGACGACGTCCGCTTGCCGCACCAGATCCAGATACGTCTCCACTCCGGCGGGCTGGCACAGGTCGAGCACGACGCTCTTCTTGCCCCGGTTGATGTGCCAGTGCAGCAGCGAGATGCCGTCGATGATGGGGAACGCCATCTTGCGCACGTAGTCGCCGCCGGGAGACTCGATCTTGATGACCTCGGCTCCGAGATCCGCCAAGTGCATGGCGGCCGCGCCGGGACCGAGCAGCGAGCTATCGATGACGCGAATCCCTGCCAAGGGCGCCGGGCGTGTACTCATTGAGCCTTCTCCTCGTTTCGTTGTATCGGCCAGAGGCATGGCAAGGCATGCCATCCACACTCTCGCCGACGACGTCCTGCTGGTGTTCAAACCGGCCGGACATCGCGAGGCCGAGCATCGGCACGACTTTTCGCAACACCTGCGTGTCGTGCGCGGCCGACTCTTGGTGCAAGTCGGTGCGTCGCAGCACGACCTCACGCCGGCGTCGCCGGAATTGACCTTGGCCCCGGGAACGCCGCACGCGACGTTGGCCGTGAGCGACACCTGGGTGCTGGCGCGGCGCAGCCACGACCCGCGGGCGACTGCCTAGCTCCGCCGCCCCGGTGTGAACTCGCACGGCAGCCGCTTGATGCCGTGGATGAAGAACGATTGCAGCTTGTTCGCCTCGCCCGAAACGTGGATGTCGGGTACGCGGGCGAACAACTCGCGGAACATGGCCGTGATCTCGCGCCGCGCCAGATGCGCGCCGAGACAAAAATGCGGTCCAGGCCCGCCGAAGCCGACGTGTTCGTTCGGCGTGCGGCGCACGTCGAAACGGAACGGATCGTCGAAGACCTCCTCGTCGCGGTTGCCCGAGCAGTACCACAGCACGACCTTCTCCCCGGCGCGGATCGGCTGTCCCCGCAGCTCGGTGTCGCGTGTCGCCGTACGGCGGAAGTGGATCACCGGCGTCGCCCAGCGCACGATCTCCTCCACGGCGGTCGGCGCCACCGCATCGAAGTCGTTCTGCCAGATCGCCCGCTGTTCGGGGTAATCGGTGAGCAATTGGAGTCCATGGCTGATGGCGTTGCGCGTCGTTTCGTTGCCGGCGACCACCAGCAGGACGAAGAACGAACCCAGCTCCGCATCGGTCAGCCGCTCACCGTCGATTTCGGCATTGATCAGCGCCGAGGTGAGGTCGTCGGTCGGCTCGGCGGCGCGCTTGCGCCCGAGTTCTTGCACCAACTGCGACAACTCGAAGCCGGCTTGCAGCAACGCGGGCACGATCTCGAGCGGGTTGGCGACATAGTCCGGATCGCCGGCACCGAGAATGATGTTGGTGCGATCGTAGATGAAGCGGTACTCGCTGTCCGGAATCCCCATCATGTCGCAGATGATCTTGAGCGGCAGGGCGGCGGCGACCTCCTGGACGAAGTCGCAGCTGCCGCGCTCGATGACGTCGTCGACGATCTGCCGCGCCGCGATCACCACCTGCTCGTCGACGCGGGCCACCATGCGCGGCGTGAAGCCGCGCGAGACGATGCGTCGCAAACGCGCGTGACGCGGGTCGTCCATGTTGATCATCGAGCCGAAAAACTCGCTGAAGTCCTGCGGCAGGTCGGCGATGTTCGAACCCTGCCCCGAACAAAACAATCCAGGATTGCGGCTCACTTCGAGAATGTCGGCGTACTTCGTCAGCGCCCAGTAGCCCGGGCCCTTCGGGAACGGCAGCCCTTCGAAATACGGCTCCTCGTGGAACGAGATCGGCCGCTCGGCGCGCAGCGTGGCGAATGCGCCTTCGCGCTCCGCCAGTGGACGCGCCCAGAACAACGGGTCGGACAGTTGGATTTCGTCGACGGAAAGCGAGCGAATCGGCTGCATGAAAGGGTTCCTCGTGAGGCTGAGAATTCGGGTCAGTGCGACGTGGCGCTCGGACAGGCTTCGACCGTCACCGGGATGCCGTTGAGCACGGCGTTGCCCGAGAGTCCGTCGAGGGCGAGTTCATCCGCTAGTTCGTTGCTGTTCACTCCGGGCTGACGCGCGGCGACGCTCATCCGCGTGCCGTCGAGTCCGTGGCCCCAGCCGTGCGGCAGGCTGACGACGCCGGGCATGATCTCGTCGCTGCATTCGACGGCGACTTCGACGGACCCGGCGCGCGAGCGCACGCTTGCCAACGCACCATCGGCCAGGCCACGCGCCGCGGCGTCGCTCGGATGCATCAACAGGGTACAGCGCGGCCGGCCGCCGGCCAGTCGCGGCAGGTTGTGCATCCACGAGTTGTTCGACCGCAGATGGCGCCGCCCGATGAGAGACAACGACTCGGCCGCCGGGGTTCGCGACAGAGCCGCCTCGGCACGCGGCAGATCGGCGACGATGAAGTCGGGCGCCAACTCGACCTTGCCCGACGGTGTCCGCAGCGCCTCGGGCAGGCGCGGTGCGAGAGGCCCCAGGTCGATCCCGTGCGGCTCCGCTTCCAGACGCGCCAAACTCAACCCGTCGGGTCGTGTGCCGAAGGCGTCGCCATACGGACCCGTGCGCAAGGCGAAATCGATCAGCCGCTCCGGACCACGACGCGGCTCGAGGGCCGCGAGAATCTCGGCCGGGTCGCGCCCGGCGATCGGCGAAGTCGGCTCGGCGACCACCGAC
>CAZGEJ010000067.1:0-21747 GCA_964524885.1 uncultured Binatia bacterium (SeqCode)
TCGCGGTCGCGGTGGGCGTCGAGGTCGCGGTGCGGGTCGGCGTCTGCGTCGGCGTCTCGGTCGGCGTCGGCGTCTCGGTCGGCGTATCGGTGACCGTCGGCGTCGAGCTCGGCGTCAAGGTGATGGTCGGGGTCGGCGTGACCGTCGGCGTGTCGGTCGGCGGCGCGACGTAGATCTGATTGGTGGCGGCGGCGGAGTTGTCGGCGAGCTGCCACTCCTCGACGTTGGCGGCGACGAAGGCTTGGGCGTGCACGGGGTCGTCGGTGTCGGAATCGACGAGAGCGGTGACGACGAGGTTGGCCGCGGCGTCGCGCGCCAGGGTGCCGAGGTGGCACTGAGCGTCGCCGTTGGCGTCGGGGACGCAGCTTCCCTGACTGGCGTTGCCGGTTTCGTAAGTGACGTTGTCGGGTAGGTCGACGGTGACGACGACGCCTGGGGCCCACGATGGACCGCGGTTGGTGACGGCGAGATCGTAGGTGATCGGCAACCCCTTGCCGACGGGGTTCGGGCTACCGGCGAGGGTTACCTCGAGGTCGGTGGGGAGCAACGCGGTAAAGGGCACGTGATGCACGTGGGCGCTGCCACGCACTTTCACGCGCCGGCCCATGGCGGCGCCGTCCAGGTGTAGGCCCGTGCCGGTGCGCCACTGCTTGCGCTCGCGGAAGAGGAAGGTGCCGGCGAGGTGCG
Organism: uncultured Binatia bacterium (SeqCode); assembly: GCA_964524885.1. Classification (GTDB taxonomy): domain Bacteria; phylum Desulfobacterota; class Binatia; order HRBIN30; family HRBIN30; genus CALJUJ01. Next base: position 688 of record CAZGEJ010000067.1, read on the forward strand.
TGTCGCGGTTCATCGACGCGTTGCCCTTGGGGCCGTCGAGGATCCACAGCACGTTCCAGGGGCGCAGTTGGCCCTTGCCCGTGCCGTTGTCGGTGAGGACGATCTTGCCGCCGATGCCGACGAAGAGCTTCTCGCGGATGTGGATGAGCAGGACGGTGTCGTCTTGGCCCTCGAAGACGAGTTCGGCCTCGGTGCCGAGGGCGACGGAGTCGAAGGCGACGACGTGCGTACCGGCGCCGAAGGACAGCCGCGTCGGGCCCTCCTTCGACTTGATCATGAGGCGACCTTCCTTGCGGCTCCGGCCGTCGCTTTCGCTGGCGGTCAGGCTGGGAATGGCCTCGATGGCGGCGATGTCCTCGTAGAGCCAATCCGAGACGAGGGATTGGCATTGGTCGACGGTCCCGGTGGGGTCGGCGCCGGCGCGATGGACGTAGGGATTGTCGGGGTCGTCGTAGCGCAGCCGCTCGGAGCAGATCTCGCCGGCGGCGCAGTCGGCGTCGGAGAAGCAGGAGGTGGTCAGGTCGGGCGTGCACAGGCCGGGTCCGACCCAGGGGGCCTCCCCTTGGATGCGATCGACGTGGGTGCCGTCGGAGAAGAAGGCGGAGACGTTCTGCAGGCTGCGGTTGGCGGCGAAGCCGCGGCCGAGTTGCAGCTTGTCGAGCACGACGATCGGACCGGCGGCGAGGCTTTCGCGGCGCAGCCAGACGTGCGGGCCGCATAGACCTGCGCCGTCGAGGCCGCGCGGATAGGGGAAGATGGCGCAGTCGGAGTCGTCGACGCAGGTGCGACCGATGGCTTGGCAATCGAGACGGGGTTGCGGTGTATCGCCCAGGCTGGGCGGGCATTCGCAGACGCCGGACAGGTTGCACACGCCATCGAGCGGGAAGCCCGGCTGGGTGAGGCCGGCGACCGGCTGCTGGTCGACGTCGGAGTCGCTGCCGAGGCGGACGCTGTTCTTGGGGTCGGTGCCGACGAAGACGAAGCGTTGGAAACGGTGGAGGGTGGCGCACTCCGGGTCGCGCGCGTCGGTCAAGCCGTCGTCGTCGTTGTCGGCGGCGTCCTCACAGACGTTGAGGCCACCGACGCCGAGACACTCGGTCGTGCGGCGGTTGCCGTAGCGGCTTTCTTCGACGCGGCAGGTGGCGGAGCAACAATCTCCGTCGAGCAGGTTGCCGTCGTCGCACGATTCGCCGGCATCGACGACGGCGTTACCGCAGGTGGCGGCGACGGCCGCGTCGGCGTCGCGTTCGCTGGTGGCCGTGCCGACGAGCAGGGCGACGACAGCGAGAGCGAGGGCGGCGCTACGCCAAGAAAACGGCATACAGGAAAGAACGGGCATATGGGGATACTCCGGCAACCCGACGGTTGTGGCGCAGGAACGGGGGATTTGTCCAACGAAAACACGGCTCCGGCGACTTGGTGGTCGAGAAAGCGTGGGGCGCCTGCGGGCGGGACTTGCAACCGGACGCGGAACTTGAAAGGAGTTGACGGATTTTTTTGGGGAGAAAGGGTACATTCATGATGAGGATTGCGTTGGTGCTCTTGGCCACGCTGTTGAGCGCCGGTACGGCGTTCGCAAGCGAGGTCGACCTGGTGCTGCCCGACCTGCGAACGGTCGATTTTCTTGGGATGAGCGGACACACGCTGCTCAGCCTTGGCGTTCTCGTGTGTATCGCGGGCCTGGCGTTCGGCGCGATCATGTACCAGCGCCTGCGCGACCTGCCGGTGCACGCTTCGATGTTGGAGATCTCGGAACTCATCTACGAGACCTGCAAGACGTACCTGATCACGCAGGGCCGCTTCATCCTGATCCTCGAGGCCTTCATCGGCGTGATCATGGTGATCTACTTCGGCTGGCTGCGGCACATGGAGCCGATCAAGGTCATCGTCATCCTCGTCGCCAGCCTCGTCGGCATCGGCGGCAGCTACGCGGTCGCCTGGTTCGGCATCCGCGTCAACACCTTCGCCAACTCGCGCACCGCCTTCGCCAGCCTCGAGGGCAAGCCCTTCCCGACCTACGCCATTCCGCTGCAAGCGGGCATGGCGATCGGCACCATGCTGATCTCGGTCGAGCTGCTGCTGATGCTGCTGATCCTGCTGTACGTGCCGGGCGACTTCGCCGGCCCGTGCTTCATCGGCTTCGCCATCGGTGAGTCGCTCGGCGCCTCGGCCCTGCGCATCGCCGGCGGCATCTTCACCAAGATCGCCGACATCGGCTCCGACCTCATGAAGATCGTCTTCGGCATCAAGGAAGACGACGCGCGTAACCCGGGCGTCATTGCCGACTGCACCGGCGACAACGCCGGCGACTCGGTCGGCCCGACGGCCGACGGTTTCGAGACCTACGGCGTCACCGGCGTGGCGCTGATCTCGTTCATCCTGCTCGCCGTGCCGAACCCGACGGTGCAGGTGCAGCTGCTAGTGTGGCTGTTCGTCATGCGCATCATGATGATCTTCGCCAGCGTCGGCTCGTACTTCCTCAACGAGTCGATGGCCCGCGGCCAGTACCTCAATGCCGACAAGATGAACTTCGAGGCGCCGCTGACCAAGCTGGTGTGGCTGACCTCGATCGTCTCCGTCATCATCACCTTCATCGTCTCGGCGGTCATCATCCCCGACTTGAACGGCGACACCTCGATGTGGTGGAAGCTCAGCCTGATCATCACCTGCGGCACGATGGCCGGCGCCATCATCCCCGAGGTGGTCAAGGTCTTCACCTCGACGGAATCGGCCCACGTGCGCGAGGTCGTCACCGCCTCGAAGGAAGGTGGCGCGTCGCTGAACATCCTGGCCGGTCTGACTGCCGGTAACTTCAGCGCCTACTGGATGGGAATCACCCTGATCATCCTGATGGGCGCGGCCTACGGCGTCAGCACCCTCTTCCCCGACGGCATCATGCAGGCCGAAGCCGTCTTCGCCTTCGGCTTGGTCGCCTTCGGCTTCCTCGGCATGGGCCCGGTGACGATCGCCGTCGACTCCTACGGCCCGGTCACCGACAACGCCCAGTCCGTCTACGAATTGTCGCTGATCGAAAACGTCCCCAACGTCGAAGCCGACATCAAGAAGAAGCACGGCTTCACCGTCAACTTCGAGAAGGCCAAGCACTTCCTCGAGGAGAACGACGGCGCCGGCAACACCTTCAAGGCCACCGCCAAGCCGGTGCTCATCGGCACCGCCGTCGTCGGCGCGACGACGATGATCTTCTCGATCATCGTCATGCTCACCCAGGGCCTGACGGTCGACCTCGACAAGCTGTCGCTGCTGCACTCGCCGTTCCTGCTCGGCCTCATCGCCGGCGGCTCGGTCATCTACTGGTTCACCGGCGCCGCCACCCAGGCCGTGTCGACCGGCGCCTACCGCGCCGTCGAGTTCATCAAGCAGAACATCAAGCTCGACACCAACCAGACCAAGGCCAACGTCGAAGACTCCAAGCGCGTCGTCGAGATCTGCACCACCTATGCCCAGCGCGGCATGTTCAACATCTTCTTGACGGTGTTCTTCTCGACCCTCGCCTTCGCCTGCCTCGAGTCGTACTTCTTCATCGGCTACCTGATCTCGATCGCCCTCTTCGGTCTGTTCCAAGCCGTCTTCATGGCCAACGCCGGCGGCGCCTGGGACAACGCCAAGAAGCTCGTCGAAGTGGAGATGAAGGCCAAGGGCACGCCGCTGCACGAGGCCACCGTCGTCGGTGACACCGTCGGCGACCCGTTCAAGGACACCTCGTCGGTGGCCATGAACCCGATCATCAAGTTCACCACCCTGTTCGGCCTGCTCGCCGTCGAGCTGGCCGAGGAGCTGTCGACCGGCACCCGCGTCGGCCTCGCGGCCATCTTCTTCGCCGTCTCCGTGGTGTTCGTCTACCGCTCTTTCTACGGCATGCGCATCGAGTCCGACTCGTCGCACTAACCGGCTGGCGCGCCCGCCGGCGACCCCCTCGGTCGCCGGCGGGCTTGCGCACCCCTACCCCGCCGTCCTAGGAAACTCTGATATGACGGCAACGTCCGACCTTCCCGAAATCGCACCGCAGGACGCCCTGCCGGAAATCACCGTCGCGCAGCTGCCGGAAGCGAGCCGCGCCGGCGCCACCCGCGCCGGCTGGTCGTCGCTCATGCCGGTGCAGGCCCGTGCCATCCCGTATTTGCTGGCCGGGCGCGACATGATCATCCAGGCACGCACGGGCAGCGGCAAAACCGGTGCCTTCCTGCTTCCCATGCTGACGCGCCTCGACCCGCGTCTGCCGACCACCCAAGCCCTGATCCTGGTGCCGACGCGCGAACTCGCCCGCCAGGTCTGGGAGGAATCCGAACGCCTCGCCGGCGACATGGGCCTGCGCGCCGTCGCCGTCTACGGCGGCGTCGGGTACGGCCCCCAGCTCGAGGCCCTACGCCGCGGCGCCCACATCGTCGTCGGCACCCCCGGCCGCGTGCTCGACCACCTGCTGCGCGGCACCCTCGACCTAAGCCAGATGTCGAGCCTCGTTTTCGACGAGGCGGACCGCATGCTGTCGATGGGCTTCTACCCCGACATGAAGCAGGTGCAGCGCTACCTGCCGAAGCACAAGATCCACCGCTGCATGTTCTCGGCGACCTTCCCGCCCTACGTGCTGCGCACCGCCCGCGAATTCATTCCGCAGCCGGAGTTCGTCACCCTCAGCGACGACCACGTGCACGTCACCGATACCGAGCATGCGTTCTACACCGTGCGCGGCATCGACAAGGGGCGCGCTCTGGTCCGCCTCATCGAAATCGAAAACCCGGCGGCGGCGATCATCTTCTGCAACACCAAGGCGAACGTGCACTACGTCTCGGTGGTGCTGCAGCGTTTCGGCTACGACGCCGATGAACTGAGTGCCGACCGCTCGCAGAGCGACCGCGAACGGGTGCTGCAACGCGTCCGCCAGGGCCGCCTGCGCTTCCTCGTCGCTACCGACGTCGCGGCCCGCGGCATCGACATCCCCGAACTACCCTACGTCATCCAGTACGAGCCGCCGGAAGACCCCGAAGGCTACGTCCACCGCGCCGGCCGCACCGGCCGCGCCGGCGCCACCGGCGTGGCGCTGTCGCTGGTCACGCTGGTCGAAAAAATGAATCTCACGCGGATCGCCCGCCGCTACGCGATCCCCATCCAGGAGCGCCCCTTGCCTACCGAAGAAGACGTCGAAGCCGTCGTCACCGAGCGCCTGACGGCGCTCCTCGAACAACGCCTGCGCGCGCGCGATAAACTCGCCACCGAACGGGCGCAGCGCTTCTTGCCGCTCGCCCGCAGCCTGGCCGACAATGACGACGAGTTGGCCATCGTCGCCATGCTGCTGGACGACTACTACCAGCAGATGCTGCATACGCCGCTGCCGCAGCCGGGAGACGAACCGCCGGCGGCGGCACCAGCGCCCGCATCGGCGCCGCGGAGCGATGCGCCGGCCGGCGAAGAGGGCGAGGCACAGAAGAAACGCCGCCGCCGCCGCCCGCGCCGCAGCGGCGGCGCGGAATAACGCCGAAGCACGACGACGACGTATCGCATACACAGCCTAGGGCGTTGCCCTAGGCTGGTATGACCTCGGGCCGTTGGCCCTCCCCCCGATACAGCGCCATCGGCGCGGCCCTGATACCACCGAGGGCTAGGGCTGGAGGGTCGAGAGGAAGTTGCGGATGCGTCGAACGCGCTGGTTCGACGTGTCGCAGATCCACATCGAACCGTCCGGCCCGAACGCCAATGAGGACGGACGGTTCAATTCGCAGCCGCCGGCGTCACGCCCATCGCCATAGAATCCGGGGAGTCCGTTGCCCACCACCGTGGTCACGATCCCGTCACCATCGATCCGGCGAATGACGTTGTTGGCGGTATCGGCCACGTACAGGTCGCCGTTGGGGGCCAAGGCCAGGTCGTAGGGTGTATCGAACTCGGCCTGCGACGCCGGTCCACCGTCGCCCGCATACCCTCGCCGCCCTGTCCCGGCCAGAGTCGAGATCATCCCGGTTGGATCGATACGGCGGATGACGTGCGACTTGGTTTCGGCGAAAGCGAGGGAACCGTCCGGCAGGCGCACCATCCGCGACGGTCCGTTGAGCCGAGCCTGGGTCGCCGGACCACCGTCACCGCTGTACCCGGGCTCGCCGGTCCCCGCCACCGTCTGAATGATCCCGTCCGTGTCGACGAACCGGATGACATGTGCATCGACGTCGGCGATGAAATAGCCATCGGCCTCGGCCAACACGCCGAAGGGCGTCTTGAGCTTCGCGCTCAAGGCCGGGCCGCCGTCGCCGTCGTAGCCGTAGTCGTTGGTTCCGGCGACGACTCGGACGCGGTCGTCGGTGCCGACCCGAAACACCACGGGCACGTGGTCGCCGGCGACCACGAAGCTGCCGTCCGGCGCGAAGCTGATGTCGCTCGCATGGTGCAGCGGCGTATCCTTGGCGAGGGCGCCGTCGACGGGGAAATCCTCGTAGTCGAGACCCATGATGGTGCGGATCTGCCCATCGCGTTCGAGGCGGCGGATGCGCAGGTTGTTCCAGTCGACGATGTGCGGCCGCCCTTGGCGATCGAACTCGACGTCGATCGGGTAGTAGAGCGAGCGCGTCAACGCCGGGCCGTCGCCATCGAAGCGCGCCGCGCCGGTGCCGGCAACGGTGCAGATCACCCCATTTTCTTCGCAGACCCGCGCCAGCGTCGGCACCGTCGGCGGCGATCCGGTCGGCGTCGGCGTCGGCGTTCGCACCAGCAGCGTCGGCGTGACCGTCACGAGCGGTGAATCATCCGGGGCGCCGTCGAGGATCCACGTCCGCAGCATCGCGAGATCCGCTTCCGACAACGGATCCCGCCCGCTCGGCATGCGCTGCCCCAGCCGCGGCGACGGCAGCAGCTTCTCCATCAAGTAGCTGGCGTCCGGGTCCCCAGGGATGATGTCGCATTCCTTGTAGATGTTGGCCTGGACGCCAGGGCCGAACGTCGTCTCGTACGAGCGCAGATCGTATCCCGACGACGGGAACGGTCCGCCGTGACACACCAAGGACATGCACCCATTCCGTTCGAACAGCGGCCGGATGTCGTTGAAATAACTGACGCTGGAAACCGCGTCACGCGATCCGGGCGGGCAACGGGGGATGTCGACGACGACCGAGGAAATGCTGCGGGCGCCGGCGTACGCCACCATACCGTCGGCCAGTTCCGTCGTCAGATCGCCGCCGACCGCCCAAATGCCGCCCTCCGCATCGACGAAGGCGGCGTGGAAATCGAGAAAGGTTTCGATGTTCGTCTCGGGGTTCTGCCAGCGGCCGCCACTGCGGACACTGAACGTCCCGGTGACGCCGGCAGCGACGGCGGAGCCATCGGACTCGACGTACACGCCGTTCATCTGTTGCGTGCCCGTCGCGTGCACCGGCGCAAACGCCGCACCGCCGACACTTTCGACGATGGCCCCGGTGAGGAAGCCGCCGGTGGCGACGACGACGTCACCGTTGCCGTGCACGGTGAACAGTGGACGCGTCGTACCCGAGGGGATCTCGCGCCAGGCGACACCGTCGTAGTGCAGCATCACCCCGCCGGCGCCCACCGCGAAGATGTCGTCGGCGGCGCGGCCCCACACCTTGAACAGGGTCGGCACGCCGCCTTCGCGCAGCGCGTTCGTATCGATCTCCGACCACGAGGTGCCGTTGAAATGCCACAACACGCCACCCGACGCGGGCACGTCCGGCGCCCCGCCGACGACCCAGAGGTTGTCGGCTGCGGTGCCCCAGATGCCATAGAGAATCGGCACCTCGCTCGGCGTCGTCAGGCGCGTGAACTGGCGGGTGGCTCGATCGAGCCGCAGCACGAGGCCTCCGGCGCCCGAAATATAGTAGGCGCCGTCGATCGGCTCGACGCTGATCCACCAAAGATCGCCGCTCTGCCCGGTCGCCATGCGGCGCCAGGACGTGCCGTCGTAGCGCAACACCAACGGGCCGTTGCCGTCGCCCGGATCGGCGCCGACGGCGTACATCTCCGTCGGCCCGCTGCCGGCGATCGACAACAACGCCGCGTCGAGGTCCTCCAACACCAGCTTGGCGTCGCCCACGCCGTGCGCCTCTTCGGTGCACATGTAGTCGCGGCTGAGGCACTCCGGCACGATATGGCAGCCGATGCAGGTCGCCTTGTCGTTGAAGCGCACGCTGCGGTCCTCGTCGACCCACTGCCAGGCCCAGTCACCGAAGCGCGGATCGAAGCCAGCCGGCTCCTTGCGCATCACACGCCAGCGTTCGAGGTCGTCGTCGTTGCAATCGGGACCAGAGAACTCTTCCTTGACGATGACGCTGCCCTCGGGCAGCGGGTTGGCGCCGGCAAGGTAGGCATCGGCACCGATTTCGTTGGCAAGCACGCGAACGCTGAAGCCGCCGTGTTCGATACTGAAGCGACAGTCTCGCACTTCGCGGTAGGTATCACGATAGTCGGCGGGGAAGATCGGCGTCGGCGCCGGCGGCGGGCAGCCGGTGAGCGCGTTGCCCACGGCTTGCAAGATCTCGTCGACCGTGACGTTGCCGTCGCCGCCCGAGTCGAACGCCGCGCACTGCGCCACGGTCGCGGTACCGAGAGCGATGTTGACGCCGGTGACGATCTCGTCGACCGTCACGCTGCCATCCGAGGTACAATCCCCCGTGCACGCCCAAACGGGCGAGAACGCGGTGCACACCAACCAAAGCCAGCCCATCGCAGCGACCCGACACACCGTCATTACCGCCCTCAATTCCGCAGGTTGGACCATCACACCGATGCTGCAAGTAGAATAGGCCGATCCGGGCCACAGACAACCCAGCCCTGACGGCTGGCGTGCCTGCGAGCCCCCCGCGTCAGGTGGGATCGACTCGGCCGCGCGGGGAGGACGGCGAGGCCTGCGCCTCGACCGTCCACCTCCGCCTCTCGGCACCCAGGAGCTACGACTGGTGGGTGATCAGCACGGATTCAGAACTCCACCTTGCGGATGCGTCCGTTGTACGTGTCGGAGATGTACAAGTCCCCCGCATCGTCGAACGCGACGCCGAACGGGCGCTGCAACTGCGCCTCCGCGGCCGGGCCCGCATCGCCCGAGTAGCCGGCGACGCCGGTTCCGGCGATCGTCGAGATCACTCCGGTCGTCAGATCGATCTTGCGGACGCGGTTGTTGTTGGCGTCGGCGAAGTAGAGGTTGCCGTCCGGTCCGATCTCGAGGTCCTGCGGGAAATTGACTTGCGCCGCCTGGGCCGGACCGCCATCGCCGGAGAACCCGGCGACGCCCGTCCCGGCGATCGTCGTCACCAGGCCCTGGGTGAAGTCGGCATTGAGGAACTCGACGCGGCGGATGCGGTGGTTCAGCGTGTCCGAGAAGTACACCACGCCGCGCTCGTCGACGGCAATGCCGCCCGAGGGCTCCGGATTGGGGCCGAACGGCATCGCCAACTGGGTTTCGCGCGCCAGCCCGTCACCGTTGAAGCCGCGCACGCCGGTGCCGACGACGGTGGTGACGATGGCATTCTGCCGCTGATTGACGAAGTCGTAGAGCACCCGGATGCGCTGATTGCGCTGGTCGATCATGAAGCCGTTGCCGTTGGCATCGATCGCCAAGTGCGGCGCCTGACTCACGAGCACGTCTTTGGCCGGGCCGCCGTCGCCGCGGAATCCCGCCGGCCCACCCAAGACGACGCGCACGCGGCCGTCGTCCGAGTCGATGACGCGGATCTTGTGGTTGTGCCAGGCCATGACCACGAGGTCGCCGTCGGGCATTTCCTCGACATCGGTCGGGTGATTGAGATTCACCGTCAGACCGTCGGCTCCTTCCGGCGTCAAATCGCTCAGGTCCGGCGGGCCGTCACCGAGGAAGTCGGTGCCCATCAACGTGAGGAACGTCTCGTCCTCGAGGATCTCGCGCACGAGGTGGTTGTTCCAGTCGAGTACGATGCGCCGCCCCGTCTTGGTGAAGATGATGTCGAACGGCCAGTAGAGGATGGTCTCGAGGCGGTTCTTGCCGTCGCCATTGACGCCCGACTGTCCCGTGCCGGCGTAGGTGCAGATGCTGCCGACGACGCCGGTGCACGGAATGATCTCCGGCGTCGGCGTCGGGATCGGCGTCGGACGCGGACCGGAGGCGGCATCGGCCGAAATTTGGCGGATGCGATGGTTGTGCGTATCGGCGACCCAGACGTCGCCATCCGGACCGACTTCGACACCATACGGCCGGTCGAGGACGGCGTCGGCGGCCGGACCGCCGTCGCCGGCGAAGCCGCGCGTCGCCGTGCCGGCGATCGTGGTGATGGTCCCGTCGGTGGTAATCATGCGGACGAGATGGTTCATCGTGTCGGCGATGTAGATGACCCCGTTCGACCCGACGGCGACGTCACTCGGGGTATCGAGTTGCGCTGCGGTCGCGGGACCGCCGTCGCCGCTCAGGCCGGGTTCCCCCGTGCCGGCGATGGTGTCGATGGTGCCGTCGGTATCGATGCGGCGAATGACGTGGTTACCGGTGTCGGCGATGTAGATGCGGTCCTGCGCGTCGACGACGATACGACCGGCCGGCGGCGCCGCCTGCCCGACCGGTGAATTCAGCTCGGCTTGGAGACACGGACCGCCGTCTCCCGAATAACCGGGGCGACCCGTGCCGCAGATGGTTTCGATCGTGCCGTCGAGCTTGACCTTGCGGATCCGGAAGTTGGCTTGGTCCGAGATGACGACCTCGCCCGTCGACAACACCGCCACTGAACTGGGCAAGTCGAGAATGGCCGAGTTCGCCGGGCCGCCGTCGCCACCGTACGAACGAGCGCCGGTGCCGGCGACGTTGACGAGGGAGCCGGACTGCATCTCGAGGCGCTTCACCAGGCTGTTGTGCCAGGCCGCCATGAGGATGTCGCCTTGCGTGTCGAAGCAGATGTTGGTCGGATGGTTGAGTGAGGAATAGAGCGCCGGCCCGTCGGGGGCGTCACCGAGATTCCCCGTGCCCGCCACGGTCTCGACGATGCCGTCGCGCACCCGCCGCACGCGATGGTTGTTCCAATCGGCGAAGTACAACTCACCGTCGGGAGCGATCGTGACGTCTTGCGGCAGATAGAGTGCCGTGTCCCGCCCCGGCAGCCCGTCGCCGTTGAGTCCGGCAGCGCCGCTGCCGACGACCGTGTCGATGGTCAAGGCCGGGCAGCCGCCGAGGGCGCTGCTGACGGCCGCGAGGAGTTCGTCGACGGTAACCTCACCATCGTTGTTCTGGTCGAAGATGCGACACGTCGACAGCGATCCATCGCCGAGGGCGAGATTGACGCCGACGAGCACCTCGTCGACCGTCACCCGCGCGTCGCCGCTGCAATCGCCGCCGCAGGCGAACGTCGGCGCGGCGCCTACCAGCACCACCCACCAGCCCACCACCACACACCCCAACTTCACGCGCGACAAAGTCACCATGATCGACCTCCAGCCCTATTCGAGAGGGACAAAAACTAGATTCGACGGATAGATTAGTACACTCGGGACAACATGCAACCACGGATTGCTACGTGAATCCCCCCAATACAGCCATGGCGAGCGGCTTCGAGATCGCGTAGAAACGAGTCATGCGGCAGCCCTCGCGATCTTGGGTCGGCGCCTTGGCGCTTCTCCTGCTGTGGCCGGTCGTCGCCGCGGGCCACGGCGCCCGCCTGCCCTTGGCCGATTGGGGGCCGTTCGCGCCGGCTCTTCTCTCCTGTCATCGTGAATTGCATCGCGCCGCGGTCCGTTGCGCCCGCTTGAGTTGGCTGGCCCAGCAACGCTGCCTCGAGCGTCGTCTGGCAGGCCAGGCGTGCAGCCAGTCCGCCACCAACGCCGACCTGGCGGCGGCACGACGCCAAGCTCTCGATTCCCTCGACCGTCACTGCAGCGAGCGCCAGCTCCAAGACCTGAGCTTTCTCGGATCGTTCGACGCCCAAGCCGACCTGATCGACGCCTGCCGCACCTTGCCCAGTGCCGCGGCCTCCATCGCCTACGGGCTCTACCCGCCCGAGTCGCTCTCCCCGCCCCAACGTACCTGCGTCGCCTACGTCGGCCCGCGCCTCGGTGACCTCGTCCAAGCCGTCGGGCCGATCTGGCACGCGACGCTCGACCGCATCGCGGCCCGCGGCGGCAGTGCCGGCGAGCGCCAAGATCACCTGGCGCGGGCCCAGGCGAGGGTCCAGCACAAGGCCGAGTTCGTCCTCGCCGGCGCCCGCACCGCCTGCGGCGACGCCCTGCTGCAACAAATCTACGGGCGTGACTTCACCAGCCTCGTCGCCGACCTCACCGGGCTCGCCGCATGCCCCAACGCTCGCACCTGCGTGCAAGACGGACTGCTCTGTCCGGATCCCGTCTGCGGCAACGCCATCCGCGAATCGGGTGAAGACTGCGACGACGGCAACGTCACCGACGGCGACGGCTGCCCATCGACCTGTATCCTCGCGTTCTGAGACGCCGGCGCGACGCCGGGTCAGGACGCGCGAACCCTCCTTCACGATGCATGGGAGATGTTTTGCGCGTCGCGACGTGAGCGAGCAGCGGGCGACCGGTACTGGACCGACAGAGCTTGGGCGTCATCAGCCCAGCAGGCGCTCGAGCTTGCGCTGAGAGGCGACCAAGCCGTGACGACGTGCGAGATCCAGTCCGCGCTCGATGAGCGTCCGCGCGTGGCGCGCATCGTCGGCGTCGTCCCCGGCCGACGTGAGCAGCATGCGGGCGTAGTTGTGTAGAGTGCGGGCTTGGGCCATCACCGCGCCCTCCCGATCGTGCTCTGCCAGAGCCGTGTCGAAGTGGGCTCGCGCCGCGGCACGCTGGCCGAGTACCCCCGCGAGCATGCCGAGGGCGTTGTGCACCGACGCGCCGCAAAAGCCGCCGAAGCCGATTCCCACCCACTGCCCTTCGTACGGCCGCACGAGGGGCAGCAACCGCGCCGCCGCGGCGGCATCGCCGGATGCGGCGCAGACGTCGACGAGCGAGAGCAGCGACGCGACGCGGGAGTTGCGGGCATTTTCCATCGGCAATTCGTCGAGCCGCTCCATCCGTTCGGCGAAGCTCTGGCGTGCCTCGTCGAACCGACCCTGCTCCGACAAGGCGAATGGGATTTGCCACCAGGCGGCGCGGGCGAAAAACGCGAAGCCGGCGTCGTCGCTGCTCGGCGGGCGGAGGGTGTCGTCGTCGCTGCGTAATTCATCGGCCCGTCCCTGCTCGCGACGGATGGTGAACAGCTGCATGAAGGCAATCCAGCTCGAGTGGTAGGCGTGGATCCGCTGGTTGAGGCGGGCGGCGGCGCGCACCTCGTGCTCGGCCCGGGCGAAATCGCCGTAGGCCATCGCCAGCGAGGCGGCGAACGTGTGCCCGAGCGCGACGAAACGCGGTCGGCGGGCCTCGGCGGCGAGCCCACGCAGGCGCTCGATCTCCGCCGCGGCATCCGCCAAGCGGCCGCGCTGCAGCGACAACGCGATGCGCCACGAGTGGGCCTCCATGCGCAGCCGCCGGTCGTCGCCCATCGCCGCCACCGCGTACAACCGGTCCGCCAGCCGTTCGAGATCGCTCAGGGCGTCCATGTGGAACAGCGCCTCGAGACAGTCGACGAGCACCAACCCGAGGGCGCGTTCATCGCCCGCGTCGCGGGCCAGACGCTGCGCCTCGCGGCACAATTCCTCACGTCGGCCGCGCGTATCCGTCGCGAAGTACAACTCGCGCGCCAGTCGCGCCTGGACCTGCGCCCGCAGCGCCGGCTCGGCGTCGCCGAGTGCCGCCAGCGTCTCTTCGAGGTGGCGGATCGTGGTCGCCTCGGCCATGTGCCACAACGAACCGCCCACCAGCGCCGCTCGGGCCGCGAGGACGTGGTCACCGAGGCGGTGCGCCGCGGCGACCGCCTCGGCGACGCGAGCCCGCATCCGGCTACCGTCTCCGCCGCGCTCCCAGCATTCCGCGAGTTCGAGGAGAATCGCATAGCGCCGCCGCAGGGCCACTTCTTCGTCGGCTCTGCCGAACGCTTCGACCACCGCGAGCGCCCGCTCCAGGTGCAGCGCGGCGCTCTCGTAGGCACACGCCGCGTCCGCTTCGCGCGCCGCCCGGAAAGCATAGGCGATGGCCTCGTCCGCCAGCTCCGGATCCGCCGCCCGCGTCAAATGGAAGGCGATCTCGGCGACCCGGCCCGCCGCATCGCGCGCCTCCGATTCGATCGCCCGACCGATCTTCGCGTGCAGGCGCGCTCGGCGCGCACCGCTGAGCCCGGCGCGCAGCACTTCCGCCGTCAGCGCATGATCGAAGCGGAAGCGGCCCGCCGGGCCCGGCAGTTCTTCGATCATACCGCGCACGACCGCCTCCTCGATGGCCTCGAGGACCTCTGCCTCGGGCCGATCGACTGCCCGCGCCACGGTCGCCAGTTGAAACTCCACGCCTTGCACCGCCGCCGCCGCCAGCACCGACTGCGCCGCCGCCGACAAGCGCGCAGTCCGGCGCGCCAGGGTCGAGCGCACACCCTCGGGAATCGCACCATCGTCGCTGGCAGTGGAGACCTCGACCGGCAGCCGTGCATCCTCGACGTGGCGCCACAACTCGCGCAAGAAATACGGGTTACCGCCGGTTCGCTGCCAAAGGTCGCGCGCTAGGTCGGCGTCGATCGCCGCCCCCGCGTCGCCGGCCAGCAGCGCCGTCGCATCGTCGAGGTCGAGACCGTGCAATACGTGTCGCTCGCCGACCCCGTCGCGGCGCAAACGGTCGAGGATCCCGCCTACCCCGACCGTCACGTCAGGCTCGTCCGGGCGCCGCGTGACGAGGGCGAGGAGCGGCACGCCGGGTTCGTAGAGCATCGCCTGTAACAGCGCGATCGAGGCTGCATCCGCCCAGTGTACGTCATCGAGCACCAGCAGCAGCGGCTGCCGGCGGCCGGCGTGACGCAGCAGGGCGCCCACCGCATCGAACAGGCGTAAGCGGGCGTGCTCGGCGTCGGTCCCCGTCGCAACCAGCGGCCCGAACTCGGGGAGAATCTGCGCCAACGCGGCGCCTTGTTCGCCCAGGCCGGAGCGCACCTGATCCACCGGGAAGCGGCGCAACAACAGACGCAACGCTTGCACCCAAGGCCAAAACGGCGGTCGCCCTTCGCCTTCGAAGCAGCGACCGACGAGAACCGCGAAGCCGGCGGCCAGTGCCTGCTCCACAGCTGCCGCCACGAGACGTGTCTTGCCCATGCCGGCGTCACCGACCACCTCGACCAGCCGCGTAGCCGCGGGCGGAGTGCGCCGCAATGCGGCAGCGACGGCGGCCAGCACATCCCCCCGTCCGACCATCGGTGTGATGCCGGTCGCTCCCATGTGCACACCGAGCAGGCGCTCGACGTCGCCCAGAATGTCGGCTCCGTCCGCGTCCGCGGTCGACCGGTCCTCCGAGGTCGGGTCGGCCTCGCGGCGCACGGGGGCGATGAATCGGAAGCCGCGACCGTACTCGATTTCGATGCACGTGGCCGGCTTGTCCGTATCGCCGAGCGCGCGGCGGGCGTCGCGGACATGCCGCGCGACGGCCTCCTCGTTGACGGTCACCCCCGGCCAAACCGCGGCGAGCAGTTCGTCCTTGGTAACCAGGCGGCCCGGACGGGAGACGAGGAAACACAAGACTTCCCAAACTTTGCGGCGCACCGGCACACGCCGGCCGGAGCGCCAGAGTTCGCCGGCGGCGAGGTCGAGCCGGTTTCCGGCAAACTCAAGCACCGGCGCCGCCGCCGGAGGCGCTGTCGTTGGGCTGCGGTCCCTGGTCACGGCGTCGTTTTTCCCGATCGAGGGCGCATTGTCGACTCATTGTCGATTGCGGGCGGGATTCGTCGCCGACGAACTGCGTAACCTCCGGACGACGGAGAACCATGGCGATGCGAACCGCGCGCAGCACCTTCCTCATCGAAATCGACAGCAACCGCGACCGCGATAGCGGCACGGTTCAAGGCCAGGTCGAGCACGTGCTCACCGGGCGCACGCTCGACTTCCAAACCTGGGAGAGCCTGCGCGCCTTCCTCGAAGACACGGCTGCGCCGGCGCCCCGATCCGCCACGATCGACGGGCCGCTGCCGGAACAGGAGACGAAATGAGACGGATTCCCTTTTCCACCCGACGGATCACCGTCGCCCTGACCTTCTTGGGTTGCCTGCTGGCGCCGCTCGCAGCCGCCGCGACCTGCGGCAACGGCATCGTCGAGGGCGGCGAGTCGTGCGACCTCGGCGTAAGCAATGGCGACGCCGCGGCGTGCTGCACCGCCGCCTGCGCACTGCGCGCCGCGGGCTCGACCTGCCGTCCGGCGGCGGGTGTCTGTGACGTTGCGGACACCTGTGACGGCGTCACCCCCGAGTGCCCGACGGTCCTCGGCCGCAACATCGCGCTCCTCGGCACCGCCACCCAGTCGTCGACGCTGGGCAGCGACACCCAGGCGGCCAACGCCATCGACGGCAACACTGATGGCAACATCGTCAACGGCTCGGTGACCCATACGTCCGCCGGCAGCGACGACTGGTGGGAGGTCGATCTCGGCACGGTGCAGGCCCTCGCCGAGATTCGGCTTTGGAACCGGACGGACTGCTGCGGCGGTAGGCTCAGCAACTTCTACATCCTGCTTTCCGACGATCCTTTCGTCTCCGGCGCGCTCGCCGACGTTCTGGCCCAGCCCGGGGTCGAGGCGATCTTCCACCCGGGAGCCGCAGGGGTGTCGGCGTCCTTCCCGGTCGATCGCGCGGCGCGTTACGTGCGGGTGCAAAAGTCCACCGACGTGCTGCAACTCGCCGAGGTCGAGATCTTCGCCCAGAGCGACGGCAAGGCCGCGGCGGGCAGCGAGTGCCGCGCCACCGCCGGCGTCTGCGACGTCGCCGAACAATGCAACGGCTTCGACAATGACTGTCCCGCCGACGCACGACTCGGCTCGAGCAGCGAATGCCGCCCTTCCCTCGGCTCGTGCGACATCTCCGAGTTCTGCGACGGTACCGCGGTCGATTGCCCGGCGGACACCTTCGTCCCCGCCGGCACGCCCTGCCGCTCGGCGGACGGCTCCTGCGATCTCCCCGAGAGCTGCGACGGTGCATCGGCGGCCTGCCCCGACGACGTCTTGCGCGACGCAGGCTACGCCTGCCGCGCGGCATCCGCCTTCGGCGACGTCGGCGAAACCTGCGACGGCTCATCCGACGAGTGCCCGGCCGACGCCGGCATCTGCGCCGGCCAGCTCGACACCACCTTCGCCGGCGGCTTCGTTCGCCGTCAGGTCCCGGGTTATGGAATCTACTTGCCACACTTGGCCGAGCAGGCCGACGGCAGCATCATCGCGGCCGCCAGCGCCGAATCGGACACGGGCGAGGACATCCTCGTCTTCCGCGTTCGCGCCGACGGCACGCCCGACCCTGCCTTCGGCGGCGACGGCGTCGCCGTCCTCTCCATCGACGAGTACAACCTGGCCACCACCCTGGCCCTACAAGACGACGGTCGGATCATCGTCGCCGTCGAGTTCTATACGGAAAGCGACGGTCCGTTCTTCCGCTTGGTCCGCCTGCTCCCCGACGGTAGTCTCGACCCCGACTTCGGCGTCGCCGGCGTCGCCTCGCACCCCGGGACGGCGGACTTTTGGAAGCTGAACGGCATCATCATCGAGGCCGACGGCGACATCATCGGCATCGGCGCGTCGGATGATGCGTCGCTGGCGCTTCTCCGTTTCGACCCCGAGGGTCAGCCCGACCTGACGTTCGGCAGCGGCGGCGTCGCCAGTCACGAGCCGGCCGCCTTCTCCTTCCAGCCCGAGGACGTCGCCCTGCAGCCGGACGGCAAGCTGCTGATCATGGGGAACGGGCAAATCGACGGCTTTGTCGGCTGGGACTTCATGGTCGTGCGCCTGAACGCCGACGGCACTCCCGATACGAGCTTCGGCAATGCCGGACTCGTCGCCAGCCACGTGACGTTTCGCGACTTCGCGCGCAGCCTCGTGCTGCAACCCGACGGCAAGATCGTGCTCGTCGGCGACACCGGCCCGCACTGGTCCAACCGAACGGCCACGGTAATGCGCTACCAGAGCAACGGCCAACTCGACACCGGCTTCGGCAGCGGCGGCATCGCGTTCGCGCCGCACTCCACCATCGTGGAGGACATCCAGGCCGGCGCCCGTTTGACGAACGGCACCATCGTCGCGGGCGGCACGGTCGCCTTCCCGGATCGACCCTTCCTCGTCTTCTTCCGCGACGACGGCAGCGTGGCAACCGACGTCGGCGAGGCGGGCTTCGTCGTCGTGCCGGCTCTCGACGGGGAGCACACGCCGGCGCGTTCGTTGCTCGCCACCCGCGGTGACGACATCATCATCGGCGGCGGCTGGGGCTTCGACGACGATACCGCACCCCTGCTGCTGGCCCGCTTTCACGGCCGCTGCGCCGGCGAGGCCTGGCTCGGCTACAAGGCGAAGGCGCCGAAATTGGACGCCTCCGGCATCGCCCTGCCCGACGGCAACCAACTGCTGCCGCCCTGGTCGGTCGCTCTGACCGATGCGCTGATCGCCGGCGACCCCGACGGCCGCGAAAACTACGAGATCGGCAAGGTGCAGCAGCTGGCACGCCGCGCCCGGCTGCACGGCGGATGGCTGGGACAGGACGCGGATGCGGCCTACGTGCGCTACGCCGCTCGTCTGGCGAAAGAGGGAGCCGGTCCACCGACGGGCGATACCTTCCCCAAGGCGCGGAAGCACGTGTCGCGCACCTGGGATCTCGAAAACGAGTGGGGTACCATCCGCGTCACCTCGAAGAAGGCACAAGCCCTGCTGCTCCCGACGGCGATCGACCCCGTCACCCCGCCCCTGGCACCGCCACCGGCCGATCCCTTCCTCTGCTACGCCGTGAAGGCGACGAAGGACATCACCGACCAGACGCCGAACGGTGGAACGGGCAGCGGCAAGCTCCGCCGCGACTTGCAGGCGTTCGTCCGTGACGCGGCCGACTTCTGCGCCGTCGCGAGCGACGGCAACCCGGCCTTCGCCGGCACCGGCGTCGAGGGGAGCTGCCTAGTCCAACTCGGCAAGCCGGTGGAGCTGTGCAACCGCGCCAGCATGGCGCCGGCGGCGCCGCCGCGTGAGACGAACGCGGCCGGCATCGACGACATCACAGCGACGCCAGGGGACAGCCTTCTTTGTTACAGCGTCAAGCTGGCGACCAAGGTCGTCGACCCGCTCGTGGCTGCGGCCCTCGGCGCGGCGATCGGCGACAAGGTCACGCCGAAGCAGTCGAAGGCCCCGGCCTTGTCCTCCTCGGAAGGCAATCCGCTGCAGAGCACACCCGGCGCCGGCTTCCCCGCGCCGCGGCTCGTCGACACCAAGGGCCAAGCGGTGGTCTGCGTCCAGACGCAGGTGACCGACGTCAGCGAGTTACGTTAGACCGCGTGGCATCACGACCGACCGCCCGTGCCCGCGTTCGGGTACGGGCGGTCCCGTCAGCAATACCAAGCAGCAATACCAAGACACCCATCTTCTTGACGTAGACAGAACAGATAAAGACACCCATGATTAGCTCATCGCCATTTGCGAGTCGGGACGAGGGGCAGCGCGCGGCTTCCTTAGCCGGGTTCGAGAATTCCTGAAGTCGCTCCACCGGGCGGCCGGAGCCGAGGGACGAGCGGAAGTTTCGACGGCTGGCGGTTGTCGAGGGGCAGCGATTACGCCTGTGCGCGAAAGGCACGAGCGGCCCAGCGGCGACCCTTCGGTCGGCTGCGATCGGTGCGGCCACAGTAGATGTCGATGGCGTGGACGGTTCCGACCATGGCGAAGAACCGCCGATGGTAGAAGCGGATCGTTTCGAGCCAGACGCGCGGTGTAATACCGATTCGCTCCAGGGTACGACCGGGTGCTTGCGGTATCGAGACTCCGGCATCGCGAGAACGGAGCGCCGCGCCAGTCGCCGTCAGGAGATCGACGTAGTCGGACCACTCGACGGGAAGAGCGTTCTCGTTCGCGATTGGCGCCGCAGCGGCGAACGGGACGAGCGTGGGCGACGACGCGGAACGCCTCGTCGCGTGCTTCGATTCGAGCGGATCGCCGCCGTCGCTCCGCTCCGCAGCATCCGAGATTCGCTGCTGGATCGACGTGAAGTCGGATTCTTCGAGACTCGCGGCGATACCTGCTCGGATCGGGTTGAGGTCGACGTAACTCATGCAGGTGAGCAGGCCGGCTTCGTCGAGCAGGGCCTGGCTGCGGAAGCGACCCTCCCAGAAGCGGCCGGTGCACTCGTCTTCCGCGTTGGCGCGTCGCGCAATCGCCTCGTTCACGCAGCGCATGAACCAACTCAAGTCTGCGAGACGCGCGCGCCAGCAGCGGATGCGCTCCGCTGCCCGATCGGGAATGAGGTACTTTCTCGGGTCTTCGGCACATCGAAACAGCTGCGTGTAACGCCGGACGACCTCGTCGTCGTCCCAGGCGCGCGCCGTCTCGAACTCGATTCGCAGCACGAGGTGGAAGTGGTTGCTCAGGACGGCGAAGGCGCAGACGCGGATGGCGAAGATGTTGGCGAGCGAGGCGATCCGCTCGACGACCCAGGCCTTGCGGTGGTCGAAATTGCGCCCGGAGGCTGTGTCCTTACCGCAAAGGAACGCGCGGCGTACGCACCGGCTGATGCAGTGGTAGTAGGGAGTCGCCTCGATATCGACCTGCGTGTAGCGCGGGCTCGCCATATGGACAGCGATGCCTGAGTTACAAAGCTAACGCAAGCAAACTGACCTCTGTCGACTGTGACGATGGGTGTCTCGGCGAGATCTTCTTGGCGGGCCACCCGCCGCCACGCCGCGAACGGCGCGGAGGCTCCCCTGGGAAATGGTATCGCCACAGGGTTGCCTCCGCGCTCTTCAAGCCATTCCATCACCGGCAGTACAGCCGGCAATGCACAGGCTCAGCCGTCGAGGCAGGGTTGTTCGTTGCAGGACACCGACTCCTCCAACTGCGGACAGGGCACGCCGCCGTTGGCAGGGAACGTCAGCACCGTGCGGGTGCGTGTCTGCGTGCCGCCGCCACAGGTCTTCGAGCATGCGGTGAACGAACCCCAATCGCTGACCGTACAGTCCACCGGGCACGGCTGTTGGTTACAGCTCACCGTCTCCTCGAGCGCCGGGCAGG
>CAZGEJ010000068.1:0-21668 GCA_964524885.1 uncultured Binatia bacterium (SeqCode)
TTGGCCCTTGGCCCTTGGCCCTTGGCCCTTGGCCCTTGGCCCTTGGCCCTTGGCGCCCCGTTCGTTTGACTCGCGGCCCTCGCATCTCCACCATGCGCCGCCCATGGAACCGCGCCGCGAAGACATCCGTAACATCGCCATCATTGCCCACGTCGACCACGGCAAAACCACCCTGGTCGACGCCATGCTGCACCAAGCCGGAGTCTTCCGCGCCAATGCCCAGGTCGAGGAACGAGTCATGGACTCGAACGACCTCGAACGCGAGCGCGGCATCACGATCCTCGCCAAAAACACCACCGTCCAGTGGGGCGGCCTGAAGATCAACATCGTCGACACCCCCGGCCACGCCGACTTCGGCGGCGAGGTCGAACGCACCCTCACCATGGTCGACGGCGTGCTGCTGCTCGTCGACGCCTCCGAGGGCCCGCTGCCGCAGACCCGTTTCGTCCTCGGCAAAGCCCTCGGCCTCGGCCTCGTGCCCGTCGTCTGCATCAACAAGATCGACCGCGCCGACGCCCGCCCGGGCGAGGTCCTCGACGAAATCTACGGCCTGTTCATCGATCTCGGCGCCGACGAGCACCAGCTCGAATTCCCCGTCCTCTACACCATCAGCCGCGACGGCACGGCCACGACCGACCTCGCCGTCCCCGGCAGCGACCTCGGCCCGCTGTTCGACGCCATCCGCACCACCGTGCCCGGCCCGGTCGCCGACGTCGCCGCGCCGGTGCAGTTCCAGGCCAACAACACCACCTACGACGATTACGTCGGCCGCATCGCCATCGGCCGCGTCACCGCCGGCGTCATCAGCAAGGGCGGCCAGTATCTGCTGTGCAAAGCCGACGGCACCCGCTCGCAGTGCCGCGTCACCAACGTCTACGGCTGGGCCGGCCTCAAGCGCGTCGAGATCGATCGCGCCGAAGCGGGCGACCTCGTCGCCATCGCCGGCATCGAGGAAATCGTCATCGGCGACAGCGTCACCGACCGCGACGACCCGCGCCCGCTCAAGCCGATCCGCGTCGACGAGCCCACCATCGTCATGGTCTTCGGCGTCAACACCAGCCCATGGTCCGGCCGCTCGGGCTCGAAGGTCACGTCACGCCAACTGCGCGAACGGCTGATGAACGAGATGCAGCGCAACATGGCGCTGCGCGTCGAAGAGGGCGAAGGCACCGACACCTTTCGCGTCGTCGGCCGCGGCGAACTGCAGCTCTCCGTGCTCATCGAAACCATGCGCCGCGAGGGCTACGAGCTGGAAGTCTCGAAGCCCTCGGCCGTCACCCGCAAGACCGACAAGGGCATCGAAGAGCCCTTCGAACTGGTCGTCATCGACGTCGCCGAGGAGTATCTCGGCGTGCTGACCCAGTTGCTGGCGGCACGCAAGGGGCACATGCAGAAGCTCGATCACGTCGGTAGCAGCCGCGTGCGCGTCGAATTCCTCATGCCCGCCCGCGGCCTCATCGGCTTCCGCACCACTTTCCTCACCGAGACCCGCGGCACCGGTATCATCAATACGCTGTTCAACGGCTGGGACGTCTGGCGCGGGCCGATGCCCGGACGCGTCAACGGCGCCATGATCGCCGACCGCGAGGGCGTCGCCACGCCCTACGCCTTGTTCCACCTGCAGCCACGCGGTGTGATCTTCATCCATCCCGGGGTCAAGGTGTACGAGGGCATGATCATCGGCGAGTACTCGCGCGCCGCCGACCTCGACGTCAACTGCTGCCGCGAGAAGAAGCTCACCAACATGCGCGCCAGCGGCCACGACGAAGCGATTCGCCTCGAACCGCCGCGGCAAATGGGACTGGAGGAGGCGTTGGCCTGGATCGACGACGACGAACTCGTCGAGGTGACGCCGACCGAAATCCGTCTGCGCAAGCGCGAACGCCGCCAGGCTTTCCGGCCCAAGCGCTCGAAGGAGTGAGCCGGGCCTCGAGCACCCGTGTACAACCCTTCCGCCATCAACCTGCAAGAGGCCCTGCTCCGCGCCTGGGAACAGGAACAGTGGACGTCACGCGCCCTGCGTTGGTGTGCCAACATCGCCGGGTCGCTGGCGCTGCTGACGTTGCTGCTCCTGCTCTTCGTCGGCGGCCACGACCACTTCGGGCTGGTGATGCTGAGCGTCTACTCGATCGTCACACGCCTCGGCGCCATCCTCATCCACCGCATCTTCCTCTACCCGCGCCTGCTGGCGGAGATGAATTCTTCCGATCCGCGCCGGCGCGAAGCCGCCCGCGGCTTGGTCGAGCGCCATCGTGACCGGCTCCTCGCCGACATCGCCCGCGACCGTTTCCTCGTCGCCGATGCGAGCAAGATCGCGCATCTGAGCTTGGACGACATCGCCGCCTGGCCCGAACTCGGCGACATCGACCGCTGGCGCCGTCGCGGCCGCAGGTGCCTGTTCGCCTGGCTCGCGATGACCTTCGCCATGATCGCGACGCTGCGCCTGCTGCTGGCGTGAGCGGCGCCGGTTGCATCGTCGACCGCAGCGCGACATCTTCGCCCCCATGTTCCTTTGGTTGCCTCAACTGATCGGCGTCGTCGCCTTGCTCCTGGCCATCGACGGCCTGCGCGAGCTGCTCTACGTGCCGGCGACCCAGGCGAGCTTCGTCCTCGCCGGCGTCATCATCGAGGGACCCCCGGCCTGGACGGCCGCGGCGCTTCACACCACCCTGCTCGCCTGGCTCGCCGTGATGAGCTTTCAGCGCCGGGCCGTGGTCGTACCGGCCGTCCTCGGCTACGCCGTTTACATGATCGTTTCGATCTGGGTGTGGTCGTTTCTCTACCCGACCGTGTCGGAAGGCACCCACCTCATCACCAGTTCCCTGGTGACGGTGCTGCTGCTGGTCGTCTGTCGCGTCGTGCTCCTCCACCGCCCGGTGTTCCGGAGCTGAACCGATCGACTCAGTCGTCGAAGGTATCGGGCGGAACTTCGTCGAGCCGACGCAAACTGCGATCGAGTTTGACCGCCAGAACCACCTCCGCCACCACGGCCGCGACGACCGCCACCGTGAGCGGCAACCGCAACAGCCGACCGGCGCGAACGAAAAGATGGGCAGCGTTCATGCCCATCGACCATAGCGGATAGCGCCCCGAGGCACGAACTCGGCGACCCAAGAAGGATCCCCGATCTCAGCGCCTCGACGTCGCTGCGCTGCAACCTCCCTCCCCACGATCGTCCGCGGCCGATTGCCTCGCCGGGCGCGGCGTGGTGGATTCACCCCATGACAGCCCCGCACGAATCGGCCGAGCGCCTGCGCACCCGCGCCCACCTGGCCGTCGGCGTGGCGGTGCTGACGTGGGGTTGCAGCAACGTCGTCATCAAGATGGTGCCGGTGAGCGGCATGATCGCATCCTTCTATCGCCTGTGGCTGGCGCTGCCGATCCTCTGGGTCGTGGCCTACGCCACGCCCGGCGTGCGGGCGCGGCTCGACGCCCAGTGGCTGCGCGCCTGCATCATCGGCGGCCTCCTCTTCAGCCTGCACCAGGTCTTTTTCTTCAATGGACTCAAGCTCACCAGCGTCGCCAACGTCGCCATCCTCGGCGCCCTGCAGCCGGTGCTGGTGCTCCTCGTCGCCGGCCCGTGGTTCGGCGAAGCCGTCAGTACCCGGTCGGTCGGCTTGTCCTTGCTCGCCATCGCCGGCACTGCCTACGCCATCCTCGGTGCCGCCGGCGACGCGGCGACGACGCCGCTCGGCGACGCCTTCGCCGTCGCCAACGTCTTCGCCTTCACCGCCTACTTTCTCTGGTCGAAACGCGTGCGTGCCAGCGTCGGCGCCACCGAATACGTCGTCGGCATGACCACGGTCGCCGCCGTCGTCATCAGCGTCGTCTGCTGGGCCACAGGCGAGGACGTCAGCAAGCCTCAGGGCAGCGACTGGCTGTTTCTGTTGTTCCTGGCGTGGGTGCCGGGGACGACGGGTCACTTCCTCTCGAACTGGGCACACGCCCACGCCACGGCGTTCGTCATGTCGATCCTTTTTCTGGCCGTGCCGGTGATCGCCGCAGTCGGCGCCTTCGTGTTCCTGGGAGAACCGTTGCTGGCGGCCCAAGGCATCGGAGGCGCGGTCACACTTGCCGCCATCGCCGCGATCTTGCGCCCGCCGAGCGCCGAACCCACGGTGGTGAAACAGGCTGCGTGAGCCGCCGCGCAGCTCCGACTCAATACCGCGGCAGCTTCAGACTCAGGTCCGCGATGCTCGTTTCCAGCGCCGTACGCAGCACCTCGGCGGCATACGACTGGGTGTCGAGACTGGCGCCGACGCTGGCCTCGGCCGTGACCACGGCACGGTGCTCGACGACCCAGTCGGGCCGCACGATCTCGACCTCGTAGACCAAGTGCGCCTCGATCTGCTCGGCGGGAAAGCTGCCGACCTCGACGACTTCGTAACGCAGCAAGGTCGTGCGCAACTCCTTGGCCGCGCGGTTCTGCTCGCCCGTGAGGTTGTGGCAACGCAACAGTAGCGATCGCAGACCTTCGCGTAGCAGTTCCGCCGGCGGCGGATCGGAGAGCAGCGGTGTCTCCCCCCGCAAGGCTCCGGCGCGTGTCGAGCCCACGTAACGCGCGTCGCCGTAGCCGCGCTTGTCCACGACCGGCGAGACGAAGAAGGTCTCACGTGTCGCCGGACAGACGGCATCCGCCGCCAAGTCTTCCCCCAGAGCGGGATAGAGGGTCACCGGACGGCTCGCCCCGCAGCCCATCCAGACCATCGCCAACGCCCACCCCAGCACGATCAAACGCATCGACGGCGCCTTCATCCGCGTTGCACCTCCCTCAGTACGACTTCGACTCGGGCGATAATGTCGCCCGAGTCGAGGAGCGTTGCAACGCGGCACGGGCCTGGGTGCAGGCGTTCAAGACACGTTGTCGGCCGTCACGCCGCGACGCAGCTGCGCATCGCCGTCGACGAAGTCGGGCGCGCTCAGCCACAACCGCAGCAAATGGCGCTTGCGGTCGGGCTCGTCGTAATCCTCGTACTCGGTGCGCTTGTGCAGGATCGCGGCGTTCTTCAACCACTGCACGTCGCCCGGCTGGAATTGCATGTCGAGGTGATAGCTCGGATCGTTGGCGAGACTCTCGATCATGGCGATGGCGTCCTGCTGCGCCGGCGTCAGCCGCGGTGCCTCCGCCAATTCCTGCGACCGCCGGATGTACCACGGGATGAAGAAGGTATTGAGCCGCGCCCCGCTGGCACCCTGCGTCGGCGCGGTGCAAATGGGTCGGCTGAACCATAGCGCCGGCTTGCCCTGCTCCTGATAGTGCCACGGAAAGCTGCCGAACAACTCGCGATAGAGATCGGGACGGCTCCGCTGCATTGCGGCGACGATCGCTCCCGAGCTGACGATACGACTGGCACCACCCGAGCGCGACGTCCGCCGGCACAGCAAGCCGATGACGTCGGCCCCGTCCGTGTGAAAGTCCTGCTCGGCGCGCGTCGTGTACAGACGCGTCGCCGGCGACGTCGGGTCGGCGCCGGTATCGCGGATGTGGGTCAGCAGCTCGCCCTCGAGGTTCTGGGGCACCATGCTTCCCAGATAGAGACCGAGCGCCACGAAGGTCGTCTCCAACTCCGCCGCGGACAGGGCGTCGACATCGATGCCGCGCAACAAGACGAAGCCGAGCCCGTCGCGCAGCACGCGGCGCCACCGCTCCGCCGCCGCGGCGAGAGCGCCGTCGCGTCGCACGTCCGTCGGCGTCAGCGACGCGAGGGGCCGGTCGCGTAAGCGCGCCACGACCCGTCGCAGATCCTCCTGTTCGGCGGCGCTCAAGACGTGCGTCCAACGTGAGGCATCTTCGACGTCGGCTCGCTTCCAATAGGAGGCGTCGTGCGCCAACACCTGCGGCACTTCGTTCATGCAAACTCCGTCCTTGGATGTACACGAGGGGACGACACGCGTGCGTTCGAGGGTCTCGGGAAAGCGCCGATCGCTGCGCGGCTCACAGCCGACGATGCGCCCACGCGCATCGAGCGCGATGTGGCAACACTGCTCGAGCATGGCGCGCAGCTGCTGCCGGCCGCGCTGGACGCGCGACTTCATCCCCGAGAGCGACACGCCCAGCATCTCCGCCGCCTGCTTCTGGGTCAGTCCTTCCAACTCGGTGAGAGTCAGCGCCTCGCGGTAGGGTGATGGCAACAAAGCGACGAACGGCACGATGTAGTTGGCCAGAGCGCGTTCCACCGCGCGATCGTCGTCGTCGACCGGAGCCACTTCCTCCGGCGGCTCCTCCACGGCGAGCGGATGGCGGGCGCTGCGGCGTTGATGATCGACGATGGCACTGCGCGCGACGCGATAGACCCACGGGCCGAAACGCTCTTCGTCGCGCAAACTCCCCAGGCCACGTTGCATGCGCAGGAACACGTCTTGGACGATGTCGTCGACGTCGGCCGCGGCGCGCACGCGTCGGGCGACGAAGGGACGCAACTTGCCCTCCAATTCGCTCCACGCGTCGCGCGCCGCCGCATCGATCATGCCGCTGCTCCGCCGCCGCAGCAGCCGCCGCGTCCGGGCTTCGTCGCCGTGATCGCCGCCGAGGCGACGTAGTCCTCGACGCCGCTATCCGGCATCCACGAGCGGATGAAGTCGCGGCTCTCCGGCTTGACGTCGACGTGCACCTCGGCGAAGCCGGCGTCGAGCAGCGCCTGACGCACCCGTTCGACCGAAGCCGCTCCGGCGACACACGAGGTGAGCGCCGCGAAATCGCTGGCCAACTTCTCCGGGATCGGCTGCAGCGCGACGATATCGGAGATCGCCAACCGTCCGCCCGGCTTGAGCACGCGGAAGGCGTCACGGAACACGGCTTCCTTGTCCGGGCTCAGGTTGATGACGCAGTTCGACAGGATGACGTCGATCGTCGCATCGGCAACCGGCAAGTGTTCGATCTCGCCGAGCCGGAACTCGACGTTACCGAGGCCGACCTGACGCGCATTGCTGCGCGCCTTGGCCACCATGTCGGGGGTCATGTCGACGCCGATGACGCGACCTTGTTCTCCGACCTGACGTGCCGCCAGGAAGCAGTCGAAGCCGGCTCCGGCGCCGAGATCGAGCACGCTTTCGCCCGGGCGCAGCGCGGCGATCGCCTGCGGGTTGCCGCAGCCGAGGCCGAGGTTGGCACCCTCGGGCACGGCCGCGAGTTCGTCGGCCGAGTAGCCGAGCTTGGCGCTCGCCGCTCCGGCGCCGCAGCACCCGCCCGTGGTCGCGGCGCGGGCGATCTCGCCGTAACGGTCGCGCACGGCGGCGCGCACTTCGTCTTCTTGGATCTCGTTCATGTTCGTACCTCCTGCATCAAGGACGTCGACCGCTGCAAAAGGACGCAAGAAAAAACAGGGCCAAGGGCCAAGATGTTGGGGCCACGGACGGGCTCCTCTACGGCGCGGGGTCGGTGCCCAGGTTGCAGGCGAGGAGTCGGGCGCGGATCTCGTCGCGGGCTTGGCGGAACCGCTGCAGCATGGTCTCGCGCGACAGGCTGGGATCGCTGCTCGCCGGGTCGGGGATGGGCCAATGCAACCGCTGCGCCGCACCGAGGTACACGGGACAGACCTCCTCGGCACACAAGGTAATGACGGTATCGACGCTCGCCGGATCGATCGAGGCGACCGACTTCGATGTGTGCGACGACAGATCGATGCCGATCTCGCGCATCACCTCGATGGCGTACGGGTTGACCGTTGCCGGACGGCTGCCGGCGCTTTGTACGCGCACCTGCTCGCCCCACAGCCGGCGCGCCAAACCCTCTGCCAGTTGACTGCGTGCGGAGTTGGCGACGCAGAGGAACAGAACGGAACGGCTCATGCCCGCCCTCCTTGGCGCATCGGCGCTGCCGGCCACCTGCCCTTCGCCCACAAGGCGACGTTGACGAGCCCGATCAGCACCGGCACCTCGACCAACGGGCCGATCACCGCGGCAAACGCGGCACCGCTGTCGATACCGAAACTGGCGATGGCGACGGCGATCGCCAACTCGAAGTTGTTCGACGCCGCGGTGAAGGAGAGCGTCGCCGTCTGCGCGTAATCGGCACCGACGCGCCGGCTCATGTAGAACGATACGGCGAACATCACCACGAAATAGACGAGGAGCGGCAGGGCGATGCGCAAGACGTCGACCGGCAGCTGCACGATCGCTTCGCCCTTGAGCGAGAACATGACGACGATGGTGAAGAGCAAGGAGACCAACGTCAGCGGCCCGATGCGCGGCACGAAATGCGTCTCGTACCAATCGCGACCGTGGGCGGCGACGAGTCCGCGGCGCGTGACGAATCCAGCGGCGAAGGGGATGCCCAGGTAGATGGCGACGCTCTGGGCAATGTCGACGATCGAAATGTCGACGATGGCGCCTTCGAGCCCGAGCCAGCGCGGCAGGACGGTGGCGAAGATCCACGCGTACAGCGGAAAGAACAGCACTTGGAAGATGGAGTTGAACGCCACCAGGCCGGCACAGTACTCGCGATCACCTCGAGCCAAGTCGTTCCAGACGATGACCATGGCAATGCAGCGGGCCAGGCCGATGAGGATGAGGCCGAGCATGTACTCGGGACGATCGGCGAGGAACAGCACCGCCAAGGCGAACATCAACGACGGCCCGACGAGCCAGTTCTGCACCAGCGACAGCACCAATACCTGACGATTGCGGAAGACCTTGCCCAGCTCCTCGTAGCGGACCTTGGCCAGCGGCGGGTACATCATGAGGATCAGCCCGACGGCGATCGGCACCGAGGTCGTGCCGATGCTGGCCCAATCGAGCCAGAGGCGCACGTCGGGGACGAAAAAGCCGAGGCCGACACCCAGGCCCATGGCGGCGAAGATCCAAAGGGTCAGGTAGCGATCGAGAAAGGACAGCCTGCCGGCCACCCCCGCATCGGTTGGCTTCATCGAGGTCTCTTCATCGTCGTTTTGCGATGCATTGAGTCAGAGAGCCGCCATCAGGGCGCGCAAGCGGCGCAGGCCGCGCGGCTCGACGCAGTAGCAGACGCGCGGGCCGTCGACCTCGCCGCTGACGAGTCCGGCGTCCTTGAGGATTTTCAGGTGTTGCGACACGGTCGATTGCGCCAGCGGCAGTTCGTCGACGATATCGCCGCAGACGCAGGCATTCTTGCGAATGAGCAAGCGGAGGATCTTGACCCGGGCCGGATGGCCGAGGGCTTTGGCGAGGAGGGCCAGTTCGTCGTCGGCGGCGTCACCCTCGACGGGACGGAGGTCGGCCGCCGCGGGGCTCGGCGGGCAACAGGTGGCGTCGGGCTGTGCAATCAGCTTCATCGTCGATCGACGATTAGACCCGGAACGCGAGTGGGTCAAGCGGCGCGGTGGCGAGGGGACGGGTCGGGCAAAAGAAAGGGCGAGCGGGAAACCCGCTCGCCCTTGTCTCGAATCGAGGCGACGCCTTCCGCGGTCCTACGGACCGGGGGCGAGCGCGGCTCAGTTCGCGAGGGAGATGTTGTTGACGGCAGTCTTGCCGGAACGACGGTCCTCGGCGGTATCGAACGACACGCGCTGGCCTTCCGAGAGGCCGCTGATGCCGGCACGCTCGAGGGCGGTGGCGTGGACGAAGACGTCCTTGCTACCGTGGTCGGGCTCGATGAAACCGAAACCCTTTTGGCCATTGTAAAACTTGACGGTACCTGTCTCCATGGGAGTACTCCTTGGGTTGCGCACGTGGATCAATCAGAAGCGCACCCGAGGTGAGCCTCTTCCGGTCAGTCGATGTTTGGAGCTTTGCAGTTTCGCCGAGCCGGTGAGAGGCGTGGCGGCTGAGAGTCAGCCAAAGTCGATAATCCTGGATAGAGTTTTCTCCGACGGAATGCAACCCCTTTTTTCGAATCCATGCGTCGATCTCCCGCAGCGGTTACACCCGCAGTTGTTCGTCGATGATCGCGGGGAAGAAGACCCGAAGTGGAGCACGTTCTGAAGTAACTGCATGGCATGGCAGCGCCCCGCTGCATGACGAGCGCTTGCTCGAAGCTAGCCGTACAGGAGCAGACCGTGCTTGCGGCGCGTTCAGGGATTCCAGGATCTCTGCCGTTGCTCACTTCCCGGAACTGTCGCGCGACTGTCCGCAGTCGGCTGCGGCAGCTCGAGGGTGACCCGCAATTGGTGGTCTTCCGCCGCGTCCGCGTCCTCGTACGTGACGAGCAGCCCCACCACGCGCTTCGGGTCGATGCCGGTCATGTCGTAGAAGAGGAATCTCCCCGCAACCGGTTCCAGATCGGATAAAGGCGCTTGTGCCCACTCCAACTTGAACAACTCTGCCTTCCGCTCGGCATCGGAGGCATTCGCCGACGAGGCCATCAACGAACCGCCGATGATCCCGCCTGCAGCCGAACCAATCAGAAGCGCCGGAGTCGAGTCGATGCGGTGCTCCTCGTAGATTTTCCGCGGGTCGACCGGAGGCCGCATGGTCCCGTCGTCGAGGACGATCGGTATTTCGTGACGCCGAACCACGAGCTTTCCTCGACCGGCCACCCGCTCCGCGCTGATCTCGATCGCCATCTGCTTGGTCGCGTGCAGGTTGAGGCCGAACACCTGGCGCTCCATCAAAGCGGAGTACGGCAGCACGCGAATGCGTAGGCGCTCATCGGAGGCAACCACGGGAGACATGTCCATTTCCGCATCGACAGCGACATCGAGCAAACGTGCGGGGCGAGGTGCGGCACAGCCGATGACGAACGCACTCAAGCCGGCGAGTACGGCGAATCGATGGACCACTCGTTTCATGGCTTCCCGTCCACCTCTCCCAACTTGAACCTGAGTCCGTTCAGGCTATCGCGGAACGAATCGCGCACGGCATCGGCGGCGTAATGGGTGGTATCGCCGAAGATCTCCCTACCTCCCTGCCCCTCGAGGAAACCCCGGCGCCTTCGCCGTGTCGCCGTCTCGACCAGGATCACCTCATATTGCAGCGAAGCGAGAATCTCCTCCGACATTTGCTCCGTCGTTTCGGTGACCTGAAGCCGGGTCAGGCTTGCCGTCAAGCTCGCTGTGGCGGAGTTCGGGTCATCGGCGAGGATGTCGCAGCGGCTCAGGTAGAGGATGAGATTGTCGCGCAGCAACACTGCCGGCAGTGGGTCGGCGAAGAGGCTGGTCTTGACGTTGACGATACCGGTTTGGGTGAAGCCGATGTTGCGCGGATCGGCATAGCCGCGACGATCGACGACATCACCGACGAAAAACGTAGCCTGCGTCCGTGGGCAAGAGACGTCGGCAACAGCCGTAGCGTCGAGTCGCGGGTTGATCGTAATCGGCACCCTCGAGCCGCATCCAAGAAGCATTACCGCGCACAACGCCGAGCCGACCAACGAGTTTCGAGCAATCCTCATTATGCGCCCCCCCGCAAAGCGTTCAGTGACGAAGAGCCAATTCACTACCAGGATGAATCTGAGCCCAACTACGCCACCCCCGCGGTGTGAGTCAACCCTGCTGCGACGACGCCCCTCCGCGACCACCCATGGGAGACATCTGTAGCGAACTGCGGCGGCGCAAAACCGGACCCTGCAGGAGCACCGCTTCGACCGCGACTACGGACGACCCAGCGCGTCCAGCGCCGCCGAGTCCCCTCACAAGCCCCACTCTGGGCCGAGTACTTTGCCGACGAAACTACCCACGTTCTCGCTCGCAACGATGTCGCGAATCCGTTGCCGCACCTCGGCGGCGACACCGAGGCGCTCGCCGGCGTCGAGCGTCGCCTGATACGCCGCCCGGACATCGGCGCTCGTGATCTCGTAGCCGTAGCCTTGCACCAACCAGTGCAGGGACAGCAATCCCGCGTTCGTCGCGAAAGCCGGCTGTGTATCGGCGAAGTCGCGTGCCGCTCGTGCCAGCGTCATAGGGTCACACGGCGTACGACGCGCCAGTTCGAGGGCCTCGTCGTAGAGACCGGCATCCTTGGCGGCCGCGAACCACTTGCCCTCGTTGCCGGGCGTCGTTCGCACCAGATCGGCGAGCAGCTCGATATAGGGAACTTGATCGGCCTGATGTGCCGCGAAAAGCCTTTCGAGCCAGGCGTCGCGCGCGGCGGCGATGGCTTCGATCGGATCGGAGCCTGCGTGCAAGCGATCGCACAAATCCACCGCATGGAAGACGGCCGCGACGCGATGATCCGGAGCCGACGTCTTGTAGGCGGACACGGCGAACTGCCGCGCGCACTCCCAAAGATCGACCGACAAGACCTCATCGATGCACTCGTGTTCGCCGAGGAAAAGGTCGCCGGCGCCAATCGGCGTCAGGATGAGCTCGAAGACGGCATGCGCCACGGCGAAGTCGCTGGCGACGGCCGCCTGGATGGCGAGTCGCAGGTAGCGATCGACCTCTCAGCGGGATCGACGGACGGATCGTGGCGCGACGCGGCGAGGAAGGCGCGGACCTCCGCGACGACAGTGCCCTGCGGTGCCGGAGGCCGCCAGCCGGAGGCACTCTGGGCCGCGCGTCGGAGGAGCAAGTCCTCGAGCTCGCCGCGCGGCCCGTCATCGAGGCGGTCGATTGCATCGGCGACGAACGTCCGCAACTCCCCGAACGACAACGCCGCCAGGGCCTCCGGCAGCAAGGCTTCCCGCTCACGCCGCACGGCACGACCGCGATAACGAGCCACTCGACGCATCGCGCCACCCTGCGCCAAGTAGGAGAAGAGGTCCAGCCGCAACGCACCAAGCGGCGAATTCGTACGAGATCGAGCGCCAACGATGACAACAGCGATAAGCACGATGCGCCGCGAGGCGATTGGCAACCACTCCGCATTGCGCGCAACGGTTCGGACCAGCTTCCAGCGCGCGCCACACACCCTACTCAAGCTCAGTCTTGGCTGGCGGAGTGCGTCACACACCCTAGTCAAGCTGCACCTGACGCGACGGCGCGTCGAAAACGCGGCGGCGCCACGTGCGGTCGAGCAGGCCGAGGACGAGCGCGCGCACGACGGCGTGTTGGTGCGTGAGAGCGTCCCTGATCCGAAGTTCGGCCGGCGACGAACGCCAAAGCGGGCGCAAGGTAGGCCGAACGGAAGTGGGGGACAGCGGGTCACGCCCACCCGAAGCTGTGTCTCCTGGCGCGCCGATTCGCCGTCCATGTGGCAATGCGCCTGCAGAGACAAAGCTGGAGTCCCACATTCGCGCCGGGCGGCACTGGCGTCCCAAACGCGGAACGGCCCTGGGGATTGCTCCTCCAGGGCCGTTCTTAGGCTCCCCGGGCCGGGCTCGAACCAGCGACCATTCGGTTAACAGCCGAACGCTCTACCAACTGAGCTACCGGGGACCATGTCTCCCGCCAACGTCTGCGCCGCGGGAACGTGGGAGGTAGCATAGCGGTTTTTCGGCATCAAGATTCGGTCGACGATTTTCTCACGCTCTCCCCCACTTCCCCTGCTTCCCTTTACCCCGCCGCCGCTCCGCTCTAGTCTCCGCCGCCATGCGCGACGCCCTCGCCCTCTGGTCGCAGACCCGCATGGTCGTCCTCGTCGCCATCTCCGGCTCCCTCTACGCCGCCATCCTCATCCCGTTCAAAGTCCTGCCGATCATCCCCGGCGTCACCGAACTGCGCCCCGCCAACGCCGTGCCCGTCCTCTGCTCGCTGCTCTTCGGACCCGCCGCCGCTTGGGGCGCCGCCATCGGCAATACCATCGGCGACTTCTTCGGCGGCATCGGCCCCGGCTCGTTCTTCGGCTTCCTCGGCAACTTCCTCTACGGCTACGTGCCCTACAAAGCCTGGCGCGGCCTCGGCCTCGGCCACCCCGACCCGCGCCAACCGCTGCACCTCGCCGGCCTCGTCTTCACCGTCTTCCTCGCCGCCGCCGCCTGCGCCCTCACCATCGGCTGGGGCCTCAACCTCATGGGCTTCCTCCCCTTCGCCGCACTCGGCAACATCATCCTCGTCAACAACCTCCTCACCGCCGCCGTCCTCGTCCCCTTCCTCCTCGGCGCCGTCTACCCGCGCGTACAGAAGGCCCACCTCCTCTACTCCGACATCGTGCCGCCGCCGCCGACCCGCTCCACCACGCGCCGCGTCGCCGGCCTGCTGCTCCTCCTCGTCGGCACCGCCGGCGGCATGGTCGCCGGCAACCTGCTCTCCACCGGCAACCTCGCCCTGCCCGACTGGCTCGCCGCTTACTCCAATCCCGCCACCCATAGCCTCGAAGTCGGCCTCGGCCTGACGCCCTTTCTCGCACTCGTCATCGTCGCCTTGGTGCTGCTGTGAGGATGCAACGCAGACGCGGAGACGCAGAGAATGCTTTGGGTTGGCATCGCACCAGTATTCTTCGAGCAGACTCCGCGTCTCGGCGCCTCTGCGTTGATCCCGTCCCATGAGTGACGTCATCGTTCTGCGCGATCTCTCGTTCACCTACCCCGACCAGACGCGGCCGGCCCTCGACCGGGTCAGCCTGCGCGTCGGGCGCGGCGAGATGGTCGCCGTCATGGGACCCTCCGGCGCCGGCAAGTCGACCCTCGCCAAGGTCCTCAATCGCGCCATCCCCGCCTTCCACGCCGGCTGGCTCAGCGGCTCGGTCGAGTTGCTCGGCATGGCCATGGAACACCACGGTGTCGCCGACCTCGCCGGACGCGTCGCCCTCGTCGCGCAAGACTTCGAAGCCCAGCTGTTCTCCACCAACGTCCAGCAAGAGGTCGTCTTCGGACTCGAACAGCTCGGCACCGAGCCGCGGCTGATCCGCCAACGCGCTGCCGATGCCCTCGCCCGGGTCGGCCTCGCCGGCTTCGAGGAACGCGACCCCGCGACCCTCTCCGGCGGCGAGAAACAACGCCTCGCCATCGCCGCCAGCCTGGCGCTGCAACCCGACTTGCTCGTCTTCGACGAACCGACCACCGACCTCGACCCGGCCGGCAAGGAAGAGGTGCTGGCGGTGCTCGCCGCCCTGCGCCGCGCCGGCACCACGCTGGTCGTCGTCGAACACGAAATCCGCGCCGCCGAACTGGCCGACCGGCTGATCCTGCTCGACCAAGGCCGCATCGCCGCCGACGGCCCCAGCCAAACCCTGCTGCGCGACGTCGCCCGGCTCCAACGCCACGCCGTGCGCCCCCCCGAATTGGCCTCGATCGCCGCCCACTTCGACCTATCCGAACCTCCAAGTTCCGTCGAAGCAGCCATCCAGATTCTCCGAGTCCACCAAGTCCACGCCGAGGCCCACTCCTCGGAAGTCCACGCCACCCCCGTCCCCGCCAAGCCCCTCGTCGAACTCCAAGACGTGCGCTTCGCCTACCCCGGCGGCCCGCCGATCCTCGACGGCATCTCGCTGCGCATCGACCCCGGCGAGAGCATCGCCCTGCTCGGACGCAACGGCTCCGGCAAGACGACGCTCGCCAAACATCTCAACGGCCTGCTGCAGCCGAGCGCCGGTACGGTGCGGCTCGCGGGCGTGCCGCTCGTCGGCATGCCCCTCGCCCGCATCGCGGCCCAGGTGGGCTACGTCTTCCAAAACCCCGACGTGCAGATCTTCGCCGACAGTGTCGCCGATGAGGTCGCCTTCGGGCCACGCAATCTCGGCCTGTCCGCCGCCGAGGTGGACGAACGGGTCGAGGCGACCCTGCGTGCCGTGGGCCTCGAAGCGGCGCGCGACGAGGATCCGTTCATCCTCACCAAGGGCGAACGACAGCGCTTGGCCGTGGCGTCGTTGTTGGCGTTGCGGCCGTCGGTGCTGGTGCTCGACGAGCCGACCACCGGACTCGACGACCACGAGCAACAGGCGATGATGCGGCTCGTCGGCGAGTTGCGGCGCGGCGGCACTGCCGTGGTGATGATCACCCACACGCCGTGGATCGTCGCCGAACACGCCGGGCGCGCCTTGGTCATGCACGCCGGCCGGCTCGCCTTCGACGGCTCGGTCGACGACCTCTTCGAGCGCGACGACATCCTGGAGCTAGCCCATTGCCGGGCACCCGACTCCGGCCGCATCGCGCGTGGGCTCGGGCTGCGGGTGAGCGGCTTGCCGCGACTGCTGGCGCGGCTCGGACAGGAGGCGACGTCGTGCAACTGACTCTCTACGTCGACGCCGGCGGCTGGGTGCAGCGGCTGCATCCGACGATCAAGTTGGTCGGCATGGTGTGGCTGTTCGCCACCGTCTTCGCCGCCGACCGGTTGGCGCCGGTGGCGGCGCAACTCGGACTCGTGTGCGGCCTGCTGGTGGCGGCGCGCGCCTTGGGCAACGTCTACCGCATGCGCGTCCTGCTCGGCATGGTCTTCGGCATGACGCTGCTGATTTGGACCTTCTTCTACCCCGAAGGCGAGGCCCTGTGGTCGTGGGGCAATTGGAAGGTGAGCGCCGAGGGCATGGCCTACGCGCTGCTGGTGTCGACGCAGCTGGTGGCGCTGCTCTTGGTGGGGGTGTTGTTTCTTTCGGTGACGAAGATCGAGGAGTTCGCCTACGCCCTGCATCGGGTCGGGTTGCCGTACAAGCTGGCGTTCACGATCACGCTGACCTTCCGGCTGGTGCCGGTGTTCCTCGATTCGGCCAACAGCGTGGTGCAAGCGCAGCGCTGCCGCGGCTTCGACTTCGAGCAGGGCGGGCTGCTGCACCGCATGCGATTGTATGTGCCGATCTTGGTGCCGGTGTTCATCGGCGCCTTGCGCCGGGCCGACGGCATGGCGGTGGCGCTGGAGGCACGTGGCTTCCAGCATCCGGGGCGGCGGACGTCGTCGACGCCCTACCCCTTCGGCCAAAACGACACCGCCGCGATCGCCGTGTTGGTGGCGATCGCGGCGGCCGCATGGTGGCTGTAAAGAAATGCAACGCGGAGGCGCGGAGACGCAGAGAGAACCCGCGAATCAAACTTCTTCTTTGACCTTCAGGTTCGCCCTCGGCGTCTCCGCGCCTCTGCGTTGAAGAGTTATCTCAGCTCCAGCCCCACTTCTGCTTGTTCTTCTCGATCTCGTCGGCGCTCGGCTTGGGCTTCGACTCGTGCACCGCGACTTCGAAGTCGTCCTGGTTCTCTTGCATCTTGTAGTTGAGCGGCGTGTCTTCGGAGAAGACCTCGGGCACAGCGGCCTCTTCGAAGATGGCCTGCCACGGGCACTCCGGCTCGCAGGCGCCGCAGTCGATGCACTCGTCCGGGTGGATGTAGAGCTGATTCGGGAAGGTCGCGGAGTCGCTTCCCTTGTACTGATAAATGCAGTCGACGGGGCAAACCGCGACGCAGGCCGTGTCGATGCAGTCCCGGCACAAACGAGTGATGATGTACGCCATTCCCTCTTTCTCCTTCGATTTCGGGATCCGGCCCGCGAAGCATGACGCGCCCGGACGAAATTTCGCGCGGACTCTAAAGTCATGCACCGCGCAATGCAACCGAACGGAGACAAAGGGCCAAGGTTCAAGGGCCAAGGGCAAAGATTGAGGAGAGGGCCAAGGTGCAAGGGCCAAGGGCCAAGAAGGGCGGAAGGCTTAAGGCTCAAGGCTGGGGGCGATGGGGTTGGGATGGGTCGGCCTTGAGCCTTTCGGCGACTTGGACGGCTTCGCGGGTGGCGGCGATAGGGACGGCTCGACCTCCTGTTGAGGCTCCTCGTCCGGCGCTTCGGGCCACTGCCGGCCAACGCCGAAGCTCGAGTACGCGCCGCCTCAGCCGACGAGATCGACACTTTCGTCGACCGGGTGCTGAGCGCCACCGACCTCGCCGAGGTGCTGGCGCCGGCTTGCCCCCCTTTGCCCAAGGCTTCGGGAGCCCGACGCGGTCGCGGCTACGCGGGAGGCGCGAAGTTCGAAGAGCGGCGGTTGGTTCCGCCTTCAGGCGGTGGAATCAGCCTAGAGCAGAGTGACCTAAAGCCAGCCCTACCGCCTAAAGGCGGAACTCCCCACGCGCCGCGGCTGCGTCGTCCCTCCGGTTCATCGTGTAAATCCTGTCCCAATCCTCGACGATCGCATTCGACCCTACTTGCATCGCGAGTGCACTAATTTAAGTTTCTAAAACAACACCAGCAACGGTCGAGGGCGCGAGACGCGGCATGCCATCGCAACTGCACGAAGCCATGA
Organism: uncultured Binatia bacterium (SeqCode); assembly: GCA_964524885.1. Classification (GTDB taxonomy): domain Bacteria; phylum Desulfobacterota; class Binatia; order HRBIN30; family HRBIN30; genus CALJUJ01. The sequence continues at coordinate 17,947 of CAZGEJ010000068.1, forward strand.
TCCTCCTCTTCCGCAACCGCCCGGCGCTGGCGCCCGAGCTGCTACGCGATGTCCTGCACCAGGAGCTGCCGCCGTTCTCCGAGGTCCGCATCGAAGCCGCCGACCTCCCCGACATCACATCCAAGAGCTACCGCGCCGACCTCGTCGTCCTGCTCTACGACGGCAAGCCCGTGCACGGCATCATCGTCGAGGTGCAGCTCGCTCCCGATGCCGAGAAGCTCTTTTCGTGGCCCTACTATGCCATCAGCCTGCGGGCCCGCTTTCGCTGCCAAGTGACGCTGTTCGCCTTTTGTGTCGACGAGCCCACGGCGCGCTGGGCCGCCCGGCCAATCGACCTCGGCGGCGGCAACCGTTACACGCCGCTGGTGCTCGGGGCGGCGGCCGTGCCGGTCATCACCGACCCGGAGGTGGCGCGGGCCGACCCGGAGTTGGCGGTTTTGTCCGCCATGGCGCACGGCCACGACGCCAACACGCAGCAGGCGATCCACATCGCGCTCGCCGCCACGGCGGCGAGCGTCGGGCTCGACGTCGAGCATGCGGCGCGGTACTTTGACCTCATCGTCGCCGGCCTCGGCGACGCGGCGCGAAAGGCGTTCCAGGAGATGATGAACACCAAGTTCGAGTACCAGAGTGACTTCGCCCGCCAGATCTTCGGCCAGGGCAAAGCCGAGGGAATGGCCGAAGGCAAAGCTGAAGGAAAGGCTGAGGGACGGCTCGAGGGACGGCTCGACCTCCTGTTGAGGCTCCTCGTCCGGCGCTTCGGGCCACTGCCGGCCAACGCCGAAGCTCGAGTACGCGCCGCCTCAGCCGACGAGATCGACACTTTCGTCGACCGGGTGCTGAGCGCCACCGACCTCGCCGAGGTGCTGGCGCCGGATTGACCCCCCTTCGCCCAAGGATTCGGGAACCCGACGCGGTCGCGGCTACGCGGAGGACGGCAACACCACGCGAGTCACGCGCCGCCGCCGACAGCCCTCCCGGAGCGACGGACTGATCTTGCTGCAATTCCATCGGTCGGGGCGGTTTCGACGCAAGCAGTCTACCCACGGATGAGCGTACGTTCTCACCGCGAAGAACACGAAGTGCACAAAGCGCCGAGAATCACGAAGGCGGAAAAAGCATCGCTTCGTGAGCTTCGTGTGCTTCGTCGTTGATTGCCCTTGGCCCCACTACATGGCCGCCACTTTCCCCGCCCCGGGGATCACCCCATTTTCGGCGGAGGACGAGGGACCTCGTGATCATGGCGCGCTCGGCTCCGCTATCTCATCGAGAATCACGCGCCGATTCTGGCCACGGCCCTTGTGTTGGCTTTTCAGCCAACCTTCGTTTTGCTTCGCGATCTCCGTCACCAACACGATCGAATGTTCGAACGAGTTGAAATTCGGAAACGCCTTGGCGTCGTGGCAAAGGCGAAGCAGCACCTTCAGTTCTTCCAATTCCTCGCGCAGGCGCAGCAGCACCGGCACCTTATCAAGCCGCGAATTGGCACGCACCACGAGCCGCAACACCCGCAGCGCACCCTCTCTCATGTGTGTGCCGATCGTATACTTGTGGTAGCGGGAGAAGTTTCGGACGATTAAATCGAAATAGAGACACAGGTCGTACGATGCCTTGTAGATCGGCAGATGTTCACTACGTGCCATACGCAACCAGTGTGGGGGGCTTCCGCCCCCCACACCCCCCGATCAAATGGTCGAATGACTCAAATCACCAAATGGCCAATCACGAGCCGCCGCGAACAGCACGGACGTAGTTGTACCTGGTCTTAGTGTCCGCGTTCACGTAGCCGTCGTAGAAGTAGACGATCCACGCGTTGAAGGGATTCGGCCCATAGGTAGAAGCCGACCAGTAGAAGTTGGACTGGGTGCACGAGCACGCCGGGTTGTTCACGTCCGTGCACGCAGCCCCGCACGATGCGCCCGCGAAGGCGCTGTTGACGGTGGGCGGCGTCGTATCCGACAGGTCGAGAATCCCCTCCAACTCGAGCCGCGTCGGCACCCGCCAGTCGTTATGGCCCCCGTAGTTCGCCGTGTTGAGGGCTGCCACCACCTGCCATATGGTTCCATTCGGCGTTACCGTACAGGTGCCCTCGCCTCCGGTACACTGCGCACATCCCAGCGGATCGCCTTCGACGCCGGCCAAACAGGCCGCTTCCGATGCCGCGTCCGGCTGACAACGTTTGCTCGTGGTCACGGAACAGTTACCGGACCAACGGTAGGAATTATCAGCGTCTTGCCGGTTGGCGAGGTCAAGCGTCGAGTCCAGCTTGACCTTCTTTTCCCATGTCAGCCCCGTGTCGTTGTCGGTGATCGTGCCATTGGCATTGTCGACGAAGCGGGCGGCGTAACACTCACTCGTGTCGTAGACGCAGCCGGCGCCGCAGCGCAGCACGCCGCCGGCAAAACCCTCGCCGGCGCAAGTGCCGCCGTTGAGGTTGCCCAGGTCGCAATCCTCGCCCGCGTCGATGCCGCCGTCGCCGCAATCGAGCGCCACCACCAGGTCGCCCTCGCAGGTCGTCAGGTCGGTGTCGCACACCGTCAGGTCGGAGTCGCACGTGGTCAGGTCGCCTTCGCAGGTGACCAGCTCCGTTTCCGTCGTGCCGAGGTCGGACTCGCAGGTCGTCAGATCGCCCTCGCAGGTCACCAATTCGCCGCCGCAGCTGCTCAGTCCGTCGCCCGCCAGTCCGGCGGCGATGTTGGCGACACTTTCGTCGAGCGCTTCTTTGACCTCTTCCGGCAGCAATCCGTCCGGGCAGGAGCCGCCGGCCTTCTCCTCCAGCGAGGTCCACTTCGCCGCGAACTTCTCCTCGCACTTGTCCACCGTCGCGTTGAACTTCGTCAGGTCTTTGACACACGTCTCGCCGACGCCGCAGCCTGAGTCGGCGTAACACTCCGTCGCCGGTGTCAACGAGCAGCTGCCCGCCGTCGTCAGCAACTTCGCTTCCGCCTTGTGCAGGCAGGACGAGTACTTGCCCGCCTCCTGATTCTTGCCCGCCTGACACTTCTGCGCTGGCGTCGCCGCCGCATGAGCCGCCGTGGCCAACCCGAGCACCGTGGCGAATACAATGATACGTCGCATGAATTCCTCCTTGCATGGCGAGTCGCTGCTCGCCTCCGTCGTCGGCTCGATCGCTACACGAATCCGCACCGATAAATCATTCACGAACCATTCAATTTTCATTCAGATTGCGCTGGGTGGCAGTCATTGACCCCCTGCGCCGTCCCGTAGCAGGGTCAGGCGCGTCAGCCAGCGCATCTCGACCGTGCGCCGGAGGGCAGCACCGCAGCGACTAGAATTGATGAGAAAGAGAGAGAAACCCGCACCGGGTGACCGGCGCGCATTAGGGTGGGGCTCGCCGCACCGGCTGGCGCAGGCAGGACGGATTCGTCGACGCCTAACAACAGGCGGTCGATCCGGTCCACGTCCAGGCTTTCACAGGTAAGCCGCCCACTCATCCTGGCGTTGACCAAACCACCGTTCACACCCTCGTCAACGAATTCTTCCGGTTGCTGGCTGCCTGCCCCGTCATGGAGGATGGGTCGCCCCTTCAGGGCTGGCTTCGATTTTCGCCATGTTCCCCGGGGCGTTGCCCTGGGCTGTTATGGGCCTGCCCCTTTGGGGCGGCTGGCTCCAGGCTGGCTGGAGGGCGGGCTGGTCTCCGCCGCTCCCATACCATCGCGAGGCGGGCCGTGCAGCCGACTGCCCCCGGCACTGTGCGTCCA
>CAZGEJ010000069.1:0-21616 GCA_964524885.1 uncultured Binatia bacterium (SeqCode)
ACACGCCCGTGCCCACGGCGACCAACACCGCCGTCCCGACCAGCACGAACACGCCGGTGCCGACGGCCACCAACACCAACACCCCGGTGCCCACCGCGACCAACACCGCCGTCCCGACCAGCACGAACACGCCGGTGCCGACGGCCACCAACACCAACACCCCGGTGCCCACCGCGACCAACACCGCCGTCCCGACCAGCACGAACACGCCGGTGCCGACGGCCACGCGCACCAACACGCCCGTGCCCACGGCGACCAACACCGCCGTCCCGACCAGCACGAACACGCCAGTGCCGACGGCCACCAACACCAACACCCCGGTGCCCACTGCGACCAACACCGCGGTCCCGACCAATACGAATACGCCCATGCCGACGGCCACCAACACGGCAGTTCCGACCAATACGAACACCGCCGTCCCGACGGCCACACGCACCAACACGCCGCTGCCCACGGCGACCCGCACGCCGACGTCCGTCCCGACAGCGACGGCTACCCCGCCGAGCGGCTGCCTCGGCACTCCTCTCGCCGCGGCGCAGGACTACAACGCCTTCATCCTCGGCAATGCCGCACTCTCCGGTAGCGACATCCAAGGCAAACTCGCCGTCTGCGGCAATGCCAACCTGCAGGCCTACCACGTCGGCAGCACCGTCGTCGGACTCGACGACGTCCTCGTCGTCGACGGCGCGCTGACCTTCCAATCCGGTACGGTCGGCGGGAATGCCATCTACGGCACGACCGCTTCTCTCCAATCCGTCAACTTCACCAACGGTGGCACCCTAAGCCAGGCCAATCCCCTCGATTGCGCCACCGCGGCCGCCGACCTCCTCGGCCAATCCGCCAGCCTCTGTGCCTTGTTGCCGAGCGGCAACACCACGTTGGCCGGCGGGACGCTGACCTTCACCGGTGCCGAGCCGGCGGCCAACGTCTTCACCGTCACCGCTGCCGACCTGGCCGCGGCAAATACGCTGAAGATCGTCGTTCCCAGCGGAGCTTCGGCGCTGATCAACGTCGTCGGCAGCCCGGCCACCATGGCCAACATGGGCTTCCAACTCGTCGGTACGAACGCCTCCGACGTGCTCTACAACTTCTGCACCGCGACGGCCCTCAACATCCAAAGTGTGGGCGTCCAGGGAAGCATCCTCGCTCCGCAAGCCGCGGTGACCTTCAACGGTGCCAACATCGACGGCACCCTCGTGGCCGCCAGCCTCGTGGGCAATGGCCAGCTCCACGCCATGCCCTTCGAAGGCTGCGTCGGGCCGCAGCCGCCGGCCGCATCACCGACGCCGACTCCGGCCGTACCCACGCCGACCGCGCCGACCGTCACGCCCACCGCCGGTCCGACGAACACCGCGGCTCCGACGAACACCGCGGCTCCGACGAACACGCCGGCGCCGACCAATACCGCGGCGCCGACGCTGACACCGACACTGACCCGCACGCCGACACAAACCCGGACACCCACCGCGACCCGGAGCGTCACGCCGACGCCGACCAACGGCCCGGCGCAGACGCCCACCGTAACCCGCACGCCGACGCAGACGCGCACACCAACGGCCACCGCCACCGCGACGCCGACCCTCGACCTGGCCTCCTGCGCGCCCACGCCGCTCGGCATCCCGGGCGACTACGACGTGTTCCTCCTCGGGGACGCCGGGCTCAGCGCCAGCGACGTCGAGGGCAGCCTCGCCGTCGGCGGCAATGCCAATCTCACCAGCTACTCCGTCGGCAACTTGCTGACGCCGCCGATCGACGCGCTCGTCGTCGCCGGCGACCTGACCTTCACCGGCGGCACGATCCACGGCGATGCCATCGTCGGCGGCACCGCGAACCTCGCCGCCAACGTGACCTTCACCGGCGGTGGCGCGCTGTCCGCCGGATCGCCGATCGACTTCGCCGCCGCGGCCACGGCGCTCGATGCCCTGTGCGCCGACGTCGCCGCCCTTCCCATCTCCGGTGGCACGTTGCAGCAAGGTCCGGTGCTCCTGCTCGTCGGCACCGATCCGCTCGCCAACGTGTTCCAGGTTTCCGCCGCGACCCTGGCGGCGAGCAAGTCGATCGTCTTCCAAGTGCCGCCGACCGCCACCGTGGTCGTCAACATCAGCGGCGCCAGTGCCAGCTTGGTCAACCTCGGCATCAATACCAACGGCGTCCCGCCGCAGCGCATCCTCTTCACCTTCTGCGATGCGACCAACCTGACGCTACAGGCCGTCGGCGTGCCGGGCAGCATCTTGGCGCCGCAGGCCGACATCACCTTCCAGTCCGGCTTGGTCGTCGGACAGATCTTCGCTACCTCGATGAGCGGCAACGGCCAGACAAACCTCGCCGCGTTCGACGGTTGCCTGGAGATTCCCTGAGCCACGCTGCGCTCGAGAAACGAGGAGTCCGTATGCACGCTACACCGCCACGACGACGTCCGTCGGTATCGCCATGGCGGGGCGTGTTCCTCGCGGGTTGGGCCCTGACGGCACACCTCGGTGCCGTCGGGCCGGCCCAAGCTCTCCTCGAGCAGTGCTTCTTCAAGTCGGCGACCAACAAGCTCTACTACGTCGTCAAGGCGGACAACCCCGGCGCGGTCGATGAATACGGGGTGCAAGTCACCAGCGTCGTTCTCACCAACGGCTTCGTCCTGTCTCTCGCCGAAACCTACACCGGCCCAGGCCAAGTGATGACGGCCGCCAGCGGCGGCATCACCTTCACCGGCGACATCCTCAACGCCGCGGGCGCCAACATCAGCGCCGTGAAGCGCACCGAGCTGCAATCGAACTTCAGCGCCATCGACTGCGCTCAGTTCTCCTTCGCCGCCGCGGGCGACGGCGTGCTCACCCTTCCGGCAGGCGGCACGACGCGTAAGCTCACGTGGAACGGTGGCATCGGCGGCGATCCCGGCAGCACCTGCGGTTTCGGCGAGACCTGCCTGCCTCTCAGCCCGGTCGACCAAGCCGGTCCGACCACCAATCCCTGCGCCGACGGCAGCAGCGGCTGCGGCGTTCCTGCCGGGGTTCGCCTGTCGTACGTACGTGGCGGCGTACCGCTGACCTCGATCGTTTTCCCCAACCGCAGTGGTGCCATCGGCGCCCCCATCCCGAGCGGCGAGATCGTCGGGCCGGTCGCCGGACAAAACGTCACCCTCGACGACACCGAAGGCAGCCGCATCGGCCATGCTGCCGATTCCCAGCCGGGCACCGACGACGTCGACGGCTTCTTCCTCCGTCGCGATTGTTCGACCGGCTGTGATCTCCTCGTCTTCGTCGTCGATGGTGGTGCGGCCGGGTTTGGCCTCGGTGCCGCGGGCTTCTCGGTCGACGACGCCGGCATCATCCTCAATACGACCGCCGACTCGGACACCCAGCAATTCAATACGCCCACGCCGACGCCGACACGGACGTCGACCCCGACGTTCACCTCGACACCGACACGCACTCCGACGGCGCCACCCACCGCGACCTTCACCCCGACCGAAGCCGCGACCGCGACGGCTACGCCCGTAGCGACGTCTTCGTTCACGCCCACCCGCACGCCGACGCGGACCGCGACGGCGACGGCGACGCCTTACCTCGACTTCGGCGATGCCCCCGACTCGCCCTACACCACGCTGCTGGTCCATGACGGCGCACGCCACATCGCCGGCGGAGGCATCTACTTGGGGGCTTGTGTCGACGTCGAAAACGACGGTTCGCATGGCGCCTCGTCGATGGGCGACGACCTCGCCGTCGGCTCTGCCTACGGCAGCTGCGCGGTGCTCGGTGACGACGAGGACGGGGTCAGCTTCTCCAGCCCGCTCGACGCCGGCAGCAACGTCGGCATCACCGTGACCGCCAGCGCTCCTTGTTTGCTCAACGCCTGGGTCGATTTCGACCGCAACGGCGACTGGGCCGGCAGCGGCGAGCAAGTCTTCGCCGATACGGCATTGATTGCTGGGCCCAACCCGCTGGTGATCGTCGTGCCTGCTGGTGCGGTTCCGGGAACGACCTACGCACGATTCCGGTGTAGTAGCAGCGCCGGCTTGCTGCCCCAGGGTTTAGCCCCCGACGGTGAGGTCGAAGACTATCGTCTGCTCCAACGTGCCGTGCCGACGCCGACCCCGGCAGCGCCGACCCCCACCGCAACCGCCACGCCCACGTTCAGCGGTGCATGTGCGCTGGCGCCGTTGGGTGCGGCGGGCTCGTTCAATCTATACGCCGGCGACATGATCGACGTCAGCGGCAGCGACGTCGAAGGCACGATCGCCGCCGCCAACGACGCGCGACTGCGCGGCTATTCGATCGGCGAACGGACCGTCGGCTTGCAGGACGTGTTGGTGGTCGGCGGCGACCTTCAGGCGAGTGCCAGCACGGTCCATGGCAACGCCGCCGTCGCCGGTACTACCGTGGTCGACGCCAACGTGCGGTTCGCTCGCGGCGGCGCGCTCCTGCATGCGACGAGCTTCGACTTCACCGCAGCCAACGCCGCTCTCGCGAATCTCTGCGGTAATCTGCAATCCTGGCCGGCCAATGGTTCGACGGCGGTGCTCGGCATCGCCGGCATCACGCTGAGCGGCAGCGATCCGCTGCTCAACGTGTTCGACGTGCCGGCCGCCGCCCTGGCGGGCTCGTCGTCCCTACGCATTCGAGTGCCCAACGGCGCCACCGCGGTCGTGCGCGTGGCGGGAGCCGTCGCGGCCATGCGCAACCTCGGCATCGATGCGGGTGTCACGCCTTTCGGCAAGGTGTTGTACGCCTTCTGCGACGCCTCGGTACTGCAACTGCGCGGCGTCGGGGTGCATGGATCGATCCTCGCCCCCAACGCCGCGGTGCAGTTCAACGCCGGTCAGATCAACGGCCAGCTCTTCGTCGATTCCCTTTTCGGCAACGGCCAAACCAATCTCGCACCGTTCGACGGCTGCCTCTTCTGATTCAGGCCGCCTCGTCGGCGGCCACGGCCGAAGTCGAGGCGCTCGCGCCGCGGCGCGACTGCAGATACTCGCTGTAGACGTATGCGAGGAAGCGCTCGACGCCATGCACGACGAAGGTCGTCCGGAGCGACGGGAAGATCTCGAAAGCGTGCTGCGCCCCGGGGATCTCGGCGTAGGCCACCGGTTGTTTGGAAGAGCAACGGAGGAGCGCGACGAAGCGTCGTGCGTCATCGACGGGCACGAGCGTATCGCTGTCGCCGTGGATGACGAAGAACGGCGGCGACTCCGCGTGCACCCGGCTCATCGGCGACGCCTTCTCGTATGCCTCGGGGGCCTCGTGGCGCGCCGCCTTCATCACCCGCTTCTCGAGCAGATCCGCCAAGCCCTTATTGGGATAGTGGCCGTAGCGGTCGGTGAAGTCGTACACGCCGTAGAACGGCACACAGGCGCGCACGCTGGTGTCGACGTCCTCGAAGCCAGGTTGGTACTCCGGATCGTTGCCCGTGAGGCCGACCAATGCCGACAGGTGACCTCCTGCCGAGCCACCGGTGACGACGACGAAATCGGGGTCGGCGCCGTACTCCGCACCGTGCTCGCGAATCCAACGCAGCGCGTGCTTGAGGTCGATCAGGTGATCCGGAAACGTCGCGTGCGGGCTCAAGCGGTAATCGACGCTGACACAGACCCACCCGCGCGCCGCCATCTGCTGCATCAGCGGCAGTCCCTGCTCGTTCTTGGTACCGATCACCCAGCCGCCGCCGTGCACCTGCAATAACGTCGGACAGCCCTGCGGCCGGCTGCGCGAACGGTAGACGTCGAGCTTGAGATCGAGACCCGCGTTGCGGGCGTACGTGATGTTGCCGATGCGCTCGACCTCGGGATGGCGAATCGGAAACGGCATCAGGATCTGCTTCCAGTCGACCACCGGCGCCAAACGGACTTGGACGTCGGGCGCGATGCGATCGCGATAGTCCGGCCCCAGCGTCGCCTTGAGCGCCGACTCGACGCTCGCCTCGGCTTCGCGAGCGCGCCAGTAGCACCACGCCAGCCCGGCCCACGAAACGAAGGTGATGGCGAGAGCGAGCTTGCCCGGCCACCATTCCAGGGCGCCGAGGGCGACGAACGCCAGCGTCAGCAGCAGCTGCCAGGCGATGTGGTGCAGCGCCAATTCGGTCGTCAACCAACCCGCGAAGAAACTCAGCACGGCGCGGCGGTCGCCGTAGAACGTCGGGCGAATCCCGTTGTAGGTGAACCAGGCGCCGATGAGCGCGCCCAGCAGGAACAAGGATGAGACCATCGCTCAATTCTCCTTCTTCTCGGTGGTCTGGATGACTTCGTGGATCTCGAGCACGTTGGAGCCGGCGAACATCTCGGCCGGCGGGCGGTTGCTGTGGGCGATACGAAAGGATTCGCTCTTGGTCCAGTTCCAGAAGTCCTGTTCCGACTCCCAGTACGTCTGCACCAGGTAATAGCCCTGCTCCTTGGTTTCGACCCATTGCCCGCTGGAATGGTCGAAGCGCCGCTGCACCGGGCGCAGGATCAAATTTTTGATGAAGCCCGGCGAGCTGTCGATCAGATGAGCGCGCTTGCGGAAGCGCTCCTCGAAGTCGGCTTCATGCCCCTGGGCGACGGGAATGCGGTTGGTGACGACGAATGCCATGTTCGGTTCCTTTCGGGCTGTGGGGCCCGGCAACGGGTCGGGGAGTTTACCCAAGTGCTCGAGCGCGACCTGCCGCAGCAGCGCGGCGAACGACGCCGCGTCGGCTTGGGCCAACGCGCGGCGCACGGGCAGCGGCAGGGCTTGCCACTCGCGTAGATGCAACTTGACCCCGATCCGGTCGAGCAGCGGACGCATCGGGCGTGGGATCCACGCGAGTTCTTCTTCCGGCGGTGCGGGGGGTGGTTCACTCCTCGACATCTCGCCTCGTTTCCTACTCCGCCGCGCCGAACGACGGAAGCGCCGCGCCGCTTCCACGATTCTGGGAACGGCCTGCCGTTCCGTCCGATGACAGGCTATAGAAAACGCTGCGCGAGGAACCCATGCCGCTGCTCATCGACCAATCCGATCTCCGCCTGCGCCCCTTCGTCCCGGGAGACGCCCCGGCCCTGGCGCGCCACGCCAACGACCCCGCGGTGGCGCGCCACCTGCGCGAACGCTTTCCGCAGCCCTATGCAGAAGCCGACGCGGCGGGTTGGATCGGTTACCTCCTACGCGGCGACGGCGACGATGTGGCCTACGCCATCGAAGTCGACGGCGAGGCCGCCGGCTGTATCGGCGTGGTGCTGCAGCACGACGTGCACCGGCACTCGGCGGAACTCGGCTATTGGCTCGGGCAACGGTACTGGGGTCGCCGCATCATGCGCCGCGTCGTGCCGGTCTTCTGCGACTGGGCGAGCGAGGCGCTCGGGCTGCGACGGATCTACGCCACGGTGTTCTGCAGCAACCCGGCCTCGGCGCGGGTTCTGGAGCACTCCGGCTTTCGTTTGGAGGGGATTTTGCGCGACGCCGTGTTCAAGCACGGCGGCTTCATCGACGAGTGGATGTACGCCCGCGTGACGGCGACACGCCCCGAGACCTGAGCCCCGGGGCGTGTCGCCGCCATGCGCGGGATATGCTCAGCGGTCGAGCAGCTGACCGCGTTCGGCCTTCTCGAAATCGACCTGCAGACGATCGAAATCGGCGCGGGTGAACGGCTTGAAGCTGGTGTCGCCGCGTTCACGCCAGAAGATCGGCTCCTCGATCAGACGGCGGCGGTCGAAGTGCACCTGCTTCAGGTTGCGCACCAGCACCTTCTGCGTCTGCGTGTACTCGAAGTCGTCGACCAGGCGGACGTAGTCGGGGAACCACTTGCGGTCCATGCTGCCGCCTTCGACCTGGCCTTCGCACCAATCGAAGAACTGCTTCGGGTCGAAGGTGGCGCCTTCGCGCATCTTCATCGCGGTCATCACCAACTCGTCCGAAACGACGCACGGCACGCCGTAGGCCACGGCCAAGGCGACGTCGGGATGTTCGGAGAGCAGGCGGCCGACCTGGCCGGCGGAGAAGTTCTCGCCGTCCTTGCGGATCCAGTCGTCGGTGCGGCCGTCGAAGAACAGGTAGCGCTTGCCGTCGCGGATGAGGATGTGGCCCAAGTCACCCGAGTGGTAGACACCGTCGCGGTACTTCGAGGTGTTGGCCTCGGGGTTGTCGAAGTAACCCTGAAACAGCGAGGTGTCGGCGGCGACGCGGCAGATCTCGCCGACGGCGGCGTCGTAGTTGGTGATCTTGCCGTCGGGGCCCAACTCGGCGGGAGCGCACTCGCGTCCCTTTTCGTCCAGGATGCGCACCGCTTCGTCGGTGATCTCGCCGACGCTGCCGCGCGGGTCGCCCTTGCGGCGGAACGTGCTGATCGCCGCTTCGGTCGAGCCGTACAGCTCGAACATGTCCTCGAGCCCCATCCAGCGACTGAAGCGGTCGATGTCCGGCGGCGCGGCGCCGTTGCCGACGGCGTAACGCAGCTTGTTGTTCGGATGGTTGGTGACTTCGGCGCGGATGCGCTCCTCGTCGCCGCCGTACTGCTTCTCGAGGGCCGCCAAGACGTAGTGCACCGGCTCGCCGACGTAGTTCCAGTAGGTGACGCCGTAGCGCAAGCAGTCGGGCACGAACTGGCTGGCGCTGAAGCGTTCGCGGATGCCCATGGCGCCGCCCACCCAGAAGGCAGGCATGAAGCCGACGAACATGGCATTCGAATGGAACAGCGGCATGCAGCCGTAGCCGACGTCCTCGCTGGTCAGGCCCATGTTGGCGGAGACGCCGGCGCCGACGAAGCACAGCTTCAGGTGATTGTTGTTGATCCCCTTGGGCAGCCCGGTGGTGCCCGAGGTGTAGATCACCATGAGGTTCGACTCGGGGCCAACGTCGACCCCGGGGGTGTCGAGCGAGACGCCCGCGGCGCCGACTTCGCTCTCCATGCAGCGCAGCAAATCGCTCGAGGCGTCGAACGAACCGCCCTGGGTCGGCAGGACCACGATGTTTTCGCGAGCGACCGTTTTCAGGTCGTCGCGCACGCGCTCGACCTCGGGGAGCAAGCGCTCGTCGACGACGATCACGCGGGCGCGCGACTGATTGAGCACGCCGGCGAGCACCTCGCCGCGCAGGCCGGTGTTGACGCCGAACAGCGTCAGCCCGCCGTAGGCGCAGCCGCCGTACAACGACAGCAGCTCGAGGTGGTTCTCCAACAGCATCGCCACGTGCCCGGGGCGGTTGTCGTCGATGGCACCCAGGCGCCGTCGCAGGAAATGCGCCATGCGGACGCTCTCGTCGCGGAACTGCCGATAGGTCCACTGCCGGTCGCCGTGCATGAGCACGACCTTGTTGGCGCTCTGCGGATGGAGCGCGCGCGCTTCCAGCTGATCGCGTACCGTGAACGCGGCATCGAATTTCAGGGCTTCTGCCACCGTCGCCTCCTCGGGAAAATTGTCAGCGTCGCAGGCCCGCCAGCACCGAGGCGGGCGCGATGCGCAACGATCTTCCTGCTCATATCCTCCCAGCCCGCGCAAGCAGCCCCCGCCGAGGTGCAACATGCGCGCTGAGAAGCTATGTAGAACAGGTGCAATTGTCTCCCCTTTCCATCGGACCGGTCGTCCTCGCATCGCCGGTGTTGGCGGCGCCGATCGCCGGCTTCACCGATCTCACCTTCCGCGCCGTGGTGCGCGAGTTCGGCGGCTGCGGCCTGATCTTCACCGAGATGGTGTCGGCCTCGGGCTGGGTCGACGGCAACATCGAGCCGCCCCGCCTCGACGGCGTGGCCGACGAGCCACGCCCGCTCGGGGTGCAACTCTGGGACCGCGACGCCGACAAGATCGAGGAAGCGGCCCGGCGTTTGGTGGACTACCGGGTCTCGGTGATCGATCTCAATTTCGGCTGCCCGAAGCGGCGCATCATGGGCAAACACGCCGCCGGTGCGACCCTGTTGCGCGATCCGGCCACGGTGGGTCGGCTGGTGGCCGCCGCGGTGCGTGGTGCCGGCGACATTCCGGTGACCGCCAAGATGCGGCTCGGCGCCTCGCTCGACCAGCGAACCGCCGCCGAGGTGGCCCGCAGTGCCGAAGCCAACGGCGCGTCCGCCGTGACCGTGCACGGACGCTTTGCCGAACAACACTACGGCGCTCCGTGCGACTTCGGCCTCATCCGGGAAGTGGTCGAGGCCGTCCGCATTCCGGTCATCGCCAACGGCGACATCGTCGACGTTGCGTCGGCGCGGCGGGCTCTCGCGACCAGCGGCGCCCGCGGGGTGATGGTGGCGCGCGAGGCGTTGACCCGTCCGTGGATCTTCCGCGAGATCAGCGCTGCGCTGCGCGGCGAGCCGATCCCCGCGCCGCCGACGTTGGGCGAGCAGCGCGACCTGCTGCTGCGCCACCATGCGGCGATGGTCGAGCGTCTGGGCGACACGCGCGGCACGGTGCTGATGCGCAAATTCGCCGTGCGCTATCTGAGCGGCGTGCACGGGGCGCGGCCGCTGCGCGATGCGCTGGCGCGGGCAGCAACGGCGGCCGAGTTCCGCGACATCGTCGGCGGGCACGATTTGCGGGTGCACAAGACCCAAGCGCGATCGCGCGGGCGCTACGACTTGCAGGCGGCGGAAGCCGGCATTCTGCGGGCGGTCGTATGACGCGCCGGGCCCATTCCCAGCGGTAGGAATGGCCTGCCGCTCTCCTTCCTCGAAACCACAACCGCATCCCCTGGCTGAGGCCATCGATTCGAGTCGCCGCGGGCACGCGGTTTGCACTTGACTGCGAGGGATAGGCCCGTGCGCGCCAGCCGCGAGACTTGCCGTGAGGGAGGGATGCCGGCGCCAGCATCCACGAGGGCACGGCGGTCGCAGCTGCGCACGGGCATGGTTGCAGCAAAGGGGGGCCTACGGCCCTCGTAGGGAAAGGAGCATTCGATGAAGCGATGCGCTTCGCACATGGTCGTCGCCGGGCTTTTCGCCTTCGGCTTGGCAGTTCCGGCGTGGGCCGAGAGCGGGTTCGACGAGTTCATCAGTCCCGTCTCGAACCCGGTCAACTTCGAAGACCCACGCGCCACCACCGAAGTCCGGCCGATTTTCGTCTTCCACGACATCAGCAACGACTTCATCGGCCTGCAGGGCGGCGAAGCCTATGTGGCCGCGGTGCAGGCGCGCCTCGCCATCGGCGACCGCTTGTCGCTGATCGCGACGAAGGACGGCTACGTGTGGTTGCGACCGGACAAGGAGATTCCCGGCGCCGTGACGCACGACGACGGTTTCGCCAACATCGCCGCCGGCCTGAAGTACTCGCTGCTGCGCGACGAAGAGAACCTGCGCATCGCGACGGTCGGTCTGCGCTACGAAGCGCCGTCGGGCGATGCCCAAGTGCTGCAGGGCAAGGTCTTCCGCATCGATGGGTTCGACGACCGCGGCGCCGGCATCCTGAACCCGTTCGTCTCGGGCGGCCTGGCCTGGGAGAACTTCCATTTCCTCGGCTACACCGGGGTGCGCGCGGCGTTGGATGACGTCGATTCGTCGTTCCTCGACGTGTCGTTCCACGCCGACTACCAGATCGACTGCGTCTACCCGCTGTTCGAGGTGAACTGGGTGCAGACGATCGCCGACGGCGACCGTTTGCCACTGGGCGGTGAGGGCTTCGACTTCTTCAACCTGGGATCGACGAACGGCGCCGGCAAGGGAGTGGTGACGGCGGCTTGGGGCGTGCGCTGGCGGGCGATCGAACTCGACAAGATCGGGGTCGACCTCGGCACGGCGATCGAGACACCGCTGACGGACCGCGAGGATCTGTTCGGCTTCCGTCTGACGTCGGACGTGATCATCCGCTTCCTCTGAGGCGGGGAACCGCGAGCGGGCCGGCGCGCGGCGTCGGCCCGCCTCACCCTGGACAAACAAACGTTTGTTTCGCTATGGTCGGGTCAACTCGCTCCGGAGGTGGCCCGCCCATGGACTTCGACGTTCTCGACCCTTCTTTCTACACCCACGACCCCTTCCCCGCGTACGCCTGGCTGCGCGAGCACGACCCCGTCGCTTGGGACGACAAAAACGGCGTCTGGCTCGTCTCCACCTACGACGACGTCGCTTTCGTCTCCAAAAATCCCCGCCTCTTCTGCTCCGGCCAAGGTGTCATGGCCGATTCCGACACCAAGATTTCCATGGTCACCATGGATGATCCCGAACACACCCGCCTGCGCTCCATCGTCTCGCGCGGCTTCACCCCGCGCATGGTCAGCACCCTGCACGACCAAATCCGCACCATCGCCCGCGCGGCCGTCGACGCCATCGCCCCGCAGGGAGCCTGCGACTTCGTCGACGCCATCGCCGTGCCCGTGCCGTTGCTCGTCATCGCCGACATGATCGGCATCCGCCCCGAGGACCGCGACTCCTTCTGGCATTGGTCGGACACCATGATCGCCGCCGCCGGCCAGTCGGCCAACGCCGAGATCCTCGCCCGCGCCACCGAGGCCTACGCCGCCTACGCCGCGTACCTACAGGAAATCTTCGCGGACCGCCGCCGCCACCCGCGCGAGGACCTCGTCAGCCGCATCGTCGCCGCCGAGGCCCAAGGCACGCTCAGCCGCAGCGAAGAGGTGCTCGCCGACGACGAGCTGGTGATGTTCATGACCCTGTTGCTGGTGGCCGGCAACGAGACGACGCTCAACGCCATCAGCGGCGGCTTGCTCGCCCTGATCGAACACCCCGATCAGAGGCAGAAGCTGCTCGCCAACCGCGACCTGTTGCCGCTCGCGGCCAACGAAATCGTCCGCTGGGTCAGCCCCATCGTCGGCTTCCGCCGCACCGCGACGCAGGACACCGAACTGCACGGTCGCCGCATCAAGCAGGGCGACAAGCTGTTGTTGCTCTATCAGTCGGCCAACCGCGATCCGCGCGCTTGGGACGACCCCGACGTGTTCCGCATCGACCGCGATCCGAACGACCACTTGGCCTTCGGCATCGGCACGCACTTCTGCCTCGGCGCCAACTTGGCGCGGCAGGAGATTCGTATCGTTCTGGAAGAATTGTTGTGGCGTCTGCCCGACATTCGCCTGGCGCCTGGAACGGCGCCGCAGCGGGTCGGCTCGCCCTTGGTCTACGGCATCGAGAAGATGCCGATCGTCTTCACCCCGGAGGCGCCGCAGCAGATGTGCGCCAGCGCCTGAAGCGAAGCATTCCCGTGCTTCGTTTCGGCTGGTAGGGCCGAGGGGCAGTCCCCGTGCGGGGACTATCCCCTTCCCAGCCTCAAGCCGTGGTGCGTTGGCGCGCCGCCTCCTCGGGTAGAAAGCGCACGTCCAACTCCTTCATCAGCTGCTTCGTGTGCGGCATCAGCCAATCCTCACGCATGCGCTCGGCCCAATCGTACGCCGGCGTGCTGTCGATCTGCTTGTGCGTGTGGAAGTTCGGATCGCCGAGATGCGGGTTCATCGAAGGACGCGATCCCTGGAACTGAAGCAGTCCGGGTTCGATCTCGAGCCCCATCATCTTGCACAACGCCGGCACGATCTCTTCTGGCCCGATCACCAGATCCTCGAAGTAGAGGGAAACCTGCTGGTCGTGCGGCACGGTTTCGAGAAAGCGGCGGATGTTCTGGTTCTGTTGCACCCACTTCGCCTCACGCTTGCGCGCCAACGCCTCGCGCGAGCCGTTCAACCGCCGGATCACCCCGGTGAACGGCGACAGCAAACGCCGCGGCAGACTGCCCTCGGCTGCCCGCTCCTGCTTCTCGCGATCCTTGATGCGCAGATGCGAATCGATGACGCCGAGCGGATGACGGATCAGCCAGATGTAATACGGCATCAACGGACGCGAGCGGTCGAGCGTCGAGATCTCGTTGGCGTAGGCCGGCGTCTTGTCGACGAGGATGCCGCGCTCGGGCAGGAAGTCGAAGAGCATGCGGTAGACGTCGGCGATCTCGCGCGTGGCGAAGATCGAGTCGAGTTCCTCGGTCGACTTGGGGTGACCGACCATGTCGAAGAACTCGAGCAGGCTGTCGATGGCGACCGACTTACGCGTGCGCCAAGCGTCGTAGTCGGGGTAGCGCATGAGAAACATCTCCGACGGCGACACCAAGCGGCTGTGGGCGCCCAGGGTATAGCGCAGCAGCGTCGATCCCGAGCGTTCGGAACTGAGCACGAGAATCAAGCGCGCATCGGGGCGTTGGGCCCACGGAATCACGTCAACGGACATACCTTACTCCTCAGCGGCGACCTGCCTTGGTCGGTCGCCTCGCGACGTCGCGAATCTGCTCGGGTAGCACGCCCGCTGCGATTCAGGAAGCAGCCGCACCACCCGGCCGCGCCCTCGGCGCCGCCCGCCGGGCGATGGTCAACACCGCCGGGAACAGCGGGCCGCCGAGCCAACGCCAGATCGGCCGCTGCTCGACGACGCGAAATCCTGCGCCGGCCACCCGCTTGCGCATCAACGGCGCCGGCGGCCAGTAAAACGGCTCGCCGACCATCGTCGACAACCGCAGCATCGTCTCACTGAGAATCTCCAGCGGCGGGTGGATCAGTTCGAGCAGCAGGCGCCCGCCGGGAACCAGCACTCGGTGCAGTTCCGCCAAGGCCGCCGGCTGATCGGGAAACCAATGAAACGCCTCGGTCGACACCACCACGTCGAACGATCCGTCGGCGAACGGCAGATGCCCGGCATCGCCGCGCACCCACTCCACGCCGCTCGAACGGGCCGCCGCCTGGCGCAACATGCCCGAGGAGAAGTCGCAGCCGACGACCCGCGTCCGCGGCAGCGCCTCGGCGATGCGCACCGCCAACGCCCCGGTGCCGCAGCCGACGTCGAGAATCGAACGCGGCCGCGGCCGCCGCAGCTGCTGCACCACGACGTGATGCACCGGCTCGTAGGCCGCCTGTTGCACCAACGGCACGTCGTAGAAGCGCGACCACAAATCGAAAAACCAGCGATTCGGTCCTGGCATCGCGACCTCCGCTTTCCGCCTTTCCCTGAACCACATTCGGCGGCCTGCGACAACGTATCGCGCCTTGCCGTGTGTCGCCGCTTCTGGTTCTCTCGAGCATCATGACGCGCGGCTTCAGCCCGCCTCTCGCGCATCGAGTCTACGAGATCAGCGGCACCGTCCAGGGCATCGGCCTTCGCCCCGCCATCGCCCGCCTGGCCCAGCGGCTCGCCCTCGTCGGTTCGGTGCGCAACGTCGCCGCCGGCGTCCGTGTCGAAGCGCACGGCAGCCCGGCGCAGCTCGCTGCCTTCGAACACGAGTTGCTGCGGCACGTTGGTCCCGACGCAAGGTTGCGTCCACTCCCCATGGCGTCAGGTAGCACTGCACCGGCGTCGTTCACCATCGCCGCCAGCATCGACGACGGCACCCGTGTCCTCGCCTCATCTCCCGACCTCGCCACCTGCGACGCCTGTCTCGCCGACATCGCCGACCCCGCCACACGCCGCTTCGGTTATGCCCTGACGACCTGTTGCACCTGCGGACCGCGCTTCAGCATCGCCACCGGTCATCCTTACGATCGTGCGACCACGACGCTGGCCGAATTCCCGCTGTGCGCCGACTGCCGGCGCGAGTACGACGACCCGTCCGACCGGCGCTACCACGCCGAAACCATCGCCTGCCCGCGCTGTGGACCACGTCTTTCGATCCCCACCCAGCCACAAGCCCTTGCCCCGTTGGACGATGCCGTCGCGGCGCTGCGACGTGGTGCCATCGTCGCCATCAAAGGCAGCGGCGGCTTTCATCTCGCCTGTGATGCACGCGATACGCACGCGGTCGACGAACTGCGCCGTCGCAAACGACGCCCCAGCCAACCCTTCGCGGTGCTCATCGCCGACGCGTCAGCCGCCGACAGCCTCGCCTACGTCGATGCCGGCGAACACGGCCTACTCGCCGCGCCCGAGCGACCGATCGTGCTGGTGCGCGCCCGTCCGGATCACGGAATGGCCGCAGCCATCGCTCCCGGCACCAACCTCCTCGGGCTGCTGCTGCCCTACACCCCGCTGCACCATCAGCTGGCGCAGCGCTTCGGCGCGCCGCTCGTGCTCACCTCGGCCAATGCCCATGGCGAGCCGATGCCACGCTCGCTCGCGGAGTTCCCGGATGGCCTCGCCGACGTCGTCGTCGACCACGACCGAGCGATCCGCACGCGCTGCGACGATTCCGTCGTCCGCTGGATCGCCGGCGGGCCGGTGTTGCTGCGTCGCTCGCGCGGCTACGTACCGCGTCCCCTGCCCTTGGCCGCGCCCTGCGCCGTGCCGGTCCTCGGCTTGGGGGGGAATTGGAAGAACACGTTTTGCGTCGCCGTCGGCGAGCGGGCCTACCTCGGCCCACACGTGGGCGATCTCGACTCACCCGAAGCCGAAGACGCCTGGATCGACGCCGTCGACCACTTCCTCGGGCTGTTGAACGTCGAACCGCAAGTGGTCGTGCACGATCTCCATCCAGCCTACGCCACCACCCGACTGGCGCAACGTTGGCCGCACGCCGAAGCCATTGCCGTGCAGCACCATCACGCCCACGTCGTCGCCGGCGCCGTCGCCGCCGGGCTGGCTCTGGATGAGCCCTTTTGGGGTATCGCCTTCGACGGCACGGGCGACGGCGGCGACGGCAGCGCCTGGGGCGGCGAGATCCTGCTCGCCGACGGCGCGTCGTTCGCGCGGCGAGCGACCCTCCGACCGTTGCACTTGGTCGGCGGCGAGCGCGCCATCGAGGAGATCGGCCGTCTCGCCGTCGCCGCATTGTTCGATGCCTACGACGGCAACATCCCCGAACGCGCCGCCGCACTCGTGCCGCTCGCCGATGCACGGCAAGCCAACGTCATCGCCTTGCTGCAGGCGGATGTCGCCTGCACCCCGGCCCACGGCGCCGGACGCTACTTCGATGCCGTCGCGGCACTACTCGGCCTGCGCAGCCATGCCGAATTCGACGGCCAACCCGCCATGGAACTGGAAGCCCTCGCCGGCGCCGACGCCGCGCCGGAGCCCTACCCGTTCGATCTCGCAAGCTGCGGCCCTCTGCTGTCGATCGATCTGCGCCCGTGTCTGCGCGCCATCGTCGACGAGCGCCTCGCCGGGGTCGCGCCGCGCCGTAGTGCGGCGCGCTTTCATCGGACCCTGGCCGTCGCCACCGCCGCCGCGTGGTGTGCGGTGGCCGGTTCCGACGCCGCGCGCCCCATCGTTCTTGCGGGTGGATGCATGCAGAACCGTCGCTTCACCGAGGACCTGATCGCCGCATTCGACGGTGCTGCGTCCGTTCACCTACCCCGCTCCGTTCCCCTCGGGGACGGCGGGTTGGCTCTCGGACAAGCACTCGTCGCCGCGGCCCGCACGCGCCAGGCGCGCGACGCCGCCGCTCGTGCTATGCCGAATGCGATGCAGCCGATGGCGGAGAAGCGCTGATGTGCTTGGGTGTGCCGGGTAAAATCGTTGCCATCGACGGCTACGACGCCGACGTCGATTTCTGGGGCGTGCGCAAACGCGTGCGACTCGACATCGTCGACGAGCCTGTGGCCGTCGGCGACTACATTCTGAACCACGTCGGCTTCGCCATTCGCCGCATTCCCGCCGCCGAGATCGAGGCGACGCTCGCCCTGTATGCCGAGCTGCTCGAAGGCGAGGCGCGCGTCGAAGGTGTACGCAGCGACAGCGCGACGCCGGACGACACATGAGTTCGACCGCATCCCCGTTGGCCTTTCGCGACCCGGCTCTCGCCCGCCGGCTGCTCGATGCCTTGGCCGAGGAAGTCGCCGCCTGCGGCCCCGACGGCATCCGCCTGATGCACGTGTGCGGTAGCCACGAGCAGGCCATCGCCCGCCTCGGCTTGCGCAGCAGTTTGCCGGCTGGGCTCGACTTGCGGATGGGACCGGGCTGTCCGGTGTGTGTCACCGACGTCGGTGAGATCGATGCAGCCGTACACCTCGCCCTCGCGGGGGTGCACGTCGCCACCTACGGCGACATGCTCGAGGTGCCTGGAACGACCCTGTCGCTCGCCGCAGCGCGGACCCAGGGAGCCACGGTGAGCGTCGTCTACAGCATCGTCGACGCCGTGACGTTGGCCCGCGACAGTGCGCGTCCGGTGGTGTTCTTTGCCACCGGCTTCGAAACCACCGCGGTGGCGACGGCGGCTGCCGTACTGGCGGGCGTGCCGGAATCCTTCAGCATCCTTTCGGCGCACAAGTACGTACCGGCGGCGATGCGCGCCGTCGCCCGGCTGCCGCAGCGTCGCATCGCCGGCCTGCTCGCGGCAGGACACGCCGCGACCATCACCGGCAGCGACATCTTCAAACCCTTGGCGAGCGAGCACCACCTACCGATCGTCGTCGCCGGGTTCGAACCACTCGACATCGTCGGCGGGCTGTTGCGGCTCGTGCGCCAAGCCCGCGCCGGCGAGGCTGGGGTCACCAACCTCTTTCCACGCTGCGTGCGCCCGGAAGGCAACCGCCGCGCCCTGCGTGCCCTGTGGCGCGTCTTCGCCCAAGCCGACGGCATCTGGCGCGGCTTGGCCCGAGTGCCCGACGGTGATCTGCGCTTACGCCCGGAATGGCAGCATGTCGACGCGACCTGCGTTCACGCCAAGCTGCTGGACGCGCAACGCCCGGCGCTGCCCAATCCAGCGGCGCAGGTCTGTCGCTGCGGCGACATCATGATCGGCCTGGCGCGTCCGAACGACTGCAGCGCATTTGGCAATGCCTGCCAACCTTCGACCCCGCTCGGCGCCTGCATGGTGAGCAGCGAGGGCGCCTGCCGCATCTGGCATCAATTCGGTGCCGACGTCGCGGAGGCACTCGCATGAGTCGGCAGGAGGCGATTCGACTGGCACACGGCGCCGGCGGGCCGGCCATGCGCCGCCTGCTGCGCGACACCCTGCTGCGCGACCTCCCGCGCATCGAGGGCGGCGTCGACGCGCACGCCATGGACGACGGCGCTTGTTTGCCTTTCGGCGGCGGCTGGCTCGTGTTGACGACCGATGCGCACGTGGTGCAACCCCCGTTCTTTCCCGGCGGCGACATCGGCGCCCTCGCCGTCTGTGGCACGGTCAACGACCTAGCGATGATGGGCGCCACCGAAGTGTTGGGCTTGAGCCTCGGCGTCATCCTCGAAGACGGCTTCCCGCTCGAAAAACTCGAACGCATCCAGCAATCGATCGCCGAACGCAGTCGGCTGGCGCAGGCTCCGGTGGTCACAGGCGACACCAAGGTGATGGGCCGAGGCGAGGTCGACGGCATCGTACTGCATTCGACCGGGCTGGCGTGGACACAGCGCATCGTGCGCGACTGCGGCGTGCAGCCGGGCGACGTGTTCATCGTCAGCGGCACCATAGGGGATCACGGCTTCGCCGTATTGGCGGCGCGCCACGAACTCGAACTGATCGGCCGACTGCGCTCCGACGTCGCCTCGCTCAACGATTTGGTGGCGAGCGTCTTGCGGCGGCATGGCGAGGCGATCCATGCAATGAAGGACCCGACACGCGGCGGGGTGGCGTCGGCACTGCACGAGATGGCGGAGAAGTCGGGCGTCGAAATCGAAATCGACGTCGGCGCTCTACCGATCTCAGCACCGGTACGCGCCGCGGCGGAGTTGCTGGGCATCGATCCGCTGCAAGTGGCGAACGAAGGTAAGGTCGTCATGGCGGTGGCCCCCGATTCCGCGGCGGAGATCTTGGCTTCTCTGCGCCAACATCCGTTGGGACAGGAAGCATCGATCGTCGGTGCCGCGCGCAGCGGCAAGGCCGGACGCGTGATCGTCGCCACTGGCTTTGGTCGTCGTCTGTTGCAGGAGAGCGACGGCGAGAACCTGCCGCGCATCTGTTGAAGGCGGCGATGCACGAAACGAGCATCCTGGCTGGACTCCTGCGGCGAGCGGAAGAAGTCCGGCGGGCGCATGGCGCCGAGCGCGTGCGGGCCATCCATCTACGTCTGGGCGAGATGAGCGGTATCGACCCGCGGGCTCTGGAGAATGCCCTGGCGGCGGCGCAGGCGAGCGGACTGGTGAGCGACCTGCATTTGGTGATCGAGCGGGTCGACGCCGGCTGGTGGTGCCCGCGCTGTGAACTGCGCCTCGACGCGACGGAGGGATGGCGTTGTCGGCAGTGTGCCGGCCCCGGGCGCTTCATCGGCGGCGACGAGATGATGGTCACGGGCATGGACTTGGAGATGAACTGATGTGTTCGACCTGTGGATGTGGCGACGCCGAGACGGTCCGGCACGTGGGCTTGGAGGAGTCGTTGCTGGCTCACAACGAGGCGGCGGCCGAGCACAATCGCCGTCACTTTCGCGCCGCCGGCGTGCGCGTCATCAACCTCATGGGCGGACCCGGCTCGGGCAAGACGGCGTTGATCGAAGCGACGGCGCGGGCGTGGCCGGGGCGGCTGACGGCACTCAGCGGCGATCTGGCCACCGATCGCGACGCCGAGCGCTTGCGTGCCGCGGGGGTCACGGCGCGCACGATCACGACCGGTCAGGGTTGTCATCTCGATGCGGCGCAAGTGCACGAGGCGCTGCATGAGCTCGACTGGCGCGCCAGCGAGATTCTGTTCATCGAAAACGTCGGCAACTTGGTGTGTCCGGCGCTGTTCGACCTCGGCCAGGAGGTCAACGTGGTGACGCTCTCGGTGACCGAGGGAGCCGACAAGCCCCTGAAGTATCCGGTCATGTTCCGCGACGCCGACCTGGTGGTCCTGACGAAACTCGACC
Source organism: uncultured Binatia bacterium (SeqCode) (assembly GCA_964524885.1). Lineage (GTDB taxonomy): Bacteria > Desulfobacterota > Binatia > HRBIN30 > HRBIN30 > CALJUJ01. The sequence goes on from CAZGEJ010000069.1 coordinate 20,562, forward strand.
TGCTCCCTCATCTCGGCGGGGTCCAACTCGCCGACTTCATCGAGTCGCTCGAGAGCACGATGCGGCATCCACGCTGGATCGCGCTATCGAGCCACCAGGGTGAGGGTGTGGAGAGCTGGCTCGAATGGCTCGACGCGAAGCTCATGTCGTCAGTTGGCGTCGCCCGTGCGGAGATTCACGACGAACGAGACTATTGATGCGGCAGATCGGCGTATCTACGTGAACCTCGAAGGGGACAGTCCCCGTGCGGGGACAGTCCCCCACGAGCTTGGACGAAACGGGGCGCGCAGCGCCCTGGAGCGCCGAGTTGTACTCGGCGAGCCCGTCGCGGCTCGAGGGAGACGCGTCGCAAGGAGTTTCGCACCGGGATCTGAGGGAATCTCCTACGCATCGCAGGGAACATGGAGGCGGGCCGCGCCCGGCGTCTGACGCCGGGCGGTGTCGAGTGCAACTCGACACTCCGGGTGCTGCGAAGGCGGGGGTCGAACCGCGGTGCAACAAAGATTGCGCAAACGCATTCGGAACCAAGACCCGTCGTCGCAAACCATTTTGGAGTGGTTTCCGGTCCGAAAACCGCCTCCGCTAAGTTTGTTGGAACGGTTTGGGAACTGAAAAGCGTTCCAACAAGGTTTGTTGAAGCGGTTTTGGAACTGAAAACCGTCTCAACAAGGTTTGTTGGAGCGCTTTTGATGTCGAAAACCGTCGCCGTAAGCTTTGCGGCACCGCTTTCCCGTCGTCGAGGGCAGCCCACACACCTGGCCGATCGCCACTGAAGCGAATTCGACCGATTCCTTCTGACCCGCCCCGCCGGAAGTACGACGAAGATGGGCGCGCAGCGCCTTGGAGCGCCGAGTTGCACTCGGCGGGCCCGTCGCGGCTCGAGAGAGACGCATCGCAAGGATTTTCGCACCGGGTCCTGAGGGAATCTCCTACGCATCGCGGGGAGCATGGAGGCGGGCCGCGCCCGGCGTCTGACGCCGGGCGGTGTCGAGTGCAACTCGTGTCATTTCTCACGAGCATGACCCACCCCGATTCTCACGGGATGACCCAGGTCC
>CAZGEJ010000070.1:0-17919 GCA_964524885.1 uncultured Binatia bacterium (SeqCode)
CCCCGTTGCAGACTCTGCAGAGGGGCTCCGCGCGTGCACGAACCCCGTTGCAGACCCTGCAGAGGGGTTCGGCGCGTGCACGAACCCCGTTGCAGACCCTGCAGAGGGGCTCCGCACGTACACGAACCCCGTTGCAGACCCTGCAGAGGGGGTCACGCGGTCGCTGGAAAGGCTCGATTGGGTCGGCGCGCGGGAGGCGGCGGCGCGGTGCTCGTGCTAGAGGTGCGGCATGCCCGCCGCGCATCCCAAGATTCAGGCGCGCCGCGCCTTGGCCGAGGAATTGGCCCGGCTGCGGCGGCGACGCCTGCGCATCGTCTTCACCAACGGCTGCTTCGACCTGCTGCACGCCGGCCACGTGCGCTACCTGCGCGCCGCCCGCGCCCTCGGCGACCGCCTCGTCGTCGCCCTCAACTCCGACGCCTCGGTGCGCCGCCTCAAGGGCCCGGAACGGCCGATCGTCCGCCTGCGCGACCGCTGCGAGGTGATGGCCGCCCTCGAAATGGTCGATTTCGTCACCAGCTTCGGCGAGGACACGCCGCTGCGCCTCATCCGCGAGCTTCACCCCGACGTGCTCGTGAAAGGCGGCGACTGGAGCGTGGTGCAGATCGTCGGCGGGGCCGACGTGCTCGCTTGGGGCGGCGAGGTGCTGTCGCTGCCCTACGCCGCCGGCTACTCGACCACCGAAATCATCGCCCGCGCCCGGCTGCGTGCCGGCCAGGGCCTTTGACTCGCACGCCCCGATGGGCTACTTGCCTCGGTTCTCGGATTTCGGCGCCGCCGTGCGGCCCGGGCCGGGCAACCTGCTCAGGAGAAAAGACGATGGCTCGGACCTGTGAGATTTGCGGCAAGGCGCCCCAGGTGGGCAATAACGTCAGCCACGCCAACAACAAGACCAAGCGCCTGTGGCGTCCGAACCTGCAGACGGTCAAGGCGGCGGTCAACGGCGGCGTGCAGCGCCTGCTGGTGTGCACCCGCTGCATCCGTTCGGGCAAGGTCGTCAAGCCGGCGCCCCGCCCCAAAGCAGCTTAACGCGGCCAAGGGGCCGGCGACTCCCCCGAGCCGCCGGCCCCAGCCCAACCCTCCCCCGCCCTCTCCCTCCCCCGTTCTCCACATTCGTCCACTCCACGCCGCCCGCGTCGATTGCCACGACCGGAACGCCTGAGTAGACTTCGGCGATTCGCAACAGCCCGGTCGGCGCCCAGCGTCGTCCCCCTGAAGAAAGCCGAAGTACGCCCATGAATCGCTCCGAGGTCCGCTCCTACCTTTCCGACGCCCTGCGCCAGCGCATCCTCCTTCTCGACGGTGCCATGGGCAGCATGGTGCAGCGCTACCAGCTCACCGAGGAGGATTACCGCGGCGAACGCTTCCGCACCCACGCCTACGACCTCAAGGGCAACGGCGACCTGCTCTGCCTGACCCGCCCCGACGTCATCGGCGAGATCTACCGCGCCTACCTCGACGCCGGCAGCGAGATCCTCTCGACCAATACCTTCAGCTCCACCGTCGTCGGCCAAGACGACTACGGCCTGAGCGAGATCGCCTACGAGTTGAACGTCGCCGCGGCCCACGTCGCGCGCGCCGCCTGCGACGCCTACATCGCCGACCACCCCGGCGCCGTCCGCCTGGTCGCCGGCTCGATCGGGCCGATGAACAAGACGCTGTCGCTGTCGCCCGACGTCAACAACCCGTCCTTCCGCACCCATACCTACGACCAGATCCGCGCCGCCTACGCCGAGCAGATCCGCGGCCTGATCGCCGGCGGCGTCGACCTGCTGCTCATCGAAACGATCTTCGACACGCTCAACGCCAAGGCGGCGATCTTCGCGGCCCACGAGGTCTTCGACGAAATCGGCTTCGAGCTGCCGATCATCGTCTCCGTCACCTTCACCGACAAGAGCGGCCGCACCCTCTCGGGCCAGACGCCCGAAGCCTTCTGGATCTCGATCAAGCACGCCAAGCCGCTCGCCGTCGGCATCAACTGCTCCCTCGGCGCGCGCGAGATGCGGCCGCTGATCGAAGAGCTGTCGCGCCTCGTGCCGACGCACATCTCGTGTTACCCCAACGCCGGCTTGCCCAACGCCTTCGGCGGCTACGACGAGACGCCCGAGACTACCGCCAAGCTGCTGCGCGAGTTCGCCGCCGACGGCCTGCTCAATCTGGTCGGCGGCTGCTGCGGTACGACGCCCGACCACATCGCCGCCATCGCCGCCGCCGTGCGCGACGTGCCGCCGCGGGTACCCCCCGCGCCGCCGCGCGACCGCGCCGAGTACAGCGGCCTCGAGGCGCTGATCGTCCGCCCCGAAAGCAACTTCCAGATGATCGGTGAACGCACCAACGTCACCGGCTCCAAGCGCTTCGAAAACCTCATCAAGAAGGGCGACTACGCCAAGGCCCTCGAAGTGGCGCTCGACCAAGTACGCGGCGGCGCCAACCTGCTCGACGTCAACATGGACGAGGGCATGCTCGACTCCGAAAAGGAGATGACGACGTTCCTCAACCTGATCGCCACCGAGCCCGAAATCGCTCGCGTGCCGATCGTCGTCGACAGCTCGAAGTGGAGCGTGCTCGAAGCCGGCCTCAAGTGCGTGCAGGGGCGCGGCGTGGTCAACTCGATCAGCCTCAAGGAAGGCGAGGCCGACTTCCTCGACAAGGCGCGCAAGGTGCAACGCTACGGCGCCGGCGTCATCGTCATGGCCTTCGACGAGCAAGGCCAAGCCGACACCACCGAGCGGCGCGTTGCCATCTGCCAACGCGCCTACAAGCTGCTCACCGAGACGCTCGACTTCGACCCGAACTCGATCATCTTCGACCCCAACATCCTCGCCATCGCCACCGGCCTCGAGGAACACAACGACTACGCCCGCAGCTTCATCGAAACCGCCACCATCCTGAAGCAGACCTGCCCGGGCGCCAAGATCAGCGGCGGCGTCAGCAACCTCTCCTTCTCCTTCCGCGGCAACGACGTCGTGCGCGAAGCCATCCACTCGGCCTTCCTCTACCACGCCATTCGTGCCGGCATGGACATGGGCATCGTCAACGCCGGCCAGCTCACGGTCTACGAAGACATCCCCAAGGATCTCCTCGAACGCGTCGAAGACCTCATCTTCAACCGCCGCCCCGACGCCACCGAGCGCATGGTGACCTTCGCCGAAACGGTGAAGGGCTCGGCGACCAAACGTGAACTCGACCTCGGCTGGCGCGACGCGCCGGTGGAGAAGCGCCTAGCGCACGCACTGGTGCACGGCATCGTCGACTTCATCGAAGCCGACACCGAGGAAGCACGCCAGAAGCTGCCGCGTCCGCTCGACGTCATCGAGGGCCCGCTGATGGACGGCATGAAGGTCGTCGGCGACCTCTTCGGCGCCGGCAAGATGTTCCTGCCGCAGGTGGTGAAGAGCGCCCGCGCCATGAAGCAGGCCGTCGCCTACCTGACGCCCTTCATGGAGGTCGACGGCGAGAAGGCTTCGTCGCAAGGCAAGGTCGTGCTGGCGACGGTCAAGGGCGACGTGCACGACATCGGCAAGAACATCGTCGCCGTCGTGCTGCGCTGCAACAACTACGAAGTCGTCGACCTCGGGGTCATGGTGCCGTGCGACAAGATCCTCGACACCGTCGAACGCGAGCAGGCGGACCTGCTCGGCCTGAGCGGCCTGATCACGCCGTCACTCGACGAGATGGTCTTCGTCGCCAAGGAGATGCAGCGCCGCGGCTTCGTGGTGCCGCTGCTCATCGGCGGCGCCACCACCAGCCGGCAGCACACCGCCGTCAAGATCGCGCCGCAGTACGAGCAGAGCACCGTGCACGTGATCGACGCGTCGCGCGTCTGCGGCGTCGCCGGCCAGCTGCTCGATCCGCGCCTGAAGAACAAGCTCGACGAGAGCAATCGCGCCGAGCAAGAACGGCTGCGCTACGTCTACCTCAAGCGCCAGAACGAACCGCTGCGGCCCTATGCCGAAGCGCGCGAGCGTTCGCCCCAACTCCAGTGGCGCGCCGAAGACATCCACCGACCGGCTTTCCTCGGGCTGCGACGCATCGAGGCGCAGCCGCTCTCGACGCTCGTCGAGTACATCGACTGGACGTTTTTCTTTCACGCCTGGGAGTTGCGCGGTAAGTTCCCCGCCATCCTCGACGACCCCGACAAGGGCTCGGCGGCACGCGAGCTGTACGAGAACGGCCGCAAGCTGCTCGACCGCATCATCGGCGAGAACCTGCTGCGGGCCCACGGCGTCTACGGCTTCTGGCCGGCCAACAGCGAGGGTGACGACATCATCCTCTTCCAAGACGAAGCGCGCACCATCGAGTTGACGCGCTTCAACCTGCTGCGCCAGCAGCGTCTCGCCTCGCCCGGCCTGCCGTCACGCTCGCTCGCCGACTTCGTCGCGCCGGTCGAATCCGGCCTGCACGACTACGTCGGCGCTTTCGCCGTCACCGCCGGGATCGGCGCCGACGAGCTGGCCAACACCTACGAGCAGAAGCTCGACGACTACAACGCGATCATGGTGAAGGCGATCGCCGATCGCCTGGCCGAGGCCTTCGCGGAATACCTGCACCATCAAGTTCGGCGCGAGTGGTATGCCGGGGATGAGCCGTTCGACGCACACAAACTGCACGCCGAGGACTTCCGCGGCATCCGGCCGGCCTTCGGTTATCCGGCCTGCCCCGACCATCACGAGAAGTTCAAGCTGTTCAGCTTGCTCGACGCCGAGTCGATCGGCATGCACCTCACCGAAAGTGCCGCCATGACGCCGGCGGCCAGCGTCAGCGGCATTTACCTCGGCCACCCGGAAGCGCATTACTTCCAGCTCGGGCACGTCGACCGCGATCAGATCGAGGTCTACGCCGAGCGCAAGGGCATGCCCGTGGCCGAGGTCGAGCGTTGGCTACGCTCGAATCTGGGCTACGACCCCGAACAGAGCCGCTGACGCCGAGACTTACACCGCGACGCGCGCCCAGGCCGTCTCCGTGCGCTGGGCGCGCACGCGCTCGGCGATCCGCGTCAGCGCTCGATCGCGCTGCCAGCGATCCGCCTCGTCGCCACCGACCCGCCGCCATTCTTCGTCGACGCGCTGCAAGAGGCCGTCGCGCCCGCGCTGCCAGCCTTCGAGCGCCAGATGCACCGCGGCACTCGCAGGATCGGCCAAGGCCAGCGAGCGCGCCGTGACGAGCGACTGCAAGAGATCCTCGCGCAAGCCGCGCGACCACTCCTGGCGCATCGCCGCGCCGAAGACGTACGCGACGATGGCACCGCCGACGTGGAGATCCTCGAGGGTACGAAAGGGTTTGACGTAAGCCTCGTAGCCGTCGCCGGGGAGCAGCTCGGATGCCTGCACCACGACTCCATCGAAATGTAACTGCCCGTGCTCGACCTCCGGCACGAAGGCCGTCGGCGGCATGGCTTCGACGCGCACCCCGGCGGCAGCGAGATCGACACGCGCCACTCGCAAGCGGTTGCGCCCGCGTTCATCGCTGCCGATGGACGCCGCGACGAGCGCAAGCCCACCGTGGCTCGACAGCGTCGCCCAACGCTTGTGCCCGGCGAGGCGGAAGCTGCCGTCGGCTTGCGCCGTCAAGGTCGAGGCGATCGCCCGCGGATGGCCGCCGCCCTCTTCGGTGACCGAAAGGCAGGCGATGCGATCGTTCGGCAGGGTCGCATCGAGACGCCGCAGAGCCGCCTGATAACCGGCGGCAAAGGCGTAGCCGACGCGGTCGACCACCACCGAGGCAGCCAAGGCCGCGTCGATCGGCGTCGCCCAAGCTGCCAGCGCCGGGCGAAAATGAGCCCACCACTCATCGATCGAGTCGAAGGGAACGGCGGCCTTCGCGCCGTTCACCAGCAGATGTGTCAGCAACGGAGTGGGATCGTGCCATGCAGTCATGGCACCTGCATAACCCTGGCGCCGCGCTACGGGAAGCCGCTAGATACCTTCGATCGAGCAAAGTCGGTGCTGTTCAGTCAAGTTTTTGCGAGGGCAGCCCGCGAGCGACCCAACGGAGAGCGACCCGTGGAAAATACGCTGGGCGCAGCCCGCTAGGGTTCTTCGATCGGACGAAGTTGGTGCCGCTGCGTCAGGTTCTCGCGAGGGCAGCCCGCGAGCGACCCAACGGGGAGCGACCCGTAAAAAATACGCTGGGCGCAGCCCGCCGGCGCCGGCGGTATCGCCTTGCAGGGTGCGGTGGGGAATGGAATGACACCGACGCATGGCCCCGTCGAAGTCCGCGCCGCGTATCGCCGTCATCGGCAGCGGCGCCGCCGCCACCGCGGCATTGTGCGGGTTGGTCGACTCGCACCAGGACTTCGAGGTGACGATCTTCGACGGCAGCTTCCGTTCCCCCATGGGATCGATCGTCGAGATCAAGGGTCCCGGCGCCCGCAAGCGATTCTACGACGGGATCTACCGCCACCTGCGCCAGTTGCCGCGGGCCTTTCCGCCGCCCAAGACACAGTTCGGCCGCTCACTGCCGCGCCACCGCGGCCAGCCGCGGCTCTACGACAATAAAGTGATAGGTGGGCTGACGAACTATTGGGGCGGCACGCTGTTGCCGTTCCGCAAGCGCGAACTCGCCGCCTGGCCGCCGCTCTCGCGGGCGCTCGACGTGGCCTATGGGCGTATCGCCGAGATCGTCGGCATCAGCGGTGCGGATGACGGGCTGAGCGGCTACTACGGCGATGCTCTCGTCAATCGCCCGCCGGTGCCGGTGCTGCCGGCGATGCGCGCATTGGCCCGGAGCAGCACGCGGACCGTCGCCTTCGGCATCAATCGCTGTGCGGTCGAGACTCGCCCGCGGCATCCCAACGCCTGCGTCGGCTGCGGCGAGTGCCTGGCCGGTTGCTTCAAGGAATCGATCTACTCGACACCCCGGACGCTCGACGTGCTCGATCGTGACCCGCGCCTTCGCGTCTGGATGTCCAGCTTCGCCCAGCGCGTCGATCTCGCGCGGCGCGACGTCGAGTACTTCGGCAGCGGCAGCTTCCACCGTACCCGCTTCGACGTGATCCTGCTGGCCGCCGGCTGCCTGGAGACGACGACGATCATCCTGCGCAGTCTGGGGATCAGCGAAGCGGTCGAGATCCGCGACAATGCCACGCTGACGTTTCCGATGTTCGCGCCGCGCAGCCTAGTGGCGCGAACCGACGACGCCGACCCGACCGAACACGTCGGCCTGGCGAACGTGCTCGGGGTGGTGCATCCCGAGGCCAACCAGGCTCCGATCGCACAACTGCAGATCTACCCGACCTCGGCGTACATGCTGCGCTACAGCTTGGATCGCTGGTGGCCCTGGCTGCGGCGCCTGCACGAGGCCGTGCGGCGGCGTCTCTACTGGGTGCGCATGTTCGTGCACAGCGACGATTCGCAGACCTATCGCTTGCAGGTTTCCGGAAGCACGCGAAAGATCAGCCCCGGACGCCGCGCCCCCTTGGGCAGCCACGTCGACGCGCTGCTCGAAACCGCACGCCAGGCCTTGCGCGAGGCCGGCTTCGTCGTGCCTCCCGTGCCGCCCGTCGTACAGCAAGTGAATTCGCACTACGGCGCGACTCTACCCTTCGGCAATGCGCTGGTGCCGGTGGAGAACGACGCGCGCATCGCACCCGGCATCTACCTTTGCGACGCTACTTGTTTCCCCGAGATGCCGGCCGTGCACCCGTCGCTGACCATCATGGCGCACGCCTACCGCACCGCTCGCCTGGCCATCGGCCTGCCCTTTTGAGCCAAGCATGCGACGCACCGCCAACCCACGTCCGGCGCGCTTCCGCCTCTACACCTCGCGCCGCAGCTACGCCCGCTTCGGCTTCGACGCCGTCTTCGGCACTCCCGGCCGCGACGACTTCATCGCCCGCCTCGAGGAGCGGCTGTGCGAGTTCCTCGGCGTGACCCACGTCGTCTGCATGCCCATGGCGCGCAGCGGGCTGTGCTTGGTTCTCGAACGACTGATCCGCCCCGGCCAGGAGGTCGTGCTGTCGCCGTATACCATCGGTGACGTGATCAACATGGTTCTCGCGGCCGGGGGGGTGCCGGTGTTCGCCGACATCGAAGCCGACACCCTGGCACTCGACCGAACCGACGTCGCCCGCGTCGTCGGCCCGCATACCGGCGCCGTACTACTGACGCATCTGCACGGCATCAGCGGACAGGCGACCGAACTGGCGCATGCATGCCACCAGGCAGGGGTGCCACTCGTCGAGGACGCGGCGCAAGCTCTCGGCGCCCGTCACGGCGGCCGGCGCATCGGCACCTTCGGCGCCGCCGGCGTGTTCAGCTTCGGCACCTACAAGAACGTCAACGGCTGGTATGGCGGCGCCGTCGCGACGCATGACGGCAAGCTTGCCGCCGCCCTGCGGCGACGCCAATCGCATTGGCCCGAGCAACGTCTGCGCGTGCTGTTGCGCCGCATGCTCCTCGGCTTGGCGACGGACGTGGCGACTCGGCCGACGACCTTCCGCTGGCTCACCTTTCCCGTGTTTCGCGCGGCGCTGCTGCGCGACATGGCCTGGGCTCAGCACTGGGCGCGCAACGAGGGCGAGGTCGTGCGCCGCGATTACCTGACGGAGCCGATGCGGGGTCGCATGACCCAAGCGCAGGGGCGCCTGGTGTCGGCGCAGATCCCCAACATCGACCATGCCGCCCGTGCGCGCATCGTGCGCGCCGCGGCTTATACGGAGGGATTGACCGGCGTCGACGCGGTACGTCTACCACCGAGCCCCGACGGACTGCGGCATGTGTACACGTCGTTTCCGATTCGCGTCGACGAGCGCGACGGATTGTTGCGCTGGCTGCTGCGCCACGGCCACGACGTCGGGGCGCAGCACCTGCGCAATTGTGCCGACGAAGAGGCGTTTGCGCCGTTCCGGCGGGATTGCCCGGAAGCCCGGCGGGCGGCGCGTGAAGTGATCCTCTTACCGACCTATCCGCGCTATCCGCTCGACCAGGCACGCCGCCTGGCGGTGGCGATCCAGACCTACTACCGCCGACCGCGCCGCTGAGCCGCGACTCAGACGAGTGCGGAGGAGTGCGGTTCGGTGATCGAATCGAGCGTCGCCACTGCTTCGTCGACCGTCGCCTCGAAACTCGCGGCGGCGGCGCTCCAGCGGCGATCCATCAAGAGGCGCATCTCGCCCAAACGTTCGAGGGCCGCGTCCCACTTGCGATGTGCCTCGGCGCGCACCTCTTCGTAGCGCTCGGTGGCGCGCTGGCGCGCTTCGGCGCGAGCGGCCTCGAAGCGAGCCAAGGCGGAATCCCAGCGTTGGTGTGCCGCGGCCAGCATGGCGGCATGGCGCACCTGAATCGTATCGCCGAGGACGTGCGCCGGGACCGGGCGAAAGCCCCACACCACGCCGCCGAGCTTCAGCATCCAGAGGATGTAGTAGGTGACGTCGATCTCCCACCAGCGGAAGCCGTTGCGCGTCGCCGACTGGTAGTGGTGATGATTGTTGTGCCAGCCCTCGCCGAAGGTCAGCAGCGCCAGTGCCCAGTTGTTGCGGCTGGTGTCCTTGGTCACATAGCGGCGCTTGCCGTAGACGTGCGCCAGCGAGTTGATCATGAACGTCGCGTGCCAGAGCACGACGGTGCTGATGCAGAAGCCCCAGACCAAGCCGCTCCAGCCGCCGATGGCGTAGGTGACGGCCGCCAGCACCGCGGGCGGCAAGAGATGAAAGCGATTGAGGAACCGCAGTTCCGGGTAGCGCCACAGGTCGCGGATCAGTTCGACGCGCGTGCGTTCGTGCGTCTCGCACATGATCCAGCCGATGTGGGCGTACCAGAAGCCGCGCTGCAGCGGCGAGTGCACGTCCTGCGGGTCGTCGGAGTGGCGATGATGCCAACGATGGTTGGCCGCCCACCACAGCGCCCCCTTCTGGGTGGCCGTACCGCCGAGGAAGGCGAGGATGAATTGGAAGGCGCGGCTCGTCTTGTAGGCACGATGCGCGAAGTAGCGGTGGTAGCCGCCGGTAATGGCGAAGATGCGCAAGCTGAAGGTGGCCGCGAGGAGAGTCAGATCCCAGCGGTCGACGCCGGTCCACAGAACCGCCAGCGGCGTCAGGTGCATCAACAACATCGGCAGGGACGAGAAGTGGAAGTATCGCTCACGGTCGGCAGTCACGTTTCGCAGGCCTCGCTCCGGCGGACATGCCGCCGCAATGAAATTCGAGTCGCTTCAGGTAACAGCGACCGACGCGCGCCGCAACGGCGACGAGTCGAACGGTCGATTCCGGGCTCGAACGACAGCATCAGCGTCGTTGCGCGCCGAGCTGCCGGGCGATGACGGAGGCGAGAGCCTCGCCGTAGAGGCGCAGCCCTTCGAAGTTGAAGTGCATGTCGCCGCGCCAGTAGTACGCGGCAGGGTCGCCGCCGAAGGCCGCGCCCAAGGAGTCGGTCGCGTCCCAATAGGCGACCCCATGGCGCGCCGCGGCCTGCGCCACGAGCGGTGCGACCTGCGGCGTCCAGTGCGTGGCCGCGGGTTGCAGTTGTTCGAGATGCGGGTGTGTGACCAGGAGCACGCGCGGCGCACCGACCATCTGCACCAGCGTCGTGATCAATTCGTCGAGATTGTCGCGCAGCGTGCGGCGCGCCGCGTCCGCCTGGGGATGATCCGGCCGGCGCGCCAAGACCAGCGGATCGACGGCGTCGATCGCCGCGCGCGCCGCCTGCGTCCGCGGTCGCAGGCGGGTATGGTACAGCCGGCGGGCGAAACGCACGACGTAGAACGTGTGGCGGCTCTGCTTGATCTCCAAGAAGCCGCCGACGAAGTCGCGCAGAGCCGGCGAGCTGCGCACGGCCACCAAGTCGCCGGCGGCATCACGCACCGCCAGGTCGCGGTATCGCCAATGCTCGTCGCCGAGGTCGGTTTCGTCGATGACGACGACGACGAGGTCCGGTTGCACCACCGGCACCAGGCGCTTGGCCTGGAGGGTGTAGATCGACGGTGCATACGACGACGCGCCGGCGTTGAAGATGCGGGCTGCGTGGGGCGTTTCCGCCAGAGCGCGCCAGACATGGGCGGAGAGGGTGTGATCGTCGTCGTAGCCTTCGACGAAGGAATCGCCGAGCAGCAACACCCGCGGCGCCGCGGCGGGCTCGCTGCGATAGCGGTCGCGGCGGACGCCGTGATCGTCGTAGCGGACGGTGTAGCGGTGGCCAGCGTGGTCGCCGTAGACGGCGGGGTCGCGCAGCACCCAATCCTCGCGTGCGGCGTGGACGTGGTTGAGTTCGTCCGACGGGAGACTGCCGAAGGACTGGAACTCGAGATCGTAAAACGGGCCGAGGGCCTGCTGCAGACGCAACAGACCCTCGGCGGTGAGAAAGGCGGCGCTCGTCGCGACGAGCGCCAACAGGAGATAGCGCCGCATCGGGCAGGCGCTGCGCGCGGCGCTTACTTGGCCGCCAACTCGGCGTCGATGATCTCCTTGAACTTCTCGAACGGCTGCGCGCCGGAGAGCGATCGACCGTTGATGAAGAAGGCGGGCGTGCCGGTGACGCCGACGGCGCTGCCATCGGCCATGTCCTTGTCGACGGCGGCCTTGTACTTGCCGGAGCTGACGCATTCCTTGAACTTGGTCATGTCGAGGCCGGTCTGCTCGGCCATCGTGTTGAGGCCAGCTTCGCTCAGGTCGGTGCCGGTGAACAGCTTCTTGTGATACTCCCAAAACTTGCCCTGATCCTCGGAGCAGCGCGCGGCCTGGGCGGCGCGGTGGGCATCCTTGTGGAAGGACAGCGGGAAGTCGCGGTGGACGAAGCGAATCTTGTCGCCGTAGGTGGTGATCACCTGCTCCACGGTCTCTTCGGCGCGCTTACAGAAGGGGCACTCGTAGTCGGAGAAGGAGATGATCGTCACGGGCGCGTTGGCCGGACCGCGAGCGGCGCGACCGCCGGTGCCGACTTCGATGCGCGGCGGCATGAGGGCGACCTTGACCGGATACTTGGCCCGCAGGGTGGCGAGGAACGAGGCGCGCGTCTGCGCCGCGCGCTGCTGGCGAATGTAATCGGTCAGCTGGCCCTGCACCTGTTCGAAGGTCCCCCCGATTTCGGAGGCGTGCTGATCGTAGAGGGCCTTCACCTCCTCGGGCGTCGGGGCCGTCACCTTGGCGTCGATCTCGCTCTTCTCCAGGTCGGCGGCGCTGACGCCGCGGGTCTTGGCCTCACGGCTGAGGAGTTCGCGGTCGATGATCTGGTCGAGGCCGGCGCTGAGGGCGTCGAAGCGCTGCTGTTCGATCTCGACGAGCTGCGGTCGGATCTCCTTCTCGACCTCTTCGATCGTGATCGTGCGGTCACCGACGGTTGCGGCAGTCTCGGCCCACGCCGGCAGCGCGGCGGCGACGAGCAACAGGCTCAACGAGGCGTAGCGAATCATGGAAGTCCTTTCGGGGAAAAGTCGACGGAGCCTAGAGGCCCGGCCGGGGCTCGTCAAGGCAATTCCCGGGTTCTGCCTGGACAGGCTGCACACCCGCTGGCTACAAGTCGCCCCCGATGACCCCCGCCCGCGGCCAGTGGAACTCCCGGCGCCACCGTCCATGAAGCGCCTCCGCGACCTCTCGCGCAGCACCATGCTGCGCCACACCGGGGCGGCGTTGCTCGATCAAATCCTCAACAGCGGCACGGGGTTCGTCGTCGGTGTCTGGCTCATTCGGCATGCCCCAAGCGCGGACTACGGGCTCTTCGTCCTGGCCAACGCCGCGGTATTCTTGGCCCTCGGGTTCGTACATGCGGTCGTGGCGATCCCGATGGGCGTGGTGACACCCAAACGGCCACCGTCCGACCAGCCCGATTTCATCGGCAGCCTCGCCGTCGGGCAATTCGCCCTCTGGCTGCCGGCCGTGGCCTTGCTCGCCGCCGGCGCCGCAACGGCGCATGGTCTCGGCTGGCTCGACCCGCGCACCGCGGGCGTCACCTACGTCACCCTGCTGCTCGGACTCGCCTCGGCCGGACGAGAATTTTTCCGCCAGGCGTTCTTCATCGTCGGCACTCCCTGGTTGACGTTGGCGATCGACGGCCTCTTCTCCCTGCTGTGGGTCGTCAGCGTCGTCGGCTGGACGGCCACCGCCGAGTACCCCGCCGAGGCGACCCTCCTCGCCAGCGCCGTGGCCTCCGTGTTGGCTGCGGTCGGCGGCGCATCGTTGCTGCGCTGGCATTTGGGCGGTCACCTCCGGGCGCGCCTCGTCGATCTGTACTCTCTCGTCGACGCCGCCAAGTGGGGCGTGCCCGGAATGTTGATGAGTTGGGTGCAGAATCAAGGCTTCTTCTACATCCTCGGGGCACTGCGCGGCGCGAGCGCCGTCGCCGATGTCGCCGCCGCCAGGCTGCTGTTGGTGCCCATCGCCATGCTGATCACGGCGGTCGAATCGGTGCTGCGACCACGTGCCGCCGCCGCCACCGCCCGCGGTGAACTCGACGCCATGTCGACACGCATCCTCCACCTCACCCTGCTCGCGGCTTCGGCGGCCACCGCCTACGCCATCGCGGTGTTTCTCGCACGTAACTTCATCGTCACCGAGGTCCTCCACAAATCGATCACCAACCTCACCTTCCTCGTCATCGCGTGGGCACTCGTCTTTCTCTGCCAGATCTGGCGCATGAACATCTGGGTCGTGCTCCAGGCCCAGGAACGCTTTCGCGCCGTCTTTCACCTCACCCTCTGGCGCGGCGCGGCCTCCCTCGTCTCCGGTACGATCGGGATCGTCGCCTTCGATGCTCCCGGCATCGTTCTCGGCCTGGCCTTCGGTGAACTCGTCTACGTGCTCATGGGCAGTCGCGTCCGTCTCGCCGACATGCGCAAGGAAGCGACGTGAACGAAGCGCCCATCGACGTGTCCGTGTGCGTCGCGACGTTCCGCCGTCCGCAAGGACTGGCGCGACTGCTGCGTAGCTTGGAAAGCATGTGCGACGACACGCGGTTCACCAGCGAAGTCGTCATCGTCGACAACGACGCCGAGGGAAGCGCGCAAGCGGTCGCCGAGGCATGGCGCCCGCGGTTCGCGCATCTCACCTACGTCATCGAAACCGAACGAGGGATCTCGCAGGCGCGCAATCGCGGCGTCGCCGTCGCCCGTGGTCGTTGGATCGCGTTCATCGACGACGATGAAGAAGCCTGCCCAGGATGGCTGCAAGCGTATGAGCAAGCCGCCCAGCGCCACGATGCCGATGGCTACTTCGGTCCGGTCCGACCCTGCCCCGAGGGCGCGGCTCCGGCGTGGTTCTCGGTGGATGCCTTCTTCCCCTATCCCGAGTTGCCCGATGCCGGCCGCATCGACGCGACACACACCCGTACCGGCAACGCCTTCCTACGACGCGATCTCCTCGGCGAGGCCCCGTTCGATCCCGCCTTCGCCCTCACCGGCGGCGGCGACTACGACTTATTCGCCCGCCTCGTCGACGCCGGCGCTTGCTTTCGCTGGTGTGCCGCGGCGGCAACCATCGACTACCTCCCGGCCGAACGCCTCACCTGGCGCTGGCTCCTGCAACGCGCTTTCCGCGGCGGCTACACCTACACCCTCATCGATCGGCGCCGACATCCCGGCTGGTCGCACGACCTGCGACGCATCACGCGCGCTCTGGGCGGCGGCTTGCTGCTCGCCGCCACCTGGCCGCTCGCGGCCTTACGCGGCAAGACCAACGCCCTGCTCCGCCTGCGACGCATCGCCGTGCAATGCGGTCACCTGTGGTGCTACCTCGGCCCGCCGGTGCGGCCTTACGATTCGGATCAACGCCGAGGCGCCGAGACGCAGAGATGATCATGGATCTCCATTTTCCAGTGGCACTGCCGCCTCCTTCCACCCTCTCCCATCGCGGCGCCTCCGCGCCTCGGCGTTGAAACCCCCATGTGCGGCTTCGCCGGAACCTTCGTCTTCGACTCGGGCCACTTTCGCGTGACCGAGGCCTACGTCACCCAGTTGCGCGAAACCATGGTGCACCGCGGCCCCGACGGCGCCGGCACCTGGGTCGACACCGACGGACGCGTTGGCCTGGGCCATCGCCGTCTCGCCATCGTCGACCTCTCCGAGGCTGCGGCACAGCCGATGAGCGACGGCCGCCGCTGGCTCGCCTACAACGGCGAGATCTACAATCACGCTGAAATCCGCACGGAACTACGGCAGCTCGGCCACAGCCGCTGGCAGACCGATCATTCCGACACCGAAGTGCTGCTGCACGCCTTCGCCACCTGGGGCATCGAATGCTTGCCGCGACTGCGCGGCATGTTCGCCTTCGCCCTTTGGGACGCGGCGACGCGCGAGCTGTGGCTGGTGCGCGATCGCATCGGCGTCAAGCCGCTCTACTACACGGTACGCGACGACCGCATCGTCTTCGCTTCCGAGATCAAGGCCCTTCTCGCCGACCCGAGCCAGCCCCGTGCCGTCGACGAGGAAGCCCTACATCACTACCTGAGCTTCCTCGCCACCCCGGCACCGCACACGCTCTTCCGCGGCATCCACAAGCTCGCCGGCGGCACGTGGCTGCGGGCCCGCGCCGATGGCGACGTGCGCGTCGAACGCTATTGGGATCCGTGGGACCACGCCCAGCGCATCGAGGGGTCCGATGCCGAGCTGTCGGCGCGGGTGCTCGACGAACTGCGCGAAGCCGTGCGGCTGCGCAAGGTGAGCGACGTGCCGGTCGGCGTCTTCCTATCGGGCGGCATCGATTCCAGCACCACGGCGGCGCTGTTCGCCGAGGGCGAGACCCGCCCGATCCAAACCTTCACCGCCGGCTATGTCGGCGACCATGCCAGCTACCGCAACGAAACCGAGTTCGCCCGCACCATGGCCGACTCCATCGGCGCGGAACACCACGAAGCCCTGCTGACCCAAGACGACCTGCTCGACTTCTTGCCGCGCTTGATCGAGCTGCAGGACGAACCCATCGCCGATCCCGTCTGCGTGCCCGTCTACTATCTCGCCAAGCTGGCGCGGGCATGCGGCGTCGTCGTGTGTCAGGTCGGCGAAGGCTCCGACGAACTGTTCTGCGGCTACGACGGCTGGGGCGCCGACTTGCGCGCCCAGCGGCTCGGGCACTGGCCCATTCCCGCGTGGGTCAAGCGTCTCGGCCTCGCCGGCATGGCCGCCATCGGCAAGGACGAGACCTTCCGTTACGAGTGGCTACGCCGCTCGCTGGCCGGCGAACCGATCTTCTGGAGTGCTGCCGCCGGCTTCACCGAAACCAAGAAGCAACGGCTGCTGGCGCCGCCGGTAGCGCGGCGGCTGTCGGGGCTCACGTCCTTCGATGCACTCGCCGACGTGCGCCGCCGCTTTCTCGCCAAGGCCTGGGAACCCTCCGACCTCAACTGGATGACGACCGCGGAGCTGTCACTGCGATTGCCCGAACTGCTGCTCATGCGCGTCGACAAGATGACCATGGGCGCCAGCCTGGAGGCGCGTGTGCCCTTCCTCGATCACCGCTTCGTCGAGCTGGCCCTGAGCCTACCCACGGCGGTCAAGTTGCGCGGCGACCAGCGCAAGATCGTGCTCAAGCGCGCCGTACGCGGCCTCATCCCCGATGCGCTGATCGACCGCCCCAAGCAGGGCTTCGGCGTGCCGGTGCGCGAGTGGCTGATGGACCGCTTGGGCGAGCACGCCCGCGCCGAGGTGCACCGCTTCGCCGCTCGCTCCGGGCTGCTCGACGTCGAGGCGGCGATGCAGGTCTTCGACCACGGCCGCAAGAATGAACCGTGGTACCTACTCAATCTCGCACTCTGGTGGAAACACTACATCGCCAACGAGCCCATGGATTGATCGATCAGGGGGGCGCACGCCGGCGCGTCAGGCGCGGCGTCAACGGCCGCCGACCGCATAGACGGCCGGCAGCCCATGCGAGAGTTCAGATGGTCGCGCGCAGTTCGTCGCGGAAGTCGGGGTGGGCGATCTCGACGAGCGCCCGGGCGCGCTCGCGATCGCCGAGACCCTCGATGTGGGTGATGCCGTGTTCGGTCACGACGTACTGCACGTGATACCGCGGCGTGGTCACGACAAGCGAAGAGCGCCAGGTACAAAATCGACGGCACAGCGCACCGACTCCACGTGACAACCAGCCCGACTCGAAAAGACAACGGGCATCCATCACCGCGGTGAGGGCAACGACGCCCTCAACCCAAGACTCCGCTGGCACACGGCTTGCCCTCGTCACCGCGCGAGGCGACGGCGGTGGCGATTGGCGAAGACCCAGGCGCGGAGACAGCGCCGTACCGCTGTGGGCTGGGACGCGCGCGAGCCACGTACATCCGCCGCCAACCCGAGCGCTTGGTCTTGCACCAAGTCGTGCGCCAGCATCTCGAGACCTTCCTCGCCGAGGCCCGTCTGCGTGGCGGCGGCGCCGGCATGCCCCGCTTCGTCGAGCGCGAGCTGCGCGAGTTTCTGAGTTGTGGCGACATGGCGCGTGGCTTCGCGCGCTTTCGCTGTGGTGGTTGCCACAAGGAAGTACTCGTCGCCTTCTCGTGTAAGGGTCGCGGCTTCTGCCCGTCTTGTTGCGGCCGGCGCATGAGCGCGCTGGCTGCCCATCTCGTCGATGGCGTGCTCACCGACCTACCGGTGCGGCAATGGGTGCTCACGTTGCCATTCCGACTGCGGTATGTGCTCGCCTACGATCATCGACTATGCCGTGCGGTGCTGGCGCTGTTCGTGCGCGCGCTGCTCACCTTCGAGCGACGTCGTGCCTGCGCAATTGGGGTCGAAGGCCGCGGCGGTGCGGTCACTTCGATCCAGCGTTGCGGCTCGGCGCTGAACACGAACGTACACTTCCATACCCTGGTGGCTGAGGGGGTGTTCGTCGAGCAGCCCAATGGTCCACCGCGTTTCGTGGCGGCGGGCCGGCCCCCGTCGGACGCGGAAGTGGGGCGTCTCCTAGTGGCGATACGGCGCCGGATCCTGCGTTTGGTGCGGAAACACGGCATCGACCTGGGGCGCGAGGGCGAGGATTCGGCTGGCGATCGCTTGGCAGAGGAGTCG
>CAZGEJ010000071.1:0-17253 GCA_964524885.1 uncultured Binatia bacterium (SeqCode)
CCCGGCGCCGGGCGCCGGGCGGTGTCGAGTGCAACTCGACACTCCGGGTGGCCGTCGTCCCGTGGTTTGGGCTGGCAATCATGGCGCTCGTCCAACGCGCGGATCGCCCGGGCAGCGTTCGGGCCGGAACGTTCGAGATATGCCTCCATTACGTCGCCGGGGAGGCGTTGAAGCACCCTACCGGCGGTGGTAACGCTAGTTGCAGACGCGACAGCGTGGGGCGGATGCGTGATCGGGCCCCGGCCTGGGCCGTATCGGCGCTACACGATCGCGGCATAGAGCCCGAGAGCCCTCCAGATCATGACGCGCGACGCTAGCCCCCCACGAGACACCTCCCCCGCCGACGCTGCGGTGGTTCTCGAAGAGGTCCACGCCTACGTCGCCTACCACCTCAGCACCGGACTCGACGCCTTCCCCGCGCGCGGCACCCCTGCCGCGCCGGCGCAGGCAGCTAGACCCGCGACAGCCTCGATTACGCCACCCGTTGCCCCACCGCGCGCCGCCGAACCGGCCAACCTGCCCGAGCTACCGGCGAGCGACGAGCCGCCCGAGACCTTCTGGGAAGACGATCCCGCACCACCCTTACCGCCAGCCGCCGCCACGCCCGCCGCCCCCGAGACGCCCGACACCTCCGGCACCACGACTCTCGTCGCCCTGCGCGAGCTGATCGGCGACTGCCGCCGCTGCAAACTCTGCTCCCTCGGCCGCACCCAGGTCGTCTTCGGCGTCGGCAATCCACAAGCCCAGCTCATGTTCGTCGGCGAGGGGCCTGGCGGCGACGAAGACCGCCAAGGCGAACCCTTCGTCGGGCGCGCCGGCATGTTGCTCACCGACATCATCACCAAGGGCATGAAGCTCAGGCGCGAGGACGTCTACATCGCCAACGTGGTGAAGTGCCGGCCGCCCAACAATCGCGATCCCGAACCGGACGAAATCGCCGCTTGCCGCCCGTTCCTGAAACGACAGATCGAGCTGGTGCGGCCCAAGGTCCTCGTCGCCCTCGGGCGTTTCGCCGCCCAGACCATGCTCGGCACGACCACCCCCATCTCGCGGCTGCGCGGCCAGTGGCACGACTACGACGGCATCAAGCTGATGCCGACGCTGCACCCCGCCTATCTGCTGCGCAATCCGGCCGGCAAACGCCTCGTCTGGGAGGACATCCAAATGGTCATGCGCGAGCTCGGTCTGCCTGGAGCCAAATGACGCGACGATCCGCCTTCGCCCGTCGGCGCCGCCAGGCCCTGCTCTTCCACCTGACCCTACTCCTCAGCGGTAGCGTCTTGGCCGCGCTGCCGGCGGCCACCCCAAGCCCCACCGCGTCGGCGACCCCGACCGCCGTCGATACCACCTCGGGCTTGGGCAAGCAGGTCTACCGCATCGACATCGACGGCGTGATCAACCCGGCGACCGCCGACTTCGTGCGCGAATCGCTACGCGCCGCCGAGAAGGACGGCGCCGCGGCCTTCCTCGTCCGCCTCGATACCCCCGGCGGGCTGCTCGATTCGACCCAAGTCATCGTGCAGGACCTGCTCGGCGCCGCCATTCCGACCCTCGTTTACGTCGCACCTGCCGGCGGCGGCGCGGTGTCGGCCGGCGTCTTCATCACCCTTGCCGGCGCCGTCGCCGCCATGGCCCCCGGCACCAACATCGGCGCCGCGCATCCGGTCGGCGGCCAGGGCGAGGACATCGGCGGCGACATGCGCGCCAAGGTCGAGAACTCCGCCGTCGCCCTGATCAAGTCGATCGCCGGCGAACGCCAACGCAACGCGGAATGGGCCGAGCGGTCCGTACGCGAAAGCATCTCGGTGACGGCTCACGAAGCTCTGGGGCTGGGGGTGATCGACTTGGTCGCCGGAAGCGAGGCGGAGCTGCTGCGCCTCGCTTCCGGCCGCACCGTCAAGGTCGGCCAGCAACCGGTGGTGCTGGCCCTCGCCGGGGCCGAAACCAAAACCCTCGAAATGAACTTGATGCAACGCATCCTCGACGTGCTGGCGCATCCGAACGTCGCTTATCTGTTGATGATGGCCGGCTTTCTCGGGCTGTACGTCGAGCTGACCAACCCCGGTCTGCTCTTCCCCGGCGTCGCTGGCGGCATCGCCTTGATCCTGGCGCTGGTGGCGTTTCAGGTGCTACCGATCAACTATGGCGGCATCGGCTTGATCCTGCTCGGCATCGGCCTGCTCGTCGCCGAAATGTTCCTGCCGAGCTTCGGCATCCTCGGCATCGGCGGCATCACCTGTTTCGTCCTCGGCTCGTTGTTCCTCTTCGACACCGCTGCGACGGGCGCCGCCGTCGACCGCGGCCTCATCTATGCCGCCGCCGGGACTCTGGCGGTCGTCGCGCTGATCATCGGCACCCTGGTATTGCGGACGCAGATGCAGCCGACCACCCTGGGTCGCGAGGGCCTGATCGGCATGCACGGCGAGGTGCGTCAGGCCATCGGCAGCGGCGATGCCGGCAAGATTTGGGTACACGGAGAACTGTGGACGGCGCGCGCCGACGAGCCGATCGCGGCTCGCGAACGCGTCGAAGTCGTGCGCGTCGACGGACTCGAATTGCACGTCCGGCGCGCGCCGCGGCAGGAGGTCTGAGGCATGGTATTCGGTTCCCTCGGCATGTTCGTCTTCGCCGTGCTGGCGATGGTGTTCAGCGGCGTGAAGATCCTCAAGGAATTCGAGCGCGGCGTCGTCTTCCGCCTCGGCCGGCTGGTGGCGGCACGCGGCCCGGGGTTGATCTACGTCATCCCCGGCATCGAGCGCATGCTGCGGCTCGACCTGCGGACCGTGACCATGGACGTGCCGGCGCAGGACGTGATTACGCGCGACAACGTTTCGGTGAAGGTCAGCGCCGTGCTCTACTTCCGCGTCATCGACCCGAGCAAAGCGATCGTCGAGGTCGAAAACTACCTCTTCGCCACCTCGCAGCTGGCGCAAACGACCCTGCGCAGCACCTGCGGCCAAGCGGAGTTGGACGAGCTGTTGGCCGACCGCGAGGCGATCAACGCCAAGCTGCAGGAAATCCTCGACATCGAGACCGACCCCTGGGGCATCAAGGTGGTGGCGGTGGAGGTGAAGCACATCGACCTGCCGCAAGAGATGCAGCGGGCGATGGCGCGCCAGGCGGAAGCGGAACGCGAGCGGCGGGCGAAGATCATCCACGCCGAGGGCGAGTTCCAGGCGTCGCAAAAGCTGGCCGACGCCGCCGACGTGATCGGCGCCCACCCGATCGCGCTGCAACTGCGTTTTCTGCAGACCCTGACCGAGGTGGCCTCGGAGCACCAATCGACGACGGTGTTCCCGCTGCCGATCGACATGGTGCAGCCCTTCCTTAGAACCTCCGACAAGTCGGACACGTCGGACGTGTCGGATTGACTCCGCCTCCCGCGTCGTGATTTATGCGCCGCTTCGCATTCCAATGGCGGGCTAGGGCGTCGGTGTGGGCGCCCTGTTTCGTCGGGGCTCTCACCGGATGAAGCGTGCTCCTGCCGCCTCGCAGAACCAATCGACCCGGCTCGCCGACTACGATTTCGACCTTCCCCCCCACTGCATCGCGCAGGAACCGGAGGCGGAGCGCGACCGCTCGCGCCTGATGGTCGTCGACCGGTCCGCGGGCTCATTCCATCCTTCCACGGTGCTGGCGCTCGGCGATTACCTCGATCGCGGCGACCTGCTCGTCTTCAATGATACGCGTGTCGTC
Organism: uncultured Binatia bacterium (SeqCode); assembly: GCA_964524885.1. GTDB lineage: Bacteria > Desulfobacterota > Binatia > HRBIN30 > HRBIN30 > CALJUJ01. Next base: position 3,697 of record CAZGEJ010000071.1, read on the forward strand.
GCCGCCCGCGTGCGTCTGCAGGGCGCCGTCGCCGGCGAGCTGCTGCTGCTCCGGCGCGACGACGTCGATCCCGCCAAGAACACCTCGACCTACCGGTGTCTGGGCAAACCGCGGCGCCGCATGCCGCCCGGCGCGCGGCTGGACCTGCCCGGCGGACTCGCCGCCGAGGTCGTCGGGCATCACGACGACGGGCAACTGTCGGTGCGCTTCGCCGCCGCCGAGTTGGGGGACTACCTGGAGGCGCACGGCGAACTGCCGCTACCGCCCTACATCAAGCGACCCGGCGGACCGACGGGCGAGGATCGCCAGCGCTACCAAACCGTTTTCGCCCGCCAAAAGGGCGCGCTGGCGGCGCCGACCGCGGGGCTCCACTTCAGTGAACGACTGCTGGCCGACTTGGATCGGCGCGGCATCGAGCGGGCGACGCTGACCTTGCACGTCGGCCCGGCAACCTTCCTGCCGGTGCGCTGCGACGATGCACGCGACCACGTGCTCGAACCGGAGTGGTACGAGATCCCGGCCGCCACCGCGGCGGCCATGGCGCGGGCGCGTGCCGCCGGACGCCGCGTCGTCGCCGTCGGTACGACCACGACCCGTGCCCTGGAGTCGGCCATGGCCCAGGGTTGGAACGAAGCCGGCATGTCCGGCTGGGCGGACTGCTTCATCCTGCCGGGACACGAGTTTCGCGCCATCGACGCCTTGTTCACCAATTTCCACCTGCCCAAGTCGACCTTGCTGATGCTGGTCAGCGCCTTCGCCGGGCGCGACCTGGTGTTGGGCGCCTACGCCCACGCCATCGAGCAGGGCTTCCGCTTCTATAGTTACGGCGACGCGATGCTGCTGCGATGAGCGACCCGACCCCGACCAGGATCGAGCAAGCGGCGACCCCGGCCTTCGAGGTGTTGTGCCGCGACGGCGCGACCCAGGCGCGCTGCGGCGAGCTGCGTATGCTACACGGCCCGGTGCGGACCCCCATCTTCATGCCGGTGGCGACGGTCGGCACGGTCAAGGGCCTGACGCCGGCGCAGGTGCGGGAGGACGTCCGGGCCCAGATCATCCTCTCCAACACCTACCATCTGTCGCTGCGGCCGGGCATCGACTTGGTGCGGCGCATGGGCGGGCTGCACCATTTCATGGGCTGGGACGGCCCGATCCTGACCGACAGCGGCGGCTTCCAGGTGTTCAGCCTGTCGAAGATCCGCAAGGTCACCGACGACGGCGTCGAGTTCCGCTCGCACCTCGACGGGCGCAAGCTGCTGTTCACGCCGGAATCGACGGTGCAGGCACAGGTCGACCTTGGGGTCGACGTGGCGATGGTGCTGGACGAGTGCGTCGCCGGCGACGCGACGCGGCGGCAGGCGGAGGAGGCGGCCGACCGGAGCTTGGCGTGGGCCGAGCGCTGCCGGCAGGTGCCGCTGGGGGACGGGCGGCTGCTCTTCGGCATCGTCCAGGGCGGCGTCTTTCCCGATCTGCGCACGCGCAACGCCGAGTCGCTTGTGAGCCTCGACTTTCCGGGCTATGCCGTGGGCGGCCTCAGTGTCGGAGAAGAGCGCGGATTGATGCTCGAGCTGGCGGCGCACAGCGTCGCGTCGCTCCCGACCGAGCGGCCGAGATATCTCATGGGTGTAGGACTACCGGAGGACCTCATCCGCTTCGTCGGAATGGGTTACGACATGTTCGACTGCGTGCTACCGACGCGCAATGGGCGCAATGGGATGCTGTTCACCTCGCGCGGCAAGCTGAACCTGCGTCTGGCGCGCTGGGCCGAAGTCGACGCACCGGCGGATCCGGATTGCGGCTGCTACACGTGCCGGAGTTTCTCGCTGGCGTACCTGCGGCATCTGATGCTGAGCCACGAGATGCTCGGGCCGCAGTTGGCGAGCCTGCACAACCTTCATTTTTATTTGCACCTGATGCAGGAGATGCGGCAGGCGATCGAGGCCGGCACCTTCGCCGACTGGTCGGCCCGCTGCATCGCCGAGATCGAACAGGGGGTACATTGATGATTTCGCCCGCGTGGGCCCAGGCAGGCGGGGCGACGGCTCCGTCGTTCGCCGTGCAGATGCTGCCGCTGGTCCTCATCTTCGCGGTGTTCTATTTCTTGCTGATTCGGCCGCAACAGCAGAAAGCCAAGGAACAGCAGGAGATGCTCGCGAACCTCAAGCGCAACGACGAGGTGATCACCTCGGGCGGCATTTACGGCCGCGTCATCGGGCTCGGGGAGCACGTCCTCGACCTCGAGATCGCCCCCAACGTTCGCATCCGCATTGACCGCTCGCAGATCGCCGGCGTCGCCCCGAAGGCGGGCGTCGTCGAGAAGTCGAAGGAAAAGGATAAGCCCAAGTGAGCCAAGAGAACCTCAGGCTGCGTATCGTCACCCTCGCCATCGCCGTGATCGGGGGTGTGTTGCTGCTGGTGCCGACGTTCGTCAGCGACCTGCCCCAGTTTTGGAAGGACTACCTGCCGACGCGACACGTCAACCTCGGCCTCGACCTACAGGGCGGCACCCACCTCATCTTGAGCGTCGGCGTCGACAAGGCCCTCGAAAACAATGCCGAGCGCAACGCCGAGTACCTGCGGCGTGCCTTCGAGGAGGAAAAGATCGGTGGCGTCGCGGTGACCCGCGACGGCCAGGCGATCGAGATCCGCGGCGGCGACAACGACGCCATCGTCGCCGTCCTGGAAGAGCGCTTCTCCGCCCTCAGCGTCGCTCGCATGAGCGACGGCCTGCGCCTGACCCTGCTGCCGCAGGAGGAGGACGCCCTGCGCGCCCTCACCGTCGACCAGGCGATCGAGACCATCCGCAACCGTATCGACTACCTCGGCGTCACCGAGCCGATCATCCAGCGCGAAGGCACCGAGGGCATCCTCATCCAGCTCCCGGGCATCCAGGATCCGGAGCGCGCCAAGGACCTGATCGGCCGCACCGCCGTGCTCGAGCTCAAGTTGCTGCCGGAAAACGCCTCGCCCGAGGAATACGGCGAGGGCAAGCAGCCGCTGCCCGAGGGCTGGGAGATTCTCACCGGCGTCGAGGTCAAGCTCGACCAGACGACGCGTCGTCTGAACCGCACCGAGATCAAGTACGTCGTCGAGTCGAAGGTGCTGCTGACCGGCGACACCATCGTCAACGCCCAGCCGCGTCCGGGCCAGACGGCTCTCGACACCCCGTTCGTCGAGTTCGAGCTGAACGCCCAGGGGGCGGAGCAGTTCGAGAAGCTGACCGAGGCCAACGTCGGCCGCCGCATGGCGATCGTCTTGGACAACACGGTGTACTCGGCGCCGGTGATCCGCGACCGCATTCCCGGCGGCCGCGCCATCATCCAGGGCGACTTCACCATCGAAGAAGCGCGTGACTTGGCGATCGTGCTGCGCGCCGGCGCCCTGCCGGCGCCGGTCGAAATCGCCGAGGAGCGCACCGTCGGCCCGTCGCTCGGGCAAGACTCGATCGACCAAGGCGTGCGCTCGTTCATCGTCGGCGGCCTGCTCGTGTTCAGCTTCATGCTCGTCTACTACCGCTTCGCCGGCGTATTGGCGGACCTCGCGGTGGTCCTGAACATCATCCTGCTGCTGGCGATCCTCGCCGTGTTCCAGGCGACCCTGACGCTGCCGGGCATCGCGGGCATCGTCTTGACGGTGGGTATGGCGGTGGACGCCAACGTCCTCGTCAACGAACGCATCCGCGAGGAACTGCGGCTGGGCAAGACGCCGCGGGCGGCGATCGAGGCCGGCTACGAACGCGCCTTGCCGTCGATTCTCGACTCGAACATCACCACCTTCCTGGCCGGATTGATCATGTTCCAATTCGGTTCCGGTCCGGTGAAGGGCTTTGCCGTCACCCTCTGCGTCGGCATCGCCACCACGGTCTTCACCGCCGTCGTCGCCACGCGCACCGTCTACGACTTCATGCAGCGCGGCCGCCGCCTCGAGAGCTTGAGCATCTGAGCCATGGAACTGATCAAACCCGGAACCAAGTACGACTTCGTCGGCATCAGCAAGCCCGCCTTGGGTGTGTCGCTGGTGCTGATCCTCGCCGGCCTGCTGTCGCTCGTCGTCAAGGGCGGCCCCAACTACGGCATCGACTTCACCGGCGGCTCGGTGGTGCAGGTGCGCTTTCCGACGCCGCCGTCGACCGACGAGATCCGCGCCGCCCTGCAACCGCTCGGGATGCAGGACGTCGAGATCCAGGACTTCACCGACAACGTCGGCAGCGAGTCGCACCGCGACTACCTGCTGCGCCTGCCGTTGCGGGAAGAGGAAGCCGGCAGCCCGGCGGATTCGAGCCGCGGCGTGACGGCGGCGCTGCGCGACAAGTTCGGCGCCGACAAGGTCGAGATCGTGCGCACCGAAACCGTCGGCCCGCGCGTCGGCGAAACCCTGCGCAGCCAGGCGATCACCGCCGTGCTCTTCGGCACGCTGATGATGGGTGTCTACATCTGGGCGCGCTTCGAGCTGCGCTTCGGCATCGGCGCCTTCGTGGCGCTGGCGCACGACGTGCTCATCACCATCGGCTTTCTGTCGATCTTCAACTACGAGTTCGACCTCAACGTCGTCGCCGCCCTGCTCACCATCGTCGGCTTCTCGGTCAACGATACGGTGATCATCTCCGACCGAATCCGCGAGAACATGCAGAAGGACCGGCACGGCAAGATCGGCGAGATCATCAACCGCAGCATCAACGAGACCCTCAGCCGCACCATCATCACCACCGGCACGGCGTTGTTGACGGTGTTCGCGCTCTATCTGCTGGGCGGCAACGTGATCCGCGGCTTCGCCTTCTCGCTGCTCGTCGGCTTCTTCGCCGGCACCTACTCGACGGTCTTCATCGCCGGCCCGATCGTGCAGTGGATGGACGCGGGCGACGGCGGCGACAAGGCCAAAGTGAAGGCCAAGGCCAAGGCCGCCGCGTAGAATGCGTCGGCGCTGGCGGCTGCGACCGAGTTCCGCCGAGGCCGAATCCAGGCTGGGCGAGGCGCTGGGAATTCCCCCGCTCCTCGCCCGCCTGCTCGCCAGTCGCGGCATCGAAGACCCGAGCGCCGCGAGCACCTTCCTCGCCGCCGAACTCTCCGGCGACGGGTTGCGATCCCCCGCTCTCTTTCGCCAGATGCCGGCCGCCGCCGGCCGCGTCGTGCGCGCCCTCACCGGCGGCGAACGCATCGGCATCTACGGCGACTACGACGTCGACGGCATCAGCGGCAGCGCCCTGCTGCTGCGCTTCCTGCGCGACGTCGGCCACGACCCCGCCCTGTTTCTCCCCAACCGCTTCCGCGACGGCTACGGCCTCGGCGAAAACGGCATCCGCCAACTCGCCGAGGCGGGCGTCCGCTTGATGATCACCGTCGACTGCGGCGCCGTCGCCCATCGCGAGATCGCCTTCGCCGCCAGCCTCGGCATCGACACCATCGTCTGCGACCACCACCAAGTCGCCGCCACCCCCCTGCCCGCCTTCGCCGTCCTCAACCCGATCGAGGAGGACGCCGGCTTCCCGTTCCGCGGCCTGTGCGGCGCCGGGGTCGCCTTCTACCTGGCCCTGGGCGTGCGCCAGCAGCTGCGCGAACTCGGCCACCAGCCGCTGCCCAACCTGAAACGTTCGCTCGACCTGGTCGCCCTCGGCACCATCGCCGACGTCGTGCCGTTGCTGGAAGAGAACCGGGTCATCGTCAAACACGGCCTGCGCGAGATTCTGCAAAGCGGCGCCCCCGGCATCGCCGCCTTGAAGAAGGTCGCCGGCGTCACCGACGTGTCGAGCGCCACGGTGGGCTTTCGCCTGGCGCCGCGGCTCAATGCGGCCGGCCGCCTCTCCGACGCCAGCCGCGCCGTCGAGTTGCTGACGACCCAAGACGTCGACAGCGCCGACCGCATCGCCCGCGAACTCGACGAGGAAAACAACGCCCGGCGGCGCATCGAAGCGGAGATTCTCGACGACGCGCTGCGCCAGCTGGAGCGCGACGAAGGCCTCGAACAACGCCGCAGCATCGTGCTCGCGTCGAGCGATTGGCACCCCGGCGTCATCGGCATCGTCGCCTCGCGCCTGGTGGAGCGGTACTACCGGCCGACGGTGGTCATCGCCGTCGACTCGGCGACGCAGGTCGGCCGCGGCTCGGGGCGCAGCATCGCCGGCATCAACATCCACGCCGCCTTTCAACACGCCGCGCCGCACCTGCTCGGCTTCGGCGGCCACCACATGGCGGCCGGGCTCAGCGTCGAGGCCGAGCGCCTGCCCGAGCTAGCGGCGGCCATCGAGGAAGCGGTGCGGGCCCAGGCCAAGGCCGACGACTTCGTGCCCCTCACCTGGGTCGACGCCGAGATCCCCCTCGCCGACCTCGACACCGGCCTGATGGAGCAGCTCGACCAGCTGCAGCCCTTCGGCGCGGCCAACCCCGAGCCGGTGTTTTTGGTGCGCGGCGTCACCGTCGCCGCCCGGCGGGTCGTCGGCGAACAGCACGCCAAGCTCTTCCTGCGCCAGGGCAATGCCGCCATCGGCGCCATCGGCTTCGGCCTGGCCGACGCGCCGATCGAGGTCGGGGCGCAGATCGACATCCTCGCCTGCGCCGAGCGCAACACCTGGAACGGCCGCACCACCCTCGAACTGCGGCTGCGCGACTGGCGGCCGGCGAAGTCGTCCTGAAATCGGCGGGTTAGCCTGTCCGCGAGGCGCCCGTCGCCGGGCCGGTCGGGTTTCCTTCGGTTGACTACCCGCGGATCGCGTGTTAGCCCCGGCAGCAGAAGTGCTGCTGAAATACATGCTTCGGTGGACGACCGGATGGACTGGGACGAAGCAGTCTTGAACAGCAAGGACGTGGCGGAGATGCTCGACATGAGCCCGGACACGGTCAACGAGTACGCCCGCAAGAGCATCTTGCCGGCGTACAAGCGTGGCCGTCAGTGGCGCTTCCGTCGCCGAGACATCGCCGCCTTCAAACGGCAGCTACGCGGCGAAACCGCCGCTTGACGAAACGCACGCCGGCGACGCCGCCACGGCGACCGTCGCCCTCCTGACGAGCACCAACCGGGGAACATCATGCCCGCCATCGATTCCGCCCAAGCGCACGAGAGCAAGCTCTATTACGAGCTGTCGCACGTTTACGACCTGGTCTTCAGCAACGTCTTCGGCCCACGCATCCACCGGGTCATCGAGTCGCTGCAGCTCCAGCCGGGCACCTCGGTGCTCGAGGTCGGCGTCGGCACCGGCCTGTCCCTCGACGCCTACCCGCGCCACTGCGAGGTCACCGGCATCGACTTGGCGCCGGAAATGCTCGAGCGGGCACAGGCCAAGATCGACGAGAACCGCTGGCGCAACATCCACGTGCAGGCGATGGACGCCCTCAACATGGAGTTCGAGGACAACAGCTTCGACTTCACCATGGCCTTCCACGTCATCAGCGTGGTCCCCGACGGCCGCCGGTTGCTGGAAGAGATGATCCGCGTCACCAAGCCGGGCGGCACGATCGTCATCATCAACCACTTCCGCTTCCGCAATCCGCTGCTGTCGGCCATCGACACCATGATCGAGCCGATCACCCGCCGCCTCGGCTGGCACACGCTCGACCTCGACGAGACCCTGGCCGACTCGCCGCTGCGCATCGACCGTCTCTACAAGTCCTCGCCGCGTTCGTTGTTCACCATCCTCATCGGCACCAACGACAAGCCCGCCTGATTCCCGACCGCCGTCCTGCACTCGGCGTCGGTATCGGGGTCGGGGTCGAAACGGGACCTAGGGCAACGGTCGCAGGCGACGGTACTCGGGCGAGGGGTGGATCTCGGGGTCGATACCGATGCCGACCCCGACCCCGATTCTGGTGGGGGTACGGACCAGGAATCCCTCGCTCGTTGGTGTGCGGCTCGCGGGAGAATTGTGAGGCCTCAACCCATGGGCTATACTCCGGCAATTCCGCTCGTTTGAAGGGACTCGACCGATGCGACTTCGAAAGCAAACGTGGACGACGCTGGCTCTGGTGCTCGTCGTCACAGCCGCGCTGTGGCTTGGCGAGCGCGGCGTCTCCCGGGTCGCGGCGGTCGCCAAGGAGACCTACGAAACGGTCGAGGCCTTCACCAACGTCCTCTCCCTCGTCCAACGCACCTACGTCGACGAGGTCACCACCGGCCAGCTCATCGAAGGCGCCATCACCGGCATGCTCGCCGCCCTCGACCCGCACAGTGCCTACCTGCCGCCCGACGTCTACAACGAGCTGCAAGTCGATACGCGCGGTAGCTTCGGCGGCCTCGGCATCGAGATCACCATGCGGGACAACGTCTTGACCGTCGTCTCGCCGATCGAAGACACCCCGGCACACCGGGCCGGCATCAAGTCCGGCGACCAAATCATCAAGATCGCGAACGAGTTCACCAAGGACATGCCCCTGCTCGAGGCGGTCAAGCGCATGCGCGGCCCCAAGGGCACCGAGATCCTCATCACCGTGCGCCGCGAGGGTGTCGGTAAACTGCTCGACTTCAAGCTGGTGCGCGAGATCATCCAGATCCAAAGCGTCCGCTCGCAGCTCCTCGAACCCGGCTATGCCTACCTGCGCATCGCCCAGTTCCAGGAACGCACCGCCGCCGACCTGCAAAAGGATCTCGACGAGATGGAGGCCGAGTCGGGCACCAAGCTCTCCGGCCTCGTCCTCGACCTGCGCAACAACCCCGGCGGCCTGTTGACCCAGGCGGTGCGGGTCACCGACCTGTTCATCGACGGCGGCCTCGTCGTCTACACCGACGGCCGGCTCGAAAACCAAAAGCACAAGTACTACGCCCGCAAGAACGGCAGCCGCACCGACTTCCCGATGATCGTGCTGGTCAACGGCGGCAGCGCCAGCGCCTCGGAAATCGTCGCCGGCGCCCTGCAAGACCACAAGCGCGCCCTCGTCCTCGGCACCCAAACCTTCGGCAAGGGCTCGGTGCAGACGATCCTGCCGCTCGAAGAGAACTCCGCCATCCGCCTGACCACGGCGCGCTACTACACCCCGAACGGACGCTCCATCCAGGCGACCGGCATCACGCCCGACATCGTCATGGAGTTCACCCCGCCCGAGGTCACCGCCGCCAAGGAAAGCGCCACCACCTCGATCCGCGAGGCCAACCTGCCCGGCCACTTCGAGCAGCCCGCCGAAGGCAAGGAAGGCGACGCCGACAAGTCGAAGAAGGACGACGAGAAGAAGTCCAAGTCGAAAGACGGCGACAAGGACGAAGAGTCCGCCACCGCACCGCGCCGCGTCGATCCGGAGCGTGACCCGCAGCTGGGCCGCGCCCTCGAACTCCTCAAGAGCTGGAACGTCTTCAAGACCGTCGTCGCGAGCACCGAAGAGTGACGCTCCGCCCGAGCCCATCCGGCGGCCGCAAGCGCAAGCCTGCGGCCGCCGCGGCATCGGACCTCCTGCCTTTCGGGGCGGCCCCGACTCCGACTCCGGCGCCGCGCCCGCTCTCCGTCGCCGAACTCAGCCGCCTCATCCGCAACGCCCTCGACGCCAGCCTCGCCCGGGTCTGGGTCGCCGGCGAGATCTCCAATTACAAGGTCGCCCCCTCGGGGCATGCCTACTTCACCCTCAAGGATGATCAGGCGCAGATCGCCGCGGTCATGTTCCGCAACGACCGCGCCGGCCTGCGCTTCCGCCCGGACGACGGCCTCGAAGTCCTGGTGCACGGCGCCGTCCGCCTCTACGAAGCGCGCGGCTCGCTGCAGCTCTACGTCAACGACATGGAGCCACGCGGCGTCGGCGCCTTGCAACTCGCCTTCGAGCAGCTCAAGCAACGTCTCGGCGCCGAAGGCCTGTTCGACGAGTCGCGCAAGCAGCCCCTGCCCTGGTTCCCGCGCACCGTCGGCATCGTCACCGCCCTGCGCGGCGCCGCCGTGCACGACATGATCGTCACCCTGCGCGCCCGCATGCCCGGCACCCACATCGTCGTCCGGCCCGTGCGGGTGCAGGGCGAAGAAGCGCCGCCCGAGATCGTGCAAGCACTCGCCGACATGGAACAGCGCGGCGGCATCGACGTGGTCATCGTCGGCCGCGGCGGCGGCTCGCTCGAAGACCTGTGGGCCTTCAACGACGAACGCGTGGCGCGCGCCATCGCCGCCTGCCCGATCCCCGTGGTCTCGGCCGTCGGACACGAGGTCGACTTCACCATCGCCGACTTGGTCGCCGACCGGCGCGCCGCGACACCGACGGCCGCCGCAACCTTGGTGGTTCCCGATCGCCGCGATCTGGCGCAACAACTCGACCAAGCGGCCTACCAACTCGCCGCCGCGACCCGACGCCAAATCGAATTGCGCCGCCAGCGTGTCACTACACTCGCCCGGCGGCTGCGTGACCCGCGCCAAGTCCTGGCCCAGTTGCGCCAACGCGCCACCGACCTCGAACGCCGCCTCGTGCGCGCGGTCGACACCGACCTGCGCCAACGCCAGGTGCAACTGCGGCACGTCGGCCAACGTCTGCACGCGCTCAGCCCGCTCGCCGTGCTCGACCGCGGCTACGCCATCGCCCGCCGCGCCGGCGACGGCAGTGTCGTGCGCCGCGCCGCCGAGTTGAACGAGGGCGAACGCCTGCGACTCCGACTGGCGGAAGGTGAAGCCGAGGTCGTCGTCGACCAGGTGACCACCCGCCCAAGCACCACGTGAGGCAGTGATGAATCCACCCACCCCTACCCCCTCCTTCGAAGAGGCTCTCGGCGAGGTCGAGGCGCTGGCGCGCCGCCTGGAAAGCGGCGACCTGCCCCTCGAAGAAGCGCTGTCCGCCTTCGAACGCGGCATCGGCCTGGTGCGCACGCTCAACGAACGACTCAACGAGGCGGAAGCGCGCATCGAAGTGCTGACGCGCGGCAGTGATGGCGAACTCGCCAGCCGCGATCTCGACCCCGAGGAGGAGGACGGCGTCTAAGCCGTACGACCGGGCCGATGCAGCTCGCCCGTTATCTCGCCGAACGCCGCCGTTGGATCGACCGCGAACTCCGGCGCCGCCTGCCACTTTCCCGGCGCAATCCGCTCGACCGGCCGGTGCGCTATAGCCTGCTGCTCGGCGGCAAGCGTTTGCGTCCGATCCTCACCTTGGCCGCGGCCGAAGCCGTCGGCGCCGATGCCGAACGCGCCCTACCCTTCGCTTGCGCCATCGAGATGATCCACTCGTACTCTCTCGTGCACGACGACCTGCCGGCGATGGACGACGACGACCTGCGTCGCGGCCGCCCGACGACGCACAAGGCGTTCGGCGAAGGCAGCGCCATTCTCGCCGGCGACGCTTTACTCACGGACGCCTTCACCGTCGCCATCGAAGGCGGACGCGCGGCCGGTCTGTCCCCCGCCGTGGTTCTCGACATCGTCGCCGAACTGGCTCGCGCCGCCGGCAGCGAAGGCATGGTCGGCGGCCAGGCCCTCGACCTACGGGCGGAGAAACAACCGGTGAAATTGCGCGGCTTGGAGACCATCCATCGCGGCAAGACAGGGGCGTTGTTGCGCGCGGCGGTGCGCATGGGAGCCCGCGCCGGCGGCGCTCGCCCGGCGCAACTGGCGGCGCTGACCGAGTATGCCGAAAGCATCGGCCTGGCCTTCCAGATCGTCGATGACCTGCTCGATGCCGAGGGCTCCGAAGCCCAGACGGGCAAGCGCGTCGGGCGCGACGCCGACCGCGGCAAGGCGACGTTTCCGGCTCTCTTGGGCAGCGACGGTTCGCGCCGCCGCGCCGCGGCCCTGCTGACCACCGCCAACGCCGCACTCGAGCGCTTCGGTGCAGCGGCCGAGCCGCTGCGTGCCATCGCGGCGCATATCGGGGCGCGCGCCGGCGTGGTGGCGGCGCCTTCCGCGCAAACTTGAGCCCGACGCGGTGGCTCGCGAACGCATCGACAAGCTGTTGGTCAGCCGCGGTCTGGTCGCCAGCCGCGACCGAGCCCAACGGTTGATCATGGCCGGCGACGTCCTCGTCGACGGCAAACGCATCGAAAAAGCCGGCACGGCGGTACGCCTCGACGCCACCATCGAGGTACGCGGCGAGGACATTCCTTTCGTCAGCCGTGGCGGACTCAAGCTGGCCGCGGCGCTCGAGCATTGGCAACTCGACGTCACCGGCTTGCGTGCCGCCGACATCGGCGCCTCGACCGGCGGCTTCACCGATTGCCTGCTGCAACGCGGCGCCGCCCATGTACTGGCCATCGACGTCGGCTACGGGCAATTCGCCTGGAGCCTGCGCCAAGACCCGCGCGTGACGCTGATCGAACGGACGAATGTCCGCGTCTGGGATCCGGTCGAACACGCCGGCGCTTATGACCTAGCGGTGATCGACGTCTCCTTCATCTCGCTGAAGCTGGTGTTACCGCCGGTGATCCGGCTGCTGCGTCCAGGGGCCAGGCTACTGCCGATGGTCAAACCCCAATTCGAGGTCGGCAAGAGCCACGTCGGCAAAGGTGGCGTCGTGCGCGACCCGGAGCGCCGCGCCGGCGCGGTCGACGACGTGCGCCAGCACGCCATCGAGATGGGGCTACAGGATCACGGCGAGTTCCTCTGCCCGGTCCCCGGACCCAAGGGCAACCGCGAGATCTTCCTCCATCTGCAACTGCCGTAGAGGAACCTACGCGCGCGACGAACGAATCGTCGCACGGCAAGCGGCGCGTTCCCCAAGCGAGCCCCGTCCACGGATCGCCCGACTCGCAAACTCATGCGCCCCCCGGAGTGTCGAGTTGCACTCGACACCGCCCGGCGCCCGGCGCCGGGCGCACCCCGCCTCCATCCTCCCCGCGATCCGCGAGAAAGCCCCCACAGATCTCGGCGCGAGAATACACGCGATTCGTATCCGTCAACCCGCAACGTCCCCCCATTCCCACAGACCCGACCGCGAGTGTTTCCTCCCCGCGGTCATGCAAGGTCGTCATCGGAGTCGGCAGCCTTCAGCGACTGAAGCTGCATCCGAATGGGTGCAAGGAACTCCAGGTCGAGATCACGGCCCGCCTTTTCCGTCGTACGGGCGTAGCCGCGGAGGAGAGCAAGCATGAGGTTTTCATAGGCCTTGGGGTAGGCGACGAACGCGCCGTTCAGCACCCGAGTCCCTTCTTCGAAGACACCCGCCGCATCGTTCGACCGATCCATCTGTTCGAGAATCGAGCCGAGGACACCAAGAGATCTGGCCAAATCCGGGCGGAACACGTCCGGGCGCTGCGCCGCCAGCTCTCGCCGAATCTCCACCGCCTCGTGCGCTCGCTCCAGCGCCTCCTCGCGCCGACCCAACTCGCTCAGCATGGTGGCAAGGTTGTTCAGCGAAGTGGCCAAATTCGGGCGGAACGCGTCCGGGCGCAGCGCCGCCAGCTCCCGGTACAACTCCACCGCCTCGTGCGCTCGCTCCAACACCTCCTCACGCCGACCCAACTCGCTCAGCCTGAGTGCAAGGTTGTTCAGCGAAGCGGCCAAATCCGGGCCGAACGCGTCCGGCCGCTGCGCCGCCAGCTCCCCGTACAACTCCACCGCCTCGTGCGCTCGCTCCAGCGCCTCCTCGCGCCGAGCCACCGCGCTCAGCATGGCGGCAAGGTTGTTCAGCGACATGGCCAAATACGGGCGGAACGCGTCCGGGCGCTGCGCCGCCAGCTCCC
>CAZGEJ010000072.1:0-16641 GCA_964524885.1 uncultured Binatia bacterium (SeqCode)
GCCAAGGGCCAAGGGCCAAGGGCCAAGGGCCAAGGGCCAAGGGCCAAGGGCCAACGTAGGGTGGGGATCAGAATCTACCGTCGATCGCAAGCAGCGACGTCATGGAGTTCTTGGCCCTTGGCCCTTGAACCTTGGCCCTCCCCCCACCTAGGTATCACCAACCCTAGAACCATCGCCCTGTCTCTCGCCACGGAATCCCATGCCCACCCCACTCGATGCCGCCCAACGTGAATTCCAAGAATACGCTCGCCGCTGGCTTGCCGAAAACGCGCCGCCGCCGCCGTCGTTCCGCTTGCCGCTGTCGCCGCTCGAGGTCATGACCGTCGAGCAACGCGATTACCTGCAGGCCTGGCAGCGCCGCTGCTACGACGCCGGCCTCGTCGGCTGCGACTACCCGCGCGACTACGGCGGTGGCGGTCATCAGGGCTTCCAACGCATCGCCAGCCTCGAGATGGGTCGCGCTCGCACCCCCTTCCTCATCAATCTCGTCGGCCTCAGCATGGCCGCCCCCACCATCCTCGTGCACGGCACCGAGGAACAGAAACGCCGCTTCCTCCCCGGCTGCCTCTCCGGCGACGAAATCTGGTGCCAGGGCTTCAGCGAACCCGGCGCCGGCTCCGACATGGCCAACCAACAGACCTTCGCCGAACGCCGCGGCGACGACTGGATCGTCAACGGTCACAAGGTGTGGACCAGCCTCGGCCACTTCGCTCACTGGATGATCCTCATCGCCCGCACCAGCCGCGACCACAAGTACGACGGCCTCACCTACTTCCTCTGCCCCATCGCCGGCCATCCCGGCGTCACCGTCCGCCCGTTGGTCAAGATCACCGGTGAGAGTGGCTTCAACGAGGTGCTGTTCGAGGACGTCGTCGTCTCCGATCGTCTGCGTCTCGACGACGTCGGCAAGGGTTGGGCCGTGGCCATGACGACCCTCACCTACGAGCGCGGCGCCGGCGAAAGCGCCGGCGGTGCCAGCGCCGAAGGCATGAGCCCGACCGAACGCCTCGTCCGCTTGGCGCGCGAGACGCGGCGCGGTCGCGCCACCGCCGCCGACGATCCGCTCTGGCGTGATGCCATCGTGCAGCGCGCCATCGCCGCCGAAGGCTTGCGCCAAAATGCCCGCCGAGCGCGCGTCGCGGCGCTGAACGACCACCCCCTGCGCTTGCCGCTGCAACAGAAGCTGCTGACGAGCGAGCTGGCGCAACACGATGCTCGCCTCGGCGTCGCCCTCGCCGGCATGCGCGGCACGCTCTACAAGCTCGACCCGAACGCGCCGGATCACGGGCGGTGGCCGCTGACCTACATGAACTCCTACGGCCACACGATCGCCGCCGGCACCAACGAAATCCAGCGCAACATCCTCGGCGAGCGGGTTCTCGGCTTGCCCAAGACCAAGTGAGCCGATCATGAGCGAACGAGTGACCATGCCCGCCGACTTCGGCTTCGGCGACGACGAGGCGATGCTGCGCGATCAGGCGCGCAAGCTGCTGCGCGAAGAGTTGCCGATCGACAAACTGCGGCGCCTGGTCGCCGCCGATCCCGACGCGGTCTATGAACGCGGCGAGCGTCCGGCGTGGGACGAAAGCCTATGGCGCAAGATCGTCGATCTCGGCTGGACCGGGCTGGCCGTGCCGGAAGAACACGGCGGCGCCGGCGGCAAGCTGGTCGGCGTCGCGGCGTTGGTCGAAGAGGCCGGACGCGTCGCCTTGCCGTCGCCGCTGCTGGCGACGTTGGTGTCGACGTACGTGCTGCGTGCGGCGGCGACGCCGGCGAGCGCGCCTTGGCTTTGGCGTATCGCCGGCGGTGAGGCCATGACCTTGGCCTGTGCCGATGCCGACGGCGATTGGACGGGCGCGACGACTGGTGTGCAAGCGCGCGACGCAGGCGAACAGGTCGTGCTCACGGGCGAGGCGCACTTCGTCCAGGATGCCTTCAAGTGCGACAGCCTGCTCGTCGCCGCGCGACATGGCGACGACGTCTGGTGGTGCGTGGTTCCGGTGTCGGCTCCCGGCGTGGAGTTGGTGCAGGAGCACATCGTCGACCTGACCCGCGATCAGGCGACGCTGCGCTGCCGCGACGTGCGTGTGGCTGTCGACGCTATCGTCTGTCGCGACGCCGTCGCGACGTTGGCGCGTGCCTGGCCGGCGCTGTTGGTGTTGGTGTCGGCCGATCTCTGCGGCGCCGGCGAATGGCAGTTGCAGACGACGGTCGAGTACGCCCGCACGCGAGTGCAGTTCGACCGGCCGATCGGCTTCTTCCAGGCGGTGAAGCATCCGCTCGTCAACGGCATGGTCGATCTCGACCGAGCGCGTTCGCTGCTCTACCACGCGGCGTGTTGTGTCGATTGCGGCTCGCCGGAGGCCGAAGTCGCGGCGCGCATGGCGAAGAGTGCGGCGGCGGACGCGGGCGCCTTCCTCTCCGACCGCTCGGTGCAGCTGCACGGCGGCATCGGCTTCACGTGGGAGTGCGACGTGCACCTCTACTTCAAGCGCAGCCTGCACCACCAGGCCCTCTTCGGCGACGCCGTCGAGCAGCGCCGCCAGCTGGCGGAACGACTGATCGGCCCAGCGTAGGGGCTACGCCCCCCGTGCCGGTTCGCTGCCGCCCATTCGGGCTGCTTGTGCGGCGCAGCAGCACTTTTGGAAGTACATAACTCACTCGACCGTGCTCGAGCCCGGTGAACTCCGCCTGCGCCGTATCCAGGCTGGCTGATTTCTCCCCAGGAAGTAATTCATCCTTGACGTCATGAGACCTCTGGGGCTAGGGAGGTTGGGTCTGCGGGCTGCGTATCCACGGGATAACTGAAAGATGAATTGCCGCAGGGCGGCACGAAGTCTGGGAGGGGCGAGACCATGGAACAGGCGGATCGGTGTCGATGGCAGGCCGTCGTGGCAGCGGTGGTTGAGTTCGTCCTGGCGGGTGCGGTGCCGCTTTCGGTGCATGGGCAGTCACAGTTGGTGCGCGACATCAACGCCGCAGCTGTCGTGGGCGGTTTCGACGCGGCTCCGAGCCCAACGGTCTGAGTGGACGGGGTCGCCTACTTCGCTGCGTCGAATCCCACCGTCGGTCGGGAGCTGTGGCGCACGGACGGTACGCTTGCCGGTACCTGGCTCGTCAAGGACATCGTCGCCGGACGAGGTGGCGCAGCCCCGGAACAACTCACTGCCGTCGGCAGCACCCTCTACTTCACCGCCTCCACGGGGCAGCATGGCAGAGAATTGTGGAGGAGCGATGGTACGGAGGCCGGCACGCAACTCGTCGCGGACGTTTTTGCCGGTCCGTCTTCTTCGTCCCCTGCGGGGCTGATCCCTTTTGCCGGAGCGCTCTATTTCTCGGCCGACGACGGGATTGCCGGCCGTGAGTTATGGAAGAGCGACGGCACGGCGTCGGGAACCGAACGTGTTGCGGATATTCACGGGAGCGGCAGCTCCAACCCGCAATCCATGACGGTGGCAGGCGGCCAGTTGTTTTTCTCGGCCGGGCGTCCCGCCGAAGGCGTGGAGCTGTGGAAATCCGACGGGACTGCGTCCGGGACGGTGCTCGTCAAGAACATCGCATCATTCTCGCTGTCGTCCTCGCCCACGAATCTCGTCGAAATGAACGGGATCCTCTATTGCACCGCGTGGTTCAACTTGTGGCGCAGCGACGGTACCGAAGCGGGAACGTACCGCGTCGATCCAAGCGGGCCGACATCGACGGAGCCCCAGAATCTCGTGGTCGCCGGCGATACGCTCTTCTTCACCGCCAGAGTCGATCCCTGGGGGCGTGAATTGTGGAAGACGGACGGTACGGATGCCGGAACCATGATGGTCCGGAACATCCGATCCTCGAGCGGCGCCTTCGCGGAAAACGTTCCGCTGACGAGTTTCGCGGTGTTCGAGGAAGAGTTGTACTTCGCCGCGAATGACGGAGTCCACGGAATGGAACTCTGGCGCAGCGACGGCACGGAGGCGGGGACGGTCTTGTTCAAGGACATTCGTGCTGGAAGTAGTACGATGTCTTCGTCCCCGAAGGATCTGACGGTCGTCGGCTCGGATCTCTACTTCATCGCCAACGATGGATTGACCGGTGAACGGTTGTGGCGCACGGACGGTACGGCTGCGGGTACGACGTTCGTGTGGACCGATGGCGATCAGCCGGACATTTTTGGCGGTCTGGGCGGAGTGGTGTTGTTCGCCGCCGAGGATGATGATGTCGGGCGGGAGCTTTGGCGCAGCGACGGAACCGAGGCGGGCTCGTTCGTCGTCGCCAATCTGTACCCCGACGAAGGTAGTGCCGGATCCGCCGCGGCGACTCCGCAGATGCAGCGTGTGGGTGACGTAGCGTACTTCGTGGCGTCGGATGGCGTCTCGGGAACCGAGCTGTGGCGCACGGATGGTACGTTGGACGGAACGGTGCGTGTGCACGACCTCGTCGCGGGAGCCGACGGCTCGTTTCCTCTCCACATCGCCCGGCTCGGAGAGAAGTTCGTATTCAGTGCGATCTTTGGTGACCTGGGGCGGGAGTTGTGGCTCGTCGATAGGAACGGCGGCCCGCTCGAGGCACTCGACCTCAACTCCGGGCCCGGTGATTCGAATCCGCACGGATTCACGGAGTTCGGCGGGCGCCTGTACTTCCAAGCAACGGACGTTTACGACGGCAGCGAGCTGTACGTCACCGACGGGACGCGCGGCGGGACGAGTCTGTTCGCCTCGCTGGTCCCTGGCTCGCAGGGTTCGTCACCACGATCGTTCATCGTCTTTGGCGATCATCTTTATTTCACGGCAAGTACCGCGGCCGCCGGTGCCGAGCTGTGGCGAACCGACGGCACGGCCCTCGGAACCACACGTGTTGCGGACATCTATCCGGGCGCGAACTCGTCGTCGCCGACGGGCTTCGTCGTGTTCGATGAAAAGCTCTACTTCGTCGCCACGGACGAGACGGGTACGGATCTTTGGTATAGCGATGGCACGGCGCTCGGAACGGCGAAGGTCGGCACCGGCTTGTCCGGTTTCGGCACCTTCTACCCGGTTGGCGAGGTTCTGTTGTTCTCCGCCAGCGGGCCGAGCGGCGGCCAGGAGCTGTGGCGTACCGACGGTACGGCGGCCCAGACCGTCATGGTGCGCGACATCCATCCGGCCGGCGATGGCGATCCGCGGAATTTCGCCTATCTCGGGGATATCCTGCTGTTCAGCGCCGACGATGGCGTGCGCGGCAGGGAGCTGTGGCGGTCTGACGGCACCGAGGCCGGTACGTTCCTCGTCGCCGACATCGGTCCGGGCTCGGCTCATGGCGCGCCCAGCTCGATCGTTCCGATCTCCGGCAACAAAGCGGTGTTTTCGGGATGTGGCGCGGGCGTCGGATGCGAAGTTTGGTTCACCGACGGTACCAGTGAGGGTACGGGACTACTGGCGGACGTGAACCCCTACGGTGATTCCAACCCGAGCGAGTTCGTCCAACTGGGTGACGACATCGTATTCTTCGCCAATACGGAGGCGACGGGGGTCGAGCTGTGGAAGATTGCGCACTTCGCCCGCTGCGGCGATGGTGTGCTCCAGGATGAAGAGGATTGCGACGACGGCAACCTCGTGGGCGGAGACGGCTGTGGGGCGACGTGCATTCTGGCGTGCGGCGATGGCGTCGTTGCCCCGGGAGAAGCGTGCGATGACGGCAACAGCATCGACGGCGACGACTGCCGCAACGACTGTATGCCACGTGCCTGTGGCGACGGCGTACTGGCCGCTCCCTACGAGAAGTGTGACGACGGCAACGTGCTCGACGGCGATGGTTGTTCGCCCACATGCCGCATCGAACTGCAGCCGACGCCGAGCGTCACCCCGACCCTCGCGGTGACCTCCACGCCAACCCTGACGCCGACGCCGGGCGCACGCTGCGGCGACGGCACCCTGGATCCGGAGGAATCGTGCGACGATGGTGGCCTCGACCGCGGCGACGGATGCGACTCCGGCTGTCGCGTCGAGCCCTGCTGGACGTGCGACGGGTCGCCTTCGGTTTGCACGCCGGGCGCCTCGAGTGTCGTCACGGTCGACGCTGCCGGCGACGTGGGCGATTCCCCGTCGCTCGCCATCGGGACGGACGGCCTCCCCGTCATCAGTTACCATGATGAGAGCAATGCGACGCTGAAGGTCGCCCATTGCGACGATCTCGCGTGCCAAAGCGCCACCTTCGCCACCGTCGATTGGGGGCTGAGCGGTTTCGGCTCGTGGGGCAAGATGATCATCGGCAGTGATGGACTCCCGCTGATTGCCTACCGCAAGAGCGAGTGCGACTCGGCCTTCTGCGTCGACGGCGACCTCAAGGTGGCGCACTGCAAGAATCGCTTGTGCACGACCGCTCAACGCACGACGCTCGTCGCGGAGTCGGCGACGGAGTCCATCAATACGATCAAGAGTGCGTTGACCTTGGGAGCCGACGGACGCGCGACGATCGCCTACTCCGTCGGACCGGCGGGGCTGTTGGAAGGTTCCGACTATTGGCTCCGCATCGCGCACTGCATGAATTTCGCTTGCTCGCTGACGGCACCGCCCTGGAGCATCTCGCCGGGGTCGAGCTCGGTCGACTCGGTCGCGGCGGCAACGGTCACCGGAGGTCAGACCTTGATGGTATACGGGCATGGGTCGTCCGTTCCCCCCGGATCGAGCGACTTCCGGGTGGCGCGTTGCAGTTCGGCCACCTGCTCGAGTGGGACGCTCGCGAACCCGGATGCAGTGATCTGGAACGCGAAGTCCAACGCGATGACGCTCGGCGCGAACGGGCTCGCGCTGATCGCTCGCAGTAGCGAGTCCGGCAATCTGCGAGTGACGCGTTGTGCCAATGCCCTCTGTTCGAGCGCGACGGGAACGACGGTCGACAACACCGGCCGAGTCGGCGGAGCCGTCGAGATCCAGTTGGGTCATGACGGTCTCGGGGTCATCGCCTTCCAGGATCCGGCCACGAATACCCTGTGGATCGGCCATTGCGCCGATCCCTCGTGCACCTCGATTTCGACTCGAGTCGTCGACGGCGTGGGGCAAGTCGGAGCGCTGTCGCTGGTCATCGCCCCCAACGGCGTTCCTCTGGTGGCCTACCACGAAACCGACACCAAAGATCTGAATCTGGTGGCCGTTTGCCCCTATACCCGCGGCTGCGGCAACGGAACGGTCGAGGGCGACGAAGTCTGTGACGACGGCAATTCCCAGGATGGTGATGCTTGCCCGGCGCGGTGCGGGGTCGACACGCCGACGCCCGCGGCGACAGCGACCAGGACGCCGACGGCGACGCCCACCGTGACACCCACCGCGACGGCGACGCCCACGCATACCTCGACCCGGACGCCGACGCCGACGTTGACGGCGACGGCGACGCCTAGCGCGACGTCGACGGCGACCGCACCGCCGACGGCGACCGCGACGCCGACGATCGTCGGACCCTGTTCGGAGGCTCCGCGCTCGGATTGCACGACGCTGAGCCGGTCCTCTCTGGATTGGCGGGTTTCGCGCCAAGGCGAGCGTAAACTGGTTTCCTGGAAGTCCAAGTGGACCGATCTGCAAGCGGCACTCGACTTCGCCGACGCCGACGCGTCGTACATCGCCTGCATCTATGACGATGACGGTAGCCGTCTGCGCTCCGTTGCGCGCTTCGAGTTCGCCGCCAACGCGACCTGTGGCAACCAGGACTGCTGGCGTGGCGCGGGCTCGTCGTGGCGCTATCTGGATCGCTCCCCGGATGGGTTTCTCGAGCTGAAGATCCGCGCCAACCCCCTGGGCAGGGCATCCATCGGCTTGCGGGCCAAGGACGGCGCGGTTCCCGACATCGTGGCGGCCGGCCCCGATCGCCTCATGGCCCACGGGGGACCGATCCGGGTGCAACTCGAGAGTAGCGCTGGGCGCTGCTGGCGAGCCGACTTCGCCCCACCGGCGGTTCGCGCCAGGGCGGACCGCTTCGTCGACGAGGTCGACTGACGATTGAGGGCAGGGCCGGGGACAGTGTTCCCGGCCTGTTCGCGCAGCGGCGCCCACCGCGGGCGGATCACTGCGCGGTGAAGCCGCGGACGGTTCCTTCGACGGCGAGGGTGAAGGTGCCGCGCGGCTTCGGATCGCCGGCGACGACGAGGTTGGGGGTCATCGTCGTCGGCTCGACGCGGAACGACAGGACATCCCCGTCGACGGCCTCGATGACGAGCGTCGTCGCGGCCCCGTCCCAAATCTGCGGCTGCGGCACGCCGGTGTCCGGCGTCTGCAGGTAGCGCAGGTAACTGAGCGGCGGCGTCAACGCGTAACGCCCCGGTGCGAAGCCGGTGCGCGGGCCGATGATCTGCAACTGCACGCTGCGCGCGAGTCCGGCGTCGGAGCCGCAGGTGTTGCCGGTGATCGACCAGAGGTAGAGGCCGCTGGCCGGGTTGCGGACGGTGCCGGCAGCGACGAGGTCCAGGACAGCGGCGGACAGTTCCGCGTTGGTATCGACCGGCGCCGTCAGGGTGGCGACGATCGGCCCTTTGTTGCAACCTGGGACGATGGGGCCGGTCGGGGTCGGTTGGGCCGGCGGTGTCGCCGTGGCGGTGGCCGTCGGCGCCGGCGTTGTCGCGGCGGGAGTCGGCTCCGCGTCGCAGCCGAGCAGGGCGCGGTTGACGGTGGCGATGATCTCGTCGACGGTGACCTGCCCGTCGACGTTGGCATCGACGGCGGGGCAAAGGGCGAGCGACGCCGCGCCGAGGGCGATGTTGACGCCGCGGACGATCTCGTCGACCGAGACGCTGCCGCCGCCGTCGCAGTCGCCGACACATGCGGCCGCGGCCGGAGCCGGCCATGGCGTCAGGGCATGACCGAGGAAAACAGCGAGGACGGTGGCGGGCAGGATCTGGCGGAGGCGCATGGGACTCTCTGGGCAGTGGTAGAGGAGCACGTCGATAGCGGCGGAAGGTAGCAGAGCACGCGGGTGCCGCCCAGCGGTGGATGTGGTGGCGGACGCCGAGCGCAACCCGGGGCGACGCGTAACCGAGCGCTCGTAACCCCGTGGCTTGCCCGAGTGAGGCTCGAACGGAGAGATCCAGGCAAGTGCCATGGTTGGTGTGGGCGATGGTGCGCGCCGGCACGAATCGAGGCGGGGGCCGATCGGTCGGGCCTTCAGCCCTGGATTCGTATGGGCATCCCGAACCTGGGCGATGCCCCAGGCTGGTATGGAACCGCGCCGTTGGCGCTGGGAGGTTGCTGGGACACCCACCTGATGCAGGGCTCGATCCGGCCGGCTGACGCTGCGGGTTGTCTGCATCACCGGCGTTCCGAATCCGAGGTGCGGGCCCGCCCGCCGTTGCCGCGAAGTGGGTGTCCTCGTAATGATCGCTCGAAGCGTGGGTGGGGGCGATCTGCGGCAGGTCAGTCGGGAGATGGATCCCGCAATCGGTGCTCGGCATCACTCCTTGAGACTGCCGCCATTGCGTGGCATGGTCCCGGCCGTCACCAGATGGGGAGTTCGCCATGGCCATCCTCGAGGAGTCCGAACGTGACGTCGCGCACGCCGTGGCCGGCTTGCTCGACTGCAACCCCTTCGAACCACAGCGGGTCGAACTCGAACGCCGCGCCCTCGGCGACGCTTTCGTCGGCGACGGCCCAGGCTGGCGCTCCGGTAACGACGATTCCTACATCAACCCCAACACGGCTCGGCTGCGCCAACGCATCGAAGAGCTGGTCGCCAACGTAGCCCGGCGCACCGCCGCCGGCGCCAGCATCGCCCCCGAAGAAGTCGACGCTTACCGCGGCACCGCGCTCTACCTGCTCTGGCTGCGTTACGAAGATCCGCTCTATGAACTCGTCGTCCACGACGAGTCCGCCGCCGAGCCACCCGCGCCCGTCGAGTTCTATCCCGCTTTCGCCAACGACGTCGTCGACTTGCTCGCGCCGTTGCCCGGCCCGGCACTCGACCCGGCCATCCTCTTCGCCCACGGCTTCCAGGCGCGCCGCGCCTTCCACCTCATCTTCCGCCGCCTCTTCGGCAGCTCGATGGCCGCCATGCGGCTACGCGCCGCCGCTTGGTACGCCATCTTCAGCGGCGCACCACTGCTCGATCGCATGCACCTCGTCGACCGCATCCGCAACATCCCCACCCTGATCACCGGCGAGTCGGGCACCGGCAAGGACCTCGTCGCCCGCGCCATCGGCCTGTCGCAGTTCATCCCGTTCGACGCCGCCACTCGCCGCTTCGCCTGCCGCGCTTCGCAACGCTTCGTCGCGGTGAACCTCACCGCCTTCAGCCCGACCGTCATCGAGTCCGAACTGTTCGGCCACGTGCGTGGCGCCTTCACCGGCGCCGACCAACAGCGCACCGGTTGGCTCGAAACCGCCGGCGCGGAGGGCGCCGTGTTCTTCGACGAGATCGGCGACCTCGACCCCACCGTCCAAGTGAAGTTGCTGCGGGTCCTGCAGAATCGTGTCTTCCACCGCGTCGGGGACAGCCGCCCGGTGGCGCTCGCCAGTAAGATCGTCGCTGCCACCAATCGCGACCTCGAAGACGAGGTCGCCCACGGGCGCTTCCGCCAAGACTTCTACCGCCGCATCTGCACCAGCCGCATCCGCACGCCGTCGCTGCGCGAACAACTGGCCGACGATCCCGATGAACTGGCAGCCCTGCTGCTGGTCGCAGCACAGCGCGTGGTCGGCACGCAACATGCGGCGGAGTACGCCGAACGCGCCATGGACTTCGTGCGCACACGGCTGGGAACGAGCTATCCCTGGCCGGGGAACATGCGTGAATTGGAGGAATGTGTGACGAGTGTTTTCGTCCGACACGAGTTCGTGCCGAGCCGGCTGAACACCCCCGCCGAGGCTCTCGCCGCCGCCATCGAACGCGGCGACCTCACCGCGAAGGAACTGTTGCGCCGCTATGCCGCCATCATCGCGCGCGCGACGAGCAGCCAACGCGAAGCCGCGCAGCGCCTAGGCCTCGACCGGCGCGCCCTGAGCCGCTTACTGAAAGAACCGGAATGAGGAGGACGCGGCCCCGTCCTCGGGCACGGCGGCACGGAGACTCCGGTCGGCGTCAGGAAGCCACCCTTCTTGGGTGTCGCCGTGTGAGTCTCCGTGCCGCCGTGCTTTCCTGCTGAACCGGCGCACTAGGCCGCAACCTCCACGGCGTCGCCCTCCGGCGGGGCCTCGTCCGGCGCGGACTTGGCCTTCTTGGCGGACGGCGCATCGGCGTCGAAGAGCAGGGTGTAGAGATTGCTGGCGCCCTCATCGGTGGCGATACGCACGTCGCGCTTGAGGTTGAGCAGGGCTTGGTCCCACGTGCGACCGGCGCCGTCGCGTGCCAGGCGTGCCTGACGCAGCGCCGTTTCGGCCGCGCCCAGCGGTTGCGCCGCCGGAGCAACCGCCTCGGCAGCGGCCTGCAGCGCCTTCGCGACCGTATGCGTCTGCGGCGAGACGGTGGCGTCGTTCAACACCGCGGTGACCAAAGCCAGCGTCGCCGTGGCCTTGGCGGTGGCCGACATTTGGATCATCGCCGAGACGGACGGCGCGTCGTAGAGAGCGAACGGATTGCGCTGGGGGCCGCGGTCGACGATGAGAGCGGCGAAGAGCTGCGTCAGAGTGGTGTCGATGTTGGCGCCCACGGTGACGAGGTTGGTGCGGATGAGCTCGACGTGCTTTTCGGCCTCGTCGAGGGTCGACAGAGCCGCGCCGAGAGCGTGGTGCGCGGCGGTGAACGCCTCGAGCCGCTTGGCCACGACGGAGGTGTCGAGCACGGAGGCGGAGGCGAGGATGGCGTCGCCGACGTGTCGGCGACGATTCGCATTTTTCTTGGTTCGCGGAGTGGTCATGGGAATGGATCCGTTTCTTGGAAGTTGTTGAGTGGATGAATTCTCGAGTGGTGATGGGCAGCGGGTGATCGCCAGGGGGGGCGCGCGGGCCGAGCCGAACGAGAAGTGAGAGTGAATCGGTTGCATGATGTCTCAGAAGGAAGGCGAGATTCGTGCCAACGGCGCCGTCCCCGAAAAATCTGCGCACGAGATCACCACGAGCGGTGATGACGGGCGCGGCTGGAGCAAATCGGACCCAGGGTGGTACCGAATTGCTCCACCCCGCACCGAGCGCTGCCGTGAGGAAGGGTCCCCTGGGTTCTAGAGTCGCAAACGGGGGGCAGAGCTCCTCGAAGAGCCATCCTAGAGTCTAGGAGGAGGGGTCGAGCTGCTCGGACGCCCATTTTAGACTCGAGGAAGGGTAGTCGAGCTGCTCCGACACCCATTTTAGACTCTGGGAAGGGTGTTCGAGCTGCTCCAACACCCAACTTAGACTCTAGGAAGGCTGCTCGAGCTGCTCCGACACCCACTTTAGACTCTAGGAAGGGTGTTCGAGCAGCTCGAACATGCCTCTTAGAGTCTAGGATGGGTGTCCGAGCTACTCGAAGGTGCCTTTTGGACTCTAGTTCGGGGTATCGAGCTGCTCGAACTACCAACTTAGAGTCTAAGACGAGGGGTCCAGCTCCTCGAACAGCCGTCCTGGAATCCAAGTGGGGGGTGGTAGCCCGGAAGAGCCCCCGAATGGCCGGTGGTGCCCGAACACCCACCGATCGTTCGTGCCGCATTCGAGCAGGTCGCTCTGTTTGGCGATCGTCGACCGATGGTTTGCCGGGTTAGACGTAAACTCTGCCCAGACACCCACCTTGATGCCCCGAGACAGGATCGTCAGGACCGCATCAGCGTCCACCAGAAGTGTTGGATCCGGCTGGAAGGTGGGTGTCTGGCAATTCTCCCAGCGCTTGCGGCTTGTCACCCGACGTAACGACGATGCGCGAGCCTGTCCCCCGAAGGCTTGCCGAAGGGGGAATCCTGAGCCACCTCGGGCTACCGACGGAGATACCGCAGGCGGCGCCAGCACAACCGCTGACTTGGCTCCCGGGCCTCATGCCCCAAGACGATTGGAGCTGAGGGGTCTCCTGCTCACCTCGGCAAACACCGAGGCAGGGTCCCGTGTGCCCGCCGCCCGCGAAACGCAGGCAAATTTCCGATTGACAGCCCGTGCCGAGCCATCCTAGTCGTGACCGTGCAGGAAAAAGCCGACATGGGCACGAGTCTACAACCCAAAATCGCCAACCAAGCTGAGTCTACCGCGCCCATGCTACATCCGATAAATTCTATTCCCGGTGGAAACGCAGCTTGTACGGACTATCCGCCTGGCCATACGCCTACGAGCTTGAGTTGAGCGCTCCACGTGGGGTAGCGCAACGCAGGGACAGGAGACTCAGAAAGGATGCTCGGCGATGAGCCAAGACACCGTAGTCTACGCTTGGCTCGCGGGAGGAGTGGTGCTCCCTGCCTGTGTTTGGACCTTGCTTCGTCGCACTCCGTTCGACGGAATGTTCAATTGGTATGTATTCGTCCTGGTCGGGTGTGTGCCTGGCTATTTGCTCTACGTGGAGTTTGCGGTGCGTTCTTGGATTCCTCGCATCGCACCCGGACTTCTACCCTTCACGCCGGTCTACGAACTCTGGGGCATGTTGCTGGGATTGTTCTGGGGATTCTTGGTACTGCCATTCCATCTGTTTGTTGCCTTCGTGGTGTACGCGTTTGAGTCACGGCGTTCCCTGCGGGCGAGCGCGGTATTGGTGCTTTGCACCTCGTGGTCCGTACTGAGCGCAGCGGTCAGCCTGATGTTCGCCCTTTCAGTTTGAAGAGCTTGATCGAAGCGACGGTCCAGGACGGCCGGAGTCACGCTCCAACAGGGGCAATACAGTCGCCGTTGTCGCCCCGCAGCGGTATGGGGATTCATGATCTGGGGTCGTCATGATCTGGGGTCAGAACAGCGTAAGCAGCTGAAAAAACAGAGGAAGGCGCCATTCGCGACGGGGATATGGCGGCATACGTTGCGATTTTACCCACGAAATGAGGCCCTTTTGCCTTCGCGGGTAGGGCATCCCAGCGGGTGTCGCTGAACCCCGGAGTACGATTTCGCCATCGGAATCGCACCGCTAAGGACGATTTCGGGCTCCTATTTCGCCGAAAGCTGCGCGTTTTCCAATGGTTGGGTTGGTCCGACCCCGAGAGTCACCCGGGCCGTTCCAGGTGAGCGTGCAGTTCACGCAGACACCCATGATCGGGTTGTCACGGCTCCCGGATCGCGACGGTTGGCGGTCCGATAGTAAACTCTGCCCAGACACCCACCTCGGTGCCCCGAGACAGGATCGTCAGGACCGCATCAGCGTCCACCAGAAGTGTTGGGTCCGGCTGGAAGGTGGGTGTCTGGCAATTCTCCCCTACTCCCGCGCGACTGGCGGTTGAGACCGGCAGTGCGGTGCATTGGCGATGATGCGTACGCCCTAGAGTTCTGCCGCGACTGTGCGCTCGAACTGGAGCTGCGCGAGGACGTCGGCGGTTCCCACTGAAGGATCGACCGTAACTTCCAAGCGGGAAGTCAGCAGCGGGGAGTGTCTTGGCCTTTGAACACCCCGTTCGAGAAATTGAACAGTTTGCGGTGTGGGCCAACCGCACGGCACCATCGGCCATCGTCGCGCTTCGTTGGCACAAGACGTGCACCAGCGTCCGTCTGATGCCTCAGGCGTAAATCCGAACAAGCAAAGGAGAAACACGATGCCAGACGCTCGATACGCAAACTTCATCACCCTCAGAGCCCAAGAGAAAGATGACCGGATCGACGGAAGGTGGGTCCCATGGCGCATCCTCGAAGAAGGAGATCCGTACCAGGGTGAAATCGCATGGCTCGCCAAGCTAAAGGACCAGGATTTCGGGTACGAGATTCGCCCTGGGGCGGAGGGAATTTACGTCGTTACGGCCGCCGTGGGGATACACGCTGACCATGGTGGCATTCGGGTTGAGATTTTCCGCTTTCCCGGCGAATACAAGCTCGCAAGAGCATCGACTGCCCCGCACATGCATCCATTCGCAAGCGTCTCGATGACGACTCATCTGAATAAAGACGATAGCATCGCGGTGCAGGTGAATGCCGACTGGCTGGCCGGCGACACCCGACTAGGGGTTGTTCGGATCGCCTAGTGATAGATGCGAGGTGATGCGCAGGGCAACCAGGGACCGCGGCGCCGGATGCGAGCGAGTTGCAGACAAAGTCTGCGGCCGCGGACCCATCTACGGTTGGGGCAGCGACGAAGCCGCGAGCCCCGCCAGCGGCCGGAGGCTACCGGCGACCACGCTATCATCCCTGGGCCGAGCTGCTGAAGCGAACCTTCGGGCTTGATGTTCTGGCGTGCGATGCCTGTGGTGGCCGGTTGCGGTTGGTGGCGACGATCGCCGAGCCGGCCTTGATCACCAAGATCCTGAGCCACCTCGGGTTGGCGACGGAGCTACCGCAGCCGGCGCCAGCGCGATCGCTGACATGGCTCCCGGGCTTCGCGCCCCAAGGCGACTGGGACACCTGAGAGATCTCCCGCTCACCTCGGCAAACGCCGAGGCAGCCCTCCGTGTGTCCGCCGGCTGTGAAAAGCACACAAATTTCTGATTGACAGCCCGCGCCGCGCCGTCCTATGGCCAGCGGCATAAAATCCGGCATGGAAACGAGCACGCAACCCCAAATCGCCGCTCGGGTGGTGCCCCAGCCCCCAGGGCTAGGTCCGATAAGCCCCCTTATCAACGTTTCCGCAGCTAATACCGGCTATCCGCCTGGCGCTGAAGACGTTGGGCGAGCGCAGGCTGCGCAGGAGCACCTGGCCGTAGGCCGAGAGCGAGACGTTGTGGGCGCTCGGGTTGCCGAGATAGGCGCCAACGGCGGCGGTGCCGTGCTCTGCGAGGATCGGCAGCAAGCGCCATTCGACCTCGGCGAAGGCTTCGTCCCACGACACCTCGACGTGCACACCGTCGCGTTTGATCAGCGGCTGCCGCAAGCGATCGGGATCGTTTTGCAGATCGGCAATGGCCGCGCCCTTGGGGCAGACGAACCCTTGACTGAAGACGTCGTCGTCGTCGCCGCGCACCCGCACGATCTCTTCCCCTCGCATCTCGAGGGCAAGGCCACAGGTCGCTTCGCAGAAAGGACAGATACGGAAGCGGGTCGAAACAGCGTCGGACATGGCAAGGGCTCCTTGGTCCCAGGTGCATGCCACGAGAACCCGCTGGGACTCAATCGACTCCGAGCGCCCCGGCGCCCGCGCGCTGCGAGCGCGCCAGCCGCCTCAGTCAGCAGCGCGCTGCGCCTACCGACGGGGGAGAAAATCACCCCTTGACGCCCAGCCGCGATCCCGACTACTGCACCCCGAGAGTAGTCATGGAACGCACAACCCACACCAACGCCGATTGGAGCCCGCGCGATGGGTCCAACCCTGACGTCGTCTCGCGCGCGCCGTCCAACTACGATCGGAACCACCTACAAACATCCTGGGAAGGTCGCTTGCCATGGCTCTTCCGGCAGAACGAGCGCCGTAACACCTCGGGCGCGGGAGACCCCGGCTGCAACTTCTTGGACGCGGAGATTTCGCGGCCGACGACCTCAGAATCAAGGCCGAAGATGCTTACGCTGAAACCGCATAACGCCCCAGCCGGGCGGAGCCGCACTGCCAGCCCCGTGATTTCGCGAGGGACTTGCAGCACCCGAACCCGCTGCTTATGCCGACCGACCCGCGGCAACGGAATGCTATGCGGAAACCGCATGAATAAGAGTTGAACTAAACCGCTGCGCGGGGGCTCCTGTGCTGTGGCTTGCTGGTCCG
>CAZGEJ010000073.1:0-16027 GCA_964524885.1 uncultured Binatia bacterium (SeqCode)
GACGATAGTCGGCCTCACCCGGCCACCGCCAGACGGGCTACGGCGAGCACTTACAGTTGTCCGCCGGGAAAATAATTCATCGGATGTAGCATGGGGGCGGTAGACTCGGCCGGGCGGCGGGCACACGGGACCCTGCCTCGGTGTTTGCGGAGGTGAGCCGGAGCCCCCTCAGACCCAATCGTCTTGGGGCATGAGGCCCGGGAGCCAAGTCAGCGGTTGGGCTGGTGCCGCCTACGGTAACTGCGTCGGTAGCCCGAGGTGGCTCAGGATCTGGCTGACCAAGCCTGGCTCGGCAATCGTTGCCACCAGGCGTAAGCGACCACCACAGGCGTCGCACGCCAAAATGTCCAGCCCAAAAGTCCGCCTCAACAACTCAGCCCATGGGTGATAACGCGGGCGCCGGTAGCCTCCACCGACGGGTGGCCCGCGCGGCTTCGCCTCCATCTCTACGGTCGGCGGAGCCGGGGCCTTCGTTTCCGACTCGCTCGCCTCCACAGTTACCGCATCGATAGGCCCTGGAGCGGCCACCGCGACACCTGCCGCTGCCTGGGACGGCGCCTCAACCTGCGCCTCGGCAGCCTGGCGAGCCGCTTCGCGCGCCGCGATCGCCGCTGCAGTGCTCTGGCATCCCCTCGGGGCAAAGGAAGCGCTGCTTGGACACCCACTTCGCTGCAGCAGCGGGCGGGCCCGGACGCTGGATGAGAAACGTCCGAGCTGCATAAAACCGGCCGTATCAGCCGACCGGATCGAGCCCCGCGTCAGGCGGGTGCCCCGGTAACACAACGTCCCCATGAGAAGCCTTGTCGGACGTCGCGAGGGGGGCTGTGGCGCCAGCTTCTCAGGGGTTCCCCAAGGGGGTTCCCCAAGGACACCCACCTTTCCGGCGTTGCGAATCCTTCCTGAAATCAGAAGGTTGCGGGAGCCCCCTTCTCCGTCGGCTCGCTGCAGGAGATGGGTGTCCTCGTCAGCCCTCCATTCCGCCGAGGTGCGCGTCGCGCGCTTCGATCCGCACCACGAAGTTCACGAAGAGCACGAAGACCGAAGATCAGGCGTCGCCGGACTCGCCGGGGTGGTCCTTGAGTCGGCCTGGCCCTTCCGTTAGCTTCCCGGGCACGAACGATCATGGCTAATTCGATCCAACGACGGCCGACGCGCTCGGTGCGCATCGGGAACATTTCCATCGGTGCCGGCGCTCCCATCGCCGTGCAGAGCATGTGTGCCACCAAGACGCGCGACATCGACGCTACCGTCGCCCAAGTCGCCCAGCTGGCGGCCGCCGGCGCCGGCGTCGTGCGCATCGCCGTCGACAACGACCTCGACGTCGAAGCGCTGCGCGAAATCCGCCGTCAGTCCACCGCCAACCTGGCCGTCGACCTGCAGGAAAACTACCGGCTCGCCGCCAAGGTCGGGCCGCACGTCGACAAGATCCGCTACAACCCCGGCCACCTGCACCACGTCGAACGCACCAAGAGCATCCGCGACAAGGTCGCCTGGCTCGCCTCCGTGGCGCGCGACACCGACTGCGCCGTGCGCATCGGCGTCAACTGCGGCTCCGTCGCCCCCGAATTCCTCGAACGCTACCCGGGCGATCAGCTCGAGGCGATCGTCCAGTCGGCCGCCTACCACTGCGACCTGATGGACGAATTCGGCTTCGAGCGCTTCGTCGTCTCGCTCAAGGATTCCGACCCCACCAAGGTCCTCGCCGCCAATCGCCGCTTCTCCGACGCCCGGCCGCACGTGCCGCTGCACCTCGGCGTCACCGAGGCGGGCATGCCGCCGGAGGGCATCACCAAGACCCGCCTCGCCTTCGAAAAGCTGCTCGCCGAGGGCATCGGCGACACCTTGCGCGTCTCCCTCACGCTGCCCAACGAGCGCAAGCACGAGGAAGTCGAGGTCGGCCACCAAATCCTCGCCGACGTCGCCGCCGGTCGCTTCATCTCGGTCCCCGACTTCGGCAAGGGCCTCAACATCATCTCCTGCCCGAGCTGCTCGCGCGTCGAGAACGACGCCTTCGTCGACCTCGCCGCCAAGGTCCGCGAACTCACCGCCTACGCCGCGCAGCACCGCATCACCATCGCCGTGATGGGCTGCCGCGTGAACGGCCCGGGCGAAACCGACGACGCCGACCTCGGTCTGTGGTGCGGCCCGTCGACCGTCAATCTGAAGAAGAAGGACGTCAAGGTCGGCAGCTTCTCGTACGAAGCGGTGTTGCCGCGCCTGCGCCAAGAGCTCGACCGCATCATCCAAGAACGCGCCGCCTGACGTCGCCGCGGCCATGAAATCGGAACCCGCCCTCCCCAAAATGATGCTCGGCTTCGTCGTGCGACGTTACGTCGCCGACCTCGGCCGAGAACCATCGCCGGAGGAGTTCGCCGAGTGGGCCAACCACTACCGCGACGGCGCCCGCGTCATCCATCTCTTCGGCCGCCCGATCTCCGCCGGCGAAGCGAAGGTCATCCTGCGTCACCGATCGCGCCCGGTCACCGCCCGCGGCGCCCAGGCCCACGAAAGCCTGGTCGACGACGCCACGCCGCCGGCCGCCAACGTCACCTCCCTCGCTGCCGCACGCGATCGTCTCGCGCTGCGCTCGAAGCGGCCGCGCTGAACCCGTGCGCGAGCGCGACCTCACCGCTCTCGAACTCGACCAGGTCCGCCAGCATCTGAGCATGCTGGCGCGCTCGCCCGGCGGGAAACACGCTTGTCTGCGGCTGACGCCGCACGCCAAGCGCGAATCCGCCGCCGCCGCGCTGCAGCTGGCGTGGGAGTGCTTCCGCATGATCGAGCGGTACGGCGACCTGCCGCTCTCCGAACTGCCCGACGTGCGCGAGTCGCTGCGCCGCGCCGCTCACGAAGGATTCCTGCTCGACGGCCCCGCCCTGCTCTGCATCCGCGCCGTGCTCGACGACGCGCAACGCGTGCGCGACTACCTACAGCGTCACGCCGGCGACAGCCTCGGCCTGCAGCAACTCGGTCGCCGCATCGAGCCCCAAACCGAATTGCGCGCCACGCTGCTGCGCTGCCTCGACGACGACGGCGGCATCACCGATGCCGCGAGCGAAGAGTTGGCGGCGACGCGCGAAACCCTGCGCCGCTTGCGCGCCCGCCTCACCCGCCGATTGGAGGCCATGCTCGACCGGCCCCAGTTCGCCGACCTGCTGAGCGACCGCTTCGTCACCCTGCGCAATAATCGCTTCGTGCTGCCCGTGCGTACCAGCTCCACCAGCCAGCTCCCCGGCGTCGTGCAGGATCGCTCCGCCTCGGGCGAGACCACCTTCGTCGAGCCGATGTTCGCGGTCGAGCTCAACAACCAAATTCTGCTCGCCGGCAAGGAAGAGGAACAGCACATCCGCCGCATCCTCGCCGACCTCACGGCCATGGTGCACCACGCCGCGGCGTCCCTCGAAAACACCTACGCCGCATTGGTCGAAGCCGACACGCTGCACGCCAAGGCGTTGTTCGCGCGCCGCTACCGCTGCAGCCAACCGCGCTTCGACGACACCCAAGTCGACCTGCGCGCGGCGCGCCATCCGGTACTCGAATTCAGCGGCCGCCCCGTCGTCCCGATCGACCTTCGCCTGCCGCCGGGTAAACAGGTGCTCGTCGTCACCGGGCCCAACACCGGCGGCAAGACCGTCGCCCTCAAGACTCTCGGCCTGTTGGCCTTGATGGCACAAAGTGGCATCCCGATCCCGGTCGAGGAGGGCAGTTGCCTGCCCTGCTTCGGCGCCATCTTCGCCGACGTCGGTGACGCCCAGAGCATCGAGCGCGACCTGTCGACCTTCTCCGGCCACCTCGCCAACATCAAGGAGATCCTCGGCGCCCTGGATTGGCACGAGGATCACGCGCCCGGCCTGGGGCTGGTCATTCTCGACGAACCCGGCGTCGGCACCGACCCGGAAGAAGGCGCCGCCCTCGGCGTCGGCATCCTGCGCAGCTTGGCCGACGCCGGCGCGCGCGTCGTCGTCACCTCCCACTTCAGTCGCATCAAGGCCTTCGCCCTCACTGACCCCGCCTGCCTCAGCGCCGCCGTCGACTTCGACCTCGAGCAGATGCGGCCCACCTATCGCCTCGTCTACGACTCCGTCGGCGAGAGCCTCGCGGTGCCCATCGCGCGCCGCCTGGGCATGCCGGAAAGCGTCCTCGCCGCCGCCGCCGAAGCCCGCTCCGACGAGGCCCGCGCCTTCGCCGCCGCCATGGACGCCTTGGCCCAGCAACGTCGCGAACTCGAACGGCTGCAGGCGGAAGCCGCCGCGGCGCGCGACGACGCCCAAGGTCGCGCCGGCGAAGCGAGCCGCCTGGCCGAGGAACTGCGGCGCAAGAAGGATCTGCGCACGCTCGACGAGCTGCGCGGCGCCCGCGATCTCCTGCGCTCCGTGCGCGACGAAGGGCGCGAACTGCTCGACCAAATCCGCCGCGGCGAAGCCGACAAGCGCCGCCTCGACGAATTCGTCCGCCGGCAAACCGCCGCCATCGTCAGCCGGCGCGAGGAGGTCGAAGAACCTGTCCTCCCCGCCGCCGATAGCGGCCCGGTGCACGTCGGCGATCAAGTCGAAGTCGCCGGCACCCAACTCCGCGGTGAGTTGACGGCGGTGACCGGTGATCGCGCCTGGATCCAGCGCGGCAGTCTGCGCTTCGAAGTGCCGGCCGGTGACCTACGTCGCGCCGCGCGCACGAGCCCGGAACCCGAACGCGTGCAGGCCGCCGTGCAACGCGGCGACGAGGCGACCGCCGTCGAGCTGAGTCTCCTCGGACTGCGGGTCCGCGACGCCTTGGCCGAGCTGGACGCGTTTCTCGACCGCGCCCAACGCGACGGCATCGCGCGCGTCCGCATCATCCACGGCATCGGCAGCGGTGCGCTGCGGCGCGCCGTGCTCGACTATCTCGACACCTGCCCGTACTGCACCACGCATCGTCCTGGAGGGCGCGGCGAGGGCGGCAACGGCGCCACCATCGCCGAACTCGGAGGCTGAGACGATGGCGAGCCGCACCACACGAGTCTCGTCCACGCCGGGCCAGCCTCCGCCTTGCTCCGCTTGGCAGCCCGCCCGGGCATTGCTAGAGGCCACCCATGCTCCGAACATTCCGACGCTTCGCCATGGTCCTGTGTGTCCCATGGGTCCTCGCCCCCACTTTGGCCCAAGCCATCGACGTGCGACTCGTCGGAATCACTCCCGGACGTAGCGCCTTGTTGGCCATCGACGGTGCGCCGCCCCTGACCCTGGCAGTCGGCGAAAGTGTCGATGGCGTCAAGCTCCTGCGGGTCGACCTCGACAGCGTCGAAGTGCGTATCGACGGCACCGCGACAACCCTCGAGTTGGAGGCCATGCAGGGCGGACTGGGGGGCGGATTCGGCGGCACCACGATTCATCTTCGGGCCAACAGCCAGGGCCACTTCGTCACCGACGCACGTGTCAATGGACGGTCCCTTCCCTTTCTCATCGACACCGGCGCGACCCTGACGACCTTGTCTCGAAGCGATGCGGAACGGGCGGGCCTGCGCTATCGCAATGGAGCACGCGCGCAAGCCGCCACCGCCAACGGCAACGTCGACGGTTGGCGGGTCCGCATCGATTCGTTGCGCGTCGGCAAGGTGACGGTGGCCGACGTCGAAGCGATGGTCATCGACACCGACCTGCCGATGGGCCTCCTCGGCATGAGCTTCTTGGATCACTTCGACATGGAACGCCAGGGCTCGACGCTCGTGCTGAAGCACCGTTGACGCGCCGGGTGGCTTGTTCATCCTTCGTTGGGCCGATACAGTCGGCAGGGGAAAGGGGATCGATGCACCACGATATTTTCGACCGACGACGCCAAGCTCTCGAGAACGAGTTCTTCGAGCATCGCGAGAACGAGCTGATCGCGAAGCTACGCCAAGCCTTGGCGGCGAAACGCACGCGTGAAGAACTGAAGCAGATCAGCGGGATCAACGACGACGCGGTGATCGACACGCTCATGGAGCTGCACCTCAACGGCGACACCTTCGCCGCCTTTGGGTTGTACCCGCTGGTCGAGGTCGCCTGGGCCGACGGTCGTGTCGACGAAGAGGAAAAAGCAGCCTTTCTACGTGCCGCCGCGGAACATGGGCTCACCCCGGACACCCCCGGACACGACGCCTTGCGCGCCTTCATCAAGGAGACGCCGCGCGCCGATGCACGCAAGGCCTGGTTCGCGTGGGCCGAAGCGGTGAATCAGAAGCTCACGCCGCTCGAACGGCGCAAGGTTCGTGAAGGATTGGTGCGCCGTGCGCGTGCCGTCGCTGAAGCCCGCGGCGGCTTCCTGGGGCTGACCAACCCCGTATCGGCCAACGAGGCCCACGTCATCGCCCGCATCGAAGAGGCCTTCGCCGACTGAGTCGAACTCGAACTCCCGACTGAGCCAAGCGTGCGCTTGGCTCAGTTTCCGCCGATGACCTCGCGGCGACCTTCCTGCCGGCCTACGAACGTCGCCGCCGATCGTAGCCCAGCCAAGCAGCGGCTCCGGCCACCCATTGCAGCGGCGAATCCGCGTTCCATCGCCCCATGAGATAGCCGGGCAGCTGCCTCATCGCCTGCGGGAAGCGGTACGCCCTGCCCCAAGCACGACGGTAGACACCCCAGTCCTGTCGGGCGCGCGCGGCCCATCCCGTCGCGGCAGCGCCGGGTTCGCCAACCTCCGTGGCATAGCGCCACAAGTCGGTGGGGATGCCCCACTCTCGGAAGCACGGCTCGGCCTGTCGCAGGGCGGTCCCTGCGCATGACGGCAAGCCCCACCGTGCGAACGCTTGTCGCAACTGCTCCCACCGCACCTCTTGCCCGGCAGCAACCACGGCCAATACCCCGGCGCAGCCGGCCAACCACCCGTCCTCTTCCCCACGTCGTAGGATCAGCTCACACGCGTCCGTCGGATCGAGGCCATGGATCCTGCGCCCGGATACGGGCCATGGTCGCACTCGCTCGCGCACCTCGTCATCGCGCTCGTCGAAAGCGGGGGGGAGCTTGCACCCCAGCCACAGCCGTTGCTCCCCTCGCCGTACGAGTATCCCACCCGCGGCGCAGGCGTAACCCGCGAGCCAGCGCCGCGGAACCTCGATCCTCTCGCTTTCCCAGCCCGAGCGCAGAAGAAGCTCCAAGGCCGCGTCCCATGGTGCGTCGAACGCGACCACGTGCACCGCCTGTCCGCTGTAGGACACGGTCGTCGCGTCCACCAACCAAGTCCACGTCGGTGGCATCACCACCAACCGCACCCCCTCGCGCGCACACGCCTCCGACGTATCGGCCAACGCCGCGCCACGTTGCTGATGTAGCAGCCACGACTGCCGCAGGATGCCTTTGAACCGCGGCAACAGTGCATCCTCGATGGCATGCCGCTGCAGGTTGCGGCAGACGGCCGGAAGCAAGGCGAATTCCTGGGGCGCCAGGTGTCCCTCCCAGTCGACGGCGTCGCGCCAGCGCGCCCATGCCACGCCTGCCTCCGGCTGCGACCCGTAGGCCGCACACAAGAGGTCGCACTCCGCGGGACTCAACCCGACTTCACTCATCCGCGCCCCAAAGCCTGACGCACGAGTGCCACGTATTCCGCCACCATGCGCGACTGCCGGAACAACCGCTCGGCACGTGCATGCGCCGCATCGCCCAGGCGCCGTCGCAAACTGGCATCGTCACTCAGTTGGGCGAGACCTTCGACGAGGTGCGCGGCGAACTCGGGCGAGCCAACCGGCAGGGGAAGGAGCATTCCCGTATCGCCAAGCGCCTCGACGTTGCCGCCGATGGCCGAGGCGAGAACTGGCAGCCGCTTGGCCATCGCTTCGAGCACGACCAACGGCATGCCTTCGAAACGAGCTGGATGCAGCAGCACGTCGGCCGCGTCGAGCAAGTCGACCACGTCATGCCGGACACTCTGGACCTGCACGCGATCGCCTCCGAGCATGCGGGCGAGGGCGCGGATCTTGGCCTCGCGTGACCCTTGCCCGACCCAAAGGAATCGCAGGCGTCGACCTTGCGGTAGGCGCAACAGCTGCGGCAGCGACGCGAGGATCGCATCGTAGCCCTTGGCATGCTCGTAACGCCCGAGAGTGAGCACCAGGAGTTCATCCTCACGCACGTTGCAAGCGGCGCGCACGCGTTGCCGCGTCGCCACATCGGTCGGTGCGAAGTACTCGTCGGGGCGTCCGTTGTAGATGACCCGGCCGCGCTGTCGCGGCAGGCCGAATCGACGTCGCAAGAGAGCGAGGTTGTCCTGCGACACCGCGACCACCTCGTGAGCCGCCGCGTACAACGCGGGCAAACGCGTCACGTAGTCGGCGTATTCGTCGGCCCACGCCGGCTGCACACAATGCACCAGCACGAGGAAGGGAAGCCGTCGCTCGGCTGCTTCGCGTTTCGCGGCGAGGTTGGCGCATGGGAAGCTGTCGGTGAACAAGACGAGATCCGGCCGCGCCTCGGTGAAGACCGCCGCCGCCGCGCTGTCGTCGTCGAGGCTGGGAGCGGCACGCCGCAGGTCGTAGATGTCTTCCTCCGGCAGATCGTGATGACGGATGCCGCGAGCGCGACGTTCGCGGGCAAGCAGATGATCGGCGGGCGGCTGAGCGACGCAGACGTCGAGACCGGCGTCGACCAAGCCCAACACCAAGCGATGATCGATCTGCTCGGCACCGAAGATGCCGCTGCGATCACTGTATACGAGCACCCGCTTCATAAGAGCCCGTAGACCTCGCTCGTTTCGATCGCACGAACGAAGTGTGCCGCATCCAACCGCTCACGCAACGGCCACTGGAGCAGATACTCGTGTGCCGCGCGCAAGCGGCCGAGGTCGAGCGCCATCGCCGCGGCGTGGGGAAGGTCGCGAAAGTAGAGGGGGTAGTCGCGCCCCAAATACTCTTCGACGGCGGGTAGGCGATTGACCAGCAACGGCGTCGCGCGCACCAAACACTCGACGACGGCATTGTTGGCGCTGGCATCGTATAAATCGACGAAGACCAGATGCGAGGCCAGCAGCTCGTCGTAGGCCTCATTTGCAACGTGCATCCGCTCGCTGGTGTTCGCCGCATACGGCTCTGGCGCCGCGCCCGCATGTTCCAGGTCGAGTCGTCGCAAGGCGTCGACATGCGCAGCCGATCCGTCGGCAAAATGCGGCACCAGACGCAGCTTGTGGTAGCCCAGGGCATTACCCGCGGCGAGCGGCAAGCGCTCGATGGCGCTGAGCCGACGCAGCCACCAACCGACTTGCACCACGAGTTTGTGCGGGTTGGCGAGGAATCGGTCGAAGTCGAAACACAGTCGAGGTCTCTCGTTGGGCAGGAAAACCACGGATACCGGTTTGCCCGTCGCCTGGCGCCACCACGCAGCCGCATACTCCGACAGAGCGAAGAGACCGACGCAACTCGGAAGGCTCGCACGCCAGGCCGGCTTGGCCGTGATCGCTTGCGGCGACTCGTCGCCATGGAACCATGCGGGCATCCCAGGCGGGTTGTGCACCACCCCGACCCAAGGCTCGCGAATCGGCACCAGGCCTCGCTCTTCCGACGTCAGGCGCGTCTCGTAGCGCGGCTCGCGCAGCGCGGCGATGAGTTCACGATCCGTACGGACTCCCTCACGCGGGAGCTGCCAAGCGAAGAGGTCTTCGACGAAGTGCTCGAAGCGCACGCCGTTCGAATGGTGCAGACGCTGCAGCGCCCCTAAACCGTAGCCCCAGCCGCTGCGGTGATGGCGGCCGTCGTAGGCTCGCTCGAAACGCAAGCGCCCGCCGGCATGATCCGGCAACGCCACCGGCTCGGGAGGTAGGCCGGCGAGCTGTTTCATCCATTCGCGTTCACGCGCGAGGTCGGCGTCGCCCGGCCTGAATCGACAGGCGGCTGCGAGATCTTCGACGGCATCCTGACGCCGCCCTTGAAGGAAGTGCACATGCGCCAACTGCCGCCGCAGTTCGGCATGCGCGGGCGAGGCGAGCAAACCGCGCTGGAGGCTGGTCTCGGCGGCAGCGAGGTTGCCGCGTTCCATCCAGACGCGGCTCAACAAGAGGGCCGCGCGGACGCCGTCACCATCAACCGCGGAACTCATGGTCTTCGCCGCGCAGAAACTCCAGCAAGCGGCGCACGGTACGCGGCGACGGCTGGAGGCCGACGGCAGCGGACACATTAAGGAACACGGCTTCGTGGTCGCCGGCTTCGCGAAAGCGGCGCGCCGCTTCGAGGGCATAGGCGGCGATGCGGTCGACGCCCTGTTGCAGCATCGTCGCCGCCCGCTCCACGGGAAAGTGCCGCGAGGCCAAGCGCAGTGCGGTCATCGCGTCGTGCACTTGCTCGCCACTGCGGAGCAGGCGCGTCGATTCGGCGGAGGCGTCGCGCCCGACGTTCACGAGAGCCTCGGGCTCGTAATGGACCGGCCCCTGCGCCGCGACACGAATCCACATCTCCCAATCGAAAGCGGAACCGGCGGCAGCGAGGAAGCCGCCGACTCGTTCGTAGACGTCGCGCCGCACGACCATCGACGAAAACTGGACGCGGCATTCGCGGGCAATGCGCTCGAACCAATCGTCGATGATGCCGGCGCTTTCGCGTTCGAGCCACGAGTTCCAGATGTCCGCGTGAGCCGTCTCGCCGTGCACGAGACGCTGACGGCAGAACCCCGCGACGACGGCAGAGTTGGCCTCGACACCACGGCGCAGGACGGCGTGGAAACCAGCTTCGAGCCAGTCGTCGTCGTGCAGGATGTGAACCCAGTGGCCGCGCGCCCGTTCGATGCAGTGATTGAAGATCGCGGGATGACCCAGCCGCTGCGGCAGAAGCTCCAGCTCGACATGCTCACCGGCGACGCGTCGCACCATCTGCGCGATCGTCTGCT
The DNA here is from genome assembly GCA_964524885.1 of uncultured Binatia bacterium (SeqCode). GTDB lineage: Bacteria > Desulfobacterota > Binatia > HRBIN30 > HRBIN30 > CALJUJ01. The sequence continues at coordinate 10,818 of CAZGEJ010000073.1, forward strand.
GGCGCTGCGCATCGCCGCCGTCGCACAGCACGGCGATCTGCATGTCGCCAGGATCGGCGACCAAAACACTGGCCAGCGCCCGTTCGAGATGGGCGACGCGGTCGTAGACGGTGAGCATCACGGACCAGAACGGGCGCGTGGCGGCGCCGGCGGCGACCGGTGCGATGGTCGGGACATCGACTCGCGGCGGGCTTTCCTCGGCGCGGAGAATCCCGAGTTCACGCAACTGCGCGGCACCCTCGAAGAGCACCGAATGCTCGGGATGATGAAGCACGACGTCGGGCGACGTATCGAGGACCCGCTGGTAACCCTTGTACTGTTCGGCGCCCATGGCGTGGATTTCGCGCCTCGCCTCCTCGTGCGCATAGGGAATGAAGCTGGCGAAGAACTTGAAATGCAGGACGCACACTTCCTCTTGGGTGAGCTGGGCGACCGGGATGTTGGTGAAGTGCTGACCGCTCTCGAGTACGACGTCGGGCAGGTAGTGCAGCAAGACGGACTTACTCAAGAGATAATCGTGTTCGACCGGGAACACGCGTTGGCGCACACCGCCGAAGAAGACATGCTGATCGCGGTTGGGGCCGCCGCCGTCCCAGTAGCGATGATAGACGCGGCGATCGAAGTAGCGGCAATGCTCGAGCGGGTCGTCGCCTTCGCGATAGACGGTGTCGCGCACGGCACGATCGCTGTAGAGATCGAGCAACAAACCGGTGGCGCCGCGTTTGCGGCGTGCTTTTAGGTTCTGCAGGTAGGCGCGCAAGCCGCGCTGCGGGGCGCCGTCGAAGTAGAGGAACTCGTCGGCATCGACGGTGAGGCACCAATGGCCGACGCCATAGCGGCGCAGAAGCAATTCGAACCAAGCGGAGCCGAAGTTGGCGCGTTTGAACGAGAGCTGGGACGACCAGACGCAGGCATCCGGCTGCTCGAGAAGCCAGGCGAGGCTTCCGTCGGTCGAGCCGTTGTCGATGACGAAGAAACGATCGACGCCGAGCTTGCGATAGTACTCGAAGAAGTACGGCAGACGCGGGCGTTCGTTGCGCAGCGCCAGACAGCAGAGAATGTCGCCGTCTTCGATGGCGACCCGGCCACGACTCGCGCTTTGCAGACCGTAGTTGGCGCAGGCGGCCTCCCACGAATCGCGCTCCTCGAGAGCAGTGATTAACAGCTTGTGCAGCGCTCCGACCTCGAGGAAGTAGCGCAAGCCGGCACGGCAGATGTCGGCCAAGTCATTCCATCGACGCAGTTGGAGGAAGATGCGCGCCAAGTCGATGTAGGTATCGACGCAGGTCGGATCGGTCTCGATGGCCTTGCGCAGGCCGAGGATGGCCTGCACCGCGCGGCCACGTTTCCACCAGCCGAGAGCCATGCCCCGATGGCCCTGCGCCCGGCGGGCCATCTCCGGCGAAACGCTGGGTACGGCTGATTTCATGCGAGCAGGCCTCGCCGTTCATCGAGGAAGCGATCGAGGGCCGCTTCGTGGGCCGCAAACCAATGGTGTAGCCGCTCGGCCAAGGGTCGCGGCATGGCGGGATAGGAACCTTCGTTGACGCGGGGCAAGCGCAGATGAGCCCACGGCGCCAGGCCGACGAACTCGCAAACACGACGCAGGATCGCCGGCGCGTGGTGGGCGAAGTCGCGCTGTCGCAACACCAGCATTTGCGCTGCCGGCAGGACGGCGAGCCAGCGTTGGAGATGCGGCAGCGCCGCGCTGCGGAGCAACGGCGAACCGCCCCAATCGTGTTGCTCGAGTTGAAGGCGATCGAGCGGACAATCGCCGAAGCGGGCGATCTCCCCGTCGACCACATCTTCCCACGTGCGACGCTCGAGGCCGAGGCGGACGTTCATTTGGAATTCGGCATAGGCGCGCGCCACGGGTTCGCGCAACACCACGATACAGCGCATGTCGGGAGCCGCTTCGGCGATGCGACGGGGCGCCTCGGGATGAACGAAATAGGTGGTCGACGCTTCGAAGGTCCGGGCCGTCGGCCGATGCCGGCGCGGCGGAAAGTTGGCGCGGTAACAGTCGATGCCCCAGTCGTGACGCGCGGACCAATACTGCGGCTCCTTGATCACGGGTGGATCGAGGTCCGGGTGCTCGCACAAACCTTCGAAAAGCGACGTCGTGGCTGCCTTGGCCTGGCCGATGATGAGGAAGGACGGCTCCTTGTGCAGCGCGAACGAGTCGTCGGTGGATTCGATCTCGGCGGCGAAGTCGGGCCAGTGAAGAGCGGCGGCGCGACGCATCCAACGCGTGCCTGCGGTGTAGTTTCCGAGCCAGTTCTCCATCATCGAGAGGGCGATGTTGGCGTCGCGCGATTGCGGGTGGCGATCGACGACGTGTCGCAATGCTTCGGCGCGAGCCACGTCGACGACGGCCTCGGTGAAGTAGAACCAAGGCAGGGGGAGCGGCAGAGTTCCATCCGACCCGGGCAGGTTTCGCGCCACGGCGATGAGTTCGTCGAGCCCCTCCGCGAGCCGACCTTGCAGAGACAACGCATGCAGTAGGACGTACCATTCGGCGTGGGCGCGGGGGTTGGCGGCGATGGCGGCGCGAGCGCTGGCCTCGGCCGCGGCATAGGCACCGAGCGACAGCTGCGATTGGGCGCGGCGCAACCATGCTGCGGCAACATGCTTGCCGGCGCCCGCCTCGATGGCGCGGCCTTGCGCCGCCTCGGCAGCAGCTTGGCGGCCCGCGGCGGCGTGTAGGATGCCGGCAGCATGGTACAGGTAGCCTGGGGCCATCCCGAGGCGTGCCATGCCTTCGAGGCAAAGCACCAGAAGGGCGGCGTCAGCGCTACCGTGACGCGCTCGATCCTCGAGCCATGCGGCGACACGGCGACGCAGGGGAACATCGCGGGGCGAAGGCATCACACCTGATCAGACTGCGTCGAGGAAGTCTTCGATGGCGCGCGGAATACGTGCCAGGTCGGAACCCAACTCGATGCTGTACGTAGGCAGCCGGCGCACCATCTCGACGAGCGCGCGGAAGGCCGACTGGGCATTGCCCGGCAACTGGAACACGGTACTCGGCGCCAGCGCCTTGAATGCAACCGACGGCGACACCGGACGGATCACGGTGTCGGCCCGATCGACGACCTGCGGCACGAAGATGGCGCGCACCGGCATCTCACGCAGCAGACGGTCAGGATAGTGCTCGTGCAGGAAGATCACTGCACGTTCGCCGGCATCGCCTTCGTCGACTCGGTCGAGGTTGCTGACGCAAGCCGCCAGATGGGAGAACCGCTCGACGTCGCGTGGGCCCTTGAGCTTGATCGTGTTGTAGAGGCTGCCGGCGACGGCGCCATCCGTCTCGACGGCGGCGTAGTCGTCGCCGAGGATGGACAAGCCTCCGTCGAGGCAAGCGAGGGTCGTGGTCGACTTGCCGCTGCCGCCCTTTCCGGTCAGCAGAATTCCACCATCGGCCCGACCGATCGCGGCGGCGTGCACGACGTGCCTGCGGCGCTCGGCGAGACACCAGTTCAACAGCACACTGAGCGGGTAGCCTTTTTCGTAGTAGGGGATCGAAGCGGCACTCTCGACCCAGTAATAGGCCGAGCGCCGTTGGCGATCGAGCACACTGAGGATGTCGGGGCCGAGGTGGAAGACGGCCCGGATGCGATCGCCGTGCAGGCCCTTGATCTCGCGGCGGCCGTCGAGCAACTCCCACCAGCGCAAACGTAACAGGTCGACCAAGCGCGCGGCCAGAAAAGGAAGCGGCGTCGCGGTCGAGGCGGCATCGAAGAGGTGCAGCTCGTAGTCGGCTTCGGCACCGCCGGCAACGGCGAGATGCGCCAAGGCGGGCTCGATCGCTCCGAGCAGGGCTTCCCCGGCGAAGTGCAGCCGGAAGCGGCAACCGGCGATGACATAATGCCGCTCGACGACTTCGACCTGGCGGCAGGCACGCGCGAAACCCTCTTCGAGCGTTGCGAAAAAGGCGAGGCGGTCCTCGGCGAGCGCTGAGATCACTTCAGGTGCGGCCATCCCGCTCCCTCGTCGACCTCGTGAATGGGATCGGCGAGAAGCAGCGACTCCATGTCGGTGTACTTCTGCAAGGTCGGTTCGCTGAAGGGTTGGCGCGCGGCAGGCACCGCGTCGTCTGCCGGGGCGCTGCTCTCCTCGTCGCCGACGAAGGCGAGCTGCTCGTCGCGCAGCTGCCCCAAGAATCGCTCGACGGCCGTGGCAATCACCGCGGCATCGCCGTCGTAGACCCGCCCAGCAAATGCGACGACGTCCGCGACCGTACGCTTGCCCGCGGCGAGATACTGCCACAAGCGCCCGGCCACTCCGTCGAGGCTGTAGTAGATGCCCGTATCGAGATGGATGACGACGACCTCGTCATCGATCATTTCGTGCATGACGCTGGGATGGTCGACGCGCAAGACGGAAGGCATACGGGACTCCGGTGGTGGGAATTCAGTCGGCCGGACTGACGCCGGCACGGGCGCGCCGGCGGTCGATGACGCGTTTGAGAACGAGGAGCCGCTCCGGCTGCTCGTGCCGCTGCGTGCGGTTGATGTTGGTGGCGTGCAGCCGGCGCCGGTAGACGGTGGCATCGAGCATCGTCGTGACCAGGCCACACTCGGAGAGCCGGGCGAACCAGTCCATGTCGACGCCCAACTGGAGGGTCGGGTCGAACGGTCCGACACGCTCGAAGGCGGCGCGCCGGATGAGCATCGAACTCGGCAGCGGCGTCGGCAAGACCTTGCCGGCGATGCGTCCGAGCCGCTCGCGCGTCGCATCGTCGGCCTCGGGGCTGAGAAAATGCTCGGCGTGGCCATAGACGACATCGAGATCCGGCTGCTGGCGGAAAGCGGCGATCTGGCAAGCGAGCTTCTCGGGGAGCCACAGGTCGTCGTCGTCGAGGAAGGCGAGAAAGTCACCCGCCGCAAGCGCGACGCCGGTATTGCGAGCGGCACCGATGCCGGCGTTCGACTGGCGCATGTAGGTCACCCGGTCGCGGAAGGGCGCGAGGCAGTCGGTATAGTCCTGCGTCGAGCCGTCGTCGACGACGATGAGTTCAGCGGCCGGGATGGTCTGGGCGAGCACGCTCGCAACGGCCTCGACGAGGTAGGCAGGCCGGTTGAACGTGGGCACGACGACGCTGATCGACTCCCGCTGCATGTGTGCCAAGGACCTTTAGAGGACTGTCGCTGAAAGGCAACCGAAGGAATCGCCCGCAGCTCGTCGTCACGACCGTCCGTCACCCGAAG
>CAZGEJ010000074.1:0-14338 GCA_964524885.1 uncultured Binatia bacterium (SeqCode)
CCCGGAGTGTCGAGTTGTACTCGACACCGCCCGGCGCAGCGCCGGGCGCTCGACGCTTCCATCGTTCTCGCATTGCGCCGTCGCATCCCCGACGCGGGCTCGCCGAGTGCAACTCGGCGCTCCGGTGGACGCCGGGCGCGTCCTGAGAGACTCGCAGGGCTAGGCGGGCGGACGTTCGGCTGGGCGTAGGTCGATTCGATGGTGCTCGACGGCGCGGGTCGTGCTGCGTACCTGCACCAGTTCGCCTGAGGTCAGATCCAGACCGCTCAGGCGGTTGCCGTAGACGAGTCCCGTGTCGAGTCCGATGCGGTACGGTAGGTCGACGACCACCTCCTTGCCGGGCGAATGCCCGTGCACCACCGTGCGCGGCAACGACGTGCGTTGCCGGAGGAAGTCGTCGCGGATCCACATCAAGTCTTCGTCCCGCTGCTCGTCCAGACCGCGCCACGGATCGACGCCGGCATGGGCGCAGAAGAAGTTCCCCGTCACATGGCTCGCGCGTAACCCCGTGAAGAAGGCCACGTGTTCCCACGGCAGGCGCTCGGCGACTTGGCGCGCATCCCTGTCCGCCAAACCATAGCTGTGCAGCGTCGCCTCGCCGCCGTTGCTGCGAAACGAATCGCCGTAGTGCCCGCCGAGGCCGAGGAAGCCCAAGAACATGTCCTCGTGATTGCCTCGCAAAAACACACAACCCGGCACTTCGCGCGCCAGACGAAGCAAGCGCTGCACCACACCGGCCGAATGCGGGCCGCGATCGATGTAGTCTCCGAGGAAGATCAGTTCATCGTCGGCCGACGGGGCGACGGTGTCGAGCAATCGGTCCAACTCGGCGACGCAGCCGTGCACGTCGCCGATGGCCCAGATCCGATGCGGCGCGTCAACGCGCGGTTTGCGTCCCATGCGCCGACAACCGCGCCAACAGATGGGCGGGTTCCGCTTCCGTCACGGCCGCCGCATAGGGATCGACGGCGCCACTCTCGACCTGTGCCAGAACCTCGTCGAAGCGTCCGGCGCGCACGGCAGCGGCGATGCGACGCTGTAGTTCCTCGCGCAAGACGACGAGAAACTCTTCACGCCGCGCCGTCTGCTTGGCGCTGCCGGCCTCGGCGCCGCGCAGGAAGTCACGGTGCCGCAACAAGGCGTCAACCAGTTCGTCGATGCCCTTGCCGGCGCGCGCTTCCGTCGCCAGCACCGGCACGTCCCAGGCCGCTGCCGGACGCAGATGCAGCATCGCCTCGAGTTCGCCCTTGATCTTCGCCGAACCCTCGCGATCCGCCTTGTTGACGACGAAGACGTCGGCGATTTCGAGCAGCCCCGCCTTCATCGTCTGCACCGTGTCGCCCGCCTCCGGCACCAGCACGACCACCGTCGAGTCGGCCAGGCTCATGACGTCGAGTTCGGTCTGCCCGACGCCGACCGTTTCGATCAGCAGGAAGTCGACACCGAAGGCATCGAGCAAGCGCGCCACGTTGCGCGTCGCCCGCGCCAGACCGCCGTGGCTGCCGCGCGAGCTCAAGCTGCGGATGAACACGCCCTCGTCGAGATAGTGGCGCTGCATGCGGATGCGGTCGCCGAGCACGGCGCCGCCGGAGAACGGACTGGAAGGATCGATGGCGAGGACGCCGACCGTGGCACCGTCGCGGCGCAAACGGGCGATCAACGCGTCGACCAAGGTCGACTTGCCGGCGCCCGGCGGACCGGTGATGCCGATCGAGTAACCGCGGCCACAGCGTGCGTGAATGTGACTGAGCACCCGAGCCGTCTCGGGATGATCGTTCTCGACGTAGGTGATCAGCCGCGCCAAGGCACGGCGATCGCCGGAGAGCATTTTGTCGGTCAGTGCGAGCAGGTCCACGCGTCCAAGTCCTTTTCCCCACCGGCTTGGGCGCGGCGCGGCATCCGCACCCTAAGCCTCACCGCGGCGCTGTGCAATGCCGACTTTGTCTGAGTCGCAACACGAGGGCGCCACAACACGGTGCACGGAATCGGTCGAGCGACGCGACTATTGGCCTGGGCTCGGTTCGGTCACTTGGATCTCCACCGAGTCCTCGTCGGTGGCACCGCCGTCCTCGATCTTCAAGGTCACCGTGTAGCGACCGGGCTTTTCGAACACGTGGATGGGTCCACGTTCATTGGATTCGGGACTCCCGTCGCCGAAATTCCAGACGTACGTCGGCCGCTCGAGGGTCTGGTACGGATCGTAGATTCCGAAGTCGACGGAGAGTGGTGCGGCACCTCTTTCCGGCTCGGCGTCGATCAGTACCAGGAGTATGCCCTCGGGTACCGCGCCGCCCGCTTGCGACCTTTGGGGCGCACTTGGAGCCGGCGTTGGGGTGACCACGGCCGGAGGACTCTCCGCGTCGTCGCTCCACCAACAACCCGAAACTGAGGCCGAAGTGATCAAGACGGCCGCCAAGGCGGCGTAGCGGGACTGCAGAAGCGTCTTCGGTAGCATAGACGGTCGAGACTAACTCACGGCTTAGGGGAAAAGAAGTCTGCGCACGAGGCCATGCCATGCGTACCGCCGAGGATCGGGGCGATCGTAGCCGAGGTCATTCGCTCATCGGGCTCGACGAACCAGGTATCGCCGACGACGTAGGGGAAGCCTGGGAACAAGGTCAGATTCCTCTTGGCAGCAGCCGAACAGAGCAACTGACGCTTGACCTCGACGAAGGCGCGCGCCCGCGCCGCATCCGTGAAGATCATGAAGGTCAGATCCTCGCCCTCGGCGCTGGTGCAGCGCGACTCTGCCAGCGGAAGATCCGCGACGGCGACTTTCAAGCGGTCGTGGTAGTCGTCGAGGAAGCCTTTGGCCGGCCGCAGTTCGTAGTCGTCGCAAGCAACTCCGTTGGCGCGCAGTTGTTCCGCCAACGCAGCGGCCTTTTGCACCGCAGCTGGCTGCCATTCTTCGGGCACGCTAGCCGGCGCGGCGGCACCTTCGACGACGGCCAGCGGCGCCACCGTGGGGGTCGCGGCGACGGGTGCAGGGGAAGCTTCGTCGCAAGCAAGGAGCGTGACGGCGGCGGACAAATAGGCGGCGAGAGAGAGTATTTTCATGCGTACAGACGATTCGAAGCGGCAGATGAAAAAGAAACGCCGGGCCGATCCAACAAGTTGGATCGGCCCGGCGTACGTGCACCGAACGTTAGGCTAAGAGAACCAAATCACGGCAGAGCGTCGTAGTCGTTCGGATCGTTCGGATCGTCCTCGCCGAGCGAGAGCAGCAGGACGGTGTTGCTGGCGTCCGTTTCGATAAGCAGGACCTCCGCAGGGCTGAGGTTGAGCGGATCGTTCGGATCGTTGGGATCGAGACACGAAAATCCGCCCGAGCAAGCGACGATTGGCGAATTGATCGGATCGGTGATGTCGAAGATAGCACCGATGGTGACATCCCCGCCGATCCCGAAGCCCTTGGTAACAAGGCCCAAAGCTTCGACGGTTGCCGGGTCGACAAGAGGGTCTGCGGGTGGGTTGCCAGCGACGGTACCGAAGAATTTGGACGACGTCACCTTCTCGCCAGCGGAATTAAGGAACTTGATTTCACCAGAAGCATTTGCTCCGGCTGACGTATCCGAGCCGCTCAGGTTGCAGGAACCGAAGGACGACCCCTTGAGCTTGACATCCGCTTGGGTGATTGTGCCAGCGATCGCTGCATCGACCTTCGACCACTTCCCTGCGACCCACGCATTGAACGGGGCGTTGGCGACGTTGGCAACGCAGCCATTGATGCTGTTCCCCTCTTCGAAGGAGGTCTTGAGAGAGAGCTTGTTCTTCGTCTCCTTGCAGCTCAAGCCACTGAATGCGACGGTGATCTGCCTGCCGGGGGTCGGGTTGCACTTGATGATGTCACCCGACCAGGCGCTCGCCTGGCTGGCGCCGAAGGCGGCGGCGAGACCCGCTGCTGCGAGAAACTTGATGGTCTTCATATAACCACAACTCCTCAGTCGCCGCCTCGTAGCGGCCGACTCGAAATGAAATCCATATTCTGCCTATCGTCGGGACTGACTGCCGCGAGATCTTCTCATCTTCCCGCCACTCGCCCCCACGCCGCCCCGCTCGGAGGCGTCGGCGGGAAAACGTGTGCCGCGTTCAAAGATTCGCGAACCAAAAGTTCGTATGGCTCCGGTGCCCTCCAGAAATAACCACTTCTTGCGGCCGTCAGTTCCTCGCGGGACCATCCCGCGTCGATCTGCAGAATGACTCTTTCCTAACCGTTTGAAGGTTGGTCTGTCAACGAAGATTTCGGGGAAAACGCGAATTTCTACGCAGAAAATGATGACGCATTGCGACAGCATAGAATGGCACAATCGCTGTCTCAACCGCCAATTTCGACGCATGAACGGCATGTCACTGCAAGTCAACCCAGAAACCTGAAAGCGACATGATCGGCTGCTCCGATGGGAACCGGGGCGCGCGTGACCGCCGGCGCCCACCAAGCCGTCGCGTGGCTTCCCTGTACCGCAGTGCTTGCCGTCGGTGCCGTTCCCTGCCCCTACCGCTCGTGCTAGGCAGCGCGCATGAATCGCGATGCGCTCCGTGGCCGTATCGAGGTAGCTGCCTCGGGCCTCCTCGGATTGGCACTCGCCGGCTGCCTCGCGCTGCGTTGGCTCGAGCCGGGCCTCATGGAATGGGCGGCCAACGGCGCTAGTGCTCTCTGGGCCTGCTTCGCCCTTTCCCTTCTGCTCCAACGTGCGGAGATTCGCGCCTGGAGCCGTGCCATGCCTCCCATGGCGCAGCTCCTCCTCCCCGTCATCGTCGTGTTGCTGGCGATGGGCCAAGTCGTCGGCGACTCGGAGAAGACGCATCCGCTCGCGCACTGGCACATGTTCTCGTCGGCGAATCCCAAGCACCGTTACTCCTTCAACGAACTCGTCGCCGATACCCGCGCTGGAGCAACCATTCGCCTCATCCCCGGGCGTGTGTTCCCGTCGGTAGGCCGCCATCTGCTGTTCTCACGCTTGCACGGCGTGCTGGCTCCGCTTCCCGTACCGCCCACTTCGCGCCGCCTGTCCCCGCTCCAAGCCCAACGCATCGAGGCCACCTTCGCGGCCTTCGCCGGGCGTTACAATCGGCTGCATCCCGACGATCCGCTGGTGCGGATCCGGGCGCAACGAACGTGGGTCAGCTTCGACGACACCGGGCCCACGGGCCCGAGGCGCACCGTCGTGCTGCTCGAACGAGAGGTGGGTGCGCGATGAACTTGGTGCATCGCCATGCATCGACCGCCAGCCTGCGCGCGGCGCAGGCGTTGGTGGTGGGCCTATGGCTGTTCAAGACGGGACTGTGGGCCTGGGACGATCTCGCCGAACTACCGTTGGCGCTCTTTCAGCCGGTGGGCCTGCATCGCTGGTTGCCGCCCTCCTGTTTCCCGTGGTTGTTGACGGCGAGCGGGCTGGCCGCGCTGCGTTGGCTCGCGATCGGCCTGCTGCTGGCGACGACGATCCGCCGCGTGCGCCCCTATGCCTTCGTCGGGGCGGGTATCGTGCTCCTACACTTCCAGGCGCTGCAGCATGGGTTCGGCTTCGTCAATCATCAAGAGATGGTTCCGCTGTACGCCCTGTTCGTCTTCGGCATCTGTGCTTGGGGACGCACACCTTGGGACACGCGGGTTCCGGGCCTGCCGATCCTGGCCATCCTCGTGATGTTGTGCCTGGTGTACAGCATAGCCGGCGTCTACCGGGTGGTGCGGCATCCGGAGTTGTTCTCCGACCCGGCGACGATGGTGGGTTGGGTCTTGGTGAATTCCGCCCGGCCGCTGGAATACGGTTGGACCATCGGCCTCAACCTCCCGTGGAGCGTGTGGCTCGCGTGGGTCATGCACGTCGGCTTCATCGGCGTGACGGTCCTCGAAATCGGCGCACCGCTGGCGTTGGTTTGGCGTCCTTTCCGCATCGTGTTTCTGGCGATCATGGCGATCCCGTTTCACGCCACCTGCCTGCTGTTGATGAACATCATTTTCTGGGAAAACGGTGTACTCATGCTGTTGTTCTTGGAGCGGGCGTCGGATCATCAAGGCAGCGCGCGACGCGGTTGACCCTGAATCTTGTAACGATCGTCGATACGCTGACATGCGATCGAAGGTCGTCGGCTCGGAGAGGCCATGACGGATCCCCAAGAAATTCAGTCTCCTCGGGTATCGAGTGGCATTCGACACTACCAGCCACTAGGCTACCGGCCCCCCTCTTACATGCGCCCCCCCTCGATCCACTCGCTATCCCTTTCGCAAGCTAGTGAGATGTCTTGCGATGCATTGTACTCGATCTGCGGTAAGCCCGCCGGTTACGACGTGGCACCCCAGAGCTTTTCACGGTCGTTTGATACACCCCAAAAAGAGAAGTCGTCTCATGTGACGAATCTGGTCAACAATTCGGCTGAACTTTTTCCGTATGGGCGGACGACGAGAAGATTAACGAAGCACCGACGCGAAACTACTTCCCTCCCACCGAGGGGCGGACCAACGAAAAGAGGGCGGTGGGATTAACCACCACCCTCTCTTCGGCCAGATTCTCTAACGAGTTCGGGATTCCCAATTCAGCGGCCTACTGCACCTTCTGACTGCTCTGGACGATGAACTTGAAGCTCGTCGCGATGTCGCCGACGACGGCGAGATCTAGAGCTGGGAAGCCACCACCCACGGCGAGGCCGGCGAGGTTGCCCGAGGCATCTATCGCTGCGCAGGTCGTCGGAATACCGGAAGTCTGGGCGAGGCACGCCTGGATCCCACACGACTGACCGGCACCAATAATGGAGCCAGCCTGATTATTTACGTCGAAGACCGAGAGCGAATTTACACCGGTGCTAAGGGTCACTGGAACAGCGGCTGCTGGACTACTTGGCTGATCATCTGCAGAGCACGGCAGCTTATCTGGACCGTACTCAGAGGGCTCAAGCTGCAAGATAGCCAGGGGCACGATAATCTGAAGATCGCCGGGCTTGAAGGAACCAGAGAGGACCGCCCTCACACCGCTGTTGCACGCGTCATGCGCGGCTGGTCGCGCATCCGTCGACAAGCTGTTACAAAAACTGCAGCTTGTGCCCCCAGGACAGTCATCCAGCGTTGTGCAAACTAATTGGTTTCGCTCTCCGCCCGAACACGTCTTGGTGCCTTCGAGGCACGGGTAGTCCAGTGTTCCGAGAGGGGTCGTAAGCGGCTGGTTACAAGAAGGATCATCAGCGATACCGCTGACCGCGAATCCACTGTTGCCCTCAGCTCCCGGTTTCAAATTGTGATCTTGCGACAGCGCAACGTTTAGGTTCACCTCGCCGCCGTTGCAATCGATGAAGCCGATGCCTTCACCCGCCGCTTGGAGGCAGGCGGTGAAACCCACGGCCGGCACCGGTGCCGGCGGAAGGAAGAATGTATCGGGGTCCATTCGGATGGTGCGCACGCCGTCGGCACCCGCGACTGGATCGATGGCCAACTGGAACGACGGAAGCACGCAGGTACTACCCGTCGGGCATTCCGCATTTGTTGCACAGGAGGTGTCCGGCGACAACGTCGAAGTCGCGGGCGAGACGCGCGGAAAACAGATGCCGTTCGGCGCGATGGCGATGCGGAGAGCCTTGCTTTGGATGCTGGCACACGACCCCTTAGGGCTATCGCCGGCGAAGTTCGAGCGGCACTCCGTACAGTTCAGCGCGCTGCTACAGGTATTTCCGTTGAACGGGCCACCGACGCAGGTTTTGGTGCCGCCGCAGGTTCCGGTGGAGCAGGTACTGCCTGGGCATGCGCCGTTGCCGGCACAGGGCCGGCCGACGTTGGCACCGCCAGCGCACTGACCGCAATCAAGGTTGGCACCACATGACGACCCCGACTTGGGTCCGTTTGTGCAGGTACCGCGGCAGTTGCCAGCCGAGCCCCCAGGGGGCTGCAACGTGACGTCGATTAGGATGTCCTGCGGCTCGGTGGCCGTGGCGGTAGCCGTGGCCGTGCTCGTGGGCGTCGGCGTTTCCGTGGGCAGAGGGGTGTCGGTGGGCGTATTCGTCGCCGTCTGGGTCGGGGTCTCCGTCGCCGTGTTGGTCGGCGTCGGGGTCTCGGTGTTCTCCGGCGTATTGGTGACCGTCGGCGTCTCGGTCGGCGTATGCGTTTCCGTCGGCGTCGCGGTCTCGGTCGGGGTGTCGGTATTCGTCGGCGTGGCGGTTTCCGTCGGGGTTTCCGTCGGCGTACGCGTCTCCGTCGGCGTGAAGGTGTTGGTCGGAGTGAAGGTCTCGGTCGGCGTATGCGTGTTGGTCGGCGTGTTCGTCGGGACCAACGGGGTCGGCGTGTTGGTCGGCAGGACGATGACGATCGAGCCGTTGCTGCCGGTGGTGTTCAGGTCGGTGCCGGCGGCATTCGACGAGCCGGAGACGTTGGTCAGCGTCTGGGTGCCGGCAGCGGCGCCGGCGGCGATGACGAAGTTACAGGCGAACAGCGGGCCATCGGGGATGACGTTGACGTTGTCGAGGCCGATGACGCCGACGCGCACGGTCTTCTGGTTGCCGCTGCCGGTGAGGATGGAGAAGACCAGTTCCTTGTCGGCGGCGGTGCCGGCGCCGATGGCGGCGGCGATGGTGCAGTCCGGATTTTCGCCGACGGTGGCGACGTCGACCACGCTGCTGTCGTAGACCAGGTCGGTCGAGGTGGCGACGACGACGCCGGCGCCGTTGGCGAGGCTGACCGGGATCGACACGGTCGAGCCCGGGATGCCTTGGGCCGAGCCGGCGTTCACCTGCGGCGCGATGACCGGGGTGTTGGTCGCGGTCGGCGGCACCGGGGTGTCGGTGGCCACGGGGGTGACCGGGGTATTGGTGGCCGTCGGCGGCACCGGGGTGTTGGTCGAAACCGGCGTCACCGGGGTGTTGGTGGCGGTCGGCGGCACCTCGGTGGGCGTATTCACGGCCGTGGTCGGGGTCGGGGTCGGTTCGTCGCTCGGCAAGGCGAGTTCGACGGTTTCGCCGGCGGACAAGCCGCTGGCGAGGGGCGAGCCGAGGTTGAGGCGGACGCCCGAAGCTTGACCGCCGCCGCCGCTGCTCTTGGTGTACGAGACGACCTGATTGCGGGCGCGGATGAAGCCGGTGCTCGGGAAGACCTCGGCGCCGATGACGTCGATGGCGGTGGCGCCGGCGGCAACACCCGCGGCCAGGGTGCCGCGCTGGGTGATCAAGCCGTCGCCGATGAGGGCGCCTTCGACGCGGTTGCCGACGGGGTCGGAGACGACGACGTTGCTGTTGGCCAGCAGCGCCGGCAGCTTGCTCGCGTCGACGACGTCGAATTCGCAGGAGTAGAGGGCGCCGCTGGGAATGGGGTTGGCGTTGGGAACGGCCGTGGCGGCGACGATGCCGCGGAAGCGGGTCGTCGTCGAGGTCGCGTCGGCCGGGCAGCCCGGAGGCTGCGGCGAGCCGCCGCAGACGCTGAGCTGGCGGCTGAGGGTCTTACACGGCGCGGTGATCGGGTCTTCCTCGCAGGCCGGGTCGCGGTCGCCGATGGCGGCGTTGATGCGGCAGGCCGAAGCGCTGGCGAGGTTGACGATGCGGTTGTCGAAGAGAATGTCGTTCTGGGCACCGCCGACGGCACTGTTGCCGGCGACGAGGAGGATGTCGACGGTGACCTTGGCGGCACTACCGGCAGCCACCTTGGCGACGTTGACCTGCAAACCGGTCGGCGTCGCGGTCGCGGTGGGCGTCGGTGCATCCGGGGTGTTGGTGGCGACCGGGGTGTTGGTGGCGGTCGGCGGCACGAAGACCGAGGTGTTGGTCGGGGTCGCCGTGTTCCCCGGCACGGTGGTGTTGGTGCGTGTCGCGGTCGGCTCGGCCGTTTCGGTCGGCGTCGCCGTATTGCGCAGGGTCGGGGTGTTGCGCGGCGTCGGCGTCTCGAGGATGTCGCAGGCGGCGCGCAGCTGCAGCTGGAACTCGAAGTCGTTGCGCAGGATGGTGGTCGCGGCGGCGTTGATCTGCGAGGCATTGTTGCCCGGGACGTCGCCGGGCAGCACGTGCACGGTGCGGAGCAATTCGCAGATTTCGGCGGGCGAGAAGCTGCTCAACTTGCAGCCCGGGTTCGCCTGGACGGTTTCCTCGATCAGCCGCACCAGCGCTTCCGAGCGGAAGTCGATGTTGGTGCTGCTGCCGCTGCCCGTGGTGCACACCAGGGCGCGGGTGAGGCTGCTGCCCGAGCCGACGGCGACCATGTAGCGGGCGCCGGCGACACCTTCCGAGGTGCCGGTGGCCATGCGCAAACCGACGTAACCGCCTTGGTCGTCGGTGAGGGCGGTGCCGATGTCTTGCAGCACGCCGTCATCGCGGCGCAGTTGCAGGCGCACCGACTCGTTGCGACCGACCGGCAGCACATCGCCGGTGAGGGCGTAAGCGGCCTTGACGGCGAGATCAGCGACGCGCTCGATGAGCGACGGCTCGAGGGCCGCCACGCGTCCATTGGGCATCAAGACGGTGCCCCGGACTTCGGGACCCTTCTCGCCGGGGCCCGGTGGTTGGATCACCACCGTTTCCGCGTCGCCGCCGCAGCCCGCCGTGGTCAAAGCCAACAGCAGGCAACTCAAAACACCCAAACGCATCGTCGCTCGACGTCCACTCATGCTTCCGGTTCCTTATGGTCTGAAAACGACGTCCATCGGGTACCATCCAGGTCACCGATTCGTCAACCGAAAACGCCACTTCGGGGGGATTAGGGGGGGCTGCCGGCGTCTTGGGCCAGGCGTCCGGCGGAGGCCGGGTGGGCGAGCGCCGCATCGATGGCGGCCTGTAGTTCCTCGAATGGACGGGCGCCTTCGAGCTTGCGGCCGTTGATGAAGAAGGTCGGCGTCGAGCGCAACCCGAGGCGTCGCCCTTCCTCGACGTCCGCCTGCACCTCGGGGAGCAAGGTCTCTTCGTCGAAGCAGCGCAGGAAGGCGGCCTGGTCGATGTCGAGTCCGCGCAGGGCGGCGCGGGCGGTGTCGCGGATGTCGTCGCCCTCGAGTTCCTCTTGCAGCCGGAAGAAGCGCTCGGCCACGGTCCAGTAGCCGGCCTCGGTTTGGCGCATGGCGCAGGCGGCGGCGCGCGCCGCCGCCTCGGCCCAGGGATGGGCGTTGGCCAAGGGGAAGTCTTTCACCACCAACTGCACGCGCTCGCCGTAGGCCGGCAGCACGAAGCGTTGCAGCGTGTGCATGGCCCGGGCGCTGAAGGGGCATTGGAAGTCGACGTAGGCGACGATGGTGACGGGAGCCCGCGGATCGCCCCGGCGCGGGGCGCCGTCGAGGGCGATCTGCGCCATGGCGGCGGCATACGGGTCGACCGTGAGGTCGGCGAGTTCCCCCTGGATCAGGTAGCGCCCGTCGCGCGACACCAAGAGCGGCACGCGCTCGCGATTCTCGGGCGAGACGACCGCCAACTCACCCCGCAGCCAGCCGTCCACCGGGGCCGTGGTGAAGGGCGCGAACTCGAGGCGAACGTTGTCGGGGAGGTCGGCGACCCGTTCGAAGTACTGGCGCACGCGTGCTTCGACGACGGCCCGATCGACCTCGGCGCGTCGCCCGGGGAAGGCTTCGTCGCAGCCGCCGCAGGCGACGAGCAGCGCCAGCAGCAAGGCGCGAATGGGGATGGCGACGGTCACGGTCGTACACAGGGTCGGCAGTCAGTGACGGGTGTCGGAGGTGGCGCGCGGGCGGCGGCGGATCAGTGATAGACCTCCATGATGTCGACGATGCCCAGGCTGCGCACGGTCTCGAAGACGCACGCCTTGACCTCGTTGACCGTGGTCAGGCCGAGCACTTCTTGGCCCAGCGCACGCACCGCCGAAATCGGCACGGCGCGCACCAGCCGCTTGATCGCCGGAATGAAGAACGAGCCCATGCTCAGGTCGCGCAAACCCAGGCCGAGCAGCAGCAAGGTGCAGCTCGGGTCGGCCGCCATCTCGCCGCACAGCGACACCGGCTTGCCGGCGGCGCGGGCGGCGTCGACGACCGCGGCGATGCACTTCAGCACCGCCGGGTGCATCGGTTCGTAGAGGTGACCGACCTTGCGGTTGTTGCGGTCGACCGCCAGCAGGTACTGGATCAGGTCGTTGGTGCCGATGCTGAAGAAGTCGACCTCGTCGCACAGCTCCCGCGCCATGTACACCGCCGACGGCACCTCGACCATCATGCCGACCGGCACGTGGGGGTCGAAGGCGACGCCGGCATCACGCACTTCCTCGCGCGCCTCGGCGAAGAGCCAGCGCAGCTGCCGGATTTCCTCGAGGCTGGAGATCATCGGGAAGAGGATGCGCACCGGCCCGTGGGCGCTGGCGCGCAGGATGGCGCGCAGCTGCACCTTGAAGATCTCCGGCATCTGCAGCGAAATGCGGATCGACCGCCAGCCCAGGTACGGGTTCTCCTCGCGCGGGATGTTGAAGTAGCGCGGGTACTTGTCGGCCCCCAGGTCGAGCGTGCGCACGGTCACCGGCTGGCCGCCCATCTCCTCGACGACGCGTCGGTAGAGCTCGTACTGCTCCTCCTCGGTGAGGAAGTCGCGGTGCGACAGGAACGGCACCTCGGTGCGGTAGAGCCCTACCCCTTCGGCCCCCTGCAGTCGGGCGAGGCGAACGTCGCCGAGCAGGCCGACGTTGGCGAGCAGGTGGATGCGTTCGCCGTCGACGGTTTCGGCCGGCAGGTTCTGCAGCGCCTTCAGGTCGCGGTTGAAGGCACGGTACTCGCGGTTCAGTCGCTGGTACTCGCGCTGCACCTCGGCGGTGGGGTTCACGTAGAGCACGCCGGCATTGCCGTCGACGATGACGAAGTCGCCCTCGCGGATGGTTTCGGCGGCGCGCTCGACGCCGACCACGGCGGGGATCTCGAGCGACTTGGCCAGGATGGAGGCGTGCGAGGTGATGCCGCCGCTCGCCAACACCAGCCCGTTGAGATGGCGGTGCTCCATCGTCGCCAGGTCGGCGACGGCGACGTCGTCGGCCACCAACACCGCATCGGGCGGAATGCCGACGGGCTGCTCGCGCGTGCCCGTCAGGTGTAGGAAGGCGCGCTGGCCGATGTCGCGGATGTCGGTGGCGCGGTCGCGCATGTAGGGGTCGGCGAGGTCGCCGAATTGCCGTACCAACTCGTCGACGGTGTCGCCCAACGCCGCTTCGGCGCTGAGCCCGGCCTCGATGCGGGTGACGATGGCGGACTGGAACGACGGGTCGAGCAGCATCATGCGCTGTGCTTCGAAGATGGCGGTGTCGACCTCCGGGACGCTGAGGCTGACGCGTTCGGCGGTGGCGGCGAGCTCGGCGGCGCAGGCGTCGATGGCGCGGCGCAGCCGGGCCACCTCGCGTTTGGGCGACTGTTTACGTTCGCGCGGGAAGTCGGCGAAGCGCAGCGCCGGCGCCAACAGGTAGGCTCGCCCCATGCCGAAACCCGGCGAGGCGCCGAATCCGGAAAGCCGCTGGCGCTGGCGCGCGCCCGCCTTGCTGGCCGAACCCGCCTCGGGGGTCGTTTCGTAGGCGGCGAGCTTGCGCACCGCCTCGTCGAGTCGGTCCTCGAACGATCGCCGTTCTTCCTCCTTGAGGGCCAGGTCTTGGTGCAGCTGCGCCTGCCGCAGGATGCCGCCGATCGGGGTGGCGAGGGCGCGGCACAGGCGCACTTCGGCCGGGGTGAAGCGACGGCGACGGGTGGTCTGCACGGTCATGACGCCGAGCAGCTCGCCGCGCTCGACCACCGGAATCCCCAAGAAGGAGTGGAATTTTTCTTCGCCGGAGTCGGGAAAGTATTTGTAGCTGGGATGGGCCCGGGCGTCCTCGGCCATGACCGGCTGCAGCTTGCGCACGACGATGCCGGTGAGGCCTTCGCCGACGTGCATCTTGATCTGGCCGATCGAACTCGGGTCGAGGCCTTGGGTCGCCCACAGCACCAGTTCTTGGCGCCCGGCGTCGTAGATGTAGATGGAGCACACTTCCATCGCCAGCGAGCGGGCGATGACTTCGACGATACGCTGGACCTCCGACCGCACGCCGCGCGCATCGCTGATGATGCGGCTGATCTCCTCGAGCAGGCGCAAGCCTGGCCGGGGGGTCTTGGCGGAAGCGACGGTGGGCGCGGCTGGCATCGAATCGGATCCTCGCGCGGGGAGCCGTCGAGGCGCCGCCGCGGTCCTCGTGACCTTAGCAAGCGGCGCGCCGCCACACTCCCCGACCGGCGGGCTTATAACGCAGGCCAAGGCGCGCGACAACGCGCATTTGCCCGGGGGAGAGGCAGCAGCACGCCCAGGAGGGGCGCACCGGACGCCCAGGGGCGCGTACACATTGCGCCGAGGGGCACGCGCACGGTCCGCCCGTGCGCCCGGGGGGGTCCTTACAACCATCCCCAGGGTAGGCGCGCCGCGCGCCTACCCTGGGTCC
>CAZGEJ010000075.1:0-10409 GCA_964524885.1 uncultured Binatia bacterium (SeqCode)
AGGCTCGGCGACTTCCTCGCCCGCCGCGGCCTCCCGGGCGACGCCGACTCCGCTCGGCTCCACTTCCAGCGCTCCCTCGAACTCCGCGAACAACTCCTCGCCGCCAATCCTCAATCCGCTCAGGCCGCCCGCGACGTCCTGGTTTCTCTCGAGCGCATGGCTGCTGCCGCGGCCAGCCGCCCGGAAGGCATGCCACAGGCCCTGTCCCTGCAACGACGCTCGCTGGAAATCGCCCTACGGCTGCGCGCCGACAACCCAAACTCCTACTTCTTTCAACGCACGGCGGCGGTCTCTTACCTCCAAACCTACCAGCGCGCCCAAGCCGCCGGCGACCAAGCCTTCGCCGTCGAATGTCTGCGCGGCTGCTTCGCTGTCCTCGATTTGCTCGCCCAATCGGGCGTCGAACTCGACCCCCCCATGCGCCAATTGCACCAACAACTCCGCTCCGCCTTCGCTTGAAGGACAATCCGCCGATCACCGCGGGAGGCAGGCGAACCGCTTACGGTCGCAGCCACCATCCCGATCATCGCCCGGATTCGTCCGAGCGGTCGGCACATGTGCGGCCGGCAACAGTGTCAGCCACTTCCGTAACTGGATCGCGCGAGATGGGATCCATGCAAGGACCATCGCCCACGCGGTCGTCGACGGAGCGAGCGTCCGTTGTATGGATCCCCTCGCTACACACAGCCCCGCAAAATCCTTCCGGTCTTCTCACTTGTTGGTGCAGGATGAGACTGTCGGAAAACGTGGACCAATCGAGTCCCCAACGCGACAGGTCGATGGCGATCGCAGCCAACGGATCGGCGTGGGCGACATCGGTGCCCCCAAAGCTTCGTGCCACGACCCACCGATCATCGTCGAGGCGCGAACTCTCCAGTGTGCGAGGCAAAGGATCGACCAGCCCAAGGTGGGCAACGCCGGCACGGGCGTAGATCGGCGTCTTGACGATGCGATCGAGGCACGCCGCTCCCGGAGAGACAACCTCACAAACCTAGTCGAGCGCGAACTCCAGGCATGGCGCGTCTAGCACTCGTGGCAGCCGCTCACGGCGCCAGCCCGCGAGGTCGGGGGCCAGCACGTCCGCACCGAAATAAAGCTCGGGCTCGAAGAGGATCCACCAGCCACCGGGGCCGCGCGGCCCAGCCAGTTCGTCGTCGTACGCAACGAGGTCGCGATTGGCGACCGAGGCCACCCGGGCGTGTGAAGTGGAAGCGTACAACTCGCCGGAGGCGATCTCCGCGACCAAGTGATCGCGAACCGCTAGAAGATCCGAGTCGTTGGCACGCCGCTTTGCCGGGTCCCTGCGACGACCCTATGGATGCGGCGGATAGACGTGTCTACGCCAACCTCGAAGGGGACAGTCCCCGTGCGGGGACTGTCCCCTTTGCTGTGCAACCATTTGTCAGCATGACGACCGGAGCACCTTGAAGGCGCGCCGGAGCGGCTATGGCGAACTCACGCCACCACATCCACGGCAGCCGTCCACCCCATTGCCTCACGCGTCAGCGTGATGAAACACCGCTTCGAGCTTGTTGCCGTCGGGGTCGAACAGGAAGGCGGCAAAGTAGTTTGGATGATAGTCGCGTAGACCCGGAGCACCCGCATCGGTGCCTCCGGCGCGCAGGCCGGCTGCGTGAAAGCGGCGCACCTGTTCGATCGAGAGGGCGCGGAAGCACCAATGGCGCCGCGCATCGGCGACGGCCGCCTTCGATTCGCAGACGCTGAGGTAGGTGTGTTCGGCATCGTCGGCACGATTGCGCTCACCGAAGCCGATGGCGTCGTCTCTTTCGTACGCAACCGTTGCCCCGAGGGCACTCAGGACGGCCCTGTAAAACGGTCCTGAACGTTTCAGACTACGGACAGTGATGGAAACGTGGTCGAGCAATCGCATTGCAGGCCACCGGCGATTTTACTGGTTCGGGTAGAGCAGCAATTGCGTGCAGCGAAACAGTGCCATTTTCTTGCCAGTCGTCTCGTTGCTGATCACCGCGTCCCATACCTGCGTCGTGCGCCCCCCGTGTTGCATGGTCGCTTCGCAAAACACACCGTCGCCGACACGCGCCGTCCCGAGCAGGTTGATCTTGAGCTCGACCGTGGTGAATCCTACTCCGGCAGGAAGAAGGTGAAACGGCGCACAGGCCATGTCAGCGAGGGCGACGATGACTCCGGCCTGCAAGAACCCGTTCGGTGCAATGTGACATTCCCGTACGTCCATGCGGGCTCGACCAGGCTCTTGGCTTTGGTAGCCGATCCATTGCGCCTGGCTCGCCGGCCAGCCTGCTTTGGTGTCGTCGTGCATACCGCAACGTTGCGCACAAACGTCCCGAAAATGCGACCTCGGTGCTCTCATGCTGACCCTCGGCACCAGCAACGTGCAGTAGAGCGCACGTGGTCCGCACGGCGCGGTTCGCCTCGGCTCGTCCGTTGGGCGAGCCGTCTACCATGGCGGAGGAGAGGAAGTCGCCGCCGACCAAGCTCTCGCGCCGCAGTGGGTGAGGGGGCTCAGCCGGGCGTCGCGGCGACCGCGACGCCCTCGACTCCAGCTGTGCAGTCCTTCAGGTCCGGCGCGGCAGCCGCGCCGTTGCCGTCTCGTGCGGGCGCTTTTTCGATTGGCAGGGTCGCCCGAGCTTGCTATCGCCTTGTGCATGAAGCGACTCAGGTGGTGTTTCGCGGGTTTGCCGGCGCAATCCGTCGCGGTGATCCTCACTTTGGCAGCCTCGCCGGCCATCGGAGCGCTACTTCGCGTCGGCACCGCGGTGCCGAGCGGTGGACGCGTGAACGTGCCCTTGTCCCTGACCTCCGGCGAACACAGTGTCGGAGGGCTCCAGGTAGACATCCTTTTCGACCACACTGTCGTTGCCCTGCAGGGCACGACGGCGTGTCAGATCGCTGCGCCGCTCTCGGATGCCCTGCTCGCGTGCGAACTGGATGCGGCCGACGTCACCCAGCCGTGTAAGACCCTGCATATTGGCCTGGAATCGTGTGGCGGCGATCCCGTTGCGGACGGGTGCCCGGAACAGAACCCCGCTCTCAGCCGGCTGCGCTTGATCGTCGCCGCCACCGCACACCCGAACTACATCTCCATTCCGGACGGCGTCGTCGCCGACTGTGGTTTCGACGTCATCGACGGCGCACGATTGCCGACTTTCCTTCAGGTATCTCGCGCGGTGGCGGCGGACGTACGCGGCACGCGACTGCCTTTGCTGGTTGAAGCCGGGGCGGTACTCGTGCAGCCGAACGGTTCCCTAGCCCCGACCTGGACTCCAGCACCCTCTTTCACCTCTACACCGTCGCTTACTCCCACTCCTAGCCGTACCCGGCCGCCGACACCCACACGAAGCGCGACGCGTACACCTCTGGCGACGCGCACGGCGACGGCCACGCTGACACCGCGACCGCCACGACCGCTCGGCTTCACGTGCGTGCAGGACGTCGAGTGTCTCTCCGAACATTGTGTCGATCGCCGCTGCTGCGGCACCTCCGCCTGCGGCGCGAATCAGTCGTGTGGGGTTAGCCGTAGCGAAGGAAGCTGCGCCGCCCTGAAGACCATCGGTGAAGGTTGCGACTTCCACCTCGATTGCGCGTCGAGACATTGTGGCGCGGCTTCCGAGTACGAGCAGACCATCTTCGCCGGTCGCTGTGCTGCCGCCCCGCCGCTTCACAACGAAGGCGCGGTTGCCGAGCCGGGGCTTCTGGTCGACGATGATGACCCCAACGATGCCGAAGTTGTTCTGCGGTTGCAGGCGGGAGAGGTGCGCGACCAACAGAGCAAGGTTGACGTCGTGCTCGAAGGAACAGCGGCCAGTGTGGGCGGCGTGCAGATCGACCTGACCTTCGACACCCGAGTCGTCGGGCTCGCCGGTGCATCGGCATGCAGGGTGAATCCCGTCATTGGCGACCGGCTTCCGGATTGCGAACTCGATCCGCGCGAGATCGTCGCGCCATGCAAGACTCTCACCCGCAGTCTCGTCCTCTGCGGCACGAACCCGGACGCACTAGGCTGCCGCGGTGAACCCGGTTGGGTTGGCCGTTTCCGTGGCATCCTCGCGGCTACCGCGGTGCCGAACAACAACTCGATTCCCATGGGCAGCGTCCTTTTCACCTGCTCCTTCGACGTTGCGGACAGCAACGCCCTGCCGACCCGCCTGCTGCATCGAAATGTCGTGGCGTCCGATCCGTTCGGGGAACGTCTGTCGAGCCGCGGCAGCGACGCGCTGATCGGTACGGTCTCCAACGTCCCGACGCCTGCCCCCAAGGATATCGGTGGACCGTGTCTCGACGACGCGGGTTGCACCGAAGGAAATTGCATCGACCGCGTCTGTTGCGAGCCGAGCCGCTGCGGTGCGAACGAATCCTGCGCTGTCTTTGGCCACGAAGGTGCATGCCATCCTAGAAAGCCGGGCGGTGAGGCGTGTTTGCGCGGGGATGACTGCACCTCGGGCCTGTGTCGGCTGGGTCCGGGAGACGCCGATGGCCTTTGCTCGGGCGAGCCGGCCGCGGGTGATGCTGCCACCGCTACCGCGGAGCCGAGTAGCCCGACACCTACGCCCGTGCAGACCGGCACCTCTGCGCTGCGCACCGCAACGCCGCTGCCATCTTGGACCCGCACGCCTGTTCCAGCCTCGCCCACGCCGAAACCGACGTCGCGAACGCCAACGCGTACGCCGCTGCAAGACGAAAGACCCCTCGGCTTTCCCTGTGAGGGGAACAGCGACTGTTTCAGCGGCTACTGCATCGACGAGACGTGCTGTGGCACGGCGTTCTGTCCGCCCAATCAATACTGCGGAATCGCAGGGAATGAGGGTCGCTGCGTTCCGCGTCGCGTCTTGGCCACCGGCTGTAACGAGGACTCAGACTGCGCACTCAACAACTGCGAGATCGGGAGTGGACCGCCCGGATATGCCGGTTCCTGCCGACCGTATCGCACGCCAACCCCGGTTTCGCCCGGGGACTATCGAGTCACGCCGACACCCACACCATCCCCCGCCACGCTCGGCAGCCCAGACGACGACGGCTGCGCCGTCACATCCCATCGGGGGCAACCGGGTTTTGTCGTACTTCTGGGTTTCGGCCTGGGTATCGTTGTCCGACGCCTACGAGGCCGCTTGTCATGACTACCAAGGTTCGCATCGCGATCGTCCTCTTGCTTCTCGTGCCGCCGGTCGCAGCGACGGCTACTTTGTGGGTCGAAGGCGACCTGTTCTACTTGCCAGAATCGGGAGACTTCGATGGCCCGACTCGGCTGACGCAGGGCAAGCGGATTCGTGAATTCAAACTGTCGCCTGACAAGAAGTCGGTGGCAACGATCGAAAGCGTCGAAGGGCCACTTCTGTTCTCTCCGGACCATGACGTCGAGCCTCAGGAGATCTGGATCCAACAGTTGAAGGGTGGCGCCAGGCGCCGGCTCGCGCGAACTCCTCTAGCCAAGGACGAAGCGTCGCTATACGGGCTGCACTTCTCGCCCGACGGCGAGCGACTCTACTTTCAAAGCCGATGTGCCGTTGTTGTTTCCTGCGTTCATGTCGTGAACATTGACGGGGGGAATCCGGTTCTATTTTCCGATGGATTCGTTCTGGATGTCATCGACGGCGGACCGTTCCGCGGTCACCTCGTGGTGCAGCAACATCGATATTACCCGGAAGGGGGCTCTTACCAAGAAGCGGTTCTTCTCTCGCCCAACGGTGTCGAGGTTTTCGACATCGGCGACGCCGAGAACGCGCAACTACTGTTTCGATTTCACGATATGGTCCGGCAACCACGCAACGCCGATGGTAGCCATCCCGTGGACGCAATGGTGCGTTCGATCGGACGGGACACATCCGCAACACCAAGTCCTCCGCGCAAGATCGAGACGCCAAACACGCATGACTCGACCCCTGCATCGAATCCTTGACTGGGCTCAGCCTGCCGTCGCGGCGACCGCCACGCCCTCGATCGCCGGCGGCGGTTCGGGGGCGCCGCGCCCGACGACCACGTAGTCCTGGGCGAAGGCCTCGTGGACCCGACCCGTCGCCGGGTCGATCAGCCAGGTCATGGCGTGCTTGCGCGGTACGCGAATCGGCAATGCCGCCTCGCGATGGGTGCCGAACACGTAGTCCCAAATCGGTGTCGTCACGCCGTGGTTCGTCTTCGGGCTGAGGAAGTGATGGTGGAAATGGTTGAGTCGCATCCAGCGTCCATAGGCGCCGCGGGGCGCGTGCGTGTGGCAGCGACGGTGCACGACTTCATAGGCGACGTACATGATCGCCAAACCCGCAGCGTAGGCGGTGCCTATGGCTAGTCCGAGTCCGGCCGACAGTCCTGCCCAGGCGAGTAGCAGCGCCGGCGTCGCGGCCATCGCCTTCTTGCTCGTCGGCGCGAAATACGACGTCGTCGCATGGTGCTTCATGTGCTCGGCGCCAAAGGGATTGCGGCCGCGGCCGTGATGGCCGAGGAAGTTGTGGATCAAGTATTCGAGGAACGTCCACGTCGCGGCGCCGCAGACGAACGTGGTGCCGATCAGTAACCAAGATGGATGCGTGGACATGCTCGAACTCCTCCTCGACGACGCTGCGTCAATCCGAACCCACGGCGGGGTAACCGCCCACTTCTGATTCTGCATCCGGAATCCTCCCGGCGCCAGCCGCCGCGGTTCGTACGATGCGCAAGTCGATGGCATCGCGCTCCCACGGTCGCGCACCGGCCTGACGCAGCACCGACGGCGGCACTTCCGCCGCCGGGAGGATCAGCAGTCCCGCCGGGATCAAGTCGGCAGCTCCGCTATTGCGCAGCCTGCCGACGACGTGGCGGCCGCGGCGGACCACGGCGACGGCGCGCCCGTTACGGTCGAAGGCGAGGTTGTCGCTCTCGTACAACTCCAAATCGCCGATGCCGGCATGGCGCAACAGCGGCACATTGCGGCGCGTATTGGAGCCGTGGCGCATCACGTTGCCGACGAGGGCGACGCGACCGAGGGCCGGCGGCTGGCCGCGCCAGCGCTTGAGGGGCATGTGGTACAGCATACCGCTGGCTCCGGGGTTGACCACGTAGTTGTTGACCACCGCGGCGCGCACGCCTCCCTTCAGTTCCGGGTTGCGGGCGACGTTGCTGGCGAAGAGGTTGCCGTAGATCAGGATGTCGGAGCTGTTGTCGCCGACGAGCATGCCCTTCGAATGCGGCCCTTTGCGATGGGTCGAGGCGTCGAGAGCCTCGGCGATCAGATTGTGACTCAGGGTGATACGATGTGGGTTGTTGCGGCGCCACGCAACCTCGTCCGCGCCGCGAAACGGATCGCCCCAAAGGCCGACGTTTTCGTCCGTGGCCCACGTCAGCGAGCAGTGGTCGACGACGACGTCGACGCAGCCGTCGCCGCAGCTCAGAGCATCCACTTCCCAGCCGCTGAGTTTGGGGTGGCCGGCCTCGCCGGGGCGGATGCGCAGGTGCTGCACGATGACGTCGTGCGTGCGCAGGTCGAGACCGCCGCGAATCAACGTGATGCCCGGCGACGGCGCCGTGTCGCCGGCGATGGTCACGAACGGCTCGTGCACCTTCAGCGTGCGGCCGGCGAGATCGATCACGCCGCCGACGCCGAAGACGATGACCCGCGGGCCGGACGCCGCCAGGGCCTCCGCCAGGGAACCCGCGCCATCGGCGCGCAGCGTGGTCACGCGGATGACGCGACCGCCGTGGCCGCCGCGGGTTTGGGTCCAACCGTGGGTTTGCAAGGGAAGGGGCGCCGAAGGAGCGCTTGCCGTGCAGCCCGAGAAAACCACGAGGAGTGCTACCGCCGTCATTGCGGCGGTCATGCGGAACTTGCCAACCTGCTTCATGCCGACTCCGTTCCGGCCATGAGTTCGGCCAACTGACGCACGTCGCGTTCGCCGCGGCGATGGACGTCGGCGACATGGCCTTGGCGCAGGACGACGAAATGATCGCCGACGGCCTGTGCATGACTGGGGTTGTGGGTGATGAAGACGACGCCGACGCCGCGCGCCGCGGCAGCGCGGATACGTTGCAGTACCATCGCGGTCTGCTTGACGCCGAGCGCCGCGGTCGGCTCGTCGAGGATCAAGACACGCGCCCCGAAGTAGAGGGCACGCGCCATCGCCAGGGACTGGCGCTCGCCACCCGACATCGTCGCCACCGGTTGGTCGACGTCGTCGAGGTCGATGCCCATCGCCGCCAATTCGTCGTGGGCGATGCGCCGGCAGGCCGCGACGTCGATGGGCGCGAACCAACCGTTGCCGCGGCGCAGTTCATTGCCGAGGAAGAAGTTGCGCCAGGCGCTCAGCAGCGGCACGACGGCGAGGTCTTGGTAGAGCGTGGCGATACCGTGGCGCAGGGCGTCGCGAGGTGAGGCCAAGCGTACCGGCGTGCCGTCGATGTGCAGTTCGCCCTGAGTCGGTGGAAGCGCGCCGGAGATGATCTGGATCAGCGTCGACTTGCCGGCGCCGTTGTCGCCCAAGAGACACGTGACGGCGCCGGCATCGACGCGCAGGGAAACGTCGTGCAGGGCGACGACGCTGCCGAAGCGGCGCGCCACATGCCTGAGTTCGAGGAGAGGCGCAGGCGCTTCAGTCATCTGCGTGGGCCCGCCGTCGCACGCGTTCGTTGAACCAGACGGCACCGAGCAACATGATGCCGAGGAAGACCTGGAACCAGTCGGCGTCGACTCCGGTGAGCACGATTCCCTGGCGCACCATGCCGAAGATGAGCGCGCCTAGGGCCGCGCCGATCACCGAGCCGTAGCCGCCGCTGAGCGCGGTGCCGCCCATGACCGCCGCGACGATGGCACGAAACTCTTGCGCCTCGCCGCGTAGGGTGTCGGCTCCGCCGAACTTCACGGCTTGGATGACGCCGACCAGGCACGCGGCGGCAGCGGTGCAAGCGAACAGCGAGATGCGAACCCGCGCGACCGGAACCCCGAGGCGGCGTGCGGCTTCGTTGCCGCCGCCACAGGCGAAGACCCAGTTGCCGAAGGGCGTGCGCGTGAGAATCCATGCGGCCAATGCCGTCAGACCGAGCCACCAGGCGATGGATACCGCCCAACCTCCCGGCGCGCCGGCGAACAGCAGCTGCATCGCCGCAGGCCCGGTCGCTGCCTCGAGCCCGCCGACTTGTGTCCGGCCCGTCCAAGCGCGCGTCATCCCGATGGTGGCCCCGCGCAGGATGAACATGGTCGCGAGGGTCACCATGAACGAGGGCAGGCGGGTCCGCACGACGATCAAGCCATTGACCACACCCAAGGCGGTGCACAGCACGAAGGCGAGAGCCACGGACAGCCACAGCGGCAGGCCAAGCTCGGTGCTGGCCAGGGCCACGGTCATGCCGGCGACGCCGATCATCGAGCCGACCGACAGGTCGAACTCGCCGGCAATCATCAGCAAGGCGACGGCGGTGGCGAGGATGCCGAGTTCGGAGGCGACCTCGAGGTAACTGGCGGTGGCGCGCAGGCTGGTGAAGCCGCGGTCCCCCGCGAGCCAGGCGAAGGCCAGCCACACCAGGGCCAAGGCCGCGGCCGCCCCAAACTCGGGACGCCGCCGCAGTCGCTGCCATCGTGATGGCGCGATGCGCCGCATCCCGTCGTCAGCGCAGTCCGCGTGCCGACAGGTCGCGCACGCGCGCCACGTCGCCCCGCACGACGAACCCCGGTCCGGTGCGGAGGATCGCGCCGCCGCCGGGGATCGTTCCGGTTTCGAGATACTGGGTCAGGAAGACGATCGGCAGGTAGCCTTGCAGGTACTGCTGCTGATCGATGGCGAAGGCGACGGTGCCGGCCTCGATGGCGTCGAGCACCTCGGGTGAAAGATCGAAGGTGGCGAGCGTGATCTTGCCGGCGCGCTCGCTGGCGGCCACCGCCTGCAGTGCCGGCATGGCGGCCGGCGGCCCGAGGGCGAAGACGGCGTCGAGCGCAGGGTCGGCGGCGAGGGCGTTGGCGACACGTTCGCGCGTGTCGGTCGGATCCGTCGCCGTCACCGCCAGCACGGTGGAATGGCCGCCGGCTGCCGCGAGGCTCTCGCCGAAGCCGCGACAGCGTTCGTCCAAGGCGCTGTTGCCGACTTCGTGGTTGACGCACAAAGCCCGTCGCACGCCGGCTTGCGCCAGCCGCTTGCCGGCCTCGGCACCGGCTTCGCGTTCGGGCTGACCGACATGCGCCAAGACGCCGAGTTCGGCCGCGGCGTCACCCCCCGAGTTGATCGAGACGACCGGGATGCCGGCGGCGACCGCGCGCCGGACGCTGGCCGCCAAGGCCGAGACGTCGGGCAACGACAGCACCAGCCCGTCCGGCTGCGAGGCGATGGCGGCATCGACGAGTTGGCTCATGGCGACGACGTCGAATCGCCCCGGGCTCTGGTAGTTCACTTCGACGTCGAGGTCGTCTCCCGCCCGTGCGGCGCCGTTGGCGACCACCGACCAGAAGGGGTCACCGG
>CAZGEJ010000076.1:0-7601 GCA_964524885.1 uncultured Binatia bacterium (SeqCode)
TGGCGAGGATGCCGTAGACGACGTAGCTGTGGCCGGTGACCCAGCCGATGTCGGCGGTGCACCAGTACGTGTCTTCTTCCTTGAGGTCGAAGATCCACTTGCTGGTGATGTAGGTGTGCACCATGTAGCCGCCGGTGGTGTGGACGACGCCCTTGGGCTTACCGGTGGTGCCGCTGGTGTAGAGGATGAACAGGGGATGTTCGGCGTCGAGCGGCTCGGCCGGGCATTGGTCGGAGGCCGTCTCCATGAGTTCGTGGTACCAGCGATCGCGGCCCGACTGCATCGGCACGGTATTGCCGGTGCGCTGCACGACGACGACGTTCTCGACCGACGGGGCTTCGGCGAGCGCCTCGTCGACGTTGTGCTTGAGGGGCACGACGCTGCCGCGGCGGTAGCCGCCGTCGGCGGTGATGACGAGCTTGGCCTGGGCATCGTTCATGCGGTCGCGCAGCGCCTCGGCGCTGAAGCCGCCGAAGACGACGCTATGCGTCGCGCCGATGCGGGCGCAGGCGAGCATCGAGATGGCGGCCTCGGGGATCATCGGCAGGTAGATGCCGACGCGGTCTCCCTTCTGCACGCCGAGTCCCTTCAGCACGTTGGCGAACTTGCAGACCTCGCGGTGCAGCTGCTGGTAGGTCAGCGTGAGCGAGTCGCCCGGCTCACCTTCCCAAATGAGGGCGGCTTTGTTGCGCCGGTGGGTCGTCAGGTGCCGGTCGAGACAATTGTACGAGAGGTTGGTGGTGGCGCCGACGAACCACTTGGCAAAGGGAGGCTTCCAGTCGAGCACCGACTTCCACGACGAGAACCAGTGCAGCTCGGAGGCAATCTCGGCCCAAAAGCCTTCGGGATCGCTTTCGGCGCGGGCGACGATCTTTGCGTAGCTGTCGTGGTCGGGGATGTGGGCGCGAACGCTGAAGTCGGTCGGCGCCGGGAACAGACGGTCTTCTTGCAGAAGCGAGTCGATGTCAGCCATGGCGGCTAGTCTAGGATTCCCTTTGGTCGGGGGGCAAGCGGGAGACATCGATCCAATCATTGTGGCCCCACCAGCGGTAGCGCGGCGGGCGGGTGCACACGGCGTCGATCGCGACGATCGAGCGTAACGGCGCGCCGCTGCGGGCAGCGTCGAGACGCAGGTCGAGATCGACGAACTCCTGCCTCGATGCGTTCTGGCGACAGAGGTGGCGTGCCATGCCGAGGAAAACCAGCGGGTCGCAGGCGATGCGCTGCGGCACGAGCAACGGCGCGCTGACGAGGGTGCGTTCGAAGCGGCTGCCGTCGGCCCGGTGCAAGGTGGCACGTGCCGAACACGACACCGGGGCGTCGAACATGTGCAGCGACAGCCAGCGACCCTCGCCGGTGACGGCGGTATCCCCGGGGAAGGCGAACGGCGGCAGCTGCAACAGCGAAAACGCCAGCACCGGCAGCGCCGGCGCAAGCCGCCGGGGCGCCGCTGGCGGCGCCGGCTGCCAGCGCAGCATCGGCAGGACGCTGAGCAGCGCGAACATCAGCAACGGGTAGTAGAAGCCGACGACGTTCCACGAAGCGACGTGGAAGAGGAGGAACTGCGCCAGGCAGGCCCAGAAGATCCACGCCCGTCGCGCCAGCAACCCCCAGACGAAGCCCAGTTCGAGGACCACGACGTAGAGGCAGGCCGCCGGCAACCAGGCTTCGGGCAAGCCGAGGGGGCGTCTGCCGTAGAGGCCGGCACCGGAAAGCCACTCCGGATTCAACTTCAGCAGCCCCGCCCAGAAGTAGAAGGAGACGAGCAGCAACGGCAGCACCTCACGTTTGCGCCGGGCCAACAAAAACGCCCCCGTGGCCCAGGCAGCCATGTAATGTTGGTTCAGGCGCAGGCGGTAGTCCTGCAGCACCAACGCCAGCGACACCCCCTCCAACACCAACAACAGCACCCACCCGGCGGCAGTGGCGCGCCGCTCGGCGAAACAGAGAATGGCGCCGACGGCGGTCAGCGCGTAGACCAGCAGGAAGCGGGCGATGGTCGGCGCATCGAACACGCGCCAGTCGGCGCAGCCTGGGAGAAACGGCCAGCACAGGGCAACGCCCTGCTGGTCGAGCAAGCTGGCCAGCGGTTGGTTGAGATTCCAGTGGACGTAGGCGAGCACGTGCAGCACCGCGAGCGCCGCACCGTAAGCGCGTAGCGCCGGGTCGGCCTCGATCTCAGCGATGTTGCGGCGCATGCAGGCAAACACGGTCCACCTCGGCGGGCACGCGATGCTGCCCCGGCGAGCGCCCGGGCGCAACGTCTTTGTCGAAAAGGAGTGGAAGAAGGCCGTCGCGACACTTGCGACGCAGCCCCGGATCGGGCATGTAGACGCGACCCAAACGCGGGGCCGTAGCTCAGTTGGGAGAGCGCTAGAATCGCACTCTAGAGGTCGGGAGTTCGACTCTCCTCGGCTCCACCTGGAAGGCGGCGGAGGCATCAGCCTCCGCCGCCTTTTGTTTTCCGCCCGCTTGCATCCCGCCGCCGCAACCTCCTAGGACACAGCCCATGCGGCTCGCGCTTCGACTCGTCGCCGTGCTGGCGCTCTGCGGCGGACTCGCCGCGGGCGCGTGGCTGTGGGTCGAACACACCTTGACGACGCCCGGCCCCGACCCAGGCGGGCCGGCGCTAGTGTCGATCGAGCCGGGCCTACCCTTCTCCCGCGTGATCGAACGCTTGGAGGGTGCCGGGGTGTTGCGGCACGGCCAAGTGTTGCGCGCCTATGCCCGCTGGTACGGGCTCGACCGCAGCATCCGCGCCGGCGACTACCGCTTCGAGCGGCCGTACGCACCGGTCGAGCTACTGGAGGCGTTACGCACCGGGCAACTAGCGCTGCACCGGGTGACGGTACCCGAGGGCAAAACCCTGACGCAGGTGGCGCGGCTGTTCGCCGAACGCGGCTTCGGCGGGGTCGACGAATACACCTGCCTGGCCGGCGATGCCGCCTTCCTCGCGACCCTGGGCGTGCCCGCATCCGGGCTCGAAGGTTATTTATTTCCGGATACTTACTCCCTGCCCCATACAGCGACACCGGAGGAAATCGTCGGCGCCATGGTGCAACGCTTTCGGGAGACGGCGGCGCCGCTCGCGGCGGCGCGGCGGCAGCGCGGCATGAGCGAAGCGGAGATGGTGACGCTGGCCTCGATCATCGAGCGCGAAACCGGCATCGCCAGCGAGAGACGACAGGTGGCGGCGGTGTTTCACAACCGCCTGCGCATCGGCATGCGGCTGCAGTCGGACCCGACCGCGATCTATCCGTGGAAGGAAGGCGTGCCGACGGCGGCCGACCTACGGGTCGACACGCCCTACAACACCTATCTGTACGCTGGGTTGCCGCCTGGCCCGATCTGTAATCCGGGCCAGGCGGCCCTCGAGGCAGCGATCCGCCCCAGTGTGGACGACGCCCTCTATTTCGTCGCCCGCGGCGACGGATCGCACGCGTTCGCGCGCACGCTCACGGAGCACAATCGCAACGTGGCGGCGCTGCGGCGGAAGAGGAATCGCTAAAACTCAGTCCTTGCGACCCGGCTCGCGGCGGTCGGGGCGCGGCGTCGGTCGCGACTTCTCGCCGGCGGCGGGCTGGCGCAGCGCCACCACCATCTTCCAATCCTTGTCCGCCTTCGACCAACGACCCATGCCAATCACTTGCATCGGAGCACCTCCAAAGAGTTGCTCCATGCTTCCGCAAGGGTCGTGCCAAACGCCCGAGCGGCTCTCGCTCGTCGTCATCGGCGGGTGTGAACAAATTGGAACGATCGGGCGTGCTGTTGGGAGAACATCCTTGAACACCGGCTGCGGCGACTCAGCGCCGACCCGGCATCGGCCGCGGTTCGCCGCCGATTTTCAGCCCTTCGGTACGTGTCAGCGCCACCAGGGCGGCGCGACGCTGCATGGCCTGGCGCGCCGTCAGAACGAAATGGTCCGGCGCCGCGCCCAGCTTGGACAGATGCTCGAGCGCCGTCAGCGCGCCGGCGACGTGACCATACTCGCGCGCCAGGGCCTGCAACGCGAAGCGGTCGGCGGCTTCCTCGCGCGGCCCTGCCGGCACGTGCCGGCCGAGGATGCCGAACCCCTCGAGGAGCTTCCCCTGCGCCACTGGGGTGACACCCACCGCATCCATCGCCCAGACGACGACCAGCAGCCGGCCGAGCACCTGCAGGTGCTCGCGCTGGCGCAGGTGTCCGATTTCGTGTGCCAAGAGAAAGGACAGTTCGTCCTCGCTCTGCAACGCCTCGAGCAGCGCCGTGCTGATCAACAGGTCGCCCCCGGGCAGGGCCTGCAGGCGAACCGCATCGGTGGCCTGGATGGCGACCCGCAGGCCGTAAGGGTTGTCGGGCCAATCTTGCGCCAGGCGGAAGGCGAGGGCTTCGAGATCGCGCGCCACATGCTGCTGCTCCTCGGTCATCGCCGCGGCCGCCTGCTGCCAGAGGGCGACCGTGAAGCGGGCCTCGCGCCGCAGCGGCAACCATTGGGAGGCGAGTTCCGTATAGAAGGAAGCCGTCCACAGGACACCCACCAGGGCGGCGACGCCGATGATGGCTCCACGGGCGACCTGGTGCGGGAGGGAGCCTGGCGCGGGCGAACGGTCCGTAAGCGGCATGGTGCGTTGACTCTGATAAACCCGAAACCGATAAAGGGCCAGGCTCGCCCGCGGAAACGTGCTGCCGCCGTGCCCCGGCGTTGCGAGCCTCGACGCTGGGAGGACCCGATGGCCGATCTCTTCGAACAATCGCTTCAACGTCTCGACGCCGCCGCCGCGCTGGCTGCCGTCGACCCTGAGGTCCTGCTGCGGCTGCGTCACCCCCAGCAAATCCTGCAGGTCTCGGTGCCGGTGCGCATGGACGACGGCGCGCTACGGGTCTTCGCCGGCTACCGCGTGCGCCACGATGCGACGCGCGGACCGACCAAGGGCGGCATCCGCTACCATCCCAACGTCAGCCTCGACGAGGTCAAGGCCCTCGCCTTCTGGATGACCTGCAAATGCGCCGTCGTCGGCATCCCCTACGGCGGGGCCAAGGGTGGCATCATCGTCAACCCGAAGGAACTGTCGAACCTCGAACTCGAGCGCATGTCGCGCGGCTTCATCCAGCAGATCGCCGACTTCATCGGCCCGGACCGCGACATCCCGGCGCCCGACGTCTACACCAACGCCCGCATCATGGGCTGGATGATGGACGAGTACTCGAAGATCCGACGCACGTTGACGCCGGCGGTGATCACCGGCAAGCCGATCGCTCTCGGGGGCAGTCTCGGGCGCGAAGACGCCACCGGGCGCGGCGCCTACTACTGCATCAAGGAACTCGAGCGGAAGCTCGGCTGGCAGCCGGCGCAGACGACGGTGGCCGTGCAGGGCTTCGGCAACGCCGGCCAGCACGTCGCCGAGTTGCTGCACGCCGACGGTTACCGCATCGTCGCCGCCAGCGACTCGCACGGCGCCATCTACCGCCCGCAGGGCTTCGACGTGCCGAGCTTGGTCCAGGTCAAGAACGACAGCCGCCAACTCAAGGCGGTGTACTGTCACGAGGGACTCTGCGACGTCGTCGATGCGGCGACGATGTCGAACGAGGAGATGCTCGAACTCGACGTCGATCTATTGATCCCCGCGGCGCTGGAGAACCAGATCACGGCGGCCAACGCCGCGCGCATCCGGGCCCGGACGATCGTCGAAATCGCCAACGGGCCGACCACGCTCGACGCCGACCCGATCCTCGCGGCGGCGGGCAAGCTGGTGGTTCCCGACATCCTCGCCAACGCCGGTGGCGTCACCGTCAGCTACTTCGAGTGGGTGCAGAACCGCCAGGGCTTCTACTGGACGGCAGACGAAGTCGCGGCGCGCCTGCAAGCGATCATGGCGCGCGAGTTCAACGCCGTCTATGAACGCATGCAGCGGCAGGCGACGACGATGCGCACCGCGGCCTACGCCCACGCCTTGAGCCGTATCGGCGAAGCCGTCGCCGCCCAAGGCACGCAGAGCTACTTCGCCGGCGGCCGCTCATGAGGTGAAGGTCTCCGAGGAGACGCATTCTCGTCCACGAAAGATCGACCATGCTACGTGAAACCTACCCCTACTACCTCGCCAATCGCCCCGAGCAGCCGAACACCGACCTCGAGGTGACCGACAAGTACAGCGGCGTCGTGGCGACGCGTGTGGCCATGGCCGATGCCGCGGCGATCGACCGCGCCATCGCGGCCGCGGTCGCGGCGCGTGAGCCCATGGCCGCCATGCCGGCGTACAAGCGGCAGGCGGTGCTCGACCATTGCGGGCGTCGCTTCCGCGAGCGCTTCGACGAGCTGGCCATGGCGTTGTGCATCGAAGCCGGCAAGCCGATCCGCGACAGTCGCGGCGAGGTGACGCGGCTCATCGACACCTTCCGCATCGCCGCCGAAGAGTCGACACGCATCCTCGGCGAGGTTCTGCCGTTCGACATCACCGCCCGCGCCGAGGGCTACAGCGGCATGTGGAAACGAGTGCCGGTCGGGCCCTGCTCGCTCATCTCGCCGTTCAACTTCCCGCTCAACCTGGCGGCGCACAAAATCGCGCCGGCGATCGCCGCCGGCTGCCCGTTCGTGCTCAAGCCAGCGAGCCTGACGCCGGTTGGGGCATTGCTCATCGGCGAAATCCTCGCCGAAACCGAACTGCCCGCGGGTGCGTTTTCGATCCTGCCCTGCCGGCGCGACGGCGCCGACCTGTTCACCGTCGACGACCGCCTCAAGCTCCTCAGTTTCACCGGCTCACCCGAAGTCGGCTGGGACCTCAAGGCACGCGCCGGCAAGAAGAAAGTCGTGCTCGAACTCGGCGGCAACGCCGGCTGCGTCGTCGATGCCGACGCCGACCTCGACGACGCCGTGGCGCGCATCGTCTTCGGCGGTTTCTATCAATCGGGCCAGAGCTGCATCAGCGTGCAACGCATCTACGCCCATCGTTCCATCTACGCCGACTTCCGCACGCGCTTGGTGACCGCGGTGCGCGCCTTGAAGATGGGCGACCCCAAGCACGAGGACACGTTCATCGGGCCGATCATCTCCGTCAAGGAGGCGCAACGCATCGAGCGATGGATCCACGCGGCGGTCGCCGCCGGTGCGAACCTGCTCTGCGGCGGTGGCCGCGACGGCGCCATGGTCGAAGCGACCGTTCTGGAACACGCGCCCAAGAGCACCGAGGTCTGCCGCGATGAAGTGTTCGGTCCGGTCGTGGTGCTGGAACCGTTCGACGACTTCGACGCCGTGCTCGACGAGGTGAACGACAGCGCCTACGGGCTGCAGGCGGGGATCTTCACACGCGATCTCTACAAGGCATATGCGGCTTGGGACCGCCTCGACGTCGGCGGCGTGGTGATCGGCGACGTCCCTTCGTGGCGCGTCGACCACATGCCCTACGGCGGCGTCAAGGACAGCGGCCTCGGCCGCGAGGGTGTGCGCTTCGCCATCGAGGACATGACGGAGATTCGGTTGATGGTGGTGAGGGGGGTCAAGAGATAGAGGGCCAAGGTGCAAGGGCCAAGGGCCAAGAACTCCATGACGTCACCACTTGCGGTTGGCGCGCGGTTCTGATCCCCAAACTATCTTGGCCCTTGGCCCTTGGCCCTTGGCCCTTGGCCCT
>CAZGEJ010000077.1:0-7511 GCA_964524885.1 uncultured Binatia bacterium (SeqCode)
CCGTCGTCACGGCATCCGCCTCACCGGCCAGTCGCATCGAGTCGCCGCCGCAGGCTCCGGGCTCGTCCGCCTTGAGGATGCTCGCGGCGAACTTGTCCGCGGACTTCTGTAGGCAGTCCAGGGCGACGGCTTCACCCTTCTTGACGGCCTTGGCGTGGCACTTGAGGTCGGCCGCGGCTTTGTTCGCCGCCGCCGTCCGTTTGGCCAGCAGACATTTCTGCTGATCGGTCAGCCCCACCGCGGCTCCAGCACAGAAGACCATTATAGCCAGGGTCAGTGCCGAAGTCGGGATAGATCGTGCGTACATGTGGACTCCTCAGTGTCGAAAGATCGTGCCGCGGATCTAGAACAATGTCGGCCGGACGGTCCAGCGAGGATTCTTCAAGTTTCCTTCAATCGCGGCCACTCACATCCGCGTTCTGGCTCGTGAATCGATCGACGCCGTGGAACTCCCCTTCCCAAGCACTCCGAGGGATCCAGAAGGAGGTCCGAATCGTCGCAGCGCCCTCAGTGAGTCCCGGCCATATGCTTCCGGCACGCAGGCCTTTAGAGCGCTGGAGTTGTGCGGCGTCGCATCGAAGACACGATGGGCAAACGGCTGGCGGCGATCCGCGCCTATGGCGCCGCATCATGCCCGCATCGAGTGGCTTGGCGCCGCGGGCGCGAGCTAGCGATCGTCGGGCTCCCCGACCGCTTCATCGACCATGGCGAGCGCATCGAGCAGCTCACCCAGGCTGAACTCGACGCCGACAACCTAGAGCGCCCGATCCTCACCCGCTTGGGTTGGTCTCACGACTACGACGCCGAAGGCAGCAGAGAGCCGCGACCGTCATTTCCGGAGCCTCGGAACAAGCGGCAGGTGCGGGTTCGGCCGCCATCGGTCGCGCCGTGGCTCGACTCTTGCACCGAACCCGCGACGGAGTTTTTCCGTCGGGGACCGCCGACATCCGTACGTACCGGCAGGAGGTCGATCCGCGGGTACGCTGCGGCATCCCGGTAAATCCTACCCCCGACCCCTCATGGGAACTCCAGGGAGGCGCCGTGACCTCACCTCGATTTCGCTGCGGATACCGCGCCTCCGGGTACGATCGGCAGACCTGGGCGCGTCGACTCCTCTCTTTCGCCATCATGATCAGCGCCGCGGCCTTGCCGCCTGCCTCGGCACACGCCGCAAGCGTCGTTCGCGTAACGCCATCCGGTGCCACGTCGGGCGCCTGCGGCACGGACTGGGTGACGCCGTGCAGCCTGCTCCATGCGCTCGGCTCGATCGTGGCTGCCGACGACGAGGTCTGGGTCGCCGCAGGGGTCTACAAGCCGACGGCCTCGACGAGCGACCGCAATGCAACGATCCCGTTGGTCGCGGGCGTCGCCGTCTACGGCGGCTTCGCCGGCGACGAGTCGGCGCGCGCCGAGCGCAACCCGCAGGCCAATCCGACGATCTTCAGCGGCGACATCGCCGGCGACGACAGCCAGTCTCCCGTCGTGAGCGACGCCTTCACGGTGACCGGCCTCGGCAACAACAGCTACCACGTCGTCAGCTACTACCACCCCGTTGCGATTCCAGGGCTGCCACCGCCGACGCTGGACGGCGTCACGGTCACCGGCGGCTACAGTCCGGAAACGTGGCAGGTCGGCGGCGGGCTGTTCACCGACAGCGCCATGACGGTCAATGACGTCGTCTTCAGCGGCAACCGCGCCTTCAACGGCGGCGGAATTTACAGCAGCGCACCGGTGGCGATCACCAACTCCACCTTCACCGGCAACCTCGCCGACAACGCCGGCGGCGGTGTCTACAACGACGGGCTCGGGACCACGCTCAGCCATCTCGTTTTCACCAACAACCGCGCCATCGACGGCGCCGGCGCGGCGGGGAATTGGATGACGCTGTCGGACGTCGCCTTCAACGACAACCGAGCATCGATGCGCGGCGGCGGCTTCTACGTCAGCGGCGGTTCGGCGGCATTGAGCGACGTCACCTTCAACCACAACCGCGGCGGCAGCGGCGGCATCGGCGGCGGCATGTGCATCGAGGGCACCAACCCCGTCACCCTCGAGCGAGTGACCTTCGTCAACAACTACGGCACCACCACCGGCGGCGGTATCGGCGCCTGGACCGGCAACGTCGTGCTGAACGGCGTCACCTTCCACGGCAACTCGGCGAGCAGCGGCGGCGCCGTCGGCGTCGCCGATCCCGGCGGCAACTGGACGCTGAACAACGTGTTGATCACCGGCAATACGGCATCGGCGGTCGGTGGAGGTGTCCTCACCGCCAGCTCGATGACCCTCAACAACGTCACCCTGGTCGACAACGGGGTCGACTGCCCCTCGTGCTACGGCGGCGGCCTGGCCGCGGTAGCAGGCGCGTCCGTGCTCATTCGCAACAGCCTCGTCTGGGGCAACCACGCCGTCGGCGGCCTGTGGTACAACCTCTGCTGCAACGACTTCCCCGGCGTCGCTACGAATTGCTCCGAGCCGGTGATCCAAGACAGTGACGTACAAAGCGATTGCTGCAGCTGTGACGCGAGCAACATCAGCCGCGATCCGCTGCTGCAGCCGCTGGCCGACAACGGCGGCGGCGTGTCGTCCCGCGCCCTTTCCCCCCTCAGCCCGGCAATCGACGCCGGCAACGCGGGCACGTGCACGGCCACGGATCAGCGCGGCACGGACCGCGACGACCTGCGCTGCGACATGGGGGCGTTCGAGCGCAGCTACGCCGACGGCAACTGGGTGCAGAAGTCGATGCTCGCCCAGGGCACGACGTACAGCTTCGGGCCGGCGCTCGGCAGGATCCGGCGCGACACCAGCGACGACCCTGGTACCGTCACGTTCGCCAAGCTGACGGGATGGGCAAGCCAGCCCGCCCAAGCAGTCGCGGTCCTATGGGACATCAGCGCGACCGGCAGCGCCTATGACCTAACGCTCAGTCTCTGCATTCGCGACGACGAGCGAAACGGACTCGACCTCGGCAGTCTCCGACTGTGGCGCTACGACGGCACGGCTTGGGAAGACAAAGGAGGCACGCTCGACACCAGCCATCCGAGCATCGCCTGTGTCGTCGCTTCGGGTGTCACGGCGCTGAGTCGCTGGACCCTGGCGACGGACGATCCGCTCCTCCCTCCGGACCCCGCCAACACCCCGACGCAGACACCCACCGAAACGCCGACCCCTACGCCGACGCAAACCCCGCTGCCGACGGCGTCGCCCACTTCGAGCCCG
Organism: uncultured Binatia bacterium (SeqCode); assembly: GCA_964524885.1. Taxonomy (GTDB): domain Bacteria; phylum Desulfobacterota; class Binatia; order HRBIN30; family HRBIN30; genus CALJUJ01. Next base: position 3,217 of record CAZGEJ010000077.1, read on the forward strand.
ACGGCAGTCAGCACCGGAACCGCCACGCCCACCGGGACGGCCAGCGCCACCACCACGGCGACACCAACCGGGACACCCACCGATACGGCAACCCTCACGCCGACCTCTACCCCGACGGGAACGCCGACCACGACGGCAACGGCGACACCAACCGGGACACCCACCGATACAGCGACCCTCACGCCGACCTCTACCCCGACAGGAACGCCGACCACGACGGCGACAGTGAGCCCAACGGCGGCGCCGTCCGCGACGGCGACGACCACCCCGACCGGCACGGCAACGGCAACGCCGACCACGACGCCGTCTTTCACGCCGACGGGCACCCCGACGCAAACTCCCACGCCGCCGGCGACCCCCACGGTCACCGCGACCCCGACACCCACGGTCACTCCGACCCCGAGCCCCGTGCCGGAGCCGCCGGTGATCTCTGCGGGCGCCTTCGACGGCTCGACCGTCATCTCCGGCTGCGGCGCGGGCGAGAGCGGGTGCGCGCCAGAACCGGTGCGCGTCTACGACTGCGGCAGCAACGGCAGCTGCCACGACCTGCCCCCCGCTGGCGACGACTTCCCCCTTGCGGTGGTGTCGGTCGTCGTCGACGACGGTCGCTTCCTCATCGAACTCGCCCAACCCCTGACCACTGGACGGCGGATCTATGTCACCGATGGCTGCACGGACGCCGTCCTGAGTCGCCCCGCCACAGTGTGGTCGCGACAGACGGCACCGTCTCTGTCACTGGGAACCGTGGCGCTGCTGGCCGCCTTGCTCGGCTGCGTCGGGCTGCGGGCACTGCTGCCTCTGGAGGCGTGACTACGTCCGGGTGGGTGTCCCGGCACACGATCCTCCTCTCGGGTGGGTGTCCCGTCACTCGGCCGTCACTCGGGCACTCGGGTGGGTGTCCCGGCACACGCCGGCACACGCCTGGAAGAACGGGCTAAGGGCCGGTTCCGGCACGATCAAGGGGAAGGCCGCGGTGAATCCGGTGACGCCAGCCGGGACGCTGCTGACGGTGCCGGGGACCCGTTCCGTTGGCAACCGGACACTCGCCGAGGCGCTCTGGGACGCGCATGTACGCCAGAAGCGCGAGGCGGCGGGGGCGGGCGCTGCCGCGGTCGGCCTTGATAGGGCTTGCCTCGAACTCGTCGAAGGTCATCCCAGGCAGGCCCGGTACGGCGCGAGGTCCTTCATGGCCGCCGCGGTGAAGCACCTCTACGGGGCCTGCTGCGTCTGAAGGGGTGACGTGCGACCTGCCGTCCGTAGACGAGAGATTCCGGGCAGCGAGCCTGCCCGGTTCGAGTAGCTCGAGCGAGTTGCGGCGGCGCCTCGATCGATTGCACAGAACCGGGGGGCTCGCTTATCGTTCGCGGCGTGAAACGCTTTCAAGATCGAGTCGTGCTCGTCACCGGGGCGGCCTCCGGGATCGGGCGAGGTGTGGCGGAACGCTTGGCGCGCGAGGGGGCGAACCTGTTCGCCGTCGACGTGCAAGAGACCGGCTTGCAGGATTTGCGCGATGGGCTTGCCGCCGAAGGAATCGACGTCGCGACCCGACGTTGCGACGTCAGTAACGAAACCGAAGTCGGTGCGACCGTCGCCGAATGTGTCGCGCGCCTCGGCCGACTCGACGTCCTGGTCAACGTCGCCGCCATTCTGCGGGCCGACCACCTGCACGAGATGCGCACGGCCGATTGGGAACGGGTCATGGCGATCAACCTGACCGGAACCTTTTTCGCCTGTCGTGCGGCGTTGCCGCATTTGATCGAGAGCAAGGGCAACATCGTCAACGTCGCCTCGACGGCAGCGGTGCATGGCCAACCGTATGCCGGGGCTTATGCCGCGTCGAAAGGTGGGGTCTTGGCGCTGACCAAGTCGATCGCCATCGACTACGTCAAACGCGGCGTACGGGCCAACGCGGTGTTGCCGTGCGACATCGCGACGCCGATTTTCGCCCAGTTTCAGATGCCCGAGGGCGGCGACTGGAAATTGGTGCAGCGGGTGATGGCGCCCAAGGGGAGCGGCGCACCGGCGGACGTGGCGGGCGTGGTGGCGATGGTGGCGAGTGCCGACGGCGCCCACATGACGGGCGCCGAGATCCGCGTCGACGGCGGCTGCTTCGCTTGAGAGAAGGGGCGGGAGCCTGAAGGCGGAAAGCTGAAGGCTGAAAGCGTAAGGCGTAAGGCTGAAGGCGGAAAGCAAAAAGGCGTAGGGCTGGCGCCACTTGGGCCGGCCGTACGCCTTTTGCTTGAAGCTTTTCGCCTGACGCGATCAGAGGGCGAACGTCGCCAAGAAGGCGCGGGTCAGGTAGTCGCTCATCGTGAAGATGATGAGGATCGCCAGGAAGGCGAAGCCACCGATGACCCAGAAGGCGGTGAGTCCGTCGCTGTAACGGACGTGCATGAAATAGAGGATCACCAGCGACGCCTTGGTGACGGCGACGGCCATGGCGACGACGTCGTTCAGCCGTCCCAAGTCCATGAAGGCGACGAAGACGGTGATCACCGTCAGCACCATCAGCGCCAGAAAGATGGCGATGTAGACGCGGACCGGCAGAATGTGGTGGCTCGAGGCGGCGTGATGCTCGGACATGGGACGATCGCTCCGCGGATTCCGGTAACGGCTCAGTGCCGACCGATCAGGTACAGCAGGGGGAAAAGGAAGATCCAGACGATATCGACGAAGTGCCAGTACAGGCCGGTGATTTCGATCGGCGTGTAGTAGGCGGCGCCATACGTGTTGCGCATCGACTGGAACACCAGGATCGCCAGGATGACGATGCCGATGATCATGTGCAGCGCGTGCAGCCCGGTCATGGCGAAGTAGAGCGAGAAGAACAGCTCGACGTTCGGCGGACCGTCGAAGAACGCGCCTGGCACGTGGTGTTCGTGGAACTTGTGCGAGTACTCGATCACCTTCACCCCGAGGAAGACGGAGCCGAGGATGATGGTGGCAATCAGGTAGCCGACGAGGCTGCCCCGCTTACTGGTCTGGGCCGAGTGCACGGCCATGGCCATCGTCAAACTGCTGGCGATGAGCACGGCGGTGTTGAAGGCGCCGAGGTTGATGTCGAGGTGATGCGAGCCCTCGACGAAGGCCGACGGGTAGTTCCAGCGGTAGACGAGGTACGTGGTGAACAGCCCGCCGAAGAACAAGATCTCCTGCGCGATGAACGCCCACATACCGAGCAGCGAAGCGCTTTGCTGCTGCTCGGCATCGTCGAACTGGTGCGCGACGTATGCTTTGACCTCAGACACTGTGGGCCTCCCTCGGGGCGTATTCGTACGCGTCTTCTTCTACGATAGGCTGCTCGGTGAAGTTTTCGAGCGGCGGCGGCGAGCTGGTCTTCCACTCGAGGCCGGTCGCCCGCCACGGATTGGGGCCGGCTTCCTTGCCGTAGAACAGCGACCAGATCAGATAAAACGCCGGCAAGGCATAGCCGATGCCGAGCACACCGGCGCCGGCCGTCGACATGACGTTCAGGACCTGAAACTCGTCGGGATACGTGTGGTAGCGACGCGGCATACCCAGGTAGCCGACGATGAACTGCGGGAAGAACGTCAGGTTGAAGCCGACGAAGATGAGTGCAGCCGAGATACGCGCCCAGTTCTCCGGGTACATGCGACCGAAAATCTTCGGCCACCAGAAGTGCAGGCCGGCCTGGTACGCCATGATGGCGCCACCGACCATGACGTAGTGGAAGTGGGCGACGACGAAATAGGTATCGTGCAGGTGAATGTCGACACCGAGGTTCGACAGGAAGAGCCCCGTCAGACCGCCGATGGTGAACAGGCCGATGAAGCCGAGGGCGAACAGCATCGGCGCCTCGAACGAGATCGAGCCGCGGAACAGCGTGGCTGCCCAGTTGAACACCTTGACCGCCGACGGGATGGCAACGAGGTAGCTGATCACCGAGAACACCATCGCCGCGTAAATCGACTGGCCGGTGGTGAACATGTGGTGGCCCCAGACGAAGAAGCCGAGGCCGGCGATGGCCAAGCTCGAGACCGCAACGAAGCTGTAGCCGAAGATGCGCTTGCGCGAGAAGGCGCAGATGACTTCGCTGATCACGCCCATGCCGGGCAGAATCATGATGTAGACGGCGGGGTGCGAGTAGAACCAGAACAGGTGCTGGAACAGGATCGGGTCACCGCCCAGCTTCGGGTCGAAGAAGCCGATACCGAGGCCGCGTTCGACGCCGACCATCAGGATCGTCACGGCGATCACCGGCGTGCCGAGCATCTGGATCAGGCTGGTGGCGTAGTGGGCCCACACGAACAGCGGCAGGCGGAACCAGGTCAGGC
>CAZGEJ010000078.1:0-4460 GCA_964524885.1 uncultured Binatia bacterium (SeqCode)
GCTCAAGGAGTTCATCGCGCAGAAGGAGTGGATCTGCCCGCCCGAGCCGTCGGTGCGCATCGTCGTCGACATGATGGAGTATTGCGCCAAGGAGGCGCCGCGCTGGCATCCGGTATCGATCTCCGGCTACCACATCCGCGAGGCGGGCTCGACGGCGGCGCAGGAACTGGCCTTCACGCTCGCCGACGGCATCGGCTACGTGCAGGCGGCGGTCGATCGCGGCCTGGCGGTCGACGACTTCGCCCCGCGCCTGTCGTTCTTCTTCAACGTGCACAACGACTTCTTCGAAGAAATCGCCAAGCTGCGCGCGGCGCGCCGCATGTGGGCGACGGTGATGCGCGACCGCTTCGGCGCGCGCAATCCCAAGTCGCAGATGCTGCGGACGCATTGTCAGACCGCGGGCTGCAGCCTGACGGCGCAGCAGCCGATGAACAACATCGTGCGCGTCGCCATCCAGGCGCTCGCTGGCGTGCTCGGCGGCACCCAGTCGCTGCACACCAATTCGATGGACGAAACTCTGGCGCTGCCCAGCGAGGCCTCGGTGTTGGTCGCTCTGCGCACGCAGCAGATCATCGCCGAGGAAACGGGAGTCGCGCATTTCGTCGACCCGCTCGGCGGCAGCTACGCGGTGGAAGCTCTCACCGATCGGATCGAGGCGGAAGCCTACGACTACATCCGCCAGATCGACGACATGGGCGGCATCATTCGCGCCATCGAACTGGGCTTTCCCCAGAAGGAAATCTCCGAGGCTTCGTACCGATTCCAGCGACAGCTCGATCGTTGCGAAAAGGTGATGGTCGGCGTCAACAAGTACAAGGTCGACGACGAGCCGTTGCCGGAATTGCTGCGTATCAGCCCCGAGATCGAGAAGCGCCAAGCCGAGCGGGTACGTGAACGCAAGCGCGCCCGCCACGCTGACACGGTCAGCGCTCGCCTAGCCGAGGTGCGGCGTGCCGCGACCGAGGGCACGAACTTGATGCCGCCCATTCTGGCGGCGGTGAAGGCCGAATGCACCGTCGGTGAGATTTCGGATGTGTTCCGCGAGTGCTTCGGCGTCTACCGCGATCCGGGCTGGATCTGAGCCGAGAAAGGTCGACCCCATGGATCGTCCTCTGCGTATTCTCGTCGCCAAACCCGGTCTCGACGGGCACGACCGCGGCGCCAAGATCATCGCCCGCGCTTTCCGCGACGCCGGCTTCGAAGTCATCTACACCGGGTTGCACCAGACGCCCGAAATGATCGCCGAAGCCGCCGTGCAGGAGGACGTCGATGCAATCGGCCTGAGCCTGCTGTCGGGGGCGCACCTGACGTTGTTCCCGGCGGTGATGGAAGAATTGCGCCGCCGCGATCTCGGCGACGTCGCGGTCTTCGGTGGCGGCATCGTGCCGCCGGAGGACATCGCCGAACTGAAGCGGGTGGGTGTGCGCGAGATCTTCACGCCCGGCGCGGCGACCGACGACATCGTCGCTTGGGTGCGTGACAACGTCACCCCGCGCCCCTGAAACGACAACGGCGTGAAGGGAGGTGGACTCCCCGCACGCCGCCGCAGTCGGCGAATCGCGAAAGGCGGAAGGCGCCGGGTCGATCGGGCCTTCCGCTTTGCGTTGTTCTCGCTCAGCGCTTCGGTAGTTCGGCTTCGGCGACGGCCGTTGCCGTGACTTCCTGGCGGTGGTTGATGCACTGCACCTCGACGCGCACCATGCCCTTGCCGTCGGCCTCGAACTTGTCGACCACCTTGCCTTCGACCCAGGTGACGTCGCCCATGTAGTTGAACTTGAGGTAACGGGCGTCGATCTTGGTGATGCGTCCCGCGTCACCCATCCAGTCGGTCACGCCTTGGATGAGCCACGAGCAGCGCTCGGGGCCGAGGTCGTAGGCTCCGGGCAGTCCGAGCAGATTCTGGGTGAAGTGGTTGTCCCAGTGGACGCGCTGCGGCGGCTCGGGCACGCCCTGCTCGTTGGGCAGCATCAGGGCAGGGTGCTTGTCGAGTAGACGCGAGGCGACCTTGTTGCCTACGAGGTAGACGCCAAAATACGACTCGAAAGCGATCTCGGCGGTCGGCGTCAGCGGGCCCTTGATGATGCGGTTGAGCGGGTCGCCGACCTTGACGTCGTCCCAGTACCGCTCGGTGGTGCGGACTTCGTTGCGATACTCCTCTTGGAAGCGCTCGATGTCCGCCGGGGTCCACTTGGCGAGGGTGATCTCACCGTACTTCTTCTTGTCGCGCGTCTTGGCGCGTTCGGCGCGCATCCAGGTGTCGTTGCGGACGCCCAGGTAAGTGCCGTGCTGGTCGTAGTACTTGGCCTCGTAGGTCTGGTAGACGGAGCGGCCGCCGCCGAAAGAGGACTCGCGCTCGCGCAGTTCCTTGAGGTACGACTCGGCGCGGATCTGGTCGCCCAGCATCGGCGGGCGCACCCACTCGTAGTAGGAGCCGGTCCAAATGGAGTGCACGCCCGGCAGGCCCTCGGGGAGTCCGGAGTGGCCGACAGCGCGCAGCGTATCCATCGTTTGAACGATGATCGGCGGGGCGAGCAGCGTGCCCCACTTGCTCTTCTTGGCGTACTCCTCGTCGATGTAGAGGGGGTTGAGGTCGCCGATGGCGAGCGCCAGGTGGTAGATGGCGTCGCGGGTGACCTCGGTACGCCAGGGGCGACGGCCTTCGAAGCCCTTGCCGATACGAGCGGAGAGCTTGGCGATGCCTTCGTCGGTGATCTTGCCTTGTTGCGATTCGGACATGAGGGCTCCTTAAGAGGGCGTGGATGAGGGGCGACTCTTGGGCGAGCGCGTGTCGGCGCTTGCCGGTTGCGGGCTGAGCAGGCGATGGATCGCCTTTTCGAGGAAGATGCGCTGGTGTTCGAGGGTTTCGGGCGCCAAGGGGTTGCTGGCGCGAATCGAAATCCGGCGCAGGATCTTGAGGTTGGTGAAGTAGGCGAAGACCATGCCGAAGAGGCCCATGGCGAGGTGCGGCAGTTCTTCGATCTCCCAACCGGCGCGTTGGGCGGTGTCTTTGATGGCGAGGACGCCGCCGCGGTACATCGGGCTGAACCACCGATCGATGAGTTGCTCGAGGCCCTTGGCGTCTTCCAGTAGGGCCCGCTGCAGCAGTGCCGCCAGGTGTGGGTGTTGGGCCAGGTGCTGCACGAGACGATCGGCAGTGGCGCGGACTTGGTCCGACTGAAAGCCGCTGGGTTGCCAGGCCTGCGCAGTCAACTCGAGGATGGGTGCGAGGCCGCGTTCGAGGACGGCGTCGTAGAGGTCCTGTTTGCTGGTGAAGTGGTTGTAGAGGCTGGGGGCGGTGAGGTTCATCTCGCGCGCCAGGTCGCGCACGGCGACGCCGTCGACGCCGCGTTCGGCGAAGAGGCGTTCGGCGGTGTCGAGGATGACCTCGCGCGTCGGCTGCGTCTCGGCGACGCCGGCGCGGCGCTGAGCCCCGGACTCGAGATTGCTGATCTTGGCCACGTCGTCGCGTTCCGTAGCGAACGAACGTTCGTTCGTCAACCGTGACGGGGCGTGAGGCTTGCCCGGATTTTTCATCACGGAGGGACGGGGACACGGAGTTTTCCAGCCATGTCGAGAGATTCGTGGGGGATCGAGGCGGAAGGTTCCGGACACTTCGTCGTTGCCGAAGGTGGCGCGATCCGTGCCGGGAGTGCCGTCGCGGTCGCAGCTGGATCCGTCGCGCCAGTTCTATAAAAGTTATTTAACGCAGATATTGACTGAGGTGCGCACTGGAGCATGCTGCGCGTAGAACATCGCGTGGAGGTGATGCATGCACCAGTTCCTTCGTGGCCTGCTGATTCCCTGCTTCGTTCTCAGCCTCGTGCCGATGCCCGCGGCCGCCGCGGTCATCAGCCAAGTCTACGGCGGCGGCGGCAACGCCGGCGCGCCCTACGCCGCCGACTTCGTCGAATTGTTCAACCCCTCGCGCACGGCCTTGGCGCTCCACGGGTGGTCGCTGCAGTACGCCAATGCCTCCGGCGCGAGTTGGCAAAGCCTGCCGCTTTCCGGCGTCATCGCTGCCGGTGGCTACTTTCTCGTTGCTCTCGCGGGCGGCACGGCGGGTGGCGCGCCGCTGCCGACGCCCGATGCGACGGGTTCTCTCGCCCTCGGGGCGGCGTCGGGCAAGGTGGCCCTCGTGCCGTCGACGACGCCGCTGGCGGGAAGTTGTCCCACCGGCTGGGTCGATTTCGTCGGCTACGGCACCGCCAATTGCTTCGCCGGTGCGGGTGCGGCTCCAGTACTGGGTAATGCGAGTGCGGCCTGGCGCGGGGACGATGGGTGCCGAGCCCGCGGCGACAACCAGCTCGATTTCGTCGCCGCCCCGCCGGGCCCACGCCACGGCGCTTCGCCCGTGCTCTTCTGCGCCGAGGCGACGGCGACTTGGGAGCCGTCGCCGACCGAAACCCCGACCGAAACCCCGACCGAAACCCCGACCGAAACCCCGACCGAAACCCCGACCG
>CAZGEJ010000078.1:4560-7359 GCA_964524885.1 uncultured Binatia bacterium (SeqCode)
AAACCCCATCCCCCGCCACGCCGACGTCCCCCACCGCCTCGTCCACGCCGACGGCCAGCCCCACCGCCGTCGTCACCCCGCATCCCGCTTGCGGCGACGGCGTCCTCGACCCCGGCGAGGACTGCGACGACGGCAATCAACTCGACTTCGACGCGTGCCCCTCGTCCCCGACCTCGCGCTGCCGCTTCGCCCTCGCTCCCGACCTCGCCTTCGGTAACTCCGCCCGCCGCTCCGTTCGTCGCCACGGCTGCCTTCTCGCCTGGTACGCCGCCGGCACGCTCCCCGCATCCACCGCGCGCCACGTGCCCCAACGCTGGTGTCGCGACCAGGATCCCGCCTGCGACCGCGACCCCGCCCTGGGCGCGTGCGCCATCGAGGTCGCCCTTTGCCTCAATCTGCTCGCCCCCGATCTACCCGCCTGCAGCCCCACCGGCATCCGCTCTCTCGACCCGCTGTGGCCCCGTGCCCTGCCGGGCGACCGCACCAGCGAACGCGCGCGCAACGCGGCAGCTCTCGAACAAGCCGTCGCCACCCTGTCCCTGCCGCTGGCCGCGTCCCAGACGGGTCGCTGTACCGACCCATTCCTCGTCCACCTGCGCCGCGGCCAACTGCCCTCCGCGGCCACGCAACTGGCGTTGCGCGGCCAAGATGGGAGGGGCGATGCCTTTCACTCCAGGCTCCGTCTCGTCTGCCTCGATCGGCGTCGCCGGGGATGAACTCCTCCCGATGGGTTCACACCGGCGTTGTCGGATGGCGTCTTGGCTGTCAGACTTGGGATGTGTCCCGGTCCGTCGAGCAGCGATTGCATCAGCAGGTCGAGCGCACGGTGCGCCGTCGCGGCCTCATCCGGCGCGGCGAGCGTGTGCTCGTCGCGGTGTCGGGAGGCCCCGATTCGGTTGCCCTCCTCGCCTTGCTGCGCCATCTCGGGCAGCGCTGGGGGGTCGAGCTCGGCGTGGCGCACTTCAATCATCGGTTACGCGGGGACGAATCGGACGAGGACGAGGCTTTCGTCGCCGCGCTGGCGCGACGGTACGGCTTGCCGTTCCACGTCGAGCGCGCCGCCGAAATCCTGCGGGGTGGGGCGATCGAGGCGCGCGCCCGACGCGAGCGCTACACCTTCCTGCAGGATCTCGCGGCGCGTGGCGGATGGCAGCGCATCGCTACCGGCCACACGCTCGACGACCAAGCCGAGACGGTATTGATGCGTTTGCTGCGCGGTAGCGCGGGCGGCGGGCTGGCGTCGATTCGGCCGCGCCGTGGGGCGATCGTGCGCCCATTGCTCGAGGTGTCGCGGCAGGAGCTCCGGCGCCACCTCGACGAGCGGGGCATCGCCTACCGACTCGACACGAGCAACGCCGACCGGCGCTTTCTGCGCAATCGCGTGCGCCACGACGTGCTGCCGATTCTCGAAGCCCTCCAGCCTCAGGTGCGGCGGTCACTCGCCGGCACGGCTGACCTGGCCTGGCGCGACGGTCAGTGGCTCGACGGGTTGGCGCGCCGGCGCCTGGAACAGGTTCGCCAAGAATCCGAGGGTCTGTCGCTGGTCGGTTTGGGTGCCCAACCGGAGCCCGTATTGCGCCGCATCCTCGTCGCCTGGGCCGGCGAGCGCGGTCTGCGCGACATCTCGGCGGCGCACGTCGAGGCCCTGGTCCATCTCGTCGGCGGGGACGACGTGCCGCGTGGCGTCTCGCTGCCGGGCGGCTGGGTGGCGCGCCGGCGCAGCGGTCTGCTCACCTTGGCCTCCGCCGCTGGCGGCGTCGAGGTCGGAGCCATCGTGCCCGTGCTGCTGCCGCCGGATGGCGAGGTCGAGCTGTTCGCCGGCTGGAGTATGGTTTGCAGCACCATCCCGGCGCAGCCGGAGGACCGGCGGGCGCAGGCGGCCTGGGAATGTCGGCTCGACGTCGCCGCTCTGCCGGCGCCGTTGTACGTGCGCGTGCCGCGGCCGGGCGATCGCATGCGGCCGGTCGGTCTCGGTGGCAGCAAGAAGCTGCAGGACCTCTTCGTCGACCGGCGGATTCCGCGTGACGAGCGCGCCACCTGGCCGGTCGTCGACTGTGCCGGCGAGATCGTCTGGGTCGTCGGCGTGGCGCGCTCGCCGCTGGCCCTCGTCGGCGAAGCCTGCGACGCGGTGTTGCGCCTCTCCGCCCGCCGATCTGGCGTTGCTGGTGCGGTATCGCTGTGTTAGGGTCGCCGTCGGGTTCCGACCCGTCGAAATCTATGGCAAATCAGTTCTCGAGAAATGCTGCGCTCTGGCTCGTGCTCGTGCTCGTGCTGTTGCTCTTCGTCAACGTGGTCAACACCCAGCGCAGCCGCGACCCCGACATCGTCTTCAGCGACTTCGTCGCCGCCCTCGAACAGGGCGACGTGAAGAAAGTGACGATGCAGGGGCAGAGCATCCAGGGCGAATACCTCAACGGCGACGCTTTCCGCACCTATGCCCCGGAAGACCCCAGCTTGGTCCAGGCGCTGCGCGAGAAGGGCGTGCGCATCGAGGCCAAGCCGGAGGACGGCGACCCCTGGTACGTCGTCTTCTTGGTGCAATGGTTCCCGATGCTCCTGCTCATCGGCGTGTGGGTCTTCTTCATGCGCCAGATGCAGGTGGGCGGGGGCAAGGCGATGTCATTCGGCAAGAGCCGCGCCAAGCTCCTCAACGAGAATACCACCCGCGTCACCTTCTCCGACGTCTCGGGCGTCGAGGAAGCCAAAGAAGAACTCGAAGAAATCATCGCCTTCCTCAAGGACCCGAAGAAGTTCACCAAGCTCGGTGGTCGCATCCCCAAGGGCGTGTTGCTCGTCGGC
>CAZGEJ010000079.1:0-6749 GCA_964524885.1 uncultured Binatia bacterium (SeqCode)
GCCAAGGGCCAAGGGCCAAGGGCCAAGGGCCAAGGGCCAAGGGCCAAGGGCCAAGATAGTTTGGGGATCAGAAATGCCCGCGGCTCGCAAGCCGCGACGTCATGGAGTTCTTGGCCCTTGGCCCTTGAACCTTGGCCCTCTCCTCACCTAGGCATCCCATCCCCTTGGCCCTCTCCTCTCACCACGCCTCCACCCAGCGGCGCCGCTCGCCGCGTGCTGGACGCCCGGGCGGCAAGGCACCCACGATGGTCCGCCGCGTGTCCGCCGGGTCGATGACGCCGTCGATCTCGAAGTGTGACGCCATGTTGGTGGCTTTGCCGTGCTCGTACAGGCGCGCCACCATCTCGTCGAAGACACGCCGTCGTTCGTCGCTGTCGGCAATCGCAGCCAACTCCTTGCGGAAGCCGAGCTTCACCGCCCCCTCCAGGCCCATGCCGCCGAACTCACCGGTCGGCCATGCCATGGTGAAGCGCGGCGACTTGAAGCTGCCCGCCGCCATCGCTTGTGCGCCCAAGCCGTAGCCTTTGCGCAAGACGATGGTGAAGTAAGGCACGCGCAGCGCGGCGCCGACGAGAAAGAGGCGCGCCGCATGCCGGACCGTCGCCGTCTTCTCGGCTTCGGGGCCGACCATGATGCCCGGCGTGTCGCAAAGGAACAGCACGGGCAAGCCAAAGGCGTCGCACAGCTGCAGGAAGCGCGCCGCCTTGTCGGCGCCGTCGCTGTCGATGGCTCCCGCAAGGTGGGTCGGATTGTTGGCGACGATGCCGAGCGCGCGTCCCTCGATACGCGCCAATGCCGTCACCATGCCGAGGCCGAAGTCGCGCCGCAGCTCCAATACCGAGTGGTCGTCGGCGAGTGTCTCGATGACCCGCCGCACGTCGTACACGCGCAAGCGATTCTCCGGAATCGCCGCGCGCAATAGTCGCTGGTCGCGGCAGGTCCATTCCGTCACGTCGCCCTGGAAGTAGCCGAGGTATTGCTTGGCGCGGCGGACACCCTCGGCTTCGTCGGCAACGACGAGGTCGACCACGCCATTGGCGCGTTGCACCTCGATCGGCCCGACGTCCTCCGGCCGGAACACGCCGAGTCCGCCGCCCTCGATCATCGCCGGGCCGCCCATGCCGATGTTGGAGTCGCGTGTCGCGATGATGACGTCGCAACAGCCGAGCAGTGCCGCGTTGCCGGCGAAGCAGCGCCCCGCGTTGATGCCGATCAACGGCACCTCGCCGCTCAGTTCGGCGAACAGCCGAAACGCCATGCAGTCGAGCCCGGCGACGCCCATGCCGTCGGTATCTCCAGGACGGCCTCCGCCACCCTCGGTGAAGAAGACGACCGGCAGCTTCTGTTCGTGCGCCAGCTCGAACATGCGGTCCTTCTTGCGGTGGTTCTGCAGGCCCTGGGTGCCGGCGAGCACAGTATAGTCGTAGGCGAGAACGACGCTGCGCGTTTCCTCGCGTGGAAAGAGGGCGGAGTTGATGCGGCCGACGCCGGTGATCAGTCCGTCGGCGGGAGTCTTCTCGATCAACTCCTGCTCGGGGCGCCGTCGTCGCTGCGCGGCGATGACCAGAGCGCCGTATTCGACGAAGCTGCCCTCGTCGCACAGGTCGGCGATGTTCTCGCGCGCCGTGCGCTGCCCGGTGGCACGCCGCCTCGCCACGGACTCGGGCCGCCGTGCATCGAGTCCGTAGGAATGACGCTCGATGACTTCGGCGAGGTCGGGTCGAATGTGATCCAGGTCGACTGCCTCTTCCTCGGTGGCGATGGCGCCGACGGAAGCATCGGGACGGAGATACAGGAGAGGACTGTCGGCGAGCACCGTCTGGCCGGCGCCGACGGTGATGCGTTCGACCACGCCGCCGACCGGTGCCGCGATCAAGTGCTCCATCTTCATCGCTTCGACGATCAGCAGCGACTGGCCCGCATGCACCGTTGCGCCCGGCGCGACTTCGACCGCCACCACCGTTCCTTGCAGCGGTGTGCGCACCACGACGCTGCCGTCGTCGGGCGCCTCTACTGCCGTGTCTGCAGGTGCCGTTCGCTTGCCGTGCTCGAGCACCGCCAGCGGATCGCGATGGTCGATCTGCGCGCCGGCCAACGATCCCGTCGCCGAGGGAGCGACGTCGGACGTCGTGTGCCAACGCCGTGGTTGGGACACCTCGGCTGTGATCTTGGGCGCCAGGCGGCGGATGGTGTCGGTGTCGACTTGGTTGGCCGCGATCTCCGACTGGCGCAGCAAGCCGCGGAGGAAGTCGAGGTTGGTTGCCACCCCATCGATGACGCATTCGTCGAGCGCACGCTGCGCCCGGCCGACCAGTGCTGCAAACGAATCGGAAGGCGTGTGGACGATCACCTTGGCGAGCAGCGAATCGAAACGTGGGTTGCTGGTGTAGCCGCCATAACCATACGTGTCGACGCGTACGCCCGGTCCGCCCGGCAGCCGCAAGCGCGTGAGCGTACCGCTGGCCGGCACGGCGCTGCCGTCGTTCGCCATGCGCTCGAGGTTGAGACGCAACTGCATGGCGCGGCCGCGCGGTAGGCGCTCGACCTCAGGGGCGAGTCCGAGTTCGGCCAGCGAGGCGCCGCCGGCGATGCGCAGCTGGGTGGCGACGAGGTCGACGCCGAAGACTTCCTCGGTGATCGTGTGCTCGACCTGCAGGCGGGGGTTGGCTTCGATGAAGGCGATCTCGTCGCCGGCGAGGAGAAACTCGAAGGTGCCGAGCCCGCGGTAGGTGACGGCTTGGGCGAGCCTCATGGCATAGTCGCACAGGCGCCGACGCACGTCGGCGGAGAGGCTAGGCGACGGGGCGATCTCGACCACCTTCTGATGATTGCGTTGTAGCGTGCACTCACGCTCGCCGAGGGCGCGGACGGCGCCGCGCCCGTCACCGACGATTTGGATCTCGACGTGGCGCGGGCGCGACATGGCTCGCTCGAGGTAGACGGTGTCGACGCCGAAGGCGCTGCCGGCCTCGGATCGGGCGCGGGCGTACGCCGAGGCCAGTGCCTCGGCGGTATCGACGCGGCGCAGGCCGCGACCGCCACCGCCGGCGATCGCTTTGACCATCACCGGCAGACCGTGCTTGGCGATGAAGCGCTGCGCTTCTTCGAGCGAGGTTGGACCCGCGGTGCCGGGCAAAACCGGAACCTCCCACAAGGACGCGAGTTGGCGGGCACGTGCCTTGTCGCCGAGGGTGGCGAGCGTCTTGGCGTCGGGGCCGACGAAGGTCAGGCCGGCGGCATCGCAGGCGGCGGCGAAGTCGGCGCTTTCGGCGAGAAAGCCATACCCGGGATGAACGGCATCACAGCCCGTCGACTGAGCAATGGCGATGAGAGCTGTGCCGTCGAGATACGCGGCGGGTCCTTCGAGCGGGAGAGCGACGGACTCATCGGCGGCGCCGACGTGCAGCGAGGTTGCGTCGTCGATGGAATGCACGGCGACGCAGGGGAGGGCGAGGTCGGCGGCGGCGCGGGCGATACGGATGGCGATCTCGCCGCGATTGGCGATGAGCAGCTTGGTGACGGGCATGAGCGAATCTCGGTGATTCAGACTGGAACGTTGTCCAGGGTGAAGATGCGCACGGGTGTGGACTGTCCGCGGATGAGCGTCGTGGCGACCTCGCGCAGCGGCACGGCGCCGGCCGCGGCGTGGTAGGTGTCTTCGGAGAGCAGCACCGGCACGCCGTGCTCCTTGGTCAGTTGTTCGAGGCGCGCCGCGAGGTTGACGGTGTGGCCGACGATGGTGAACTCGCGCCGGCGGGCGGCGCCGATGTCGCCCATGACGACGCGGCCGGTGTGCAGGCCGATGCCGATGCGCAGGGCCGGCTCGCCGCGCTGCAGCCGATGTGTATTGAGTGTTTCGCAGGCGGTGAGCATCGCGGCGGCGCAGCGCAAGGCGGCCGCGGCGTGGTCGCTCTGCGGAGCCGGGGCGCCGAAATAGGCCATGATGCCGTCGCCGAGATACTTGTCGAGGGTGCCGCCGTGGCGAAAGATTTCCTCGACCAAGACTTCGTCGATCTCGTTCAGCAACGAGACGACGGCGGGTCCGGGCAGCGTCTCGACGAGCGCGGTGAAGTTGCGCAGATCGCTGAACAGCACGGTGACCTCGTGGGATTCGCCATGCCCGGCGAGGTCTCCTTGTTCGGCGAGGCGGGCGGCGACCTGTGGCGAGAAGTAGCGTCCGAGGCGTTGGCGCTGCAGCTCCTCGGCGGTGACGGCCGCCACCAGGCTGAGGCTGCGGCGGCCGATGGCGATGGCGACCGCCAAGGCGAATAGCAGGGCGACGGTGGTGAAGGCGGTGACGGGCGTCGCCAAGCCGGCGTGGCGTTGTAGGAGCGCGACGAGGACCAAGGCGAGAACGCCGCCGGCGAGGACGTGCAGCCGGTCGAGCAAGGCGCCGCCGAGCACGACCATGACGCAGTAGAAAATCGAAACGGCCGCCGCGGTCGCCCGCGTGTCTTCAGGATAGCCTTGGTCGGCCAATTGGCTGCCGACCTGGCGGATGATGAGGAAGAGGAGCGGCATGTCGACCAGGGCCGTGAAGAAGCCCGAGGCGTGGGCCCAGCGCGGCGAACGTTCGGCCGCGAGGTGGGCGACGAGTGCTGCCGCGAACCAGCCGGCGTAGATGCCGAGCGACCCGCCGACGTAGCCGACGTTGTTGAAGTGGAAGACGCCTTCGAGGCTGATGATCGCCGCCAGGGTGCCGAGGCGGGCGAGATTGATGAAGCGAACGTTGCGCAGCCGTTCGCGTGCCAGCGCGTGCGTCACCGCCGCATCGATGGCGGCGTCCGGCCGAGAGCGACTCATGCCCGCAACCTCGCCCAGGACGCCGTGCGCTGCAAGCCGGGCATCGAGGTGGAGGCGAGCCCCAGGATCGTGGCTGCGGGCTTGCTTCGGCCGGGTGGATTCCGAGATACCTCGGGCGTGGAGGGATGACGATGGCCCAACGGAATCGCCGCAGCGAGAATCGCAAGAACCGAGGTTGCTGGAACGAGTGGAGCGACGACTACCAGCGTGACCACGGCGTCGGTCTGCGCCGGGCGCCTCGCGCTTGGGGCGTGTGGCGCACTCCCGAGGCGGAATTGAACGTGCTCGGCGAGGTGCACGGCAAGGACATTCTCGAGATCGGTTGCGGCGCGGCGCAGTGGTCGATCGCTCTGGCGCAAGACGGAGCGCGGGCCGTCGCGCTCGATTTGTCCGATCGCCAACTCGACCACGCGCGGACCCTCATGCGACGCGCCGGCGTCGAGGTGCCGCTGTTGCTCGCTAGTGCCGAGAACGTTCCTTGTCGCGACGCGAGTTTCGACATCGTGTTCTGCGATCACGGCGCGATGACCTTCGTGCCGCCCGAAGCGGCCGTCCGCGAGGTGGCCCGCTTGTTGCGTCCCGGCGGCTTGTTCGCGTTCTGTCAGTCGAGTCCGCTGCGCGACGTGTGCTGGGACCACGACGCCGACGTCATCGACGCCAGGCTGGCGCGCGACTACTTCGGCATGCACCGCATCGAAGACTCGATCCAGGTGATCTACCAACTGCCGTACGGCGAGTGGATCCGGCTGTTCCGGCGTCACGGCTTCGTCGTCGAGGACCTGATCGAGATCCGTCCCAAGCCGCGCGCCAAGGCGTTTTATCCCGACTACATCGACCGCGATTGGGCCCGCCGTTGGCCGGCGGAGAACATCTGGAAGTTGACGAAGGCCGCGACGACCGGCGTCAGCCGGCGAGGACGTACACCAACCAGGCGGTGAGGCTGATGCTCGCTAGGGCACAGCCGAGAATGATCGTCTCCTGGCGCAGGAGGAGTTCGCCGTGTTCGATCGGGCGGTTGGGGTCTTCTTCGCCGCGCTTTTGGCGCTGCGCCAGCGCCATGCGGCGCAAGGCGACATAAGTGCCCTGCAAGAGCACGGCGAAGGTGACACAGAAGAAGACGATGAGCAGCAGAGCCCGACGAACGATGTCGCCGGCCGTGCTCGCGACGCCGCTGCCCCATAAGGCGTCGCGCAGTGCCGAGCGCCAGGAACTCCAGTCGATCGACCTCCCGGCTTGATCCTCGGGGTCCGCTTCATCGCCGAAGCGAATCGAGTCGAGTACTGCGTGCCGCGCCTCGCGACCGAGCCGTTCGGTCGCCCCGGTCGCATCCCAGAAGGCGATCACGCCGACGTTCTCCGGACTACGAGTCAGCGTGAACACGTAGAGGTCGACGTCGTCGCCGGCACTCGAGGTAGCACGCAGTTCCAAGCCGGGTTGACCGCCGACGAGGTGTTGGCGCGGCCCGTCGAGCGTGGCGATCGATGCGGGATACTCGTCGAAGACCCGACCGAGCGTTTTGCTCAGCAGGCGGCTGGCACCGTCGTCCGATCGGCCCAAGGCGAGCACGACGCGCGTGGAAGGGGGCGCCGTGTCGAGGATGCGAAGCTTGGCCAAGTTGACGCCGCTCAGCCGGAACGCCCGTCCGAATTCGGCGGCTGCCGCGTCGACGATGCGCGACTGGTGCCCGTAGTCGGCGCTCGTCCTCCATTCCTTGGGGACTTCGACGGCGAAATCGCCAACTTGAATGCTGCGGGTCGCTGCCGCGGAACTCGGCTGCGCCAGCGCCGACAGGGCGAGGACACCCAGGGCCAATACGACCGCGGCTCGCGCGACGCCCGACGATGCGCACGCGCCTCGGCTCCCGCGTGCGCGCTTCGTGCCGGACAGAGGACTACCTCCGGTCGATGTCGCCGATGCTGGCGAGCAACGGCAGCCCGAGGTGGCGC
>CAZGEJ010000080.1:0-330 GCA_964524885.1 uncultured Binatia bacterium (SeqCode)
TTGGCCCTTGGCCCTTGGCCCTTGGCCCTTGGCCCTTGGCCCTTGGCCCTTGGCGGTCACGGTCGCATAGCTCAGTTGGTTAGAGCGCCTGCCTCACATGCAGGAGGTCCCTGGTTCGAATCCAGGTGCGACCACTTCCCCTTCCGCAGCAGTTCCCCGAATCGGTCCTGACCCGCCGTCGCCCGACAACGGTCGACGAAAAGGAGCGCGTAGCGCCCTGGAGCGCCGAGTTGTACTCGGCGGGCCTGCCGCGGGTCGACGACGACGCGGCGCAAGCATTGCCGCACGCGACGCTCATCGGATCGCATGCGCATCTCGGGGAGGTTGGTG
>CAZGEJ010000080.1:430-4244 GCA_964524885.1 uncultured Binatia bacterium (SeqCode)
GCGGGCTGCGCCCGGCGCAGGGCGCCGGGCGGTGTCGAGTGCAACTCGACACTCCGAATCTTCTCGATAGCTAGACGATACGGGGCGCGTAGCGCCATGGAGCGCCGAGTTGCACTCGGCGGGCCCGCCGCAAGCGGACGACGACGCTTCGCAAGCATTGCCGGACGCGACGCTCATCGGATCGCATGCGCATCTCGGGGAGGTTGGTGGCGGGCTGCGCCCGGCGCAGGGCGCCGGGCGGTGTCGAGTGCAACTCGACACTCCAGGTGGCCCAGGAGTTCTCTAAGCAGCCGGTATGCAAGACGCTGCTGTCAGACCAAGACGATCAGACCCTGTCCCGACGAAAGCGCGGAGCGGAGTCTCGCGAACGATTCACGCCAGGCAGCCAGTAATACTTCGTTGCGGCAGTTCCCGAGGCGCACCCAGACGACCTGGCCTGTACCCGACCGCACCAGCAGGTGCGAGAAGTCATCGTCCTTGGTCACGACGATCCGACCCTCGTCCAAGGCGCGCTGCCACAGGATCGAATCGTCGGACTGTGCCAGCCCGACCTCGAGGACGTGAACAGCGTCCTCTCCTTGTTCTCGGAGAAGGGTTGCGAGTGCGAGCGGCAGTTGGTTGTCGACGAGCCACTTCACGATGCGCGCACGACGAGAGCGTCGCTTTGGACCGCCGCGAAATGGAGGCAGGCGCGGATGTCGTCCGCCTCGAGGAAGGGGTAATCCTGCAGGATCTCTGCGGCGGAAGCACCTTGAGCGAGGAGCTCGAGCACGTCACGAACGCGGATCCGATAGCCGCGGACGCACGGCTTACCCCCACACTTCCCGGCCTCGATGGTGATGCGCTCCAGCAATTCCATGGTCGCAGTGAATGCCAGAAAACAGGCGATGGCAAGGGCCGCGATCGTCTCTAAACTCCCACGCAACGAGACGCCCGCTTCGCGGCGCCGCGCCACACGCACTGCGTATCGCCGGGGGCGTCAGCTGCCTAGGAGCGACAACACCGCCGCGGCGCCGACATGGGCCAGCATGTGCGCCCCGATCGATGCCTCGAGGCCGTAGCGCAGAAACAGCCACCCGGCGATGAGCCCGAAAGCGGCATTGGCGACGACGACGTATGCCACGGCATCCATCGTCAGTACGCCGACCACCGCGGCGACAGCCGGCAAGTGCGCCGCGCCGAACGTGACGGCGCTCGCGGCGATCGCCACCCACACGACAGCCGGCGACGGGCGACCTCGCCCGCGCTGCACGGTGCGCCAGCCCAGCCAGACGAGGAAGGTCATCCACCCCCAACGCAGCAGGATTTCTTCGGTGATGCCGCCGTAGAGGACGCGCGCGACGAGAGGCAGCACCGGGGCGGCGTCGAGCGGAGCCAGAGATTCCGGCTTCCCAAATTGGAAGGCGACGATGACGGCGCTCCCGATGACACCACCGAGCAGCGCCGGCAACACGCCGGCACGCGGCCAATGCAGCCGCGACGGTCGATCGGCGAGCGCGGCGAACCCAACCGCCTCCAGACCGACGAGGGGCGCAAGCCGCACACCCACCGCCGACGCCACGCCGAGCAACAACGCGCTGGGCACCATACCAGCGAGGGGCACCACCCATATGGGCACGGGCTCGGGCAGTGGCGGCATCTGCCGCACCAACGCCAGCGTCACGACGACGACACCCGGCATCCCGCAGACCCAAAGCACGAACGCCAGTCGCATGCGCATCGCTACATCCTAGCCTAGAGCTGCGCCGGTCACGACCGCCGATCCGCCGGCGGAACTACGCCCCAGCCCTCAAGAATTCCTCAAATTCCGCGCCGCAGGCGGATCGGTACTTGTGGGTCAACACCTCTGGGACTACGACGCGGCTGGAGCCGGGCGTAGCAAGAGTGCGACCGAACCCCATTCCCGGCTCGAAGAGGCTGCCATGCACGTCGCCCGCCGCATCCTTCTCCCGCTCGCCGCCCTCGTGTTGGCCATCCTCGCCGCGTCTTCACCAGCACAGGCGATGCAGATTTTCGTGTCCCTGCCGGACACGACGACGATCACGCTCGACGTCGAACCGGCCGACACGATCGACAACGTCAAGGCGAAGATCCAGGACCAGACAGGCCTCCCCGTGGAGCAGATCGTGCTTCGCTTCGGCGATCAGCTTCTCGAAGACAATCGCACGCTCTCCGACTACGGCATCGGCAAGAACGCGGTTCTGGCTTGCTCCCTTCTCGAGCTGACGCCGACAGCGACGCCGACGGCACCGCCGCCACCGACGCCGAGTCCCGCGATGACCTGTCCGCCGGTGCCGCAGGCGCAATGCCGCCAGCAGCAGAAGCCGCGGCGCGGCCGGCTGACGATCGACGACTGGCAGGGACGATACGACCGGAAGGACCGGGTCGAGTTCACCTGGCGGTACGGTGAGGGTACGGCATTGGCCGACTTCGGCGATCCGGTGGCGACTACGAGCTACGCGCTCTGTGTCTACGACGGCAGTGGGGCTCTGGTCTTCGGCGCCTCGCTCGCCGGCGGAGAAGGCTGGCGGCGACGGCAGCAGGGATTCGAATTCGCCGACCACGAACTCTCCCAATCGGGCGTACGCCGGGTCGTCCTGCGCAGCCGCGGCGCAACCGCGGGGGCGGCCATGATCCGGATCGTCGGGCGCGGCCGAATCGGCACGCTCGGCTCCGCCGGTGGCGGCAACCTCCCCGATCTCGGCGCCTTTCCGCTGGCAGTGGCGCCGAGCCCCCTGCGCGCGCAGCTGATCCACAGTGAAGGCGGCTGCTGGGAAGGGCGCTACGCGTCGTTCGTGCGGGGCAACGCCGCGAGCAACACCAAGGTCAGCCGCCTGCGCGCGCTCAACGACTGAGTCACGCCCCCGGCATCCAAGCCGCCGCGACCGCCGGGAAGGCTGCCACAATTGTAGTGGCAGGGCTCAAGTCCGTCTCGTCGGCAACGTCAGCGCCGTCGACGAATTCATCGGCCCTCAAATGACCCGTTTGGCCATCGCCTTCGTCCCGCCGGCGCAGTTCGGTATGGACGAGGCCCGCGTCGACGCCCTCGGCACCGCGGTCTGCGCCAGAGTGTCCTTGCGCGCCGAACGCATCGAGCACGGCAAACTCGTACACTGGATCGAGAATGATGCCGGCGGCTGCACCATGCACAGCCGCTTCCACCTCGGCGAGTTCCACAGTGCCCTCCCCATCGTCGGGCCGCTGCTCACGACCTGCCTCAATCGCCCCACGCCGCGGCGCCGTTTGGTCAGCGACCGCATCGGCCTCGCCTTGCTGCGCCACTGCTTCGAAGAGATGCACCACCTCGCCGCCATCCTGCCGGACCTGCACCAACGCTTCGGCCGCGATCAACATGGATCTCTCGCCACGCAGTGGACGAAACCGTCCGTCGCCCGATGGTGGATGAAAAGGGGTGCGTAGCGCCCTGGAGCGCCGCGTCGTACTCGGCGGGCGCGTCGCGGGCGGACGGAGATGCATCGCGAGAATTCTCGCACCGCGATCGGAGGTACTTTCCTACGGATCGCGGGGAGGATGGAGGCGGGGTGCGCCCGGCGCCGGGCACCGGGCGGTGTCGAGTGCAACTCGACACTCCGGGTCGCTCAGGAATCTTCTCGATAGCTCGACGCAACGGGGCGCGCAGCGCCCTGGAGCGCCGAGTTGTACTCGGCGGGCCCGCCGCAAGTGGACGACGACGCGGCGCAAGCATTCTCAAACGCGTCGCTCATCGGATTTCCTGCGCATCGCGGAAAGGATGGAGGCGGGTGCGCCCGGCGCCGGGCGCCGGGCGGTGTCGAGTGCAACTCGACACTCCGGG